>DIBU01000005.1 GCA_002416125.1 Halieaceae bacterium UBA5044
CACAGTTCGTAATCATATATCCAAAATGAATCGATGAGTCACTTGTCGTGTCTGAATAGTCGTACAACTATCCCAACAAGTGCCCACACATCTGTCTTCGTTTCTTTGTTAAATAGCCCGGAAGCGCTATGGCTGCCGTGTTTCCGTTGGTGGTTGCCCCCAACCGAGGATGCGCATTATACGTATCGGCAAATGCCCTGCAAGGGCTTTTCCGAAAATATTTAAAAGTATTTTCCTCGAGGGCTCAAAGCCGAGCGAGGGCACGCCCGAGGCGTGCTCCCGAAAGCCTTATCAGGCCTCGCTCTGGCGTGCCTTGCGCCAGCGCTGCAACTGCATGACCGGGCCAGAGGCGGCATAGACAAGAAAGGCCAGCAGAAACACACTGGGCGGGTCCAGGGTCACCAGGCTGAACACGAGGACCAACAGGATCATCGCGACGAAGGGCACACGACCACGAAAGTCCACGCCTTTGAAGCTGTAGTAGGGAAAGTTGGCCATCATCAGCAGCCCGAGCACCGTTGTCAGCAAGGCTACCAGCACCGCGACTTCGAAGGGCAGGTCCGCACCGGTCCAACCCAGATCGTGGCAGACCCAGACCGTGCTCGCCACCACCGCCGCCGCCGCTGGACTCGCAAGGCCGGTAAAGTAGTTCTTGTCCGCGGTGTCGATCTGCGTATTGAAACGCGCCAGACGCAGCGCCGCACAGGCAACGTACACAAAGGCTGCACTCCAGCCGAATTTGCCCAACTCACCCAGCGCCCAGCTGAACATGACGAGGGCCGGCGCCACGCCGAAGGACACCATGTCGGACAGGCTGTCGTATTCCGCGCCAAACTTGCTCGAGGTGTTGGTCATGCGGGCGATGCGCCCGTCGAGCCCATCGAAGATCATGGCGAAGAAGATCGCCACCGCAGCGCTCTCGAAATCACCGCGCATGGCCGCAACCACGGCATAGAAACCGGCAAACAGGGCACCCGTGGTCATCAGGTTGGGCAGCAGGTAAATGCCCTGCCGCCGCACGGTGCGGCCGTCCTCGGAGACCTCCTCCTCGTGCTCATCCACGATCAGATCGAGCGACGGGGTCACACCCTGCAGCTTCCCGTCCCTGTCGGCGGTCTCGCCTGTCTCGCCCTGCACCTTGTCGTTCATGTGATTACCCGCCTCTTCAACAGCGCGAGTATATCAAAGAGCGCTGTCGTAGGTCTGTCGCGCCACGTCCCAAAGGGATTTGACCCGCGGATCCTCAAGCCGGCTATTCAGACTGCACAAGCCGATGTCCAGCGGCGGCAGGGGCTCCCACACGGGCACTGCGGTCACGCGCGACGCCATGCCGCTGGCCTGAATCACCAGTTCCGGTGCGATACCTACCCCCAGCCCCAGCCCCACCATGGCCACAATCGCCTCGTGACCGGCTACCTGGGCATAGATACGCGGGCGGCTCCCGCGCCTGTCCAGCCACCCATCAAGCAGGTCCTTGGTCACGCCGCGCTCGGGCACGATAAACGGAATGCCGCTCCAGTCGAAGTCAGCGGCCGCCACGTCGCTGGCGAGCAACATGCGCCGCACCGCACAGTCGGCTGCGGGCATACAGACCACCATCGGCGACTGCAGCAATGACAGGAAGGCAAGGCGCGGCGGCAGGTACCCCGGGCGTCCACTGACCGCAACGTCATCCTGGCCGGACAACACCCGATCCACACCGTCGGCCTGGTCGCCGGTGTGCATCATCAGCTCCACACCGGGCTGACGCTGACGGAACGCCTCCAGGATAGGCGCGAGAATGCTGTAACTGGCGGTCACAGAGCAGTAGAGGTTCACCTCTCCGGCCAGTTGCTGGTCGCCCCGCAGCTGTCGCCGCAGGTTCTGCCAGTCGGAGACACTGCGCTGGGCATAGTCTCGAAGCGTGCGCCCTGCAGGCGTCAGCTGCATATTCCGCTGATCCCGCTCCAGCAGCGACTGGCCGAGTTCGTCCTCAAGACGCTGCACCGTGCGACTGACGGCGCTCACACTCATGTGCAGGCGCTCCGCGCTGCGGCTGAAATTGAGGCTGCCGGCGACCGAGAGGAATACCTGGAGTGCTTTTGTGTCCATCGGTGTACTTTGCGGGAAACGCAATACAGTTTCAACTATTTAGCTTTTTACGCAACGAGTGCTTTGCCGTATCCTTTATCAATCAACACTCAACTCAGGGCCTCATCATGGGACAGAATTACTTCAATACACTACCGCTGCGCCTGCAGCTGCAACAACTCGGCAAATGCCGCTTCATGGATGCATCGGAGTTCGCCGATGGTGTCGAAAAACTGCGCGGCAAGAAGCTGGTGATCATCGGCTGTGGCGCCCAGGGCCTGAACCAGGGCCTCAACCTGCGCGACAGCGGGCTTGATGTGTCCTACACCCTGCGCGACAGCGCCATCGCCGAAAAACGGCAATCGTGGAAGAACGCAACCGAAAACGGCTTCACGGTAGGCACCTACCAGGAACTGATCCCGCAGGCCGACCTGGTGTTGAATCTGACGCCCGACAAGCAGCACAGCGCCGTGGTCGCCGAGGTCATGCCGCTGATGAAAAAGAACGCCTGCCTCGCCTATTCACACGGCTTCAACATCGTCGAAGAGGGGATGAAAATCCGGGAAGACCTCACGGTGATCATGGTTGCACCCAAGTGCCCCGGCACCGAGGTGCGGGAAGAATACAAGCGCGGGTTCGGCGTACCGACCCTGATTGCCGTGCACACCGAAAACGACCCACGAGGCGAAGGCCTGGAGCTGGCAAAAGCCTATGCCGCAGGCACGGGTGGCCACCGTGCCGGTGTTCTGGAATCCTCCTTCATCGCGGAAGTGAAATCCGACCTGATGGGCGAGCAGACCATTCTCTGCGGCATGCTGCAAACCGGCTCCATCCTCTGCTTCGACAAAATGGTAGAGAAAGGCATTGAGCCCGGCTACGCCTCCAAACTGATCCAGTACGGCTGGGAAACCGTGACTGAAGGCCTCAAGCACGGCGGCATTACCAACATGATGGACCGTCTGTCCAACCCCGCCAAGTTGCGCGCGTTTTACCTGGCGGAAGAACTCAAGGACATCATGCGCCCGCTGTATGAGAAGCACCAGGACGACATCATGACCGGGCACTTCTCGCGCACCATGATGGAGGACTGGGCCAACGACGATGCCAACCTGCTCAAGTGGCGCGCCGCCACCGCAGAAACCGCTTTCGAGAACACGCCCAACACCGCTGCGGAAATCAGCGAACAGGCGTTCTACGACAACGGCATCCTGATGATTGCAATGGTCAAGGCCGGCGTCGAACTGGCCTTCGAGACCATGGTCGCAGCGGGCATTATCGATGAATCCGCATACTACGAGTCCCTGCACGAAACGCCGCTCATCGCCAATACGATTGCGCGCAAGAAGCTGTATGAGATGAACGTTGTGATTTCCGATACCGCGGAATACGGCTGTTACCTCTTCGATCACGCCTGCCGCCCGCTGCTGAAGGACTTCATGGCGAATATCGACACAGACGTGATTGGCAAAACCATCGCCGGCGACAACGGCGTCGACAATCGGGAGCTGATTGCCGTGAACGAAAAGATCCGCTCACACCCGGTGGAGATCGTGGGCAAGAAGCTGCGTGGCTACATGACGGCGATGAAACGTATCGTCTGAGGGTTTCAGGCGCTGGAACATCCGTGGGGCCCTTCGGGGCCCTTTTTTATGGTGATGGTTGTTCGGGGCAGGCTTTGGTGCGTGCCGGGATCAGGGGCATGGCGGACGCTGGTTCGTGCCGGAATCGGGGGCGTGGCGGGATCGGGGGCGTGGCGGGATCGGGGGCGTGGCGGACGCTGGCACCCGTGGGGCTTGCCGGGAACCGCTACGAGCACATCCATGTGCTCGTAGCGGTTCCCGCCCGGCCCTTGCGGCCATCGCGTTCGCCACCCAACCCGCGGTCCAAGAAAGCCCCGAGCCGAGCACCCTAGAGCCTGAGCACTTTCTCCCCGCGAGAGATCCCAGCCACCCCAGACCGCACAACCTCGAGAATATCCGCTTCGGCCATCGCCGCCACGAACGAATCGAGCTTCTCCCCCGTCCCGGTGAGCTGAATGGTGTAGGTATTGGGCCCCACATCCACAATCTGGCCACGGAAAATGTCCGTCGTGCGCTTGATTTCGTCGCGCATGGCGCCACTCGCCCGCACCTTGATCAGCATCAGGTCGCGCTCGATGTGCGCGCCCTCGGAAAGATCTACCAGTTTGACGACATCCACCAGCTTGTTCAGCTGCTTGGTAATCTGCTCCATAGTCTTGTCGTCGCCTGTGGTGGTCAGTGTCAGGCGGGATAGCGTGAGATCCTCGGTTGGAGCCACGTTCAGCGTTTCGATGTTGTAACCGCGCTGGGAAAACAGGCCGATAACCCGTGACAGCGCACCCGGCTCGTTTTCCAGCAGTATGGAAATGATGCGTCGCATGTCAGGTCCTCTCGTTTTTGCTGAGCCACATATCCTTCATGGCGCCGTTGGGCGCGACATGCATCGGATACACGTGTTCCATGGGGTCGATAAAGATGTCGAGGAACACCAGCCTGTCCTTCATCGCAAACGCCTCCTCCATGCGCTGATCCAGTTCCTCGAGGCGTGTGACCTGTATCCCGACGTGACCGTAGGACTCCACCAGCTTCATGAAGTCCGGCAGCGAGTCCTCGTAGGTGCTCATGGCATAGCGCCCCTCGTACTGCATGTCCTGCCACTGCTTCACCATACCCAGGTAGTTATTGCGCAGGTTGATGATCTTGATTGGAGTGCTGTACTGCTTGCAGGTGGAGAGCTCCTGGATATTCATCTGGATACTGCCTTCACCGGTCACGCAGGCGACTTCCATATCCGGGAAGGCCAGCTTGACCCCCATGGCTGCGGGCAGACCAAAGCCCATCGTCCCCAGACCGCCCGAGTTGATCCAGCGACGTGGCTTGTCGAATTTGTAGTACTGCGCAGCGAACATCTGGTGCTGGCCGACATCTGACGTCACATAGGCATCACCGCCGGTCACACGATACAGGCTCTCGATAACCTGCTGCGGCATGATGCGATCACTCTCGCCGTAGCGACGCCCGGTCCACAGGCCGTGCTTGGCACGCCACTCATCGATTTGTTGCCACCAGCGCCCGAGGGCCGCCGTATCCGGCTGTTTGGGATCTTTTTCCTGCAGGCTTTCGAGAATATCCAGCAGGTCCTCAAGCACCGACTGCACCGGCCCGACAATGGGAATGTCCGCCGCCACCGTCTTCGAGATTGACGTGGGGTCGATGTCGATGTGAATGATCTTGGCCCCGGGACAGAAGCGCGAAACCGTATTGGTGACGCGATCATCGAAGCGCGCGCCCACCGCCAGAATCACGTCGCTGTGGTGCATCGCCATGTTGGCCTCATAGAAGCCGTGCATGCCCAGCATGCCGAGGAACTGGCGGTCTGTCGCAGGGTAGGCCCCAAGTCCCATCAGCGTGTTGGTCACCGGGTAATTGAGCTTGCGCGCCAGCCGGGTGAGCAGTTCACTGCTCTCTCCCAGAATGACACCGCCTCCTGCGTAGATGACCGGTCGCTTGGCGCTCAGCAGCAGCTTCGCCGCCTTGCGTATCTGCCCGGTATGGCCACGCTGGGCGGGCGCGTAGGAACGCAGCTTGACGGTTTCTGGGTAGTGGTATTCGAATTTCGCATCGGGGCGCGTGCAATCCTTGGGAATGTCGATGACCACAGGACCCGGACGGCCAGTGGTGGCAATATGGAACGCCTTGCGAATGGTCGCCGGAATATCCTCGGCACGACGAATCATGAAGCTGTGCTTCACAATGGGGCGAGAGATGCCCACCATGTCGGTTTCCTGAAATGCGTCTTCGCCGATCAGGTGCGTCGCTACCTGCCCGGACAGGACCACCATGGGTATTGAATCCATGTAGGCGGTGGCGATCCCGGTAATCGCGTTGGTCGCGCCGGGCCCCGAGGTGACCAGCACCACCCCTGGCTTGCCGGTGGCGCGCGCGTAGCCGTCCGCCGCATGGGTCGCCGCCTGTTCGTGACGCACCAGTACGTGAGGCACCTTGCTGGTTTTGAACAGGGCGTCGTATATGTGCAGGACCGCACCGCCCGGATAGCCGAATATGTACTCTACGCCCTCATCTTCGAGCGCTTTGGCGATCATCTCGCCGCCGGATAACAGCTCCACAATGTCTCTCCCACTAACGTAAACGCCCGGCGCGTAACCCTCGCCGAAGCAGTTCAAGTTGCTGTGTGGACGTTGCGGAAACCGGTACCTGACCCGGTACCCGGCTGGCGACGCCACCCCCTGGGCGCGATACACTGCTCGAGACCCGCCACCGGCATGCTGCGGCGGCGCTCCGCGGAGGAAATCGATCACGAACACCCGTGTATCGGTCGCCCTGCGAGGTAGCGCAGTGTCTGGCCCTCAATCCCGCCAGTGCGGCGCGGATTGAATACGGGACTCATGAACAGCCGCTGTGAATAATGACATCACAGCGGTAGACCAGTGGCCGGGGGTACCCGGAATTAGTCGTTACCACTCAAGAGACCCGCCTATTGTTTGCGCCGCGCGCAGGCTTGTCAACGTGAAAAACCCGCAGAGGATGGAATTTGCCTGAACAGGCGCATTGCGCCTCCGCCCGGGCTGGGGTACTTTAACCACGAACGCCTTCCAGAACAGGGACAATGCGTGTGAAATCAGCACTCCGCAAGGGTCTCGGCAGCACCCTGATAATGCTGTTGGCTACGGCCAGTCTGCAACTGGCCGCTGCAGACACCCACTACCGCTGGCAGGATGGCCGCGGCAACCCGGTGTACAGCGATCGGCCGCCGCCAAAGGGCACCGAGTATGAGGTCATTTCCTCTCGCTCCGGGCTGAAGCGGGTGGTGAGCGCTGACGAAGGTGCTGTGCCCCCGGAGGTCGTGCCGCGTCCGGGCAACCGGTTTGACCAGGTCGATGAGTCCGACATGGCGCGCAGCAAGAAAAATCCGGAGTTCTGTGAGACGGCCCGCAATAACCTCGCCACGTTGAACAAACCAGGGCGCATCCGTCTGCGCAACGACCAGGGCGAACTGCGGTATCTGGATGAAGAGCAGATTGCCGCCGAGCGCGCCAAGGCAGAAGAGGCGATTCGCCAGTACTGCGACTGATCCGGCGAAACATGCGCGCCTCCAGCGTGTCCCGCGCACCTGAGTGAAGCCTCCCCGACTGCAATCGGCGCTGATCGCGCTGGCTGTGGCACTCCTTGTCGGGGCGTTACTGGCCTGGGTAATCCACCCGCAACTCAGCAGCAACCGCCGCAGCGATGCAATGAACAGTCTGCTCCGTGCACAGCTCCTGCAACAGCGCTGGCATTCGGCGCACGGGCGTTTCGGCAGTGTGCAGGACATCTGGCCTCACCCACAGGGACTCTCCCTGGCCGGACACTATGTCCTTGGCGACGCCACGGATATTCTGCCCGAAGGCCCGAGTGAAGCGGCTTACGCCATGCAGGCAACACCGCGAGGTCGCCAGGCCGACGACCCCTGCGGCACCTTCGTGGTGACACAGGACGGTGTCCTGCTGCAAGCGCCCTGGGCCGGAGCCGCCTGCTGGTCGCGGTGAAGCGACCAGCAGCGACCTGACTCAGGCCTTGCTGAACGTGCTGCCTTCACCAGCCACATCCACCCGAATCGTGTCCCCCGGTACAAACTCACCGGACAGGATACGCTGTGCCAGGGGGTTCTCCAGCTCCTGCTGGATAGCGCGCTTCAGGGGGCGGGCACCGTATACCGGGTCGTAGCCGACAGCGGCGAGGCGGTCCATGAAGGCATCGGTAATCTCGATGGACAGTTCGCGCTCTGCCAGACGCTTGCGCAGCCACTGCAGCTGGATGTCGGCGATATGCCGGATCTGGTCCGCGGCCAGCGGATGGAAGACCACCGTCTCGTCGATACGGTTGACGAACTCGGGACGGAAGTGCCGCCCGACCACACCCATCACCGCCGCTTTCATCGCCGGGTAGTTCTCCTCGCCCGACATTTCCTGAATCAGATCTGAGCCGAGGTTCGACGTCATCACGATCACGGTGTTGCGGAAATCGACCGTACGCCCCTGGCCATCAGTCAGGCGCCCGTCGTCCAGCACCTGCAGCAGGATATTGAACACATCCGAGTGGGCCTTTTCGATTTCATCCAGCAAGAGCAGGGAATACGGGCGCCGGCGCACAGCCTCGGTCAGATAACCGCCCTCCTCGTAACCCACATACCCGGGCGGTGCGCCGATCAGCCGGGCCACGGAGTGCTTCTCCATGAACTCGGACATATCGATGCGCACCATGGCCTGCTCGCTGTCGAACAGGAACTCGGCCAGGGCCTTGCACAGTTCGGTCTTGCCGACCCCGGTCGGCCCCAGGAACAGGAACGAACCGTTGGGGCGATTGGGATCGGAGAGGCCGGCGCGCGAGCGACGCACGGCATCGGATACCGACTTGACCGCCTCGTCCTGGCCGACAACCCGCTGGTGCAGGAAGTCTTCCATACGCAGCAGTTTCTCGCGATCACCCTCCAACATCTTGGATACCGGTATGCCGGTCCAGCGGGATACCACCTCAGCCACCTCTTCATCGGTAACCTTGTTGCGCAGCAGCGTGCGCTCCTCGGTTTCGGCTGCCTGTGCGGACGCCAGCTGCTTCTCCAGCTCCGGTATGCGCCCGTACTGCAGCTCGGACATGCGGGTGAGGTCGCCGGCACGGCGCGCTGCCTCCAACTCGAGCTTGACCTGTTCAAGGTCACTCTTGACCTGTGCCTCGCCCTGCAAGGAGGCCTTCTCTGCCTTCCACACTTCCTCCAGATCCGAGTATTCGCGCTCGACCTTGTCGATTTGCTCGGTGAGCAGTTCCAGCTGCTTGCGGGCCCCGGCATCGGAGTCCTTTTTCACGGCTTCGCGCTCGATCTTGAGCTGAATCAGGCGGCGCTCAAGCCGATCCATGGCCTCGGGCTTGGAATCGATCTCCATACGGATACGGCTGGCGGCCTCATCAATGAGGTCGATGGCCTTGTCCGGCAACTGCCGGTCGGTGATATAGCGTGTCGAGAGCCGGGCCGCAGCGATGATGGCGCCGTCGGTAATATCGACCGAGTGGTGCACCTCATAGCGCTCTTTCAGGCCGCGCAGGATGGCTATGGTGTCTTCCTCGCTGGGCTCATCCACAAGCACTTTCTGGAAGCGCCGCTCCAGGGCTGCATCCTTCTCGATATACTTGCGATACTCATCCAGGGTGGTTGCGCCAACGCAGTGCAGCTCACCGCGCGCCAATGCGGGCTTCAGCATGTTCCCGGCATCCATGGAACCCTCGGCCTTGCCGGCGCCCACCATGGTGTGCAGTTCGTCGATGAACAGAATGACCCGGCCTTCCTGCTTCGAGAGCTCGTTGAGCACGGCTTTCAGGCGCTCCTCGAAGTCGCCACGGTATTTGGCGCCCGCCAGTAGCGCACCGAGGTCCAGCGACAGAATACGCTTGTCCTTCAGGCCCTCCGGCACTTCGCCATTGATCACGCGCTGCGCCAACCCCTCGATGATGGCGGTCTTGCCCACACCGGGCTCGCCGATAAGCACCGGGTTGTTCTTGGTGCGGCGCTGCAACACCTGGATCGTACGCCGAATCTCGTCATCACGACCGATTACCGGGTCCAGCTTGCCCTGCTCGGCCCGCTCCGTGAGGTCGATGGTGTATTTGTCCAGCGCCTGCCGGGACTCTTCGGCTTCCGGGTTGTGCACAGCTTCACCTCCACGCATCTGTTCAATCGCGCCCTGCAGGGCCAGCGCAGTCACGCCGTGCTGTTTCAGCAGCTCGCCGGCGACACCCTTGCTCTCGACCAGCGCCAGCAGGACCAGTTCGCTGGAAATGTAGGTATCGCCGCCTTTCTGTGCCAGTTTGTCGCTGACGTTGAGGATGCGCGTCAGGTCGTTGGAGACATGCACATCGCCGGCATTCCCACTCACCCTGGGCAAGCTCTCCACAGCCTTGCTGACGCCTTCCGCGAGGCCGGTGACATTGGCCCCCACCTTCTGCAGCAGCGGCCGCGTGGAGCCCCCCTGCTGCTGGAGCAGGGCCGCCAACAGGTGCACGGGCTCTATAAAATTGTGATCCTTGCCCAACGCCAGTGACTGGGCGTCGGCCAGTGCAAGCTGCAGCTGGTTGGTCAATTTGTCCATTCTCATTGCTCAATATCTCCTTGCGCGCCAGTCGAAGGTGCTGGCAGTGCATCAATCCATGAGCAGTCAATGGGGGCAAAAAGACCCTGTTTCAAGTGTGGGTTCAGGGTGGACCTGAGGCGCGATTGAGGTAGATCAAGCTTGCCATGCGGCCGGTCACCCCGTCGCGCCGATACGAGTAGAAGCGCTGGCGGTCACTGAAGGTACAGAAGCCGCCACCGAAAATGGCTGTCACACCAGCGGCCTGCAACCGCAGCCGCGCCAGCCGGTAGATGTCGGCATAGAAATGACCTTTGCGCGCCGCCGGGACAAAGGCCAGAGACGTCTCGGGACCCGCGCCGCCAGCGAGAAACGCGTCCCGGACTTCGGCTCCCACCTCAAAGGCCCCTGGCCCGATGGCCGGCCCCAGCCAGGCCAGCAGGCGATCGGGGGCCACCGGCAAGGCGTGCACGGTGGCCTCAAGCACGCCCGCTGCAAGGCCACGCCACCCGGCGTGCGCCGCCGCCACCGCGGTCGCCCCGCGGTCGCAAAACAGCACCGGCAGGCAGTCCGCTGTCAGCACGGCACAGGCAATACCCGGGTCGCGCGTCCAGCTACCATCCGCCTCCGGTGTCTCGCCGGCACACTGCGCAGGCACCACCGTAGCGCCGTGCACCTGCGCCAACCACTGCACCCGGGTACCTGTGGCGAGGCAGGTCTGCAGCCGCTCTCGGTTGCCCGCCACAGTCGCCGCCTCGTCGCCGACGTGATTTCCCAGGTTAAATGTGTTCCAGGGTGTGCTGCTCAACCCACCCAGGCGGGTGGTGGCCAGCGCCGACACCGTCGCGGGCGCCGGCCAGTCAGGCGTGATCAGGCCGGGCCTGTACACCATCTTCTTCCTCCAGCACGGCCAGCAGGGCGCGCATGTCCTCGGGCAAGGGGCATTCAAACTGCATCGCCTCACCGCTGACCGGGTGCAACAGACCCAGGGATTCGGCGTGCAAGGCCTGGCGCGGGAAACCCCGGAGCGCAGTGATCAGTCGCTCCGAGGCGCCGCGGGGGATACGCGGACGCCCACCGTAGGCCGGGTCGCCGACCAGCGGGTAGTGTCGATGGGCCATGTGCACTCGGATCTGGTGGGTGCGGCCGGTTTCAAGATTCACGGTAATGCGGGTGTGATGAGCAAAGCGACGGGCGATGCGGTAGTGCGTGACCGCCGGCTTGCCGCCGCTGACCACCGCCATTTTCTTGCGCTGGCGCGGATGTCGCCCAATCGGTTCATCGATGGTGCCGCCTCCCGTCATGGCCCCGATACATACCGCACAGTACTGGCGCTTGACGGTACGCGCCTGCAGCTGGGCGACCAGGTGATGGTGCGCGGAAAGCGTTTTGGCCGCCACCATCACGCCCGAGGTCTCCATATCCAGCCGGTGCACAATGCCACCGCGGGGCAACTGCGCCATTGTCGGCGCATGGCCGATGAGGGCGTTGACCAGGGTGCCATCGGCATGCCCCGCGGCGGGGTGCACCACCAGGCCCGCGGGTTTGTTCAACACGAGGATGCTCTCGTCCTCGTAGAGGATATCGAGTGCAATGCGCTCCGGCTGCCAGCTGACTTCGTCCTCCAGCGCCGCGTCAACGGTGAGCGCCGTGCCCGCCCTGACCTTGTCCCGCGGCCGACACACCTTGCCATCCGCCAACAGCTCACCGCGCTTGATCCAGGTCTGCAATCGGGAGCGGGAGTATTCCGGAAACAGCCTGGCTGCTGCCTGGTCAAGCCGCTCGCCGTCGAGAGCAGCCTCCACTTCAGCTGTGCCACGGATCCTGTCTGTCATCGGAATTCCTGTTTATGCCCCGTAGGCGATGTGGTTAAATAGCGACCTCAGTACATTCCCAGTCTATCACGCCAGCGGTTGCCACTTTGTTGAAATCACTGAAAATCACTCCGTTCCTGCTGCTCCTCGCCCTGCTCGTCGGCTGTGCCGGGAACGATGAACTCGACGATCTGTCTGCCGACAGCGGCGAACAGCAGATGTATGAAAACGCCCAACGCTACCTGCGCAGCCGTAATTACGATCTCGCGGTGCGCAGCCTGCAGCTGCTGGAGTCACGCTATCCGTTTGGCAAATACGCCGAGCAGGCGCAGCTGGAACTGATTTACGCCCACTACGGGGCCTACGAGCACGAGGCCGCCGTAGAGGCCGCGGACCGATTCATCCGCCTGCACCCCCAACACCCCAGCGTCGACTATGCGTACTACATGAAAGGACTGTCCGCATACTCGGCAAAGTCCGACATCTTCGCGCGCTTCCTGCCGACCGACGAAAGCAGCCGCGACATGAAGCATGCGCGGGAGGCCTTCGCCGAGTTTGCCCAGCTGGTGGCCCGCTACCCCAACAGTCCCTATGCGGCAGACGCCAAGGCACGCATGGTGCACCTGCGCAACCTGCTGGCGCGGCATGAAATCCTGGTGGCCAACTACTACTTCCGCCGCGGCGCCTATCTGGCCGCCACCAATCGCGGACGCTACGTGGTCGAGAACTTCCAGCGCACACCCGCCGTCGCCGATGGCCTGGCCGTCATGGCCCAGGGCTACATCCTGCTCGGGATGAACGACCTTGCCGAAGATGCCATCGAGGTGCTGAAGCTCAACTACCCGGACTACCCCGCCCTGGACAAGGACGGGAACTTCCGTTCGGATTACTCACTGGACGGGCCGGAACGCTCGATCATAAATCGGGTCACGCTGGGCCTGTTCGATCCGCCAGAAGTCCCTGAGTTCGATACCCGGGAACTCTACCGCCAACCGCGGTAACTACTCGCCGGGTGTCCAGGCAGAGGTGATCGGGTAGCGCCGGTCGCGACCGAAGCCGCGGCGCGTAATACGGACTCCGACAGGCGCCTGGCGCCGCTTGTACTCGTTGAGGTCCACCAGCCGCAACACCCGGTGCACCTGCTCGGCGTCCATGCCCGAGGCAATGATGGCCGCGGCACTGAAATCCTGCTCCACATACAGCTCCAGTATGCGGTCGAGTACCGGGTAGGGGGGCAGACTGTCCTCGTCTTTCTGGTCAGGTGCCAGCTCTGCCGAAGGCGGCCGGTCAATCACACGCTGGGGTATGCATGGCGCTATGCTGTTGCGGTAACGCGACAGTTCGAACACCAGGGTCTTGGGCACATCCTTGAGCACGTCGAAACCGCCCGCCATGTCGCCGTACAGCGTGGAATAACCCACGGCCAGTTCGCTCTTGTTTCCGGTGGTCAACACCAACAGGCCCTTCTTGTTGGAAATCGACATCAGCAGCACTCCGCGGCAGCGCGCCTGCAGGTTCTCTTCCGTGGTATCCGTCCGGGTTCCCGCGAACTCGTCCTGCAGTGCGGCCATGAACGACTCGTAAATTGGCTCGATGGAAATGACCTTGTGAGCCACACCCAGCAGGGCAGACTGCTCCGCAGCATCCTCGACGCTCATTTGCGCGGTGTAGCGGAAGGGCATCATCACCGCCTCCACCCGCTCGGGACCCAGGGCCTCAACGGCAACCGCCAGGGTCAACGCGGAATCAATGCCACCCGACAGACCCAACACAACGCCACGAAAGCGGTTTTTATTCACGTAATCGCGCAGGCCCAGCACCAGGGCCTGCCAGGTTGCCTCCAGCTCGTCCAACGGTGCCGCCTGATCCTCACCTGCCAGACAAAGCACTTCGCCTTCGCGGTGCGCCGTCAGCCAGTACTCCCCCTCGACAAAGTTCGGCGCTGTGGCCACCCGGTTGCCCTGCGCATCAACGGCGAAGGAGCCGCCATCAAACACCAGCTCGTCCTGCCCGCCCACCTGGTTCACATAGACGATGGGGCACTGGTTGCTGCGTGCGCGATCCGCCACCAGATCCCAGCGCTCTATGCGCTTGCCGCGGTGGTAGGGTGAGGCGTTGAGGTTGAGCACCAGCTCGGCCCCGGCGCGTGCCGCTTCACGCACCGGCCCCGGCTCCCAGATGTCCTCGCACACCGTCAGTCCGACGCGAACGCCCTCGATCTGCACCACACAGGGACTGTCGCCCTTCTGGAAATAGCGCATTTCGTCAAAGACCTGGTAGTTCGGCAGACACTGCTTGCGGTATTCCGCGACGATTTCACCCCGATGCAGCACTGCAGCTACGTTATACAGGGCGATGCCCTCCCGGCGCGGATAGCCCAGCACCAGCCAGCTGTCACCGGTCATCGCCGCCTTGATCGCCTGCAGCGACTGGTTCACACGCAGCTCAATGCTGGGGCGCAGCAACAGGTCTTCGGGGGGATAGCCGCTGAGGGTCAGCTCGGGGAACACCAGTACCGGTGCGCTGACCTGGCTCTCCGCCCGCCGCATGGCGTCAATAACGCGGGCAGTATTCCCCTCGAAATCGCCGACGAGGGTATTCATCTGCACCATGAGTATGTTGAGCCTGGACATGGAGTTTCCGCGTTTGCTGTGAGGGAGGCTGTATTTTCCGGGAAAGCGGCCCCGGCTGCCAGACCCGGGTGCGAATTACTCGCCTACAGCGGATGCACTGCAGCCTGGCGTTTCACACCCTGCACAGCCTGTTACACTAATCGCTCCACTGGACTCAGGCTCGATTGCCGCGTGACTCGACCCGCGATTTTGACCCGGCCTCCCCCACGGGCCGTTTCGCAACAGAATGTTCTGTTGTTTCGTATCTACGTCGCCTACCGCTCGATGTTGTCCGTGGTGCTGCTGATCATGTTGATCAGCCCCAACACGCGACAACTGGTCGGCGCGTTGAACCCCTCACTGTATGTTGGCGTGGCGTCCGCCTATCTCGCCTCCAGCGCGCTGCTGCTCGCGGCGTTGGCGTGGCAGTGGCGTTTCAACCAGCGCGCTCTGTTTGGCGTATTCCTGGTGGACATCATCGCCGTCGTACTGATGGCAGATGCCAGTGGCGGCATGATCAGCGGCTTGCCCGTATTGCTGGTCGTCACCGTGGCGGCCTCGTCGGTGATGATCCCCAACCGTACGCTTGCCACGCTTCTGGCGGCCCTCAGCTCACTGGCCATCCTGTCTGACACCGTCTGGCTGATTCTGCGCAACAGCCTGGAGCTCAATGCGCTGTTTCCCGCCGGGCTGCTAGGACTGCTGATCTTCGGCGTCTCACTGATGGTTCAGTTCGTCGCCACACGCCTCGGGCGCGCCGAGGAACTGGCGCGGAGCCGCGCCAGCGACCTGTACAACCTGCAGCGCCTCAACGAGCAGATCGTGCAGCATATGCAAACCGGAATTCTGCTGGTCGCCGACAGCGGCGCCGTGCGCGTCATGAACAAGGCGGCCAGTGTGATGCTGTCGCCGGAACGCCCGATCACCATGGAACAAGGGCGAAAGCTGAGCGACTACAGTGAAGACCTGGCGCAGCAGTTCCAGCACTGGAGAGAAACCCAGCAGCACCGCGCACAGCCTTTCAGGGTCGCCGAGGATGCACCGGCGGTCATTGCCCACTTCCGCGAGCTCCAGTCCGGTGGCGAACGGGAGACCCTGGTGTTTATTGAGGACTACACTCCCATTACCCGCTACGCACAATCGCTGAAACTGAATTCCCTGGGGCGCCTGACCGCAAGCATTGCCCACGAGATCCGCAATCCGCTGGGCGCCATCAGCCATGCCGCACAGCTGTTACGCGAGTCTTCCGGACTGTCCGAGCCGGATCGTCGCCTCACCGACATCATCCAGCAGCACAGCCGACGGGTGAACCAGACCGTGGAGAGCGTGCTGCAGATATCGAGGCGCGAGCCGCCGAGGCCGGAGTACATCCTGCTCGCCGAATGGCTGCCGAACTTTGTGGGCAACTACCTTGATGCGGGCAAGGACATGGCGGAAATCACCATCGATTGCAGCTACCCTGACCTGCTGGTCGAGTTCGACCAGGAAAACCTGCAACGCGTGCTCACCAATCTGCTGGACAATGCCCTGCGCCACAGCCGCATGGCCACGGGCAGGGAAACCGCCCGCATCGAGGTCAGCCTGGACTTCACCAAACACCAGTGCCTGATTGACGTGATCGACGCGGGAGCCGGCGTACCCGCCCAGGAGCAGCCGCTGCTGTTCGAGCCGTTCTACACGACGGTCAGCGAAGGCAGTGGCATGGGGCTGTTCCTGTGCAAAGAGTTATGTGAAATGAACAACGCCGACCTGTACTATCGCAGCACCACGCGCGGAGAAAGCTGTTTCCGGGTGGCGCTGAACCAGAGGGACCTGTAGCAAGATGAGCGCTCAAACCGTCCTTATCGTTGATGACGAACCCGATATTCGTGAATTGCTGGCGATTACGCTCAGCCGTATGGGGCTGGAGTCCTTCAGCGCCGCGACGCTGGATGAAGCCCGCAAACAGCTGACCCAGGTTAAACCCGACCTCTGCCTTACCGACATGCGGCTGCCCGACGGAAACGGCATACACCTGGTCGAGTACATCCAGCAGGAGTTTCCCGACATGCCGGTGGCCATGATCACCGCGCACGGCAGCGTAGAAACCGCCATCGCCGCCCTCAAGGCCGGTGCCTTCGACTTCATCAGCAAGCCCATCGAACTCGAGCGTTTGCGCAGTCTGGTCAGCTCGGCGCTGCGGCTCAACGAGGGCACACCCTCCGTTGAGCCTGAAGCCGATGGAGACGACCTGCGCCTGCTAGGCAGCGCGCCGCAAATCGTGGCACTGCGCGCAAAGATCGCCAAGCTCGCGCGCAGCCAGGCACCCGTGCACATACAGGGGGAGTCCGGCGTCGGCAAGGAGGTGGTGGCCAGGCTGATTCATGCCAACGGACCGCGCGCGGCAAAACCCTTCATTGCCGTCAACTGCGGTGCGATTCCCCAGGAACTCATGGAAAGCGAGTTTTTCGGTCACCTGAAAGGCAGCTTCACAGGCGCCAATCGCGACAAGCTGGGCCTGTTTCAGGCAGCTGAAGGAGGTACCCTGTTCCTCGATGAGGTGGCGGACCTGCCGCTGGCGATGCAGGTGAAACTGCTGCGGGCAATACAGGAGAAAGCCGTGCGTCCGGTGGGGGGCAGCAGTGAACAGGCAACGGATGTGCGGCTGCTCAGTGCGACCCACAAGGACCTCGCGGCGGAGGTGGCGGCGGGACACTTCCGCAACGACCTTTACTACCGTATCAACGTGATCGACCTGCGCGTGCCCAGCCTGCGTGAGCGCAGCGGAGACATTCCGGAGCTGGCCAATGCACTGCTGCGACGCGTTTGCAGGGATCTCGGCGTTGATGCGCCGGCCATAGCGCCAGACGCCATGGCGGCCCTGCAACGCTGTACATTCCCGGGCAACGTGCGTGAACTGGAGAACGTACTGGAACGCGCAGTCGCGCTGGCGGACGGCGACACCATCAGCGAAGCAGACCTGCAATTCACGGACCGCCTCGACACAGCGCACAAGCTGCTGGGCGAGCCGAGCGAGACTCCGCCTGACATCACTGCGGCCTTTGGCAATCTCGAAGGCTATCTGGAGGACATCGAGCGCCGCATACTGCAGGCGGCACTCGAACAGTGTCGCTGGAACAAAACCGCCACCGCGCGCCTGCTGGGTATCAGTTTCCGCAGCCTTCGCTACCGCCTGCAAAAGCTGCACATCGAAGACTGAAGCCGGCTACCAGCAGGCATTGCTGTCGGCGTGGCCACTGTTCGCGTAGACACCGGCTGCGTCCAGGCTGTAGCTGCCGCAGCGCAGGTCCCCTGCCTGCTGCCCCACGGGCCGGGCCCACACCCGAAACTGATAGGGGTCAAGCATCGGCTCAAGGGATATCTCGTAGAGCGCGTCCCGTTCAACCTCCTGCCCGCCAGGCCCCAGACCGACACGCTGCGCTGTGCTGAACCCCAGCTCGACAAGGCTCGTCGCATAGCGCCGGTGATAGAGCAGGAATTCCTCCTGTCGACCCGCAATCACCAGCAGCGCACTGGTCGCCACCTTGCGCCGCCCCCTGAAGACCTGCTCGCTGTACTGTGGGACGGCAATCACCAGCAACACCGACAACAGCACCAGAACCAGCAGCATTTCCAGCAGCGTTACGCCTGCGCGATGTGGTTTGAACACCCCTGCCTGCTCACTACAACGGATCGACACCCGGCTCACGCCAGTAGGTTCGGAGCAACTGTGGCGCGCCCGAGCGCTGCAATTCCGCGTCCGGAAGTAGTCCTGCGCCTGAAGCCGCCGCCTCCGGAACGCCACCAGGCAGTACCAGCCACTCACCGGCTCGCAGCAACCCGGACGGCACTCCCACGCCCAGATCCCACCCTGCTGCCCCACCATCAGGAGCGGCGCCATCCACCAGGTTCACCGCGTAGAGGCGGGCCCGCCCGGGGGGCGCTTCACAGGGCGCCTGCCGCGGCTCGAAACTGCCAAACAGCACCCGCCCGCCGTCAATCATGGGGGTTTCCCAGCCTTTCTCCCCGGCTGCAGGCATCGCCAGCTTCCAGCCCGGCCCCTGCACCGCAGCGCAGGGCCCGCGCTGCTCCGGGTTGCAGCTACCGGCGGGAGGCAGCTGATCAAACGTCAGCGCAAGCCGTTCCCGCACCCGGGCATCACCACTGCGGACAAGGTCATCCCGCAGGTAAAAGGCATAATTCGCGGCACGCTGCACCAGAGGCTGGGCGCGATCGCCGCTGGTGATCAACACGCCGTCCACCGGGTGCCCGCGGGCATCCACCGTCCGCACCAGTGCGGGCGCAGCGAAAAAGCGCCTGTCGTCCGGGCCGACAGTCTCTGCGCCCAGCTCCGCAAGCACTGAAGCGGACCAGTGCCGTGCGCGGTGCTGTGGATCGTGCAAGCCGCCCGGCGGCAGGTCAACGCGCCAGATACGTCCTCCGGTATCCCCCACATACAGGCGGTGGATAATGCCCGCAGCGTTCCTCAGCACCGCAATCTCCGACGCAATACTGTCGCGCATATCCGGATGCGGGAACCGGCTGTTGTCCGCCGCCGCAGAGTCGCCCCGGACCGCTTTCCAGACCAGCGTACCGCTTCTGGCATCCACCACATAGATCGCGTTACCGACTGCATCATCACCTGCTGTGGCATCCTTGCCCAGGCGTTCGCCCGTTACTGCGTCGACACCGCCGTTGTAGCCGCCACCAAACAGAAATACGTCCCGCACTTGGCCATCGAACTGCACACGGCCGACCACCGGGGTGGAAAACGTGAGGCCAAGCTCATCAAAATCGCCGCCCTCCGTGCGTTCAATGCGCCACTGAAGGCTGGGCGGCCGCAGTGGGTCAGAGACGTTCAGGGCGTAGTAGCGGCTGCCGCCACGACGCTGCCCAAAAACCACAATGGCCTCGTCACCCTCGTCGACGCGGAGCGTGCCATCGCCGTTTCGATCAACGCGCAGGGCCACTGGACTGCCATCTATGCCGTAGGCGACAGGCACCGGTGACTCGGCAGACCGCCGTCTGTGCAGGGCAGCGAGGGCGCTCTGCGGCAGGAACCCGAACACTTCCCTGCCGCTTTCCCGGCCCGCGGCATCGGTGTTCTCCACAGCGTGCAACACGCCGTCAGCGCTGCCGAAGAAGAGGCGTACTCTCGGATTCGACGCGCCGTAGCCGTCGCCGGTCGCACCGTAATCCAGCGCCAGCGGCCTTGAGTGGTACACAGGACCCAGCAACCAGGGGCGGCCACGCTGCGGCGCCTCATCAACGTCTTCGCCCAGCAGCCAGCGCAGCAGCTGCAGGCCCTCCGCCTCTTCGACAAGCGGTAGACTCTGACGCAGCGCGCGAACACTCGCGAGATCAGCGCGCAGGGGCAGCAGTGGCCGAGGTCCGATTGCATGATCCGCCGGCTCTGGAGCCTCAGTCAGCAGCAACCTGCCGTCGTCTACCGGCGGGTCGGACACCATCGGATGGCTCACGAGATGCTGCCCGACACCACCGCGACGCACCGCACCGCCATCGGCGCCTGCGCGAACGGGAGGTTCGAGCCCCGGCAGGACTCGTGCGGGATCGGTCCAGAATGTCAGTGCAGAATCCCGCAGCCGCACAGGGCCCCCAGCCGACTCCCGCAGGGCAGGCTGCCCCCTGGCATCTTCCACGGCAGCGAGGCCGGCGCCAGCGGCCGGGATGCGAAGCTTCTTCACATTACCGGCCCAGGACGCACCCGGCCCAAGCTCGAACCCGGCGATCAACAGCGCACTCTCTGTGGATGCTCCGGACCGGAACGCGCTGGACACCAGACTGCCGGAACGACGTGCAAATCCCCACAGAGCCTCCTCCAGACGGCGCTCCAGCTGTATCGGATCCCGCGTTGGCAGCACGATCGCCCCGGGCGCCGGTGTATCGGTCAGCGACAGTGAATGCTGGCGGAAACAGCCCCCCGCGCGTGCCGAGGGCGCGGTCGCCGCGGTGCCGCGCGCTAGGTAGACCGCATCGACCGCTGGAGCACCTGAAAACGCGGACAGCGGACGTTGCCGCGTCTCCACCGTGACCTGCGGCGGCAAGCGCTGCAGGAGCGACCGGATGATCACCGTGACCGCATCGCCGGATGTCACGGGCGCACCCTCTGCATGCGCACCCTGCAGCAGGCGATACGCCGAGCTGGTGAAGCGCTGACGGCAGTCCTGTCCCAAGGTACACAGTACCGGCGTCGTCGACTGGCGCAGAGCCAACTCCAGTCGCAGGTGAGTGCGGTCCCCCGAAGCCCACCAGGCATCCAGATCCTGCGCCTGCAGCGGAGCAGCCGCCAAAAGCGAACACACCAGAAACAGCGATACTCGAGTTCTCAACATGATCGACACTCCCTGTCAATACTCCTAATCTGCAAGCCGCAACAGCACACCTTGCACCACATCTGCCCTCAGCGTTGCATCCTGTGGGTCACTCACACTGACCCGCAGCTCAAACGGCACGAAGGTGTCATACCCCGCGTCCGAGACCCGCGTCTCACCCAGGCGTGGCGCCACAGCGCCGGGCACATGCGGCTTGATCCGCCGTATTTCATAGTGGATCTGAAAGCGTTGTGCAGCCGGCTGGGCAGCGTCGAGCAGCTCGCGCACACGCTGATCGAGATCGGCATTGCAGGCATCCGGGGCTGCACAGTACACACGCCCTGACTGTTGCATGGCGGCGAACGGCAGGGCGGTATTGCTGAGCACGGCGGCAACCCCCCGGGCAAGCTGCAGTGCCTCTTCACGCTGCAGCAGGTTACCGGTCATGCGCAGCTCCAGTACGCTGCTGCGCAACATGGCGATAGAAACAGCGCTGACCAAGCCGAGAAACACCAGCGCCAAGAGGAGTATGTAGCCGCCCCCACCCGCCAGGCATGACACACCGGGGCCTGCGCGACGCATCAGGTTTCCCCCCAGGCGACCGCCGGCCGCAGGTTGCGCAAGCCTACCGTTGTGCTGAAGACACGCCGTATATAGCCATCATCGTCGGCGACGAACTCGCGCTGCCCCAATCGGTAGCGCCGCGCACCGGCGTAGCCGGGGACCGGCACGAGACTGCGCACCAGCAACGCCACGCGTGCGGTAACCGCGCGCCGCAGCTGTGCCGCGTCCGGCTGCAGAACGTAATGCTCCGGCACACCATTCCCGTCGCCATCGACACCCAGTTCAATGTGAATGCGCTCAATGCCCTCGACCAGGCACTGACTGAACATGCCCGCTGGAGCAAGTGCTGCGGCACACAGCGTGGGAATGTGGTCAGCCGGCGTCACCGAGTAGCGGCGAACGTAAAACACACGAGCGAGTAGACGCCAGTAATCCACACCGCTGCCGGGCACCGCCTCGGCTGCGGCTACCCTGCCCGCCTGCCACCATTGCACGGCAGCCGTCTGGCCGCGAATCTGCAGGTACCAGTGCCCACGATCAACGCCGGATGCCGCAGCCGCCCACTCCCCGTTCGCCAACGTAGCCTCTGCCGCGGTACGCCGAATGGCGAGCAGGTCGCTTCCGCGCTGCAGCATCGCGGCAGGAAGACAATCCAGCACCACGCCGGTCACGGTCTGCGGCGCTCCCCCCGCGTAACCTACCTGTAGATCCAGCGCATCGACGTCGCCCAGGGGCCAGCGTGCACTGACCCCGCAACCGTCCACGGCCACCGGCGGTGCAGCTGCGGTGTGCAGCGGCAGGCCCCCGTGAAACCCTGCGAGAGCGAGTTCCCTGCGCAACAGCGCCATGGCGAAACGCCCGTTTTCCCTGACGCGAGCGAGCTCGTCAGCCAGTAGAAACTGACGCCTGGCTTCCGCAAAGGTCCACACCAGCAGCGCCGCAAACAGCAGCCCTAGGGCCATTGATATCAGCAGCGCAGGCAACGAAATGCCTGACGAACGCGGCACAGGATATCGCTGTCTACGCGCCATCACCGCGGCTACCCCCGGGGATCCAGGTCTGCAACGCGACCACGCGGCGTTGCCGGTCATTCACGCCGTAGCGGCCCCGACCCGCACCGCAGGGAGAGGCAGCCTGAGCCACCGTAACGCCGGCTCCGCGCCAGGCAATCGCCACTGTGAGACGGTTCGCCTGCACTGCGATACAGACATGCGGTTCGGGCAGGCCCGCCACCGGCTCCCCCGCCACTGACCGCTCCCCACCATCCTGAAGCAGAGCCAGCCAGTCCGCCAGATCGTACTGCGCAAGGGTCTCGGCGGTGCACGGCCCCTCTTCGAGGGGACCGTGACAGGCCGCGGCGGCACGCGGTGGCAACTGTGGCAGCCCCGTGGGCGCCAGACCCTCCTGTGTGTAGACGGCAAGTGGCTCCGGGTTACTCTCCATGCGAGCGAGCAGGTCGCTCGCGAGCGCCGTGGCGCGAGCGACCTGAGCGCTCTCCAGACTGTTGCGCCAGGCGACGGCCTGCCCCGCAAGCAGGCCGGACACACCGACACTGAACAGCAGAGAAGCGATCAGCAGTTCGATCAGCCCGAACCCCGCCTGCGCCCTGCTCACGCGACCTCCGCCTGCGGACAGTCGCCCCAGCCCCGCACCAGCCTGGCACGACCGACCACATTCATGACCACGCTCCAGGAGATCAGGCGGGGATGACGGCCGGAGCAGACCATCAGGGTGCGATTGCGGCCGGCGGTACCGTCGGGCCGGAAGCTGATCGGATCCGCCACCTGTCGCGCCCCCGCGCGATCCAGCACACTCAGGCCTGCCGCCATCGGCGCCCAGGCACGCAGCAGTGCTGCGGCGGGAAGCAGCCCCGCAGCCGGGCCGCCGCGCAACAGGACCCAGCCGTCGCGGTAGTCGCCGGCGCATTGCAGTACACCGCTGCGCGCGTACGCGGACGGACACAGGGTCACCACTTCGTTGCGGTTCACGGCTTCACTGCGTGCGAGATGCAGTGCCGTGAACAGACGCCCGGCCTCGGCACGGATTTCAAGACGCTGCTGCACACGCTCAAAGCCCGGCACGGCCACCAGCAACAGCACGCCCAGCAGCACAACTACCAGCAGCAATTCGATCAAGGTGAGCCCGCGAAGCGGGCCGCGAAGTGACGTCCTGTCCATGCACAGCCTCCCTGCAGAGGGGAAGCTTAGCGGGGAACCCCGGACGCGCCAGCGCCCGGCTGCAAATGACTAAATCAGACGTTGCGCAGGGGTATGCGCAGCTCGCGCGGCAGGGAGAAGGTCACGTTTTCCGGACGCCCGGCCAACTCCACCGGTGGGCTCGCGCCCAGCGCCTGCAGGCCCTGTATGACTTCGCTCACCAGCACCTCCGGTGCCGAGGCGCCTGCCGTGACGCCGATGCGCTGCCGACCCTCCAGCCACGCGGGACGGATGTCCTCAGCGCTATCGATCAGGTAAGCGACCGCGCCCATGCGCTCCGCCAGTTCCCGCAGGCGATTGGAGTTGGAGCTGTTGGGTGATCCCACCACCAGAACCAGGTCGCACTCGGCGGCCAGCTGCTTCACAGCATCCTGCCGGTTCTGGGTGGCGTAGCAGATATCATCCTTGCGCGGACCCTGAATGGCCGGAAAGCGGGCGCGCAGCGCATCGATAACCCGCGCCGTATCGTCGACCGAGAGCGTTGTCTGGGTGACGTAGTGCAGGCGTTCGGGGTTGCGCACAACCAGTGAGGCCACCTGGGCCTCGTCCTCCACCAGATAGATATCGCCACCCGCGCTGCGATCAAACTGGCCCATGGTGCCCTCCACCTCGGGATGGCCGCAGTGCCCAATCAAAATGCACTCGCTGCCGTCAGCGCTGTAACGCGCGACCTCGATATGCACTTTGGTGACCAGCGGGCAGGTGGCATCGAATACCCGCAACCCGCGCGCGGCGGCTTCCTTGCGCACCGCCTGCGACACGCCGTGTGCGCTGAATATGACGATGCAGTCGTCGGGCACCTCTTCCAGCTCCTCGACGAAAACCGCTCCGCGCGCGCGCAAATCGTCCACCACGTACCTGTTGTGCACCACCTCGTGGCGCACGTAGATCGGTGCGCCAAACATGTCCAGCGCGCGATTGACGATATCAATGGCGCGATCGACGCCGGCGCAAAAACCCCGGGGATTGGCCAGACGAATATCCATCAGTGCAACTCTGCCGGTTCAACCCGGTGCACGTGCACATCGAACAGTATGGTGCGCCCTGCGAGTGGATGATTGAAGTCCACCGTCACCTCCTCTTCATCAAACGCCACAATCAGGCCCGGCAATTCGCCACCGGCTGCATCGGCAAAGGAAAACACCAGGCCGATTTCCAGCGCCACATCGTCGTCAAAATGATCCCGCGCCACCGTTTGCACATTGTTGTCGTTGGGCTGCCCGAAGGCGTCCTCGGGCAGGATGGTAAATACATGGCGCTGACCAGGCTGCATTCCCATCAGGGCCTGCTCGAAGCCTGGCAGCAGATTGCCGTCGCCCACCACAAAGCTCACCGGTTCACCGCCGAAGTTACTGTCCACCTCGGAGCCGTCCTCCAGGCTGACAGAAAAATTCAGGAACACGCGTGTGCCCTCGCCTACCGCTACATCGCTGTTTGTCACTGGGGCCCTTTACCTCCGGTCTGCGCCGCCTGCCGCGGTGCCAGGAAACTGTCGAGTATCATCAACGCGGCGCCCACGGTAATCGCCGAATCGGCAATATTGAACGCCGGAAAAAATGCTCCCGCATAGTGTAGCGAAATAAAGTCGACGACGTGGCCGAGGACCAGGCGATCCCACAGGTTGCCAATCGCGCCGCCGAGAATCAGTGCCAACGCTGCGGGCAGCAGGCGCTGGCCCGCGGGCAGGCGATACAGCCACACGACCAGCACTCCACTGATGACGATGGCAATCCCGCTGAAAAAGTAACGCTGCCAGCCGCCTGCATCGCTGAGAAAGCTGAACGCCGCACCCGGGTTGTACTGCAGGGTGAGATTGAACCAGCTGGTCACCGGCAGCGGGCGAGCGTAGCTGAGGTAGTGCTCCGCAGCGACCTTGGTGATCTGGTCGAGAACAATGACCAGCAAGGCCAACGCATACCAGCCGACAACAGGGTGCAGTTTAGGCAAAGTGGCGCTGCTCCCCTGGGCCTTCGACATTGTCGACGCAGCGGCCGCACAGCGTTGGATGCTGTGCGTGGCGGCCCACGTCCTCGCGGCGGTGCCAACAGCGCTCGCATTTGTCCGCGGGACTCACGTGCACCTGCAGGCGGAGCTCGGGCAACTCGGTCGCTGCTGCCTCAGTGGGTGCCGAATCCAGCGGAGCCAGCGTAGCGCCGGAGGTAATCAGCACGAACCGCAGCTCATCTCCGAGGCTTGCCAACAGCGCCTGCAGCGGTGCTGCAACGTACAGTGTGACATCGGTATCCAGCGAGCCGCGCACCAGCCCTGCAGCGCGCTGCACCTCGATCTCCCGATTCACCGCTGCGCGCACTGCCATGACCTGCTGCCAATAGGCAGCCCCCATGGCCTCATTGCCTTCGAGCCTCTCGAGCCCCTGATACCATTCGCTCAGAAAGACGGATTCGGCGTGCTCACCGGGCAGGTTCTCCCAGATTTCCTCTGCGGTGAAGCTGAGAATCGGGGCGATCCAGCGCACCAGCGCCTCGGCAATGTGGTACAGCGCCGTCTGTGCCGAGCGACGCGCGCGGCTGTCCGCCCGCGTGGTGTACTGGCGATCCTTGATGACATCCAGATAAAAGCCACCGAGATCGTTGCTGCAAAAGTTATGCAGCTTCTGGTAGATCACATGGAACTGGTAGCTTTCATAGGCCGCCTCGATCTCGGACTGCAGCCGCGCGCTGCGATCAATCACCCAGCGATCAAGCGACAGCAGATCGGCAAAGGGCAAGACGTGCTGCGCCGGGTCGAAGCCGTTCAGGTTAGAGAGCAGGAAGCGCGCCGTGTTGCGAATACGCCGGTAGGAATCTGCGGTGCGCTTGAAGATCTCGTCGGACACGGTCAGTTCACCGCGGTAATCCGTCGCCGCAACCCAGAGACGCAGGATGTCCGCGCCCAGATCGTTCATCACCGCGTTCGGCGCGATAACGTTGCCCAGCGACTTGGACATCTTGCGACCCTGTGCATCCACGGTGAATCCGTGGGTCAGCACCTGTCGGTAAGGCGCCTCAGCGAAGGCCGCAATGCCTGTGAGCAGCGAGGACTGGAACCAGCCCCGGTGCTGGTCCGAACCCTCGAGGTACAGATCGGCAGGTGCACGCAGGCCTTCCCGCCGGCGCAGCACACAGGCGTGCGTTACCCCGGAATCAAACCACACATCCAGCGTATCGGTGACCTTGTCGTAAACAGCCGCCTCGTCGCCAAGGAGATCGGCGGGCTCGAGGTCAAACCACGCTTCTATACCGCGCTGTTCAATGCGCTGCGCGACGGCCTCAATAAGCTCCGCGGTGCGCGGGTGTAACTCGCCCGTTTCCCGGTGCACAAACAGGGTGATGGGTGAGCCCCAGGTACGCTGGCGGGAGATACACCAGTCCGGGCGTTGTGCCAGCATGGCATCGATGCGCGCCTTGCCCCACTCGGGCACCCACTGTACCTGCTCGACCGCAGCCAGGGCGCCTTGCAGCAGTCCGTTCTGCTGCATGCTCACAAACCACTGGGGCGTGGCGCGGAATATGATCGGCGTCTTGTGCCGCCAGCAATGTGGATAGGAGTGGTCATAGCCCTCGCTGTGCAGCAAAACCCCGCGCTCTTGCAGCAGTTCCAGCATCGGCTGGTCAATCTTGAACACATGCTGGTCGCCAAACACTGCCGTATCCGGCAGATACACGCCGTTGCCCGCAACCGGGTTGTAGACCTCCAAGCCATAGGCCTGGCCGACCTGGAAGTCGTCCTGGCCGTGTGCCGGAGCCGTATGCACAGCCCCCGTGCCGGCTTCAGTGGTCACGTGCTCGCCCAGCACTACCGGCACGTCGCGCGCCTGGAAACAGTGCTGCAGCCGCTGGTGCTCCAGCGCCCGACCCTTGCAACGTCCCAGCACGTTCACACCGGGCAGGCCGTAGCGCGCAGCGACCGCCGTTGCCAGTTCCTCGGCCACCACCAGCGCGCGCCCTTCACCGGCAAGCAGCACATAGTCAAGGTCGGGGTGCAGGCAGACGGCCATGTTGGCCGGCAGCGTCCAGGGCGTCGTGGTCCAGATCGGCACGGCGATTTCACCGGCGTACTCGCTGTCACAGGCCCGGGCGATCGCCGCGGGATCCAGCGCGACAAAGGCGACGTCGACCGCGGTGGAGCGCTTGTCCTGGTATTCGACTTCGGCCTCGGCCAGCGCAGACCCGCAATCCAGGCACCAGTGCACTGGCTTGAAGCCCTTGTGCAGGTGTCCGTTGTCGATGATGCGCCCCAGGGTGCGCACGATATCCGCCTCGAACTGGAAATTCATGGTCAGGTACGGGTTTTCCCAGTCACCCAGCACCCCCATACGGATAAAGTCCTGGCGCTGCCGGTCCACCTGCCCCGCCGCATAATCACGGCATTTCTGGCGAAACTCCGCGGGTGACACCTTGACGCCGGGCTTGCCGACCTTCTTTTCCACGTTGAGTTCGATGGGCAGACCGTGGCAATCCCAACCGGGCACATAAGGCGCATCAAAGCCGGCCAGCGAGCGGGACTTGACGATGATGTCCTTCAGGACCTTGTTGACCGCGTGCCCCAGGTGCAGATCGCCATTGGCGTAGGGGGGGCCATCGTGCAGGATAAAGCGCGGGCGACCTGCGCTGGCGGCGCGAATCTTTCCGTACAGGCCGGTTTCCTGCCACTGCCGAATACGCTCCGGTTCACGCTGGGCGAGGCTCGCCTTCATTGGAAACCCGGTCTGTGGCAGGTTCAGCGTGTCCTTGTAATCACTCATGTAAACGTCAATCCCGTATCAATCAGTTCAGTCCGCGTCAGTCGACGCCGGACCGTTTGTGTGTTCGCTCAGCCAACGCCTGGCCGCCTCTGCGTCCCGGTCAATCTGGCCGCGCAGCAGGTCGACCGAGGCGAACTTCTGCTCATCGCGCAGTTTGTGCAGAAAGGTCACCTCCAGGTGCCTGCCGTAAAGCTGCGGGTTACCCTGCAGAACATGGACCTCGAGATTGGCCTGTATACTGTCATCCACCGTCGGCCGCGTGCCGACGTTTGCCACCGCCGGCGCATCGACCAGACCGCCGCCGGTGACGGTCACCGCGTACACGCCGGAGAGCGGCGAGCGCAGCCGGTGCAACTGCAGATTCGCGGTGGGAAAACCCAGCTCCCGCCCCAGTTGCCGGCCATAAATCACTTTGCCGCTCATGCGGTAAGGGCGGCTCAGCAGGCGCTCTGCCAGGGCGAAATCGCCCTCGGCCAGGGCCGCGCGAATACGCGTGCTGCTGACACGCTCCCCGTCAAATTCACAGGTTTCCGTGGCGCTGGCTTCGTAGCCATAGCGTCGGCCCTGCGACTTGATGAACGCATAGTCACCCTGGCGGTCATTGCCGAACCGGAAATCATCGCCCAGCACGATATGCTGTATGCCCAGCCCCTGCACAAAGACCTCGTCGACAAAGGCCTGCGCTGACATGCTGCGCAGGCTGGGCGTAAAGCGAATACGCAGAACACGGTCGACGCCGAGGCACGCCAGGGCGCGAAACTTGTCCCGGAAGCTCATGATTCTGGCCGGCGCTTCCAGCGGCGCAAAATACTCCCGGGGCAGCGGCTCGAACACGATCACCGTCGCCGGCAGTGCGAGTTCTTTCGCCTTGCCCTGAAGCTTGCGAATCACCGCCTGATGACCAAGATGCACCCCATCAAAGGCGCCTATCGTGGCCACGCAGGGACGGTGTTGCGGCCCCAGGTTATGCAGGCCTCTGATCAGCTCCATGAGGTCGGGCTTACTCTGTCAACGCAAACGCTGGAGTATAGCGAAAAGTACCGCACTAGCCTATGCCGGAGGGGGCGCCCGTATGTCGTCAGGACCCCGAGGGCGGCGTGCGCAGGTGCTGCAGCCGCGTGCCCAACGCCACATGGACCAGCAGGTAGGTCAGGCCCCCGAGGCCACACACCAGCACAAGGTGGGCAACGCGCTCGAACAGCGTCCGGGCCAACCAGTCCTCCACACCCGGGCTGAGCAGGACCAGCACCGCGACCATCGCGCTGGTGGCCAGCAGCAAACGCCCGGTGTAAACGGCCCAACCTGCCTGCGGCTGCAGGACGCCATCGCGCAACAACCCGCGCAGCAGCAGGCCTGCGTTGAGGTAGGCCGCAACACTGGTGGCGAGTGCAAGGCCTACATGGCCGGCCTGGAACCAGTACATCAGCGGCAACACGAACGCGAGGTTCAACACCATATTGGCGGCCATCGCAATAATGCCGTAGCGCACCGGCGTCGCGGTGTCCTGGCGCGCATAGTAGCCCGGGGCCAACACCTTGATCAGCATGAACGCTGCCAGCCCCAGGCTGTAGGCCTGCAGGCTCAACGCCGACATGGCAACATCCTCCGGCCGGAACTCGCCGTACTGGAACAGGGTCACCAGAATAGGCCGCGCCAGTACGGCCAGGGCCACGGCGGCGGGCACAGCCACCAGCAGAACCGAGCGCACCGCCCAGTCCAGGGTCAGGCCGAACTGGCGCATTCTGGCCCCGGCGCGATGCGCCGACAGGCTGGGCAGGATCACGGTGGCTATGGCGATGCCAAAAACCCCCAGCGGCAGCTCCATCAGCCGGTCCGAGTAATACAGCCAGGAAACGCTGCCCGTCGGCAAAAATGAGGCCAGTACCGTATCCAGCAGCAGGTTGATCTGGCTCACCGACACGCCAAACAGCGCGGGCACCATGAGCTTGAGAATACGCCGCACCCCGGGATGGCGGGTATCCCAGCGCGGGCGCGGTATGAGATCCAGACGGTAGAGGAAAGGCAGCTGGAACAGCAACTGTATGACGCCTGCCAGCGCCACCCCCCAGGCCAGCGCAAAGACCGGTTCCTCCAGCTGTGGCGCCGCCAGCAGCGCGGCGCCGATCAGGGACAGGTTCAGAAACACCGGGGTCAGGGCCGGCACCGCAAAGCGACCGTAGCTGTTGAGAATCGCACCGCAGAACCCGGTCATTGAGATGAGCAGCAGGTAGGGAAAGGTGATGCGGATCATCTGCGACGTGAGTTCGAATTTTACCGGGTCAGCGACGAAGCCCGGGGCAAACACGGTGGCTACCAGCGGCGCCGCGACCATCGCCAGCACCGTCACCAGCAGCAGCGTGCCACCAAGCACGCCGGCAACACGGTCCACCAGCGCCCGCACTGCCACCACGCTGCCGTCCTCGCGGTAGTCGGCGAGCACGGGCACAAAGGCCTGGGCAAAAGCGCCCTCGGCAAACAGGCGCCGAAGGAAGTTGGGGATCTTGAAGGCCACAAAGAAGGCGTCTGCGTTGGCGCTGGCGCCCACCACCGCCGCCATGACCACGTCACGCAACAGGCCGAGCACCCGCGACAGCAGCGTCATGCTGCCGACCACCGCGCTGGAGCGCAGCAGCCCCGGTGGCGCGGGCTCCGGTGTCCCGGGTGCGGCGGGGCCGGTCACTGCACGCTGGCCATCAGGAGAGCCAGCGCTGGCGCAGGGACTCCCCCTGCAACTGCAGCCATTGCAGGGCGATCAGCGTGTGGCCGTTGGGCACACGATCCGCGGCCAGCAGTGCCAGCGCCTCAAGACGGGGAATACGGTGCACCAGAATGTCCTCGCCTTCACCACGGGCGCCGTGCACGGCACCGGCGCCCGCCCGCCTGACCCGGCCGCAGAACAACCGCACATGTTCGGAACAGGCGCCCGCGCTGGGGTAATAGCTGGCGATGGGTACCAACTCGGCGAGCTCGCAGGCGGCCTCTTCCCCAGCCTCACGGTGTGCGACCTCCGCATCGGTCTCACCGGGCTCTACCACGCCGGCAATCACCTCAAGCATCCAGGGACTGCGGGCATCGCGCAGGGCGCCGGGACGAAACTGTTCAATGAGAATGACACAGTCGGTTTCCGGCTCGTAAGGCAACACGGCAACCGCATCACCGCGTTCGAAAACCTCACGCACGAGGGGCGGACTCCAGCCGCCACCGAACAGCTGGTGCTGCAGCGTCAGGCGACGCACAGCAAAATACCCCTCAAACGCTGCCTCGCTCTGCAACACGCGCACCGCGTCACCGGCAAAGGTGAGCTCAAAGGCCATCGAAGCGCCCGCCGGTGTACCAGTTGACGTCACGCGCGTGCCTGTGCACCTGCTCCGCCACGTCCAGCACCAGGGTAAACAGCGCCATGCGCACCAGCACGCCGTTGTCGGTCTGGCGAAAAATCGCCAGGTTGGGGTTGTCGTTGAGGTCGTCATCAAGTTCGCGCGCGGTCACGCGGGAATCTCGCGGCAGCGGGTGCATGATGACCGTGTTGGGCTCGCAGTGTTCGGTGTAGATGCTCTGGTTCAGGCGGAAGCGGCCGCGGTAGAGATCCGCCTCCTGCTGGGAGCTGAAGCGCTCCTCCTGAATGCGTGTGGAATACACGATGTCGACGTGACGGATGCTGGACTCCAGCGCTTCGGACTCCAGCACATCGTGGCCCGCCGCGCGCAGTTGCTCGACGATATCGCCCGGCATACGCAGCTCGACCGGCGACACCAGGACCACCTGGATGCCCTGAAACAGGCACAGCAGCTTGCAGAGTGAATGCACGGTGCGGCCGAAGCGCAGGTCGCCGACCATAGCGATACGCAGGCGGTCGACGTCGCGACCGCGGGCGGACAGCTCCTTGCGAATGGTGTAGAGGTCCAGCAGGGCCTGCGTGGGGTGCTCATTGCTGCCGTCGCCGCCATTGAGCACGGGCACGCGGCTGGCAGCGGCGAACTCGGCCACCGAGCCCTCCTGCGGGTGACGCATGGCAATCACGTCGGAATAGCCGCTGAGCACCCGCGCGGTATCGTAGAGTGACTCCCCCTTGGCAATGGCCGACTGCTCGAAGCCGGTGGTTTCACGCACCTCGCCGCCGAGGAGATTGAAGGCACTGCCGAAACTGACCCGCGTACGCGTGCTGGGCTCGAAAAACATGGCGCCCAGGATAGCGCCGTCGAGCACTTTGGTGACGCGGCGCCGGTGGGCGTAGGGTTCCATACTGTCTGCCACCGCGAACACCCGCTCCACATCGGGGCGCTCGAACTGGGCGATGGAGAGAATATGACTACCGGCAAACTGCACGCAAACACTCCCTGCTCTGGCATCTGGCGGTGACCCGCCACCGACGTCGGGCATTATACGGCCTGCGCCAGCCGCTTGCCCATGGGCGATTCAGGCCAGTAGCGCGTCCCCGTACTCCAGCAGTGCCTCGAGGAGCTCGCGCTCGCCTGCGGGGCGCTGCTGCGCCAGCAGCGTGTCGATCAGTGCCTGATACGCCTCCATATCCAGCGCACCCGGGGCATCGGGTTCAGTGATGCGCTGCAGGCGAAATTCATCCCACTGGGCGCGCTCCGCCGGCGACAGGGTCTGCGGGAAGTTGCGCGCACGGTAGCGGAACAGCATCTCCGGCAGGCGGGCATCCTCGAAGGCAAAGGACTGCTGTGCGAGGGCCTCCGGGGTGGCAGATCGTACCTGCTCCATACTGCGCCGGTCCGCCTCCGAGAAGAACCCGCCGCCGTAGAGCATGCGGTCCGGGTCCGTGACCGGCGCAAACTCGCGCCCGGCGTAGATGGCCTGCAACTTTTCAACCATACCCCTGGCATCATCCGCGTGCCAGGCACGCAGGGCTGCGAGGTGCCGCCGACAGCGCGCACCGTCGAGACCAATCCGCGCGGCGACCTCGGGCGTCACCATCGTCGGCGGCGCCAGTACCGGACAGCGGTTGATGTGCACGCTTTTCAGGCCGGGGCGCTGCTGGCCGGGCGGCAGGGCATCGCGCCGGGCGAACAGGGCCTGCTGCAGTGTGGGCACCGCCTCCTCGCGCAGAACGGCAGGGTCCTCATTGAGATCGGCGCAGATGACTTCATTGCGATTCACAGGATGCGCCGCCAGTGGCAGGATCAGTGCGGTGTTGAAGCGCTCCGCACCAAACATGCCGGAGACATGCAGCACAGGCTTCAGCGAGCCGAGCTGCAGTTGCCCCTGCACCCAGCGTTTGTCGCGGCTTTGCAGCACCCAGGCGTACAGCCGCGGCTGGCGTTCGCGCACCAGGCGCGCCATCGCCAGCGTAGCCTCGACATCGGACAGGGCATCGTGGGCCGCGGTGTGCGCGATGCCGTTTGCCGAGGTCAACTCTTCCAGACGAAAGCTGACGTGGCCGTCTTCGCGGCGCGGCCACGCGAAGCCGTCGGGGCGCAACGCCCAGGCGGTGCGCAGCAAATGGATAATATCCCAGCGGGAATTTCCGTTCTGCCACTCGCGGGCATAGGGATCGTAGAAATTGCGATACAGCGCATACCGCGTGACTTCATCGTCGAAACGCAGTGAGTTGTAGCCCACCGAACAGGTGCCGGGCTGTGCCAGCTCAGTGTGGATACGGGCAACAAACTCAGATTCGGGCAGCCCCTTCTCGAGTGCTAGCTGCGGTGTGATACCGGTGATCAAACAGGCCTGGGGGTGGGGCAGAAAATCATCGGCGGGGCGGGCATAAATGACCAGGGGGTCACCGATGACGTTGAGGTCGTCATCGGTGCGCAGACCGGCAAACTGTACCGGCCGGTCCCAGGCGGGGTCCGCGCCGAAGGTTTCGTAGTCGTGCCAGTAAAAGGTCGACATGCCTGGTTACGTGCGCGGCTCAGATCAACTCGATGGCCTGCTCCTCGATCTTTGCCTGCCAGATACGCGGGCCGAGTTCGTGCACCGAAACCCCACGAGAATCCACGGCGACGCTGACCGGCATGTCCTTGACCTCGAATTCATAGATCGCTTCCATGCCCAGCTCCGGGAAGGCCACAACACGGGCCGAAGTGATGGCCTTCGACACCAGGTACGCTGCACCGCCAACGGCCATCAGGTACACCGCCTTGTGCTTCTTGATCGCCTCGATGCCGGCAGGGCCGCGCTCTGCCTTGCCGATCATGCCCAGCAGACCGGTCTTCTCCAGAATAAAGTCGGTGAACTTGTCCATGCGGGTGGAGGTGGTGGGGCCCGCCGGGCCTACCACCTCGTCGCGCACCGGGTCGACCGGGCCCACGTAATAGATAAATCGGCCTTTCAGGTTGACCTCGGCGGGCAGACCTTCACCGCTGTCGATCAGTTCCTTCATCTTCTTGTGCGCCGCATCGCGCCCCGTCAACATTTTGCCGGAGAGCAGCAGCGTATCGCCGGGCTGCCACTGCGCCGCTTCTTCCGGGGTCACCGTGTCCAGGTTGACGCGGCGCACCTGCTCGCCCACTTCCCAGGTGATCTCCGGCCAGTCATCGAGGTTGGGCGGCGTCTGCAGGGCGGGACCACTGCCATCCAGCACAAAATGCGCATGGCGCGTTGCCGCACAGTTGGGAATCATCGCCACCGGCAGCGACGCCGCGTGGGTGGGATAATCGCGGATCTTCACATCCAGCACCGTGGTCAGGCCGCCCAGGCCCTGCGCACCGATACCGAGGCGGTTCACCGCATCCATGATTTCAAGGCGCAACTCCTCGCTGCGGTTGGCGGGGCCGCGCTGGCGCAGTTCGTGAATGTCGACCGGGTCCATCAGGGACTCCTTCGCCATCAGCGCCGCCTTCTCCGCTGTGCCACCAATCCCGATACCGAGCATGCCCGGCGGGCACCAGCCGGCCCCCATGGTGGGTACCGTTTTCACCACCCAGTCGACGATACTGTCGGAGGGGTTGAGCATCGCCAGCTTGGACTTGTTTTCGGAACCGCCGCCCTTGGCCGCAACCTGCACGTCCACGGTATCACCCGGCACGACCTCCATGTGAATCACTGCCGGAGTGTTGTCCCTGGTGTTGCGTCGCGCGCCCGCGGGATCTTCCAGTATCGAGGCACGCAACACGTTGTCCGGGTGCGTGTAGGCCCGGCGCACGCCCTCATTGACCATCTCCGCGACCGACAGCGTGGCTTCCCAGCGCACGTTCATCCCGATCTTCAGGAACACGGTCACGATACCGGTATCCTGGCAGATGGGCCTGTGACCCTGGGCACACATCCTCGAGTTGATCAGGATCTGTGCCATCGCGTCCTTGGCCGCGGGATTCTGCTCCATTTCCCAGGCACGGTGAACCGCCTGCACGAAGTCCAGGGGGTGATAGTAGGAAATGAACTGCAGCGCGTCGGCGACGCTATCGATAAAATCATCCTGGCGGATAACGGTCATGGCAGGAATCCTTGGAGTCTGTTCAGGGAGTAGAGGGCGTCGACTGCAGGCTCCTCACGGAAGACTGCAGATCGGTAATCGAGCGGTTGATCTGGCCGCGGAATGCATTGATCGAGTTTACCCAGTCCTCGTTTTCCTGCACCCGCTTGTTCAGCTTGGACAGCTCAACGTTGACCCGGTTGACGCTGTCCGCGACACGCTCCACCTCGGCCTGGTTGGCCTTGGCACTGGCCATAAGCCGCTCGAGGTCGCCCGCCACGCTTTTCAGGCGCGCGATGTCGCCGGAGGCACTTTTGATCTGCTCGGCATTGGCGGCCAGGGTTTTCTCCGCCGCGGCCACTTTCTTCACCTGGCTGGCACTGGTCTTTTCCAGTTCTTCAATCGCGGCCTTGTTGCGACGCCAGGCCGACGCCCACAGCTTGTCGACCTCCGAATACAGTTCCTTGATCTTGACGGCCATCGCCTGGGTGTTCTGGCTCAGCCCCTCATCGGTATCCGACAGCCGGTCTTCGAGGTCCGAAATTCGCTTGGCGTAGCGCTCCATCTGCGCGGCGCTGCTGTCCAGGGCCTGCTGCAACTGGTAGGCCCAGGCACAGGCCACACCCGCCACGGCCAGCGCGAGCACCAGCATCAGGCGCAACAGGATGCTGCTGCCGCCAGCCGCGGGGGTACCCGCGCCACCCGAGGGCGGCCGCGTGTTTCCCGCCCGCCCCTTCTCGGGCTTGCTGCCGCGAGGCTTGGGCGCAACAGGTTCCTGCCCGGTTTCCCGGGAGGGAACGATGGAGGGCATGTGGTCAATATCGTCCTGAGACATGGTCGGTCACTGGCAAGAAAATGAGCCGGCATTATACATGTGCAGCACCGCTATTGCAGAGCCAGCGTGACACAGGGGTTGCCGCGTAGGCAGGTGCCGGGCCTGGGATATCGGCCCGGCGACAGGAACGGTGTTACAGGAAGGCGAGCAGCGCCCAGACCACGCCGGTGAGCAGGATGCTCATGTGAATGACGCCCACCACCTTGGTCATCGGCCCCTGCTTGCCGAACAGGGCATTGGCTTCCAGCGCCAGAATAAGCGCGGCACAGGCAATCAGGCCCGTTGTGCTGGGGGTGATAAACGGTGCGTGCTTGGCGCCCAGCATGCCGAACAGCATGGGGCCGGAAAACAGCGTGTTGGTGCGCGAGGCCAGGCCGGCCTTGGCAGCCGCGACCGGGCCGTCGCCCTCTGCCAGCCCGAGGACGATTTTCTGGTTGGGCCAGATAATCAGCCAGACGTTGAGGAACATCAGCGTACCGGTCAGGGAGCCCATGAGGATCAGGGCGCTGGCGCCCATGTTACCGAAGGGACGCGCCGCCATGAGCAGGATGAAGCCGGTCAGGAAGGTAAACATGGCACCCCAGCGGAACCACCACAGTGCCCGAGGCGCCAGTTTCTTCATGGCGTCTGCCTTGGCTCCGGCCTCGGCTTCCTTGAAGTACTCAGTCTGCACGAAGTTGAAATAGTAGAGCATGCCAATCCAGGTGATACCGAATAGCACGTGCGCCCAGCGGAAAACGAAATCAACGATAAACATGTTCATAGGAGTTTCCTTCTTGTCGTTATAAAACCCACTTGATTGTACACGCTGGCATGGGCCAAATAATAGCCTTCACGCGGTTAGTCGGTCACGCGGCTGAGCGTGTAACCCCCGGTGCCATAGGTGCACGTGAACCCCACATCATCCAGATGCTCGTGGCTCGTGTAGCCGCGGCCAGCAGCCGCTTAAGCCTGGCGTTCTCGGACTCAAGCTCTCGAAGGCGTTTGGCCTCCGAGACCTCCAAGCCGCCGTGCTTCGACTTCCAGCGGTAGAGCGTGTTCTCGGCAAACCTTCACAACCATTGTGAAGGCCTCAGGCAAAAAGAAAGCGGCTAAAGCCGAAGCCTTGCCGCTTGCATTCAGACCGTTGTGAAGGGCCTTCTGATGGTATTCACAACTTTTTAATTGGGAGTACACGCTCAGATCGCGCACAAAGGTACCCCATGATATTGGGGTCACAGCGCGTTTATTCTATCGATTGAAAATATCTGCATATCTTCAAATGTGAACTGAGGGCCGCTTTTTGAGAAAAAGAGCTCGTAAATTTTTTCCTCGTAGAAAGATGCATCGTCAATCATAGTCGCTGACTCTTTTAATATTTTAGGCCCCTCCCGAAGATCCTGAACTTGCATCGTTGGCCTTAAAAATACATAACAGGAAATACGAGCGCGATAATCCTTACTCCTCTCTCGAAATGTTCCCAAGTCTCCGTGGGTGAATAGCAACGCAAACATGGTCTTCCCCGCGTGGACGTAAACGTTGTTTATATCTAGCGGAAGCTCCGTACCGGTTATCTTTGTGTATTCAGTGCGACACATTTCAATAGCGTCGCTGCTGCGGCTTGTGAGTTTAGAAGCGCTACTAGTGGCGCATCCACAGAGTGAAAGTATGACAATTAAGAAATATAGGTTCTTCATTAAAGAATCCGACTTGGCTTAGAGCAGCGTATCCCGAGATATCCACAGCATTGGAGCCTATGACGGCCTATACGATTACCTTTTACGGGTAAAAAACACTTGTATACGATCGTCTTCTAAGTGTAGAAAAATATCTTCCATATAAGCAGCGCCGTCTAAATTTTCTTCGATAACAGCACGTATTTCTCTTTCCGAAACCTCACTAGAAGGAATAATAATTGACGCGTTTGGCCCACAAGAATGCAGGTAGGCATTGATTGTAGGTTCAATCAGGCCGGCTGAGCTTTCTGTATATCCAATTACTATAATGCCGTTAGGATCGAAATCGGGAAGGATTGATTTATCCGGTAGGACTAGATCTATTTCAACGGGGACTCCATATTCTTTGAGTTGCTCTAGAAGACGATCATAAAATCCGTTGCATCTTTCATAGTAGGGTATACGTACTTTTTTGGAGCCATAAAAAGGCCCCTGCTCGCACCCCGTGAACAGCAGCGACAGAACGACTACCCAAAAAAACCTATTAGTCCCATTCATCAGTTATAATAGCCCCACCAGAAAGATCGCCCTGAGAATCCGTCGTTTTTTGGCGTTGGAGAACTTCTCCATCGCCAATCTCCTCTCCCATATACACATCACCAGTATCAACCCAGCCCTTAAACTGATTAAGCCCCCCTTCGTCAGTGTAGTAATATTCTAGATAGACCTGATCTTGCAGAAGAATATATCTCCGACGTGTAAGTGCCCACTCATTGTCGGCACGAAGCAATCGGTCATATAATAGCCCAGCAACGAAACCCATTATATTGGCGCCCAAAACACGATGTGTTGCAATGTTTCCGTTAGGCGGGTCAATTATGGGGTAGTTGTTGCCGGCTGGCTCCCAGTCTAAAACAGACCTCACTCCTACTCTACCTGCTTGACGCGCTCCGACCGCAGTTAACGTTTTTGTAGGAGTACCGTTGTGGTTCGCAATGTCGCCGAGTATCGCAAGCCCCTCTTCCCCATATCGCCACTTGAAATATGGTGAAGCTAAATCCGAAAGAGGAACGTTGGACCCAGCAAATAGACCAACAAACTCTAATACCCCCAGATTCATAAACCAGCCTAGACCGCTCAACGGAGACGGACCAAATTGCCCCAAAGGTGAGCCAATATCTAAGCTAGGATACCCTCCACATCCACCGCCATCATTCACCGCAGCTCCAAAAGCAAAACACGCAAACCAACCCGTAGGATCTGTGTACTTCAACGGATTGTTAAACGCATAAGAGTATCGATTGTAGTTCTGTGCGTTTTCGGGCGCCTGTGTCACCGGATCAGGACTCAACATCCGCCCAAGGCTCGGGCTGTATAACCGACCGTTCATGTGAATGATCCCCACATCATCCAGATGCTCGTGGCCCGTGTAGCCGCGTCTCTCAAAGCTGGTGACCGGGCCGGGCTGCCAGGTGGTCGGGTTGCGGCGCAGGCCCCAGGCATCGTAGCTGTAGCGTGCAACGACCGCACCGGTGGCCTCATCGGTCAGGGCGGTGATGCTGCCCAGGTGGTCTGTGTGCACGTAGCGGTGTGTAACCGCGCCGTTTACGTCTTCCCGGATCATGACCACGCGTCCGTTGGCGCGGACGTAGTGCCGGTGTGTGTCGAAGCCCACGCCGCTTGCGTTGATGGCCTCGAAGTTTTTACCCACGTAGTGCGTGGTCTGGCCATTGTGTACCTTGCGGTAGCGGGCCCGATCGGGGCCGTATTCAAAGCCATAGCTCACCGAGGCGGTGGTGATCGCGACGGGTTTGTCGTAGCTGGACCAGCTGATCATGGGGGTGCCGTCCAGCGTATCGAGATTGCCGTTGGCGTCATAGGCGAA
>DIBU01000002.1 GCA_002416125.1 Halieaceae bacterium UBA5044
GGTTGATCACCAACAAAGACAGCACCCTGGCCGTGGCGGCACTGTGGGATGTCTGGCGAGGTCAGCCGGCCCCCTTGCTGTCTTGCACCCTGGTCACCACAGAAGCTGCCCCAGAGTTCCAGCCCTGGCATTCGCGAATGCCAGTGATGCTGTCGCGGGAGGAGTGCGTCCGCTGGCTCGACAATGCCGAGGAGATACTTCCCGCTGATCCGCTATTTCGTGCGGAACTAAAATTCCCGTTGGCCCTGCACCCGCTGGCGTCGGGTATTGGCAATTCCCGGAACAAGGATGCGGCATTGCTGGAGCCGGTCGGGAAAGTGGTGTGGCTTGAGGGTAGGTGATGGCTACAATGAGCCTCTCAGTGGCCGCCACGGCCCAGCTGACGCGCTGATCTACGTCTATCGATTGCATAAGCTGAGCTTGGTGTGAGGGCGGGACGCGATTACTGGGAGTGCTGATGTACCATTTTCGCTTTATGGGGATTAATGTAGGGATAGATCTTAAATACTATCTAAGTCATTGAATTTATTGCGCTAGTGGTGCCGGAGATATCCGCGGGCAGGGATACCGGCTGCTCATTGCTGTGTGGATCAATGAGTCGCCTCCAAGTGTGCCATCGAGGTAGGTCTGGGCAGTTGTTGGTCACTTTTTAAGCGTTTATTTTATGGCGGGAATATTGGCGGTAACTGAGCATTACCGCCTGTAACTCATTGATTTATAAGGGATAGTGGCGGTGGGCCAGGGATTCGAACCCCGGGAGGGGATAAACCCTCAACGGTTTTCAAGACCGCCGCTTTCGACCACTCAGCCAGCCCACCGTGTTTGTTTTCCCGCCTTCAGCGAGAGAGCGCGATTATACAGTCCCTGCCAACGCGCACAAGCCCTGGCGGGCCGGTGCGCAGCAAAAGCAGTGCGTCTAGCCCTCGGATACACCGCTTGCGGCGGCGCCAGGGCGAGGCCCCCGTGGGTCATTGCTGGCGCGCGGCGCCACCTGGCCGCTGGCAGCCACAGGTGGGAACTGCTCTTCGCGGAACAGCGTCAGGTGCGCGGTGGTAATCGCCACCTCCTGCACCTGTCGCGGTGCCACGCGAGGGTCGTTGGCAGCGCGTCCGTCTGCGGTGAGACCAGCCGGCCGCGCCACAGGGGCTTCCGACGCAGCGGCTTCGGGAGCCGGTGCAGCGGGGGCCGGAGCAGGTTCCGCCGCCGGTGCCTCTGCGAGCTCAGGCGTTTTGGCCGCCTCGTCCGGCTCCGCGGGCGTGGGCGCTGCCGTATCGGGTTGCGCCTCGGCTGTCATCGCGGCGCTGTGCTCGCCATTTATGCTGCTGGCAGCGTCGGTTTTGGTGCTGCTCTCCACCTGCGCCGCCAATGGCGTGCTGTCGAGCACTTCTGCGGCGCTGACCGGCTCGCTGGCCGGCGCGTCTGCGGGTGCTTCGCTGTTGTCCACAGCTGTCTGTGCAGTGTCGGCCTGCGCTGTGTCACCGGTGTCGGCATCCGTCTGCGGACGGCTGCGGCGGCGACGGCGAGGTTCGCTACGCTTCATGTCCGAGGGGCGTTTGCGTGGCTTGCTGCCTTCTTCACTGGAGTCGTCTTGCCGGGCTTCCTGCTGGCGTCTGGCATAGGCTTCCAGGCTATCGTCATCGGAAGCATCTGCATCGACATCCGACTGGTCCTCTACCGGCACCACAGTGCGCTCGGCATCTGGGCGACGACGCCCTTTGCCACCGCGCCGCCGCGAACGCGAGTTGCCGCTGGATTGGCGCTCTTCTGAGGAGTCGTCCTGTGACCGGTTGCGTGACTCCGCTTTCTCGCCCCTGGTGGGCTGTGCGGATGCATCAGCCGCCTCATCCCGATCGTTGCGAGCCTGGTCGGCGTTGCGTGCATTGTTGCCATTGCGGCGGCGACCACCGCGGCTGCGTTTGCGTCCACTGCGCTCACTACTGTTCTCGCTTTTCTCGCTGTCTGGCTCCGCAGCGACGGCTTTTCGCGCCTTTGGCTTGGGCGCCGGCTCTTCCGCCTTCGCCGGCTCGCCGAACAGCATGCCCATCAGTCGCGTCACAAGGCCGGGCTTCACCGCGGGCGCGGCGGGTTCAGCAGCCTTGGTGGTAGCTCCCTTGCCGCCGCGCTTACGCTTCGGTGCAGGTGCTTCGGCGGTGGTTTCCTCCCGCTCGGGCGCCGGTTGTGGCGCAGGCATCTGCGGCGCAACACGTTGCACTGCGGCCTCCTGCTGAGGAATGTTGGCGGAGTGAGAATCGCTGATAAGGTCGGTATCCGGCACCGCGATATCGATGGAGTAACTCACGGTGCGGTCTTCGCTGACTTCGTCGTCGCGCAGGCGCTGCACTTCAAAGTGCGGTGTTTCAAGATTCGGATTGGGAATCACCAGCAGTCGCGTGCGGCTGACAATTTCGATATCGGAGAGGGCTGAGCGTTTCTCGTTGAGCAGGTATGCCGCCACATCCACGGGGACGATGGCGCGCACCTCGGCACTGCGGTCCTTGATGGCTTCTTCTTCCATCAGGCGCAGGATGGATAGCGCGAGAGACTTGGTGTCGCGGATAGTGCCCTGACCTGTGCAGCGCGGGCAGACAATGGCGCTGGTTTCCCCCAGAGACGGACGCAGCCGCTGGCGCGACATCTCCAGCAGGCCAAACCGCGAGATGCGCCCCACCTGGACGCGTGCGCGGTCCAGCTCCAGCGCATCGCGCATGCGGTTTTCGACAGCGCGCTGGTTGCGTGCGGCCAGCATGTCGATGAAGTCGATGACCACCAGGCCACCCATGTCCCGCAGCCGCAGCTGGCGCGCGATTTCATCGGCCGCTTCAAGGTTGGTCTGCAGGGCGGTGTCTTCAATGTCGGTGCCCTTGGTGGCGCGGGCGGAGTTGATGTCGATGGAAACCAGTGCTTCCGTGGGGTCAATGACAATGGAGCCCCCGGAGGGCAAGCGGACCTCGCGCTGGAAGGCCGTCTCGATCTGGCTTTCGATCTGGAAACGGTTGAAGAGGGGGATGGTGTCTTCGTAGCGACGAATACGGTTCTTGTATTTCGGCATGACCATGCTGACGAATTCATAGGCTTCGGCATAGGCATCGTCCGAGTCGATCAACACCTGGTCGATGTCGTCGCGCAGGTAGTCGCGCACAGCGCGGATGATCACGTTGCTCTCCTGGAACAGCAGCGCGGGCGCCTTCACTTCCTTGTTGGCAACGGTGATGGATTCCCAGAGCTGCAGCAGATAGTTCAGGTCCCATTGCAGCTCTTCGGTGGTGCGTCCCACACCGGCCGTGCGGATGATAACCCCCATACCGTTGGGGATTTCCAGCCCGCTCAGGGCTTCGCGCAGTTCGCTGCGGTCGTCCCCTTCAATGCGGCGCGAGATACCGCCCGCCTTGGGGTTGTTGGGCATCAGCACCATGTAGCGACCGGCCAGACTGATGAAGGTGGTGAGGGCCGCGCCCTTGTTGCCGCGCTCCTCCTTGTCGACCTGGACAATGATTTCCGTGCCTTCTTTTACGACCTCCTTGATCTTCAGGCGTCCCTCGCTGTTGCCGGGATCCTTGTAAAAGTACTCACGGGCGATTTCCTTGAGGGGTAGAAAGCCGTGACGCTCCGCGCCGAATTCAACGAAAGCGGCCTCCAGGCTGGGTTCAACCCGGGTAATCTTGCCCTTGTAGATGTTTGATTTCTTTTGCAGACGGGTGCGGTTTTCGATATCCAGATCGTACAGTCGCTGTCCGTCAACGAGCGCAACGCGCAGCTCTTCGGGCTGTGTTGCATTGATAAGCATTTTTTTCATGATGTGCCATTCTACCTGGTGCGCGCAGGTCTGGCGGGGCGGGAATCAGCCATACAGCCGGCCATGAGGCCGGACATAGCCGAGTAACGGTCCTGGCACTGACGTAGCGGCTGGGCCGATCACGCAGTGGTGAGGTACTACTCAGTACGCTCAGGTGAACTGTACAGGGCGAGAGGCCGTTGTCTGCCTGTCGCCGGGTAGTACTGCCGGTAGAGCCTGCGCGTGCAGGTCGTTACCCGGTCGGGGCCGCATCACCTGACGAATACGGCCGTACTGCCCAAAGCTTTCACTGATTCGGAGTCCCGGCAGTCTCACTGCGCGGTTCATACTGTATCGGCGCGGCTCAGCCTCAGTCCCGGGCTATGCCCTGTGGGTGGCGGGCGCGTCGACATCCGTTGTGTGCCTGCACACGCAAGTGCGGGTATGATGTCTCCTGTGGGGCGCTGCGGTTACGTCGGCAGACCCTGCTGTCACCGGAGTGGTTGCGTTGTGCGTCGGGGGTAAGACCCCTCGAGCCTGGCTACACGGCCCGGAGTATACCTGCATTTGCTAAGTGCTTCAATTATTTGGTGATTTCCCGAACCCATGGTCAAAACACAAGCCACCCCTGTACCCAATGCAGTCCGTTTCGTCGAAATTGATGCGGACAGCGCAGGGCAGCGACTCGATAATTACCTGCTGCGCGAGCTGAAGGGGGTGCCGAAAACACGCATTTATCGGGGCTTGCGCAAAGGCGAGTTCCGCATCAATAAAGGGCGTGTGAAAGCCGAATACCGCCTGGTGGCGGGTGATGTGCTGCGGGTGCCCCCGCTGCACCAGCCCGAGCCCGGTGCGCCGGTGGTGGTGCCGGGCTACTGGGCCGGTGAAATCCAGTCGCGCATCGTCTTCGAGGACGCGGGACTGCTGGTGATCAATAAACCCTCGGGGCTCGCCGTGCACGGCGGCAGTGGCCTCAACTTCGGTTTGATCGAGTGCCTGCGGCAGCTGCGGCCCCAGGATCGCTATCTGGAACTGGTGCATCGGCTGGATCGGGATACCTCGGGCCTTATCCTGGTGGCGCGCAAGCCTGCGGTATTGCGGGAGTTGCACCGGCAGCTGCGAGGCGACGGCGTAGACAAGCGCTATGTTGCGCTGGTGGCGGGGCGCTGGCCGCGTGAGCGGCGCATGGTGGAAGCCCCCCTGCAGAAAAATGTCGTGCAATCGGGTGAGCGTATGGTTCGGGTCGCCAAGGAGGGCAAGGCATCGGTGACCGGGTTTCAGGTGCTGGAGCAGTTTCATCGGGCCACGCTGGTGGAGGCCAGGCCCTATACCGGTCGCACGCACCAGATTCGCGTGCACGCCCGCTTCGCCGGCCATCCGATTCTCGGCGATGACAAGTATATGGACGATGCCTGCGCCGAGCTGGCGCGCTCGCTGGGGGTGGGTCGCTTGTTCCTGCACGCTCGCTCACTGACCTTTACCTTGCCGGGCGCGGGGCAATTACGTCTTGAGGCACCGCTCGACAAAGATCTAGAGACCATATTAGAAAATGCGCGTAAATAATTGAATATGGTAGTTATATTTGACTGGGATGGGACGCTTTGCGACTCCGTGGAGCAGATTGTGCAGGCCATGCAGGCGGCGGCGCAGGCCTGCGACCTGCCGGTGCCGGAGGCCGATGCCGTCAGGCACATCATCGGCCTCAGTCTGGTGACCGCGATGCCCCTGCTGTTCCCGGGCAGTTCGGCAGCACAGCAGGAGGCTATGCAGGCCGCCTATGCCCGCTGTTACCGTGCGCTGGACCCCGGGCCGGCGACTCTGCACGAGGGCGCCCTGGAGACACTGGACTGGCTGCGCGCTTCCGGGTTTGAAGTGGCCGTTGCGACGGGCAAGAGTCGACGGGGGCTGGATCGTGTCCTGCAGGGTCTGGGTCTGGAGGGCTACTTCCACAGCACACGCTGTGCCGATGAGACACGCTCCAAGCCGCATCCGTTGATGTTGGAAGAAATCCTGCTGGAGCGCGGCAAAGCGGCGCACTCCGCCCTGATGGTGGGCGACTCAGAATACGATCTGGAGATGGCGCGGCGCCTCGGCATGCCCTCGGTGGGCGTGACCTTCGGCGTGCATTCGCGCGAACAGCTTCTGCGCCACCGCCCGCTGGCACTGATTGACCGGCTGGCCGCGTTGCGGGAGCTGCCCCATGTGTTGTCTCAGGCCAGTATCGGGTAACCCGCCTCGCCAAGCAGGCGGGTCAGGGCGATGAGCGGCAGGCCCTCAAGGCTGCTGGGGTCGTCGCCTGCCATGCGCTCGAACAGGGCGATGCCCAGGCCCTCGCATTTGAAGCTGCCGGCGCAGTCCAGCGCCGGTTCCCGCTCGAGGTAGGCAGTGATTGCCGCCTGCGTCAGCGGGCGAAAATGCACGTTGAATGGCTCCACATGGGTCAGCTCCAGCTCGCCTGCGGCGTGGCAGACCGCCAGTCCGGTAAGGAAACGCACGGTGCGCCCGGAACTTGCCGTCAGCTGCAGCCGGGCGTTCTCCAGGCTGCCGGGTTTGCCGATCAGCCGGCCATCCAGCTCCGCCACCTGGTCGCTACCGATCACCAGGGCGTCGGGGTGGGCCCGGGCGACTGAACGCGCCTTGGCCAGTGCCAGACGCAAGGCCAGCTGTGCACCGGTCTCGCCAGCCAGGGGCGTCTCATCGGTGTCGGGCGGCAGGCAGCGGAAGGGGTGCTGCAGGCGCGCCAGCAAGGCTTTGCGGTAAGGCGAGGTCGAGGCGAGTATCAGGTCCATGATCAGGTTTTCCGCAAGCGACAGTGAAGGCTGTGAACTGGTTGTATTCTAAAGATATTTTTTGACAAAGGGGTAAACCGCCCCTATGATGCGCGCCTATGTTGACCGACCCCCTTCCCGCGTCGCTGGACGTCCGCAAGGCCGCTACGCGTGGCGCGACCATCAGGGGCACGCTCAAACCGCTGGAATTGCCCCGTTTTCGGGATCTGCTGGCCGCAGACGAGGGTGTTGTTGAGGCGGAGTTGGCGCTGTCCAGGGATGAGGAGGGCAGGTACGTTGTGCGGGTGGTGACTGACAGTGCGGTCACGGTTACCTGCCAGCGGTGCCTGCGGCCCATGTCGGCTGCGCTACATTCGGAGAGCACCCTAGCGGTGGTCTGGACGGATGAGCAGGCCCGTCATTTGCCGGCGAGCCTCGACCCATTGATAGCGGGTGAGGAGGAGGTTTCGCTGCGGGAACTGGTCGAGGATGAGCTGATTCTGGCAATGCCGCCTTTCAGCTATCACGAGCAGGCGGAATGCAACACAGTTTTGGCGGACCTCGCCGCGGAGCGCGTAGCAGACGAGCCCGTCGACAGGCCCAACCCGTTTGACGTGCTGGCGCAGTTAAAGCCCGGCGATACCCATCAGGAGTAAGACATGGCTGTTCAACAGGACAAGAAATCACGTTCACGCCGCGGCATGCGTCGTTCACACGACTCACTTTCCGGCCCGACCCTGAGCGTCGACCAGACCTCCGGTGAAACCCACCGCCGTCACCATGTGACGGCAGATGGCTTCTACCGTGGCAAGAAAGTGGTCAATACCGGCAACGACGAGTAAGTCCGTTCCGGCTGGCACTGCAGGCTGTTCACAGTCTACGTGTCGGTCATGGTATTGAAATCAAAACGGGAGCCCAGGCTCCCGTTTTGCATTTTCAGGCTGGCGCGCGCTGGCTGTTCTACACTGGCGGTAACCCGTGCCACTGTTGCCGGGTAACTGTGTAAACCATAGAGGGTGCTATTGATATGACGCTGAGTCACTGCGCATTTGTCTTTCCCGGCCAGGGGTCACAGAAAGTCGGCATGCTTGCCGGGGCCCACGCTGCCTTCCCGGCGGTGCGCGAGACCTTTGATGAAGCCTCCGCGGCGCTCGGCATGGACGTGTGGGGGCTGGTGCAGGAGGGGCCACAGGAGGCACTGAATCTCACGGCTACCACCCAGCCCATCCTGCTGACCGCCAGTGTCGCCCTGTGGCGCGCCTGGCGCGCAGCGGGCGGCGCGGAGCCCGCCTTGCTCGCCGGACACAGTCTCGGCGAATTTTCTGCACTGGTCTGTGCCGGCTCGCTCGCCTTTGACGATGCCGTGCGCCTGGTACGCCGGCGCGGTGAGTTCATGCAGACGGCGGTCCCGGTAGGCGAGGGCGGCATGGCGGCGATCATCGGTCTGGACGATGACAGTATCAACCGTATTTGTGGCGAGGTGAGCGCCGCGGGCGATGGCGAGGTGGCTGCGGTCAATTTCAACTCGCCTGGTCAAGTGGTGATTGCCGGCCACGCCGCGGCGGTCGAGCAGGCGTCCGCGGCGCTGAAAGCCGCGGGGGCGAAGCGCGCGATGCCGCTGCCGGTCTCCGCACCTTTCCATACGTCGCTGATGCGTCCGGCCGGCGAGCGCCTCGCCGAGGTGTTGGCCTCTATTGCAATTCAGGCGCCCGCCATACCCGTTGTGCACAATGTTCATGCGCGGCCCGAGTCCGACCCCGAGCGCATTCGCAGCCTGTTGGTGGAACAGATCTACAGTCCTGTTCAATGGACGGCCTGCGTTGCCTACATGGCGGCGCAGGGCGTCAATCAGGTGGTGGAGTGTGGGCCCGGTAAAGTGCTGAGCGGGCTCAACAAGCGCATCGACGGCGCGTTGCAGAGCCATTCACTGGAAGAGCCGGCCGGGCTTGCCGAAACGCTTGCCGCGCTGGCCTGAGCAGATCTGGAACAGGTATAAAGAGAGGGAACGGGGATGAGTGAGGAAAAGAAGGTTGCCCTGGTGACAGGTGCCAGCCGCGGCATTGGCCGCGCCATTGCGGAACAGCTTGCAGCCGACGGGCATGTCGTTGTGGGCACCGCGACCACGGAAGCCGGGGCCGCTGCCATCGGTGAGTATCTTCGGGAGGGCGGTTTCGAAGGCTGTGGCATGACACTGGATGTGGCTGACCAGGCTGCTGTCGAGGATGTGGTCAAGGGCATCAGCGCGCAATTCGGCGCGCCGCTGGTATTGGTCAACAATGCGGGTATCACGCGCGACAATATTCTGATGCGCATGAAGGCAGAGGAATGGCAGGCCGTCATCGACACCAACCTGAGCGCGGTCTACCGGGTCAGCAAGGCCTGCCTGCGCGGCATGACCAAGGCCCGCTGGGGGCGGATCGTGAATATCACGTCGGTAGTGGGCGCAATGGGTAATGCCGGACAGAGCAATTACGCGGCGAGCAAGGCGGGTGTGGAGGGTTTTTCGCGGGCGCTGGCGCGTGAACTGGGCTCCCGCGCCGTGACGGTCAACTGTGTCGCTCCGGGCTTTATTGATACCGATATGACGCGTGCACTGAGTGACGAACAGCGCGAGGCGATGCTCGGCCAGATTCCCCTCGCACGTCTCGGCGAGGCACGGGAAATCGGTGCCCTGGTGGCTTTTCTGTGCGGGGAGCACGCGGGTTATATCACCGGCGAGACTATCCATATCAACGGTGGCATGAACATGGCGTAAGGAGGTGCGGCGCTGCGTTGCCGGATGCTGGCGGTCGGCGCCCAAAAAAAATTTATTACTCCGGCGCAAAACAGAGTAAAATGCGCGCTTGGGCCGGGTGACCAGGTTTCATTCAGACTTTTTTTGTCAGGAGTTATACATAAAATGAGCAGCATTGAAGAACGCGTAAAAAAGATCGTCGCAGAGCAGCTTGGCGTCAAGGAAGAGGAAGTTCAGACGGAAGCGTCTTTTGTCGAGGACCTGGGCGCGGATTCACTGGACACGGTGGAACTGGTGATGGCTCTGGAAGAAGAGTTTGAAACCGAGATTCCCGACGAAGAAGCCGAGAAGATCACCACGGTGAAGCTGGCGATCGACTACATCAAGGAAAATCTCGCCTGAGATTTCCCCCGCAGTAACCGGAAGAGCCGTTTCTATGTTTTGATAGAGCGGCTTTTCTTATTTATGCTTCCAGCACCTGATTCAACCGGGGAGTGCGTTCGGTGATTGGCAGACGCGTTGTTGTCACAGGTCTTGGCATGGTGAGCCCGCTGGGTCTCGATGTGCAGGAAACCTGGAAAAATATCATTGCCGGCAAGAGCGGTGTCGCACCGATTGTCGCGTTTGATGTCGAGGCCTACAGCACGCGGTTCAGTGCCAGTGTTAGGGGCTTCGATAGCACGCCGTATTTCAGCGACAAAGACGCCCGTAAAATGGACATCTTTGTGCAGTTCGGGATGGCCGCCGGGATACAGGCAATGCTGGATTCCGGGCTCGAGGTGACGGACGCCAACGCCCACCGCATCGGCTGTGCCATAGGGTCCGGCATCGGCGGCATTGGCCAGATCGAGAAAAACACGGAAATCGTGGCGCGCTCCGGACCACGCAAGATTTCGCCCTTTTTTGTTCCCGGCTCTATCATCAACATGATCTCGGGCAACCTCTCGGTACGCTACAATCTACAGGGGCCGAACCTGGCCGTGGTGACGGCCTGCACCTCGGGCACGCACAACATCGGCCTCGGTGCCCGCCTGATTGCCCTGGGCGATGCCGATGCCATGCTGGTGGGCGGCGCCGAGATGGCCACCACACCTGTCGGCCTCGGGGGCTTTGCCGCCGCCCGGGCGCTGTCCACGCGCAATGACGATCCGGCAGCGGCTTCGCGTCCCTGGGATCGCGATCGCGACGGCTTTGTGCTGGGTGACGGGGCAGGGGTGTTGATGATTGAAGAATATGAGTCGGCGAAAGCGCGTGGTGCCAATATCTACGCGGAAATCACCGGCTTTGGCATGAGCGGCGACGCGTATCACATGACACTGCCGCCGGAGGATGGTCGCGGCGCGGCCGCCGCAATGCGCAATGCCATTGCCGATGCCGCAGTACCCGTCGACCAGATCGACTACATCAACGCGCACGGCACATCGACCAGTGCCGGTGATCTTGCTGAAAGCCGCGCTATCCAGACAGTGCTGGGGGCCGCGTCAGAGGCCGTCGCGGTCAGTTCCACGAAATCCATGATCGGTCACCTGCTGGGTGCGGCGGGGGCCGTGGAGGCCATATTCTCCATACTGGCCCTGCGCGATCAGGTGGCGCCTCCGACCATCAACCTCGACAATCCGGACGAGGGTTGCGTTCTCAATTACGTGCCGCACACTGCACAGGAGCGCCGTATCCGGCACGCACTCTCCAACTCCTTTGGCTTCGGCGGCACCAACGGGTCCCTGCTGTTCAGTCAGCTCGGCTGATGCCGGCCGGGTGGTAGCTGCGGCCCAGACATGGATTGACGGCACACCCGGCGACACTCTGCAGTTGCCGGATCGTGCGTTCGCCTACGGCGATGGGGTCTTCGAGACCATGCTCCTGCGGGACGGTCAACCGGTATTGGCCAGCCTCCACTTTGATCGACTGGCTGCCGGTTTGGCGTGTTTGCGCATGCCAGAAGCACTGCCGCTTGCCCGGCGGCATCTCGATACAGTCCTGGACTCCCTCCGCGCAGCGAAAGGTTACGCAGCCCTGCGCCTGACGGTGTCGCGAGGCACGGGGCCGCGGGGCTATGCGCCGCCGCAGGTGGCCGCGCCGCGGGTTGTCATCAGCGTCTCGGAAACGGCCTACGACCCCTCGGTTTTTCCGGAGCCCGCCAGGCTCGGGGAGACCCAGGTTCGCTGGGGCAAGCAGCCGCAGTTGGCGGGGGTGAAACACCTGAACCGACTGGAGCAGGTGCTGGCCGCTGCCGACGCGCTGGACGCCGGGGTGGACGAAGTGCTGATGCTGGATCAGTCGGGTGCGCCGCTGTCGGTGTCTTCGGGCAACCTGTTTCTGGTGGCGGGCAAGCGGTTGCTCACGCCCACATTGCTCGATGCGGGTATCGCCGGTACCCGCCGTCGACTGCTGCTGGATCACCTCGCGTCAGCCTGCGGGCTGCAGGCGGCGGAATCTCGGCTACAGCTGCACCAGCTGCTGGCGGCCAATGAAGTGTTCTATTGCAACGCCCTCACCGGTCTGCGGCCGGTCGGCGTATTTCGCGATCGCAACTGGAGCCTGCACCCGGTCACCCGATGCCTGCACGCCGCCTACTGCGAGTGGCTGCAGCGGTGACGCGCTGGTGGCGCCTGGCGCTTCTGGCGCTGGTACTTGCGGCTCTCCTCGTTCTGCTCGTGGCGCGGGTGGCCTGGGAAAGATGGCAGGCACCCCTGCGCCTGCCGGAGTCGGGGCTGCTGCTCACGGTATACCCGGGCGACAGTTTGCGCTCGGTGGCCGAGCGCCTGCAGGCGGAGGGCGTCTTGCCGCACCCGGAGCTGTTGCTGCTCTGGGCGCGCTACCACCGGCTCGATGCCCGGATTCGGCGGGGGGAGTACGCGCTGGAGCCCGGGCTTACGGCTGAAAGCCTGTTGGCGCTGCTGGTCAGTGGGCGTGTGGTGCAGTACCAGGTAACGCTTCCCGAGGGTATCGTGGTTGCACAGGCGATTGCCATTCTGCAGCGCGAGAACGCGCTGGAGAGCGTCCTGTCAGGGCCGGATGATGCCAGATTGTTGCAGCTCGTCGCACCCTACGAGGCGGTCGAGGGCCTGTTTCTGCCGGAAACCTACCGCTACGAGCGCGGCGACAGCGATCTCGATATCCTGCGCCGTGCACACCGTGCGCTGCTGGAGGCGCTGGAACAGGAGTGGGCAATACGCGACGCAGATCTACCCTATGCTTCTCCCTACGAAGCCCTGATCATGGCGTCCATTATTGAGCGTGAAACCGGTGTGCCGGAAGAGCGCGGAGAAATTGCAGGAGTGTTTGTGCGGCGGTTGCAGCGCGGGATGCGGCTGCAAACCGACCCGACCATCATTTACGGGCTGGGCGATGCCTTTGATGGCAACCTGCGCCGCAGTCACCTGCAGGACGCGGACAATCTTTTCAACACCTACCGTCACGATGGGCTGCCACCCACTCCGATCGCCTTGCCCGGGCGCGCGGCACTGCAGGCCGCCCTGCAGCCCGCGGCGGGTGAAACCCTGTTTTTCGTCGCGCGTGGCGATGGCAGCCACGAGTTCAATACCACGCTTGAAGGGCATGAGCGTGCCGTGCGTAAATACCAGCTGCAACGGCGCGAAGATTACCGTTCATCTCCGGAGAGTCCCTGACCATGGTCACAGCACGCGGTCTGTTCATCACCGTCGAAGGCGGTGAAGGCGCAGGAAAATCCACCAATATTGCCTGTATTCAGGCCTATCTGGAGTCGCGCGGGGTAGACCTCGTGGTGACACGCGAGCCGGGTGGCACCCGTCTGGGTGAGGATATCCGAGCGGTGCTGCTGCGCCCGAGAGAGGAGCCCGTGGTGCCGATGGCCGAGTTGCTGCTGCTGTTTGCAGCGCGCGCCCAGCACCTGCAGGATGTCATTCAGCCCGCGCTGCACGCCGGCAAATGGGTGATCTGCGATCGCTTCACCGACGCCAGTTACGCGTACCAGTGCGGTGGTCGCGGAATGCCCGCCGCAGCCGTGCGTGCGCTGGAAACGCTGGTGCAGGGGGAGTTGCGGCCTGACTACACGCTCCTGCTTGATGCGCCTGTGGCCACGGGGCTCGAGCGTGTCAGGGGCCGCGGTGAACTGGATCGCTTCGAGCGCGAGGAGCTGGCCTTTTTCGAGCGTGTGCGCGATACCTACCTGCAACTCGCCCGGGAGAGCAGCGGTCGCTATCACGTTGTCGATGCCAGTCAGCCTCTCGACGCGGTGCAGGCGCGCATTGAAGAAATATGCGCGGAGCTGTTCGCCTGCTGGGCACCGCGACACCCGGTGGCGAAATGAACCTGCAGGACCTGCCTGAAGTCAGCGTACCCCTGCCGTGGCAGGCCCAGGCCTGGGCGCGGCTGCAGGAGCAGTTCAGTCGCCAGCAGCTCCCACACGCGCTGCTGCTGGCGGGCCCGGGGGGCATCGGCAAGGAGCGGCTGGCGTTGGCACTGGCACGCTATCTGCTGTGCCACCAGCCCGTCGCCGGACACAACTGTGGCGCGTGCAGGGCCTGCGGTTTCAGCCAGTCCGGCAGTCACGGTGACTTCCGCTGGCTGCAGCCGGAGGGTAACAGCAAGGTCATACGCATTGAACAGGTGCGAGAGGCGGTAGCCTTTGTCTACCGCACGGCAGGGTTCGGCCCGCGCAAGGTTGTGGTTCTCAGCCCCGCCGAACGCCTGTCGCATGGTGCTGCCAATGCTCTCCTGAAAGGACTGGAGGAGCCCTCTGCAGATACTCACCTGATACTGGTCGCAGAACGTTTGCAGGGCATGCCCGCAACCGTGCGCTCCCGCTGCCAGTTGCTGCAACTGCCCCTGCCGGGCCGTGATCAGTGCCTGCCGTGGCTGCAGCGCGTCACCGGTGACGAGGCGGGTGCCGCAGACCTGCTCGCACTCGCTGGCGGCGTGCCGCTGCTCGCCGAGCAGTTGTTTACTGAAGGTGGCGCCGGGCCCTTGCGTGAGCGCCGCGCCCTGCTGGGAGACCTGGCCCGGGGCAGGGCGACGGTACCGGTTGTGGCCGCGCGCTTCGCCCAGCTGGAGCTCGCCGAGGCGCTGCGCGACATCGCCCTGTTTCTGCAGTTGTATTTGTGCCGGCAGGACCAGGCTGCGCTGCGCAGGGCGCAACCGCTGTTCCACCTGCTCGACCGCATGCAAGCGCTGCAGGCCGCCAGTGCGGCAGGCTCCAACCCGAATCCACAGTTGGCGCTGGAAAGTGTGCTGATCAGCCTGGCGGATGGCTTTGGTGTGATGCGCAGCGGTGCTAACATGCGTCCGTCTTCAGAGGAGATCGCACCATGAGTGATTCTGCAGCGGGCAGCCGCAACGGCATTTTGTCGCTCACCATCAAGGACAAGGCCGTGCTGTATTCGGCCTATATGCCCTTTCTACACAACGGCGGCCTGTTCGTGCCCACCAACAAGACCTACAAGGTGGGGGATGAGGTCTTCATGCTGCTGACCCTGATGGACGAGCCGGAGAAAATACCGATCTCCGGAAAGGTGGTCTGGGTGACGCCCCGGGGTGCCCAGGGCAACCGCACTGCGGGTATCGGCGTACAGTTCAGCGAGCAGGATGCTGCCGCAAACAGCAAGATCGAGAACCATCTCGCCGGGTCACTGGGATCGGATCGCCCGACCCACACCATGTAGCGTTGCGCACGGCGTTCAGGCAAAAAAATGGGTCCCGCCAGGGACCCAAGAAGACCATTAGGAGTGAAACACAAAAGGAATTGCTTCCCTTTCAAAGCGTTGGGTACGCTCTGAGTGGCTGCTCGCTCGAGTCAGGGGAAAAGCAGCCACATATTTAGTATCGCCTATCAGTGGTAATTTTCCACAGTCTCGCGGGCGAATTATTAGGCTGATTTACGATAATAAACTAGATAAATATCTCAAATTGGAATAAGCGAGCGCTAAACCATGTCGCGTTACCGGCTTACCGGCGTTGTAGAGGGTTTCTACGGGCGCCCCTGGCAGCACGAGCTCAGGCTGTCCTATGCCGGGTTCCTGCAGGCTCTGGGCCTCAATACCTACCTGTACGCACCGAAGGCTGACCCCTGGCTGCGCAAGCGCTGGCAGGAACACTGGCCGGCCGCGGAGTGGCAGGCCCTGGAACAGCTCGCCGCCCACTACCACCAGCGTGGCTTGTGTTTCGGCGTTGGTCTGTCGCCATTCGCACTGTATGGACGCTACGGGCCGGGGCAGCGGCGTCAGCTGCGGGACAAAATCCGCCGCCTGAACGAGCTTCCGGCGACCCTGTTGGCAATTCTCTTCGATGATATGCCGGGCGACCAGGCCGACCTGGCCGAACGCCAGGCGGAGATTGTCGCCGATGTGCGCGACTGGAGTGATACAGACCGGTTGCTTGTCTGCCCCACCTACTATTCCTTCGATCCGGTGTTGGAGCGTCATTTCGGCCTGATGCCTGCGGACTACTGGCCCGATCTGGGGCGCCTGCTGGACCCGGGCGTCGATGTCTTCTGGACCGGTAACCACGTGTGCGCCGACGCCATCACGCGGGATGACCTGAACCGGGCCGTGTCTGCGCTGGGGCGCCCCGTGATGCTCTGGGACAACTATCCAGTGAACGATGGCGCAGTGCGCAGCAACCACCTGTATCTGGCGCCGCTCAGCCAGCGCGCAGGGGTTACGGACCTCTCGCTTGTCACCGGTCACCTGTGCAATCCCATGCTGCAAGGCCGCTGCTCCCTGCCGGCACTCCTGGGTCTGGCCGGTCTTTATACCCAGGGTGCGGGTCCGCACCCCGATCTCCCGGGGCAGCTGCTGGGCGAGTCGCTGTGGCGCTGCCTGCAGCGCGACGCAGAGGAATTTCGTGCGACCGGGCTTTCCGCGATGCCGGCGCAGCGCCGCTTGGCACTGGCCGGGGAATACGCCAGCCTGCCCGGCCCGGCGGCCTGTGAGGTGGCGGGCTGGCTGCGTGGCGAATATGCCTTCGACCCGGCCTGCCTCACGGATTAGCCTGCGGATCGGCATCGGTCGCGGTTGTGCCGGATTCCGGTTTGTGGCAGAATCCGCAGCCTTGCGAGAACTCAAAATTGCATTTTTTCAGGCCATCAAGGTCAGAAAAATCAACAGGTTACGCCGTATTTGCAGCGTTGTTTCAGCACTGCGGCGTGACGCAATAGCGGTTTCCCGACACGCGGAAGTGGCGAAATTGGTATACGCGCTGGATTTAGGTTCCAGTGCCGCAAGGCGTGAGAGTTCGAGTCTCTCCTTCCGCACCAACTGACAGCGACCCTGGCCCCGGTGCAGGGTCGTTCTGATGACGGGGCGCACCGGCGCCCACTACCGACTGGATTGTGAGGAATAACCATGCAGGTGTCCATTGAAACGACTTCGGGCCTGGAGCGCCGCTTGACTGTCGGCGTACCCGCCGCTCAGGTCGACAGTGAGGTCGATTCGCGGTTGCAAAAGGCCGCTCAGAACGTGCGCTTGCCCGGCTTTCGCCCCGGCAAGGTGCCGATGAAAGTCATGCGCCAGCGCTACGGTGCGGGCGTGCGTCAGGAAGTGCTGGGTGAGGTCATGAGTCGCTCTTTCCAGCAGGCCGTGGTGCAGGAAAAGCTGCGTCCGGCCGGCCAGCCCAGCATTGAGCCGCGCAGTCTGGAAGCGGGCCGGGATCTCGAGTACGTCGCCACCTTCGAGGTCTTTCCGGAGGTTGAAGTCGTCTCCATGTCCGGTTTTGCCGTCACCCGGCCGGTCGCCGAGGTCACGGACGCGGATGTCGACAACATCATCGATGTGTTCCGCAAACAGCAGGGCACGCGTGAAACGGTTGAGCGCGCCGCGGTGATAGGCGACATCGTTAACCTCGACTACGTGGGCACTCGCGACGGTGAGGCCTTCGACGGTGGCAGCGCCGAGGGCACTGACCTGGAGCTTGGCTCCGGACGGATGATCCCGGGTTTCGAGGATGGCATAGTGGGGCTCGCCGCCGGCGATGAGAAAACCCTGGACCTCACCTTCCCCGAGGACTATCACAACGAAGATCTGCGCGGCGCATCGGTACAGTTTGCGGTCAAGGTCAACGAGGTGAAGGAGCTGGTGCTGGCGCCCCTCAACGAGGAACTGTTCAAGCTGTACGGCGTTGAGGAAGGCGGTGAGCAACAATTCCGCAAGGAAGTTGCAGAAAATATGACCCGCGAGCTGAAAAATGCCGTAACTAGTCGGGTCAAGCAGCAGGTGATGGACGCGGTGGTCGAGGCGCACAAGGCGCTGGAAGTGCCCAAGGCGCTGGTCAAGCAGGAAATCCAGGCCCTGCGCAAGCAGATGTTCCAGCAGTTTGGTGGAGCGGCGCCGGAAGGGCTGGATCTCGACTCCCTGCTGCCGGATGACATGTTCCGGGACAACGCCGAGCGCCGGGTCAAACTGGGGCTGGTTCTGTCCGAGATGATCGGCAAGTTCGAGCTCAAGGCAGACCCCGCCAAGGTGCGGGAAACGATCGAGGAGCTCGCCGCAACGTATCAGGACGCGGAAGAGGTCATCAACTGGTATTATGGCAACCCGGACCAGCTGTCATCCGTCGAGTCCAAGGTCCTTGAGGACAGCGTGGTCGACAAGCTGCTGGAGTCAGCGGAAGTGACTGACGAGCCCTGCAGCTACCAGGAGGCCATTGCGCAGGCCCAGAGCCAGCGCTGAGTGCACACCCGGGCGCCGTCTCTGACGGCGTCCCCTACAGACAACCAAGGAAACGATTGCATGGCGAACTTGCCGGACGGCCGTAACACAATGAATGTCAACAATCTGGGTCTTATCCCGATGGTCGTGGAGCAGACTGCACGCGGCGAGCGTTCCTACGACATTTATTCGCGCCTGCTGAAGGAGCGCGTGGTGTTCGTGGTGGGGCCGGTAGAGGACCACATGGCGAATCTCATTGTCGCCCAGTTGCTGTTCCTCGAGTCGGAAAATCCCGACAAGGACATCCACCTGTACATCAACTCGCCGGGTGGGTCCGTAACCGCCGGGCTGTCGATTTACGACACCATGCAGTTCATCAAGCCCGATGTCAGCACCATGTGTATCGGCCAGGCGGCCTCAATGGGCGCGTTCCTGCTCTCGGGCGGTGCCGCAGGCAAGCGCTTCATCCTGCCGAACGCACGCACCATGATTCACCAGCCCAGCGGCGGCGCACAGGGGCAGGCTTCGGATATCGACATCCAGGCACGCGAAATCCTGATCATCCGCCGGCGGCTAAATGAGCTCATGGCCGAGCATACTGGCCAGAGTCTCGAGACCATCGAGCGCGACACCGAGCGCGATCGCTTCATGAATGCCGAGCAGAGCAAGGAATATGGCCTCGTGGATGAAGTGATTGATCGTCGGGCCCCGTCTGCATCGTAGCCGTCTCGAGCCGGTGGCGCGTCCGCGGGCTTGCAAATGGCGGCAAAAAACATCATCTTTAAAACCGATGAGACTTCAGAATTCATAGGCCACAGGGCGCAGCATGACTAAAGACACCACAAAATCAGGCGACGACGGCGGCAAGCTGCTGTACTGCTCATTTTGCGGCAAGAGCCAGCACGAAGTGCGTAAACTGATCGCTGGTCCCTCGGTGTTCATTTGCGACGAATGCGTGGATCTGTGTAACGACATCATCCGCGAAGAGGTGCAGGAAGGTAACAGCGAGGCAAAACGCGACAGCCTGCCAACGCCGCACGAGATCAAGACGATTCTCGACGAGTATGTGATCGGGCAACAGCGGGCCAAGAAAGTGCTTTCGGTGGCGGTGTACAATCACTACAAGCGCTTGCGCCACAGCCAGGCCACCGGTCGCGGCGAAGACGTGGAACTGGGCAAGAGCAATATCCTCCTTGTGGGCCCCACCGGCAGCGGCAAAACCCTGCTGGCAGAAACCCTTGCCCGGTTGCTGGACGTTCCCTTTACCATTGCTGACGCCACGACGCTGACCGAGGCGGGTTATGTGGGTGAGGACGTCGAGAACATCATCCAGAAGCTGTTGCAGAAATGCGACTACGATGTGGAGAAGGCGCAGGTCGGCATCGTATATATCGATGAGATCGACAAGATTTCACGAAAGTCGGACAACCCCTCCATCACTCGCGATGTCTCTGGAGAGGGCGTGCAGCAGGCGCTGCTGAAGCTGATTGAAGGCACTGTGGCCTCCGTGCCACCCCAGGGTGGACGCAAGCACCCACAGCAGGAATTCCTGCAGGTCGACACGTCCAATATCCTGTTCATCTGCGGTGGTGCCTTCGCCGGTCTGGACAAGGTGATTCGCAACCGCTCCGAGAAAGGCGGCATTGGTTTCAACGCCGAGGTGAAAAGCAAGGACGAGCGCCGCAATGTGGGCGAACTGCTGTTCGACCTCGAGCCCGAGGATCTTGTGCAGTACGGCCTGATCCCGGAGTTCGTGGGGCGTCTGCCGGTGATTGCAACGCTCGAAGAGCTGGACGTGCCGGCCCTGGTGCAGATCCTGACGGAGCCCCGCAACTCCCTCACCAAGCAGTACAGCAAGCTGTTTGAGATGGAAGGCGTTGAAGTGGACTTCCGCGAGGACGGTTTGCGCGCAGTGGCGGAGCGGGCCATGGAGCGCAAGACCGGCGCACGCGGCCTGCGTTCTATTCTCGAGGGCGTCCTGCTCGATTCCATGTACAACATTCCGTCACGCAGCGACGTGAGCAAGGTGGTGATCGACGAGTCGGTGATTCGCGGTGACTCCGAGCCCTTGCTGGTGTACCAGAATCACGAGCCTGCAGCGCGGGCAGCGTCCAAGGACGAATAGCGCCGGGGTCGCAAGGCCCCCGTTCGGCCGGGCTCCGGCCCGGCCCAGGCGCTGTACGGTGGGGGCTTGTGTTCCTGTCACGCCGCCCCCATCTACAGGTCATCTGTGACCCTTCACAACCCGGAGATTTTTATGGGTTCCTCATCGGTAATTGATCTTCCCCTGTTGCCCCTGCGCGATGTCGTGGTCTATCCACACATGGTGTTGCCGCTGTTTGTCGGCCGGGAGAAGTCGGTCGAAGCGCTTGAGGATGCCATGGCTGGCAGCAAGCAGGTGCTGCTGGTGGCCCAGCGCAATGCGGCGGATGACAACCCGGGGGTGGATGACATCTACCAGGTGGGTACGGTGTCCAACATCCTGCAGCTGCTGAAACTGCCTGATGGCACTATCAAGGTGCTGGTCGAGGGCAGCTATCGTGCGGCCATCGACAACGTGGACGATGAAGGTCGCTTTACCGTCGCTGGTGTGCGCGAAATCGAAAGTGACGATGTGCCGGATGATGAGGCTGAGGGGCTTTTGCGCTCCACGGTCACGCAATTCGAAAAGTATGTGAATCTCAGCAAGAAGGTGCCGGCGGAAGTGCTCACGTCGCTCTCCGGCATTGATGAGCCCGGGCGTCTGGCGGACACGATAGCGGCCCACATGAGCGTGGATCTGCAGGAAAAACAGGCGATCCTTGAAATTGCGGATATCCGGGCCCGGCTCGAGCACCTGATGGGCCTGATGGAAGCGGAGATCGACCTCTTCCAGGTGGAGAAGCGCATTCGTGGTCGCGTCAAGAAGCAGATGGAAAAGAGCCAGCGCGAGTACTACCTCAACGAGCAGATGAAGGCGATCCAGAAGGAGCTGGGCGATCTCGATGAAGCCCCCAGCGAACTGGACGACCTGCAGGCCCGCATCGACGACGCGCGCATGCCCGATGAAGCGCGAACCAAAGCGCTGGCCGAACTGAACAAGCTCAAGATGATGTCGCCCATGTCGGCTGAGGCTTCAGTGGTGCGCAGCTACATCGACTGGATGGTGAGTGTGCCCTGGTCGCGCCGCAGCAAGGTGAAGCATGACCTCAAGCGCGCCTCGACGATCCTCAACGAGGACCACTTTGGCCTGGAGGAGGTGAAGGAGCGCATTCTCGAATACCTCGCGGTGCAAAAGCGTGTCCGTAAGGTCAAGGGCCCCGTGCTGTGTCTGGTGGGGCCACCCGGTGTGGGCAAGACGTCGCTTGGTGAGTCCCTGGCCCGTGCCACCAACCGCAAATTCGTGCGCATGGCCCTGGGCGGTGTGCGCGATGAGGCGGAGATTCGCGGACACCGCCGGACCTACATCGGCTCAATGCCGGGCAAACTGCTGCAGAAAATGGCCAAGGCAGGCGTGCGCAACCCGTTGTTCCTGCTCGACGAAATTGACAAGATGGGCATGGACCACCGGGGTGACCCCGCCTCCGCGATGCTGGAGGTGCTGGACCCCGAGCAGAACCATGCCTTCAATGACCATTACCTTGAAGTCGATTACGACCTCTCGGATGTGATGTTCGTGTGTACCTCCAACACCATGAACATTCCCGGGCCGCTGCTCGATCGCATGGAGGTCATCCGCATTCCCGGTTACACCGAGGATGAGAAGGTGAGCATTGCCGCCAAATACCTGATTCCCAAGCAGATCCGGCAGAATGGCCTGGGCAAGGACGAGATCTCGATTGCGGAAGGTACGGTGATAGACATTATCCGCTACTACACGCGCGAAGCCGGCGTGCGCGCCCTGGAGCGGGAAGTGGCGAAGATCTGCCGCAAGATGGTCAAGCGGATTGCCCTGGAGGAGGACACGGTGGCGTCTGAGGTCACTCCGGATATGCTCCCGGACCTGCTGGGTGTGCGCAAGTTCAACTTCGGAATCGCGGAAGAGCAGAACAAGGTCGGGCAGGTGACCGGCCTGGCCTGGACCTCGGTCGGTGGTGAACTGCTGACGATTGAGGCAGCATCGGTCGCGGGCAAGGGGCGCTACGTGAAAACGGGGTCGCTGGGCGATGTGATGCAGGAATCCATCCAGGCCGCAACGACCGTCGTGCGTAGCCGCTCCCAGTTGCTGGGGATCCCCGCGTCCTGGCACGACAAACACGATGTGCACATCCATGTGCCGGAAGGCGCAACGCCGAAGGATGGTCCCAGCGCCGGGGTGGCGATGTGTACTGCGCTGGTGTCCATCAGCACCGGTATTGCGGTGCGCGCCGATGTGGCCATGACCGGTGAGATCACCCTGCGCGGTGAGGTGCTGCCCATCGGCGGCCTCAAGGAAAAGCTGCTGGCAGCCCGCCGCGGCGGTATCAAGACCGTGGTGATTCCCAAGGAGAACGAGCGCGATCTCAAGGAAGTGCCGGAGAACATCAAGCAGGACCTGCAGATCCGTCCGGTGAAGTGGATCGATGAGGTGCTGGCGATCGCGCTGGAGCGAGTGCCGGAGCCACTTACCGACGAGGAGTACCTCGCCCCCGCACCCGGGACCGGGCAGGACGATGAGCAGGCGGGTAAAAACCGGATAAATACGCATTGAAAGCCGGGTGCCGGTTGACCGCCAACTCGGCTGTGGTATACAGTCAGCACCCTGAATTCAGTGCGCTTCCCTTCGCTTTTGGCATCGGGGGAGCCCGCAGTAGCAGCCGTCATCACGTACCGTTGCTCTCCTGCCGCACCATGAATCGCCCGCTCTGTATTGCGGCCAGAACACCACACTTAAAGCCAGATAACATTCCAAGGGGATACCTGTGAACAAGACTGAACTCATTGACGCCATTGCTGCCGCTGCTGATCTGCCCAAGGCTTCCGCCGGACGCGCGCTCGACGCTGTTGTAGACAGCATTACGCAAGCCCTGAAAAAAGGCGACCAGGTAACCTTGGTGGGCTTCGGCACATTTGCGGTAAAAGCCCGCGCCGCACGCGAAGGCCGTAATCCGCAAACCGGCCAGACCATCCAGATCAAGGCCTCCAACGTGCCCGGCTTCAAGCCTGGCAAGGCACTCAAGGATGCCGTCAACGGCTGAGTTGCAGTGACGGGCAGGTTCGGCGTTCGCTCACGACGCGTCTGACCTGCCTATGCACCGGTAGCGGTTCAGGGAAAGGCGCACTCACGAGTGCGCTTTTTTGTTGCTAAGGAACGGAAAACACCATGCTTCAGGATATCCGCAAGACTACCCAGGGGACTGCCGCCAAGGTCGTTGTCGGGTTGATCGTTATCTCCTTTGCGCTGTTCGGCATTGAGTCCATTCTCCTGGGCGGCGGTGGCAGTACCGTTGCCGAGGTGAACGGTGAGGCCGTGAGCCCCGTGGAATTGCAGCAGGCCGTGGACACACAGCGGCGCCAGCTGATCGCCATGATGGGTGAGAATCTTGATCCGGCAATGCTGGACGAGCAACGGCTCAGCGCTCAGGCGCTGGAGGGCATTGTGTCGCGCAAGCTGCTCATGCAGTCGGCGCGCGAAATGGGCCTGACGGTCTCCGAGGCGGAGCTCGGTGCGGTGATTGCCGGCATGGAGCAGTTCCAGCTTGATGGGGAGTTCTCCCCCGAGATGTACAAGAGCCTGCTGGCCTCGGCCGGATTCACACCGGCATCGTTCAAGAGTGCGCTGCGCGATGACCTGATCCTCGGACAGGTGCGTGCGGGGTTGGCGGGTAGTGATTTTGCGACCCCCGCCGAGCTCTCCCTCGCCGCGAAAGTGCTGGCAGAGCAGAGGGACGTCCGCTATCTGACCCTGCCGCTGGCGCCGTACCTTGAAGCGGTGGAGGTCAGCGAAGCGGACCTCGAGGCGTTCTATCGTGACAATGAGTCGCGCTTCATGACACCGGAGTCCGTAGTGCTCGATTACGTCGAGTTGACCCTGGATGACTTCCGCCAGCCGGTTGACGACGCGGCACTCCAGGAGGAGTACCGCATACGCCTCGACAGCTACCAGTACCAGACGGAGAATCGCGTTTCGCACATCCTCCTGCAGCGCGGGAGCGGAGAGTCCGAGGCTGACTTCGCTGCGCGCATCGAGACGGTTCAGAGTGAGCTCGCTGCGGGCAAGGCGTTTGCCGATGTCGCGGCGGAGCGCTCGGACGATGTGGGTTCAGCGGGTAATGGCGGGGACCTCGGGTTCTCCGCGGGCGATGCCTTCCCCCCCGAAATGGAGGAAGCGGTCGCGGCATTGGAGGTGGATGCGATTTCGGGTCCGGTAGAGACGGATGCCGGTACCCACATCCTGATGGTCACTGAACGTCGCGACTCCGATCCGCCGAGTTTTGACGAGCTGCGCCCGGAACTCGAAACGAGCCTACAGGAGCGCGAGGCGCGCGTGGCGCTGCTGCTGGCGGTCGAGGAGCTGCGCGATATCGCCTTCACGGCTGACAGCCTGCGGACGCCGGCGCAGGAACTGGGGCTGGAAGTGCAGCGCTCGGAGCCTGTCACGCGCGAGCAGCGCGATGGGCCGCTGGCAGACCCTGCCGTGCTGCGCGCCGCTTTTTCAGAAGACGTATTGGAATTGGGCCATAACAGCGAGGTGCTGGAACTGGGCGGCGACCGGTATGTCGCCGTGCACGTACAGGAACACAACAAGCCCGCGCTGCAGCCTTTGGAGGCGGTGCGTGATGAGATTGTGCGCAGTCTTACGCGCGAGCGCGCGCGTGAGGCACTGGAGAGTGCCGCGGCCCAGGCCGTTGCGCAGCTGCAGTCTGGCGAGGAGGGCATAGAAGCGCTTGCGGCCCGTGAGAATGTGGAGTGGCAGGTGGAGCTCGGTGTCCTGCGTGACAGCCGCGCCGTGCCCCCTGCGGTGTTGCAGCGCGCGTTCAGCTTGCCTGCCCCCAGCGCTGACAGTCCCGTCGCGGACTACGTGATTGATGCCTCGGGTGACGCCCGGGTGCTGCAACTTGTCCGTGTGCAGGCGGGCTCCCTGGCGAGCCTGGCGCCCGAGCAGGAGAGCAGCTTGCGACAGCGCATTGGCAGTGAATTCGGTGCACTGTTGCAGGTTGAGCACGAGCAGGGCCTGCGCGCAGAAGCCGACATCACCGTGCTATAGAGCACTTTGACCCACTGACAAGGACACCTGCTGGATCATGGCCCGACGTATTCTTACCCTTAACCAGATTTCCCTGAAAGGCCTCGAGCGCCTGCCTAGAGACGCCTACGAGATTGCCAGTGAGTTCGCGCACCCGGATGCCATTCTCCTGCGCAGCCATAAATTACAGGCGGCCGATATTGCCGACAGCGTGCTGGCGATCGCCCGGGCCGGGGCGGGGGTGAACAACATTCCCGTTGCGGACTGTACCCAGCGGGGCATCCCCGTGTTCAACTCGCCCGGGGCCAACGCCAATGCAGTCAAGGAGCTGGTGGCTGCAGGGCTGCTGCTGGGCTCCCGCGGGGTCGTGGAGGGGTTGGCGTACGTTGCAGGGCTTGCCGACATCACGGATACGGCTGAGCTCAACAAGACACTCGAAGCCAACAAGAAGCATTTCAAGGGCAACGAACTCAGGGGTAAAACGCTGGGCGTCGTTGGTCTGGGCGCGATCGGTTCACTGGTCGCCGATATGGCCCTCACCCTGGGTATGGAAGTGATCGGCTACGATCCGGCGCTGTCGGTAGAGGCGGCCTGGCGTTTGTCCAGCCAGGTGCGCAAGGCAGACTCGCTGACGGCGCTGTTCTCCCGCAGCGACTACGTGACCCTGCATCTTCCCGCACTGGAGTCTACCCGCGGACTGGTGAATGCCGAACTGTTCGCCGCCATGCCCGCGCACGCCTGCCTGCTCAACTTTGCCCGGCAGGAGATTGTTGATGAGAGCGCGCTCTTGGCAGCACTCGATCAGGGGCGACTGCGCAAATACATCGCAGACTTCCCCAGCCCTGCGCTGATTGGCCGCAAGAATGCGGTGCTGATGCCGCACATTGGTGCCAGTACGGACGAAGCGGAGGACAACTGCGCGATCATGGCCGCCGATCAGTTGCGTGATTTTCTCGAGAACGGCAACATTCGCAATGCGGTCAACTTTCCCACGCTGCAGCTGGAGCGGGCAGGAGGTTGCCGTCTGGCGGTGACCAACACCAATGTGCCCAAGATTCTCGGCAGTGTGTTGTCGATCCTGGCAGAGCTGAATATCAACGTTGTCGATATGCTCAACAAAAGCCGTGACAACATTGCCTACAACCTTATCGACATGGACATCTGCCCGGCAGAGTCCAGTCTGGCCTCAATGCGTGCGCTGGAGGGCGTGATCAATGTCAGGGTGATTCCCTGATGCCCTGCCGCGGAGTGCAGTCATGACAGACAGACTCGAGTCACTGGCGGGCAGTGTGCCCTCCGCTGCGCAAAAGTCCCCTCCGCCACTGGAGCGCTGGCATCCGCCGCTGTCGGGCGATATCGATATACGTATTGCCGCCGATGGCAGCTGGTATCACGAGGGCGGTCGCATCCGCCGCGCGCCTCTGGTCGCGCTGTTCGCCAGTATTTTGCGGCGCGAGGATGACGGCGACTACTACCTCGTGACGCCCGTCGAGAAGTGGCGCATCCAGGTTGAGTTGCATCCCCTGGTGGTGACGGAGATCAACCGTCGCGACGACACCCTGTACGCCCGCTTGAACACGGGCACTGAAGTCGCCATAGGCGCGGATAACGCCCTGTTTCTGGAGCCTGCCCTTGGCGATGTTGCCGCCATTCACCTGCCGCACGGCCTTAGCGCGGTGTTGACGCGCGCCGCCTGGTACCGACTGGTGGAGAGTGCCGAAGCACGGGATGGTCGGCTGCAGGTCCACAGCGCCGGGGTCTGGTTCCCGCTACAGTAGCCGCGGGCTACCGTAGCGGGGGCGCTTCCTGCGGGGTTACATGTTGGGGTAGGTGGGCCCCCCGAACCCTTCCGGCGTGACCCAGACAATGTTCTGTGAAGGGTCCTTGATGTCACAGGTTTTACAGTGCACGCAGTTCTGTGCATTGATCTGGAAACGCTGTCCCTGCGCATCCTCGACCACCTCGTACACACCTGCCGGGCAATAGCGCTGTGCCGGTTCATCGTACAGCGGCAGGTTTTTCGCCAGCGGTATGCTGGGGTCAATCAGGGTGAGGTGACAGGGCTGGTCTTCTTCGTGGTTTGTATTGGAGAGGAACACGGAGGACAGCCGGTCAAAGGTGATCTTGTTGTCCGGTTTGGGGTAGTCGGGCTTCTTACACGCATTCGCCGGTTTCAGGGTGGCGTAATCGGGCACAGAGTCGTTCAGCGTGAAAGGCAGCTTGCCGCCGAACAGGGTCTGATCAATCCAGACCATGGCCGACCCCAGCATGAACCCGAACTTGTGCATGAAGCCGCTGAAGTTCCGCGTTGTGTAGAGTTCGTCATGCAGCCAGGAGTTGCGCACACGCTCGGCATAGCCTTCCAGGTCGGCGGGCGCAGACTCGCCCTGAAGCAGCGCTTCGACCACGGCCTCAGCCGCGAGCAGGCCGCTTTTCATGGCGGTGTGATTGCCTTTGATCTTCACGGCGTTGAGCGTGCCTGCGTCACAGCCAATCAGCAGACCACCCGGGAAGTGCATTTTGGGCAGCGAGTTGTAGCCGCCCTTGGCGATGGCACGGGCGCCGTAGCTGATCCGCGTGCCGCCCTGGATGTACTTCAGGGTTTCCGGGTGCTGCTTCCAGCGCTGGAATTCCTCGAACGGGCTGAGGTGCGGGTTGCTGTAGTTCAGGTCGGTGATCAGGCCCAGGTAAACCTGGTTGTTTTCTGCGTGGTAGAGGAACGCGCCACCGCTGGCGCCGCTTTCCTTCAGGGGCCATCCCAGGCCGTGCACCACCAGTCCCTCTTTGTGCTGCTCGGCCGGAATCTCCCAGATTTCCTTGATCCCGATGCCGTAGTGCTGGGGATCCTTGCCGTCATCCAGCCCGAAGCGGCTGATGAGCTGCTTGCCCAGGTGGCCCCGGCAGCCTTCCGCGAACAGGGTATAGCGGGCGTGCAGTTCCATACCCGGGGTGTAGCTGTCTTTCTTCTCGCCGTCGGCACCAATACCCATGTCGCCGGTCGCGATGCCCTTGACCCGGCCATCTTCGTGGTAGAGCACCTCGGCGGCGGCGAACCCGGGGTAGACTTCAACGCCAAGGTTTTCGGCCTGCTCGGCCAGCCAGCGGCACACGTTACCCATGGAGACAATGAAGTTGCCTTCGTTGTGCGTGGGTTTCGGGATCAGGAAGTTGGGCAGTTTGATGGCCTTCTTTTCACTGGTGTAAAAAAAGAAGTTGTCATGGGTGACGGCGGTATTCAGCGGTGCCCCCATGCTGGCCCAGTCCGGGAACAGCTCCGCGAGCGCGCGCGGCTCAAGCACGGCACCAGAGAGCGTGTGTGCGCCGACCTCGGAACCCTTCTCGACAACACAAACGGTGACTTCCCGCTCCTGTGCCTGTGCGAGTTGCATGATGCGACAGGCGGCGGACAGACCCGCAGGCCCCGCGCCAACAATCACTACATCGAATTCCATTGATTCACGTTCCACGATAGGCTCCTCTAGTTCGCGCGGGGGGTCCGAATGGCTGGGTGCGCCCAGTCGCTTGAATCGAAGGGCAGCCAAAAAAGCCGCGCAAGTATATAATTTTTAAAGGTTAAAAACCAGAAGAGCGGCGGCCTGCGATGCTCCGTTTCTGTCCAGCACCGTACGCTATGCTGCACTGAAACGCTCTTGACCTCTACTGCCTTTGGCGGCAACATAGCGGCCCGAGTACAGGCCGGTGCCCCGCGTGGCGCGCGCCAGCCCATGCAAACCCACCCGAAACTAGCATTGGAAATCCTATGAAGGTTCTTGTTGCCGTTAAGCGCGTCGTTGACTACAACGTCAAAGTCCGTGCCAAGGGCGATGGCAGTGACGTTGACCTGAACAACGTCAAAATGGCCATCAACCCGTTCTGTGAGATCGCCGTTGAAGAGGCGGTGAGACTGAAAGAAGCCGGAGTCGCGACCGAGGTGATCGCTGTTTCTGTGGGTGAAAAGCCCTGCCAGGAGCAGATTCGCACCGCACTCGCTCTGGGTGCCGACCGCGGCATTCACGTGGAAACCGAAGGGCGGATCGAGCCGCTGGTGATCGCCAAGCTGCTCAAGGGCGTGGTGGAAAAAGAGCAGCCGCAACTGGTCATTCTGGGCAAACAGTCCATCGACGGTGACAACAACCAGACCGGGCAGATGCTGGGTGCACTGACCAATATGCCTCAGGGTACTTTTGCCTCAGAAATCAAGGTGGAAGGCGACAAACTTAATGTAGTGCGCGAGGTTGACGGTGGCCTGCAGACCATCAGTCTTTCCCTGCCTGCGATCGTCACCACAGACCTGCGCCTGAACGAGCCGCGCTATGCGTCGCTGCCGAACATCATGAAGGCGAAGAAGAAGCAGCTGGACGTGTTCAGCCCGGCGGACCTCGGGGTGGAAGTCACCCACCACATTGCCCAGCTGCGGGTAGAGCCGCCGGCAGAGCGCCAGGCGGGGATCAAGGTCGAGGACGTTGCCCAGCTGGTCGACAAATTGAAGAACGAGGCGAAGGTGATCTCATGAGTACACTCGTTATTGCAGAGCACGACAACAGCGGCCTGAAGCCGGCTACCCTCAACGCGGTGACAGCGGCCCAGGCACTGGGTGCCGACATCGATATCCTGGTGGCCGGTGCCGGCTGCGCGGCGGTGGGCGAAGAAGCCGCAAAAATTGCCGGAATCGGCAAGGTGCTGGTGGCTGACAACGCCGTCTATGAGCACCAACTGGCCGAAAACGTCAGCCTGTTGATCGCAGAGGTCGCTGCCGGCTATGACAACGTCGTCGCCCCGGCGACCACGAATGGCAAGAACATCATGCCCCGCGTAGCCGCCCTCCTGGACGTTGCGCAGGTGTCCGATGTGATCGCGGTAGAGTCCGCCGACACCTTCAAGCGCCCGATTTATGCGGGTAACGTGATTGCCACTGTGCAGAGCAGCGACGCGCGCAAGGTGATCACCGTGCGCACCACCGCCTTTGACGCGGCAGCGGCGGAAGGCGGCTCGGCGTCTGTCGAGGCCGTGTCAGCCGTGCACGATGCCGGCCTGTCCAGTTTCGTGGGCGAAGAAGTCGCGGTGTCCGATCGCCCTGAGCTGACCGCTGCTCCGGTGGTTATTTCCGGTGGCCGAGGCATGCAGAACGGCGACAACTTCAAGTTGCTCGAGGGCATTGCAGACAAGCTGGGTGCGGCCATCGGGGCCTCACGTGCCGCCGTGGACGCGGGCTTTGTGCCCAACGACATGCAGGTCGGACAGACCGGGAAGATTGTCGCGCCGGATCTGTACATTGCCGTCGGGATTTCCGGGGCGATTCAGCACCTTGCGGGCATGAAGGACTCCAAGGTGATTGTCGCGATCAACAAGGACGAAGATGCGCCGATCTTCCAGGTTGCTGATTACGGCCTGGTCGCGGACCTGTTCGACGCGCTGCCCCAGCTGGAGTCCGCACTCTGAGCTGAGCGCAACCCTCGCGGAGGTTTTTCTCCGCCATCAAAAAAGCCGGCGTAATTGCCGGCTTTTTTGTGTCCCGATGTGCGGCCCATTACAGCGGGCCGCGCACCGACTGAAGAGGCTCAGGCCGAGACGGTATCGATCTGTACCGCCGAGATGCGCTTGCCTTCCTCGGCGCTCTTCTGGAACTCGACGATCTGGTCGAAGTTCATGTAGCGATAGATCTCCGATGACATCGCGTCCAGACGGCTGGCGTACTCCAGGTACTCCGCCGGAGTCGGCAGTTTGCCCAGGATGGCACCAACGGCGGCCAGCTCGGCGGAGGTCAGGTACACGTTGGCACCGTCACCGAGGCGGTTGGGGAAGTTGCGCGTCGACGTCGAGAGCACTGTACTGTTGGGTGCGACACGTGCCTGGTTGCCCATGCACAGTGAACAACCCGGCATCTCGGTGCGGGCGCCCGCGCGGCCGAAGATGTTGTAGTAGCCTTCCTCCATCAGCAGATGCTCGTCCATGCGGGTAGGTGGCGATATCCACATGCGCGTGGAGATGCCGCCCTTGTGCTGGTCGAGCAGTTTGCCAGCCGCACGGAAGTGGCCGATGTTGGTCATGCAGCTGCCAATGAAGACCTCATCGACCTTGTCGCCGGCTACGTCGGACAGCAAGCGGGCATCGTCCGGGTCGTTGGGCGCGCACACGATCGGCTCGCGCAGCTGGGCGAGATCGATCTCGATCACGGCAGCATACTCGGCGTCCGCATCGGCGGTCATCAGGCTCGGATTCGCCAGCCACTCTTCCATCTTCGCGGCGCGACGCTCCAGGGTGCGGCTGTCGCCGTACCCTTCGGCAATCATCGAGCGCAGCAGCACCACGTTGGAGCGCAGGTACTCGGCAATGGTGTCCTCATCCAGGGCAATGGTGCAACCCGCCGCTGAGCGCTCGGCAGAGGCGTCAGAGAGCTCGAACGCCTGCTCGACCGTCAGGCCCTTGAGGCCTTCGATTTCGAGGATACGCCCGGAGAAGATGTTCTTCTTGCCTTTCTTCTCCACCGTCAGCAGGCCTTCCTGGATGGCGTAGTAGGGGATGGCGTGCACGAGGTCGCGCAGGGTGATACCCGGTTGCATGTCACCCTTGAAGCGCACCAGAACGGATTCCGGCATGTCCAGCGGCATGACGCCGGTTGCCGCCGCAAACGCCACCAGGCCCGAGCCGGCCGGGAAGGAAATTCCCATGGGGAAGCGGGTGTGGCTGTCGCCGCCGGTGCCTACAGTGTCAGGCAGCAGCATGCGGTTCAGCCAGCTGTGAATGATGCCGTCACCCGGGCGCAGGGACACGCCGCCGCGGGTCATGATGAAATCTGGCAGGGTGTGCTGCGTGTCGATGTCCACAGGCTTCGGATACGCTGCTGTGTGGCAGAACGACTGCATGACCAGGTCGGCGGAGAAGCCCAGGCAGGCAAGGTCCTTCAGCTCATCGCGGGTCATGGGCCCTGTGGTGTCCTGGGAGCCGACGGTCGTCATGCGCGGCTCGCAGTAGGTGCCGGGACGGATGCCCTGCATACCACAGGCCTTGCCGACCATTTTCTGCGCCAGGGTGAAGCCCTTGTCGCTGTCTGCAGGCTGCTCGGGGCGGCGGAACAGGTCTGTGGGCGCCAGGCCCAGCGATTCCCGGGCCCGCGCGGTCAGGCCGCGACCGATGATCAGGTTGATCCGGCCGCCGGCGCGCACTTCGTCCAGCAACACCTCGGACTTGAGGCTGAATTCGGACAGTACGGCGCCGGTTTCAGAAAGGATCTTGCCCTCGTAGGGGCGCACCTCGATCACGTCGCCCATGTGCAGGTCGTCCACGGGCGCCTCAAATACCAGAGCGCCAGCGTCTTCCATCGTGTTGTAGAAAATGGGGGCAACCTTGCCACCGATGCAGATACCGCCGCCGCGCTTGTTGGGCACGCCTGGCATGTCCTCGCCGAAGAACCAGAGTACCGAGTTTGTCGCGGACTTGCGCGAGGAGCCGGTGCCGACAACGTCACCCACGAAGGCAACCGGCAAACCCTTGTCCTGGAGGGCCGCAATCTGCTTCATCGGGCCGGTCACGCCGTGTTCTTCGGGTGTGAGCCCGTCGCGGGTCATTTTGTACATGGCCAGGGCGTGCAGGGGGATGTCGGGACGCGACCAGGCATCAGGAGCAGGGGAGAGGTCATCCGTGTTGGTTTCGCCAGTGACCTTGAACACAGACACCTTGATGGACTCAGGCACGGCCGGACGGTTGGTGAACCACTCGCCCTCGGCCCAGGCCTGCATCACCGCCTGGGCGTTTGCATTGCCGCCCTTCGCGAGCTCTTCGACATCGTGGAACGCATCAAACACCAGCAGCGTGTGCTTGAGCTCTTTCGCCGCCAGTGCGCCCAGATTCTCGTCCGTCAGCAGGCCCACCAGTGCCTCAATGTTGTAACCGCCGTGCATGTTGCCGAGCAGGGCGACCGCGGTTTGAGGGTCGATCAGCGGGCTGCTGGCCTGGCCCTGCACAATGGCGGAGAGAAACCCGGCCTTGACGTAGGCCGCCTCGTCCACGCCCGGTGGAACGCGGTTGGTAATCAGGTCGAGAAGAAAGGCCTCTTCGCCGGCGGGCGGGTTTTTCAGGAGCTCAACCAGTGCGGCGACCTGCTCGGCGCTCAGGGGCTTGGGCGGAATGTTGAGGGCGGCCCGTTCGGCCACGTGTTCGCGGTAGGCGTCTAACACGGTAAAACTCCTTGTTACGGTGTCGGGGAGGCACAGCAGGGGCCCTGCGGCCGCCGTGACTGCGCGCTGATGTGCGGCGGAAGTATATCCCAGAGGCTGTTTAAGATAAATAAATCAAACGCTTATACCGTGCATTCAGCAGGCTGATGACGTACACTTTTCGCTTGTTGTCAGCCCCTCTGTTTTTCCTGATTATGCGCAAACCTGCGGTCAAGACACCCTGCATCGGCGTCTGCTCGACGGGCATCGGTGATGCCGTTTGTCGGGGTTGCAAACGGTTCAGTCACGAAGTGATTCACTGGAACAGCTACAGCGATGAGCAGAAGCGGGCCATAGATGGGCGTCTTTCCTGTTTCCTCTCGCAGTGTGTGCGCAATGCCCTGACGGTGATCGACAAGCCACTGCTCGCCTGGCAACTGCAGGTGCAGCAGCTGCGCTACAACCCCGAACATGACGAGTATTGCTGGGTATTCAGCCTGCTGAAGGCGGGGGCGGGCCAGATTGATCGGCCGGCGGATTTCGGTTTCGAAGTGCATGCCAGCCACGCCCGCCTGGGACTGCCCCAGCTACGCGACCTCATCGATCGGGAGTTCTATATCCTTTCGGAAGCACACTATGAGCGGTATATGCGCACCCCTGACCTCTTCGGCAGCATAACCTCATGACGGAGGCGCTGTTGGGGCCGGTGCGCGCATTTCTTCCCTGTGCGACGCCAGACGCCTGGGTAGAATGGGCACTGGAACATCCACAGACATTGCTGGTAGATCACGCCAACTGCGAGAAGAAGGCGGCATCCACGGCGCTTAATCTGATGTACCGCTATGTGGAATACCCGCGCCTGCTGCAAAAGCTGTCCCGTCTGGCGCGGGAGGAGCTGCGCCATTTCGAGCAGGTTTTTGCCATTATGCAGCGGCGCAAGCTGGCGTATCCGCAGCTCTCGGCCTCACGCTACGCCGCAGGTCTGCGGGCGGAGGTGCGTGGCAATGAGCCTGGCCGGCTGGTGGATACGCTGCTGGTCGGCGCCCTGATTGAAGCCCGTTCCTGTGAACGATTCGCGGCCTTGATTCCGCACCTGGATGCCGAGCTGGCGCAGTTTTACGCCTCTCTGCTGAAATCAGAGGCACGCCATTTCGAGGATTATCTCGCGCTGGCGAGTGACCTCGCATCCGCAGCAGAAATCACCGAGCGCCTTGAGCAGTTGAAGGCGGTAGAGACCGCTCTCATTACCGGCAGTGACGTGGAGTTCCGCTTCCACAGCGGTGTACCCGCCGGGCGATAGCTGGAAACAAGATTAATAAAGTTTATTAAGTTATTGTTTTATATCGAAACTATGCAGGCTAAAGCCATCAGGTGAGGCCTTCAGGTACCAGCCTGACTGGTCCCAGTCCCCCAGTACCCAGCGCACCCCTGCCGCGTGTTCGTGGCGTGCCGGGCGGTGGGTGTGACCGTGCACCATGCACTGCACCTCGTGGTCGAGCAAAGCGCGTTCAACCTCGCTTGGTGTGACATCCATGATGTCTTCTGCCTTGTTGCTGTTGGCTTCGCGGCTGCGATTGCGCAGCTCCCGAGCCAGCGCGCGGCGCTCCTCCAGGCTGCGTGCCAGCAGTTCGGTCTGCCAGGCTGCTGAACGCGTTGTCTTGCGGAAGGCCTGGTATTCCGTATCCCGGGTACACAGGCTGTCGCCGTGCATGAGCAGCGTGGGGGTGCCGTAGAGGTTTACCACGCGGGGGTCGCGCAGCAATTTGCCGCCAACGGCGCCGCAGAAGTCACGCCCGAGCAGGAAGTCCCGGTTGCCGGGCAGCAGGTAGAGCCTGGGCCCGGCAGCGGAGAAGCGGCGCAGCATTTCCGTGACCTCTGCAGCAAGCGGTGTGTCATCGTCGTCGCCGATCCACACCTCGAACAGATCGCCGAGGATGTACAGCGCGTCGCAGTCCTGATGGTCCAGCAGAAAGCGCCGCAGTGCCCGCACCGTTGCCGGGCGGGTGGACTCAAGGTGCAGGTCCGAGATCAGGTAGGTCGCGCTCACTGCTGCGTGCCTGAGAGTCAGTCTTCGACGATTTCGATCGTCTCAATGATCACGGGGTCAACGGGCACGTCCTGGTGTCCGCTGCGGCTGGTGGTGGGCAGCACACGAATCTTGTGCAGTACCTCTTCACCACCTGTGACCTTGCCAAACACCGCATAACCCCAGCCCTGCATGTTCTTGCCGCTATGGTTGAGAAAGTCGTTGTCCTTGACATTGATGAAGAATTGCGTCGTGGCCGAGTGTGGGTCCATGGTGCGTGCCATGGCAATGGTGCCGAAGTCGTTTTTGAGGCCATTGTCCGCTTCATTCTGGATCGGTTCACCCGCCGGCTTCTGGCGCATCTCGGTGTCAAAGCCGCCGCCCTGGATCATGAAATTGTCGATAACACGGTGGAAAATGGTGCCGTCATAGGACCCTTCACGCGCGTGCTTGAGGAAATTCGCCACGGTGACGGGGGCCTTGTCTGCGTCGAGAGTGAGAGTGATGTCGCCGAAGGTCGTTTTAATGATAACCATTGCAGGTACGCCGCCTTGTTAGGGAGTGAAAAACTCGATTGAAAAAAGAGAGCGCAATGATACGGACTTTTGCCTGCCTGTAAAACACACGGCGTGCGTTTGGCATTAGGGCACACTTTTGCCATCGTATTCGGCCAGTGTCTGCGCGGGCTGTCACAGGTGCCTGCGAATACTCGCCCGAGCCACCAGAGTATAGCTGCACGCGTCGGGCCTCTGGGGCTATAATGCGCGGCTTTTGGGAAGCAAAGGCGGCATGGATACCAAACCTGGCAACAATTTCCTTCACACGGTCATCGCGGACGATCTCGCGGCCGGCCGGGTGCAGACCGTGGTCACTCGTTTCCCGCCGGAGCCCAACGGCTATCTGCACGTGGGCCACGCGAAGTCGATCTGCCTGAATTTTGGCCTCGCTGAGCGTTTCGGCGGGCACTGCCACCTCCGTTTCGATGACACCAACCCGGAAAAGGAGAGCCAGGAATTCATCGACGCGATCCAGGAAGATGTGCGCTGGCTGGGCTACCAGTGGGCGGGTGATGTGCGCTTTGCCTCCGCGTATTTCGAGCAGTTTTTTGAGTGGGCCCTGCACCTGGTGCGAAATGGTGATGCCTATGTGTGTGACCTGAATGCGGAGCAGGCCCGTGAGTACCGCGGCACACTGACTGAACCCGGCCGGAACAGTCCGTTCCGCGGTCGCTCTGTGGAAGAAAATCTCGACCTGCTTCAGCGCATGCGCGCGGGTGAGTTCGAGGAGGGCAGCCGTGTACTGCGCGCCCGCATCGATATGGCATCGCCCAATATGAATCTGCGCGATCCGATTCTCTATCGCATTCGCAAGGTGCCTCATCACCAGACCGGCGATGCCTGGGTGATCTATCCCACCTATGACTTCGCCCATGGGCAGGAAGACGCTATCGAGGGCGTCACCCACTCGATCTGCACCCTCGAGTTCGAAGATCATCGCCCTCTGTACGATTGGTTGATCGAACACCTGCCGGTACCGACGCGGCCACGTCAGTACGAATTCGGGCGCCTCAACCTGAATTACACCGTCACCAGCAAGCGCAAACTCAAGGCGCTGGTGGACGAAGGCATTGTCAGCGGCTGGGATGACCCGCGCATGCCAACCATTGCAGGGATGCGCCGACGCGGCTTCACCCCGGCCTCGATCCGCACGTTTTGCGACATGATCGGCGTGACCCGCAGCGACGGCGTGGTTGATGTCGCAATGCTGGAGCATGCGATTCGCGATGACCTGAATACCAACGCGCCGCGTGGCATGTGCGTGCTCAACCCGCTCAAGGTGATTCTCACCGATCTTCCGGAAGCGCATCGCGAAGTCCTTACTGCGGCTTCGCACCCGAGCCGGGAGGATCTGGGCAGCCGCGAGGTGCCCTTTACCCGCGAGCTGTACATCGATGCGGATGATTTCCGGGAAGAGGCCAACAAGAAATACAAGCGGCTGGTGCTCGGCAAGCGCGTTCGCCTGCGCAATGCCTATGTCATCGAAGCGACCGAGGTGATCAGGGATGAGGCGGGAGAGATCATCGCCGTGCACGCGCAGACCATCCCCGGGACGTTGGGTAACGATCCGGCCGATGGCGTCAAACCGAAGGGCGTGATCCAGTGGGTGTCTGCCAGCGAGGGGCGCCGTGCCACTGTGCGCCTGTATGATCGCCTGTTTACGCATGAGGCACCGGATCGTAGTGATAACGCCTATCTGGAGTGGCTGAATCCCGCGTCACTGCAGATCGTCGAGGGCGCCTGGATTGAACCGGCACTCGCCGCCGCCAGGCCGGAACAGGGTTTTCAGTTTGAGCGGGAAGGTTACTTCGTTGCTGACCGCTTCGACCATACGCCGGAAAATCCGGTGTTCAACCGCACGATAGGGCTTAGGGACACCTGGGCGGCGGCAGGGGAGGATGCATGAGCATTGTGCTGTACAACACCCTGAGTGCGCGCAAGGAGGTATTTGAGCCACTGCAGCCCGACCGCGTCACCATGTACGTGTGTGGCCCTACGGTCTACAACCTGGCGCACATCGGTAACGCGCGCCCGGTGGTGGTGTTCGATGTTCTGTTCCGGCTGCTGCAGACCCGGTACCGCGAGGTGATCTACGCACGCAACATCACCGATGTCGATGACAAAATCATCGCCGCCGCGCGGGACAGCGGGCGCGGCATCGAGGACGTCACCGCGGAGTTTACCGACAAATATCGCGAGGATATGGCGGCACTGAACGCCTTGCCGCCGACGCTCGAGCCACATGCCACACACCACATCGACGGCATGATTGCGCTCACCGAAACCCTGCTGGCCAAGGGCCATGCCTATGTCAGCGAGGGCCATGTGCTGTTTGCCGTGGAATCCATGCCGGATTACGGCCGCCTTTCCGGGCGGTCACTTGACGACATGCTGGCAGGCGCGCGCGTGGAGGTCGCCGACTACAAGCGCCACCCGGGTGACTTCGTACTCTGGAAACCGGCATCTGCTGAAGATCCCGGCTGGGACAGCCCCTGGGGTCGCGGCCGGCCTGGGTGGCACCTCGAGTGTTCTGCCATGATTCGCGCGCACCTTGGCGAAACCATTGATATTCACGGCGGCGGCCGCGACCTGATTTTCCCGCACCACGAAAACGAAATCGCGCAAAGCCGCTGCGCTCACGGTGGTGATTACGTGCGCTATTGGATGCACAACGCCTACCTGGATATCGACGGTGAAAAGATGTCCAAGTCGCTGGGCAATTTCCGCACAGTGCGTGAACTGCTGGCACATTATCGCGGGGAGGTGCTGCGTTTCGCATTGCTCTCAGCACACTACCGCTCACCACTGAACTTCTCCACCGATCTCCTGGCGCAGGCGGAGGCCAACCTGGATAGTTTTTACACTGCCTTGCGCGGTGTGCAGGACGTATCGGAGAGCGATGACATCGATCTCTCGGCTGAGGGGTTCTATGGCGCCCTGGAAGACGACCTGAACACGCCGCTGGCGATTGCCGAACTGCACGCGCTGGCCAAGCAACTGCACAAGGCTGCCGACGCTGACAAGCCCCGTCTGAAAGCGCGGCTGCTGGCGGCGGGGAGGCTGTTGGGCATTCTGCAGCAGGCGCCCGAGGCATGGCTGCAGGGCGGCGCAGCGGCCGATGACATTGCGCCCGAGGCGATTGAAGCACTTATCGCCGAGCGCCAGGCCGCTAAACAGGACAAGGACTATGCACGTGCCGATGCCATTCGCCAGCAGCTGCTGGACGCGGGCGTTGAACTGGAGGATGGCCGCGAGGGGACCCTCTGGCGCAGGGCCTGAGGGTCCGCGAAGGTTCAGCCCAGGGACTTCTCGCCGGATTCCACGGTCTGCATGATCAACGTGTTGATGGTCATCGGCCCGACACCGCCGGGAACCGGCGTGTAGGCACTGGCGGTATCCAGCAGGGGTGCCAGTTCGATGTCGCCGACGCCGCCAGGGTGGTAGCCCGCATCCACCACTACCGCGCCGGGTTTGACCCAGGCCGCCTTGATAAACTCGGGTTTGCCAACCGCACCCACCAGAATGTCGGCCTGGGCGATCAACGCCGGCAAACCCTGTGTCCTGGAGTGACAAATGGTCACGGTCGCGTTTTTCTGCAAGAGCATCATCGCCATGGGCTTGCCCAGAATAGGGCTGCGACCCACCACCACAGCGTGTTTGCCTTCAATCGCAACGCCATAGCTCTCCAGCATCCTCATGATGCCCTGTGGCGTGGCGCAGCCGTACGCCTCCTCGCCCATCGCCATGCGGCCGAAACCCAGGCAGGTGACACCGTCGACATCTTTCTCCAGCGCGATGGCGTCGAAACAGGCGCGCTCGTCGATCTGGGCGGGCACCGGGTGCTGCAACAGGATGCCGTGCACATCGGGGTTGGCATTCAGCCGGGCAATCTCCTCCAGCAGCTCATCCGTGCTGGTGGTTGAGGGAAGTTCAACCGCCAGGGATTCCATGCCCACGCGACGACAGGCGTTCCCTTTCATTTTCACGTAGGTCGCGGAGGCCGGATCGTCACCCACCAGTATCGTGGCGAGAATTGGTGTTTTGCCGCCTGAGCGGGCCTTGAGTTGCTCGACGCGCGCGAGCAGTTCGGCTTCGGTTTTGGCCGCGAGAGCCTTGCCGTCCAGAACCAGTGCTGACATGGGTCTGTATCCTGTGTTTGAAGTTGCGAGCGGGCCGCTATTGTCCCATGCGCACGCGCCGAATGGGAGAGGAGGGCGGGGCGAAAGGGAGATATTATGACCAAACTGACGTTGACGCCCTGCCGGGGGCTGAGTATCATTCGCCCCCTGAAAACGGGCCGCAGTTTGGTCCAGACAGAATATCGGGGTATAGCGCAGTCTGGTAGCGCGCCTGCTTTGGGAGCAGGATGTCGGGAGTTCGAATCTCTCTACCCCGACCAACTATTGGCCACGGTTGTCGAGTTGGTTGTGTTGTTTTCAGCCCTTTTGCAGTGGTGGCCGTAGCTCACCTGGTAGAGCACCGGATTGTGACTCCGGAGGTAGCGGGTTCAAGACCCGTCGGCCACCCCACTCCCTCCTGCCTCATGTGCCACCAGACTTCGGCCACGCAAGCTGGAAACCTGTCGACCGGATGCTATACTCGCGGCCGCGGCGTCCGGGGCGTTCCACTTCGGTCATGGCTCAGGTGCCACGTTACGCGGTCGAGCGGTAGGCTTGGCAAGCGTTCAATTGCCTTTTTGGGGGTATAGCTCAGCTGGATAGAGCAACGGCCTTCTAAGCCGTAGGTCGAGGGTTCGAGTCCTTCTGCCCCTGCCACTAAATCACTGAATTTAAACGATAAATTCCCAGTAACGCCTTCTCTTCTCTCGCGCAATTCATCCGTAAGTGCAGTTTAAGTGCAGCGATTCCGCTTCCACGGCGTAAGTGAAACATTGGCGTTATGGTGATTGACCTTGCCGAGAAGCAGGTCTAAGGTAAAGCGGTCCCCTGAAGTGTTGGAGCACTCCAGGAGACCTAACCACGCCACACCTAACCAGGAGGTGCCACATGGCTACCAACGATACTACCGCAAAAACCCCAACCCTTGAGCAAACTCGCATCGCGATGGACGAAATAGCCCAGAAGGCGAATTCGCTCCATGAGATTTGTGTAGAGGCGGTCGTGCAACTGAACACCAAACCAGAGCACGTAGAAGAGAGCATGCGGATGTTGGATGTATATCTCGACGCTGCCAGAAACCTTGCTCAGACTATCGGTTACATCGCGGACGCCCACGGTGGATGCTGGAAGGGCGATGCGGATAAATGGTTTATGCCACCAACATGGCACCGAGAAAATGAGTCAACAGACAATCACCAGTCTGCCGCCTAACCTCCGCCCCCTTCGGGGGGCGCAACTTGGCTCAATAGCCTAACTCCCGAACTAGAAGCCCCAGGATTGTGTGCAGCAGTGCATCCTGCGCTTGCCCGTGGTAATCGGATATCTCAATGAAGTGCTTGTTAACCAATTCGGTAATGGCCTCGGATTGTTGATCCGACAAACCCAAACTGCCCGGTAGATTGACCTCAAATTCGACTACCTCGGCGGGCAGATACTCTCGAAATTCAGACATAACCCGTGAGACATCATTAGCGGAATAGCCTTGGGAAATCAGAAACTTGGTTTTCTCTTCTACGAACTTGTCAGCGCCTTTCGGTTTCGCCTTTAACCGTATTACATCGCCCACTTCAGCCCCCAGAATCAAGTCACAATTGATCGTAATGCCTTGGCGTTGCGCTTCACGTGGTTCATCACGATCCGCTCACCCTCCGAAGACCCCATGTATTCCTGCATCACGCTTGAATCATAGGCGTTGATAACACGCAGATTGACCTGCGGATCACTGCCAAAACCATCTAGTTTTTGATCCATCTTCTTGGTGGTCTCAGCCGACACAACGCGCTCACCCTTCTCCAGAATGTAAGTTCCCGTTTTGGGGACTGACATCATCCCGTCGTGAGCCTGCCCCGCGATGCTGGCAGACTGGATGTTGGCGATAATCGAAGCGGTCTGAGCGGCAACGGTCGCCATAGCGGCAAGGTTCGCCGGGAAGGGGCCAGAGGCTGCCGCCTGAGCGATTGCGGTTTGAATGGCTATGATAGACCGGGCAATGGCTACGCCCTTCTCAAAGGCAAACAGAACCTTGTAGGCGTCCGACTGCTCACCCGCAAATTGCTTGGCAATGTCAGCCAGGCTGCCGAATGTCTCTTCAGCCGTAGCCAGTGCAACGTACTGCCTCGCCTGCTCAATCTCAGCGAGAGCGTCTTGATGCTTTTGGGCCTGAGCAAGTTCAAGGGAGTTGTATTCGTCTTGTGTGATTAATTCCTGCTCTCTCGCTTCGCGCAGTAGATCAATCTTGTCCGAATACCAATCCTCCAGTTGTTCCCTCGCATCCTCGATACGCTTGAATTCTGAGAACGCCCCGCCAATCTCGGGAGATAATCCACTGTAGTCAGGAGCATCACCGCCGAACGCGGCACCAATGGAGCGTGCGCGCGCCTCACCCTGTCCAGGCTTGGCATCACCATAGGCCGCATTGATGCGCTCCAGCAGATTAAGGCGCTCCCGGAGGGTGTCTAGCACAACCTCCTCATCGGTACGGAGTGCGCCAACAAGGCGCTGGTACTCAATTTGAAGGTCTAGCGCCTCCTTGATGTATTCAGGCATCTCCCGCTTCTTGGCGATGACACTGATCTTTTCAAGGTCATCTACAACTGGAGCGAGAATTGAGCCTGTCACTCTCGCGCCCTGCGGCACTATGTCTTGAAGCAGGGATTCGCGGTATTTTCTGGAGAGGCGTTCAACCTCGGCATCAATGGCGGCCTCAAGCTCCGCTATCTCCGCTCGCAGTTCGTCTTCGTTGTAGTACGCTATCCATCCACCTGGGCCACCGATCCGTATTCTCTCGCTCGGGTTTTCCAGCGCGCTGCGTGCCTTGGCCAATTCATTTTGCAGCCTAACCAGATCATCACTCGCCGCGCCGCTGGTGATCGCCGCGAACTCTTCACCGAGAAACTGGAATAGGCCTACCGTGGTTCTAATCGACGCCGCGACCTCACCGAACCCTTTGATTAGTGCTGACGTTAAATCATTCGCAGCCTTGACGATCGCAGGGTCTTGCAGGAAGTCGGCAAACTCCTTCAGAGCCTCCTTGTTTGCCTCAAGCCCGGAAGGGTTCTCCAACAGGTCACCGAACGCATTCTGCACCTGCTTCAGTGCACCGCCAAACGTATCCGCAGCGGCTGTAGCAGCGCCGCCAAACTGAGTCTCAAGCTCTTTAAGGATCATGGTTTGAGCGCCAGCGGTATCGCCAGTGCTAACCATCTGCGAAATTATCTTCTTTTGCGAATCAGTAAACTGAATGCCAGACTCAGCCAAAGCTGAAACGCCCTTAACAGGGTCATTCAATGCCTTGCCGAGCTGAAGCGCCGATGACTTTAGGTCGCTACCCATTGCTGTGCTTAGGTCAAGAATAGCTGGCAGAGTTCTGTCAAATATTTCACCACGGATGTTGGTGAACGTCAGCAAAATGGACTGCATCTCAAGCACAGACTCATCGCCAAACGTAGTGGTTCTCTGTAGCTCTGATGCAACCTTTTGCAGGCCCTCTGACGTTTTCCCGGCTGCATTACCCGTGGATATAAGGCGTTGCTCTACCTGCTTTATCGCGGCCTCCTGCCTCGCACTTGCCGCAACAACGGCACCAAATGACGCAGCCAAAGCCCCTGACGCAATGATCGAAAGGTTCTTCAGTGCCCTGCCGGTCTCGTCAATGTTCTTCTTGACGTTGCGCTTCCACTTTGCAGACTCACGCTCTGCCTTGCTCATTCCCTGCACAAACCCGGCTGTTTTGGCAACCAGGTCGAGGGTCAATGTTCCCAGAGATTTTGAAGCCATTAGCGACTCTCCTCAATGGGGTCTGCGTTCGTCGTCAGTCGGGCATTGATGTACTGCGCGATATGATCCAGGTCGTCGGTCTCAAACAGTCGCGCTGTTGCCAGCGGTCGAGCCAACCAATACTTAGCATCGGAATCTCCGGTGCAGTACAGTCGAAACCCCGCCGCATGGGCTTTCTCGCGTGCCGCCAGAAACGCTCGGCAAGTGCTTGGCTCGCCGCGCTCAATGAGGTATCCGTCACGCTGGAATCTTGGCCCGCTCATCAGTGGACCACCTCGGGTTTACCAGGGATGTGCTTCTTCAGCGCAGCATCAATGGCGGCATCAATGAGGGCGGTTCCCCGAAACAGCATTGCGGTCAAGCTTGCGACAACTGCGTCGCAGACGGGCAGCGTATCCGGCACTGAAAAGTCCTGTGCGATGGTGTGCCCGGACTTGCATTCGAGGATAGCTTGATATTCCTGCCCCCCAACGTGGCGTACACGAATAGCCTTGGCGCAGTCACCGGGGCATCGAACAACGTGGGGAAAATAGGTGTTAGACAATATGTCTGCGAGTGTCGCCATGAGTCATTCTCCTGTGTGCGGGATACCGTTCTTGCTCACCAGCCGCCACGTAGGGCCGCTACCAGGGCGAGTGTTTTTCGCGTTGTCGCCCAGGGACAGCCAGAGACTGCCCCGATCTGTCACAAGGCGACCGCGCGCGTATTCAGTGCCGAACTGCCACGGGCCATCGTAGGAATCTGCAATTGATTTCTCGGTCGATGACTCCGCTTCCAATCTGGCAATGCGGGATTCCAGCGCGGCGAACTCAGCGCGCAATGCCTGGTCGTGAGCATCAATGGAGTCTTTCACGTGACCCCGAATGACCGGCGCAACAGCCTTGGCAAACGCTCCAAACATTTTTAAATCCATCACCAGTTCGCCCCTACAAGGATGCGGCAGGCGTCAGGGTCCAGCAGCTTCCAGTTAGCGAACAGCAGGGATTTCGCCGCGACTGCGTTGCTCTGGAACAGCGATACCGCTTGGCCCATGCCGTCCGAATCAATGTCGTCCTGAAGTTCAATCGACGCGGATTCAGTGCGGGAGATCGAAACGCCGCCCATTGCCAGGAGAACGCGAGAAGCGTCCAGCAAGGTGATGGTTGAGCCGGTAGAGTCGAGGGGCGCGCTCTGTGAGCAGATCACGGGCAGACCGCAGATTGTTCCGCCCAGCACGCCAACGTCAGGGAATACGTGTGCCCCGTTCACAGTGGTTAAACTCAAGTGCGCTGCGGTTTCTGGATGCATAAGCAGGTAGCTGGTCGAGAGGTTGCGGAAGTTCTGCAACAGCTCCCGGAAACTGGCAGCGGGATCACTGCCCGCGACAAGGGTTTCGGCATCCGCTGTAATCGGGCGCGGTGCCTCCGAACTCACTGCGTCCGGGTCGAGGAATTGCGC
>DIBU01000016.1 GCA_002416125.1 Halieaceae bacterium UBA5044
CAGTTGTCGTTCAGGTCGTTTACGGTGATTGTGCTCATGGTGTATCTCCTCGGGTGTCTGTTTGGTTGGGAGTCGCTGTTTGCAGCTCCTTGCCATAGGTATTGCAGAAACGATGCCAACTTTGCAGATGTCGCCAAGAAAAATTATAAGCCATTGATTTTAAATACAAATAAAATCGAAGGGACCCCGACCCCACCTTTTCAGGAGACCGAGCGCCTAAACTCCTGTTACAATAAACCCAACACTTGATAGCTATGTTGCAGAAAAAACAACTTTTCTGCGAACCAGCCCACGCCAGGCCACTGACTGAGCGACTCGCGCAGACATCATTCAATCCTTGCTGCCTTCCAGGTTCGACTTCAAATCCGCAAACGGCCGGTGAGTGGCCGCTTTGCCCTTGCTTGCCTGGCTGCTGCCGTAGCGCACGTACGCCTCGAACTTGCTGTGTTCTTCATCGTGGCAATAGAGACAGAGCAATTCCCAATTGCTGCCATCACCCGGGTTATTGTCGTGGTTGTGGTCTACATGGTGCACGGTGAGTTCCGACCGGTTTCTGCGATCGAACTCCCTGGCGCAGCGGCCACAGATCCAGGGGAACAGCTTTAACGCACGTTCGCGGTAGCCCGACTCGCGCCTGGCGTTGTACTCCAGCTGTTCGGCGCGCACCTGTTCAAACGTTTTTGCAGGCGACATGTTCACGCTCCCCCGGTTCCAGTGGCAATGAAGTGTAATTCCGCAGGCCCCGGCGCGGCACCTGCTGCCGGGTCACCATCGGTTCACCCGTCCTCGCGCCGCGGCGCTGCTGTCGCGCACGGCCTTGAACTCGGACGCGGGGCGCCATTCCGGCCAGCGGCGCGCGTTGCCGAGATCCTCCACCATCCGGCGAAACAGCTCGATATCCTGCACCGCTCCGCTCAGGTCCCAGTCGGGCGACCAGGCATCACAGGGCTTGTGATAGCAGTTGCCGACATAGTCGGCGATCCACTGGTTGCCCGCGGCACGACCGCCCTCCACCAGGTCGGCGCCACCGGCAATGCCCATCAGCAGGAGCACAGGCACACCGGCGCGCGCCAGGGAAAAATGGTCAGCGCGGTAGAACAGGCCGTTCTCAGGGAGGTTCTCGGGCGTCACGTAACGCCCCTGCGCTGCGGCAGCCCGCGCCAGATCGTCCTCCAGACTGCTCTGCCCCTCACCGACGAGAATCACATCCCGCGCGGCACCGGCCGTCTGCAGAATGTCCAGCGTGAAGTTGGCTACCGTAGTCTCCAGAGGGTAGATCGGGTCCACAGCGTAGGCTTGGGACCCCACGAGGCCGGATTCCTCCGCGGTCCACAGCGCGAACACCACGCTGCGCTCCAGCGGCGGGCCCGCCTGCAGCACCCGGGCGATCTCCAGCACACCCGCCGTGCCCAGGGCATCGTCGTTGGCGCCCGCACGCACGGTTCTACCCTGCGCGTCCGGTGGCCCCTCACCGTAGGCGTCCCAGTGTGCCGATACCATCAGCACCTCATCAGGCCGTGCGGAACCCGGCAACAGGCCCAGCACGTTGCGGCTGTCGAAGCGGGTCACGGTGACGTCCGAGTGCACACGGAATTGCACCCCGTCGAGTTCGAACGCGGAGAAATCCGGTTGCCGCGCCGCGCTGCGAAGTGTCGCCAGGTCATGTCCCGCCATGGCCAGCAGTTCCGTGGCGGCGCCTTCATGCAGCCAACCCTGTAACGCGATCGGCGCGGGGCCCGTTGCATTCCTGGCCAGCGCCACGCGCTCCCCGGCACCGGCCGCAGCCACGCTCCAGTCGTAACCCGCCGCTTCGGTCTCGTGGATCACCAGTGCGCCCAGGGCCCCGCGCCGCGCGGCCTCCTCGTACTTGTAGGCCCAGCGGCCGTAGTAGGTCATGCGGCGATTGCCAAAGCGCCCGGCAACAGGCTCACCGGGCTCGGCAGCGAAGTCGGGGTCGTTCACCAGATACACGGCAATCTTGCCCGTCAGGTCGATGTCACCGTAGTCGTCCCAGTCTCGCTCCGGGGCCGTCACGCCAAAACCGACGAACACCAGCGGCACTTCCTCGGCGTGGATGTGCTCCGCTGCCCGCACGGTGCTGACCTCTATATTCTCACCTTGCACCAACTGTAGCTGGCCTTGCGGGTAAGTGAACGCCAACTGCGGCGATTCGAGGAAGGTGCGCATCATGGGCACGGCCTGTGTCCACTGCCCGTCCCGGCCGCCCGGCTGGATGCCGATGGCCTGAAACTGTTCAATGAGGTAGGCGACGGTTTTATCCTCGCCCGGCGTGCCCGGTGCGCGCCCCTCGAAGGCGTCTGACGCCAGCACCTTGACCATCGCCTCAAGGCGCGCGGGATCAATAGCCGCGGCAGAAACCGGCACCTTGCCTGTGGAACAGCCGCCCACAATAACCGCCATACCTGCGGCGAAAAGGAAACGTCTCAACATCAGCGGGCTCCTGCAATGCGTTCACGCGCCCGGTGAGAACTGCTCACCGCGGCCGGTTGCCACCATCCTAACAGCACGAGGGAGACTGTGAAGCCCCGCGTCTCCCGGGACAGCGGAGCTTGATCTAAGCGCACAATCAACGATACTTGTGTGGTCTTCACCCTGCAGCCCCGACGATTGGTTGGATGGAAGACACCAAGGCGCACAAAAACAAGGATTGAAGGATGGCGCAAGCGCTCAACCCGGCGGAGGCCAACCGGGCCGTCATCGAACACTATTTCGCCGTGCTCCAGGGCCTCGCGGATGATCGCGACCTCGCGGACTTCTTCAGCGACGATGTGACCTGGCAGGTACCGCCCAGCAACCCCCATATCACGCCCAACCCGCGGGTGGGCCATGCGGCGGTCATGGACCTGCTGCACAGCGGGGTGGGGGTTTACGAAGCCGGCAGCATGGCCATCACCCTGCAGCCGCTGATTGCCGACCAGACCCGGGTGGCCGCGCTGTTTTCCATGCAGGCCCGGCTCGCCAACGGCAACCCCTATCGCAACGATTACTGCATTGTTTTCACCCTGCGGGACAGCCGCATCTGCGGCGTGACCGAGTATCTCGACACGCTGGCGCAGGACCGGCAGAGCGTCTGATCCCCCCGCGGCGCGCGAAAATCGCAGCGCGGTACCCGCGCCGGGTGCTATGTTTAGGGTATAAAAGTCCCTGCGCCGGAGATCCACATGCCCCACGCCGTATTCAGATCGCTGACCTGCCTGGTCATGCTGCTGGTCAGTCTGCAGGCGGCGGCTGACCCTGCGTCCCTGGCCCGCTGGGAGGCCTGGCTACTCGAGAAGCACCCGGACAGCGCCTGTCCCTGGGTGTTCGCAGACACGCCAGAGCGCGCCTGTCTCTGGCCCGGCCGGCTCAACCTTGAGGTGCAGCCTCAGGGCCTGCTCTTCACGTACGAGGTCGAGGTGTTCCAGGAGGATGCGCTGGCACCGCTACCCGGCGGCCCCGGCGTCTGGCCGCTGAACGTTACCGTAAATGGGGCGCGGGCCGCCGTGCTCGACCAGGCCGGCCAACCGCAGGCGCTGCTGGCGCGCGGCAAGCACCGGATCAGCGGGCAGTTCCGCTGGCAGCGACGCCCTGCGGCCCTTCCTGTGCCGGACTCGATTGCCCTGGTCAGCGTCACCGAAGGTGGCCAGGCGGCACCGGCAGAGCGTCGCGGCAAACAGGTATTGCTGAACCGCGACCGAGCAACCACCGCGGCGAGAGAAAACAACTCACTGGACATCGAGGTGTTTCGCAAGCTGACAGACGGCGTACCGATGACGCTGGAAACACGCGTGGTGATGACCGTCAGCGGCGAACCGCGAGAAGTACAGACCGGCCAGCTCGCCTGGCCAGGCACCGCGCTGATGGACATCGACTCACCGCTGCCCGCCCGCGTCGAGAACAACGGTGACCTGCGCGTGCAGTTGACCGCGGGACGGCACACCATTACGACGGTGTCGCGCTTTCTGCGGCCCGCAGACCAGCTTGCCGCCACCCAGCACGGCGCGCCCTGGCCAATCGTGGAGTACCTGAGCTTTGCCGCTGACAGCAACCTGCGACAGGTGAAACTCTCCGGGGCGCCCGGCATCGACACGTCGCAGGCACCGATTCCGGAGGACTGGAAAGAACTCCCGGCCTGGCGCCTGAGCGCTGACGACGCTCTGCAGCTCACCACGGAATACCGTGGCGACCAGTCCCCCCCCAGTAACAGCCTCGCGGTGAACAGAAACCTGTGGCTGGATTTCGACGGCACCGCCCTCACCGGCGTGGAGCAGGTGACCGGGGCCATGCGCAGTGACTGGCGGCTGAACGCGCAGACCGACACACAGCTCGGCAGCGCCAGCGTGTCCGGCCTGCCGGTACTGGTCACGCGGCATGCCGACACCGAGGGGGTCGAGATCCGCAGCCCGGACATCGCGCTGCAAGCGGTCACCCGCATTGCATCCCCCACAGACTTTTCGGCAACGGGCTGGCAAAGCCGCGCCGACAGCTTCGATGCAACGCTGCACATCCCGCCCGGCTGGCGCATCCTGCACGCTTCCGGGGTGGAAGGCGTGCAGGGCACCTGGCTGAGTGACTGGGACCTCTGGGACATCTTCCTGGTGCTGGTGATGGTCGCTGCCACACGCAAACTGCTGGGTGTGAAGGCCGCGACGCTGGCGGGCGTCGCCCTGCTGGCCGGCTACCATGAGCCGGGCATGCCCACTGCGCTGCTGGCAACCCTGCTGTTGTTGTTGCCCCTCGCTGCCGTTGCCCGGGGCCGCATGCGGCGCAGCATCGCCATTGCAGCCACCGTCACCGGCATCGCAGCCGCGCTGGCGCTGGCGCTGGTGGCGTTCTCGATCAGCAACTTCCGCCTCGCCATCTACCCCTCACTGGAGCGCAGCGCGGTGGGGGTCTATGACTACAGCAACGACCTCGGTGTCCACCCCGACGCCAACCACGATCTTGACCTGAGGGAAGTGGCCGCCGTTGCGGACAGTGTGCAGGCTGGCGCCGAAGCCCTGGCACAACGATCCGCGGTGGCAGGCAAAGTATTCAGCGCCGGCGCGCCCCCGGGCTCCGCCGAAACCGCCTACCTGCTGGGGGACACCGACCGCGTACAAACCGGACCCGGTGCGCCCAACTGGCTGTGGAACACGGTACAGCTGCGCTCCGGCAGCCCGGTGCCGGAAGGTGCCCGGCTCTCGGTGCTGTACAGCCCCCCATGGCTGACGCGGCTGTGGCGGGTGGTGGGTGTGCTGCTGACCCTTGCCTATGCCGGGTTGCTGATGCAGGCACTGCTGCACGCGCTGCGCGCCCCGCCGGCAGACGACGGGAACGGCGTCGGCAACCCATCCGTCGGCGCCGCTGCACTGGCCCTGGCAGTGGGCCTGTTGCTCCCCGCCCTGCCTGCGCCGGCCGTGGCGCAGGATTTCCCGCCCGCCGCGTTGCTGCAGGAACTGGAACAGCGGCTGTTGCAACCGCCGACCTGCACGCCGCACTGCGTCGCCCTCGACGAAGGCGTCATCACCACCGAACGCAATGCGCTCACCATTGGCTTCAGCGCCTATGCGGCCGCCGATATGCTGCTGCAGCTGCCCACCCCCCGCGAGGGCTGGCAGGTGACGACCCTGCAGGTGAACGGTGCCGACGCCAGTGCTCGCCTGCACGACGGATTCCTGTCTGTGCGGCTGACCCGGGGCCACCATATCATCAGCCTGGGCGGTCCGCTGCAGGGAGACACGGCCAGCGTGAGCCTGCCCGTGGCAATCCACAACCTGAGCACCCGCGGCAGCGACTGGCAGCTGAGTGGCCTGGTGGATGGCCGTGTGCCCTCGGGCACGCTGTCCCTGCGCGCCCTGTCGGCGGCCCGGGCAGAGGCCGGCAAGCGCATCAAGCCGGACCCCATTGAGGCCTTCTTCGCCGTGCACCGCGAATTCCACATCGGGCTGCAGTGGCGGGTCGTGACCCGGGTCACGCGGCTGGCACCGGCCGCGGGGCCGGTGGCCGTGGAGGTTCCCCTGCTGGACCTGGAGCGCCCCCTGTCCAGCGCGGTGAATTTCGCCGGCGGCAAGGCACAGCTGCAGTTCAGCGATCGCCAGCAGCAGGTCAGCTGGGAGTCCAGCATCAACCCGGTGAGCGAGTTGCAACTGCAGGCCGCCAGCGGGGATCACTATGTCGAGACCTGGCGCCTGCGTCCTTCGGCGCTGTGGCGACTGAGTCACGAGGGCCTGCCGCCAACCCGCCCGCTCGGCGGTGCCGACAGCCTGCAGCCACTGTGGAAACCCTGGCCAGGGGAATCGCTGGTACTGAAGTTCGAGCGGCCGGAGGGCGTCGCCGGCCCGACCTTCACCGTCGAGGGAGCAAAGCTGTCCTTCCAGGCGGGCACTGCAGTTCGGCAGAGTCAGCTCGCCCTGAACATCAAGGCCAGCATGGGGCAGGACTATGCCCTGACGCTGCCCTCCGGCAGCCGTGTGACGGCGCTGAGCCGCAACGGCAACGACCTCAACCTTCCCGAGAGTAATACCGTCACCGTGGCCCTGCAGCCCGGCCATCAGCACATCAGCCTGACCTTCGAGCAGGACGGTGGCAGCGGCTGGTGGAGTGAGACGCCCCAGGTCGTGTTGCCCGGGGGAGCCAGCAACATTTCGCTTGCCTACACCCTGCCGCAGGACCGTTGGCCGCTGTACCTGAGCGGGCCGGCGATCGGCCCCGCCATGCTGTACTGGGGCGTCTTCTGCGTCATCCTGCTCGGTGCCCTGCTACTGCACGGGCTGAACCGGCGCATCGGCGCCGGTATTCCCATCGGCCTGGCGGGGTGGCTGCTGCTGGGGGTCGGGCTGTCCACCGTCAACAGCTACGGGGTACTGGTCGTCGCCGGTTTCCTGTTCCTGCTGGCACTTCGGCAGCGTATGGATCCCGCCGGCATGAACCGACTGACATTCAACCTGATGCAGGTGGCACTGGGGATTGGTGCGTTCATCACGCTCGCCACCCTGGTCTCGGCAATTCCGCTGGGCCTGCTGTCCAGCCCGAACATGCTGGTCACCGGTAATAACAGCTGGTCGCACGTCTACAATTTCTTCCAGGACCGGGCGGACGCAGACAGCTTCCCCACTGCCACCGTGATCAGTGTCAACCTGATGGTCTATCGCGCCGTGATGCTTATCTGGGCGCTCTGGCTCGCCAACCGGTTACTGCGCTGGGTGGCCTGGGGCTGGCAGGCCTATGGCAGACACGGAGTGTGGGTGGCGAAACCCTGACTGCCGAGCGAATTACCGGGCCCGCAGCAAAGCCGGCAGACCCGAGTCGCGCTGCACCCGCTGCGCTACGCCGGCACACCACACCGCCTCGCTCCCCACGACCTCCAGTGCCTCGCGCGCACGGGTGATGGCGGTGTACAGCAGCTCCCGGGTGAGCCCGGCGCGGGCCTGCTCCGGCAGCAACAGGGCCACGCGCTGGAACTCGGACCCCTGGGTTTTGTGAATCGTCATGGCGTACACCACCTCGTGCTCGGGGAGCCGCCCGGGCGCCATGGGGCGGAAGCCGCCCGCTGAGGGAAACCAGGCCATCAGCTGGCCCCCGTCGTCCGGCCAGAGCAGCCCGACGTCACCGTTGTACAGGCCGAGGTCGTGGTGATTGCGGGTGATCATGATGGGTTTGCCGCGGTAGTGCGCCAGCCCCGCAGGGTTCATCCGCGCCAGCGCCAGACGGTTGATCGCTTCCACGCCACGCGGCCCACCGCGGGTCGGACACAGAATGCGGAACTGCTGCAGGTGCATGAACGCCTGCGCCAGGCTGTCGGCCTTCGCAATGGGCTGGTAGTACAGATCCAGCCAGCGCGTCACCGCCGCCCCGCTGCCCGCGTCGTCAAACCGGGCCAGTGTGTCATCGGCGGCACTCAGTGTCTGCAGGCTCCCCGCGCCGTCGCCTGCCAGAACCTGCCGCGCCAGCCGGGCAATGCCGCCGCTGCCATCGAAACGGCGGCTCTGGCGCAGCACCGTGAGGTAATCAGCCTCGCCGGATCCCGCCTCTGCTGCCTCCAGCGTCACCCCCAGCGCGGCAAACCCGGCCAGCCGCCCAGGGCTGTAGCCGCTGGCAGCGCCAGCGGCGAGATCCGCCAGCACCGATCCGGCGGCCACCGAGGGCAACTGGTCGGGATCCCCCAGGAGAATAACACGACAGTGCGCCGGCAGCGCCTCAAACAGGCGCGTCATCAGGGGCAGGTCGACCATGGAGGCTTCGTCCACCACCAGGATATCCAGCCGCAGCGGGTTGTCGGCGCGGTGCCGGAAACCGGGGCTATATGACACCACCCCGAGCAGACGGTGCAGTGTGATGCCGGTATCCGGTATGGCATCGAGCACCGCTGCCGGCAACAGCCCCTGGAGATCCGACCGGGCCGCCGCTATCGACTCGGCCAGCCGCTGGGCGGCCTTGCCGGTGGGCGCCGCCATGCCAATCGCCAGCGGCGCGGCACGCCCGGGTGCCAGACAGGCAATCAGGCAGGCCAGCAGACGGGTGACGGTGTAGGTCTTGCCCGTACCCGGGCCGCCAGCCACCACGGTAAATGACTGCAGCAGGGCATTCGCCGCTGCCACTTTCTGCCAGTCGGGCGGCTCACCCACGGCACGGGCGGGGAACAGCGTGTCCAGCACCTCACGCGCCTGCGCAGGATCGGCCGCTGGGGCCGACGCCAGGCGCGGACGCAGTGCCGCCGCCAGCCGCTGCTCGAACTGCCAATAGCGCCGCAGGTAGAGTCGCGGCCCGTCGAGCACCAGCGGCGTCGCGCTGTCCGCATCCAGCGGCAAGGCCGACAGTCTGTGTTGCCAGTCATCCAGTGCCGGCAAGGCACCGTGCCCCAGGGCGCCCGCGACGCCGCGCTCGGCCCAGTCGGGGAGGTACAGACAGCTGTGCCCCTCCTGTAGCGCCTGACTGACAGCCATAACCGTCAGGCGCAACCAGTCGTCTTCGCAGCGGTACCACCGGCACAGCGCCTGTGCCAGGGCGCGATCCAGCGCCGGGGCCTCGGTCGACAACATCATCCGCCACCCTCCTGCGCGCGGAAGAAGCTATCCAGCGCATGGAGACCATCGATGTCCACATCGCGGTGGTAAACCCCTGCTCCCCCACGGGGGTGCAGGCCGCGCAGGTAAAGGTAGTGCACCCCCCCCAGATGCTGGGCGGGGTCGTAGTCCACGAGCCGCGTGCGCAGGTAGCGGTGCAGTGCCAGGGTATAGAGCAAATACTGCAGGTCGTAGACGTTTTGCTGTACATCGGCGGTGAGCGCATCGGCATGGTAGTCCCCCAGCCGATTGCCGAGGTAGGTCGACTTGTAATCCACCACGTAGTAGCGCCCCTGCCACAGGTACACCAGGTCGATATAGCCGTGCATCATGCCCTTCAGCCGCACCGGGGCTGGCAGCGGTGCCTCGGCGCCGCGCCGATGGCGCACAAGCAGGCGCCCGAGCGCCTCGGGATCAGCGTCACCCTGCATGGGAAAATAGAATTCCACCTCGCGCAGGGTCTGCTGCGGCGCCAGGTCCGCCAGGCGCGCACCACTGGGCAACGGCGCCGCGAGCTGCTGCGCCACCCACTCCGCCAGCGCCGCGCGCCAGCCGGGTTGACCCAGCAGCAGGTTGGGATAGCGGCGTTCCGCCTGGTCCAGCGCGCGCGCCAGGTCCGGGCGCTGGAAGTCCAGGTCCTCGAGCAGATCATGCAGCAGGTTGCCGGCCTCAGCGCCACGGCGCAACGAGAAGCGCAATTCTCCGGGCGAGTCGGGGCCGGGCTCGGCAGGCGCGGTGACCTCGCCGTCTCTGTCCGGCGTCGACAGGCCGCCGTGGCGCACGTTGCGGGTCAGTGCAGAAAAGGATGACAGCCACCAGTCGCGCTCAATGCGCCCGGTGAACACAGCCGGTGCCAGCGCGGTGTCTGCTGTGGCAGCGGTGGCAGGCGCAGGTGCCGTATCCTGCCCTTCCAGCTGCAACACGGCGCAGTCGCCGGCATCGGCCATGGCCCGCACCTGCTGCTCCAGGGCGTCCCAGCGGGTGACCTTCAGGCAACGCGCCAGCGGCGAGGTCTGCAGGCTGGCAAAGGCCGCTGCCATCAGGTAGACGCGGCGCGCAGCGCGCGTCGCCCCCACGTACAGCAGGCGCACATCCTCCGCAGCCTGCTCCTCGCGATACCAGGCCAGTTCCTCATCCGTAGGCTCGAGGGCGTGCCGGGCACTGAAGTCATGGCGCTGGTGGTAGCGCACAATGCCCGGACGCTGGCGGGCCTGATCACGGCCGTAACTGATAAACGGCAGGAACACCACGGGATACTCCAGACCCTTGGCCCCGTGCAGCGTTACCAGACGGATCAGCCTGCCGTCACTCTCCAGGCGCAGTTGCTGTGTTTCCGTACCGGCACTGCCCTCGGCTTCCTGGCGGGCGTTGGCGAACCAGTGCAGCAGGGCTTCAGGTTGGCGATGGCGCTGGCTGGCCGCCTGCAGCAGCTCCAGCAGGTGCAGGCTGTTGGTGAGTGTTCGTTCGTGACTGCCGGGCAGCGGTTGCAGATGTTTCTGGTAAAGGCCCAGCGCCATTTTCATGAAGCCCTGGGCAAACCACTGCTGGCGCAGCGCTGCGACATCAGCGCAGGCCGCGGCCCAGCGGTGCTCGTCCTGACGCAGCGCATACAGGGCCGGGGTGTCATAGCCCAGCCACGGCGTGGCCAGGGCCGCTACCAGCAGCCGGTCATCCTCCATATGCAGAATACCGAGCAAGGCCTGCTGCAGGCTGGCCGCCTCGTCGCTGTTGAAAACATTGTCCGAGGCACTCAGGTAAACCGCATCCAGGCCCAGCTCGCGCAGCGCCCGCTGCATCTCGGCGGCCTCGAAACGGTCGCGTACCAGAATGGCGATATCCGCCGGTGACAGGGCCTCGCCCTCCAGGCGGGCCTGGCGCAGCAGGCGCGCGATCTCCTCCGCAGTCCAGCGCGCCAGATGCTGCTGGCCGGCCCGGGTGTAGCCCGTGCCCCGCTTGTCTGCGCCGGGCAATGTCGGGTCATGGGGCAACAGACACCACTGGAAATCGGCACGTGGAGCCGGGTCTTCCAGACCCGCGAGATCGGTTCGCCCCGCCCGCACCGGGTGGTAGTCGATGCCGAAGCCAAAAACATCGCTGCCGGCGGCAGCGGACAGCTCGGCGCCGTAAAAAAGCCGGTTGTAACCGCGGATCACGCCCTCGCTGGAGCGGTAGTTGGTGTCCATCACCCACTGCGTGTCGGCGTCATCACGTGCCTGCAGGTAGGCAAACACATCACCGCCGCGAAAGCCGTAAATGGCCTGCTTGGGGTCACCGATCATGCACAGCAGTGGCGCTGAGGGCGACGCAGCAGCGTAAATGGCGTTGAGCACGTCGTACTGCTCCGGGTCGGTATCCTGGAACTCGTCCACCAGCGCCACCGGATACTGTTGCAGCAACGCAGCGGCCAGCGCCGGGCCCTGCTCTCTGTCGTGTAGCCGCTGTCGCAGACGTGCAACCAGATCACTGAAATCCAGCTGGTCGAGCCGGTCCTTGGCCACAGACAGGTGCTCACGGGCAAAGCGGATGCCCGCCTGCGCCACACTGGCCCGGTAGGCGCGCGCCGCAGCGGGGAGCTGCTGCATCAGCGCGTAGAGCAGCGGCATACGGGCCTGCTTGGCGGCTGTATTGACGTAGGATCTGGCCGGCAATAACGACGCCAGTTGCGCCGCCTGTACCGGATGCCATTCGGCGTCCAGTGCCTCGGTGAGGGACTGCAGCACCGATGCGGCCTCGGCCCGGGTGTGCAGCGAACGCCGCTTGTCCACATCCAGCGCCTGAAACGCTGCAGACTCCTCGGTCCAGGCCGCACGCAGCGCGCGCCAGTCAGCCCGCAGGTCCGGCATGTCCGGTGCCTGCACGGGTTCGGTGCCGGCGATCACCCGGCCCCAGGTGGCGAAAAAGGCCTCCGGTCCATCCCACAGCGCATACAGCGCCGCAAAACCGGGTTGCTGGCTCTGTTGCCGATACCAGTCCTGCAGTGCCTCCAGCACAAGCGCACGCGTCTCCGCTTCCATATCGGCATGAAAACTGATGCCGCTGCGAAAGGCCTGCTGGGTCAGCGCCCGCTTGCAGAACCCGTGGATGGTAAACACCGCAGCTTCATCCATATCCAGCAGCGCGCGGCGCAGCAGGGCACGCGCGCGCGGCGCCGGCTGCTGCGCGTAGAGGTGGGCGAAGAACGGGTCTTCGGCGTCGCCCCCCCAGCGTGTGAGGGCCGCGTTGATTGCCTCGGCGAGACGCCCCTTGAGCTCCGCCGTAGCGGCCCGGGTGAAGGTCATCACCAGAATCTGCTGCACCGTCAGCTGCCGCTCCAGCAGCAGGCGCAGGTAGAGACGGGCAATGTTGAAAGTCTTGCCGGTGCCGGCGCTGGCTTCGATCAGCTGCCGCCCCTGCAGCGGCAGGGTCTGTGCCCGCAGGGATTCAACCACCGCCTGCCTCCAGCGCAATCTGCGTGTGTTCAAGGTGCTGCAGCATGGGGCCGTAGAAAGGAAGCAATTGCGCCTGCAGAGACTGCGGGTCCGGGGGCTCGGGCCAGAACCAGGCCAGCCACGGGTCCGCGCCCAACCCCGCGCGCTGATAACTGTCCTCCCACAGCGCCGGAAAATGGGTCTCCACGAAGCCCTCCTCCAGGGCCAGCATGCCCAGACTGCCGTGCAGCGGCAGTGGCGTCAGCAGGCTGTCCTGCCACAGCTGACACCAGTCCGATAACAGCTGCCGAGCGTGCTCCGCTGGCAGAGGCGCTGCGTGCAGTTCCAGCACGCCATTGTCCTCGCCACGATAAAAACCCAGCGTATCGCTGGGGGCGAGGCAATTGGCCACCAGGTGGTGCAGCCAGAGGGTCAGGTAGTCTCGGGCCTTGGGGTTGGCCAGACGCGCAAACACCAGGCTGCCCTCGGCACCTCGCGGCAGCGTGGCCGTCAACTGCAGGCCGTGCAGCGCCAGTGACACCTGCTCACCCGCTGGCGGCGCTGAACGTGACTGCAGGTGCTGTGCAAAACCGCTCGCCTGCTCCCGCCATTGTGCAATCTGCAGTGGGGTTACCGGGTTGGCGGGCAAGCGGCCGGAGAGCATTTCGCGCCTGACCGCCGCCTCCAGTCCGGCGCTGTCACCCGCCCACAGGTGCCCCAGCATGTCCTGTTGCACACGGTAGCGATCCAGGTGCGTGGTGACGAAAGGTTCGCTATCGCTGAGCAGCGCGGTGGCCGTGCGCTCCGGGGTCAGGCCCAGGCGTTGCTCGGCAAAGTGTCGCGCCGGGTGTTCGAGCGCCCGCACCAGCGTGGTGAGCGGCAGGGTTTCAGGCAGCTGCTCCGGCGCCGGCAGGCTCACCACCCGCAGGGGCGCAGCGAGCGGTGCAGCGAGACGCCGCCAGTGGGGATCAAAGGTGCGCAGTTGGCCCCGGTAATTGTCCGCACTGAAGGGCTGTAGTGGCAGCGTCCTGAGATCGCTGCGTCGCCAATGCGTGGCCTGCTCCAGATAGCGGGTAAGTTCTGCCAGTACCAGAGAAGGCTGGCGCTCGCTGTTATTGCGCACATCGTGCCCCTGGTAGCTCAGGTACAAGGCATCGCGTGCGGAAACGAGGGCCTCCAGGAACAGGTAGCGATCATCACCGCGGCGGGAGCGATCACCCGGTCGCGGCCGATCCTGCGCCATCAGGTCGAAACCCAGCGGCGGGCGCTGGCGCGGAAACTCGCCGTCATTCAGCCCCAGCACCGCCACCAGTTTGAAGGGAATCGACCGCATGGGCACCATGGAGCAGACCGTCACCTGCCCGGTGAGGAACTGTCGCCCCGTGCGCGTGGGGCTTTGCAGGCTGCGCTGCAACACCTCCCGAACCACCGCCAGCGGCAGCTCGCTGCTAAAACCCGCCGCTCTGCTGTGCTCGCCCAGCTCCCGGATCACAGCGACCAGGTCCTCATGCGCCGCATCCAGCGGGCCACCCTCGGCCAGGAAGGCCAGGCGCAGTCTGTCGTGCAGGAACTGCTGCCAGTCGGCGACGCTGCGCAGCGCGCCGAGATCCCGGCGCAGTGCCTGCAGGGCCTCGATGAAGGCGCACAGGCGCCCGAGCAGGAGGGCATCGGCGCCCTCGACCTGTGGCAGCAGTAAACGTTGCTCCACCACCGCCTCTTCGTCACCCCAGGCAAACCCCAGCAGCAGGCGCTCCAGCCCCTGGGCCCAGGTGAATTCGTCGCCGCTGGTGCCCGGCACCCATTCCTGGCGGTGCTCACCATCCAGGCCCCAGTGCACCGCAGCGGCCTGCAGCCAGTGGCCGATACGCACCAGCTCCGCAGGCGTAATGCCAGCGCGCTGCTGGATGGCAGGCACCTGTAGCCAGCCCAGCACCTGACCGACCTGCAAACGCGCATCCGGCAGCGCCAGCAACGCCAGGAAGGCAGCAATCGTGGGGTCCGCGTCGCCGGGGTTGCGATCGGCAATCGAGCAAGGCAGCGGCGGCACATCATCACCGAGACCCTCGTAGCGGCCGGCAAACACCGCTTCCACAAAGGGGGCGTAGTCCTCCACGCTGGGACAGAGCACCACCACATCGCGCGGTTTCAGGGCGGGATCGGCATTGAACCGGTGCAACAGCCAGTCATGGAGTCCCTGTACTTCGCGCAGCGCACTGTGCGCCGAAGCGATGGTAATGGAGTCATCAGACACCGGCGTCGGTGCTTCGCGACCGTCGACAAACCGGAACATGTCGCGTTGCAGCATCGTCAGCAGCGTGTCCGCTGCAGGTTCCGTGAACAGCTCGGTCTCCGTGTCCGCCCAGTCCGCGAGCAGGCGCACAAACTGCTGGCCCTGCTGGCCGAAGCTGGTAATCAGCGGATTGCCCGGTTCCTCGACGAAGCCGTCTTCACTGTCATGCTCCGCCAGCCAGGTTGCACGCCGGCGCGCGACCTGGCGCTCGCTTGCAGCCTCCTGCCAGAACTCATTGCTGGGGTTCAGGTAGAGCAAAAAGATCTCGACGCCCTGCTGCGCAGACAGCACGCGCAAAAAATCCAGCCACAGTGGCGCGAGGGAGTTCACACCGAACACGAAGAAGCGCTCGGGCAACCCGACCACCGGCTGCGTGAGACGCTGCATAGCCTCACGCAATAACGCCACCGGATGCGCGGGCACCTCGGCCACCAACATGCGCCAGAGCAGTCCCTGCCAGTGCAGCGGCTCTCCCGGGTCCGGTTCACGTGCTCCACGGCCACCGCGGTCCCAGGCCTCTACCCAGTCGGGCCGGTACATCAGGTACTGCTCGTACAGGTCCGCAAGCTCCTCTGCCAACTGGTAGCGACGCAGCGGCTGTTGCCGCTCGGACTGCTGCTGCCAGTAGCGGGTGGGCTCCAGGAACAGGGGGTCTGCAGTCACCGATGGGCTGCCCAGCAGGTCGTAGATACGCCAGGCCAGCACTTCCCGCTGGTAAGGGGAGGCCTCCGGCACAGCGTCCTCGCCCAGCACTGTGCGAATCAGCGTCCACATGAACCGCACCGGCAGCGGAAACTGCAGGTTCATGGCAATGCCGCGCTGCGGATGCTCTGCGAGCTGCATGCTGAGCCAGTGCTGCATGCCCCGGTGCTGCACCAGTATATGCTCCGGTGCCAGCGGCGAGGCGGCGGGCACATTGAGCAAGGCGGCCAGCGCGCCGGCCAGGTGTTCCAGCCTGTTTGAGGGGAAGACGTGGATCATCGGCGCTCGGCGTCCCCGAGATCGCGGAGTACCGGCGCCACGAAATCCGGGTCCAGCGCGCGGCGCGGGTGATAGGCAGTAACCTGACCCATGAAAGGGGGGTGGATAGAATAGCCCAACAGCGACTGCAGCTGTGGCGACATCGCGGATGCCAGCTGCGGGGGAATGCCGAGAAAGAAGTTCTCCTGTGGTCGGGCCCAGGGCTGGCAGTACTGGTTGGAAAAGGCCCGACGTGTTCCGCAACTCGCGTTGGCACCGCCGCGATGCAGCAGGGTTCCCGCGAACACCAGGCAGCTGCCGGCACTCATGGTCACCGTTTGCACCTGGGCTGCCACGCGCTGGTCCAGCGCCTCGCCTGCCGGCTCATCGCCCTGCAGGTAGGCGCCCGCCAACTCCGCGTCCGACCAGCGATGGCTACCGGGAACCACTTGGGTACCGCCATTCTCCGGGGTGAAGTCCTCAACGGCTACGATGGTGGAAAGACTGATCATCGGGCGTGGCCGCGGCACCGTGTAGAACGCATCGTCGGTATGCCAGGGCTGCGCTGTTTCACCCGGGCCGATAACAATGGCCTGGCTCGCGGTGAGCAGGAAATTAGGCAGCAATTGTGTCGAACACAGGGCGAGGATACGCGGGTCCTCCACGATATCCTGGAACACCCTGTCCCGCGCAACCAGCGTGTAGATGCGCTCGGTGGCTTGCCCCTCAAAGGCATTGCGGCCGAGATGACCGCCCAGCCACTGGTCGAACAGCAGGTTGATACGGTGCAGCTGCTGCGCGGACAGAAAGTCGGGCAACACGGTATAGCCCTGCTGTGCGAGCGCTTTACGGTGCATATCCATAGCGCGGGAGTCCATTGCTCAGGTCGTCTCGCTGTCCGTGGCAAAGAGTGCCAGCGTAGCGGCGTCCGCGCCATTTGCAAAGGCGTGTGATGCGCGACTACCCATTCCCGCTCTGCTTGCTTACCATGTGCGCTCCGGTCGCCGAGCACCACCGCCTAACATGGACAATTTCCTGCTGATCCTCGCCTACCTCGGCATCGGCCTGTGCCTGCGCCGGCTGCGCGGCATGCCCGGGAATACCTCGGAGGTGCTGAACGCCTACGCACTCAACGTGGCGCTGCCGGCGGTGATTCTGAGCAATGTGCCGCTGCTCACGTTTTCCAGCGCGCTGCTGATTCCTACCATTACCCCCTGGCTGCTCATGTTACTGGTGGTGCCCCTGGTTCTCCTGCTGGGCCGCCTGCTGCACTGGCCGCGCAATGTGGTGGGGGCGCTGCTGATCGTGCTGCCTTTGGGCAATACCTCCTACCTGGGCTTTCCACTGGTGCAGTCGTTTTTTGGCACGGCCGGCATGCCCTACGCCATGGTGTACGACCAGTTGGGCTCCTTTCTCGCACTGGCCAGCTACGCAGTGGTGATCGCGGCCTTCTACAGCCCGCAGGTGGCGACGCCCTCTGCCCGCGCTATTTTCACACGGATTGTCAGTTTTCCACCTTTCCTCGCCCTGCTGGCCGGGCTGGCGCTGCGCGGGACGACGCTGCCCCCCCTTGTAGAGCAGCTGGTAGCGACCGTTGCCGCCACCTTGGTGCCACTGGTAATGATTGCCGTGGGCTTCCAGATCAGCATTCGTCTGGCACGCAGCGAACGGCTCACCCTGGCCATTGCACTGGGGATCAAGCTGGTGTTGATGCCGCTGTGTACCTTCATACTGTGGAAAGCCCTGGGCCAGCGCGGGCTGGCCACGCAAATCGCCGTATTCCAGGCCGCGATGCCACCGATGATCTCCGCCGGCACCATCGCCATCATGGCGGGTCTGGCACCGCGCCTGGTTGCAGGCCTGATCGGTATCGGCATCCTGTTATCGCTGGTCACCCTGCCCACCCTCTACTGGCTGCTCTCCCAGAGTGGCTGAAGCCACCCAAACGCATTGGAGGAAGCCATGTCTCAACCGCCCGTCATCACCGAGCGCGCAGGCCCTGTGTGTACGATCATTCTCAACCGGCCAGCGCAGCGCAATGCGGTTGACAGGCCCACGGCGGAAGCCCTGCATGCCGCCTTCATCAACTTCGCCAACGATGACACGCTGCGCGTAGCCGTGCTCACCGGCGCGGGTGGGCATTTTTGTGCCGGGGCGGACCTTGCCGCGATGAACGATCCCGAGCTGCGCAACACAGTGAATGAAGACGGCACCGGTCCCGGGCCCATGGGCCCCACCCACCTGCAGCTGGAGAAACCGGTGATTGCCGCGGTTGCGGGCTACGCGGTGGCCGGTGGACTGGAACTGGCACTCTGGTGCGACCTGCGCATCGCAGAGCAATCCGCGACCTTTGGCGTGTTTTGCCGGCGCTGGGGCGTACCCCTGATTGATGGGGGTACCGTGCGTCTGCCGAGGATCGTCGGCCAGGGCCGCGCCCTGGACATGATACTCACCGGGCGCCCGGTGGACGCCGCAGAAGCCTTGCAGATGGGCCTTGCCAACCGGGTCGTGCAAGATGGCGAGGCGCGGCGGGCCGCAGAGACGCTGGCCGCCACAATCGCGGCCTTTCCGCAGCACTGCCTGCGCGCCGACCGCGCGTCCTGTCTCGCCCAGTGGAGCCTGCCACTGGAAAACGCACTGCAAGAGGAAGGTCGCGGGGGCTACCCGGTCATCGCCAGCGAGGCACTGGGCGGCGCCGCGCGCTTTGCGGGCGGGGCAGGCCGCCACGGAGACTTCAACACCTGAGCAGGCATTCACCCGATGTTCTACCATGCACGAACCTGAACCGTTGATCTGGAGTAGCCCATGGCCCCGCGCACCCCACAGGACCCGGATGGTATCCGCCTGCCGGTAAAACTCGACACAACATCCAACGGGGAGTTCATGCCCATCCCGCTGGACGCGATACACCACCATGCCAACCGCCTGGCGCTCAGCACGGCTGATGAGAGTGCACGGCATTCCGGCCTGCGCCGACGCGCTTTTCTGACCAGTGCCTGCGGCGCCGCCACCACCCTGCTCGCCTTCAACCGTGCCTATGCCAGCCTCGGCGAGCGCGGCGGCTATTTCGAACTGGAACCCGATGCACAATGGGACCAGCAACTGGCCGCCGCCCAGGTGGGTGGCAACGAGTTCATCTTTGATGTGCAGGGCCACTTCGTGAACCCCACAGGTGCCTGGACAGCAAAGCTGCCTGCCGAAGCTCGCCCCCTGAGCGGGCTGCCCAACGCCAGCTGCCCTGCCGCGGAAGGGCCGGGTCGCGCCTACCTCGACTGCTTCAATGCCGAACAGTTTGTTCAGGACGTTTTCATCGACTCGGATACCGACCTGATGGTGCTCTCCTTCGTGCCCTCACGCTCCGATGCCGAGCCGCTGACCATAGAGGAAGCGGCCGCTACCGCGGAAATCGTGGAGCAGATGCAGGGCACCCACCGCCTGCTGCTGCACGGCCGGGTCAACCCCAACCAGGAGGGCGACCTGGATGCCATGGATGAACTCGCCGAACACTGGGGCGTCGCAGCGTGGAAGACCTATACGCAGTGGGGACCGGATGGCACAGGCTTCTGGCTGGACGACGAAGACACCGGCATTCCGTTTCTGGAGAAGGCGCGCAAACTGGGCGTGAAGATTGTCGCCATCCACAAGGGCCTGCCCTTTGGCAAAGAGTCCTATGAGCATTCGACCTGCGCCGACATCGGCAGGGTTGCCAGGCGCTACCCCGATATGAGTTTTCTGGTCTATCACTCCGGCTATGTCGCCGGCAGCGCAGAGGGGCCCTACGACCCGAACCGTGAAGACGGCGTTGACGCACTGGTCACGTCACTGCGCGCCAACGGCATTGCACCCAACAGCAATGTGTATGCGGAGATGGGCAGTACGTGGCGCTATCTGATGCGCGACCCCGACAGCGCGGCGCACACCCTGGGCAAGCTGCTCACCTACGTGGGGGAGGACAACGTCCTCTGGGGCACCGACTCCATCTGGTACGGGTCGCCGCAGGACCAGATACAGGCGTTTCGCACCTTCCAGATTGCCGAGAAGCTGCAAGCGATGTACGGCTACCCGAAAATGACCGCCGAGCTGCGGGCCAAGGTGTTCGGGCTCAATGCGCTGAAACCCTACGGGCAGCACGTGGCCGACCTGATGCCGCGTTTCAGCCTGGACAGCGTCGCACAGCGGCGGGAAGACAGCCGCAATGCACCGGACCCGCATTTCCGCACTTATGGCCCAAAAAACCGCCGGGAATTTCTCAACCTGATGCGCTGGCAGGGCGACTTATCGTGACCGCGTGCCGGGAAACGTGAGTCGCATCACATCCTGGCGACGTGCATTGCGGAAATGGTCGTCAATCGCGGCGCGATCCTGTATCTAGTGCGCTTGGGAGTAGACGCCAAGCGGGGGTACAACCGGATGACTCGCAAATCACGCACTGCTGCGCACCATTTCAAACGGTTCGACCGATTGCTCGCCGCGGTTTTTCTGGCGATGGTGGCGATACCGGTCGCTCTGGCCCTGCCCGCCTACCAGGATCGCTCTGCCGGCGAAAACCGCTCGCAGGCGAAGGCCGCACTGCTGGCCCTGGCGGGAGCGATGGAGCAACACCTTGCGCTCGGCGGCACCTATGCCGGAGCCACCGAGCACGGTGCGCCTACGCCAGCGGCGCCCTCCTCCGCACTTTTTCCCCGCGAAGCGCTGTCCAACAGGGCGGCGCACTACGAGCTCACCATCGAATCGGCAGACGCCAAGGGATACGTTCTGCAGGCCAGGCCCATTACAGGAAGCCGTCAGGAAGATGACGGCGTTCTACGGCTCAACCATCTGGGCCAGAAGTCCTGGGACCGCAATAATGATGGGGCCATTGTGTGGGCTGAACAGACCTGGGATGCCTGACGACGCGCACTCCGCAGCGCCCGGCAGCAGGGCGCGGAGCGCGGCAGCTCAGTTTTTCTGCTCGAGTAAGGTGAGCACGCTGGAGAAATCCTGCTGACCCATGCCGGCCTCCTGCAGGCGCGTGTAAAGCTCGCGCGCCAGCTGGCCCATGCGATTGTCGACGCCACTCTGGCTGGCGATATCCATGGCCAGGCCGAGGTCCTTGGCCATCAGGTCGACCATGAAGCCGGGCTTGTAGCCGTTGCTGGCCGGTGCTTTTTCCATCACGCCGGGATAGGGGTTGTACACCTCCAGGGACCAGTTGCGCCCCGAGCTGGCGAGCATGATTTCCGACAGCACCGCAGGATCCAGCCCGTTGCGTACACCCATTTCCAGGGCCTCACAGGTGCCGATCATGTGAATGGCCAACAGCATGTTGTTACAGCCCTTGGCCACCTGCCCCGCCCCTGCCGGGCCGGCGTGGAAGATGTTCTTGCCCATGCCCGACAGAATGACCCGGGCCTTCTCGAAGGTTGCCGCCTCGCCGCCACACATGAAGGCCAGGGTGCCTGCGGCGGCGGCAGCAACGCCGCCGGATACCGGCGCATCCATGAAACCGATACCCAGGGCCGCTGCGGCCTGGCCCACTTCGCGTGACGTTGCGGCATCGATTGTGCTGCAATCCAGCACGGTGGTCTCCGGCCCCAGGCGAGCCAGCAGGCCATCATCGCCCAGGTAGACACTGGCCACATGCTTGCCGGCAGGCAGCATGGAGATGACATACTCGGCGCCCACCACTGCCTCACCGGCGGAGGTGGCGACCTGGGCCCCGGCCTCAGCCAACTGCTGACAGGCGGCCTGCGACAGGTCAAAGACGGTTACGCTATGACCGGCCCGAATCAGGTTGGCGGCCATCGGGCCACCCATGTTGCCAAGGCCGATAAATCCAACTTGCGCCATTGTGAAGTCTCCTGTGCGGTTTAGAGGTCGGCCAGCGGGTTGTTCGGCCAGGGCGCCGTGAAGAAGCCATCGAGCAGCGCTTCCGGTACTTCACGGGTGCTTTTGTAGGCCCAGGCCGGGTTGCGATCCTTGTCCAGCAGCAGAGCGCGCACGCCTTCGGCAAACTCCGGGTAGCGCACCACGTTGGTAGCCAGCTGGACTTCCGACTGGAACACCTCCCGCAGGGAGCAGTGCCGGGTGGCCTGCAGCTGGCGACTGATCCAGAGCGCCGCCAGTGGCGAGCCATGCGCCAGGCCGTCGCGGGCGCGGGACAGCCACTGGTCGGTGGTCTGCTGGTTAACGATGTTATCCACCACCTGATGGACGTCGTCGCCGTCGCAGAGGGAATTGATCCGGCTCAGGTGCGGCTCCACCTGGCCCCCGGGCATGCTGCCGATACTCTGCTCGGTGAGCGGGCGCAGGATATGCCGCACGCGGGCATGATTGGCTGCGCAGTCCCCGCGCCAGGCGCTGCGACGCAGCTGCTCCAGCACGGCGTCCTTGTGTTCACTGGCGATAAAACGGTCCGCGAGCCCGGTAAACACCGCGTCGGCAGCGTTGATGGAGGCACCGGTGAGGGCAAGGAATTGCCCCGACTTCCCGGGCATGTGGTTGAGAAACCAGCTGCCGCCCACATCCGGGAACAGCGCGATGGTGATTTCCGGCATGGCGATGCGGGTGGCTTCCGTCACCACCCGGTGCGAACAACCCGCCATCACACCCAGACCGCCGCCCATCACGATCCCATGACCCCAGCAGATGATCGGCTTGGGATAGGTGTGCAGGGTGTAGTTCATGCGATATTCGCGGGCGAAGAAGGCCTCCGCCTCCTCGCAGGGCCCACCGGGCGTGGCGGTTGCGGAGCGGTGCAGGGCCTGCACATCGCCGCCGGCGCAGAAGGCCTTTTCACCACTGCCATCAATCAGGATGGCGCCGATCTCAGGGTCATCGCGCCACGCATCCAGCTGTTGCTGCAGCGTGTCAACCATCGGTAGGGTCAGTGAGTTGAGGGTTTTGGGCACGTTGAGCGTGAGCCGGCCGAGCTTGCGCTCGGCACAGGCGACAAGCTCAACAATGACAGGGGCATCTGACATGGTTGAATCCTTAGCGGTTTTTCCATTCGGGCTTGCGCTTCTCGAGAAACGCATTCACACCCTCGCGCTGGTCTTCGGTGGAGAACAGCTCAACGAACAGTTCGCGCTCTGCCGCCAGACCATCGCCGATCGCCTTGTCGCGGGCGGAGTGGATCAGCTGCTTGCAGCGCCCGATCGAGCTGGGGCTCTGCTCGCCCACCTGCTCGGCCAGGGCCAGGGCACGTTCCAGCGCCTCGCCGGTGCCAACCACCTCTTCTGCCAGGCCAATGCGCTCCGCTGTGGCAGCATTGATGCGCTCACCGCAGAGGATCATCCGCTTGGCCCAGCCTTCGCCCGCCAGCCAGGCCAGACGCTGGGTGCCGCCGGCACAGGGCAGCAGGCCGACCCGCGCCTCGGGCAGCGCGAGCTGGGCCTGCTCTTCAACAATGCGCAGGTCGCAGGCCAGGGCGACTTCCAGACCGCCGCCCATGGCAAAGCCGTTCACAGCAGCAATGGAGACGCCGCGGAAGTCCGCCAGCGCTTCAAAGGCCTCGCCGAAAAAGCGTGCCATGCGCTCCGCCGTTTTCGGGTCGCCGTCGGCAAACAGTTTCAGGTCCGCTCCGGCCGAGAAGAACTTGCTGCCAGCGCCGGTCAGCACCAGCGCGTATATATCCAGATTGCTGTTCAGCGCAGCGACCAGATCGCGCAGCGCGGGCAGGCTCTCGGTGTCCCAGGTATTGGCTGCGGGGTTGTCGATCGTCACCAGTGCGGTGTGGCCGCGAATCTCGACTTTCAGTTTGTCCGATGTGCTCAGGCTCATTTGATCACCTCCAGTGCGCCTTCCATTAACAGTTTGCGCGCCACAATCACGCGCATGATTTCGTTGGTACCCTCGAGTATCTGGTGCACCCGTGTATCACGCACATGGCGCTCCATCGGGTATTCGCGGATATAGCCATAGCCGCCGAACAGTTGCAGGGCATCGTTGCAGACCTGGAAACCCACATCGGTCGCAAAGCGTTTGGCCATGGCGCAGTAGGTGGTGGCCTGTGGGTCCTTGTGGTCCAGCTTGCTGGCGGCGAGCCGCACCATCTGCCGCGCCGCCACCAGTTCTGTGAGCATGTCGGCGAGTTTGAACTGGGTGTGCTGGAAGTCGGCGATAGCCGTGTCGAACTGGCGCCGCTCCTGCACGTAGGCGGTAGCTTCTTCCAGCGCCTGCTGGGCTGTGCCCACGCTGCAGGTGGCGATGTTGATACGTCCACCGTCGAGTCCCATCATGGCGATGGAAAAGCCCTGCCCCTCGGCACCGAGCCGGTTCTCCACCGGTACGCGCACGTTATCGAAGGTCACCATGCGTGTGGGCTGGGCGTTCCAGCCCATCTTCGCTTCTTTCTTGCCGTAGCTGATACCCTCGGCATCCGCCGGCACCAGCAGCGCCGTGATACCGCGCGCGCCGTTGTCGCTGGTTCGCAGCATGACCACCAGCACGTCGGTTTCGCCGGCGCCGGAAATGAACACCTTGCTGCCGTTGATCACATAGTCGCCCCCCTCACGTCGCGCCGAGGTGCGCAGCGAGGCGGCGTCGGAGCCCGCACCGGGCTCTGTCAGGCAATAGGACGCCAGCTTTTCGCCACTGACCAGCGCGGGGCACCAGGCCTCGATAACGGCATCGGTGCAGAAGTTGCCGATCATGCTGGTCGCCATGTTGTGGATGGTCAGGAATGCCGCCGTGGTGGTGCAACCGCGCGCCAGTTCCTCCACAATCAGACTGGCATCCAACCGGCCCATACCCAGCCCACCGGCACTCTCCGGCGTGTACATCCCCATGAAGCCAAGCTCACCGGCCTGGCGCAGAGCGTCCTTCGGAAAGAAAGACTCCTCGTCCCACTGCGCGGCGTTGGGTGCCAGCACACCGTCGGAGAACGCGCGCGCACTGTCAATAAACGCCTGCTGCTCCTCTGAGATGGAAAAATCCATGGCCAGCTCTCCTCAGAAGCGATTCATGACTTTGCCGAACAACTCCTCGTCGGGCGGGATGACCTTGGTTTGCGCCAGCGGTTTGGATACCCAGGTCTCGTTGATGAGGTCGCGCCAGGTAATGTTGTGGTTGATGCTGTTGCCGCCCCAGGAGCCACAGCCCAGCGAAAAGGTCTGGCGCATGCCGTTCCACAGGTTGCCGCTATTGGAGGCTGCCTGGGGCTGGTTAACCATCACCCGCGAGGTGCGCGTGGCCATCGCCAGTTTCAGGATGTTGTCGTCGTTGTTGGAGTAGATGCCACAGCTGTGGCCCTGGCCCTGATACGCCTGGATACGATTGGTCAGCTCGATGGCTTCGTCGATGTCGCGCACCTTGTACAGGGCCATGGTCACGGTCAGCTTCTCGCCCGAGAAGGGATAATCGGGGCCGGCACCCACTTCGGGCACAATCAGAAACTGCTTGCCCTCGGGCAGGTCGATACCCGCGCGTCCGGCGATGGTCGTGGCGTGCTGCGCGACGATCGCCGCGTTCAGGTGGCCGTCCTGCCAGATCACGCTCTGCAGCCGGGCCTTGTCCTCACCTTCGATGACGTAACCGCCCTCGTGCTTGAGCTTCTCGAGAAACTCGTCGTAGATGGATTCAAACACCAGCACGGAGTTGTCCGAGGAGCAGGAGGCGGCCAGGTCCAGCGTCTTGGAGATACGGATTTTCTCCGCGGCTTCGTCCAGGTCGGCACTGTCGTCGACCGTAATCACCGCATTGCCTACCCCCACGCCCAGCGCAGGCGTGCCGGAAGAATAGGCCGCCGACACCATCGCTTCACCGCCGGTGGCGAGAATGCGGTCACACTGGCGCATCAACTCGTTGGTCTTGTCCAGCGAGGGCACATCAATGCTCTGCACCAGGTCCGCCGGCGCGCCCATGGCAACGATCGCCTCGCGCATGTAGTCACAGATCATCTTGTTGGTCAGTTTGGCGCGCGGGTGCGGCGCGATGATAATGGCATTGCGCCCCTTCACCGCAGAGATGGCCTTGATCACTGGCGTGGCCTCCGGGTTCGTGGAGGGTGACAGGGCACCGATGACACCGACCGGCTTGGCGATCTTGATGATGTTGCGAACCGGGTCCTCTTCGATCACGCCGACGGACTTGTCGTTGATGATGTCCATCAGGGTCGCGCGCGTTTTACGGTGAATCTTGAGGAACTTGCCGTCGTAGTTCCCAAGCTGGGTTTCCTCGACGGTAAAGCGGGCAATTTTCTCCGACACACCTTCACGCGCCACCGACCAGACCATGGCGGTAATCAGTTCGTCCACCTGCTCCTGGGTATAGTGTTCGATGGCCGCCTGCGCTGCGCGGGCACGCGCCATCATCTCGGCAATTTCCTGCTGTACCGGATTCGGATCCTGATTATGCTCTGCTGTCGCCATGGGGCGTACTCCTGTCGTACACGGGATAAATGGGTTCCAGCCACGGCCTGCTACCGGAACTCTTATAGTAGCCGAGCAGACTACGCCGCGGCGGTGAACTGTCAAAGGGAGAAAATTGCGGTATATATGGATGATATTGCGGCTCAAACCATCCAATAATACCGTTTTCCGCATTATAGCTTCACGTGGCACAGCCTGGGCACCCGGCGCCCGTGCCGCGGGAGGCGGTGGTTCATGCAAATTGCATCCGCCAGCGCTAGACTGCGCGGGTAGACCAACCACCCGGACGGACCCGGCCATGCCGCGCAAAACCATCGACCTGCCCGATCACTTTCTGTTTGAAACGCACTATGACGTGCTCTACACCGACGTCAATGCGGCCAATCACCTCGGCGCGGACCGGCTGCTGTCCATTGCCATGGAGGCGCAGCTGCGCTTCATTCGCCAGCTCGGCCACGGCCAGGCCATCGCCTTTGAGGACGCCGGGCTGATCATGGCCCACGCGGAAACCGCGTACCTGGCCGAAGCGGATTACGGCGACCGGCTGCGGGTGGAGCTGGGTGCGCGCGAGGTCGAGGAGAAAAGCTTCCAGTTCGTTTACCGCATCAGCAAGGATGACAGCAGCGTCGAAGTGGCCAGGGTAGCCACCACGCTGCTCTTTTTCGACTACCCGTCGCGCCGCGTGGTACCCGTGCCCGAGGATTTCCGCGCCCGGGTGACCGGGACAGCGGAGGAACCGCCATGGCGTGGATGACCCTGACGCTGTCACTCGGGGGCCTGGGGCTGCTCCTGTTGGGTATGGCCATGATGACCGATGGCCTGAAGGCCGCCGCCGGCAATTCGCTGCAGGGATTTCTCGAACGTTCCACCCGCACGCGGCTGCGCGCGGCGCTCGCCGGCTTCGGCATTACCGCGCTGGTGCAGTCCTCCAGCGCGGTGATCGTCGCCACGCTGGGGTTCACCAACGCCGGCATGCTGCGCCTGAAGCAGGCCGCCTGGGTAGTCTTCGGCAGCAACGTGGGCACCACCATGACAGCGTGGATCGTCGCCCTGATCGGACTGCGCATCAAGGTTGAAGTGGTTGCGCTGCCGCTGATCGGCGTGGGCATGCTGCTCAAGCTGTTCGGTGATAACCGGCGCATGGCACACATCGGCATCGCGTTGGCGGGCTTCGGCCTGCTGTTTCTCGGGCTCGGCATGCTGCGCGATGCCTTTATCGATGTGGCCGACTGGATTCCCATCGAGCGCCTCGGCGCTTCGGGTGTGCTGGGCATCGTGCTCGGCGTCGTATTCGGGGCCCTGCTGACGGCGTTGATCCAGTCATCCTCCGCGGCGCTGGCCATTGTCCTGACCGCATCCGTCACCGGCGTGCTTACGCCCCTGCTGGGCGCCTCGCTGGTCATCGGCGCCAATATCGGCACCACGGCAACCAGCCTGCTGGCCAGCATCGGCGCCACGGCAAACGCCCGCCGGCTGGCACTGGTGCATGTAACCGAGAAAATGTTCACCGGCGTGATTGCGCTGATCCTGCTGGGACCCCTGTGGTGGGTGTCCGAGCAGCTTTCCGGCGGCGCCGACGGGCGCACCAATATCAGCACCGGGCTGGCCCTGTTCCATACCCTGTTCAACCTGCTGGGACTGGCGCTGATGTGGCTGCTGGCAGACCGACTGCTGCGCCTCGTGGAGCGCTGGGTGAAGCAACCCGAACTGAGCTCCGAGCGCTTGCGCTACCTCGACGACACGGTACTCGCGTTACCCGCGATGGGCGTGAATGCCATGCACTCCGAAATCAAGCGCGTATTCAAGCAGCTGCTGTCCCGGGGACGCATTATCATCGACCCGGACCGGGAGCCGGCACCGGAGGAAACCCTGCACACCGGTGTGCTGCTCACAGCCATCGCCGACTACGGCAACCGCATCGGCGCCCAGCACCTCAACAACGGGCTCTCGGAGCAGTTTCTCAACCTGAACTGGGCGCGTGAGGAATGCATGCAGTTGCGCGATCTTTTCCTGGAACTGGCAGAGTTTCCCCAGGCCGATATCAACGCCGCCCTGACGCCGGCCCTGCAGGAGGCGCTACTCGGACTCATGCGCAGCGGCGAGCTGAAACAGTTGACCCTGGAGGAGCGGCGGGCACAGCTGCAAACCGTCAAACGCCTGCGGCGGCAGCGCCGGGCGGAGCTGCTGGAACAGATCGGCAACGGGCTGCTGGCCGCCCCGGAGGCGACCCGCCGCCTGCACGTCGTGGCCCTGTTCGAGGGCGCCGCCAAACACATCCTGCACATCGCCGAGGTGATTTACCCGCAGCTCGCCGCGGACGCCGGGGAGAGTGCCGACGCCCCCGTCGCAGCCACCTGAATCACGGCGCGCGGCAGGTTCAAGTATTTACGCCACCTCGCAGGGCCTGCCCGGAAGCATGGCCACGACCGGGTTTTTCCGGCCCAATAGGTCACCATTGCCTGTGACAACCCATCGACAGAGTGTCCCGAACGATGCGCTTCCTCGCTACATCCTGCCTCACCGCCTGCCTGCTGGCAGGTATCGCCCATGCTGCGCCGGTCAGCGAACAGCGCCTGCTCGCCGCCGGCAGCGACGTGGACAACTGGATGAGCTATGGCCGCGACTACAGCGAACAGCGCTACACACCGCTGGACCAGATCAACGACGGGAACGTCGACGGGTTGGGCATGGCCTGGTATTTCGAAACCGACACGCACCTCGGCCTGCAGTCCACCCCGCTGGCGATTGACGGTGTGCTGTATTTCAGTGGTGCCTGGAACACGGTGTACGCCGTTGATGGCGCCACCGGCCAGATGCTCTGGACCTTCGACCCGGAAGTGCCGCGCAGCAAAAGCATCACCGCCTGCTGTGGCGTGCTGAACCGCGGTCTCGCCGCCTGGGAAGACCTGCTGTACATCGGCACACTCGACGGACGCCTGATTGCCATTGAACGCGCCACGGGCAGCCTGCGCTGGTCGGCCCAGACCACCGACCCCAATCAGGCCTACTCCATCACCGGTGCGCCGCGTGTCGCCCGGGGCAAGGTGTTTATCGGCAACGGCGGCTCCGAATTCGGCACGCGGGGATTCGTCAGCGCCTATGATGCCGCCAGCGGTGAACTGGCCTGGCGCTTCTACACGGTACCCGGCAACCCCGCTGACGGCTTCGAGAACGACGCCATGGAACGCGCCGCCGCCACCTGGAACGGTGAATGGTGGCGCTACGGCGGCGGCGGCACGGTGTGGGACAGTATCGTCTATGACCCGGAGTTCAATCAGCTCTACCTGGGGGTGGGCAACGGCGCGCCGCACAATCGACGCATTCGCAGCCCCGGGGGCGGCGACAATCTCTACCTCGCCTCCATTGTGGCGCTGAACCCGGACACCGGCGAGTACCTGTGGCACTACCAGCAGGTACCGGGCGACACCTGGGACTACACCGCCAGCCAGCAAATGACCCTGGCGGACATCCCCTGGCAGGGCGAGCAGCGCAAGGTCATCCTGCATGCGCCCAAGGCGGGCTTCGTCTACATCGTCGACCGTGCAACGGGCAAACTGCTCTCTGCAGAACCCTACACCACGGTCACTTGGGCCAGCGGCTACGACCTGGATACTGGCCGCCCGCAGGAAAATCCGGGGCAGGACTACGACGGGGAGCCGGCCATGGTGTTCCCCTCCGCCATGGGCGGACACAACTGGCACCCCATGGCCTACAGTCCGGATACCGGGCTGCTGTACATCCCGGAGCTGGACATGGGCATGGAGTTCAACGAGATTGATGCCGTTGACTACCAGCACCTGCGCCGACACTACAACACCGGCTATGAATTGAGTGGCAAAGCCTACTCGCAGGCCTTTACCCAGGCCATGCTCAGCCACTTGCCCAAGGCTCACCTGCTGGCCTGGGATCCGGTGCGCCAACAGGCGGCCTGGAAGCTCCCCCACCCCTACACGCACAACGGCGGGGTGCTGGCCACCGGCGGCAACCTCGTGTTCCAGGGCACTTCGGACGGCCGCTTTATCGCCGTGCGCGCGGATAGCGGCGAATTACTCTGGTCCTTCCCCACGGAAACCAGCGTGATGGCAGGCCCCATCAGCTACCGCGTCAACGGCGAGCAATACATCGCCGTCACCGCAGGTCGCGGCGGCGCGTTGATGATGAACATGGGCAGGAGCTACCCGACCGGCAATCCCAACAACCGTCTGCTGGCATTCAAGCTCGGCGCCTCGGGCACGCTGCCCGTGACCCCCGTCGCAGAGCGCCCCCTGCCCCCACCCATGCCGGAGGCGAGCGACGAGCAGATCGCCGAGGGTCGCAACCTGTTCAACCGCTTCTGCGCGCGCTGCCACGGCGCCGATGTCGTGGGGGATGGCTCCATCCCCGACCTGCGCTACCTGGCGCCGGTCTGGCATGAGAACTTCGCCAGCGTGGTTCTGGACGGCCTGATGGAGCAGGCGGGAATGCCCCGCTTCGACGATGTGCTCGACAAGGCACAGGTGGATAACATCCACGCCTACGTCATCGCACGGGCACATGAAGACCACGCCCTGCGCACCGATCAGGGATGGCTGGCACGCGCACGCAGTTACCTGATCGACAGCGCGGCACAGCTGGCAGCCTGGCTGGTCAGACGGGACGCAGCGACAGACTGACCACCCCGCACAAGGAGACCTGGGTCACACCCCGCGGGTTACACGTTGTTACCGCTGCGTCACTGTCGTATCCTCGCATGCTTGGCGAGTTGGTGGCTCCATCCTGAAATCTTCACGTATCACAATCCGGTTCCCCTTCGGTTGGCCGGCCCTGGCGGGGTCGTTGCTGCTCGCCTGCCTGTGGGCCCCGCCGGGCGTCGCGCTGAATCCCGATCGCCTGCCCAGCCAATACCTTTTCGACCGCTTCGGGCGCGATGAGGGCCTGCCCTCGGACACCGTGTGGGTCGCCCGGTCCGACCGCGAGGGCTTTCTCTGGCTGGGCACCAAAAACGGCCTGGCACGCTTCGATGGCGTCAAGTTCACGCTGTTCAACAAACTCAATCAACCCGCCTTCCGCTCCAACGATATCCGCGACATTGAAATTGTCGCCGACGGCAGCGTGTGGCTGGCGACCTACGGTGGCGGCGTACTGCACTATGTAGATGGCGCATTCACGGCCTACACCACCGACGAGGGCCTCGCCGACAATATCGTGCACGACATCCTGCCGGCCGCCGACGGCACACTCTGGTTTGCCACCAGCCAGGGGCTCTCGCGGCTTCGCGGAAACGAGATGCGCAGTTGGACGCAGCAGGACGGCCTGGTGGACAACCGCACGTTCCGCTTGCTGGAGGAACCCGGGGGTGCCATCTGGGTGAGCACGCTGACCAACGGCCTGAGCCGTTTCGACGGCACGGCATTCACCAATTTCACCGAAGGCAGCGGCCTCGACTCCACCCAGGTCCACTTGCTCCACCAGGATCCACAACTGGGCCTGATTGCCGCGACCGCAGCGGGCTCCACCTACCGCCTGACCGCCACCGGCCCCGTGCCCCACGAAAGCGCGGTGCTGCAAACCGGGATGATTCTCCACTCGGCACTGCGCGACGGGGACGGCAACCTCTGGCTGGGCACCTACGGGGATGGCCTCTGGCGAGTGGGGAAAAACGACACGCTGGAAGCGTTTCCGCTGGCCACACAGCAGCCGGGCTATGTCTTCGAGCTGTCAGAAGATGCCGAGGGCAATGTCTGGGCGGCGACCATGCACGGTGTACACCGCCTGCGCGACAGCGACTTCCTGCAGTTTGGCCCCGCCGAGGGCCTGGCCGCCGCGACCTTTGTGGTGACACAGAGCCCCGTGGACGGCAGCATCTGGACCGGCACCGAAGGCAGCGGACTGTTTCGACTGAACCCCGATCACAGCGTAACGCAGTACACCAGCGAGCAGGGTCTCTCCAACGACAACGTGTCCTCACTGCTGGCTGAACCCGACGGCACCCTCTGGGTGGGCACCTTCGGCGGCGGGCTGAATCATCTGCACCGCGATGGCTCGGTAATGCAGTACGGCCGCGACGATGGCCTGCCCAACGTGCACGTGATGGGGTTGCAGCGCGACGCCAACGGCCGGCTCTGGGTGGTCACCGATGGCGGTCTGGTCTGGCTGGACCCCGACAGCGGGCGCTTCATCGAACGCACCGACCTCCCCGCCACCCTGCTGCGGGAGCTTCGCGCCGATGCACAGGGCCGCCTCTGGCTAACCAGCAATGGCGGCCTGCTCCAGCTCAGCAACGACAGCTATCAACTCTGGTCAGAGGCTGATGGGCTGGGCAGCAATCTGGTCAGCACCACCTACACCGATGCCAACGGTGTCGTCTGGATCGGCAGCCGGGAGTCCGGCCTTGCCCGGCTCGATGGCGACCAGCTGTTCCAGTTCACGCTGGAGCATGGAATGCCGCAGCTGTCGGTACTGGCCATACTCGAGGACGATGCCGGCTGTCTGTGGATGAGCGGGGCAGATGGGCTGGTTGCCGTCGAGCGCGCCGCGCTGGATGCGGTGGCTCGGGGTGAGTCCCGCCGGGTGCGCGCCCGTCTCTACGACGAGACCGACGGCCTGCGCTCGGCCCAGTTCCTGGGCGGATTCCAGCCCGCCGGCTGGAAGACCGAGGACGGGCGACTGTGGTTCCCCTCCAACCTTGGACTGGTCGCTGTGGTCCCCAGGGACTTCAGCACACTGGCTGCGCCCGCGCCGCCGCAGATCGAGGAAATACGCGTCAACGGTGAACCGGTACCCATCGCCGACCCGCTGATGCTGCCAGCCGAAGCCGCCACGCTGGAAGTGGACTACACAGTGCCGCGGCTGGGCGCGCCCCATACCCTGCGCTTCGAGTACCTGCTGGAGGGCTTTGATCGCGACTGGCACAGGGTAGGCGGCCGTCGTACCGCCTACTTCACCGGTCTGCCGCCAGGATCAATGACGCTGCGGGTCGCCGCGTCCAACCACGATGCCGCACAGGACACCTCCCCGCGGGGCGCGGAAACGCGCCTGGCGATCTACCGCGCACCCTACTGGTACCAGACGTGGTGGTTCCGGATACTGGGCACCATACTGGCCCTGCTGCTGCTCCACCGGCTGTACCGCCTGGCAATTCGCCGCGCAGTGGTGCGCGAACGGCAACTGGAGATGCTGGTCAACCGGCGCACCCGCGAACTGCAGATCGCCCTGTCCAAGGTGCAGGAAATCTCGCGCATCGACAGCCTGACCGGCCTCGCCAACCGACGCTTCCTCGATGAGAACCTCGACAGCACCTGGGCCCAGTGTGCAGCGCAGCACGCACCAGTCAGCATCATCATGCTGGATATCGACTGCTTCAAACAGTACAACGATGCCGCTGGCCATATCGCCGGGGACGAGTGCCTGCGCAAGGTCGCCGAGGCGCTGCAGTCTGACGTCTTGCGTGACGAGGATCTGGTGGCCCGCTATGGCGGCGAGGAATTCCTCGCCCTGCTGCCCGGCGCCGATTCCGCCGCCGTCACCCAGGTGGCACAGCGCATTCGCTCACTGGTCCGGGAACTGAAGATCCCCCACCCCAACAGCCCGGTTGCGGACTACCTGACGGTGAGCGTCGGCGGCGCCACTGCCTGGCCCGCCGAAAAGGGTACCCCGGACGAGCTCATCCAGCGCGCGGACCAGGCCCTCTATGCGGCCAAAGCCGCAGGGCGCGACCGTGTGCGTATCGAGGAGAGCAACGGTCAGATACGGTAACAGGGCCGGTAGTCGAACTCGCCCTCACCCAGCTTCATGCGCTTCTCCCTGACCAGCAGACGCAGCAGTCGATCCATGGCCTGCATCAACCCCGCCTCGCCGTTCAACTGATACGGACCGTGCAGGGCCACCTGCTCGATGCCGAAGGACTTGACGTTGCCGGCGACCAGGCCGGAGAAGGCGCGGCGCAGCTGGCTGGCCAGTTCATGCGGCGGCAGGGTACTGCGCAAATCCAGTGCCGCCATGTGCTCGTGGGTAGGCACAAAGGGACGCTGCAGGTCCGGCGCGATCACCAGCTCCCAATTGAAATAATAGGCCTGCTGCAGTTTGCGCCGGCGCACGTGCTGGGCCTGCACCGCCGCGCGGACAGCGGCACCGACCTCATCGGGAGCGCCGAGGATAACCCGGTAGTGGTCGCGCACCCCCTCGCCCAGGCAGGCGATGAGGAAACGCTCCAATTCGCGGAAATACTCGGCACAGTGGCGCGGCCCGGCAAAGACCAATGGCAGGCTCTGTGCGTTGTCCGGGTGCATGAGAATGGACAGCAGGTAGAGCACCTCCTCCACCGTACCGACGCCACCCGGGAACACCACAATCGCGTGCGCCAGACGAACAAAGGCCTCCAGCCGCTTCTCGATGTCGGGCATGATCACCAGTTCGTTGACGATGGCGTTGGGCGATTCGGACGCGATGATGCCCGGTTCGCTGATGCCGATGTAGCGCCCCGACTTGATCTGCTGCTTGGCGTGGCCCACGGCGGCCCCCTTCATCGGGCCCTTCATGGCGCCGATACCGCAGCCTGTGACGATGTCCAGACCGCGCAATCCCAAGGCATAGCCCACCGCCTTGGCGTAGTCATACTCTTCGCGGGGAATCGCATGGCCACCCCAGCAGACCACCAGTCGCGGCTGTTCATTCGGCCGCACCACGTCAGCGTTACGCAGAATCCGGAACACCTCATCGGTGGGGTCGGCAGCCCCCGCCAGCGGTCCCGCATCGCGGGAAATGGCGGTGTAGACAATATCCCGCAGGGCCGCGAACAGGTGCTCGCGCAAGCCGCGAATCATGCGTCCGTCCACGAAGGCCTGGGCCGGCGCGTTGAACAGCTCAAGGCGCAGGCCGCGAGGTTGGGGCACGAATTGCAGGTCAAAATCCGAGAAGTCAGCGTAGATCTGTGCCGCGTCGTCCTTGTCGCTGTCGGTATTGAGAATGGCCAGCGCGCAGCGTCGGTACAGTTCGAACAGTTCGCCCCGGGTGGTTGTGAAGGCCGCGATCTCCGCCTGCGAAAGCAGGTTCAGCGAGTGGATCGGGTTGACGATCGTGTGTGCGCGTTTACTCACCTCATTGGCCTTCGGGGAAATCACCCCAGTCCCGCGCGAGCGGCACTTCCAGACTGTTGTCCCCGGTGCGCAACGGCTGCCCCACCATCTCATCGTAGGCGCTCTGGTGGCGCAGAAACAGCGCCGGCAGGGGCACGCCGGCGAGGCGCTGCTTCATTTCCGTCACATTGCGCGTGCGCAGCGGTTTGCCGTCGGCTTCGGTGACCAGCAGCGGCTCTGCGCCGAAATCGGCGTAGGCGAGGTAGATACTGAAGTCCAGCGAATGAATGACCACGCGGGTCAGGCCCACACTGTGTTGCAACTGTTGCAGCGTGATTTTCACGTTATTCCCCTTCCTGCCGAGGTGCGGCGAAGTTGCTACGTTAACCCGATTGTGCATAAACTTGAACCGACCCGCTCAGGGCCAGCAGAACACAACAATAACAAACCATCATGCAGGAGCTGGAATGATCGTTTCCGACCGCCCCTCGGGGCGCCCCCTCTGGCTTGCGACGCTGGTCGCCAGTGCACTGCCCTTCTCCACTGCGGTGCAGGCACAGCTCGAGGAAGTCATCGTCACCGCCCAGAAACGCGCGGAGTCCGTGCAGGATGTCCCTATCGCCATCACCGCCTTCGATGAGAACGCGCTGCGCAGCAAGCAGATCAACGGCTTCGCCGACATGCGTTTCACTGCCCCGAACGTCACCTTCAACAAGGGCAACTTCACCGGCAACAACTTCCAGATTCGCGGCGTGGGCACCAACCTCGTCGCCGCGTCGGCGGACGCCGGTGTGGGCGTACACGTCAACGAAGTGCCGCTGATTTCGCCGCGACTGTTCGAAACCGAATACTACGATATCGAGCAGGTCTCCGTGCTGCGCGGCCCCCAGGGCACGCTGTACGGTCGCAACTCCACAGGCGGCGCCGCCAACATGGTGACACGGCCAGCCAGTCTCGATGGCTGGGAAGGCAATGTGGAAGCGCAATACGGCAATTATGACCACACGAAGCTCAGCGGCGCGGTGAATCTCCCCGTGACTGACAGCCTCGCCCTGCGGCTTGCCGGGCTGTGGCTGGACCGGGAGGGCTATACCGACAACGTATTCAATGGCAGCGATGTCGATGGCCGGGACCAGGTGTCGCTGCGCGCATCCCTGCGCTGGCTGCCGACAGACAGCACCCAGGTCGACCTGATGCTGTCCTGGTTCGACGAGGACAGCACACGCACCCGCAGCCAGAAGACGCTCTGTCACAACGACCCCAGCGGCGTCATGGGCTGCCTGCCGGATCGACTGGACTTCGATGTTCCCAATCCCTCGTCGCAGCTCTCCAATATTCTGGCATCCAACGCGCTTCTGGGGCCGCTGGGGGCGTTCACGCTGGGTTCCAATATACGCGGCGAAGTGCCGCGGGACCTGCGCAAAGTCGCCAGTGAACGGTCACCCGTCTACAGGGCAGACGAAACCCTGCTCACGCTGAACATCGCACAGGAACTGGGTGACTACACCGTGAGTTTTGTCGGCGGCTATCAGGACACCACGGTCCTGTCGCAAATGGATTACCAGTGGACGGTGGCCGGCGCTTTTCCCATTCCGGCGCTGCTGCCTGTTGTCGCGCCCACGGCGGCGGCCACGCTCTATGCCGACGGCCTCTGGCCCATCTCTGCACCCTCGCGCAATGCCACCGGCAGCGTTGGCGGCCATATCGATTCCTTCAGCCCCGGCCTTGAAGCCTACGACCAATCCAACCAGTCCTCAGAGCAGGTGTCCGCCGAGCTGCGCCTGCAGTCGGACTTCGACGGTCAGCTGAACTTCCTCATCGGCGGCTTCTGGATGGACGTCGATCTCGATAACCAGTACTGGGTCTTCTCCTCCGGCTTCGACTATTTTGCCAGCGTGTTTCCGGCCGCCGCGCTCGGCCTCGACGGGCAGGGCTGGGTCGGCCCACAGTTCAACAACGAAACCGGCGAGTATGGCATCCGCTCACAGGCAGTGTTCGGCGAAGTCTACTACGCACTGACCGACACCCTGAAGCTGACGCTGGGGGCGCGCTATACACGGGACAAAAAAACCATTGAGGATCGGCAGATCCTGTTCAACAACGACCCGGCGACCGGCGCACCGGTGCTGCAGCCACTGGGCGCGGACCTGCCCATCCCCACCGCGACACGCCGCGAAAGCAATGACTGGCAGGAAGCCACGGGGCGTATCGTGCTCGACTGGTCAGTCACCGCCGACACACTGGCCTACGTCTCACTGTCCCGCGGCTACAAGGGTGGCGGCTTCAACCCCCCCTTCGACCCGGTGCAGTTCCCCAGCCAGGAACCGAACTTCGAACCGGAGTTTGTCGACGCGCTGGAATTCGGCACCAAGAACACGCTGCTGGACAACACCCTGCAGGCAAACTTCAGTGCCTTCCTCTACGACTACACCGACATGCAGGTGTCCAAGATCGTCAACCGCACGTCCTTCAACGAGAACACCGACGCACAGATCTGGGGGGGTGAGGCAGAGTTCGTGTTTGCACCCAGCGCCAGTTGGGTGCTGAACGCCAACCTCGCCTACCTCAACACCGAGGTGAAGGACTTCGAAAGCTTCGATACCCGCGATCCCACCGCCGGGCGCAGCGATGTCACCCTGCTCAAGGACCTGACCAACGCCTCCAACTGTGTAGCCCTGCTGGCGCCGGACGTCTACGCCGCGCAGTTTGGCTCACCGTTCACCCGCTGCAGTGCGCTGGCGGCGGCCGGTGTGCCGATTACCGATGGCATTGCGCAGAACCTTGATGGAAACCACCTGCAGAACGCCCCGGAGTGGTCACTGAGTGTCGGCGCGCAGTACAACCTGGCTTTTGCCGACAGCAGCTCACTGGCATTGCGCATCGACTACTACTGGCAGGACGCCATGTATGCACGGCTGTTCAACCGCCCCATCGACCGCATTGACGCCTGGGACGTCTGGAACGCGCAGGCCACCTACACGGCAGCCGATGGCCAATGGTATGCCAGGGCCTACATCAAGAACATCACCGATGATGATCACCTGGTGGCCATGTACGTCACCGACCCGTCCTCCGGCCTGTTCACCAATGTGTTTTCCATCGAGCCGCGAACCTTCGGCCTGGCACTGGGTTACAACTTCTAGCGGCAGCCGCTACGGGCAGCCTGAGGGGGAATTCTGCTACCATCGTGGCAACGGATTGTCACGGTCGCCGCCCTATGCCCAGACTACTGATCTACATCATCGCTGTTCCCGTCCTTCTCGTGCTGGCGACAGCAGCGCTGCTGCCGGTGTTTCTGGATGAGGCGCGGCTGATACGGCTCGCCACCGAAACCCTGGAGCAGCGCAGCGGCGCCAGGCTGGAGGTCCGGGGCGATGCCGGCCTCTCCCTGCTGCCACGGCTGTCGCTGCAGCTGGAGGATACGGTGCTGCGCTTGCCGGAAGAGCAACAGCCAGAAATCAGCGTGCAGCAGCTGTCGGTGGAAGTGTTCCTGTGGCCACTGCTGTCGCGGGAGGTGGCCATCAAGGGGATCAGCCTGACGGGACTCGAGGTCATCGTGCCCGCCCCCGAGTCCGCGCCCGCCAGCTCGACCCTGGCCCTGACCGATGCCGAGCTGGAAGCATTCTACGCGCAGCGTCGGCAAGCCCTGCGCGCGGCTGCTGAAGCCGGTGCCGGCGCGGCGCTGGGTCTGCCGCTGGCCCTGAACATTGCCAATCTGTCGCTCGATGATGCGCGCGTGCAGCTGCTGCAAGCCGATGGCGCGGCACCGCAAGAGATCACGATTTCATCCATGACTGCCAGCGACATCAACCTCGAGGGCCGCCCCGCGGCGCTCAGCCTCGCCCTGCAGCTCGCCGGCGAGCGCCCTGTCGACGTCACGCTCACCGCAGGCTTTACACTCAGCGCCGACCAGAGCGCAGCCGACGTCGAGGAGCTGACCATCACGCTCGCCGGCGCCACGCGGGAACCCGTGGTGCTGCAGACCAGCGGCACCATCACCCTGAATACCCAGCGCGCCGAACTCGCGCTGGAACTGAGCAGCGGTGAGATTCAGGGCACGGGGACGCTGGTCTACAGCAGCTTCGAGAGTCCGCAGATCGACGCCCAGCTCCGTCTCAACCTGCTGGACCCGGCACTGCTGCTGCTCGCCGGGCCGGAGGCTGCGACCTCAACACCAGACAGCGCGGGAAGCGGTGACGATGCATTGCCGCTGGACGCCATCCGTCTGGCGGACACCCGGGCCGACCTGCGTGTCGAGCGTGCCCTCCTGGGGCCACACGCCATCGACAACCTGCGCCTGCGCCTGCGGGCAGCCGAGGGCGTGCTCAAGATTGACACCATCGCCGGCACACTGCACGGCGGCGCATTGAACGCCACCGCAACCCTGGACGCCCACCGGGCAACCGCCGTGTTGTCCTCCCGCGGTGAACTGACCGGGCTGGATACAGCGCAGTTGCTCGCCGCACTGGAGGCGGAGCCACTGCTCTCCGGGCTCGCGGACGCAGACTGGGAGCTGCAAAGCCGCGGCAATACGGCGGCTGCGCTGGTTCAGAATCTCCAGGGGCCGCTCAACCTGACCACACGCAATGTAGTGCTGGAACAGTTCGGGGTCGAGCGGATGCTGTGCGAAGTGGTTGCCCAGGTCAATCAGGAAGCACTGGCGGCGGAGCTGCCGCAGCAGAGCAACTTCCAGGACCTGAGCGCCCGCGTCACGCTCGGCGAAGGCAAGGCACGGCTGGACCCCCTGCAGGCCGATCTCGCACACATGGCACTGCGCGGCACGGGGAACCTGCAGCTCGACAGCTACGCGTTCAACGCCGAGTTCCGCGCGCGCCTCTCACCGACGCTGGGCGAGCTTGATCCTGCCTGCCGGGTGAACGAACGCCTCACCGCCATCAGCTGGCCGGTGCTGTGCAGCGGTACACTGGACGACAGCCCCGCCAGCTGGTGCCGCGTCGACAGCAAGGAGATCATCGCGTCACTGACCCGCAACGAGCTCGAACGCAAAGCCAAGGAAGAAGGCGGGCGCTTCCTGCAGCGCCTGTTCAAGGGCAAGGACTGATTTCAGGCAGCGCGCAGTGCGCGTCCGAGGCGGCGGCTGCCCAGCACTTCGGTAAAGTCGCCGTCCTGCCACACAGGCTCACCGTGAATCAGCACCCGCGTCACCACGCCATCTGAGCGGTTTACCATCTGCTTGTGGTCAAACAACTCGCGGTGGATAAAGGCGCGGTGATCGTTGCTGTCCCAGCCCTGCAGCGCCGCCGGATCCAGCATGGTGATATCGGCCTGCGCACCGATCTCGAGGCTGCCGACGTCCAGGCCGAAAAATGCCGCGGGCTCGCGGGTCAGGCGCCGCACCATGGCGGCCACGGTACCGAGCCCCTCCGCCTGGGCCAGCTTCAGCGACATCAGGTTGCCGTCAAAGAATGCCATATTGGTCAGGTGGGCACCGGAATCGTTGAAGCCGGGCAGGGCACTGGGATGCAGCAGATAGCCCAGCGTGGCACGGTTGTCCTTGTTGCCGACATCCACCCACCAGCGGAACGACTTGTCGTATTCGCGCAGCAGATGCAGCATGAAATTGACCTCATCCTCCGTGGGTGAGGGAAATTTGGCGAAGGCCTCCCGCTCTGCCTCGGACCGGGCCTCGGCAGCCTGGCCGCGCTGCACGCGCCGCAAACGGTCGAACACCTGCTGCATGCTTTCGCCGTCCCAGTCCGCGACCGGCGCACCGTCGAAGATCATGCGCTCCAGGTCGCGAATCACCAGCTTGTCAGGGAGCCCCAGCTTTGCCTTGAGGCGCGCGAGATTGCGTCCCTTGCGGCCGTGCTCCCAATCGTGACGAAACTCCTCCACGAAGGCCGGATCGTCCAGCAGCGCGCGGCGGCCGGCGACATCGTCATACTCCTTCGCAATCAGTTTGCAGGTGGAAGGCAGCTCCTCGAATACCGGGCTGACGATACCGTCCGACCAGAGACGGAAATTGGTGCCCAGCGCCTGAAAATGGATGCGCCCCTTCAGCAATGAACTGTTGATCAGCTTCGCCAGCCCCAGAAACGCGTTCGAGGCCCTGGGCGCCAGCACGAACTCCATCACCGACAGCGCAGACGTTTTCAGTGGCTTGCCGAACAGGCGCCCGCTGCTGAACAGAAAATACAGCAGGCCCTTCACCCGGTTCTCGATCAACGGCGTGGTCTGCCATACCCTGCCGCGCCGACGCACAACACCCAGCAGGCGCTTGAGCTCGCTGTAACCCGCGAATTGTGTGGGAATGCGCTGGTCCGTGTGGGGCTCGTTGGCCAGGTAATGGAACGGCAGACCGTCGGTGCTCAAGCCCAGATAGCCCTGCTCCATGGCTGTGTCCAGCAGGTTTTCCATGCGGCTCAGCTCGGCCGCAGTGGGTTTGCGACTGATGCTGTCCTGCAGCCCCATCACTTCGACGCGCAGCATGGAGTGGGGCACAAAAGCACCAATATTCGGGCCGAGCGCCAGATTGTCAAAGTGATCCATGTAATCCCCGGTGTTGTCCCAGGTGATTGCCTCAACGCATTTGCTGAGGACTTTCTTCGGGATGTTCTCCACGCGGGTAAAACAGTCGACAATCGGGTTCTGTTCACCCTCCACCTGCTGTCCGAAGCAGGTACCCAGGCTGCAGTTGCCCACCAGCACAGTCGTGGTGCCGTGGCGGACCACCTCGGGCAGCCTTGGATCCAGATCCACCTCCAGGTCGAGGTGCGTGTGGATATCCAGCAGGCCCGGCATCAACCACTGGCCGCTGCCATCAATGACGCGCCCGGCCTCGGCCCGGGGCAGACCCGCCCCGCGCGCCGCTATCCTGCCGTCACGAATGGCGATATCCAGTACCTGCGGCGCGTCGCCGCTACCGTCAAATACCAATGCGTCAGTGATCAGGGTGTCCCAGGTTGTGCTCATGCGGTTCGCTCTCCATGGCTGTGTGCTGGTGTTATTGCATCAGGCCTCAATCTGCCATCCGCCGGCGGTGCAGTAAAGCGCTTCCGCACTGCGGTGGCAGGACCGCATCGGGCAGAATCGCGACTTGCCAATTTAATAAGCATACTTATAATAAACAAACCTACGAACAGCGGGAACCTGACGTGAGCCGCGCGCGCAACGACGCCACCGACCAGCTCAGCTTTGAACTGCACACCACGGCGCGCCTGCTGCGGCGCAATTATGACCGGCGCGCCCGCGCCCACGGCCTGACCCGTGCCAAGTGGCAGGTGCTGTGGTCGCTGTCGCGGGAACAGGGGGTAAAACAGGCCGAGCTCGCCGAGCGACTGGACGTTGCCCCCATCAGTCTCACCCGTCAGCTGGATGTGCTCGAGCAGGAGGGCCTGCTGGAGCGGCGCCGCGACGAACAGGATCGACGCTGCTTTCGCATCTACCTGACCGATGCGGCGCAGCCGGCACTGACCACGCTGCGCGAGCTGGCGGAATTGACCCGCGGTGAGGCGCTGGCGGGGCTCAGCCATGAAGAGATCGTGCAGCTGAAATCACTGCTGGAGCGCATTCGCCAGAACCTGGGCAGAGAGGAGTAGAACCACTGTGTCACTGCTATTGCAAAGACGTCTGCTGATGGGTGCAGGGCTGGTCGCCGGCGCGCTGGCGGTTGCCTGGTTCCTGCTCGGTGGGCAGGGCAGCATCAGCACCGAGAACGCCTACGTCAAAGCCAACAAGCTGGCGCTGTCCAGTGAGGTGAACGCCATCGTCAAGGCGGTGCTGGTACAGCCCAATCAGCCGGTCGAGGCAGGACAGCTGCTGGTACAGCTGGAGGACCAGCCGTTCCAGCTGGCGGTGGCGGAAGCCGAGGCACACCTCGCGCAGGTGAAAAACCAGATCATGGTGCGACGCGCCGACTACGCCGAAGTCGAGGCCGAACTGCGCCAGGCCGAGGAAGATGCGGCGTTTTACCAACGTCAGCTGGCGCGCAACCAGCGCATGGGGCCGTCGGCGATTTCCGAAGCCGACCTCGACGAGTCACGGCAAGAGCTGGCGCGCTCACAGGCCCGGATCGCCATCAACCGGCAGAAGCTGGCAGGCCTGCGTGCCGCACTGGGTGGCAACCCCGACACCCCTCTTGAGGCCCAGGCTGACATACAGGTCGCACAGGCGCAGCTGGATCGCGCCCGCTATCAACTGTCCCGCACCCGCATCACCGCACCCACCGCAGGCACCGTCGCCAACGAAGTGCCCCAACTGGGCGAAATGACCATGGCAGGCTTTGCCGTGGTCACCCTGATGGCGACCGACGACATCTGGATTGAAGCCAATCTCAAGGAAACGCAACTGACCCACGTGCGCCCCGGCCAGACCGCCGAGGTGACCATCGACGCCTACCCCGGGCAGGTACTGCGAGCACGGGTCGACACCCTGAGCCCGGCCAGTGGATCAGAATTCGCCATGATTCCGGCACAGAACGCCAGCGGCAACTGGGTCAAGGTCGTGCAGCGGATTCCCGTGCGCCTGCGACTGGAGAGCAGACCGCAGGACGCCGTGCTGCGGGCCGGCATGAGCGCCGAGGTGCGTATTGCGACGGAGAGTCCTGCACCGCTGGCCAGTGCAGGTGTGAGCCCCACTCCCGGCGCCGACCAGGTGGCTGCCAGCTCCCTGTGAGTCCGCGCACCGCAGCACCCTGGCTGGTGGCCGCCAGCGTCATGCCGGCCACCATTATCCAGGTGGTGGATACCACGATCGCCAATGTGGCACTGCCGCACATGCAGGGCAGCCTGGGCGCAAGCAGCGACCAGGTCATCTGGATCCTGACCTCGTACATTGTGACTGCGGCAATCATGACCCTTCCGGTGGGCTACATGGCTCAGCGCTTCGGCCGCCGCTCAGTGCTGCTCTGGTCGGTTGCCGGCTTCACACTCACGTCCATGCTCTGCGGCCAGGCCACCAGCCTGAATGAAATGGTCATCTGGCGCATTGCCCAGGGCGCCTTTGGAGCGTCACTGGCACCGCTGTCGCAGTCCATCCTGCTGGACACCTTCCCCAAGGAAAAACACGCCTCTGCCATGAGCATCTGGGGCATGGGCATCATGATAGGTCCGATCCTGGGCCCCACACTGGGTGGCTGGCTCACCGACAGCTACTCCTGGCGCTACGTTTTTTACATCAACGTGCCGCTGGGCGTCGCGTCGCTGATCGGCATTTACTGCTTCGTACCCAAAACCCCGACCCTGGAGAAGCGCTTCGACCTGCTCGGCTTCGGCCTGCTGGCAGTGGCGGTGGGCGCACTGCAATTGCTGCTGGACCGCGGCGAGCACGTGCTGTGGTTTGAGTCGCTGGAAATACAGCTGTACGCAGTGATGATCGGCCTTGGGCTGTACCTGTTCACCGTGCACACCCTCACCAGCGACCAGCGTTTTGTATCGCCGGCGCTGTTCCGGGACCGCAATTACGTGACCGGTGTGCTGTTCATTTTCCTGGTGGGCATTGTGCTGCTGGCCACCATGGCCCTGCTGCCGCCCTTTCTGCAGATCTGGAAGGGTTACCCGGCGGTTACCACGGGGCTGGTGCTGATGCCCCGCGGCGTGGGAACCATGCTCGGCATGATGGTGGTGGCGCGGCTGATGCGCCACTTCGACCCGCGCATACTGATCATCCTCGGCATGTGTACGGCCAGCGCGACGCTGGCGGAGATGGCGCGCTTCACCCTGGAAGTGGGGCAAACCACCCTGGCCATGACCGGCTTCGTGCAGGGACTCGGACTCGGGCTGGTGTTCATTCCCACCACCACCCTGGCCTATGCGACCCTTGCCCCGCAGCTGCGCGATGAGGGCGCGGCCCTGTTCAGCCTGTCACGCAACCTGGGCAGCAGTATCGGTGTCTCCCTGATCATGGCATTATTGAGCCGGAATATGTGGATCAACCAGCAGGAACTGGCCGCACGTCTGACGCTGGAAGCGGGCCTGCCACAGGGTCTCCGCGACCCGTCCGCACTGGCGGCCTTACCCGGTGAGCTGATCGCCACCGTCAGCCGGCAGGCTGCCGAGATCGCCTATGTGAATGACTTCCATCTGCTCATGTGGGTCAATCTGGCAGCCATCCCGATGGTACTTCTGCTGCGCGTTCCGAAAGACCTGCATGAGGCCAGCGCTCCGGCCACGGAGGCTTGAGCCCGGAGAGACGACCCCTGATGAACCGCACCGGCACCACCCCCGCCCTTGAGCATACCTTTGCCGACCTGCCCGAGCGCTTTTACCAGGCCCTTGCTCCCACACCAGTGGCGGCACCGCAGGCAATCCGCGTCAACGACGATCTCGCCCGACGCCTGGGCCTGGATCCCGACTGGCTGAACTCGGCTGCAGGCACTGAATGGCTGGCCGGGAACACCGTCGCAACCGCGTCACGCCCCCTGGCAGCGGCCTACGCAGGTCATCAGTTCGGCGGTTTCAATCCGCAGCTGGGCGATGGACGCGCCATACTGCTGGGCGAATTGCGGGATGCACAGGGCAGGCTTTTTGACCTGCAGCTGAAAGGTGCCGGCCCTACCCGCTGGTCGCGCGGCGGGGACGGGCGCTCGCCGCTGGGTCCGGTCCTGCGCGAGTATCTGGTCAGTGAGGCCATGGCCGCTCTGGGCGTGCCCACTTCCCGGGCGCTGGCCGCGGTCAGCAGCGGCGAGACCGTCATGCGCGACCGACCGCTGCCCGGGGCGATTCTGGCGCGGGTTGCCAGCAGCCACCTGCGCATTGGCAGCGTGGAGTATTTTTCGGCCCGCAAGGACACGGAAGCCCTGCAGCTTCTGGTCGACTACGCGCTGCAGCGGCATTTCCCGGCACAGGCCGACACGGACAATCCGGCGCTGGCCCTGCTCAACGCGGTGCTCCAGGCACAGGCACAACTGGTCTCCCAGTGGCAACTGCTGGGCTTTATTCACGGGGTGATGAACACCGACAACATGCTGCTCTGCGGGGAAACCATCGACTATGGACCCTGCGCGTTCATGGACGCCTTCAACCCGGATACTGTCTTCAGCTCCATTGACCACGCGGGTCGCTACGCCTACCGCAACCAGCCCGGCATCGCGCACTGGAACCTGGCTTCTCTGGCGCAGGCCCTGGTGCCCGTGCTGCACCGTGATCCGGAACAGGCGGTGGCACTGGCACAGGCCGCGGTCGACACGTTCAGCGACCACTTTCTTGCAGCGCACACCGAAGGCCTGAACGCGAAACTGGGGCTCACCGGGCAACAGGCGGATGACGCACAGCTCATCGAACAGCTCTACGCGCTGATGGCCGAGGAAGCCACCGACTTCACCCTCACCTTCCGCCGTTTGGCCGACCTGGCCCACCCAGAGCCCGGCAACCCGCAGGATATTGGCGACCTGTACACCCTGCCCCCGGCTTTCGATGCATGGCTGGCGCAGTGGCAGTCACGGCTGGCGCGCGAACCGGGCGACCCGCGAGCGCGGCAGGCGGCCATGTACCGGGCCAACCCGGTATTCATCCCGCGCAACCACTCGGTGGAAGCGGTACTGACTGCGGCCACGGATCACGGGGATTACGCACCCTTTCACACCCTGGTCGAGCGCCTCGCACGGCCGGGGCAATGGGACCCCGGGGACAGACACCTGGCCATGCCGCCCGAGGCCGGCCAGCGCGTGCACCAGACCTTCTGCGGCACCTGAGCGCCCTGCGGCCGCTGGCGGCCAAGGCGCGGGGGCACCGCGTTTCGACTCCGCTGGGGCAAGGCAGTATAATGCTGGCTTCACCCAGCCCACGCCTCGAGTGACGCCTTGAACACGCAATTTTTCGGCAAGACCCTTTCCGGTCCCTTCACGATCCCGTCCGGCATCGTGACCACCGCGACCTCGATCATCCAGTACGTGTTCGATCATATGCCGGAAGTCGGCGTGGTCACGACCAAGAGTATCGGCCTGGCACCGCGGCTCGGGAACCGGGAGCCGGTGCTGAGCCAGTACGCTCCGGGCTGTTTCGTGAACGCCGTGGGGCTGACCAACCCCGGCGCCCACGAGTCGGTGGCGCTGCTGGGGCAGCTGCGCGTGCCGGCGGATCGCTTTCTGCTCACCTCCATCTTTGGCGGCAGCCTGGAGGAATTCGTCGAAGTCGCGAAGTTACTCGCGCCGGTTTCCGACGGCCTGGAGCTGAACCTGTCCTGCCCCCACGCCAAGGGCTACGGTATGGCCATGGGGCAGGATCCGGAGATGGTGCGCGCCATCACCGCGGCGGTAAAGGCCGTGGTCGATATCCCCGTCATTCCGAAGCTGACTCCCAATACCCCGAATATCGCCGAGATTGCCCGGGCCGCTGCCGAGGGCGGGGCTGACGCACTCTGCGCCATCAACACCCTGGGGCCGGGCTACACGTCTTCACACGGCCACCCGGTGTTGAGCAACGGCGCCGGTGGCATGTCGGGCAAGGGGGTGCTGCCCATTGCCCTGAAATGTGTGCGCGAGGTGATCGCCGCGACCGGACTGCCCGTCATCGGCTGTGGGGGTGCGAGCAGCGCGGAGGACGTGCGCGCCTTTTTCGACGCCGGCGCCAGCGTGGTGGGCGTGGGTTCTGCGCTGGTGGGCATGACCACCGGCGACATGCAGGCGTACTTCAGCACCCTGCAGCGCGACCTGGACCACAACAGCGACCGGGCCGGAAGCCTGGTGCGCTATGACATCGACATGCAGTTCCGCCCGGTCTCGCTGGTCAGCAATGAGCGGGTGTGTGACGACATTGCCATTCTCACCTTCGACCGCAAGATCAACGTGCAGGCGGGGGAGTTCATTTTCCTGTGGATTCCGGGCCTGGGCGAGAAGCCGTTCTCGGCACTGACCGATGACCCCTTCTCTCTGGTGGTCATCGACCTGGGCGAGTTTACCCACGCGCTGATGGACCTGCCTGTGGGCACCGAAGCCTACGTGCGCGGGCCGCACGGCGTGCCGGTAGAGCCTCCGGAAGACGCGCGCATCATGGCAGTGGCAGGCGGGACAGGGCTGGCTGCCGTCTACCAGATTGCCCGGGATTTCGGCAACGCCGAGATATTTGTCGGGGCGCGCAGCGACGACAGGCTGTACTTCCTCGATGAATGCGCGCAGATTGCAGAGCTGCACGTGGCCACCGACGACGGCAGCGCCGGCTACCACGGCCGCGTCACCGAGTTACTGCGCGAGCGACTGAGTGGCATGCCCGCGGAAGACAGGGATGCGCTGGTGTTTTACAACTGCGGCCCTGAGCCCATGGTGCACGCCGCTGAGGCGGTACAGCGCGAGTTCTGCCAACCCGGGCAGATTTTCAGTGCCATCGACTACCTCACCAAGTGCGGGGTGGGCATCTGCGGAGCCTGCGCCGCGCCGGACGGCCGCCGCGGCTGTGTCGACGGCCCATTTCTATAGGAGCGAATTGTGTATCAGTACCAGACACTCACCACCCAGGTTGAGGATCGGGTTTGCACCCTCACCCTGAACCGTCCCGAGCAGTTGAACGCGTTCACCGTGGAGATGGCCAACGAGCTTATCGATTTTTTCACGCGCGCCAGCGACGATGACGACATCGGCGCCATTGTCGTGACCGGCGCCGGCCGCGCCTTTTGCGCCGGCATGGACCTGTCACCCGACGGCAACACCTTTGGCCTGAATGAAACGCTGACACCCACACTGGCAGACCTGCGCGAGCGCCCTGACGATCCAGAGATCGTCGACGGTGTGCGCGACACCGGCGGCCGGGTCACACTGGCGATTTTCGACTGCAAGAAGCCGGTGATCGGCGCCATCAACGGCGCTGCGGTAGGCATTGGCGCCACCATGACCCTGGCGATGGATATCCGCCTGGCCTCCGACCGTGCGCGCATCGGCTTTGTCTTCGGCAAGCTCGGCATTGTGCCAGAAGCCTGCTCAAGCTGGTTCCTGCCGCGTATCGTCGGTATTCAGCAAGCGCTGGAATGGGTCTACACCGCAGACATCTTCGATGCGCAGGAAGCCATGAGCGGCCGCCTGGTGAAGGCGGTCTATACGCCCGATGAGTTGCTGCCGGCGGCGCGCGCCCTGGCGCAGCGCATCATCACCAACCGCTCGCCGGTGGCCATCGCACTGGCCAGGCAAATGCTGTACCGGAATGCGGCAGCGGAACACCCGCGTGTGGCGCACGAAGTAGATTCCATCGCCATGTTCTATACCAGCCTGGAGGACGGCAAGGAGGGGGTCGCCAGTTTCCGGGAGAAACGCGACCCCAACTTCAGCGGCAAAGCGTCCGCCATGCCCGCCTTCTACCCCTGGTGGTAACGCAGGGCACTGCTGCGCCCCTGGGCCTGATCGTTGACGCCGATCAGGAGACCGTTGATGCACTCTCCGAGCTGCTTACCGCAAAGGGGTTTAGCACCCTGCACTGCGGCACTCTTGTCGAGGCCAGCGAGACCCTCGAGGCACATGCTGACGCTCTAGCGGTGGCCTTCATCGCCCTGGACCTGCCTGACGGAGAAGGCCTCGAATTGCTGGGCAAGAACAGCCTGCTTCGGGACCACACCGATGTCGCCCTGATACATCATGACGATGATCCCGCACGCACGCAGCGCGGTATCCGGGAGCAGGCGAGCTACTTCTTTCGCAAGCCACTGGACGCCGTATTCATCGGCGAAGTGCTTGAGGATATCGGCCGGGAATGCGCGCAGGAGGCGAGCGGGGACGCCGTTGATGACAGCGTGGCCATCGACCAGTTCGGCATGATGCGCGGCAACTCACCGGCGATGCGCAAACTGTACCGCGTAGTGAGGAAGGTGGCACCTTCCAGTGCAACGGTACTCGTGGTGGGTGAAAGCGGCACCGGCAAGGAACTCGCTGCCCAGACCCTGCACCAGATGTCCGGTTCGGAGGGTCCCTTCGTCGCCATGAACTGTGGGGCTATCGCCAGCGAACTGGCGGAAAGCGAGCTCTTCGGCCACGAGAAAGGCAGCTTCAGTGGTGCGGAGCGGCGCCATGCCGGCTACTTTGAAAGGGCAGAGGGCGGCACGCTGCTACTCGACGAGGTGGGGGAGATGCCGCTGGACCTGCAGGTCAAGCTGCTTCGCGTACTGGAAACGGGCAAGTTTCGTCGCGTCGGCGGCACCGAGGACCTGTCGATGAACGTGCGCTTTGTTGCAGCAACCAACCGGGATCCGGAGGCGGCGATTCAAGAGGGCTTGCTGCGTGAAGACCTCTATTTCCGTATTGCGCAGTTCTGCCTGCGCATGCCGCCGCTGCGCGAACGTGACCGGGATATCGCAGGTCTGGCGCACGCGTTCCTGAACGAACTCAACACGGAACACGGCACAGCGAAGCGTTTCTCACCGGATGCCATCGCCACCATTGAAGACTACGCCTGGCCGGGTAACGTGCGCGAGCTGAAAAGCGCCGTAGAGCGGGCTTTTATCCTCGCCGAAGACACGCTCGAGCCGCAGCACCTGCCCGAGGGCCAGATTGAGCAGGCCGGTGAATTCCTGCGCATATCCGTGGGAGAATCACTGCAGCAGACCGAGAAGCAGCAGATCCTCGCGACCATCGAGGCCTGCAAAGGCAACAAGAAGGCGGCTGCTGAAACGCTCGGCATCGCCTTGAAGACGCTGTACAACAAACTCAAGGAATACGAGAAGGATTAGGACACGCGGGCCGGCCCGGGCCCGTCACTCCCGGTTCTCGCGCAACAGTTGCTCTCCCCGAGCCGTCAACACGAAGCCCTGCCTGTGCTTCACCCGGAACATGGCTGCCCAGGGCATGAGTACCGTGCCCCGTTGCGGCAGCGTGATTCGCGCGAAGCGCACAATGCCCGCGGCGGGGTCGATCTGCAGCTCCGAGATCACCCCGACTTCAGAGCCACGGGCATCATACACTCCAGCGCCCAGCAGGTTTGCGGTTGGCGTCGCCTGGTCCATGCTTTCACCCTCTTGCTACGTCATCCGTTGGGGGATGCATAATCCACACCAATATGGATTCCGCGCGCAAATCCGCGTCATCACCACCGCAGGGAGCATCGCCCGCCTCAGCTGCACCACTGTTTTTGTAAAAAGGTGCAGGACCCCCGGTCATTTTTGCAAGTACAGGGCGTCACCTGAGACGCAGCGCATCAACTCACTCCTCGCCAGACCCAAGGTATACAGGGCTTTCAAGCGATCTGAGCGGCTTTGGCACGGTTCTCGCAACAACCCTCTTACAGCCGCTCAGCGTGTCTGCACAACTGGGCACCTGAAGGCGCAACGAGGAGAATTATCATGCTGTACTGGGCACTTATCTTTCTTGTGGTTGGTCTCGTCGCTGGCTTGCTTGGCGCCTCTGGCATTGCCGCCATCGCGAGCCAGATTGCATGGATACTGTTCGTCATCGGTATCGTGCTGCTGGTCATCCACCTGGTGACTGGTCGCAAGCCGCCGGCGCCATAACAGCTGCCAATCGGGGTCGCAAGGCCCCGACTTTTCATCGAACGCCGAGAAAACCCACGACCCACATTGGAGGTTCCACCATGTCACTACTCGACTCAGCTACCGAAATGATTGAGAAACGAATGGAGCAACTGAATCACAAGATCGAAGCAGAGCAGGCCGAGGCGGAACGTAAAATGGCCGAAGCCGAAAGCGAAAAAGCGCGGGCGGACATGCAAACCGAGCTCAAGGAGCGCACCCGAAAGCTGCAGGAGCAGATCGATGACGCGGGACAGAAACTCGCCGATGCGAAATCTGCCAGCGAATCGCGCTTGCAGGAGATCGTGGACAGTTTTAGGGGGAAGTAAGGGTGGTAGGACCAGGCGGATTCGAACCGCCGACCTCTACCATGTCAAGGTAGCGCTCTAACCAACTGAGCTATGGTCCTGTCGTGAGGGCCGCGATTATAAAGCTGCCGCGAGGATTCCTCAACCAGTTTCGCGGGCAAGGTTTTTGCCGCGACCGGGGCTTTCACTCCGCCAAGGGTGAACCGGGAAACGCGACTGTGGCGCCGCAAAACCGAATGCGTATACACTCCACTGTCCAGTCATTCGAATAACAGGACATTGGTATGTTTGATAACGAGCACCCGGCGCGGCGAGCAGCCCTGCTCTCGCGCGAGTACGTTCACAGCAAGAACAAGGCCGGATGGCTGGGCCTCTACGCTGAGGACGCGATCATCGAGGACCCTATTGGGGTCTCGCACATTGACCCGGCCGGCAAGGGGCACCGTGGGCCCGCGGCACGAGAAGCCTTCTGGGACAACTTCATAGCGCCGGTGGACATCCGCATCGAGATTCTTGAATCCTTTGCCGCGGGCAACGAGGTTGCCAACCTGGTCACGCTGACCATCACTATCGACGGCGGCGAAGGCAAAACCTTGCAGCAGAAGGTGCACGGTGTGTTCACCTATCACGTCGATGACGCCGGCAAGCTGCTGTCGCTGCGTGGTTACTGGGAGACCGATGACCCGCGCAATGCCCTGATGCAGGTCGCTGCGGATGGCACGTTGACCCCGCTTGCCTGAACGCTTCCCTCTCACAAGCGGGATGATATGCTTGAAGGCATAACAGGCGACTACACACTGGCGCGGCGGGGATCGGCATGGCAAGTGTTCAACAACTTCTCAGGGATATAGCGGCCGCGCCGGATGGTCCAGCCATTGCCGCCATATTCGATTTCGACGGCACGATTATCTCCGGCTACTCCGCAACCTCGTTCATCCGCGAACAGTTGCGGCGCGGCGACCTGCAAACCCGGGAGCTGCTGGAACTGGCCCAGGCCATGACCAGCTTCGGGCTGGGCAACCTCGGCTTTTCCGCCATGATGACCGTGACAACCCAGTTCCTGCGCGGCATCACCGAAGCCAGCTACGAAGATCTCGGGGAAACGCTGTACAACGACCAGCTCGCGCGTCGCATCTACCCGGAATCGCGCGCCCTGATCAATGCCCACCTGGCCAAGGGGCACACCGTCGCCGTGATTTCCTCGGCCACGCCATACCAGGTTGTGCCGGCCGCGCGCGACCTGGGCATTGAGCACGTCATGTGCACCGAACTGGAAGTCGAGGACGGGCTGTTCACCGGGCAGGTAATCCGGCCCACCTGCTTCGGCCAGGGCAAGGTAGATGCGGCAGAACGCCTCGCAGGCGAGCAGGGCGCCGACCTCGACCAGAGTTTCTTTTACAGTGACAGCCACGACGACCTCCTGCTGCTGGAACGTGTGGGCCTGCCGAGGGTCCTGAACCCGAACACGCGTCTGCTGGGCATCGCCCGGGACCGGCACTGGCCCGTCGCGCGCTTCTCCAGCCGCGGCCGCCCCTCGCTGTCGCTCTACCTGCGTTCAGCGGCGGCAACCGTGAGCCTGGTGCCGACCTTTCTCGCCGGCCTGCCGGTCTATGCACTGACCCGATCGAAACGCCAGTCGCTGAATTTCTCCCTGTCACTGTTCGCGGACACCGCGAGCGCACTGATTGGATTGGACCTCAACGTCAAAGGCAAGCAGCACCTGTGGTCGCACCGACCGGCGGTGTTCATCTTCAACCACCAGAGCAAGGCGGATGTGGTGGTGATCGCCAGCCTGCTGCGGGCCGACATGGCGGGGGTGGGTAAAAAGGAAATTCGCGATATGCCGGTGATCGGCCGGGTACTGGAAACCGCCGGTGTGGTGATGATTGATCGCGCCAACTCGGCGAGCGCCATCGAAGCGATGACACCGCTGGTTGAGGCGATGCGGGACGAAGGTAAATCGGTGGTGCTGGCACCGGAGGGCACGCGCAGCGTGTCACCGCGTCTCGGCCCTTTCAAAAAAGGTGCTTTCCACCTCGCCATGCAGGCCGGAGTCCCCATCATCCCCATCGTCATACGCAATGCCGGAGATGTCGCCCCGAAAGGCGAGTTCGTGTTCCGACCCGCCACGGTGGACGTTGAAGTGCTGGAGCCCATCGATACGTCCAATTGGCAGGTGAGTGATCTCAACGAGCACATCCGCGAGGTGCGCAACCGTATGCTGGCCGTCCTGGGACAGCCACTGGAGCCTGCCGAAAAAGCCGCCAGCGTCACTGCAAAGCGTCCAAACCCCGCAAAAACCAAAGCCAAAACCAAATCCAAAGCCAAGGCCAAAGCCGGCACAAAGACCCCCACAAAGAAGAAAGTCGCCACAGCAAAGAAAACCGCAGCGCGGAAAAAGACGGCGTCCACAGGGACGAAGGTGGCCGCCAAAGCGACGCCAAAGGCGGCAGCTGTACGCAAGCGCCCGCCTGAACCGAGGCCCAAGGCAAGGCCCAAGAGCCGGGCCGATACGGTGCGCGATCTGTGACCCTGGAGGGCAAGTTCGACCAGTGCCCATGGCCTCCGGGCAGCGGACCGGTACTCTTCCTGTTGGACACCAGCAACCGCTTTGAAGAAGCGTTGCTGCAGCGCTGGCTTGACCAGCATACCGAGACGGGCGCTGGCCGCGACTGCGAGGCACTCACTATCGACCTGGGGGACGACCGTCGGGGCATCGATACGCGCGAGCTGCGCGAACGCCTGTCGCTGCCGGACGAGGTCATCATTGCGCCCCTGCGGGTGGCCTGGACGCCACCGCTTGCCGCGATCAATTCGGGCCCCCAGCTACGGGACCTGATTCTGGGCGATCCGCGACGCCCAAGCCCCCGGCGCGCCCGACGCATCGCGGAAAAGGAGCCGGAGCGCATGCACCTGGTGTGCGGCGAGCCCGATTCGCTGGGCAACCTGCGACAGCGCTACAACACCAAGTATGCCCAGGAAAGCGCAGCCGACAGTGCGGCGTTCGGCACCTTTGTCGCACGGCAGGCCGCGGTGGTTCTGGATATCGCCGAGCGCCGCCTGCAGGGCGGCCGCTACAAGGTACCGCGCTATGTAGCGGAAAGCCTGCGCGCCAACCGCAGCTACAACGAAGCCCTGGAAAAGCTGGCGCAGGAACAGGGTACGACCCGCGAGGCCCTGCTGAAACAGGCAGAGGCCTACATGGAGGAAATGATTTCCATCCCCAGCACCTTCTGGCTGGATGTCTGGGCGCGTTTCTGCAGCTTCTGCCTGCGGCTGGGCTATGAGCGGGAAATCGTCTGCGACCCGCAAGCCATTGAGGCCATGCGACAGACCGTGCGCGACCACCCCTCCCTGCTGCTCTGGACGCATAAAACCTACCTCGACGGCATGGTGGTGCCCAAGGTTCTCTACGACAACGACTTCCCCATGCCGCACATGTTCGGCGGCGCCAATATCGCCTTCGCCGGGATGGGCTTTCTCATCCGTCGCTCGGGTGGCATCTTCATCAAGCGCAGCTTTGGCGACAACGCGCTGTACAAGCTCACGCTGCGTCATTACATCGGCTACCTGATGGAGAAGCGCTTTCCGATGAACTGGTCCTTCGAGGGCACGCGCTCCCGCCTGGGCAAGCTCATGCCACCGCGCTACGGGCTGCTCAAATATGCACTGGAAGCCTGCCACGCCACCGATGCGCGCGATATTCACATTATTCCCATCTCCATCAGCTACGACCTGATCCGCGATGTGGAGGAATACGCCACTGAACAAACCGGGCGCGGCAAGGGGGCCGAGTCGCTGCGCTGGTTTATCGGCTATGTGCGCAGCCTGGCGCGGCCCATGGGCAAGATCTATATGGACATCGGCACCCCGGTGGTTCTGCCGTCGGCGCCGGAACCGGATGACAGCCTCGCCCTGTCGAAAATCGCCTTTGAAGTGGCAGTCGAGGCCAATCGCGTCACCCCCATTACCTTCCCCTCGCTGGTGACCATGAGCCTGCTGGGTGCAGCACCCAAGGCGCTGACCGAAGCGGAGGTGGTGGAGGACCTGCGAGCGCTGCTGGACTGGGCGGAGGCGCGCTCCCTGCGCATATCCGCGGACTTCGACCGTGGCTACGCGGAGCAGATGGACGGTCTGCTCGGCATCATGATCAACGAGGGGATTGTCTCCCGCTACGACGAGGGCCCCGAGGATGTCTACGCCATCGCGCTCGAGCAACACCCTGTCGCGAGCTACTACCGGAACACCGTTATTCACTTCTTCGTCAACAAGGCGATTATTGAACTGGCGCTGGTAAAGTCCACAGAAGGCAAGGATGCAGACGCTCTCACAACATTCTGGGCCGAGGTGGACGAACTGCGGGACCTGTTCAAATTCGAGTTCTTCTACTCGCCTACGGCGGAATTCCACCAGGAGATCCGCGACGAGCTTGCCCGCTACCATCCCGACTGGGAATCACTGCCCGCGAGAACGCCCGGCGGCTTTACGCAGCTGCTGCTGGGCATGACACCGGTGGTGGCCCACGTCACGCTGCTGACCTATGTCGAGGCCTACTCTGTGGTCTCCGACCTGGCGGCGCGTATGGGCGACGCGCCACTGGACAGCCAGCAGTGTGTCACCGATGCCCTCACTCTGGGTCAGCAACTCTACCTGCAGCGACGCATCAGCAGTGCGTCGTCAATCGGCAAGCTGCTGTTCCGCAACGGCTACCAGATGCTTGAGCACCGTAAACTGACCGGCGGCGACGACCCCGAGCTGGGACCGCGCAGGCAGGCACTGGCGAGGCAGCTGCGTGCCTTGAAGCGGCGCCTGGAAGTTATCCGCGCGCTGGGCCTGACCGGACGCGACCGAAGCAAGGAATCCCTGCAATGAACAACCTGAAAGTCGGCCTGCTGGGCGGCGGCTCCTGGGGCACCACCGTGGCGGCGCTGGTGGCGCGCAATGCGCCCGCCATACTCTGGGCGCGCAACCCGGAAACGGTCAGGGAAATCAACGAGGAGCACAGCAACGCCACCTACCTGCCCGGTGCCAGGCTGCCCGAGAAACTGCAGGCGACCGCGGATATCGGCGAGGCGGTCGCCGGTGCAGACGTGATCGTGATGGGTATTCCCTCGCAGAATTTTCGCAGCGTGCTGCAGGAGGTACGCAGGCATATCCGGCCCTGGGTACCCGTAATCAGCCTGACCAAGGGCCTGGAACTGGACACCCGCATGCGCATGACCGAGATCATCGCGGAAGTGCTGCCCGGCCACCCCGTGGGTGTGCTTACCGGGCCCAACCTGGCGCGGGAAATCATGGCCGGGCAGGCCGCGGCCAGCGTCATTGCCATGGAAGATGCCATTATCGTGCGCGAGCTGCAGTGCCTGTTTTCCAGCGGCCTGTTCCGTGTCTACACCAACACGGATGTGGTGGGCTGCGAATTGGGCGGCGTGCTGAAGAACATCATCGCCATCGCCGTCGGCATGGGCGACGGCCTGGGCGCCGGGGACAACACCCGCGCCGCGCTGATTACCCGCGGTCTCGCCGAGATCACGCGCCTGGGCTGTGCCATGGGCGGCAAGGCGGAGACGTTTTCCGGCCTTGCGGGCATGGGCGACATGATTGCCACCTGCACCAGCGCGCAGAGCCGCAACCGCCACGTCGGCATGGAGCTGGGCCGCGGCAAGACGCTGGAAACCATCGCGGCGGACATGTTCATGGTCGCTGAGGGCGCGAAGAGCGCCCCCGCGGTGATGGCGCTGGCGCAGCAGTATGGCGTCGAAATGCCCATCGCCAGTGACGTGTACAAGGTGCTCAGCGGCGAGACATCGGCGCAGCGTATCTTCCGCGGCCTGCTGCGGGTGACCGCAGGTGCAGAATCCGAGCCGGGCTGAAGGGCTTTTCACGACCGCCCCTTTTTCCGGGCCCGGCTCTGGTGCAGAATGGCGCCAACGCAACATGACGGAAGCCCCCATGAAGAACCTGCCACTGGCCCTTGTCCTGCTCGCGCTCAGCGCACTAACCACCCAGGCGGCACATGCCGGCAAGTTCACGCATCTCAGCGGCAACCCCGACCTGCGCTCTGCCTCTGCGCTGGTTCTCGACGCGTCCGGCGAGGTCATCTACGGCAAGGACACCGACACCGTGCGGCCCATCGCCTCCATCACCAAGCTGATGACCGCCATGGTGACGCTGGATGCACAGCTGGATCTCGACCAGGCCATTACCATCACCAAGGACGATCGCGATGTGGTGCGCCAGACCGGCTCACGCCTTGACTACGGCGCAACCCTGAGCCGCAGGGACATGCTGTTGCTGGCGCTGATGTCATCGGAAAACCGGGCTGCCAGTGCCCTCGGCAGAACCTACCCCGGCGGCCTGGATGCCTTTGTGCAGGCGATGAACGACAAGGCGCAGCAGCTGGGCATGCGCAATAGCCGCTTCGCCGACCCCGCCGGGCTGCACGGCGAGAACCTGTCCACTGCGCGCGACCTGGCCATCATGGTGCGCGCTGCTGGCGAATACCCCCTGATCGCCGAGGCCAGCACCACACCCGGTATGGCCGTCTACCCCTTTGCCCGGCGCGGCCCCCTGAATTACAACAACACCAATCGCCTGCTGAAGAACCAGAACTGGCAGATCGGGCTCAGCAAGACGGGCTACCTCAACGAGGCCGGCCGCTGTCTTGTCATGCAGGCGACCATTGAGGGGGAGCCGGTGTCCATCGTGCTGTTGAACTCCTTTGGCAAGCTCACCCCCTTCGGCGATTCCAACCGGCTGCGCCGCTGGCTGCTCGCCGGTCGCTAGAACTTGACCCGGCAAGTCCGGGCTTGAAATACTGACGCGACGTTTGCCGCCCGCGAGGTTTGCCATGCTCAGTCGCCGTCAACTCCTGCTTGCCAGTGCCCTGCTCGCCGCGACACGGGGCGGCACTCTCCACGCCGCCGCGCCTGCGCCACGCGGCACAGCCCTGCGGCGCCCCATCCCCGCCTCCGGGGAAATGCTGCCTGTGATCGGCATGGGCACCTCCCGCACCTTCGATGTCGACGCCGGAGCGGATGCGGCGCAACCCCTCATGGCGGTGCTGGAGACGTTCTTTGCCAACGGTGGCCAGGTTATCGACTCATCCCCTATGTATGGCAAGGCGGAAACCCGCGTGGGCGACCTGCTGCGCTCGATGCCGGAACGTCCCCCCCTGTTTGCCGCAACGAAGGTATGGACCGATGGTCGCGAAGCGGGTATTGCCCAGATGGAAGAATCCGCCAGGCGCATGGCCGTGGAGCGGTTCGACCTGATTGCCGTGCACAACCTGGTCGACTGGCGCACCCAGCTGGACACCCTCAAGCGCTGGAAAGAGGAAGGCAAGGTCCGCTATATCGGGATCACCACCTCGCACGGACGCGATCACGCCGAATTTCTGCAGATCATGCGCGAGGAACCCCTGGATTTCGTGCAGTTCAGCTACAACATTGCCGACCGACGGGCGGAGGAAGCGCTGCTGCCCACCGCCGCAGACCGCGGCATTGCCACCATGATCAACCGCCCCTACCAGCGCGGCGACCTGTTTGCGGCAACCCGCGGTGCCCCGCTGCCCGCTGTGGCAACAGAGCTGGGCTGCAGCAGCTGGGGCCAGTTTTTCCTTAAATTCATTCTCGGCCATCCCGCGGTGACCTGCGTGATACCGGCCACCTCCAGCCCCAGACACATGCAGGACAACATGCAGGCGGGCTTCGGCGCCCTGCCCGATGCAGCGCAGCGAGAGGAAATGCTGCGGGTCTTTGCCGCGCTGCGAGCCAGCAGTTGACCCCCACACGCCGCCCGCTGCAACGCCTGCTGTCACTGGCCTGTGAGGTAGAAACCAGAGAAGTCACTGCCACCCTCGCGTCCTTTGTCCTGATACTGACGCTGATGGGGGCATACTACCTGCTACGCCCGGTCCGCGACGCAATGGCCAGCAACTGGAGCGATGCGGAAGTCAGCTGGCTGTGGACCTTCACCTTTGTTTTCAGTACAGCGGCGGTCTCGTTGTATGGCGCCGCTGTTGCGCGTATCCGCCTGCAGTACCTGGTACCCGGTGTCTACGGCTGCTTTGCCCTGAGTTTCGTACTCTTCTACCTCGCGGCCAGCGGTGACACGCGCAACACCCTGATCGACAAAGCGTTTTACGTCTGGGTCAGCGTGTTCAGCCTGTTTCATGTGTCCGTGTTCTGGAGCTTCATGTCCGACTGCTTCTCCCGCGGACAGTCCAAGCGGCTGTTCGGCTTCATTGGCGCCGGCGCGAGTATCGGTGCCCTCGGGGGGCCGGCCCTGGTCACCGTGCTGGCGGGTACAGGCGGCGTAGAACCCTTGCTGCTGATCGCGGCCCTTATGCTGGTACTCACGCTACCCGTTATTGCGCTGCTGCAACGGCAACAGCTCAAGGGCCTCGCGCAGGATTTTGTCAGCAGCGGCCGCGATGAGCTCGCGACCATCGGCGGCAACCCCTTTGCCGGCTTTGCTGCATTTCGCGACAACCGCTACCTGTGGGGCATCGCCCTGTTTCTGTTTCTCTACACCGCCATCAGCTCGTTTGTCTATTTTGAGCTGAAAAACCTGCTCGCGGACTACGACGAGGGCAGACGCGCACAGATCTGGGCTGCCATGGACCTTGCGGTAAACACCCTCACGGTGCTGATCGCGGCCTTTGCCACCGGCCGCATGGCGAATCATCTGGGCCTGCCTTTCACCCTTGCCAGCGTGCCCGTCGCCATCTGCGGCGGGATGCTGCTGCTCGCAGCTGCCCCCGCGGTTGCCGTGGTCGTGGTCGTGCAGGTGGTCCGGCGTGCAGGTAACTATGCCATTTCGCGCCCGGCCCGGGAGATGCTGTTCACCGCAGTGGACCGCGAAACCCGCTTCAAGGCGAAACCGGTGATCGATATTGTGGTCTACCGGGGAGGCGACATGCTCAACGCCTGGGCGTTTACCGCCCTCACCCAGGGGCTGGGCCTTGGCATGGCGGCGATTGCGCTGATCGGCGCAGGCATCGCCGCCTGCTGGGGCCTGACCGGCATTTACCTTGGACGCAGCTTTGAGCGTCAGTACAGCCCACGGTCCGGCGCACCAAATAGTTGAGCCAACCCGCACCGCGTGCACTCAGCGGGGCGGCTGCCCCTAGCCCCGGTGCCCGCGAGGGCTATACTGCCTGACACCAAGCGATTCTCGGAGGTCACCACCATGGCCACAGCGGCTGACTACAATCTCGGACCCAACACATTCCCCCGCGGCTGGTTTATTGTCGCGGAGAGCAAGGAGCTGGATGCGGGGCCCATGGCCGTGCGTTTCTTCGGCCAGGATCTCGCGCTGTACCGTGGCGAAAGCGGCAAGCCCGTGCTGCTGGACGCCTACTGCGCGCATATGGGCACCCACCTGACCGCCAGCACCAGTGCCATGATCGTGAAGAACGGCGAGCAGATTGAAGGCGACTCCATTCGCTGCCCCTACCACGGCTGGCGCTACAGCTGCGATGGCGATGTAGACGACATCCCCTACTCCGACGGCCCTTACCCCAAATCGGCGTCGATACGCTCCTACCCCGTGGTAGACAGCATGGGCTGCGTAATGGCCTGGTACGATCCGGACGGACGCGCACCCGACTACGACGCGCCCCTGCTCAAGCAGTGGGATGACCCGCAGTGGGTGCAGTGGGAACTGGATCACCTGGGCGAACTGGACATTCACCCGCAGGAAATCATCGACAATATGGCCGACTGCCGCCACCTGGGCCCCACCCACGGCGCACCCTGCGAGTACTTCGAGAACGAGCTCCGGGACCAGGTGTACATCCAGCGCCAGGGTGGTCCGATGCAGCTCTACAACACCTACCTGTATACCACCACCTGGTACACCGGGCCGGGTGTGCTGCTGTCCAAGCAGGTGTTCGGTGACGCCGTCATGTTCGAGCTGATCGCCAACACACCCGTGGACGATGGCAGGGTCAAGGCCTGGCACGCGGTGCTCTACCGCGGCTCCGAATCACCCGCCAGCGATGCCGACAAGGCCGCAGCCAAGCAGTTTCAGGCCAACGCCCTGGAGGCCTTCGCCGCCGACTTCAATGTGTGGAAGTTCAAGCGCCCCGCGCTGAAAATCATGCAGATGAAAACGGATGGTCCATTCAAGACCGGGCGCAAGTGGTACTCCCAGTTTTTCGCCACGCCGGAGCAGGCGGCGGAGATTCGCAAGGACGTGAACGGCACGCACTACACGCAGGGCCTGATCACACCGAAGGAAGCCGGCCACTCGATCGACGACGGCCTGCCCTTCTAGGCCTTCCGCAACGCGGAACCGGCACTCCCCCGGCGGGTCAAAACCCTCGCGGAAATCGGCTACACTGGCCGCCACACTGCGAGGGACCCGCCCATGAAACGACTGCTCATCCCGGCCGCCGCGGCCTGCCTGCTGACCGCCTGTGCCACCAGCCCCACGGGGCGCTCCCAGTTCATGCTGATTTCCCCCGAGTCAGCCATCGTGGAGTCGCGCACGGCCTATCTGAGCACGGTCTCCGACCTCGACAAGCAGAACAAGCTGTCCAGCGACAAGGCGCTGGCCAAGCGCGTTGCCGAAATTACCGGCAGGCTGGTCACCGTGGCGATGCAGGAATACCCACGTTCCGCAGACTGGGAGTGGAGCGTCGCGGTCATTGACGACCCGAAAACCGTCAACGCCTGGTGCATGGCGGGTGGCCGCATGGCGGTTTACACCGGCCTGTTTGAACAGCTCAAGCTGACCGATGCGGAATTCGCCCAGATCATGGGCCATGAAATCTCCCATGCACTGGCCAACCACACCGCCGAGCGCATGTCCCGAGCCATGGCGACCACGCTGGGCGTCGTCGCCGTCGGCGCCATGTCCGACCGGCCGGCAGTCGCGATGGGCGGGGCTGCCGTGGCTGCCAAGCTGGCGCTGGAGCTGCCCAACAGTCGCACCGCGGAGCTTGAAGCCGACCATCTGGGCATGGAAATCGCCGTGCGCGCCGGTTACGACCCGGATGCGGCGGTCACCCTGTGGGAGAAAATGGGGTCAGTGGGCGGCGGCGAACGGCCACCGGAGTTCCTCAGCACACACCCTGCCCCGGGCAACCGACAGGCCGCACTGGCCGCCATGGCGAACGAGGCGCGCCAGTTGAACCCGAGTGGCAGCAAGGCCAGGGTGCAGCCGATCCAGGTCCTTACCGCCGACGCCCAGTAAGCGCTTCAGTCAGCAGCGCGCACATAGGTCGCTTCCATCAGCTCATCGGCAAGCACTTCGCTCAGGTAACGTTCGGCGGCCGCACGCGTTGCGACCGAGCGCGAGAACTGCCGATCAAAGAAGCTGCCCACCACGACCCGGGTGAGCATCTGCTGGCGCAGCGGGTTCATCGCCTCCGGCAGAGGGTCCATGGTGCACAGCGCGGATTCCGCACCGTAATTGATGCCCATCTCGGGTGGCCCTATCAGGTCAAACCACGGTTCTTCTTCCGCCCCCGCCATGGAGCGTTGCACGATCCAGCAGCCTACCGCGTCCGGGTTGGAAAGCCAGCGCATGGCGGCCGCGGGGTCGGCAAAACCGGCATGGGAAGCACCGCGCAGCGTGACCAGCTCGCCACCGGGCACCTGCTCCGGCACCGGCCTGGCGTTGTCCTCCCAGGGCACAATGGCGTCGATATCACCCGCCAGCATCAGAAACGGCAGCGGGTGATGGCGATAGAACACATCGGTAAATACGAAGGTGGGTCCGGCAATCGACAAAGCCGCTGAAATACGGGAGTCGCGCATCTCCGGGTGGAAGGCCACCAGTGTCGAGGTCAGGCCACCCAGCGAAAGCCCGAGCGCGCCAATCCTCTCGGGGTCAACCTGCTGGTATAGGGCACTGCCCGGCGTCTCGGATGCCGCCAGCAGCTCGTCGATCAGGAAGCTGACATCGGCGGGCTGGTTTACCACATCCTGCACGCGCGGACCGCCGGGGGCGCGCAGGTTGGTCAGGGGATAGGTAGGCGCAATAACGATGTAGCCGTGGCTCGCCAGGTACGCCGCCAGCGACTCTGCCTCCTGACGCGAGGAGGAAAATCCGTGGCTGTAGACCAGCAGGGGATAAGGCGCCGACTCCCGGTTCTCGGGATACCACAGCGTGGTTTCCAGCCGGCGGTCGGCGGCGCCCGGATAGTCGCCATTGGCATCCGTGCGGCGCGAGGTGTCCACGTAGTCACGCTCCACCTTGACCACAGGCAGTGGGCCGGGCTGCAGCCGTGCAGCGCTTTCGGTGCCCGGCACGAAGGGCTCGGGCTGCTTGCCCGTGGCCAGTAGCCACAGCCCCCCGCCGACCAGCAGCGAGACTATCAGCAGAAATTTCAGCAAGGTTTTCATCGGATCATCGGTACCTGTTGTCTGGCGAGAATGGAGCCGCTTTCAGAAAGCGGGGATGTCGGTCTGGCTGCGCCCGAGGATCAGCGCATGCACATCGTGCGTGCCCTCGTAGGTGTTTACGACTTCCAGGTTCACCATGTGGCGCATCACTGGATACTCGTCGGAGATGCCGTTACCGCCGAGCATATCCCGCGCCTGGCGGGCGATGTGCAGGGCCTTGCCGCAGGAGTTCCGCTTGATCAGGGAGATGAGCTCCGGGGCAATCTGCCCCGCATCCAGCAGCTGGCCCGCACGGTAGCAGCCCTGCAGGCCAAGGCTGATCTCGGTCTGCATATCCGCCAGCTTGAGTTGCACCAGCTGCGTGGCGGCCAGCGGTCGACCAAACTGGGACCGCTCCAGCGTGTACTGCCGCGCGGTAAACCAGCAGGTCTCCGCCGCGCCGAGGGCGCCCCAGGCGATGCCGTAGCGAGCGTTGTTGAGGCAGCCAAAAGGCCCTTTCAATCCCTCCACGCCGGGCAGCAGCTGTGCCTCGCTCACGAACACGTCCTGCAGCACGATCTGGCCGGTGACAGATGCCCGCAGTGCGAGCTTGCCCGCAATCGCCGGCGTACTCAGCCCCTCCATGCCGCGCTCGAGAATAAAGCCGCGGATCTTGCCATCGTCGGTCTTGGCCCAGACCACAAACACATCCGCCACCGGGCTGTTGGTGATCCACATCTTCGCGCCATTGAGGAGGTAGCCGCCTTGCACACTGCGCGCCCGGGTGACCATGCTGCCCGGATCGGAACCGTGGTCCGGCTCGGTCAGGCCAAAGCAGCCGATCCACTCGCCGCTCGCCAGCTTCGGCAGGTAGGTCTCACGTTGCGCCTCGTTGCCGTAGGCGTGGATGGGATACATGACCAGGGAAGACTGTACGCTCATCATGGAGCGGTAGCCCGAATCCACGCGCTCCACCTCCCGCGCAATCAGGCCGTAACTGATGTAGTCGACCCCCGGGCAGCCGTAGCCGTCGATGGTGCTGCCCAGCAGGCCGAGCTCACCCATTTCACGGAAAATGGCCAGGTCGGTGTCTTCCTGCCGAAACGCCTCCTGCACGCGCGGCATCAGCCGCTCCTGGGCGTACTGCCGGGCGCTGTCGCGCACCATACGTTGCTCGTCAGAGAGTTGCTGCTCCAGCAGGAACGGATCTTCCCAATTGAGTCGCTGCCAGCGCTTTGCCTGTGCCATGGGACACCCCTAAAGCTGCTTGTGGGCGCCTACGATAGCAGCCCCGGGGGCATCGACAAAGTGGCGCCTGCGGCGCGCGGAACAGATTTCTCTACAAGAGGACGACGGAAGGGCATACAGCTAGATTGGAAGGGGGATGCATCGATGTGCGGGCGCCCCGCCCGGCGTGCCCGCATAGTCAGGCCTGCCTCAGTCGAGGAAGTCGACCTCGCCGGTGGCCACATCATACATGGCGCCGACCACGGTCAGCTTGCCCTGGTCAACCAGCCCTTTCAGGACCGGGCTGTCGCGGAGGATTTTCGCCACCGTCAGGGACACGTTCTTCTCAGCCACCTGGTTGACCCACTCGGTATTGCTGGAGTCACGCGGGCCACTGGCCGTTGGCACCGCTTCCACCGCCTCGTGGATGTGTGCGAGGTTGCTGGTCAGGTTGCCCATTTCCACGCCGTCACAGGCGCCCTTCACCGCGCCACATGCCGTGTGGCCCAACACCACGATCGCCTTGGAGCCGGCAACGGCCGCCGCGAACTCCATGCTGCCCAGCAGTTCCGGCGTTACCACGTTGCCGGCAATGCGCGGGCTGAAAATATCACCCAGACCCTGGTCAAACACCAGCTCCGGCGGTACGCGGGAGTCTATACAACCGAGCACAATGGAATGCGGATACTGGCCGGCAGCCGTTGCATCCACCTGGCCGGGAAGGTCACGCTTGAGCATGTCGCCGGAGACGAAGCGCTCGTTGCCCGCGCGCAGCATGGCCACGGCGTCCGCCGGGGTCAGCGCCGCCTGGGTGACCGCGGTTTGCGTGACCGGCGCCTCCAGAGCGTAGGCCACAGGAGCAAATGCGCCCACAGCGGCGGCCATTGCCAGAGCCTGGGAAAATGTCTTCAGTGCCTTCATGGATCGCTCCTTTCTGCAAAATTCGATGGGCGTAGCGTAACGACTGCATTACCTTCGATCTATTCGAATTTTAAGCGATTTTGGTTCACTTTTATCTGAAGATAGTCGCGCTTCACAGGGAGGTGTCATACTCGAGGGGGGTGACATGGCGGTCAAATTCCTGCATTTCCTGCTCTTTCATGAGCGTGAACACACGCTGGAACTCGGCGCCGAAGTACTCCGCGATAAACCCCGAACTGCGAAAACGTTCCACCGCCTCCGGCCAGTGCCGGGGCAGCGTCCGCGGCACCTGGTCATAGGCATTGCCGGTCACCGGTGGAGGCGGCTGCAGCGCGTGCTCCAGCCCATGCAGCATGCCGGCGAGTATCGCTGCGACGACCAGATGCGGGTGCGCATCGGCGCCGGCAAGTCGGTGCTCAATGCGCGTGGCGGCGGGTTGATCCGCCGGCACCCGCACCGACACCGTGCGGTTCTCATAGCCCCAGCAGGGTGCCTCGGGCGCATGGGTTCCGCGGCGGAACCGGCGATAGGAGTTCAGGTGCGGCGCAAACAGCAGCATGCAGTCCTCCATGCTGGCCAGGCAGCCCGCTATCGCCTGCCGCAACAGGGGCGTACCGGCAACCGTACCATCGTCGAACACATTGTTGCCCGCTGTATCCAGCACACTGCAATGTACGTGCATGCCATTGCCGGCGAGGTCGCCGAAGGGTTTCGCCATGAAGGTTGCCCGCAAGTCATGACTGCGGGCCACGCCCCGGATGAGGCGCTGCAGCATCACCGCCTGGTCACAGGCGCGCAGGGCGTCCGCACAGTGCAACAGGTTGATTTCGTACTGCGAGGGCGCCCCCTCCTTGATCAGCGTATCCACCGGCAGTTGCTGCACCGTGCAGGCATCCCGTATGGCGTGCATCAGCGGCGCCATGTCGGCCATGGTATCCAGACCATAGGTCTGCCCCGCGTGCAGCTGGCCGCCCACCCGGTCCGACTGCGTATGCCGCGGCCGCCCCAGGCTGTCGCTCTCGGGACCCAGCAGGTAAAACTCCATCTCGGTCGCCAGCACCGGCGTCAAGCCTCGCTGCGCGAAACGCTGGAGGATATTGCGCAGGATGAACCGGGCATCCAGCGCACCCGGGCTGCCGTCAGCCTCACGCATGGACATCAGCACCTGGCCCGTGGGCCGCGCCATCCAGGGCACGCGCGCCAGCGTGCCGACATCCGCCTCGCAGAAGCCATCGCCATCCCCGCCCGCAGCGATCCAGGCTTCGATATCACGCCCCCAGGCATCGAAGGCCACGGAGCTGGCAGGCAGTTTCAATTCACCGGCGACAACCTTGTGGATCTTGTCCCGGTTTATCCACTTGCCGCGCATGCCACCGCCGAGATCCGGCAGCATGACTTCAAACACTTCAATGTCCGGATTGCCCTGCAGAAAGTCCTGCAGGTACTGCTGCGAATTGTCCATCGGTTTGGTCTTCCTGTGTACTACACCCCGGGCCGCCACCGGCCTGGCCCGGCCGGTGTCCCCGGCAAAAACACCGGGAGGGGGTAGTGGATTCGCGGTGGCCCTGTGCCACACTGGGCTTACTCTACATTAAACTACGCTCCACGCCTGCGCGGCCATACCGGGCCCGGGCAGAGACACAGGACAGCTGGCATGCACAACGACGCTCTCAATCTGAAAGACCTCGACCGTTCGCACCACTTCCACCCGTTTACCGATCTGCGTGACTACGCGGCAAGCGGTGGACGCATCGTCAACCGCGCCGAGCACATCTACATTTATGACACCGACGGCAACAAGCTGCTGGATGGCATGTCCGGCCTCTGGTGCTGCAACCTGGGCTACAGCCAGCACCAGATTGTGGAGGCCATCTACCGGCAGCTGCAGGAGCTGCCCTTCTACAACAACTTTTTCCGCTGCTCCAACCAGCCCGCCGTTGAACTGGCCAGAGCCCTGGTCGAGATCACACCGGAGCGCTTCAACCACGTCTTTTTCACCAACTCCGGCTCGGAGGCCAACGACACCAACATCCGCCTGGTGCACCGCTACTACGACCTGCTCGGCAAACCGAACAAAAAACACTTCATCAGCCGCAAGAACGCCTACCACGGCTCCACCATCGCCGCCGGCTCCCTGGGCGGGATGAACGCCATGCACCAGCAGGTCTGGGGCCTGAACTACGTCCATCACATCAACCAGCCGCACTGGTTCACCGAGGGCGGCGACCTGTCGCCGGACGAGTTCGGCATCAAGGTGGCGCGCGAGCTGGAAGCGAAAATCGACGAACTCGGTGAAGAGAATGTCGCAGCCTTCATTGCCGAACCGGTGCAGGGCGCCGGGGGCGTGATTGTGCCGCCTGATACCTACTGGCCCGAAATCCAGCGCATCTGCGACGAGCGCGACATTCTGCTGATCGCCGACGAAGTGATCTGTGGCTTTGGCCGCACCGGGCAATGGTTCGGCAGCGACACCTACGGCATTCGACCGCATCTGATGACCTTCGCCAAGGCCATCACCAATGGCTATATCCCGCTGGGCGGCGTCATGATCAGCGACCAGATTGCCGATGTGCTGCTGGCGCATGGTGGCGAATTCACCCATGGGCTTACCTACTCCGGCCACCCGGCATCCTGCGCCGCGGGCATTGCCACCCTGCGTACACTGCGTGAAACCAACATCATCCAGACGGCAGCGGTACAGATCGCCCCGCACTTCCAGAGCCAGCTACAGACCCTGCAGAGTCATCCCATCGTCGGCCAGGTGCGAGGCCGGGGCATGTTCGCCGCTGTGGAACTGGTGCGCGACAAACACTCCCGGGAACGCCTGGCACCCGACAGCCAAGCTGCCGTGTACTGCCGCGACCGGGCCAACAGCAACGGCCTCATGGTGCGCCAGACAGGCGACGCCATGATCATGGCGCCGCCACTGGTCAGTCAGCGGGCGGAGATCGACACGCTGGTGGAAAAGCTGCTGCAGGCACTGGACGAAACCGCAGCGCACTACGGCGTGAAGTAGGCGCAGGCCCCAAGGGCACCGCCTGTCGCGCGGGCGGGACCCAGACGAACCGGTCCCGGGCGGCAGATGTCCGCGGCAGGCCTAACTATTCAGCCTGCCCCGTGGTGACCCCCGCCGGCACGCCGCTTAGACTGCGGCGTAACGACAATAAACCCGGGGAGGGCAACATGAGCACAGAACGCCAGAAACTGAACAAGACCACCATGGGCATCAAGGAAGGGCTCCCACTGGAAGCCACAGGCACCGATATCGAGGGCCTGCGCCGGAATATTCAACAGCTCATGGATCTGGAAGCCATCAAGCAGCTCAAGCACGCCTACTTCCGCTGCATCGACACCGCGAACCTGGAAGAACTGGCACCGCTGTTCCACAAAGATGTTGAGGTGCACTTCAAGGGCGGCACCTACGAGTGGAAGGTGAACGGCCGCGATGATTACCTGGCCAACATCGGCGGCGCCTTCAATGCGGGCACCATCGGACACCACAACGGCCACCAGCCTGAAATCCAGATTCTCAGCGCCAGCGAAGCGACCGGCATCTGGTATCTTGCAGACCACATGTGGCAGCTGGAATACAAGTCATTGACCACCGGCACCGCACTGTATTGGGATCGCTACGTCAAGGAGGACGGCCGCTGGCTGATCCGCGAGACCCGCTACGAGCGTCTCTACGAAATCAACGAACCGCTGGCTGCCGCTCCCAGCCTGAGTTCCCACTACCTGGGCGTGCACGGCAGCAAGCCGAGCCACTGACAGCAGGCTGATCCGGCGGCCGGGGAGCAGCGTAACAAGGCACCCATCACGTGGGACCACCCGCATGAGTAACCCCGTCGCCGACAGTCCGACAGCACCGTTACCCTTCGCCCGCCAGCTCACCGAGAAGGCGTGGTTCAATGCCCTATGGTTTCAGACCACCTGGTTTTGTGCGGTGCTCGGCCAGGATACCCTGCTGGCCGTCACCCTGGGGTTGATCGGACTGCATTTTGCCCTGGTGCCACTGCGAGGCCGCGAGCTCCGCCAGCTCTTTCTGCTGGGCGGCATTGGCATGGCGGTGGATGCCAGCCTCAGCGCACTGGGTGTGTTCCGCTTCACTGACGGTGTCCTCCTGCCCCTCTGGCTTTGTGGGCTGTGGCTGGCATTCGCCACTACGCTGGGTCGCAGCCTCGTGTTCTTCGCCAGCCGTCCATGGCTGACAGCCGCGGCCGGCGCACTCGTGCTTCCGTTCAATTACTATGCGGGCAGCCAGCTCGGGGCCGTGGAATTCGGCTGGCCGCTGTGGCAGAGCCTGCTCATGATGAGCGCCATCTGGTCGCTTACCCTGCCCGCGCTATACTACCTGCAGCAACGTCTCTTTCAGGCCAAGGAGTAACAGACCCATGAAACGCCTGTGCACGAGCCTTCTCTTCAGCCTTGCCTGCGCCCTCGCTCTACCGGCTGCGGTGTCTGCCAGCGACACTCCGCAACCCGGCAATCTGCAGCTGGTGGGCGAAGCGCGCCTCAACGTCATGTTCTGGTCGGTCTACGACTCCAGGCTGTACACCGCCAATGGCCGCTACGAGCCCGACCAGCGGCCATTGCGCCTGGAGATCCAGTATCTGCGCGACTTCGAGGCCAGGGCCCTGGTACAGCGTACCGGCGAAGAGTGGGATCACCTGCAACTGTCACATGAGCGCCGCGAGCAGTGGCTGCAACAGCTCGCCACACTGTGGCCGGATGTGGGCAAGAACGATGTGATAGCGCTGGAAATCGATGTCGATAACCGCAGCACGTTCTTTTTCAACAACGAAAAACTGGGCGTCATTGACGATGCTGACTTCGGGGAGCACTTCGTTGCCATCTGGCTCTCGCCCGATACCAGTCGCCCGGCCCTGCGCGAGGCCCTGATCGGCAGCCTTTAGGGTGGGCTCGCACCCAGTACCGGCAGGCGTTGTGCCAGCCCCTGCAACACAGCCTCCAGCGGCCCACGGTTGGCTTCAATGAGGGCCAGGGCACAAGCGCCCGTCCGCCGCCGCAGGTCGCTGTCGGCCAGCAGGGCCTGCACGGCGCTGGCCAGGCTGTTGGCGCCTGTCACTGGCACCAGGCCACCGGCCTCATCCAGCGCGGCGTAGATCGCTTCGAAGTTGAATACGTGGGGGCCTGCCAGCACCGGAAGGCCCCAGGCCGACGGTTCAAGCGGGTTGTGCCCACCGCGCTGAATCAGCGACCCTGCCACAAAGGCAATATCCGCCGCGCCATAAAGCAGCAGCAACTCACCCATCGTGTCACCCAGATACACCTGGGTGCCGGGCGCCAGCGCGTCATCTCCGCCTGCGGAGCGCCGGACCAGCGCAAAGCCACCGGCCTGTATCCGCTGGGCAACAGCCTCGAAACGTTCCGGGTGACGCGGCACCAGCATGAGCAGGGCCTCGGGCCAGCGCTCCAGTACCCGCCGGTGCGCGGCGAGAATCTGCTCGTCCTCCCCGTCGTGGGTACTGGCCGCTATCCACACCGGACGGGATTCGCCCAGCTGACGACGCAAGCGCTCCGCCGACGCGCGCGATACACTGTCGACCACCACATCGAACTTGATACTGCCGGTCACCGACACCCGCTCGCCGGAAGCGCCGATTTCCCGAAAACGCCGCGCATCGTCCGCACCCTGCGCGGCGATCCAGGCAAGCTGCGCTACCATGGGGTGGACCAGTCCGGCGATACGCCGGTAACCGCGGGCCGAGCGCTCCGACAGTCTGGCATTCACCAGCGCCACGGGAATTCCGCGCTCCTCTGTCAGGGCCACCATGTTCGGCCACAGCTCGGTTTCCATGATGATCAGGGCGGCTGGGCGCGCCCTGTCCAGGAAGCGTGACACCGCGCCCGGCGTGTCATACGGGGAAAACGCATACCGTATGCGGTCACCGAACAGGGCGCGGGCCCGCGCCGAGCCGGTGGCTGTCATGGCGGTCATGAGGATGCGGCAACCGGGGTGGCGCCGCAGCAGGGCATCCACCAGGGGCGCGGCGGCGATGGTCTCGCCCACGGACACCGCGTGTACCCAGATGACGGGGCCGGAGGACGGGGCCACCCAACCGAGACGCTCACGCCAGTTGCCGCGCAGGGTGGCATTACCCCGGCTTGCCCACCACAGCTGCAGCAACACGAGGGGCAGTGCAAGGCGAAACACAAAAGAGTACAGCGCGCGCAGCATGGCGATTCCGGAACACAGGACAGCCCGCATTCTACCCAATGCCCGCGCCCGCTGCCGCAGAACTATTCCCGCCTGACCCTGCAGGGCTGTTAAACTTCGGGCTCCGCTCGATGAATGAGAGTGTGCCACCCGGTGAGCACCCCACGGCAACGCATCCGCGACACGCGCTACGGCAGTTACCTGCACCCCCGCTGGTGGCCGACCTGGTTGTTGATCGGGCTGATGTGGCTGCTGTCACGGCTGCCGCTGCGGGCGCAGTGGTGGCTCGGCAAAGGCGTGGGAGAACTGGCCTACCGGGCCCTCCCGCGCCGCAGGCACATCGCCGAAGTCAACATTCGCCTGTGCTTTCCGGAACTGAGTGCGGAAGAGCAGGCGAGCCTGGTACGGCGTGCCTTTCATTCCAATGGCATCGGCATTCTGGAGATCGGCCTCGCCTGGTTTCGTGACCCGGCCGCGTTCCTGCCGCAGACACGGGTGCACGGCCTGGAGCACGTTGAACGGGCGCTGGCTCAGGGCAAAGGCATTCTGGCACTCGGTGGGCATTACAGTTCGCTGGATCTGTGCGGCACCCTGGTGACCGAATTTGTCGAAGCAGACGTCATGCAGCGCGACCACAACAATGCCCTGCTCAATGCCGTGATGACCCGCGCCCGTGAGCGCCGCTACGGGGTGGCGCTATCGGCCAAGGACCTGCGTGGCCTGTTGCGGCAGCTGCGGGCAAACCGCACGATATGGTACGCAACCGACCAGGATTATGGCCGCAAGGGCATCGTGTTCGCACCTTTCTTTGGCGTCGAAACCGCTTCCATTACGGCGACCTCTCGCATTGCGGAGCGCAGCGGCTGCGCGGTCATGCCCTTCAGCCACTTTCGCCGCAGCGACGGTGTGCCGGGCTACGACATCTACTTCCACCCACCGCTGGAGCACTTTCCCTCCGGTGACGACGAGGCCGATGCAAGGCTGGTCAACGCCACCATCGAACGCGAGGTGCGCCGCCATCCGGAGCAGTACCTGTGGATGCACAGACGCTTCAAGACCCGCCCCAGCCCCCGGGATGCCGACCCCTACCGCAGGGAGCGTTAGCGTGACGCGCTCGACGGTGATAGCTTTGCAACCTGTTGGCACTGTTTGAGCATACGCTTTATGGCATTGACCCGCGCAACCCTGCTGATCGCACTGATTCGTCTGCTCGCCCGGCTGAGCCTGGCCAGCGCGCAGCGGCTCGGTGCCCTGCTGGGCGGCCTCGTAAGCCGCTTGCCCAACCGTTCCAGCCGGGTGACGCAGATCAATCTTGCCATCGCCTACCCCGAGCTCGGCGAGCGCGAGCGCAAGGCCCTGGCGCGGCAGAGCCTCGAGCATACTGGCCGGGTGGCGCTGGAAATTCCGCTGATCTGGGAGTGGCCGGTGGAGCGCTGCCTGGAACTGGTGCAGGAGATCGAAGGGGAGGAACTGCTCACCGAGGCGAGGGCCGGCGGCAAGGGCCTGCTGCTGCTTGCCCCACATCTCGGGAACTGGGAGCTCTGTGGGCTGTACTTTTCTTCCCGCTACCGGATGGCTGCACTCTACAGTCCGCCGTCGCTACCCGGCTTCGAAGACTACATGACCGCGTGCCGGGGCCGCTTCGGCGGAGAGTATGTTCCTGGAGATCGCCGCGGACTCGCGCGACTGATCGGGCTGCTGCGCGAAGGCGAGGTTTCGGGCATCCTGCCCGACCAGAGCCCCCGTTCCGCCGGTAGCGCCTATGCCCCGTTTTTCGGCATGGAGGTGCGCACCATGACACTGGTGAGCAAACTGCTGCAAAAATCCGGCGCGGTGCCCCTGATGACCTGGTGCCAGCGCCTGCCGAACAGCCGTGGCTTTCGCCTGATCGTGCGGCGTTGTGAGGAGGGCATGGCAGACCCGGATCCCGTGGTGGCAACGAGCGCACTCAATCGCTCGGTGGAAGCCTGTGTGCGCGAGGCGCCCGAACAGTACCAGTGGGAATACAAACGCTTTCGTCATCGCCCGCCCGGCCAGCCGGACCCCTACCGCAAGGCGCCCTAACGCCGTGTGCTAAACTGGCCAACCCCACCCGACACGACGCCCGCATGCGCCACTACCTGTTCTTCGTCAACCAGCCCTACGCCTACTCCATCCTGCGTCCACTGCAGGCCGAAATCCGTCGCCGCGGCGATGAGGCGGCCTGGTTTGTTGCGGGCTGCAGCACTGCGCCGTTGCAGGCTGACGAACACCTGCTGCGGACACTGGAAGAAGCGCGCGCCTATCCCGCGGTGGCTACCTTTGTACCCGGCGACTGGGTGCCGCACTTTCTCCCCGGCATCAAGGTGGAGGTGTTCCATGGTCTGGCGCGCAACAAGCGCGGGCACGCCACGGAGGACGCCAGCGACCATTACACCATTCGCGGCTGGTTCGACCTCTATTGCACGCATGCCAGCAACGATACACAGAAATTCTCGGCGCTGGCGGCAGAGCATGGGCACTTCCGCGTTGCCCGCACCGGCTGGCCAAAACTGGATCCACTGTTCGCCTCGGGCACGCCTGCCGGGCAGCGCCTGCGTGCCAGCGACGAGCCTCCGGTAGTGTTCTACGCCTCCACCTTCAGCCGGGCCATCACCTCGGCACCTGCGCTGGAGGGTGTGATCGCCCGGTTGGCAGACTCCGGCAAGTGGCGCTTCATTGTGACCCTGCACCCGAAAATGGACCCGGAGATCGTCCAGCGCTATCGGGAGATGAGCGGACCCAACCTGCGCTTCGTAGAGAGCAACGCGGATCTGCTGCCGATTCTCCCCGAGGCTGATGTGATGCTCTGCGACACCTCCTCCATCATGTTCGAGTTCATGTTCCTCGACCGGCCGGTGGTGACCTACCGCAGCCGCATGGCCGGACCCTGGTTGCTGGATGTACAGGAGGTGGATGCCGTGGAGCCCGCGCTGGCGCAGGCGCTGGAGCGGCCACCCGCGCTGCTGGAGGCGGCCCGGGCACTGTGTACAGAACTGCACGCGTTTACCGATGGACATGCCAGCGCCAGGGTACTGGATGCGGTTGATGAGGCGCTCGCTGCCGGACCACCGCCCAAATCCAAACCACTGAACCTGTGGCGCAAGCTGAAGATGCGCCGCCGACTGCGCAAGGCGCTCGCCGCTACGGCTCAGTCAGTGCCGTAACGGGGGCGATTCCGGGTCCACAGGCCGGCGTATTTGTTGAAACTTACCTGGGCGTATAGGACGGCTGACAGAAAGCCTACCTGCCCGTCGAGAAAGCCCAGCCTCAACAGATACACGTGCACGAACGTCAACAGGCCGCGGGCCGTGGGGTAGACCAGCGAGCGCACCCGTTTACCCTGCCGGTGCTTTTCCTGCGCGCCCAGCCAGGCGTACTGGGCGCCCTTCTGCAGCGCATGACCGAAGTCACGGTGGGTGAAGTGCACCAGCCGCCCGCGCAAGGTGCGCACGCGGCGGTCCGCCGGCAACAGGATTTTTTCGTGCACCAGGGCATCGGAAAAACGCACCCCGTCGCGCCGGAAAAGGCGCAGTGGTGCACGACCGCTACGCCCAAAATCCAGCCGGGTGCCATAGATGGTCACCGCCCAGGGCAGACAGTAGGCATCCGCAGACGGCGCCGCCAGCACGTGGTTGATCTCCGCCGCCAGCCCGGGACTCACCCGCTCGTCCGCATCAATCGATAGCACCCAGTCGCCGCTGGCACGCGCCAGCGCCCGCTGTTTCTGGATGCCGAAACCGGGCCAGTCCGTCTCGACCACGTGAGGCGTAAATTCGCGTGCGATAGCCACCGTCCGGTCGGCGCTACCACTGTCGACCACGATGATCTCATCGGCTATTGCGGCCACGGAGGCAAGGCAGGCGCCGATATGCTCCTCTTCGTTCTTGGTGATCACAATTACCGACAGGCTTACAGCGCGCTGGCGCGTGCAGGCGCGCCGCAACTCGGTCACCAGTACCGCGCCGCAGACCGCCAGCGCGAGCAGGTAAAAGGTGATGAACACGCTGCGCGAGAACACGGCTTCGGTGAGCCCGAAGACGGCGTACCCCGCGGGCAGCAGCACGCCAATTGAGGCGATAAAGGCCACCGCCGGCTCCGGCGCGCGCAGATGGCGGGCAAAGACCCGCAGTGGAATCAGCAGCAGCAACAGCCAGCTCAGGCCGCCGAGCAGCCCACGGGTCGCCAGGTTTTGCAACAGATCGTTGTGGGCATGGCTGGTACAGCAATTGAGCACAAATTGCGGCTGGTCCAGCGCGCCCGCCGCGGCCGCCGCCCGCACCGCATCGTGATAGGCATTCAGCCCCCCGCCAAACCAGGGCTGGGCGACAAACTCAGCCCAGGCAATCTGCCATATGGCCAGACGGGAGGCGGTCTGCACGTCGAAATCGCCCGCCTGCAGCCTGATCACGGTTTCCAGAAAACGTGCGTTGCCAACCACGGTCAGCGTCAGAAACACCAGGCCGGCCAGCACCGCCAGGACACGCTGAGGCGGGCGCATCTGTGGCAACAGCACAGCCAGCAACACGGGCAGCGCCAGCACATTGCTCCGGGTCTGGGTAAGCAGTGCAGCCGCCAGCGCGAGACCCGCCAGCACCAGTGCCAGGCTCGCATAACCCCTGTGCTGCAAGCGCTGCCAGTACAGCGCGGCTGACAGCAACACCGCCGCTGCCAGCAGCGAGAGATTGCCAAGCGTAATGGGGTTGAGCCAGAGCCCTGCGCGCATGGATTCCCCCGGCGAAGGGGGTGCCGCGAAAAGCAGGCTGGCCACGGTGTGCACCGCAGCACCCAGTGCCATCAGCGCAAAGCCGGCAAATACACCACGGGCACTCAGGCCCGACCAGCTGAGGGACAGCACCAGGGGCCAGAAGAGCAGCAGACGAGCGGGGCCGTCCAGCTCCTTGAGACCACGATAATCAAAACCACTTGCCGCCCAGTAGAGCAGGAAAATCCCCACCGGGAACCAGCAGGCAAAATGCAGGAGACGGAGTTCGCGCGGCTGTTCCCACCCGCCGGCGTGAAGTTCCCGGCGCAACGCAGGCAGCGCAGCGGCCAGCGCAAGCAGGATGACGGCGGCGGACAACAGGCTGGAATAAAGCAGAGACCCGGCAAAACCGGCGACCGCCAGGCCTGCCAGCACCTGTTGGCCTCGTGCCGATGAAATCATTGTGTATACTCTCGTCGATCTGCGTAGCCACTGTGGCGAACGCCGACCCACCGGGGCCGCCAGCCGCGCCGCTACTATAGCGCAGGTGTTCCCGCGGATTCCAACGCCGAGACAGGACCCGGCCCGATGAAAGCGCTTTGTATCACAGACTGTGCAGACCGCCCGGAAACGGAGCTGTTCATTCGGCTCGCCCATCGCATGGAACGCTTTGCGATCATGAGCAATCCGGCCGGCCGCTATCACAGCCTGCTGGTGGACGCAGGGCTCGAGGTGATTCCCCTGAAAATCCGCGGCCGCTTCGATCGCGAGGCAACAGCCCTGATCCGGGATACCGTGTACGCCGGCGACTACGACATTGTGCATGCGTTCAATTCACGCGCTGTGACCTGTATGTTGCGCGCCGCAGGCGGGCACCGCGCCCGCCTGCTCGCCTACCGGGGCGTCACGACCGGTGTCGGCTATGGCAAGCCGGAAGCCTGGCTGACCTTCCTCAACCCGCGCCTGGACGGGATCCTGTGCGTCGCCGATGCCATACGGGATGCGCTGCTGGCCGTGCGCCTGCTCTGGTTGCACCTGCCGCCCGAAAAGCTGAAAACGATCCACAAGGGTCATGAACTTGACTGGTATAACGTGGAGCCGGCGGCGCTGACGGAGTTTGGCGTGCCTGTGGATGCCATAACCCTGTGCTGCATCAGCCGCAACAGCGCCAAAAAAGGCGCATTGACCCTGCTTGATGCCTTTGACGCACTACCCACCGAGTTGAACAGCCATCTGCTGCTGATCGGCTCTGTGGACAGCAATGCCAGAGTGCGCGAGCGCGCCGCCCGCTGCCGGCACCCCGAGCGCGTGCACTTTACCGGCTACCGGACTGATGTCACACAGATACTCAGCGCCGCCGATCTGCTGGTGTCAGCCTCGGAAAGCGGCGAAGGCCTGCCGCGGGTTGTCATCGAAGCGATGGCGGTGAACACCCCCGTTGTCGCCACTGACGCCGGCGGCACTCGGGAGCTCGTGCTGCACGGTGAAACCGGCCTGCTGGTACCGCAGCGCAGCCCCGCAGCACTGAGCGCGGCAATCCGTGACGCCCTGCAGGATACTGCGGCTGCGGCACAGCGCGCGAAGAATGCGCGGCGCCGCATCGCAGAGGCATTCAATGCCGAGCAGACCGCGGTAAACACCTACGCCTGGTATCAGGAGCGGCTGGCCTCTGCCCCGTAATAGTCTTTATACCAGTCAACAAAACGCGTCACGCCCTCGGCAACTCCTGTGCGCGGCGCATAGCCTGTCAGTTCGCGCAACGCGCTGACATCGGCATAGGTTTCGGCAACGTCACCGGGTTGCATGGGCAGCATGATCTTCTCCGCCCTGCGCCCCAGGCGCTGTTCCAGCAATTCGATGAACTCCAGCAAATGCACCGGGCGCTCACAACCGATGTTGAAAATACGATACGGGGCGCTGGAGGTGGCAGGATCGGCAGCCAGGGCATCCCAATCGGGGTTGGGCGCCGGAGGCCTGGCCAGCACGCCCAGAATCCCGTCGACGATGTCCTCGATAAAGGTGAAGTCGCGCCGGTGTTGTCCGTGGTTGAAGACCTCCAGCGGCTCCCCCGCCAGAATCTTGCGGCAGAAAATCATCGGCGCCATGTCTGGACGACCCCAGGGGCCATAGACCGTGAAGAAGCGCAGCCCCGTCGTGGGTAACTGGTAGAGATGGCTGTAGGAGTGCGCCATCAACTCATTGGCCTTTTTCGTGGCGGCGTACAGCGACACCGGGTGGTCCACGCTGTGGCTGACACTGAAGGGCTGACGCGCATTGCTGCCGTAAACGGAGCTGCTACTGGCGTAGACCAGGTGCTCCACCGGAAAATGCCGGCAACATTCGAGCATATTGCCGAACGCCACCAGGTTGGAGGTCAGGTAGGCCTCGGGGTGCGTCAGTGAGTAGCGCACACCCGCCTGCGCGGCCAGGTGAATGACAGCGTCCGGACGGAAATGGCTGAACCAGTCCCGCAGCCGGGCCGCATCAGACAGGCAGAACACGGCCTCGCTGAAACCCGGTTGAGCCCGCAGGCGCGCGAGACGCGCCTGCTTCAGCGTGACGTCGTAATAGTCATTGAGGTTGTCGATGCCGGCCACCTCGTGTCCCTGCGCCAGCAACTGCAACGCCGTTTCGCACCCGATAAAGCCGGCTGCGCCGGTGACCAATACCTTCATTGCCTCTCCTGATCTGGCTTCATGGCAGCATAGCCCTGCATTAACGCTGCCCACAGTGCACGCCGCTGCGCTGCCGGGAGCGCATGGCAACGCTTCGCAACCGAACGCTGCAAGCGATCGAGATTGGCCTGCTGCCAGCGTTGCGCGGGGTGACGCAGCCTGCAGCGGTCAAAATCGATCAACCAGATGCCCTCAGGGGCATGCAGCACGTTGTCGCAGTTCAAGTCCACGTGGTCCAGGCCCGCTGCATGAAATCTGGCCAAAAGCGCACCGAGCCGCTGCCACAGCTCCGGGTCCCCCACTGCAGGGGACACCGGCAACGGCACCGCCCCGGGTATGCGGCGCAGCAGGATGGCCGCGCGACAGGTGAACAGACCGTCGCGCTCTGCCAGCGCAGCGATAGGTTCCGGCACAGGCAGGTGCATGTCACGCAAGCGCTGCAGCAGGCGGAACTCGCGCAGCGAACGGCAGCGATTGAAGCCCGTAAACAGGTAACTGCGGTGCATGATCCGCGCCATCATACCGCCGCGCAGATACTGCCGGAGCACCAGTTCGCCGGCGTCAGCCTGTACAAAAAACGCCCCGCCGCGACCACCGACCGCCACCGGGCGCGCGCGCTCACCCCAGAACTGCGGCTCCAGCCACGCGGCCTGCACACCGTCTACGGCCGGGTTGCACAGCAACAGGGAGCGATGCCCGGAAACAATGTGCTCTGTCACGCCGCTCACGGCACGTCAACGTCCTCAGTGCGAGCCGTCACCGGCGGCAGCGGTAAAGACCCCGGCGGGAGACTCGGATAGAATGCATGCAGTGTAGCAATGATGATGCATCAAGCTCTACCGCCGCTGGAACCCGCGATGTCACAAACGCCACTTCAATCGATTTGCTTGCTGCGCCTGTCAGCCCTGGGCGATGTGACCCATGTGATACCTGTCGTCTTGAGCCTGCAGGAGCAGCTTCCGGGCGTGGGTATCACCTGGATTATCGGCAAGCTCGAAGCGCGCCTGGTGGGTGACCTGCCGGGGGTGACGTTCATCGTGTTCGACAAGCGCGCCGGCTGGCGCGGCTACCGCGACCTGTACAGGACGCTGCGCGGCCAGCGTTTTGATGCCCTGCTGCACATGCAGTTGGCCGCCCGCGCCAACCTTGTTTCCCTGCTGGTGCGGGCACGCCTGCGGGTCGGGTACGACCGTGCGCGCAGCAAGGACGGCCACGGCCTGTGCATCAACCGGCGCATCGCGCCGGCACCCAGGCAACATGTACGCGATTGCCTGGCCAGTTTTCTGCAACCGCTGGGATTACAACCCGCAGCTCCGCGCTGGCACATCCCGCTGGACGAGAAAGACCATGCCTTCGCGCGGCGCCACCTGGCTGCCGACCGGCGCACCCTGGTGATCAGCCCCTGCTCCAGCCATGCCCTGCGCAACTGGCCCGTAAGCCATTACGCCGCGCTCGCCGATTACGCTGCGGGGACCCACGGCATGCAGGTCATTCTCGTGGGCAGCCCGGCGGCCCATGAGCAGGAAACCTGCGCGGCCATAGCCGCTGCCATGCAGCAACCCGTCGAGAATATCTGCGGCCAGGACACGCTGAAACAGCTCGCCGCACTGCTGGCCGGTGCCGACCTGCTGGTCGCGCCGGACACAGGGCCCGCGCATATCGCCAGCAGCGTGGGCACCGATGTGCTGGGACTGTTTGCCGCCAGTAACCCACAGCGTTCCGGCCCCTACAACTCACTGCACTGGTGCGTGGATCGCTACCCCGATGCACTGCGCCGCTTCCGCCAGCAGAGCGTTGATGAAGCCCGCTGGGGCGCGAAGGTGGAGGTGCCGGGAGCCATGGAGCTGGTGACGGTTGCGGACGCCACCGGAAAGCTGGACCAGTGGCTGGCGGCGCAGAAACCGGCGACCGCGGAGTCAGGCCGCCGCCGCTAGGCCGTGTAGTCCTGATACGACTTCTCTTCAACAAAGCGCGAGCCCAGCGCCAGGTTGATGGACTTTTTCAGGGCGGCCCGTTTGTCGTTGGTGAAGTACACCGAGCGCGCCAGCTCGATGAACGTGGCGCCGAAATCCTGGGCGCGCTCACAGTCCCGGATGTCATCCTCGATTACCCAGAGCGCTTCATTGACCGCCTTGAGCTGCGCCCGCAACTCGGCAATCGCCGACTCATCCGGCACAGCGGCCGCCCAAATGCCGTTCAGGGCGTCCAGTTCCGTTTTCACATTGGCGTTCTTGTCCGGGTCACTGATGCGCTCCGACTTGATTTCCAGAATGGTGATCTTGTCCAGCACCTCGCCAAAGGAAACGGGAACGGTAATAACATCGGTCATGTGAACACTCGCTTGCGGGGGAAAAGGCACGCGGCCCCGAGGCAACGTGCATGACGCTATTCTATGCCAAGCGCGCCGTCCTGCCGACCCCGAAGAACCTCAAAACGCTGAGTTCGACACCAGGCTCCGCAGCCGTACATCCACGGTGACCTGCAGTGAGGTCAGCGCGAGGGCCGCTGCCCGCCCCGCCGGTGGGGCACGGTGCATGTGGGGCGTCATCGCCAGCAGATCGGCGATCGCCGCGCTGCTGTGCAGCCGCACCTGAAAGCGCAGCGACTCCTCCGCCTGCAACTGAAAACCCGCGTGCGTGCGCGGCGCTGCCGAGGTCTTTTGCTTCAGGGTGGGGTAGATGACCTCACGCAGCTCCTGCAAATGCGCCGGACCCGCCTCCGCAAGCAGCAGCTCACCGGCCGGCTTCAACACACGAGCGAACTCGGCAAAGACAGGAAAACCAAACAGGCACAACAGCCTGTCCACGCTGTTTCCGGCGACGGGCAGGCGGGCGTTGCTCGCCACCATCCAGGCTGAGCGCCGATCCTGCCGCGCCGCTTCCTGCACGGCCCATTTGGAAATGTCCACGCCGCCCAGCCTGAGTGGCTGGCTGGCACCGGCGGCCCTTGCCAGTTCGCGCAGGTAGAAGCCCTCGCCGCAACCGGCATCGATGCAGCTCAGCGGGTCGACCCGTGGCATGGATCCCAGCACAGTGCGCGCGACCGCGGCCGCCAGCGGGCCATAGTGGCCCGCGTTGAGGAAACGCGCACGGGCGGCAACCATCTCCCGACTGTCGCCCGGGTCCCGGGAGCGCTTGTTCTGTACCGCGAGGAGATTGACGTATCCGCGCCTGGCGATGTCAAAGCTGTGACCACTGGGACAGCGCCAACTGCCATCGCTGACCGCAAGCGGCTGACTGTCCAGGGGGCATATCAGCTCGGTGAACGGTGTAATCAACGTGCAGCGGTGGTCACACAGCCACGCTCGGTCCCAGCTTGGGGTTTGGCCCATACTGGTTGTCGCCGGGCTCGCTGTCGAAGACCATGAAGATCAGCAACACGAGCCCACCGATGACCGGGATAAAGGCCAGCAGCAACCACCAGCCTGTGCGACCGGTATCGTGCAGGCGCCGCACCGCGACCGCGATGGCGGGGATCAGCACCGCCAACCAGTAGATGCCGCCGAGAAGCCCCACCCCCATCTCATCGTTGAAAGTGCCGGTGATCGTGTCGACGATGCCCAGGGCAATACTCGCCAGAATGTTGAACAGCACGAAAAACCAGTATTCCTTGCGACGCGCGCGCCCGTTGAACATCGCATACTTGTTTTTCAATACATCGAGATACCAATTCATCCCATTCCCCTTACTGTTATCCGGATTCCTGTCCTGCGACCCAGTGTCCGCCCCCAGTCAGTTTAGACCAGATTCTCCGCGAGGTATTCCGCAAGACGCTGCTCTGCCTCGTCGCCGAAGAGAATTTCCGCTGCACGGCGCAACCCGGGCGCTTCGGCAATCTCCTCCCGACGCAACACCAGCTCGATCTTGGAACGCCGGCGCATGAAATCCTCCAGTTTCACCACCATCTCGCGCTGCGCCGTCATCTCCATTTCGCAGCGCGTGTACTCGGCACGGCCGATCAACAGGCGGGCGCAACTGCGGTCGGCGCGGATGCGTTCCAGCAGGTGAAAGGCCGCCTGGCCATAGCGACGCCAGAAGCGCTCGCTCAGGGGCTCCGAGGAGGTGGGTGCGGTCAACTCATCCAGCTGCATCAGCCGCGCCTGACGCAAATACTCTTCGTGCACGCCGGGCGGCGGCTCGCCATACCAGGTGGCCTGAGGCTCTGGCACGTCGATACCCAGCCTGGACAACTCCGCGACCACCTCGTCGCCCACATTCAGGCAGTCGGTAAGCTTGCCGCCGAGAATACTGAGGTGTTGTCGTTCGCGATCCACTTCCAGCACATGTTTGCGGGAAAGCTGCACCCAGTCGGCCCCGTTGCCATCGCCCGCGACCGCCAGCGGCCGCACACCACAGCGCTCGGCAATGATGCTCTCGCGGGTCAGCGGCGGGTCCATATCCAGCAGCGCATTGATATTCGAAAGCACGAAATCGCGGTCTTCGTCGGTCACTCCGACCTCCGGCGATTCCACCCGCGTGTCCGTGGTCCCCACGCAGGTCCGCGACCCCATGGGGATCAGGAAAAACAGCCGGCCGTCGCTGGCAAAGAAGGTGAGCACGCGCTTGTTGTCGGTGACCCGATCGACAATCAGGTGGATACCCTTGGAGAACACATGGTGGTGCCTGGTCCGCACGCCGGCGGCCTCGTTCAGTCCGTCCAGCCACGGCCCTGCCGCGTTGACCAGCGCACGGGCGGCGATGGTAAAGGTCTCGCCACTGACCGCATCGCGTGCCTGCACCAGCCAGCGCCCGCCTTCGCGGCGCAGGGACGTGGCGGCCACGTAATTGGCCGCGACACAGCCATAGTCCAGTGCCTTGCGCACAAAGCCGAAGACAAAGCGGGCATCGTTGTCGTAGAGATAGCAGTCGGAGTACTCCAGGCCACCTGCTGCCTGCCGCGTGTCGATCACCGGCTCTGCAGCCTCAAGTTTGCGAGCGCTTACATATCTTGGTGGTCTTGTTTTGAAGCGCCCCATCACCCAGTACAGCACACTCCCGAGAAAGATGACGAAGGGTGGCCAGCGAAAGCCCTTCTGGATGGTGGTGAAGAAGCGGATTTCCTTCACGGTGGAGGGGTAGGCGCGCATGAGTTCGTTGCGCGAGCGGCACAGCTTGTTCACCAGCAGGAATTCGTAGCTCTCGAGGTACTTGATGCCACCCCAGGCGAGATTGGAAGACTGGGAGCTGACGCCGCTGGCGAAGTCCTCAGCCTCGATCAGGGCCACGTTGACACCGCGCCCGGCCAGCGCAGCGGCCGACACGGCGCCGTTGATGCCGCCGCCGATGACCAGCACATCAAACTCCTGCCCCGCCAGTTTGGCGAGATTTGTCTGGCGCAGCGACATGGTTACCTCATGACCTGACAGAACTCTCGGTGATGGCAACGCACACCTTTTCCTGGTGTGGAAAGGCGCGTGCCACAGCCAGCATACGCCAGCTGTGCGCTGCAGACCAAACATCTACACCACCGCGATTAGACAGAGACGCGAGGCACAGACATACTCTGCTGCCAAAGCCGTCGGGAGCTTTCCCCCGGCGCAGCGCGGCATGTGGAATCGGATGATCAAGGACAGGCAGGTATGACGGCAAAAGACTGGCAACGCATTGAGCTCAGCGCATTCGGGGGCCCGGAAAACCTGCACCTGGTCACCGAGCACACGCTTCCCGAGCCCGGCCCGGGACAGATCCGGGTCAAGGTACTGGCCGCCGGCACCGGGTTCACCGATACCATCGTGCGCCAGGGTCAGTACGTGGACGTGAAGGACAAGCCGCCCTTTACCCCCGGATACGACTGGGTGGGCGTCGTCGACGCACTCGGCAGCGGCGTCAGCGGCCTGCAGCCGGGTGACACGGTCGCGGACATGCCGGCAATCGGTGGCTATACGCAATACCTGTGCGTGGACGCAAGCAGTGTGGTGCCCTGCCCCGCCGGCCTCGACCCGTTCAAGGCCGTGTGCATGATGCTGTCCTACACCACCGCCTGGCAGATGCTGACGCGCGAATGCGACCTGAAACCGGGCGATGCCATCCTGGTACACGCAGCCGGTGGCGCTGTGGGAACGGCGCTGCTGGAGCTGGCCCGCGAGCTGAAGCTCACGGTCTACGGTACCGCATCCGGCAGCAAGCACGACCTGGTGCGCAGCTTCGGCGCCACGCCCATCGACTACCGCAACAAGGACTTTGTCGCTGAAACCCTCCGCCTCACCGAGGGCAAGGGCGTACAGGCCGTGTTTGACACCATCGGCGGCAAGTCCTGGGCGCGCTCTTACCGCTGCGTGGCGCGGGGTGGCCGCCTGGTCGGCTTTGGCGCGCTGCAGGTAACCACCGGCGAGGAGAGCGTACCCAGCCTGCTGTGGGGCTTTGCCAAACTGCTTGGCCTGTGGCGCCTGCGTCCGGACGGGCGCAAGAGCAGCTTCTACAACATCCTCAGCCGACGACGCAAACTGCCGGAGGAGTTCCGCAACGACGTCGCGACCCTGATGAAGTGGCTGGGGGAAGGACGCCTGCACCCCGCCGTCGCAGAAGTACGGCCACTGCACGACGCAGCCGAGGTGCACCGGCTGATTGACGCTGGCGCAGTGCCCGGGAAGATCGTGCTGGACTGTCAGGCCTGAGCCCCACATCCAACAAATAACCAATATAAAACAGGGAGTTAGCCACCATGAAATACAATATCGACCCGGAACTGCGGCCGATCCTCGATCTGCTGCCGCCTTTCGATCTCGCGGACCCCGCCACCATGCGCGCCACCATGGACGCCATGGTCGGCCCGGCCAACGCGGCGCTGGACACCCGCGGCACCACCATCAGCGATCACGTGGCTCCCGGTCTGGCTGGTGCACCGGAGGTCCCTGTGCGGGTCTATCGGCCGGAGAGCGCCACCGCTGCACTGCCGGGGCTACTCTACCTGCACGGCGGCGGTTTTGTGTTTGGCAATCTGGAGAGCGAACACGCGACCTGCCTCGCTATCAGCCGGCAGTTGGGCATTGTCGTGGTGTCCGTTGATTATCGGCTCTCCCCGGAGACCGCCTTCCCGGGCCCGCTGGACGACTGTTATGCCGCCCTGCTGTGGACGCAGGCCAACGCAGCGACGCTGGGCATCGACCTGCGGCGGCTCGGCGTCATGGGGCAGAGTGCCGGGGGTTGCCTGGCGGCCGCATGCGCGCTGCGCGCCCGCGATGAGAACGGGCCGGCACTGTGCTACCAGTTTCTTTCCATTCCGGTGCTAGACGATCGCCTCGATACGCCGAGCATGCAGGCCTTCACCGACACCCCTATCTGGCACCTGGCCAATGCCGAACAGAGCTGGGACTACTACCTGGGCAGCGCGCTGCAGCGCGGCTCGACGGAGGTCCCCGCGCTGGCCGCCCCGGCGCGCGCAGCGAGCCTCCAGGGGCTGCCGCCCGCCTGCGTCACCGTCATGGAGTTCGACCCGCTGCGGGATGAGGCGCTGATCTATGCCCAGCGCCTGCTGGCGGCGGGCGTCTCCACGGAGATTCACTGCTACCCGGGGACCTTCCACGGTTCCAGCATGGTGGTCGATGCGGCGCTCAGCAAACGCGGTGTGGCAGATATGCTGGCCGCCTTGGGCCGCGGTCTCTGCGTCGAGTCACGACAGTAGCCACCCGGGGGCAAACACAGCATGGAGACAAGCAGGCTCTACCAGCCGCCCCTGATGCCGCAGCTGCTGATTGAGGGGCTGAACCGCCACCACGACCAGCCCTGCCTGTACCTTGGCGACAAGGTGGCGACCTACCGCGAAGTGCGCGAGCGCACCAGTCAACTGGTGCAGGCGCTGCAGTCTGTTGGCCTTGGCAAGGGCAGCCGTATTGCGGTCATCTCGGGCAACCGCCCGGAAGTGCTGGCCAATATCGCAGCCATGCAGCTCAACGGCTGCATCGGCACGCCCCTGCATCCGCTGGGGTCACTTGATGATCACGCCTACGTGCTTGAAGCCGCGGAAATCGATGCGCTGGTTTACGATCCGGCCACCTTCGACGAGCACGCAGCCCGACTGCAGGCGCGGGTCCCGGGTGTCAAGCACCTGCTGGCCTTCGGCCCGAGCGCCCACGGCAGGGATTACCTGGCACTGGCTGACGGCTTCACACCGCAGCCCCTGGTCGCCCCCGACGTCAGCCCGGAGGATATAGCCTCCATCAACTTCACCGGCGGCACCACCGGGCGACCCAAGGGGGTGATGAGCAGCTACCGCGTGACCAGCTACATGACACAGGTACAGCTGGCCGAATGGGAATTCCCCGACGATCTGCGCATGCTGATCGCCACACCGCTCTCCCACGCCGCAGCCGCTTTTTTCATACCCGTTCTGCAAAAAGGTGGCGCATTCTACGTGATGCAGGGCTTCAGCCCGGACGCGTTTTTCGACACGGTGCAGAAGCACCGCATCACGGCGACCATGCTGGTGCCGGTGATGCTGTATTTCCTGCTGGACTCCCCGCGCGCCCAGAGCGCTGACATGTCCAGTATGCAGACCATCTTCTATGGCGCATCGCCGATGAGTCCTGCACGTTTGCAGCAGGCGATCGCGCTGTGGGGGCAGGTGTTCTACCAGTTTTTCGGCCAGTCAGAGGCACCCATGGTGGTGGCCAACATGCGGCGCAAGGAGCACGACCTGAGCCGACCCCAGCGGCTGGGTGCCTGTGGGCGACCCTCCCCCTGGGTGCCGCTGGCGCTGCTGGACGCTGACGGCAAACCGGTTGCAGCCGGTGAGGCTGGCGAGATCTGCGTGCGCGGCCCGCTGGTCATGAGTGGTTACAAGGACATGCCGGAGGCCACTGCCGAGGCTTTCGCCGGCGGCTGGCTGCACACCGGCGATATCGGACGCCTGGACGACGAGGGCTTTCTGTACATTGTCGATCGCACCAAGGACATGATCGTCACCGGGGGCTTCAACGTCTACCCGCGGGAGGTGGAGGACGTGCTGAGCCGGCATCCGGCCGTGCAGCAGGTGGCCGTGATCGGCGTGCCTGACGCCCAGTGGGGTGAGTCGGTAAAGGCAGTGGTGGTGGTCAAACCCGGTGTCGCTGCCGATGATGCGCTTGCCGCGGACCTGAAGCAGACGGTGAAAGACGCCAAGGGGTCGGTGCAGGCACCGAAGAGCGTGGACTACCTCGATGCCATTCCCCTCACGCCCGTGGGCAAACCGGACAAGAAGGCCCTGCGTGCCCGCTACTGGAGCAAGGAAGCCCGAGGGGTCAGCTGAGCCGGAGCCCGCAGGGGTGATCAGGCGAGTCCTCGCCACCTGCGGCGACTGACAACACCGGTGGCAATGCCCGTGCCCAGCAGGGTGATGGCCATGCCCGCCAGCACCTGCAGGGTAATGGGCTCCTGCAACAGCAGGAAACCCCAGACCAGGGCACTCACCGGCACCAGCATGGTCACCGTCGACGCCGCCGTTGCACCCGCGCTGGAGAGCAGTGCAAAGAACAGCAACAGCGCGGCCGCGGTACTCACCGCGCCCAGACCAATGGCTGCGCCCCAGGCCGTGGCACTGACCGGTTCCGCGGGCCAGAGCAACACGCCCGGCAACAGCAGAATCACGGCACTGGTGGCGCAGCTACCCGCCGCCAGCACCCGCGTCGGCAGATGCCCCAGCCGGGTACGCGAGTAATTGCCCGCGAAGCCATAACAGAGCGTCGCGGCGAGTGCCGAGAGAATGAACCAGCCGTCGCCGCCGGCACTGAAGCCCAGGCGACCGGCCGAGAGCACGGCGACTCCCGCAAAAGCCAAAGCCAGCCCCAGCACCTGCTGGCGCAGAATGGGCGTGGCGAACAAGGCCGCCCCCATCAGCGCCGTGCAAATCGGCGTCGCGGCATTGATCAGGGAGGTCACACCCGCCTCCAGACGCAGGGTCGCCAGTGCCAGAAAGGTGTAGGGCAGCGCTGCATTGGTCAGCCCCAGCAGGAACAGGGGGCCCGCGTGGCTGCGTATCAGCTGCAGGTAGTCGCGTCGCCAGAGCAGCGGCAACAACAGCAGGGCGCCCAGCAGCATGCGCACAAGAATCAGGGGCAGAGCGCCGAATTCTGGTGCCGCCACACGCAGGAAGATGAACGAGAATCCCCACAATGACGAGAGCAGCAGCAGGCGCAGCGTATCGGTGGGTGACATCGCAGATCCGCCGAAAAAAGCCGGCAGGATACGGCAGGCCGGTACGGATGGAAAGCACGCCGCGCCGGCAGGGCAGCGGCTTCCACCCGACGCAGGACCCGCGCCATGCTGGACTTTCCCGCCCGCAACGCCGAACATAGCCGACCTGCCACTCTAGCCTGGAAACCCGGATGCTCGTCGCCAACCCTGAAAACTACGCCGGCCTCACCTACCCCTGGACCCGTGCCGTCAATCCGGAATCGGGGGTGCCGCAGCAGGTTGCCGAGGGCGTTTACTGGGTGCGTTTCCCCATGCCCATGGGGCTGGACCACATCAACATCTGGCTGCTGGAGGACGGCGATGGCTGGGTGGTGGTCGACACCTGCCTCGATCTGCCCCGTTCACGGGAGATCTGGGAGAGCCTGTTCACCGGCTTCCTCAGCGGCAAACGCGTTACCCGCGTCATCTGTACCCACATGCACCCGGATCATGTGGGCCTCGCGGGCTGGCTGACCGAGCGCTTCGACTGCCAATTGCTGATGACCCGGGAAGAGTTTCTGATGTGTCGCTCCTTGGTCAGCGACACCGGCAAACCGGCGCCGGAAGTGGCGATTCGCTACTTCAAGGCAGCGGGGTACACGGAAGAACAGATCGACAATTACCGCCGGGCCTTCGGTGGTTTCGGCCGCGCGGTCTACCGCCTGCCGGACAGTTTCCACCGCCTCAAGGACCGCGAGACGCTCACCATCGGGGGCCGCTACTGGCAGGTCATCGTGGGCAGCGGTCACTCGCCGGAGCACGCCTGCCTGTACTGCCCGGCGCTGAAACTGCTGATCTCCGGCGACCAGGTGCTGCCCCGTATCACACCCAACGTCAGTGTATTCCCCACCGAGCCCGAGAGCGACCCGCTGCAGGAATGGCTGCAGTCCTGTGCCCGCATTCGCGAACTGCTGCCAGAGGACCTGCTGGTGCTGCCGGCCCATGAAGCGCCATTCTACGGCCTGCATGTGCGCCTGACGCAGTTGATTGAGACCCACAAGAAGGAGCTCAACCAGCTTTACGACCACCTCGCCGAGCCGAAGCGTGTGGTGGACTGCTTCCCCGCGCTGTTCAAGCGCGAGATTACCGAACACCATCTCAGCCTCGCCACGGGTGAAACCATCGCCCACCTGAATTGCCTGCGCCGCCGCCGCCAGATCGATTTCCGCACGGATGACCACGGCGTGCGCTGGTACTTCCAGCTGCCTGAATCCGTCGCCTTTGACTGAGCGGCGGGAGCGCACTGTCCGCACTATGCTGCAAACCTTCAGAGTCTGGGCTACGCGAGCCTACTACCGCCGGGCCAACGCCCGGGCCTGGCGTGGCCAGTTCACCGATGCGCCCTTCAGCACGCTGCAGTTGCCGGGGCCGGGCGGACAGCTGCAGACGCGCGTGTACAGCAGCAAACAGGGCCGCGACAAACCGCTGATCATCTACTTCCACGGCGGTGGCTGGGTGATCGGCGACCTCGCAACCCATCATCCGTTTTGTCAGCAGCTGCGCGCGCATACAGGCTGTACCGTGGTGGCAGTGGACTACCGACTGGCGCCGGAACACCCCTGTCCTGCGGCACTGGACGACTGCCTCGCGGCCACCCGCTGGCTGGCCGGTCACGTCGAAAGTATTGGCCCCACGAATGGCAACTTTGTGCTTGCCGGTGACAGCGCCGGCGGTCATCTCGCCGCCTGCACCGCGCTGGCGGTGGATGCGGCGCTTCGCTCCCGGCTCGCCGGCGCACTCCTCATCTACCCCGTGGTCGACCATTACAGCCATCCCTACCCGTCCTACACAGAGCGCGCGCGCGGGCAAACCCTGACCAGCGCAGTCATGCGCTGGTTCTGGGATACCTGGCTGGAAGGTAGAGGCGCTGACGCGGCGGGCGCCGCCGGTGCGGTGATTGCCGGGCGCCCCGAACTGAGCTCCCTGCCACCCTGCCTGCTGGTGACTGCGGAGCGCGACCCGTTGCGGGACGAGGGACGCGCACTGGGAACTGCACTGCAACACGCGGGGGTCGATCTGACGCAACACCACTACGCCAGCGCGGAGCACGGCTTTGCCTGCTCACAGGGGCCGAACCCCGATTTCCAGCATTTCATGACGCTCACGCGCCAGTGGCTGGACAGCTTGACCACCGGCGCGCGCTGAGCGCGGACGCGCTAGCGGGCAGTAATGGCGCGCAGGATGTCCAGCGTGGCATCGCGCTCGAGCAGCTTGGGCACCGGGTAACCTTCACATTCTTTCAGGGCGAGGTCCGCCAGGTACCCGTAGTCCTCGGCACGAATGCGGTCGGAGGTTTCACCAATACCGACGTCGGCGCGCAGTTGCACCACGGCATCGATGAATTGGCCCGCGAGCCGGTCGGGCGCCTGCCCTGACTCCCCCACACCGGCGAGCACAGCGAGCTCCGCGAGTTCGTTGACCGATTCCCGCCGACAGAAATTCAGCACATGCGGCAGCACCAGTGAGTTGGCCAGACCGTGTGGTATCCCGTACTTGCCGCCGATCTGGTGAGCGATGGCGTGCACGTTGCCCACATTGACCTGGTTGATGGCGATGCCCGCATAGTACGCGGCGAGGGCCATGGCATCGCGCGCTTCGCGGTTGCTGCCATCGGCCACGGCATCGCGCAGATGGGCGAAGATGAGCTGCACCGCCATGCTCGCATGTTGCTTGCGCGTTCCGCGGTCCCACACACAAATGTAGGCCTCGATGGCATGGGTCAGCGCGTCCATGCCGGTTGCCGCGGTGATCGGCGCAGGCATGCCAAGCATCAGGTCGGAGTCGAGGGCGACCGCGGCCGGCAGCAAGGTGGCCCCGGAGATCACCCCTTTCTCATGGGTGACCGTGTCGGAGATGACTGCGCCCATGGTGGCCTCGGAACCCGTACCCGACGTGGTGGGAATGGCATACAGCGCGGGCACCTCGTGCTTGACCTTGCCAAAACCCACCCAGGTCTTCGGATCCTCGTCACTGGTGGCGGAGGCGGCGATGATCTTGGCCGCATCAATCGATGAGCCGCCGCCAATGGCCAGCACCGCATCGCAACCGTGCTCCAGCATCAACGCCCTGCCCGCCGCCACCTGGGCGTAGGTCGGGTTGGGCTCGACGCCGTCGTACACCACTGTCGGCAGGGCCGCCTCGGCGAGCGCTGCGGTCGCCTGGTCGACAATGCCCAGTTCGCGCAGGGGCTTGTCCGTCACAATCAGCAGTTTGCGCACGCCGCTGCGGGCGATATGCCGGCACAGCTGCGCCGCGCTGCCGCCACCCAGATACACCATGTACGCCGGCGAGGGCGCAAGCCCGGCGAGGGTCTTCATCAAAAACAGGGTGAGGGCGTGTTTCATCTTGCGCAGCGACATTCGGAACTCCGGAGCAGTGTGCGTTGTACTTATAAGGGGAAGGGCTCAGCAGCTGATTATGGTCAACTCAGCCGTGAGATACCATACCGACGAGGTGTCGATTGCCGGCCACCCGCACGGTATCGCGCCCGGAAGCCTTGGCGTCGTACAGGGCCTGGTCTGCGCGCAGCAGCAGATCCTCCTTGTCGTCTTCGACGTGGAACTCGGCAATGCCGAAGCTTGCGGTGATCACAATCATCTGGCCGCGCTCCAGCAGTGGTCTGTCCAGCAGTGTCTGTCGCACACGCGCGACCATACGACCGGCATCCTCGGCACTGGAATCGCCCATCATCACGGCGAACTCCTCACCGCCGATGCGCCCGATGGCATCTTCACTGCGCACGCATTCGCGCAGGATCTGCGTGAAATGGGCCAGCGCCCGGTCACCCACGGCGTGCCCGTAACGGTCATTGATGCGCTTGAAGAAATCGATGTCCGCCAGCACGACGGCCAGGGGACGCTGATAACGGCGCGCGCTGGACATGAGCAGGTCTGCGGCGATCAGGAAGCCGCGCCGGTTCGAGACCTGGGTGAGCTGGTCAGTGATCGCCTGCAGCCGCAACCGATTGGAGAGGTCAGTGGCGAGCAGGAATATCACCGTCACGCCCATCGCCACGAAGAAGGTGGGCATCAGGGCAAAGTTGACGAGGTTGTAGGTGTCGCGCAGCGCGGCCGGTGCCTCGACCCCGAACTGCAGGGCAATGCCGGTGGCCAGCCCCTGGGCCAGTCCGAAGAGCAGGTGGACACCCGCCGCAACACGCTGGGCGAGCCGCGGCTCTGGACCGTGGCGCAGGAGAATCCAGGCGATATGCAGGAACGCCAGGCAGGCCAGCCCGGGGCCCAGGGCGACACGCACGTCGTCGCGTTTCAGCAGCACGGTAAACAGGATTTGCAGCAGCGCAACGGCCAGGACAAGGGCGGCCAGCAGGCGCGCGGGCGTCGGCAACTCCAGGCGCACACGATGACCCAGCGCTGCCGTGACCACCAGCAGACAGGACACGACATTCACCAGCACCCACCACCACGCGTAGGATGGGAACAGGTCACGGGTCAGATTCAGCCCGTATTGCAGCGCCGCCAGCAGAAACGCGGCACTCCAGATCAGTGCATGTCGCGGCCGCTCGAACAGGCGCCAACCCAGGAAGCAGGCACCGGCAAACACCAGGCTGACGACCACCAGGGTCAACTGCAGAGCCTGGACTGCACTCAAGGCCACTGTGACAACTCCCTGTCCTGCGCGAAAGGCCCATGATTACCCGTTGGGAGCTACCGCGCAAGCCAATCCAGAACGGTCCCGGCTGCGCCGCCGCGTGCAGGGCGTGGCGCGCCGGACCCGGGGGGGACCACAGGTGAATCGATTAAATCGATCAGTTCTTCCGTTTTTTTTAAGTATGCCAATAGGCCACCCCGCGTTAAGGTGTCAGTCCGGATGTTGCTTCCTGCGGCATTCGCCACGTCTGACTTGCTCAACCACAGGAGGTTGCAATGCATACTAAAAAGATGCCTTTGCTGGCAGCGGTGGCACTCGCAGTGTCATCCACTATCGCCAGCGCCCAGCAGGCACCCATGTCCAACCAATTCTGGTGGCCGGAGAAACTGAACCTCTCGCCCCTGCGGCAGCACGCGGCCGAATCCGACCCGATGGGTGAGGCCTTCGACTACGCGGCTGCATTCAATGAGCTGGACCTCGACGCGGTCAAGAAGGATATCGAGGCCGTACTGACCACCTCGCAGGACTGGTGGCCGGCCGACTACGGCAACTACGGTCCGTTCTTCATCCGCATGGCCTGGCACGCAGCGGGCACCTACCGCATCGCCGACGGCCGCGGTGGCGCCGGCGGTGGCCAGCAACGTTTCGAGCCGCTGAACAGCTGGCCCGACAACGTCAGCCTCGACAAGGCCCGCCGTCTGTTGTGGCCGATCAAACAGAAGTACGGCCGCAGCATCTCCTGGGCCGACCTGATGACCCTCACCGGAAACGTCGCCATGGAGTCCATGGGCTTCAAGACCTTCGGCTTTGCCGGCGGCCGTGAAGACGACTGGGAACCGGACCTGGTCTACTGGGGGCCGGAGAACGAGTTTCTTGCCGATGAACGCTACAGCGGCGACCGCAAGCTGGCCAACCCGCTGGCTGCGGTGCAGATGGGCCTGATCTACGTGAACCCCGAAGGCCCCAACGGCAACCCCGACCCGTTGCTGGCCGCCAAGGACATCCGCGAAACCTTTGGTCGCATGGCCATGAACGATGAGGAAACCGTTGCGCTGATCGCCGGCGGCCACACCTTCGGCAAGGCGCACGGTGCGCACAAGCCGGATGAGTGCGTGGGCCCCGAACCCGCGGCTGCCCCACTGGAAGAGCAGGGCCTGGGCTGGAAGAATTCCTGCGGCAAGGGCAATGCCGAAGACACCGTGACCAGCGGCCTTGAAGGTGCCTGGACGGCAGCGCCCACACAGTGGAGCATGATGTACCTGAGCAATCTGTTCGCCTTCGAGTGGGAACAGACCCGCAGCCCTGCCGGCGCCATCCAGTGGGTGCCCAAGGACGGCCAGGCCGCCAACACCGTGCCGGATGCCCACATCCCGGGCAAGGCGCACCAGCCCATCATGTTCACCACCGACCTGTCGCTGAAGTTTGATCCGGCGTATCGCAAGATTTCCCAGAACTTCCTGGAAAACCCCAAGGCCTTCGAGGACGCCTTTGCCCGTGCCTGGTTCAAGCTGACCCACCGGGACATGGGCCCGCGGGCGCGCTACCTGGGTGACGACGTGCCGGAAGAAACGCTTATCTGGCAGGACCCTGTCCCCGAGGTCACGCACGAGCTGGTCGATGCCAAGGACATCGGCAAGCTGAAGGACGCGATTCTGGAAACGGGCCTGACCGGGCCGCAACTGGTACGCGCAGCCTGGGCTTCCGCCTCATCTTTCCGCGGCTCTGACATGCGCGGTGGCGCCAACGGTGCACGGGTTCGCCTCGCACCGCAGAAAGACTGGCCGGTCAACGATCCGGCTGAGCTGGCGAAGGTGCTGGCTGCCCTGGAATCAGTGCAGAGCGAGTTCAATGCAGCACAGCGTCGGGGCAAGAAGCAGGTCTCACTGGCTGACCTGATCGTGCTGGGTGGTGCCGCAGCCATTGAGCAGGCGGCGAAAGAGGCCGGGGTCAAGATCGAAGTCCCCTTCGTGCCTGGGCGCACCGATGCGACAGCGGAGATGACCGATGCGGCTTCCTTCGCACCGCTTGAGCCGAAGGCTGACGGCTTCCGCAACTATTACAGTGCAGAAGCCTACCGCTCACCGGCTGACCAGCTGGTCGATCGCGCCAACCTGCTGACACTGACGGTGCCGGAAATGACCGTGCTGGTGGGCGGTATGCGTGCACTGGATGCCAACACGGGCGGAGCGGATCACGGCGTCTTCACCAGCCGCCCCGGCACGCTCAGCAATGACTTCTTCGTCAACCTGCTGGACATGGGCACCGTGTGGTCCAAGTCTGAAAGCACTGCGGGCATCTACGAAGGTCGCGATCGCGCCTCGGGCGAACTGAAGTGGACTGCCACACCGGTTGACCTGGTGTTCGGTTCCAACTCGGAGCTGCGGGCCATCGCGGAAGTGTACGCAGCGGACGATGCGAAGGAGAAATTCGTACGTGACTTCGTTGCGGCATGGACCAAGGTCATGACACTGGACCGCTTTGACATCTGATCGCGCGGATTAGCCGCGGCAAGCAGTGGCCAGCCCCTTGCGGGGCTGGCCATTTTTTTGGTTCATCGCGGGTTA
>DIBU01000004.1 GCA_002416125.1 Halieaceae bacterium UBA5044
AGACTTATTCAGAGTATCCTTAGGTGGCAAGGTGCAATGCTGAAACTTTTGTCCGGTAATGGCGAAGACGCATAACAAGTCGGTGTTGTCGCCTTCGGCTCGGACGGCCCACTGCGTGGTCCGCCGCAAACCGAGGCGTTAGTAGAGTAGTGATCAGGAGTTGTGGCATGGCCATGGTTATTCTTTTGTACGACTTATCAAGATGACGATAATTGTTACGTATGCCTCATATCCTATCGCCATGCAGGTTTCAGATCGAAGGCTGACATGGCCAGATGGGTCGATAGCAGATGACGATGCGACGAAGTCAATCTTGTGGAATGATGCCTGGATTATAAGCTTCACTGGACTGGCACGAGTCGACGGAAAACCTACACACTTGTGGTTGTCAGAATTGTTGGCCAATAATCACAAAGACTTATCAACGGGATACCTTGATCGAAAAATTGCGTTGCTCGGGAAGATAATTGGTAACCGGATCTGGGCCCAGCCGATAGCACGCAGAAATAAAAAATTAGCCATTATTGGTGTTGGTTGGGGTATGCCGTGGGACGTGGGAGAGCCTGCACCAGAGGGGCTGCGAATCTATGCGTGGCATCTTTCAAATTTTCTAGATAATAATGGAGATGCCACAGACCATGTAAGGCGCTCATTTGATTTCGGAACTTTCCAGGGGCGTCCTCTTCGAAAAACGGAAATGGGCATTTTATCGCATGGTAAAGAAATGGAGCCCCGTGAGTGGAGTCGTTTATGTCGGCTATCCCGCCGTGCTCGCATAAAGACGACCGGCCCTCTCCCAATTGCTAGATTACTTATAGATTCAGTTCAGCGGATGAGAAGCCCGCTTGTGAGTAAGACGGTACTTGTTTCTTCCCTCCCATTGCCCAGCTTAAAAAGAGAATTACTTACTCTGAATAGGCTCCCGAATCTCGAAGTGCCTAGTTTTTGCTATGTAGGCCCCAATAATGAGTGGCGATTGCAACATGGTCCAGCCATAGTCAGCGGCGGGTCAATCACGGAAGCTATTGAAATTAGATATGGAGAGGCATTGGCTTGGCCTGGGTGATAGCGGTATTTACACTACTAACGAGTCATTCCAGTTCGTTTCGGCCCTGACGGGCCTCCACCGGATGGCCTTTTCTCCGCTTCGCTACGCAAAGGCCGCCGCTGAATATCGGCGTTATGTGACGTAACCAGGAGCAAGAAGGTTTATGGATGACGCATTTTCACAGTTCTCAACGACGGTGTACACCGCGATCGTGCTAATCGTCTTGTCGGGATTTTTTAACTATATCGTTTTGGGCCTTATTTGTAGGCGCGCTGGCTTGGGTAGGGAGAGCGTAAAACACATTACTAGCTTGGGTATGTTGATATGCATTTTCGTTTCGATAGAAATTGCTCGTAATGTCAGATAGTGGCTGTGGGCATACGCCTCCTTCGATCGCCGGATCGCCATGTCGGACGCTGAACTAGCACTACTTTGATGGACGTTAAACCTGCGGTTTGCCGCCGATGCAAGCGGCTTCAGGCATTTAGAGGAAGTACTGGATGAATACCTTGCTGCTTGCTGTAAGCATCATTTTTGTAGTGGTCCTCCTCTTGGCGCTTGCCAAGAGCAAGGGTGGATCTCGGGCTTACCCGTATCAGTTATCCAAGTTTCTTCTCTCGAAGGCGGAGCGATCTTTCTATGGGGTCCTCGTACAAGCTGTCGGTGGCTCCGGGATCGTGTTCTCGAAGGTTCGTGTGGCCGATGTAATCTCCCCAAGAAAGGCGCAAAGCCGATCCGATTGGCAGCGTGCGTTCAATGCTATTTCATCAAAGCACTTTGACTTTATCGTGTGCGAACCTACGGATTGCTCAGTCAAGCTGGCTGTTGAATTGGATGATTCGAGTCATGGGTCATCTAAAGCCCAGAAGCGAGATGACCTGCTCAACGGAGCTTGTCAATCAGCCGGCTTGCCGCTTCTCCGGGTCAAAGCGGCAAAGTCATATGTTGTAGCAGAGCTGCAACGTCAAATTACGGGGGCCATGTCACCGCAACCGGTTGTGCCAGCAGAATCAGCGCCTTCTGCAACCCTGAAACTGTCTACACCGTTTGAACAGTCTGAAGACATTAAAGCGCCTACTGAGCCGGGATCTGCCATAGAGCAGGGCCCAGTTCGATTTGAGGCCGAAGATGCAAAAACAGAGTCACAAGCCTGCCCGAAGTGTGGCGAACCAATGGTTCTTCGGAAGGCCAAATCTGGAGCCAATGCAGGTCAAGAATTTTGGGGTTGCAGTGCTTTCCCCAAGTGCCGAACCGTGGTGCCCGCCGGTGCCTAGCAAATCGTTGCAGCGGATGTTTAACCCGCCACGCACTTTTGTTGTCGCAGAAGCACGCATCGCCTCAAATGCTGGCGTACTGTGTCGAGCGGCGCTGTATTCATCTCACAGAGCACGCCGCTTTCGCCTGGGTAGATCCCGGAGGCGGGGAGCAGCTTCAATGGGCTCCTGCAGAGATACCTACCCTTTCACAGCGTAACCAACTGGCGAAATAATAATGAAAGGTTTACAGATAGGCCTCTACGAGCGTTTGTTGGACGAAGAGCTACAAGAGCTTTTGGAGTCCAAGCCAGAGCTGAAAGCGGTTTTGAGGTCAATCGACGATGAGTCGCAACCTTATACCTATTCTCGTTTTCTATTTGATGTCCTTGAACAAGCACTGCGGAAGGAGAAGCCTGGTGGAAGGCGCGCGCTCGTCAATCGAATTGTTCAGCTGGTGTCAGAGACCGATGGGCTGCAATACCTGATCAAGCGGAAGATCCTCGCAAGGAAAGAGCAACTCTTGCTAGAAGTACAGAGCGGCACCCGGAGAAGTGTTCGACCTACGACGCCGCTTTCTACTAGCATTTTGCTCACTGGACAACGCGGGGATCCGCCACTGGAGCATGAGTTGCGTGCGGAGATGGCGACCGCGGATCGGGTCGATATCCTGGTTTCATTTATAAAATGGTCCGGACTGAGATTACTGCGACCCGCATTTGAGTCGTTGGTAGGTTCGGGAGTTCGGGTCAGGATTATTTCCACCAGCTACATGGGTGCTAGCGATCCGGAAGCACTCGAGTGGCTGGCATCCCAGCCCAATATAGAAGTTCGTCTATCATACGACACAGGCGGCACGCGTCTACACGCCAAAGCTTACCAGTTCATCAGGGACACCGGTTTCTCGACGGCTTACATCGGCTCTGCAAACATGTCCCATGCGGCCATGACCAGTGGTTTAGAGTGGACGGTGAAGGTCACAGAGCAGGATATGAAGCACGTTCTGGAGCGTTTTTCAGCAGAATTTGCAAGTTATTGGGACAGCCCAGAGTTTGAGCCGTTTCTCAAAGACGATTTTGCCAGGTTTAGAACGGCTATCGGTCGTGCTCGGGCGAGAGATGCAAGCATTCCGGTGTTCTTTGCTGACATCACTGCCAGACCCTTTCAGGAAAGGGTGTTGGAGGCCCTGTCCGCCGCAAGGGCGAATGGAGAGAATCGAAACCTTGTCGTTGCTGCAACGGGAACCGGTAAGACGGTAATCTCGGCGCTTGATTATCGCCGTTTCGCGGAGGCGTCTGGTGGGCTACCCAATTTGTTGTTCGTCGCACACCGCAAAGAGATTCTCCAGCAGGCGCAGAGTTGTTTCCGAACAGTACTTCGTGACGCCAATTTTGGCGAACTTCTTGTAGACGGCCAGTCGCCACTTGAATGGAAGCATGTATTCGCGTCTGTGCAGAGTCTGACTGCGAGGCAGTCTTGGCAATCCCTTGGCGACAACCATTTCAAATTCGTAGTGATCGACGAAGCGCATCACCTGCCTGCGGGTAGCTACCGCCCCATCATCAACAGCTTGCGTCCCGAGTTACTGTTGGGTCTAACAGCCACACCCGAGCGAATGGACGGAAGCTCGATCCTGTCCGACTTTGGTGGGCGCTATGCTGCAGAGATCAGGCTCCCTGAGGCGTTGGAAGAGCGGCTGCTATGTCCCTTCCATTATTTTGGCGTAACCGACACTGTAGACCTCAGCGAAGAGCGGTTCTGGAGCAATGGGAAATACAACTCTACTGAGTTGGAAGCGGTCTACACGGGAGATGATTTCCGTGCGCGGCAGCGGCTTGATCTGATTCTGAAGGCGCTTGCAAATTACCAACCCGACCTGTCAGACACCAAAGGCATTGGCTTTTGTGCGGGTGTGGTCCATGCGAAATATATGGCGCAAAGTTTTCGCGCCGCTGGGATACCGTCTGAAGTCCTTCTCGGAGACACCCCCTCCGATGTTCGACAACAGCGATTGTGTGATTTTAGGCAGGGAACCACAGTTTTCCTGTTTACGGTTGATGTGTTGAGCGAAGGGGTTGACATTCCGGACATCAACCTCGTCATGTTTCTTCGGCCTACCGAGAGCCTCACCGTATTTCTGCAACAGCTAGGACGCGGTCTTCGTCATGCCCCCGGTAAGGATTGCCTGACCGTTCTCGATTTTGTAGGTCAGACTCACAGACGGTACCGGTTGGATAGGAAGTTTTCCGCGCTGCTCACTGACGGTCGTATGCGGCTGGACAAAGAGGTGGAGCAAGACTTCCCGAGTTTGCCAGCAGGATGCAATATCCAACTGGAGCGAGTTGCCAGAGATGAGGTCCTGAGAAAAATCAGAGCGGTTCTGGATGACCTGAACAGTTTTATTCCAGAGACGATTCGTACCTGGGAATCTGAGTCAGATCAACCCTTGCGGTTTGGATCGTTTATCGAAGAGACCGGCTTGCAGGCCGCCGAAGTTTTGAGGAAGAAGACCTGGTCTGAGTGGAAGGCGGTAGCGTTTCGCGAGTCGCGGCCATCTGATGCCGATATATCAGTGGGTAGAAAAGCGCTATCCAGAATTGCGCTACGGACAGACCCGGTTCTCCTGCAAGCAATTTCAAAAATGCAACATCGAGAGGCCGGAACAGGTATTGATGATGCGAGGGTAGGGGTAGCCCTGCACTATCTTCTCTGGGGAAGAACGGGCACCGAGGTTGGCGTTGCTTCGGTGAATGAGTCCATTGGCAAATGGAGCGCGAATCCCACCCTGGTGAGTGATGCGGCTGAGATCGCGGATTGGCAGCTTTCAAGAGCAAGTACCGTCATGCCTGAAGTTCAACTGCCCTCTGGCCATCGCCTCAGGCTTCACGCGGAATACGGTTCGGCAGAAATCAAGTCCCTTCTGGATTTGGCCACGATAGACGCCTCGGGCTCTACCGGCGTCGGTGCTTTCCACTCCCGGGAGAACAAGTTCTACGTCAACCTAGTTACATTTCAGAAGGAAGAGAAGGATTTCTCTCCGACAACTCGGTACGAGGATTACCCGATTAGTCGAACCAAGCTCCATTGGCAAAGCCAGTCAGGAACGTCTCAGGACAGCGAGCGGGGCAAGGGCTATATCCATTTCAAGGAGAGAGGCTATGCCGTATTGTTTTTCGCGCGCCTCAAGAAGCGGGTAGGACGGGAAACGTCTCCCTTTGTGTTTTTGGGGCCCGTGAGTGAGCTGCTCTCCTACGAAGGTGACAGGCCGATCTCGATGGTCTGGGAACTCGAGTACCCTATGCCTGCTCACTTGTTCGAACATGCCCGTCCTGCGTAGCGCTTGTGATGAACACCAAACCCCCAAACTATTATAGTGCTCGTGCCAAAGCGCTATCTGAGCAGTACCAGGCACTATCCTCCGAAATGGTGCACGGTGGGTGGGCAAAAGGTAACTTACCGGAGTCCCCCGGCTTCGCCTGCGACATAGGCGCCGGCTCCGGCCGCGACGCCAATTGGCTAGCCGAAAAGGGTTGGGACGTCATCGCCGTCGAGCCCAGCCAGGGCATGCGTGAGCTGGCAATACCCAAATCCCACCCCAACGTCACCTGGCTTGACGACTCCCTGCCCGAACTCGCCCGCCTGCGCGCCCTCGGCCACCGTTTCGACCTGGTGCTGCTTAGTGCCGTCTGGATGCATGTGGCGCCGGGCCAGCGCGAGCGGGCCTTCCGTATCCTAACGGAGTTGCTGAAGCCCGGCGGAACGCTGGTGATCACCTTGCGCCATGGCAGCGATGAGCAGGAGAACCGGGAGCGCGGTTTTCATCCGGTCTCCGCCGCCGAGCTCGCGGTCTTCGCCCAGCGCCGGGCGGTGGTGATGAAGGACCCCGTGCGGCAGCCGGACCAGACCCGCGCCCACGTGGAGTGGGAAACGGTGGTGTTCACCATCCCGGATGATGGCACGGGCAGTTTGCCGCTGCTGCGCCACATCATCGTCAACGACAACAAGTCGGCGTCCTACAAGCTGGGGCTGCTGCGGGTGCTCACCCGGATTGCCGAGAGTGCTCCGGGCGTGGTCATGCGGCGCTCGGATGGCTGGGTAGACATTCCCCTTGGGATCGTCGGCCTCTATTGGCTGAAGCAGTACAAGCCGCTGCTGATCAATCACCAGCTGCGCGAACGGCCCGAGTCAGGGCAGGGTTATGGTTTCGCGAAGGATGCCTTCTGGAGGCTGGCGCAGGTATCTCCCTACGACCTGCGGGTGGGCGGCCATTTGGCGGCCGACCAAGCCGCCATCGTCACCCAGGCCATCCGCGATGCCTGCGCCAATATCACTAAAATGCCCGCGCACTATATTTCGTGGCCCGGTCGGGCTGACCCCGTATTTGAATTCGAACGGCGCGGGTTTCGTTTCCAGCCACAACCGCTGGTGGTTTCCCCGGAGTACCTGGCGCGGTTCGGCGTGTTCCGTATTCCCGCCGCGATCTGGCAGACCCTGGGGCAGTACGCCTGCTGGCTGGAGCCCGCCATCCTGCGCGAGTGGGCGGCCCTGCACAGTCAGTGGAATGTGAGTGACCCTCGCGCCGGCGACCAGCAGGTCTTTGCCTGGGAGGAGGGGAGGCGCGATACCAGCCTCGCCGCCGGTCGCGTGCTGGACCTGCGCCAGCAGGGTGTGGACGTTCCCTGCGTGTGGAGCGCCCGCCATGTGCGTGAGGCGAACAGGCTGCACATCGACCACTGCTTTCCCTGGTCGCGCTGGTTCAACAACGACCTGTGGAACCTGTTGCCGGCCCGCCGCGACATCAACCTGGCCAAGGGCGACAAGCTGCCCTCCGCGCAGGCGCTGTCTTCGGCACATGAGCGCATTCTGGATTGGTGGAACCACGCCTGGCTGGGGTCGCCCCACCGGGAGCGTTTTCTGCTGGAGGCCAGCGTGTCCCTGCCCACCCTGGTCGAGCAGCCTAATCCTACGGCCATCTATCAGGCCATGCTGCACCAGCGGGCGCGCCTGAAGGCGGATCAGCAGTTGACGGAGTGGACGTTTGGGCGGTAGGTGCTCAGGGCTGCCCCACGGTACCGCATCGCATCGCGGTAGTAGTACAGTAATGCAGCGCGGTTCGCGGCCACGAAAAAAATGCACCTAGGAGCCACCCCATGCCCACCAAAGAACAGATCGACCACGCCATCAACGAACATTTTGACGCCTGGAACGCACAGGATCAGGCGCGCTGGTCAGCGAATTTTTCTGAGGACATCGTGTTTGAAGACCCCTACGGCGGCCTGCTCAAAGAAGGCCCGCTGGCGGTGCAGCAGAGCTGGGAAAACAGCTTCAAGAATGGCGACGTCTGGACGCTGGAGTGCCTGCTCAAGCAGGTCTGCCTGGATCAGGCGGCGCTGGTGGTGCGCTCCACCGGCACCGTCAATGGCAAGCCGGTGGTGGTGGAAGGCATCGAGATTTACACCGTGGACGACGCTGGCAAAGTGTGCCACATACGGACGTACTTCAATCCCCCGGAGGGCATGGAGCTGGACCCGTATTTTTCGCACCAGAGCTGAAAGCGGCGCTAGGGCACCACACTCACCACCACCTTCCCGCGCGTGCGGCCCCGTTCCAGGTAGCGGATCGCCTCGGGCACTTCCGCCAGGGTGAACCGTTGATCGATCACGGGCGTGAGTTGCCCGGCGTCCGCATAGCGGGCCAGAGCCCTTAGGTCCTCAGCGGTGGTCATTGCCAATAGTGACTCCAGCCGCTGGGAAACAAAGGGCGAGCGCACCACGGCGTGTAACGGCCGCGCCAGCGGGCCCCACCAGGGGTCTATCTTCATGGAGCCGACCAGCACCAGCACGCCATCCGGCTCGGTGACACCCAGTATGTCCGAGATGGCATGGTTGCCGACCATATCGATAATGGCGTGGTAGCGGGTGTCGCCTTCGGTGTAGTTCTGCTGCGTGTAGTCGATTACCCGGTCTGCACCCAGCGCGCGCACGAGCTCCGCATTGCGGCCGCTGCACACCGCCGTCACGGTGGCGCCCATGGCCTTGGCCAGTTGCACGGCATAGCTGCCCACGCCGCCGGACGCGCCGTTGATCAGCACGTGTTGGCCGGGCTGCACCTGCGCCTTGTCGCGCAGCGCCTGCAGGGCAGTGATCGCCGCCACGGGCAGCGCGGCGGCCTGCTCGAAGCTGAGGTTGGCCGGTTTCAGGGCCATGCCACCGGTTTCGCTGCGCACCACATACTCGGCGAAGGCGCCGTTGGCCACACCGAACACGGCATCGCCCGGCTCGAACCGTGTCACACCCGAGCCGACGGCTTCCACCACGCCAGCGAAGTCTGCGCCCATGCGTGGCGACTGCGGCGCATTCAGGCCGTTGACCAGGCGCAGCAGGTAGGGTGTGCCATGCAGGAAGTGCTTGTCGAGGGGGTTGACCGAGGCGGCATGCACCCGCACCAGCACGTCGCTCTCTGCCAGCTCGGGCTTCGCCACGGTCTCCACGGTGATGATGTCCGCATCGCCGTAGCAACGCTGCATGACAGCCGTGAAGCTTGAAGCGCCGTCTGCCGCTGGGGGCGGTGGCTCGCAGGCGGCGTTGTAGCTGACGACCAGTGCCAGCGCGCCCACGGCCAGCACCACGGTGGCAATGAGCCCCGCCAGTATTTTGGCAAAAAGTCGATACACGGTGTGTCCCCCGGCCGATGGTCAAACGTGTACTGTCTACGGGGCGGAGTTCTGCTGCAAGGTTTTTGCGATGAATGGGGTGTGTGGGGCGGTAAGCTGCCGTTTGCAAAGCATGACAAGTCTCCTGCGGGTGTGATACATCATGGCCATGCATCGATCGTCATATTCCGCCGTCTCGGGCTCGTCGCCCTGTGCGTGGTTACTCTCCGCCTACCGTGCCGACAGCCACGCTGCCTGGGCAGACTGGCTGCTGGGCTCGCAGCCACAGTTCAATTGGCAGCGGCTGGAGCTGCCGGGTCGGCACTTCGCCTGGCGTATTCGCGGCAATCCGCTGTCCTGGCTGGCGGCCCTGCCACCGCAACAGCCGGACCTGATTTTGGCCACCTCGATGGTGGACCTCGCCACCCTCAAGGGCCTGCACCCGCGTCTGGCGGCGGTGCCCACGCTTTATTACTTCCACGAAAACCAGTTTGCCTACCCGCTCAGCAGCCGCCAGCGCCACTGGCTTGAGCCGCAGATGGTGCAGTTGTATGGCGGTCTGGCGGCCAGCCGGCTGGTGTTCAACTCCGCCTTCAATCGCGACAGTTACCTGCACGGCGTGCAGCAGCTACTGGAGCAGATGCCTGATGCGGTACCTGCCGGCATTGCCGACCAGCTGGCGCAGAAGAGTGGTGTGTGCCCGGTACCCGTAGACCCGGTGCCGCCGGCGGCGGAGCGCGACGGACAGTTGATTCTCTGGAATCACCGCTGGGAACACGACAAGGCGCCGGAGCTGTTCACCGAGGCGATGATTGCCCTGGCAGGGCAGGGTGTGGCATTCCGGCTCGCCTTGCTCGGCAAGCGCCCTTCGCGGGTGCCGCCGGCGTTGGCGCGCTTGCGCGAGGCCCTGCCGGAACGGATTGTTGCGGATGGTCAGCTGCCTGCGGATGCGTACCGTGCGCTGCTCGGTAAGGCGGCCATTGCGGTGAGCACGGCCCGCCACGAGTTCCAGGGGCTGGCGATGCTGGAGGCGGCGAGTGCGGGCGCCAGGCCGCTGGTGCCCGATGCGCTGTGTTATCCGGAACAGTACCCAACGGCCTGCCGTTACCCGCCGGGGGATGTGGGCGCGCTGGTGTCACGGCTGCGGGACTGGCTGTCCGGTGGGCTGCCACCGCCGGTGGATGTGAGCCCCTGGTATGCCCAGCACCTCTGGCCGGTGTGGGCCGAAATGCTGGCCAATACGCAGACGGTGATCGCTAACCCTTCGGCCCCATCAGCGCCCAGATAATCAGCCCCACCAGGGGCGCCAGTAACAGCAGCAGAATCCACAGCACTTTCGCCAGGCCTCCGGCAGAGCTTTTCGCCACCTTGATCACGGCCCAGATAACAATCACCAGCCAGATCAGCCCGAGCAGGCCACCTACTTCTACACCCATAACAACCTCCTTGATGAGGGTGGGGCGGCATCGGTGTGCGCCGTCCCGCGCCCTATGCGCTTCACTCTACGGAAAACACGCGCCCATAGCCACGTGCAAATCCGCCTTGCGGGTTGGCCAGTCACTGCGATGGAGTGCGCGTATTCGTTACTCGCCGCAGCGGTAGCTTGCGGCATCATCCAGCGGCCCGTGCCCGTCATGGATGGCGCGCAGGGGATAGGGGCACAGCAGCGCCGTTGCCGTGGCCGCCGCAGGGTCCAGCGTGTCGCGGGCCACAATCTGTGCGGGTGGCTCAGCCTGCTCTACCCAGGCATCCAGGGCCTGCAGCGGGTCGAACAGGTCCGGTGCGAGGCCGGGCGCTTCCCAGCAATGCCCGTGGCCCGGCACCATGAACAGGCGGGCGTGGTCAGCCAGCGCCTCGGCGCCGCCGTTTTCCGCGGCCGCGTCGTTGAAATAGCGGATGGTGCGCTGCGGCAGAATCAGCGGGTCTGCCCAGCCGTGCCAGATGAGCAGCCGCGTGCCTGCGGCGCGTAGTCCAGAGAGATCCACGTTGGTGGCATTGGCGCGCTGTGCCAGTGGCGAGGCCGCCATGGCCGCCGCTTCCGCCACCACGTCAATGCTCGCCGGGTTCACGTGCTGGCCTGCGGGCACATTGCGGTAGATGTCGAGGAAACCCTGGGAGGCGTCTCTGCCCCAGGCGGGTTGGCCGTCACGGCCGGTAATCCAGAACGGCCACAGGTGCTCGGAGCCCGGCGGCAGGCCGGGAAACAGCTGCGTATCGCCGTCGTGCGCGCCGCGATACAGCGCGGCAACTTGTTGCAACTGCTCCGCGCTCAGGCAGCCGCTGTCGGTATTGGCTGTGCAGCGCAGCGCGCTGAGGTCGGGATGGCATCGCTCCGGTGTGGCGATCAGCCCGTCTTCCAGGCCGTCCAGCGCATCGCAGGCCTCGCGTACATGGGTGGCCAGGCGATCGATGTGTGCGGGGGTGAACCGGGGCTCACCATCGGGGGTCCAGGCCTGCTGGATCATCCACGCGCCCTGCACACCGGCATTGCCGGACAGGTCCAGAATCGGGCCGCCCGCGGCGATGCCGTCAAACAGCTCGGGATAGCGCTGCGCTGCTACCAGGCCCAGCCGGCCCCCGTTGGAACAGCCGGAGAAGTAGCGCCGTTTCGGGGCCTGCGCATAGTAGGCCTGAATCACCTCGGTGCTCAGGGTGGCCAGCGTCGGCAACACGGCCTCGGCCCACAGCGCAACGGCCTGGTCATCGCCACTGCGCGCCCAGTCGGTGTCCGAGGTCGGGGCCTGGTGGCCGCTGTCGTGGGCCATGGCGGCATAGCCCTGCTTCAGGGCTTCGTTGATGCTGTTGGAATAGCCCGGCTTGTCGGGCAGCAACTGGCCGCAGAAACCGCCGCAGCCGGCGAGCACGAATTTACCGTTCCAGTCTGCGCGAGGTGGCAGGCGCATTTCGAAGCCCACTTTACCGGCGGCCTGGCCGCGCACCCTGCAGAACGCTGGCAGGTCGCCCGCGGGCATCAGTTGGGGCGTTTCCGTGAGGGTGACGCCTGCGGTGGCAGCCAGCGCCGGTTGCAGCGCGGCGCAGTTTGCGTTGTCGTTATTGGCGGCGAACGCCACCTGCGCCATGAAGAGTGTGCCGATGAGGCCGCCCAGCCGTTGCCAGTCGCTCGACATTGCAATCTCCCCCCAGTCAGTCCAGAGTTTCCACTCGCCGCGGCCGTGCCTGCAGGGAGCGACCCATGCCCATACCGGCCGACAGACTTATCAGGGTATCGCGGCCGAAGGGCCCTTTACCTTACGCATTTTCGGAGCGCGTATCCATGCCAATGGCCTTGCCCCCACTCTACACTGTCACCCCTGCAGGGGTTGGGAGAATCACCCTGCGCTCACTGAAGCGCATGTGCAGGCCGTTCGCTGTGGGCGCGTTCCTTACGCTGGCGGGGATGGGGAATGCTATGGCCGTTGAAGAAGCGGAATACGCCGTTGTGCAGGCGGATGAGCCCTTTGAGCTGCGCCACTATGCGCCGCATATTCTGGCCGAAACCGTCGTCGAGGGCGATTTTGAGGGCGCGGGCAGCAAGGCCTTTCGCCGGCTGTTTGACTATATATCGGGCAGCAACACATCGCGTGAAAGCCTCGACATGACATCACCCGTCGGCCAGCAGGCGGGCAGCGAGAAGATCGACATGACCTCGCCGGTCGGGCAGCAGCGGGTGGATGGCCGCTGGGTGGTGAGTTTCATGATGCCCGCGTCCTACTCCCTGGAGACGCTTCCGCAGCCGGATGATCCGGCCGTTACCCTGCGCCAGGTGCCCGCGCAGTTCATGGCCGCGGTGCGCTATTCAGGCTTCTGGTCGAAAGAGCGCTACCAGCAGCACCGGGAAAAACTGGCCGCATGGATTGCCGAGCAGTCCCTGACGGTGGTGGGTGAGCCGGTTTGGGCCCGCTACGACCCGCCGTTCATGCCGTGGTTCATGCGGCGCAATGAGATTCTGGTGCCCGTTCTCGAGCCCTCCGGCGACCGCTAGCGGCGTCGAGCGTGCCGGCCTTTGCCGCGCTCGATGTGCCGCCCCAGTATCCGCTCCGCCTCCTGCATCACCAGCGGGTCATCGCGCAGGGCCCAGAGCTGCTCCCGTGCCCGCCGGTGGGCAGCCTGCAGGTCGACGATGGGTGCCGGGTAGTCAAGGTCCAGCCCCAGCCAGGCCGATTCCATCGGCGCGATCGCCCAGGGCCGGTGAATCAGCGGTGCCTGCAGCGCACGCAACTCGGGCAGCCACTGGCGCAGGAACTGTCCGTCGGCATCGTGCTCCATGGATTGCTTGACCGGGTTGTAGATGCGCACGGTATTCATGCCCGTGACACCCGCCTGCATCTGGAACTGCGGGTAGTGAATGCCGGGCTCGAAGTCCAGAAACAGGCGGGCGAGGTGCGTGGTACCCAGCCGCCAGTCCTGCCACAGGTGGTGGGTGAGAAAACTCACCAGCATGGCGCGCCAGCGAAAGTTCAGGTAACCGGTTGCGTGCAGGCAGCGCATGGCGGCATCCACGGCGGGAAAGCCGGTTGCGCCCGCTGCCCAGGCGTCGACATGTGCCTGGTTGCGTGGGCGCTCGAGCCGGGCGTAGCCGCGGTTCAGGTCGCGAAACTGCATCTCGCATTCCATCTCGAATTTCTGGATGAAATGGCAGTGCCAGTAGAGCCGTGACTCGAAGGCCGCCAGCGACCGCTGTGGGCCACCGCGGGCGCGCGCCTGCTGTAGCGCCTGCCAGAGCTGGCGCATGCTCAGGTTGCCCCAGGCGAGGTAGGGCGAGAGCCGTGAGCAGTGGTCGCGGCTGGCAACGGGGCTGGACAGGCTGGAGGCGTAACGCGTGTGGCGCTGTGAGAGAAAACTCTGCAACCAGCCCTGGGCTTCGCTTTCACCGCCGCGCTGGAACGCCGACTCGTCGGCAAGCCAGGCGGGGTCGACGCGCCCGCGTGCGCGCAGGGCTTCGCTACGTCCACCCGCGCGCAGCAGGGCGGGGCGCGCGCTCTGCAGCGGCGGCGTCGCGAGCGGCTGTTGCATGCTTTGTTGCCAGGCGGCGGCCCAGCCCTGCCGGTTGCGCCGCCCGCGCTGCACACCGTTACTCGGCGACTCCAGCCAGGGTACGCCTGCCGCCCTGCAGAAATCGGCCACGGCGCGATCCCTGTCATAGGTGATGGCCAGGCCGGTTTCTTCGTGGCTGTGCAGCGAGCCGAGGCCCACGTCCTGCTGCAGGGCCTGCAACAGCGGCAGCATTTCGCTGAGAAAGACATGAACGCGGGTGCCCAGGGGTTTCAGGCGCCGGTTCATGTCCCGCAGTGACTGGGTGACAAAGCGCCAGTGGCGCGTGGCGTAGTGCGGGTCCGCAAGCAGGGAGGGCTCGAAGCAGTAGATCAGCAGCAGCGGCCGGCCGCTGGCGATCGCTTCGCAGAGGGGTGCGTGGTCGCTCAGGCGCAGGTCGCGTTTGAACCAGACCACCGCGGGTGCCGTGCCCGTATCGCCGTGCCCAGCCACGTGGCTCAGCGTGTCCGCTTGCGGGCCTTGTCCCGCCGTGGTGTTTCCGGGGGGCTGTTCTGGTAGCGTTCCAGCAGGGTTTTCAGCGCCACCAGCTCGAAATGGCGTTTCGCGGTGATGGCGTAGAAGCGCTCGACAACCGTGTCCAGCACGCAGTAGCGCTGCAGCCTGCCGGACTCCAGTTCATCCTGCACCACCACCTCCGGTACCACGGCGAGCCCGCCGGAGTCGCGGGCCAGCAGGCGCAGCATGGCCATGTCCTCCACCTCGGCGTAGGGGTCCACCTCAACCCCGTGCTGTTCGCAGAGCAGGTCGAACTGGTTGCGGATCTCGCTGTTGGGGCCGGGCAACAGCAGTGGCAGGGTGCCGAGATTCTGCGGGAAGCGGAAGGTTTTCGCCGCTTTGCCCGGTGGGCCGACAATGCACACACTCTGTTCGGCAATCTGCTGGCAGCGCCAGGGTGTGGAGGTGTCTGCGGCCACGGCGCGGTTGGAGAGGATCAGGTCCAGTCTGTGCACGCGCAGCTGCTCCAGCAATTCCTCCAGGCTGGCTGAACGGATGACCAGCTTGATCTTCGCCTCGCCAATCACCGGCCGCAGGAAGTTCTCCTGGAAGTTGCGCGACAGGGTGGCCACTGACCCGATGCGCAGCCGCTGCAGGCGCTGCAATTCGCCGCTCTCGGTGAGGGCCAGCAGTTCGCTGCCCAGGTTGAAAATGCTCTCGGCGTACTCCAGCACCAGATGGCCCACTTCCGTCAGGCGCAGGGAGCGACCATCGCGGCTGAACAACTCGTGGCCGAGCTGTTCCTGCAGCTGCTTGATCTGTGACGACAGGGCGGACTGTGATACGTGCAATTGCTGCGCCGCTCGCGTCAGGTGGCCCTCCTTGGCGACCACCCAGAAGTAGTACAGGTGGTGAAAGTTCAGCTGGCGCATAAAAAGTTCTCGAAAAAAGAACGATATTATCGAAAGTAACTGTTATACAAAATCCAGTCATGACCGCAGTATGGCGCGGTCGCAGCTGCCTGCCTGGGATACTATACGGTCTGTTCTGGAATGATGGATGATATGCGCGCACTCGCCGACCGCCCGATTGCCCTGCTCACCCGCCACGCCAAAGGCGACCTGGTGGCGCCACCGCTGGCGGCGTTGGGCTTTGTGCTGACGGTCACCGATGCCTTCGACACCGACCAGCTGGGCACCTTTTCCGGTGAAGTTGAGCGCAGCCTGAGCCCCCTGGACTGCGCGCGGCACAAGGCCCGGCTGGCCTGTGAAATCACCGGCCTCGACCTGGGCCTGGGCAGTGAGGGCAGCTTCGGCGGCGGCCCCATGGCGGGCCTGGTGAACTGGGACGAAGAGCTCCTGGTGCTCTGGGACCGTCAATCCGGCCAGGAAATTGTGGCGCGGGCCGCGGGCCCGGTGCGGGTCGCGCCTGTCACCTGGGTCTCCGAGCAGCGGCTTGCGCAACAGTTGGCAGCCCACGGTGACGAGCAGGGCTGGATCGTTCGCCATCCGGGGGGCGTGAGCAAGGGGTTGCGCGGCGCGGCGGCTGTATTGCAGGCCCTGCGTGATACGGTGTCGCCGCAAAGGGCGGGCGGCGATCTGGACAGGCTGTTGATTGAGCCGGATCTCAGGGCCATGCATTGCCCTGAGCGCCAGGCCTATATCCGTCAGGCGGCCGAGCAGCTCGCCCGGCGCCTGCGAACGCTGTGCCCCGCCTGTGCCGCCCTGGACTTCTGGGCAGACCGTTTCGAACCGGGGTTGCCCTGTGCCGAGTGCGCCGCGCCGACCTCGCTGCCGCTCACTGTCATACGCCGCTGCAGCGTCTGCCGGCACGAGCAGCGTGAGCCCCCGCCACAGGAAACCGCTGACCCGCAGCATTGCGGCTGGTGCAACCCCTGATGACCGGCTCGGCAGTGGCGCCTCAGTCGGCGCCGGTGTGCTGCGCCCGGTGTGCCAAGCCAGTTCAGTGCCCGCAGCGTATACTCAACCAGCAAAACCGGAGGACAGCATCACCGTGAAAGACAAACGCAGCCACTCGTCCCTTGTTGTGGATGGCATCGAGAAAGCCCCGGCCCGCGCCATGCTGCGCGCGGTGGGCTTCACCGACGAGGATTTCCACAAGCCGCAAATCGGCATCGCATCCACCTGGAGCATGGTCACCCCCTGCAACATGCACATCAACGCGCTGGCAGACGAGGCCTGTGCGGGTGCCGATGAGGCCGGCGGCAAGGGTGTGGTGTTCAATACCATCACCATTTCCGACGGCATTGCCAATGGCACCGAGGGCATGAAGTACTCGCTGGTGTCGCGGGAGATCATTGCGGACTCCATCGAAGCCGTGGCCGGCTGCCAGGGCTTTGACGGCCTGGTGGCTGTGGGGGGCTGTGACAAGAACATGCCGGGCTGCATGATCGGCATTGCGCGGCTCAACCGTCCCGCGGTGTTTGTCTACGGCGGCACCATCCAGCCCGGCGCCAACCACACCGACATTATTTCGGTGTTCGAGGCGGTGGGACAGCACGCGCGGGGTGACCTGAACCTGCTGCAGGTGAAGCAGATTGAGGAGACCGCCATCCCGGGCCCCGGCTCCTGTGGCGGTATGTACACGGCAAACACCATGGCGTCGGCAATCGAGGCCCTGGGCATGAGCCTGCCCAACAGCTCCGCACAGGAGGCGGTGTCCCGCTCCAAGGCGGAGGACTGCCGGCAGGCGGGGGCAGCGGTACTCGCGCTTCTGGAGCGCGACATCAAGCCCTCCGACATCATGACCCGGGAGGCGTTCGAAAATGCCATCGCCACGGTCATTGCCCTCGGTGGCTCCACCAACGCCGTGCTGCACCTGCTGGCCATGGCCCACGCAGTACAGGTGGAGCTGACGCTGGATGATTTTGTCCGCGTCGGCGCAAAAGTCCCGGTGCTGGCGGACCTGCGTCCCAGCGGCAAGTACATGATGTCGGAGCTGATTGCCATTGGCGGCATCCAGCCGCTGATGAAAATGCTGCTGGATCGGGGTTTGCTGCACGGCGACTGCCTCACGGTCACGGGTAAAACCCTCGCCGAGAATCTGGCAGACGTGGCACCGTACCCCGAGTCGCAGGACATCATCCGCGCCTTCGACAACCCCATCAAGCGCGACAGCCACCTGATGATCCTGCGCGGCAACCTTGCCCCGGAGGGTTCGGTGGCGAAGATTACCGGCAAGGAAGGCCTGCGCTTCCAGGGCAGGGCGCGCGTGTTCCACTCGGAAGAGGAATCCCTGCAGGCCATTCTCGACGGCCGCGTGGTGAAGGGTGATGTGGTGGTGATTCGCTACGAAGGGCCCCGCGGCGGCCCTGGCATGCGGGAGATGCTGAGCCCCACATCGGCCCTGATGGGCAAGGGTCTCGGCGCCGATGTGGCGCTGATCACCGACGGTCGCTTCTCCGGTGGTAGTCACGGCTTTGTGGTGGGGCACATCACGCCGGAGGCGAGTGAAGGGGGGCCGCTGGCGATCGTCGAGGATGGCGATGAGATTGTCATCGATGCGGAAGCGGCGCGGATCGACGTTACCCTGTGCGCGGAAGAAATCGCCGCGCGACTCGCGCGCTGGCAGCCGCCGGCACCGCGCTACACCCGCGGCCTGCTGGCCAAGTTCGCGAAAACCGTGGCCTCCGCATCGGAAGGCGCGGTCACCGACAAATACCTGTAAGGACTTCAGCATGACAGACGAGTTGGATGCTCAACGGTTCCGATTGATCAGCGGCGTGTTCTACCCGGACGAGGCCAATCAACTGTTGATGACGCTGATTGAGGACAAGATCAGTTTTCACCAGCGCAATAACTGGAGCCGGCGTGAACGGTTCGGTGAGACCGATGCCGCCGGCGTCAAGCGCATCAACGAACTGCGCCAGACCAAGGCCGACCTCGCGGCACTGGTCGAGGCCGCCGAGGCTGCGGGAATGAAACTCAGTATCAGCGGCAACATCGATATCACGTTGACACCCAAATAGGGCGGCGCGGGCGCGGGCAGTCACCTCACCGCTTGCACCCCGGGCGATAGACACATAGTCTGTCGGACAATAAGAAAAGGAGCCCCGACGTGGCTGAAGCACCGCCCGCTACCGGCGTTGCGTCCTCGCTGTTTTCAGCGGGTACGCGACGCTACGTGCTGACCATCCTGGTCATCGCCTACACTTTCAATTTCATTGACCGCCAGATTCTCGGGATACTGGTGGAGCCCATCCGCCTGGAACTGGGCGTCAGCGATACCGCCATGGGCCTGCTCACGGGCCTTGGGTTCGCGGTGTTCTATACCCTCATGGGTATTCCCATAGCCCGCTACGCGGACCGCGCCAACCGCCGCAACCTGATTGCCGCCGCGGTGGGTATCTGGAGCGTGTTCACCGCGGCCCAGGGCCTGGCGCAGAATTACTGGCAACTGCTGGTCTATCGCATTGGCGTCGGGGTCGGGGAGGCCGGGTGCTCGCCGCCTGCGCATTCCATGCTGGCGGATTACTACCCCGCCAATGAGCGGGCCACGGCACTGGGTATTTATTCGCTGGGGATTCCGATCGGCATCCTGTTCGGGTTTTTCGTTGGCGGCTGGATGAACGAGTGGTTCGGCTGGCGTGTGGCGTTTTTCGTGGTGGGCATTCCGGGCATTGTACTGGCGCTGGTGATTCGCTTCACCGTGCGTGAGCCGGACCGCGGCATGTCGGAAACCCGGGTGACCGCGCCCGGGCAGCAGCCCGCGATCGGTACCGTGTTTCGCTACCTGCTGGCGCGCCGCTCCTTTGTGCACATGGCGCTCGGCGGCGGCATCACCGCCTTTGTCGGCTACGGACTGATTTCCTGGTCCGCCGCTTTCCTGGCGCGCTCCCACGGCATGTCTTCGGGTGAGATCGGTACCTGGCTGGGCCTGATATTCGGCATTCCCGGCGGTATCGGGATCGTGCTGGGCGGGCGGCTCGCAGACCACTTCGGCGCCCGCGATGCGCGCTGGTATCTGTGGATCGTCGCGGTGGCCCTGCTGATTTCGGTGCCCGCCGGGGTGTTCGTGTTTGTGCTGGATGATATTCGCGCGGTGCTGCTGTTGATGGTGCTGCCGGTGATGCTGGGCAACTTCTACCAGGCCACCACCTTCGCCCAGACCCAGACCCTGGTGGGCCTGCGCATGCGCAGCGTGGCCTCGGCCATTCTGCTGTTTGTGATCAATATCATCGGGCTGGCGCTGGGCCCGTCGGTGGTCGGGCTGATCAGCGACCTGCTGGCCGCGGACTACGGGGTGCACTCACTGCGCTGGGCGCTGTTGATCTGCTCGCTGGCCAATGTCTGGGCGGCCTGGCATTACTGGCGCGCCGGTGCGGCCTTCCCCGGTGACCTGGAACGCGTTCAGGACTGACGGCGCAGCGCGCGGTTATTGCCTGGCGGGCAGCGTATCCAGAAAGCGCAACAGGGCACGGTTGAATGCCTCGGGCTGTTCCTGCTGCACGAAGTGGCCGGCCCCCGGTATCAGCTCGACACCGCGCAGGTCGCTGGAGCAGCGCGCCAGTACGGCGAGCGCATCGTCGCCAATCATCTGCAGCACCGGGTCTGCGCTCCCGGCGATGAACAGCGACGGCGGCGTCACCCGGGCATCCGCCCACGCCCGACCAATCTCCCAGTTGCGGTCCGCGACCCGGTAGGAGTTGATGCCACCGATGAACTCCAACCCCGGCGCGCAGTGGGTGAATTCGTCGACGTAGGTCTGCAGGTCCTGTTCCGTCATCCACGGCCAGGGGAGGGGTATCGAGGGGTCCGCGAGCACATCGAGGTAGCTGTTGCCCTCGGTGGAGAAGCGGGTCCAGTCCAGCAGGTGACCGTCGGCGCACAGTGCCCAGAACAGGCGGGTCAGGAACAGGCGCGGGTTCTGCGCCAGCTCGCGCTCCGGCCGCTCCGGCTGTTGATAGTAGTGCATGTGGTAGAAGTGCTGCGCCGCAACCTCGGCAAAGCAGGTGCTCGGTGCCTTGTCCGGACGGGCAAAGGCGCGCGGGTATGCGCTGCCCGGGGGCGGGTTGGCGCCGGCGCCGCCGCGTCCGGCGAGGTCGAAATCGTAGGGGCAGGCGACGCCGACCACCGCCATGACACGGTCCGGGTGACGCACGGCCACGTTGTAGACCTGCGCCGCGCCGAAGTCGTGCCCCACCAGCACCGCGCGCGACAGGCCCAGGTGATCCATCAGGCCCAGCACATCCCCTACGGTGTGCTCGCTGTCATACAGCATCGGGTCGGTGGGTCGACTGGAGCGGCCATAGCCGCGCTGGTCGAAGGCCACGGCGTTGAAGCCTGCGCTGGCCACAGCCGGCAACTGGTGACGCCAGCTGTAGGCGAGCCCCGGGAAACCGTGGCAAAAAATCACCCAGGGTTGCTCCGCCCCGGCGCGACACTCAACGTAATGCAAGGTCACGCCATCACGTACCACGCTGCCATAGTTCATTGCGGTCACCCTGGCGCTCAGCGCGGTTTGATGAAACGGTCGGCAAACTGCTCCATGGCTTCCAGCTTGGCCTCCAGCGGGTGGAAGGCCGGGTCGTCAACGGTCCAGGCCATGGCGATGGTGCCGTCGATGCCCCAGTCCTCCAACTGGTGGTAGATGCCGGGGTCCGGCTCGGTCTGCGGCATCACAAAGCGGCCGAAGGGCTCTGTACCACGTTCCGCCTCGACGATCGCGCGCTCGGCGTTGAGCCGATCCAGCAGCTCGCGGATCTCCGCCATCGGGTAGTTCATGCCCATCCAGCCATCGAAGCGCGCTGCGCGGCGCAGGGCCGCAGGGGATTTGCCGCCAATCCATACCGGTACTTTGCCGGGCACCGGAAACTGCCCGGTGGGCGGGAAGCGGTAGAAGGCGTTGTCCGCTTCCGCCATGCCGTCTTCCCAGAAATCCTGCATCACCTCCAGCATCGCGTCCATGCGCTTGCCGCGGTTACGCGGGTCGTGGCCGAGCACGGCAATCTCATCCTCGCACCAGCCGGCGCCCACGCCAAACACGAACCGATTGTCTGTCTGCATGGCAAGCGTGGCGGCCTGTTTTGCCGCGCTGAACGGCTCGCGCATGGTCAGCACATACACGTAGGTCATGAAGCGCAGTTGTTCCGTCACTGCCGCCATGGTGGCGATGGTGATCATGGGGTCGGGAAAGCGAGTGTGGGCGTGGATGTGGCGCTGCCCGGAGGGATGCACAGCGGTGTAGTCGCGGGGAATGGCCACGTGATCCGACACCGCAATGCCGGCATAGCCCATTTTTTCCGCCGCCGCGGCAACCTGTTTTACCTGATCGTTACCTTCGTGAAACCAGGCCAGCCAGTACTCCATACAACCTCCCGAGTGGTGTGATGCGGGCCGGGCCGGCTTGCGACTTACTCCCGTTTCAGCAGCAGCCAGGCGTCGGCATAGTCGCCAATGTGGCGGTTTGCCGCATGATACCCCGCCCAATCGCGGTAGTAGCCGCTCAGCCAGTCGAGCTGGTACAGATTGTCATGAAAAGCGCCGCCGGTGTCCGCCATCACGTTCAGCCGGTACGTGGGCTGGCCCGCTTCCGCGGTGCGCAGCAGCACCAGGCGTCCGAGGCCGAGCTGGAAAATATCCCCCGCCACGGTCACCAGGGGCTGCACGCGAATCTTGTAGTCGGCGTCCTTGCCATAGCCGAGCACGCCGGGTACTTCCTTGAAGAACCAATAGCGCTCTTGCTCTTCGGGTTTCCGCGTGCGGTCGTAGGCGATGCCGTTATTGCGGTGGACGTTGAAGTAGCGTTTCTGGCCGTTGGCGCCCTCGACCACGGCGGTGCCCTGCAGCAGGGCGCCTTCCAGGTCGGCCCGGCTCAGCCAGATCAGCGGCGGCGCGCGCTGGGCCATGGCACTGGCGGTTGCCGAGTTGGTCTCCTGCGCCACGATGGCCTGCTTGCCGAACTGGAAGCGGGTGATAGCGCTGCCCAGCGCGTCCGCCTCGTCCAGGGTCAGCTGTGCCTCATCGTGGGGCAGGCCGTAGAGCGCGTGCGGCGTGGCGGGGGATGGCTGCTCGCTGCCCGACGCCACGCGCACGTAGTACTTGGTCATCAGCAGGCGTTCGGCCGGCAGGTTCTGCAGTAGCGGCTTGCCGCTGGCCAGCTGCGCTGCCCGCGCACGGTCCGGCTGCCAGCGCAGCAGTTCGAAGTGCTGCTGCACAAACGCCGGGTCGGCAAGACGCGATGGGCGCCCCAGGCGCGCATCCTCCGCCTGGACTGCACACACGAAGTCCAGCGTGGCGCGGATGCGCTCGGGTGGCGTCCGCAACCACGCCGTGGTACCGCCGTGAATTGCAGCCGGGTCGTAGGCGTTGCCGCGGGCCAGGTAATCCGCTGTGGCGGCGGCAACGTCGCACAGTGCATCACCGTGATCCACCCAGTGTCCGGGCGGCAGGGCCTGGGCGGGCTGGAACGTGGGGGCCGCGAGTGCGCTGATGCTGCCTGACAGCAGGGCGGCCAGGAGGGTCCTGAAGAGGAGAGCCATGCGGGGTGTCCTAGAGGGTGGCGCGTACCGCGATGGCGGCCAGGCCGGCGAGTGCCAGCGAGGACAGCAGGAACAGCAGGAAGCGCACCGGCACGTAGTTGGTGGTGACCTGCACGATACTGTGCGCGATGCGCAGCAGCAGGTAGGCCCAGGCCAGCTGAACGGCGAGGCTGCTGTCGATGCCGGTGATCGCCAGAATGCAGCACAGCGCGTAGAACACCGTGGGCTGTTCGTGCAGGTGCGTATAGTTGTGCGCCTTCCAGTTCACGTGGTCGGGCAGTACCCCTTCGAGGTCGGCGCCGCGGCGGCCACCCGGCTGTGGCTTGGACAGATCCAGCCCCGATTTGCTCATGGCGGGCAGGCGGGTAGCGGCCATCCAGATCAGCATCACCAGGGACCAGCTGGCGAGGAGGGCGGCGGGGGCAAGGATTTCCAGGGCGGGCATGGCGTACACTCTTGGTGACAGGGTGTAGCGAGTAGAACTGATCGCGCGGCTTGGCGTCAAGCCTGTTTCTGGCGCAGCAGGTTCTGACGTAAGCTGGCGGTGCTGTGCCCTGCGCTGATACGGAAACTGCTGATGAAACCTGTGTTGCTGATTTTCCTGCCGCTATTGACCGTGTTGTTCGTGGCGCCCCCCGCGTTGCTGGGTACGCCGCTCTGGCAGCTGGGCAACGCCCTTGCGCTGGCCACCGGGCTCGGTGCCAAGCTGGCCTGTTCCGGGCGTTTTGTCAGCGGCTTCGACGACCAGCGCATACTGGATGACCTGGCCAGTTACGCAGAGGTCAATCGCCGGCTGTCGCTGGACTTCACGGCCGACGGTGTGCGGGTCACCCTGTTTGGTCTGGCGGCCACCTCCGCGACCTACCGCCCCGGGCTGGGCTGCACCCTCGATACTGGCGATGCGGCGCTGCTTGATGGGTTGTCGGTGCCACCCGGGGCAGCGTCACCCGGCATGCCGCTTGCGGTGGCTATCGCGGATCCGGCGCAACAGGCGACGCAGGCCGTGCTGAGGGCCGATAACGCCGAGGGGTTGCAGACCCGCGCCCTGCTGGTGCTGCAGGGGGACACCCTGATTGCCGAGAGCTATGCGCCGGGCTTTGATGCCGGTTCCCGCCTGCTGGGCTGGTCGATGGGCAAATCCCTGATGGCCATTGTGATTGGCCGCATGGAGGCGCTGGAGATCATTCCCGCCGGTGTCCCGGGGCCGCTGTTTCCTGAATGGGCCCAGGATGATCGCGCGCGTATTGGCCTGACCGAGGTGTTGCAGATGACCTCCGGGCTGGGCTGGCAAGAGGACTACGTGCCGGGCAGCGATTCCACGCGAATGCTGTTTCGCGCACCCAGCGCCTCGGCGGTGGCACTGGCGAGCCCGGCGGAACACCCGCCCGGAGAACAGTTCTACTACTCCTCGGGCAGCACCAACCTGCTGGCGCGTTTCGCCGCGGAGCGGCTGGGCGGCCCGCAGGCGCAGCTGGACTTCCTGCAGCGCGAAGTGCTGCAACCCCTGGGGATGGCGGGCGCGGTGCTGGAAGTGGATCCCACCGGGCTTGTGGTCGCCAGTTCCTTCGTCTACGCCACCGCCCGTGACTGGGTGCGGCTTGGCAGACTCCTGCTGGACCAGGGTGCCGTCAACGGTCGCCCCTTTCTGCCGCCGGACTGGGTGGCCCGCGCGACCCGGCCGAATAACAGCCTCAACGACCCACGCTACGGTTACCAGCTGTGGCTGAACGGCGGCGGCAGCGAACTCCGCTGGCCCGGCCTGCCGCCCGATGCGTATGCCATGCTGGGTAACCGGGGGCAGGCGGTGCTCGTGCTGCCCGACGAGGCGCTGGTGCTGGTGCGTCTGGGCTGGACGGCAGGGGATTATCCGCTGGCGCAGAAGATGGGCGGCCTGCTGTCGAGGCTCTGATGGCTGGGTAACACTCTGGACAATACCGGTACGGTAATTTTCACAATTTCCCGATTGTTTTTGTCAGGTATTAAAATAACCCTATAAAACATAGATTTAAGGCATAGTCCTAGAAAGTGCTGAGAAATATACAACCCTCAGATGGCGATCATGACAAACAATTCATGATCCATTCACCTTTAAAATGAGTAAAAGCGTTACCATATGTGAAGTGTGGTAACAAACCGGCAAGACGAGAGGTGGCAGATGGTCTGCAACCGTTGCCGGCATCTGAGGAGAGTGGAAATGAAAATGTTGGCTGCAACAGCCAGGCTCGGCACCCTGGCGCTTACCGCTGCCCTGGGCAGCACCGCCTTCGCGCAGACGGCCGAACAGGAGGGCCGCATGCTGCTGGCCATGAACGAACCGGCGCTGAGCGCAGACTGGCAACCGGCCACGCGTGCAGAGGAGCAGGCCCAGGCCGAGGCCGTCGAGCGCGAACTGGCGGTATCCGCCGAGGCGATCTCGCGCAAGCTCGACGAACAGTTGGAAGACCGGCTGTCACGCAAGCTGGAGATGTCCATCTAGGCGCCGCCTGTTGATGTGAACCCGGGGCGACTGCCTCGGGTTTTTTTTGCCCGCCGCCTGCTATGATTCGCTTTCCCGTTGTTGCAAAGGAGGGCGCTCAATGCTGGAACCACTGGCCGCGGAACAGATCTACCGCGCCTGCTCGGGCGAAGGATTCGATTTCACCACCACGGAAGGCCTGGAGCCCCTGGACCTCCTGTACGGTCACGACCGGGCGCGCGAAGCGCTCAGTTTCGGCACCGCCATTCGCAGCGACGGGTTCAACCTCTATGTGCTGGGGGACCCCGGCCACGGGCGTCACGACCTGGTGGAGCAGTTCCTGGCGCAGCGTGCTGCGGCGGAGGACACGCCGGGTGACTGGGCCTACCGTTACAATTTCGACGACCCTACCTCACCGCGGTATCTGGCGCTGCCCGCCGGCATGGGGCGGCAACTGGTGGCCGACCTCACGCAACTGGTGGACGAACTCCGGGCGGCCATCCCCGCACTGCTCGAAAGCGAGGAGTACCAGAACCGCCTGCAGGACCTGAACCAGGCCATGGGGGAGCGTCAGCGCGATGCCATCGAGGCGATCCGCCGGGAGGCCCGTGAGCAGGACATCCTGCTGGTTTCCACGCCCAACGGATTCACTTTCGCGCCGGTTGACGGCAAAGCCGATAGCGACGCGATGATGTCGCCCGAAGATTTTCGTGCCCTGCCCAAAGGGGACAAGGAGCGCATCGAGGCGACGGTGGAGATTCTGCAGCGCAAGCTGACGCAGGCCATCCGCCAGATGCCCCTGCTGGCCCGGGAGCTGCGCCAGCAGGTGGATACCCTCAACGCCGAAATGCTGACGACCGCCATCGGCGCACCGCTGAACGAGCTGGAGGAGCGCTATCGGCAGCAGCCCGCGGTGCTGGAGCACCTGGATGCCTGTCGCCAGGCGGTGCTGTCCCACGCCGCCGCGTTCCTCGCCGAGAATCCGGAGCTGTCTCCCGAGGCGGTGTTCAGCCGGTTCCAGGTCAATCTGCTGGTGGACAACGCGGAGGCGAAGGGGGCGCCGGTGGTCTATCAGGACCTGCCCAGTCACCAGCACCTGGTGGGTCGTACCGAACATCATGTGCACAACGGCACCCTGGTGACGGATTTTTCCCTGATCCGTGCCGGCGCACTGCACCGGGCCAATGGCGGGTACCTGGTGCTCGATGTGCGCGGCCTGCTGACCCAGCCCGGCGCCTGGGAAACGCTGAAACGGGTGCTGCGGGCGGGGCAGATCCGCACCGAGAGTCTGGAGCAGGCCTACGGCCTGATCAGCACCGTGAGCCTGGAGCCCGAACCCATTCCGCTGGATGTGAAGGTGGTGCTGTTGGGGGAGCGTCTGTTCTATTACCTCCTCTGCGAACACGACCCGGAATTCCTGGAACTGTTCAAGGTACAGGCCGACCTGGAGGATACGCTGGACCGCGATCCCGCCAACCAGGCGCTGTATGCGCGGATGATCGCGACACTGGCCCGGGACGCCGGACTGCAGCCTCTCGATCGCGGCGGTGTGGCCGCGGTGATCGAGCGCGCCAGTCGCCTGGCCTCGGACCAGCGCAAGCTGACCGCGCGCCAGCGTGAACTGCGCGACCTGCTGCGGGAGGCGCAGCACTGGGCAATGGAGGCGGGTGCGACGACCATTGGCCGCGAACACGTGGAAACGGCGATTGAGCAGCAGTTGCGGCGCGCCAGCCGCCTGCGCGAGCGCAGTCACGAGGCGATCCACCGCGGCATCGTCATGATTGCCACCCAGGGTGAGGCCGTGGGGCAGGTCAACGGCCTGTCGGTCCTGTCGCTGGGTGACTTCGCGTTCGGCCAGCCGTCGCGCATCACGGCCACCGCGCGGCCCGGCAGCGGCCAGCTGGTGGATATCGAGCGGGAGGCGCGCATGGGCGGGCGCATACACACCAAGGGCGTGATGATCATCGCCCGCTACCTGGCGAACCGCTACGCGCCGGACACCACGCTGTCGCTGTCCGCCAGCCTCGCGTTCGAGCAGTCCTACGGTGGTGTTGACGGTGACAGTGCCTCGGTGGCGGAGATCTGCGCCCTGGTGTCGGCCATCAGCAAGGTGCCGTTGAAGCAGGCCTTTGCGGTGACCGGTTCGGTGAACCAGCGGGGTGAGGTGCAGGCCGTTGGTGGGGTGAACGAGAAGATCGAGGGCTTCTTTGATGTCTGCGCCGCGCGGGGCGAGGTGGACGGCCACGCGGTGTTGCTGCCAGCGAGCAATGTCGAACACCTCATGCTGAAGCAGGCGGTGCGTGCGGCCGTCGAGGCCGGGCGCTTCCGCATCTACGCCATTCACCATGTGGACGATGCCCTGGCACTGCTCACCGGGCTGGCACCGTCCGAGCTGGAGCAGCGCGTCACCCGGCGGCTCGCGGCGTTCTCCGCGGCGGTCAAGGCGGCGCGGGCGGATGATGATAGCGCCGCGCCCTCGAGTGAGGAGGCGGACGATGAACAGTGAGGCGTTGCAGCAACAGCAGGCGCGCCGCGTGCTTGCCATGTTGGATGCGTCGCGCCACAGCCTGGCGGCGCTGCGGGCCGCCGTAGAGCTCGCGCATGCGCACCGGGCGGAGCTGGTGGCCCTGTATGTGGAAGACGAAAACCTGCTGCGTTCGGCGGACTTTCCCTTCGCCCGTGAAGTCGGCGCGCGTACCGGGCTGGCCAGGCCGCTGACGGTCACGGCGATGCAGGCCACGCTGTCGCGGCAGCGGCAGCAGGTCAACCGCGCCCTGGAATCCGCAGCGGCCGGGCGCAGCCTGCGCTATTCACTGCAGGTGCGTCGCGGCGGCGTTGTCGCCGCCACGCTGGCCCAGGTCGGCCCCGCCGATATGCTGGTGCTGGGCAAGGCCGGGCTGTCTGCCTACTGTGGTGGTGTGCGGTTGGGTTCCACCTGCCGCGCGCTGCTGCAGCAGGCACCCTGCACGGTGCTGGTGTACGATGAGAAGGCGCCGTTACGCCCCGGGCCGCTGCGTGTGCTTTCACAGCCGGTGCCGTCAGAGCTGTTGCAGCTACCGCTGTGCACCGAGGTCGAGGCGCTGCAGGCGCGTTCGGCGCGAGCGCTTGAACAGCAACTGCAGCGTGCCAGCTGCGGCGCACTGCTGCTGCGTCGCGCGGAGTTCAGGGTGCTTGCGGATGAAGACGCGCAGCTGCTGGCCAGGATTCCGGTGCCGGTTATCGTGCTGCCGGATCCGGAGTGACGTCCGCCATCCGCTGGCGGTAGTCCCAGGTGAAGATGCGCTCGGGTTGCACGCGTATCAGCATTTCTTCGGCCTTGCGCGAGAGCAGCCAGTTGCCGACCCGCGATTCCTGCTGCCCCAGGTAGCGTTCCAGCAGCACCTCGAGCAGATCGCTGTCGCCCAGGGGGGTCATGCTGGCCCGCCCCTGGCCCCGGGCCCCGTGGTAGGGCGGCTCGTTGGGAGAGATTTCAAAACCGACCCGCGGATCGCGCTGCAGCAGCTTCACCAGCGCTGACTTGCGGTGCGACACGCAGAGCAGGGCCTCCTCGGCAAATGCGTACCACACCGAGACCACCCGCGGGTAGCCGTCGGTGCCGGTGCTGGCAAGGCGCAGCGGGAAGGTGCTTTCGCGCAGAAAGTCGTAGGTGTCCTCGAGGGACCAGGGTCCCTTCAACGTCGGTGTCATGAGCATCTTCAATCCATTGCCAGCCTGCAGTATAGGGCCCTTGTCCCCCAGCGTGAATGGCTGCACGCGGTATATTGCGATATGGGCAAAAATTGATCCTGAGCAACATTCCTGTGCCGATACCGGGTGATACTGCTATCCTATAGCCAAGATAAATCCTAACAAAAGACAGCAGGAGCGCTGATTGTGAAAAAACAGCCCGGATGCTTTATTCCGCACCGTAAATCCACGTTGATCCTGGCCCTGGTGGCCGCCGGCATGGCACTTCCCGCTTCGTCCCAGACCTTCCAGCTGGGGCCCTTCGAAGGCAATTTCTCCTCGAACATCTCTGTGGGCGCAAGTTGGCGCACGGAGGCCGCCGACCTCGGCGTATTGTCCCCGGGGAACACGGATGGGCGCGGTCGAGCGTCTTCCAGCACGGCGGATGACGGCAACCTCAACTACGACCGCGGCGACATGTTCTCCCTGCAGGTACGGGGTATCCACGACCTCGAACTGGCGGCGGACACCTACGGCATGTTCACCCGCGTGAAGTACTGGTACGACCACGAAGTGGGCACCAGCGATGTGCCCCACGGCCACGCGGCCAACGGCTACCAGCCGAACCGCAAGCTCGATACCTCCGACTTCGAATCGCTGGCGCAGTACAGCGGTATCGAATTTCTCGACTACTACGTGTACGGCAGTTTCCAGCTGGGTGAAAGTCCGCTGGAATTGCGGGCCGGTAACATGGTGCTGAGCTGGGGCGAAAGCACGTTTATCCAGAACGGTGTGAACGTCATCAACCCCTTCGACGTTACCGCCCTGCGCAAGCCGGGTTCGGAAATCAAGGAAGCGCTGCTGCCCGTCGGCATGGTGTACGCCAACTACGGCCTCACCTACGACCTCAGCGTGGAAGGCTTTGTGCAGTACGACTGGCAGCGCACCATCCTCGATGAGTGCGGCACCTACTGGAACGCCGCGGACCCCTACGGCGGCGGCTGCGACTACCTCACCATTTCCAATGCCATCCCGGATGGCGAGGCGGAGGCCGCCGGCCTGATCCTGCCCCGGGGCGCGGATGACGAGGCATCGGATTCCGGGCAATGGGGCCTGGCGTTGCGCTACTACGTGGAAGAACTGAACGGCACCGAGTTCGGCCTGTACTACATGAACTACCACAGCCGCACCCCGATCTTCAGCGCCACCAACGCCACACAGAGCTTCGGCCTGCCGGTGAACTTTGGTGCCAACCCCGAGTTTTTCTTCGAGTTCCCCGAAGATATTGAACTCTGGGGCCTGACCTTCGCGACCAATGTGGGCGACTGGGCGGTATCCGGTGAGTTGAGCTACCGTCCGGACTTCCCGCTGCAGATCAACACCACGGACCTGTTGCAGGCAGTGGCGCTGGGCACGGCGGCGGAATGGTCGCGCATGCTGTCGCGCTCGCTCGAGCAGGGGCCCGGTGGCTACGTTGCGGGCTACGACGACGTGTCCTACACCCAGTTCCAGATGACGTTCATCAAGTTTTTCGAGCAGGTGCTCGGGGCGCAGCGTCTGTCGTTCGCCAGCGAGGTGGGTGCCGTGTGGCTGAACGGTATGGACGACAGCATCAACTACGGCCGTTCGCCCAATTACGGCGTGGGTGACTTCGAGCCCTTCGCCAGCAACTTTGCCCTGTGGCCCGGGTCCCCCATCGCCTGTGATTCCCACCCCGCGGCAGAGGCCTTCGCCGGTATTCGTCCCAACAGCAACGGCGACTACTGCACCAACGATGGCTTCACCGATGACTTCTCCTGGGGTTACCGGGTGCGCGCCGGCCTCGAATACACCGACGTGATGGCAGGTATCAACCTGACGCCCAATATGGCATGGTCGCACGATGTACGGGGCAATTCGCCAGCACCGAACTTTGTCGAGGACCGTATAGCCTTGAGTGTGGGTGTTACGGCAGACTACCTCAACGTGTACCGCGCCGATCTGTCCTACACCAGTTTCTTCGGGGCGGATTATGACGAGTTGAAGGACCGTGACTTTGTCTCCCTCAGCTTCTCGGTGGCGTTCTAGACCTAACGATAAAAGGAGTTACACATGAACAAGAGATTGATCGCCATGGGCCTGGCGTCGCTGCTCGGCATGGGCAGCAGCCTGGCTCTGGCCAAGGTCAGCCCGGAACAGGCCGCACGCCTCGGCGGCGAAGAACTGACACCGATGGGCGCGGAGCGCGCCGGCAACGCGGACGGCAGCATTCCGCGCTGGGAGGGCGGTTACCAGGAGCTGCCCGAGGGCTACACGCCGGGCGAGCGTCTGGTGGATCCGTTCAGCGCTGACCAGCCACTGTTTACCATCACCGCGGACAACGTGGACCAGTATGCGGACAAGTTGTCGCCCGGGCAGATTGCCATGTTCCGGCGTTACCCCGATACCTACCAGATGCCGGTCTATCCGTCGCGCCGCAGCGCGCGCCTGCCGGAATCCGAGTACACGCTGATCAAGGAGTGGGCGACCAAAACCGACCTGGTGGCGGGCGGCAACGGCCTTGTGGACTTCAAGGCCAACGTGCCTTTCCCGATACCGCAGAGCGGCATTGAGGTGATCTGGAACCACATCACGCGCTACCGCACACCGCTGGGTGTGAAGCGGCGCTACATCCAGGCGCCGGTGCAGGCCAATGGCGCCTTCGCGCCCGTGCTGTTCGAGGAAGAGGCGATTTTCGCCAACCGTTTCCCCGATAACCCCAACCCCAACCGCCTGTTTGTCTTCCTGCAGCGCATCCTCGCCCCGGCCCGCCTTGAGGGCGATGTGCTGCTGGTACACGAGAACGTGGACCAGGTGAAAGAGCCGCGTTCGGCATGGGTCTATAACGCCGGCCAGCGACGTGTGCGGCGCGCGCCGAACATCGCCTATGACGGCCCGGGTGTGGCCTCCGACGGTCTGCGTACTGCGGATGACCTCGATCTGTTCAATGGTGCTCCCGATCGCTACGACTGGGAGCTGGTTGGCAAGCGCGAGCTCTATATTCCCTACAACGCCTATGCCCTGCGTCGTGGCGACCTGGCCTACACCGATATCATCAAGCCCGGTCACATGGACCCGCAGTACCTGCGTTATGAACTGCACCGTGTGTGGGTGGTGGAGGCAACCCTGAAAGAGGATGCACGTCACATCTACGCCCGCCGCACGTTCTACGTGGATGAGGATACCTGGCAGATCGCTGTGGTGGATCACTATGACGGTCGTGGTGAGCTGTGGAAAATGAAAGAAGGGCACATGGTGATGCACTACCAGGTTGCGGTGCCCTGGCTCGCCGCAGAGTCTCTGCACGACCTGATCTCCGGTCGCTATGTGGTGATCGGCCTCGACAACGAAGAGCGTGGCTACCAGTACGACTTCGACTACGTGGGTAATTTTGAGGACTTCACCCCGGCGGCCCTGCGCCGTGCCGGCCGCCGCTAGGTAGGCCGCCGTGTGTAGCGCAGGAGCGGTGAAGGGCCTGGTGCGGCCTTTCACCTGGCTGTTGGGCTTGCTGGTTCTTGCGCTGCCTGCGCAAGCTGGCGAGGAGTTTGCGTTTCTGCCCGCGGTGCGCATGGATGACCCGCAGCATGCGCAGTTGCTGGATATAGCACTGGCGGGTGAGCGCCTGGTCGCGGTCGGTGAGCGCGGGGTGATCGTGCTCAGCGATGACCACGGGGCGAGCTGGCAGCAGGCCGAGGTGCCGGTCAGTGCCACCCTCACCGCACTGCATTTCCCGCAGCCCGACGTAGGCTGGGCGGTGGGCCACTCCGGTGTCATTCTGCACACCACCGATGGTGGGCTCAGCTGGTCACTGCAGTTTGACGGGCGCGATGCCAACCGGCAGTACCTGGCCTGGGCAGAATCCCGCGTTGCCGCGCTGGAGGACGCCGTAGCCGCCAATGAGGATCCCGAGCAGCAGGACGCGCTGGAATACGCATTGGATGACGCCGTGTTTGCGGTAGACGATGCCACTGAGGCGATCGAGACCGGGCCGGCCGACCCGTTCCTGGATGTGCTTTTCCTGGACGCCAGCACCGGCTTTGCCGTGGGCGCCTACGGCATGCTGTACCGCACCGATAACGCCGGCCAGGACTGGCAGATCGCCGTGGACGGCGTGGCCAATCCGGATCGCTTCCACTACTACGCAATGGCCGCGGGCGCCGATGGTCGCCTCTATCTCAGCGGCGAGGCCGGCCTGCTGTATTACTCTGCGGACCGGGGCGCGAACTGGACCCGGGTTGAAGATCTGTACGACGGCTCACTGTTCGGCGCCGTCGTCAGCGAGGGCACCGTCTACGCCTTCGGCCTGCGCGGTCACGTCTTTGCCTCCGCGGACGAGGGTGTGAACTGGGTTGAACTGGCCAACGACGAGCGCAGCAGCCTCTACGGCGGGGTGCGTCTGGCCGACGGACGCGCCCTGATGGTGGGCTCCGGTGGTCTTGTGCTGGCCTATGACGCGGGCGGCAATCGGCAGGCCTGGCGACATCCGTCCCGCGCCAGCCTGTCGTCGGCGGTGCAGGCTGGCAATGGCGATATCTGGCTGGTTGGCATGAAAGGCCTGACGGCACTGAGTGAGGCAAAATCCCTGTGACTGATCACGAAAGCACCACCCTGGAACCGGAAGACGGTCGCCTGCGTCCGCTGTTGGGCACCTTGCTGATGCGGGCGCGCCTGCCGCTGATCCTGCTGTTTGCTGCGGCGACCGTGTTCTTCGCCTGGCAGGCCAGCCAGCTGCAGCCGGATGCCAGCTTCGAAAAGATGCTGCCCACCTCGCACCCGTACATCCAGAATTTCCTCAACCGGCAGGATGACCTGAAGGGCCTGGGCAATTCGGTGCGCATCATTGTCGAAAGCCGCAACGGCGACATCTTCACGGCTGAGTTCCAGGATCTGCTGAAGCAGATCACCGACGAGGTGTTCTACGTCAACGGCGTGGACCGTTCGGCGCTGCAGTCCCTGTGGACCCCGAACACGCGCTGGATGGAGGTCACGGAGGAGGGCTTCGTCGGCGGTGCGGTCATCCCCGACGATTACGACGGCAGCGAACGCACCCTGGCCAAGCTGCGCGAAAACGTGCTCAAGTCGGGGCAGATCGGGCGTATCGTCGCCAACGATTTTCAGTCCACGATTATTGTTGCGCCCCTGATCGAGACGGACCCGAATACGGGCGAGCGGCTCGATTACGCACAGTTCTCGCGAGACCTGGAAGAGATGGTGCGCGAGAAGTACCAGTCTGACGATATCAATATACGTATCACCGGTTTTGCCAAGTTGATCGGCGACCTGATTGAAGGTGCCACGCTGGTCGGGCTGTTTTTCCTGGTCGCCTTCGCGATTACCGCGGTGATGCTGTTTCTCTACTCCCGCTGTGGCTGGCTGACTTCTGCCGCGCTGCTCTGTTCCACGGTTGCCGTGGTGTGGCAGATGGGGCTGTTGAAACTCATGGGCATGGGTCTGGACCCGTACTCCATGCTGGTGCCGTTCCTGGTGTTCGCGGTCGGCGTCAGCCACTCGGTGCAGATCATCAACCGCTTCGGCACCTTCATCTACTTCAAGACCTCGCGTATCGAGGCGGCCAGGCTCACGTTTATCCGCCTGTCCAAGCCGGGTTTCGTCGCCCTCGTCAGCGACGGCGTGGGTTTCTTCACGCTGCGCGTGATCGACATTCCCGTGATCCAGGAACTGGCGGTGGTGGCCGCCACCGGCATCGCGGTGCTGGTGTTGACCAACCTGCTGCTGTTGCCCCTGGTGCTGACCTATACCGGAATTTCCGATCGCTGTGTCAGCTATCGGGCAACCAAGGAAAACAGCAGTTTCAGTCACTGGCGCCTGCTTGCGCGGGTGACCCACCGCGGCCCGGCGCTGACCGTGCTGGGTGTCTGTGCGCTGTTGTTTGCCGGCGGGCTGTACTACGGCCAGCACCAGAAAATCGGCGACCTGGACCCGGGTGCGCCGGAGCTGCGCCCGGATTCGCGCTACAACAAGGACAACGCCTTCCTGACCGCCAACTACAGCACCAGCACCGATGTGTTTGTGGTGATGGCGAGCACCGGCGAACAGCAGTGTGGCAGCTACGAGTTCATCTCCGCCGTGAACTATTTCCAGGGTGTGATGGAGACGGTGCCCGGCGTGCAGTCGGCCATGTCGCTGGTGGATGTGTCGAAACTGGCGATTCAGGGGATGAACGAGGGCAGCCCCAAGTGGCATGAAACCAGCCGCAACCGCTACATCCTCAACAACTCCCTGAGCAGCGCGCCCAACATGTTGCGCAACACCAACTGCTCCATGGCGCCGGTGATTCTGTTCCTCGACGACCACAAGGCCGACACCCTGGACGGCGTGGTTGCGGCGGTGAGCGAATTCGCCGAACAGCACAACAGCGACACGCTGCAGTTCGACATGGCAGCGGGGAACGCCGGTGTGGAAGCGGCGACCAATATCGTCATCCGCGAGGCGCAGACAAAAATGCTGCTCTGGGTGTACGGCGTCGTGATCGCCCTGTGCCTGATCAACTTCCGCTCACTGCGCATTACCACCTGCATTATCGTGCCGCTGATGCTGACCTCGGTCCTCGGGCAGGCCCTGATGGCTGCCCTGGGCATTGGCGTGAAGGTGGCGACGCTGCCGGTCATAGCCCTGGGGGTGGGGATTGGCGTGGATTACGGCATCTATATCTATTCCTCGCTGCAGAGCTATCTGCGCAGCGGTGAGACGCTGGAGAACGCTTATTTCTACGCCCTGAAGTCCAGCGGCACGGCGGTCGCCTTCACCGGGCTGACCCTGGCGGTCGGGGTGGGAACCTGGATGTTCTCGCCGATCAAGTTCCAGGCTGATATGGGCCTGATGCTGACCTTCATGTTCTTCTGGAACATGATTGGCGCCTTGCTCTTCCTGCCCGCCTTGGCCTGGCTGCTGTCGCCGCGGGAAAAAGTGGCCGCTAGCGCGTAACGCGGTAAGCCAGCAACACGTTCCCCGGCAGCTGGCCGAACATGCTGTAGCCCGACAGCACGTAAAGCCAGCCGTCGTACACCACCTGCCCGGTGACATCGATTGCGCCACCGTGCCCGTCGACGCCGTTGTCACCGCGCAAGGGCACGGCAGTGGCCGCCTGCCACAGCAGTTCACCGTTGCGAATATCAAAGGCACGCACACGCCCGTCCAGGGCGCCGCTGAACGCCAGCTCCGGCGTGACCGTCGTGGCGGCCGACAGGCCGTAGTAGAAGGAACAGCGGTATTGCTCGGCAAGGGGCTGGCCACCACCGGCACGGACCTGGGCCAGGCCAACCAGGGGAGCGTGTTCCATGGGGAAATCACAATCGCGACTGACCGGGTGCTCCCAGAGCAGCTCGCCGGTCACAGCATCCAGTGCATAGAGTCCCGGCGCCGGGGTATAGCCGGGGATGTCCCGCTCCGGGTCGGCCACCGGTACGATCAGGCGTTCGCCGGCAAGCCCCATGCCCCAGTGCACGCCACCATTAGTAGTCCCCTGGCTGACACGCTGCCGCCAGAGCACGGCGCCGTTGGCATCGGGGTCCAGCGCGTGCACCACACCGGATTTCTGGCCAGCCAGCAGCATCTGCCGGCCCTCGCCGGCGTCGCTGATGATGACCGAGGCACCGAAGTCGAAGTCCGGGCCGGGTTGGCTGGGGCAGTTGGCGCCGCCGTTCTGGCAGGCGGCGTTCCAGACATCATCCACCGTGGCCTGATAGCGCCAGATGGCGTCGCCGCTGTCGAGATCCAGCGCAATGATGGCATCGCTGGTATCGGTTGCGGGGCGCGACAGGTTCTGCCCGGTGCCGATGTACAGGCGGTTGCGTGCAGCGTCGATCGCCGGTGTGGTCCAGACCGAGGCGCCTGAGGGCCCGTAGCGGGCACTGCCATCTGCGTTGTGGCCCTGCAGCGTCGCGTCGGGTGTCGCATGCCAGGCCCAGAGCTGCTCGCCAGTCGCCGCATCCAGCGCGATCACACCGCCATGGGATTGGCAGCAGGCGTGGCCGGGTCCGCCCGCCACCGCAACCTCATAGGACGATACCGGCACATAGAGGCGCCCGGCATGGTGACTGATGGAGCCCGTCACCACCGAGCTCTCAAACAGCTTTGCCGGCGTTTGCCACACGGTCTCCAGCGTGTGTGGGTCCAGCGCGAAGACGGTGGCGAGCGAGTCGGCGAAGACCAGCAGGCGCTCGCCGTTGCCACCCTCTGCCACGGTGATGGCGGAGCGTACGCCGGCCATCACCTCGCGCTGGCGGTGAATGCAGCCGGTGTGGCGGTCCAGCGCATAGAGCATGCCCGCACGATCACCCAGGTACAGCGTATCGCCCAGCAGCGCGGGCTGCGAGCGCATGTCGGTGACGCGGGGCAGGGCCAGTGTCCAGGCGAGTTCCAGGGTGCCCACGTTGCTGCGGTCGATGCCGGCATCAGCGCTGCTCACGAAGCGGCGGTTGTGCGGCCCCAGCCCCCAGCTGCCAACCCGGGTGGCACCGCTGTCCAGCGGCTGTTCGCACGCTGCGTCCGCCAGCCAGTCGTACACGCCCTCGGCGGAGTCCGTCAGGTACAGGGCAATCAGGCGTCGCTGCTGCTGGCTGAGGTGTGCCGCCATGGGCTGCATTTTGCCGAACTCCAGCGCGACCAGAATGGCTTCACGGGACTGGTTCCCCAGGGCTTGGCGCGTCGGGGCTTTCATCGCGGGGTTCTCATGACAGCCCGCACAGTGCGCGTCATAGAGCCGCCCCCCGAACCAGGCCAGGGGCAGCTTGTCGGCATGGCGTATCACCAGCGCTTCGCCCGCCTTCACCGGGTCGCGAAAAACACCTTCGCTGGCCAGCCAGTAGGCGAGCGGTACCAGCAGCAGGAGAACAAGGTAGCGTTTTTTCATGGTGGGAGTCCGAAAGCGTACAGGTAATCGCCGCTGCCGCGGTTGAACATGTGGTGGCCGCCGGCATTGATCACCACGTACTGCCGCCCGCGGTAGCGGTAGGTCATGGGCGTAGCCGTGGCGTCCACCGGCAGGGTGTAGCGCCAGAGTGTCTCACCCGTGTTGACATCAAAGGCGCGGAACTGGCGGTCCATGGTGGCGGCGATGAAGAACAGGCCGCCGGCCGTGGCGATGCCGCCACCGAGGTTGGGTGTGCCCCATTCAATGTGAAAGGGTGCTTTCACCGGGCCCATTTCATGCACGGAGCCGAGTGCCGTCTCCCAGAGAATACGGCCGCCGTACAGGTCGACTGCGACCAGCTTGCCCCAGGGGGGCGGGTTGCAGGGCATGCCGAGGAAAGACTGCAGGCTGCCGATTTCGACGGCGTAGGGCGTGCCCTGCATGACCACGCGAAAACGCTTGCCGGCTGCGGGCGGCCCATTGCCAGCGGCGGCGTCGCTGCTCAGTGGCACCAGGCGGCCGCTGAAGGCGACATTGTTCACATTGACCAGCAGCAGGCCGCGTTCAGCGAGCAGGGCACCACCGCCCCAGTTGGGCCCGCCCAGGCTGCCCGGGTACATCAGTGTGGGGGTTTCGCTGATGGGTGTGAACAGTCCCAGGTTGTGCAGCTGCTCCAGTTGGTTGCGGCAGTCGGCGCGGTCCAGCGGCGTCAGGCCCCAGGCGTCGTGGGGCATCAGGAAGGAGTCCAGCAGGGGCGGCGGTGCGATAGGCTTGGGCTGGGTGAGTGCAGCGCGCTCGCCGCGCATCTGCGAGGGCGGCACGGGTTGTTCCGTCATCTCCCACAGCGACTCGCCGGTGAGGCGGTTGAGGATGAACACCAGACCCTGTTTGGTCAGTTGCACCAGCGCCGGCACGCTGACGCCGTCGCGCTGCCAGTCGAAGAGGATGGGCTGTGCCGGCGTGTCGTAGTCCCAGAGGTCGTGGCGCACGTGCTGGAAATGCCAGCGCAGGTTGCCGGTTTTCAGGTCCAGCGCAACGATGCTGTTGGCGTAGTGATTGTCGCCGACACGGTCGGCGCCGTAGTAGTCGGGGGAGGGCGAGCTGGTGGGCAGGAATACCAGCTCGTGCTCGCTATCCACCGACAGCGGCGCCCAGACGTTGGCGCTGCCGCTCCGGGGGTTGTCCAGCAGCGGGTCGAATTGCCAGAGCGGTGCGCCGCTGTGCGCGTCCAGCGCCTGTACCACGCCACGCGGCGTCTGTGCCCGGGTGAAATCGATGACGGTAGAACCGCTGATGACGACTCCGTGGGCCACTACCGGCGCCGAGGAGTTGCTGACATCGCCGGGTGCATGGCCGCTGGCGCCGTACAGTGCGACGCGCCCCGACTCGCCGAACCCGGCGCAGGGTGTTCCATCCTGTGCGTCCAGGGCCCACAGCTGACGGTCGTGCGTCGACAGGTAGAGCCGGTGTCGGCAGTGTGCCGTCGCCGCGGTTGCAGGGTCCTCGGCATAGGCCACACCGCGGCAGCGAAAGGGGCGGTCACCACCGAGGTTGATCTGCGGGTCGAAGCTCCAGCGCTGCTCTCCGCTGCCCGGGTCCAGCGCGATCACGCGGTTGAACGGAGTGCAGTAGACCAGGCTGGCCCCCGCGGCCTCCGGCAGGAGAATGGGCGTGCTCTGGGTCGAGGTCCGGGCCATGTCTTTCGCGTGCACGCGGCTGTCGCCGCTGCGAAAGGTCCAGGCCACCTGCAGCTGCGCGACGTTGTCTGTGTTGATGTCGGCCGCCGTGCTGTAATGGCGGCCACCGGGGTCACCCCCGTAGACCGGCCACTCTGCGGCCAGCGGCGCTGTCGGCAGCACCCACAGGCACAGCAGCAGGCTCCCGCTGCGCAGGCTCCTCACGTTCATGGGGAGGGCGGCGTAATGCGCAGCAAGGTGGGCTGGCCGCCTTCAGTCTGCCAGCTGGGGAAGTGGGAGTTGCTGGTGTAGACCGCGCCATCCTTCTCCGACACTTCCACATCCCGGGTGAAGAAGCGCTGCCGCGGCATCGGGTAGACGCGCCAGGCCTCTGTCGCGATGTCAAAGCTCAGCAGCGTGTCACTCTGGTTGCCGTTCACCCACACCACGCCGCGCTCACGGTCGACATTGAGCGCGTAGGGGATTTCATTGCGTACCGGCAGCGGGTATTCGCTGAAGCGGCCGCTCTCCGGTGCATACTTCACCAGCAGTGAATCCTGGAAGGCCACGATCCACAGGTTGCCCTGGGCATCGGCGCGCAGGCGTCGCGGCCCGGCATAGGGAAACGCGATCATGGTGACCTCATCCGTCGCCGGATCTATCACCGCCAGGTCGTTGGCGTACAGCCGCGCGACCCAGATGCGACCATCCGGTGCCACATCGATGCCATAGGGCATGGGCAGGCCAGTGCCCTCCCGGTCGGGATCCGGTTGTGGCCGCACCTCCGGGTCCAGGCTGAACAGCAGCGGCAGGGATTTCAGCACCAGCCACTCCTTGATACTGCGCGCGGGGAGGTCGTAGAGCGTGAATTCGGCACTGTCGCGGTCGAATCTGGCGACCTGGGAGGACAGGGCCAGGGTGAACCACACCCGGTCCTGCGCATCAATGCGGATGGTGTGAGGGTAATAGCCGCGTTCCATCTCGTGGATGGTGAAGGCCTTGGTCCGGGGATTGAACTCCAGCAATGCCTGCTGCATGGACGGGGTGATAAAGATATTGCCGTCCCGCGGCGACACCGCGAAGGAGTGCACCCCCATGTAGTTGTACATTTTGGGGAACACGGTAAAGCGGTTGCCGAGAATGCCGCCGACCTCGTCGTCCGCGCGGTGAGGCACCTTGTACACCGTGTATTCACCGCTGTCCGGTTCCACCTCGTAGAGGCGGTCGAACAGGTTGTCACCCACATAGACCATGCCGTTGGGGTGCAGCAGAAAGTCGTGCATCTGTGAGAAGCCGTCGCCGATGGGCCACTCGGTCATGCTCACCCCGGCAAGAAACTCACCCCAGGCGCGCGGTTCCGGCACGGTCTCAGGCTGCTCGCGCAGCGCGCGCAGCTCACGCTGCAGGTGTTCGGCGATCGCCCGGTGGTCTTCGGTGGGCAGTCGCGCCCCGTAACTGTTCATGCGCTCGAATACGGCCAGCCACTGCTCCACCGTGCGCTCGTTGCGCATGAACGGTGAGGCCTGCTGGTGACAGAACGCGCAGTTCAGCTGAAAGGTCTTTTTCAGTTCGGCATCACCGCCAAAGCTCAGTTGCGACAGCCAGACGTTGGAGGGAAAGCTGGCGATATACTGCTCCGGCGTCATGGTCTGCAGGGAGACTGCCAAGCTGGCGACACCGGGTTCAGCGGTGACCGTGGCGTCCACGTACCCCTGGGCGCGTACCCGCACCTGGCGGTCATCCTCCGCATCGGGCAGGCTGGCGCGACCGTCGGCGTCGGTGAAGCGGGTGAGGGTCACCGCGGCGGTATTGGTCACGCCGTGGGGCGGATAGCCGTCATCGCTGAGGTCGGCAGGAGGCAACTGCAGGGGGCTGGCCGTCACCATTGCGGTGGACACCGGATTGCCCTGGGTGTCCGTGACCTGGATATCGGTGGCGTGACTGATGGCGGCTAACAGCAGCATCGACAACGCGGGGAGGTTTCTCATCATTATGGTAGCCCCTTGTTCGAGAGAACAATGATAGCGCGCACCCCGGTGAAGCTAAAGTGCGGGGTGCAGGCCGCGCGCCCTGAAATTCACGCTACAACTCACTGCATACAGGCGCTACAATTGCGTTCCTTCTTTGCGAAGACTTTACAGGGTCCCCTCATGGCTACATCGTTGTACCGCTCGAACATCCACACGGCGCTCGCTCTGATGGCTGCCGTTTTCCTCGCTGCCTGCGCCAGTGCGCCGCCAACGCCCTCCGTGGATTACAACCCCGCGTACGACTTCAGCGCCGTGAAGACCGTCGCGCTGTACCGTGCTGCGGAATCCGCACCCGGCGAGGATCCGCTGAAACTGAGCGACATGACGCGCGACCGCATCGAGAACGGTTTGAAGTCCGCACTCGCCGAACGCGGTTTTACCCTCGTTGACAACGCACAGGACGCAGACCTGTTACTGAGCTGGCACCTGGTGACCGAGGACAAGATGGACGTGCGCAGCTACGAGGTGCCTTCAGCGACTACCATGGGTATGTATGGCCCGGGTTTCTACCGTTACAACACCTACAGCATGTACAGCTGCTGGTCCTGCATGTCGACCCGCACGGAAGTGTCGGTGCATGAATATACCCAGGGCACCTTTGTCGTGGACATGATCGATCCGGAACAGAACCGCTCGGTCTGGCGCAGTGTGACTACCTCACGCCTGAAAGGCGAGTTGGGCCGCGACCAGAGCAAGTACGACGAGGCGGCCAACCTGGTACTGGGTGCCTTCCCGCCCGGGAACGCGACACCCTGAGGCACAGCAGGCCTGCCGGTCGTCAGTCAGGCAGGCCGAATCGCTCGCGCAGGAAGCGCGCGATGCCGTCTTCGTTGTGGTGGCCAATAACGGCGCTCGCGGCCGCCTTTACATAGGGTTTGGCGTTGTCCGGGGCGTAGCACTCGTCGGCCAGGGCAAACATGCTCAGGTCGTTGTCACTGTCGCCAAAACACAGCACACGCTGTATCCCCAACTCCCGCTTCAGCACCTCCACAGCGTTGCCCTTGCTGGCGTCGCTGTGGTGGATGTCTATCCAGCTTAACTCGGCGCCCTCAAGGGCATCGCCGCTATAGGCTACGAGATTGTCCTCGTTCTCCACCATGGCAGCAATCGCCTGGATGCGGGCAGGCTTGCCCAGCGCGCTGATGTTGGTGATGTCCGCATCAGCGGGCATGCGCTCCACCGGCAGTACATCCACCTCGGAGCGCTGCGCGAAGGTTTCGGACAGGCGCTTTTCCACGTCGTTGCGCAGGGGCGTATGGTAGATCGCGTGGTAGTTGCCGGGTGCGAGGGTGAAGATGAAGGGCGTGACCTCCTGCGCCATCACGGCCTCCAGCACGTGCTGGATTTCACGCTGGGTCAGGAAGCTGGTGTGGCTGTAATCCGTTGCCTTCGGGCACCAGATCATCGCACCATTCTTGTAGATCTGCGGTAGCGCGAAGCCGTGGCCATCGAGGATGTCACGGGCTGCGTGCAGTGTGCGCCCGGTTGCCACGGTATAGGCGATATTGCGCTCTGCCAGCATCGCCAGCGTGTCCCGGGTGTAGCTGCTGATACCGGATTCGCTGTTCAGCAGCGTGCCGTCGAGATCGAATACAACCAGTTCCACGTTCTGTCACCTTGGCCCGCAGGCACAGGAAATTCATGCGCGGGGAGCATAGCGGTTTGCCCCTGCGAGGTCGAGGGAACTGCGCGACGCACCTTGACGGGATCGGGTCAGGGGGCCGGACCAAACGCGTAGGCGCCGCCTTTTTCCAGGGCACGTCGGTACGCAGGACGATCCTGGATTCGCTTGCGGAAGGCCGCCAGGTGGGGAAAGGGCTCCAGGGTGTGCAGGAGCGGTGCGATTTCGGCAACAAAGGACATCTGTACATCGGCTCCGGAGAAGCTGTCATCGACCAGCCAGTGCCTGTCCGCCAGTGCGGCATCAACGTAGCCAAGGTGCCGGTTGAGTTCCTCGGTGATGCGGGGTTGCAGTGCCGCGCCCTGGTCGGGCAGCCTTGAGGTGTACATGCGCAGCATCAGCGGCAGCATGGCGCTGCCCTCCGCATAGTGCAGCCACTGCAGGTACTGTTCATGGGCTGCCGTGCCCGCGGTGGGCAGCAGGCGTCCGTCACCGTGTCGGCGCAGGATGTAGTCGATAATCGCGCCGGACTCCAGGATCAGCTGGCCGGCGTCCTCGAGTACCGGGGACTTGCCGAGCGGGTGCAGTGCCTCCAGCGCCGGCGGCGCCAGGTTGGTTTCCGGGTTCCGCGCGTAGTGCGTGACTGTGTAGGGCAGCTCCAGCTCCTCCAGCAGCCAGAGTACGCGTTGGGAACGGGAGTTGTTGAGGTGGTGAACGACCAGCATGGCGTGCTCCTGACGGTGTGGAATAATGGCCAGCGTAGCACGGCTTTACCAGTCTATGGGTTTGTTGTCCCAGTCGAGGTAGGAGAGAGTGCCATCTGCACGTGCCTGCTCCATGATCCCCAGCAGGCGGTCGGCGACAAAGTCCGGCGTGAACAGCTTTTCGCTGGGCACGCGCGCCTGGAAGGGGCGAGACAGTGCGGTGTCTGTGGTACCCGGGTGGAAGGCTATCAGCTTGCATGCAGGCGCCCGGCGGGACAGCTCCACGGCGGCGGTTTTCAACAGCATGTTGAGCGCCGCTTTCGATGCCCGATAGCTGTACCAGCCTCCGAGCTGGTTGTCGCTGATGCTGCCCACCCGCGCACTGAGCACGGCGATCCTGCAGGCCTGTTTGCGCTGCAGCTTGCCCGCCAGCGCGCGCAGCCAGAGCATCGGGGTGATGCTGTTGGCCTGCAACACGGTGGCCATCCACTCGGCGTCCAGCTGCTCCAGTGACTTCTCCGGGCCGTGCTCTGCGTCGTGCAGGATGCCGCTGCAGATAACGATGCGTGAGAGGCGGGGCAGCGCGTCCTCGAGCTCGGCGGCCGTTGCCTCAATCGCTGCGGGTGTGCCCGCGCAGGGCAGCCAGCGTAAGCGCTGCTGCGTCGCAAGCTCCGGCTGGGGTGCCTCCGAGCGACTGATGCCGATGACGCTCCGGTAGCGGCCGTCCTCCAGCAAGCGTTTGACCAGTGCCCGGCCGATGCCGCCGCTGGCCCCCACGATCAGGGCGCTCTGGTCAGCGGTCATGGGTCAGGGCGCTCCTCATCGCGGCAATCTCGGTGGCGGACCACGCACCCGCTGCTGGCAAGTTGCCCCAGACCGGCTGCGGCCAGCACGGGTCATCCGGACGCCTGCCAACCACATGCAGGTGCAGTTGCGGGACCAGGTTGCCGAGAGCGCCAAAATTCACTTTCGGGTAGCCGCAGGCCTGCTTCAACCAGTGGCTGATGCGCCGGCAATCCTGCAGCGCAAGGCCCAGCGCGTCGGTGGGCAGGTCCAGCAGGTCGGTGGCCTGTGTGTCCGGCACCAGAATCAGCCAGTGCAGGCTGGCGTTGCGCGACAGCAACAGGCGGCCGCTGTCGATCCGTCCCAGGTCGTGGCAGTCGGCCTGCAACTGCGGATGCAGTTCAGGCATCGACATAGCGCTTGATGACCATTTTCCCCAACGCCATCTGGTGAACCTGGTCCGGGCCGTCTGCCTGGCGACACCAGCGGGCGTAGTTGAAGGCTTCTGCCATGCAGTAGTCTTCGGTGAGGCCGCCGGCCCCGTGGATCTGCATGCAGCGATCAATCACATTCTGCATCAGCAGCGGCACGGTGCTTTTCGCCGCCGCGATATAGTCCAGGGCGCCCTGGGGGGTCAGTTCGTCCATCTTCGAGCAGGTTTTCAGCAGCAGCAGCCGGCCCATCTCGATTTCCGAGAAGCAGCGCGAGAGGTCCTCGCGCACCGACTGATGCTGGCTCAGCTTGCGGCCGAAGGTGGTGCGGCTCTCGGCGCGCGCACAGGCCAGTTCCAGCGAGCGCTGGGCGGCACCGATCAGGCGCATGCAGTGATGGATGCGGCCCGGGCCAAGCCGCCCCTGGGCAATCTCGAAACCGCGTCCCGGCCCCAGTAGCATGTTTTCTGCCGGCACCCGCACATTCTCGAACAGCACCTCCGCGTGACCCAGTGGCGCGTCATCGTAGCCCAGCGTGGTGAGCGGGCGCACCAGGGTGACGCCGGGTGTGTCCCGCGGCACGAGGATCTGGCTCTGCTGCAGGTGACGGTTGGGGTTGTCGGGGTCGGACTTGCCCATGACGATGAAGATCTGCGTGCGTTCGTACATCGCGCTGGTGATAAACCACTTGCGGCCGTTCAGCACCCAGTGGTCGCCGTCCTGTTCGATGCGCAGCTCCACGTTGGTCGCATCCGAAGAGGCGACCTGGGGTTCGGTCATGGCGTAGGACGAGCGTATTTCACCGGCCAGCAGCGGCTGCAGCCAGCGCTCCTGCTGCGCCGGGCTGCCATAGCGCATAAGGACTTCCATATTGCCGGTGTCGGGTGCGTTGCAGTTGAAGACTTCGGCGGACCACAGCACGCGGCCCATCATTTCCGCCAGCGGCGCATAATCGAAATTACTGAAGCCGTCATGGTCGCAGAACTGCGCCTCGTGGGGGGAGACGAACAGGTTCCACAGGCCGGCTGCCCTCGCCTTGGCCTTCAGCTCATCCATGACCGGCAGCGCCGCAAAGCGGGATTCGGATGCATGCAGCTCTTCAGCGTAGCGCTGCTCGTTCGGGTAGATATGCTCGTCCATAAAAGCCCTTAGCTGTTCCTGGTAGGCGATGGACTGCGCGCTGAAGCTGTACATGGTGTGTCTCTCCTTGAATAGGGAAGCGCAGCAGTGTAGCGCTCCTGCGCGCTTTCGCAAAACCCGGCGCCACGCAGTGGCGGCTGCGATTTTCTCGCCCGGTACACGCGAAATCGCGCAGGAATGCGCTATCATCGCCCCTCTGGAATCAACGGTTTGGACGTATGCGAGTTGGTGTAGTGCAGTGGCTTTTCATGGCGCTGGGGTGTGTGCTGTGTTTGGGCGAGGTGATCGCCGGTGAGTTGCAGGTGCAGCTTGCGGGCAGTGACGGTCAACCCGTTCCCTTCGCAGTGCTGACGGTGCCGGGTGTCGAGGCGCTGCCTGGGGTGCCGCGAGGGGGCGCCACGGTGGATCAGCGCGAACGGCGCTTTGACCCGCTGGTCACCACCATCGCCCCCGGCACGGAGGTGACCTTTCCCAACAGCGACGACACTCGCCACCATGTCTATTCCTTTTCCCCCGGCAATGCCTTCGAGCTTAAGCTGTTCCGCGCCAACGACGCCCCGCCGGTGGCGTTCAATGCCCCGGGTGTGGTGACCCTGGGTTGTAATATCCACGACAGCATGAAGGCCTACCTCTACGTCAGCGCCAATCCCAGTGCGGTAGTGACTGACACAGAGGGCAGTGCAACCCTGCGTTGGGAAGGGGCCGCGACAGCCATTGAAGTGTGGCATCCGCAGCTGTCCACACCGCTGCAGTTCCCGCTGCCGGCGGATGGTGCTGGCTCGCTTGCCCTCGAGCTGCCCATGGCCTGGCAGGACCCCCAGGGCAGCAAGTCAGACTCCGAACTGGAAAACATGCTGAAACGATTTAGCCGCGATGCGAATCAGCTTTCGCAATAAGCTGCTGCTGCTGATTGGTGGGCTCCTCGCGGTCACGTTGGCGAGCAGCCTGCTGGCGGTCATGCGCGCCTCCAATACGGCGGTCGAGAGCATTGTGCGCGACGAACTGGAAGTTGTGGAACGGGTGTTTCGCTCCCTGCTGGAAGTCGACCGGGAACAGCTGCGCGGCAGGGCACAGGTGCTGGCTGCGGATTTCGCGTTCAAGCGCGCGATTGCTACCGGTGAACAGGCAACGATGCTCAGCGTGCTGGCGAACCACGGGGAGCGCATTGCCGCGGACCTGGTCGTTATGCTGTCCCGGGACGGCGACATCCTGCTCAGTACCCACGATGTCAAACGCCTGCCAGCCAGCGCCGCCGACGTCCTGCGGGAGGAAGCTACCGGCGGTGCCGCCATACTGGCGCTGTTTGAGGGGGAACCCTTTCAGCTGGTCCTGGTGCCGGTGTTTGCGCCCGACCTGATGGGTTGGGTCGGCCTGGGTACAGCGGTGGACGAGTCGATGCTGGAAGCGCTGCGTTCGCTGACCAATGCCGAGATTACACTGCTGGCGCAGAGCGGCGGGGAGCCGGCGCGCATGCTGCACTCCACGCTGCCGGAGGCCTTGAGCACACAACTTCAGGCCCTCGCCCAGCCCGAGTCTGCACCCACCTCGGCGCTGGCGCAGGCGCGCTGGGTAACGCGCGAAGTCACCTTGCTCAATGAGGGCGATGCGCGCCTGACGGCCCTGCTCTCGCAATCGCTGGAGCAGGCGCTGCAGAGCTATGCGCCGCTGCGCCAGCAGATGATCATCATTGGCTGCGTGGCCTTGCTGCTGGCTTTTCTGACCGCGCTGCTCATTGCCCGCGGCGTGACCCAGCCCATCTATGCGCTGGTGCGTGCCGCCCGCCGTATCGCAGATGGCAATTACACGCACCGCATCGAGCTGCGCTCCGGCGCCGAGTTCGGCATGCTGGCCGAAACGCTGAACCTGATGCAGGACACCGTCTCGGAACGGGAGGCGCGCATTCGGTATCAGGCCCAGCATGATCTGCTTACCCGCCTGCCGAATCGCAGCTATATCGCCAGCGCCTTCAACAGCCGGCTGTCGGAGCCGAATGCAGCAAGCGACTACGCCATGGGCCTCCTGGAACTCGGCAATCTGCGTGAGTTGACGGATCTGTACGGTAATGACTTCAGCGACAGCGTGCTGCAGGCTGTGGCAGAGCGCATCAGCAGCAGCCTGCGCCGCGGTGATATGGCAGCCCGTATCGCCGACTCCCAGATCCTGCTGTTCTTCGACGCGCTGACCCATGCCGGCGTGGACGTGGTACTGGACAAGCTGCGTGCTGACTTCGCCTCGCCGCTGTCGATTGATGGCATCCCGGTGCGTGTTGAACCCTTGCTGGGATTCGTCTTCGCACCGCAGCACGGGCAGGGGTTCGAGGAGCTGTTGCGCCGAGCGCAGATTGCGCTGGGCAATGCGCGCAACGTCAAGCACGGCTACTCATTCTATGAAATCGGACAGGATGAAAACCACCTGCGCCAGATTACTTTGGCGCACCGTTTGCAGGCCGCCGTGGATGCAGAGAACTTCCGCATGGTCTACCAGCCCAAGTACGACATGGCGGATCACCGTGTGCTGGAGGTCGAGGCGCTGATGCGCTGGAACGATCCCGAGCTGGGCGAGGTATATCCCGACGAATTCATTCCGGTGGCGGAACAGACCGGCATCATCACCGATATCAGCATGATTGTGCTGAGGCTGGTGCTGCGCCAGATCCAGGCGTGGGAGCGCGCCGGGCTTGAACTCACCGTCTGTATCAATCTGTCGGGGGCTGACATCCTGCAACTGGACTTCGTGCGCCACGCGATCCACCAGCTGGCCAGCTCCGGCCTGGACAGCAGTGCGGTGGTGTTTGAGATTACCGAGACCATGATGATGTCGGATATGGACCTCGCCCTTGCCAACATTCGCGAGTTCGAAAAAGTGGGTATACGCCTGGCCATCGATGATTTCGGCACGGGCTTTTCATCCCTGGCGCAGCTGAAAACCCTGCCGGTGCAGGAGCTCAAGATCGACAAGAGCCTGGTGCTGCGGCTGGACCAGGATAAAGACGACCAGCAGATCGTCCGCTCAACCATTGAGATGGCGCACTACCTGGGCCTGAAGGTGGTTGCGGAAGGTGTGGAGAACATCGCCTCCCTGCGTCTTTTGCAGGCAATGGGTTGTGACGCCGTGCAGGGCTATTACATCGCCCGGCCGATGTCGGCAGCTGACCTGGAAACCTGGTTGGGTGACCTGCCTGTGCCGGTGCTGGCCATTCGGGGAGAGCCGGCATGATGACTGTGCGCGCGCTCGTTGCGGCGCTGGCATTGTGCCTGGCCGCCGCATCACAGGCCGGCAGCCGCCTGCTGGCGACGGGTGGCGCGAACAGCATAGAAGGGCAGGCGGGTGGCGGCATCACGCCCTGGGCGGTTATCAGCGGCTACGGCGATCTGGGTGAATGGGGCGGTGCCCTGGGCCTGAGCAGAGTTTCGGTCGACGATTTCCAGCTGGACACGCAGAGTGCCAGCCTGGGGTTCGATAACCGCCTCGAATTCAGCGTCAGCCGTCAGGATCTCGAGGTTGAGCCGCTGGGCCTCGCGATTCGCCAGGACGTGTTCGGGGCAAAGGTGCGACTGGCGGGGGACTTCATCTACGGCAGCGCACCGCAATTGACGGCGGGCCTGCAGTACAAGCGCAACCGCGACATGGCCGTACCGCAGGCCCTGGGAGCGGCCCGGGACAGCGGCACGGACCTGTACCTCGCCGTGGGCAAACTCTGGCTCAATGAGGCCTTGGGGCGCAATGTGTTTGCCAACGGCAGCCTGCGCTGGACGGCGGCGCACCAGACCGGTTTGCTGGGCTTTGCGGAGCAGCGCGAACTGGTCGCCGAGCTCAGCGCCGGTCTGTTTATTGATCGTCACTGGGTGATCGGCGCCGAGTATCGGCAGAAGCCCAATGGCCTGCAGGCCGTGGCCGAGGACGACTGGGCGGATATTTTCCTCGGCTGGTTCCCGAACACGCGTGTCGCCGCTGTGCTCGCCTGGACCGAGCTGGGCGACATTGCGGGACTGGAGGACCAGAGCGGTTGGTACCTGTCAATTCAGCTGAGCCAGTAGGAGCCATTGATGTCGAACGCGTTGAAAGTCCTGTTGGCCTGTACCCTTTTGGCTGGAGGCTGTGCGCAGTCGGTGCAGTCGCCGCAGTCGCTCTACGCAGAGCTGGGCGGGCAGGCGGGGATAGACAGGATTGTCGATGGCCTCTTGTGGGAGATAGCAGAAGACGCGGAGATTCGCGCACTGTTCGCCGACACCGACATTCAACGTTTTCGTAACAAACTTGCCGAGCAGCTCTGCGCGGTCAGTGATGGTCCCTGCGTTTACACGGGTGACAGCATGCGTGAAACGCACCGCCATCTGGCTGTCACCTCCGCCCAGTTCAACCGTCTCGTCGATGATCTCATCCGGGTCATGGAACGGGAACGAATCGCCACCGGCGCGCAGAACGCGCTGTTGCAGCGACTGGCGGCCATGCGCGGCGATATTGTTGCGGAGTAGGCCCGAAGTGCATGCGGGCGCTTGTCCGGCTTTACTCCGCAGCGCGAGCTGTGTAGTCTCAAGGGGTCCTGTGCGGACGCGACAACACAACCAAATCAAGGGGTGATTGTATGAAAACACAAAAAGTAGCGGGTGCCGTACTGGCAACGATGATGGTCTTCGGTCTTTCTGCGTGCAGCAAGGAAGACGCCGAGGCGGTGAGCGAGTCGGCTTCCAATGCCATGAGCACGGTGGCGGAGAAAGCGGAAGAGGCGGGCAACGCCACGGCGGAAGCAGCAAGCAATGCCATGGACGCAGCCGGTGATGCCATGGACGACGCGGTAGATGCCGCTGGCGATGCCATGGACAGCGCTTCAAGCTCAGCCAGCGACGCAATGGACGAGGCAGGCAATGCCATGGACGATGCCATGCACGACGGCGAGCAGATGGCGGAAGACGCCATGCACGATGCAGGTCAGGCCGCTGAAGACATGCAGCATGAAGCAGGGCAGGCCATGGACGACGCCAAGGAAAAAGCCGGCGAGATGGCTGACGACGCCAATGCGGCCGTCAAGGACGCCATGCAGTAACTGTCGGCGGGGCAGTTCTGTCCGGTCCGTTTTGGCCCGGCCTTGAGGAACTGCCCCACCTTCCTCGCACGGCACGCTGGAGGTCATCATGCTGGTTCGTTCTGTCTGTCTGTCGAGTGCGCTCTGTATGATGCTTGCGGCCCCGGTGTCCTGGGCCGACAAGGCGATCACCGAGAGTGGTTGGCTGCAGCTGGTGAAAGGCCATCTTGATGCCGACTCCGGTATCACCGTCGGCAATGTGGAGCCCGGCGAGACGTCCGGCGAGCGCAAGGTCACCCTGATTATTCCCAAGGCGCGTGTGGCGTTTGACCCCGGCGCATTGGAGGAAGTGAGAGTGGTGGGGCGCCGTCCCGAGCCCATCGACATACTGCCGGACTTCCGCTACGAGTGGGTGGCGGACTACGACAACGACAACTACGGGTTGATCATCCACCTGAAAGACGACGGCAGCCTGCCGTTGCGTCTCTACATGGAATCCAGCACAGGCTTTATCCGCTGACGTGAGCGCCTCGCCTGCAACCCTCGGCCATCGGCGTGCGCTGCGCTTCTGGGGCTGGGGTTACGCCGATGAGGTGTTGGATGCGGACGAGGAAACGCGTCTGGCTGACCTGGTGTCGCTGCTGGGGGGCGGGTCCCCCGTTGCCGCACCGACGCTGGCGGATTTCACGCTACCCGCGCCACGTATCACGCCACCCGCGTCGTTGCAGGACATCTGCTCCGCCTCACTCTACGACCGCCTGTCCCATGCCTTGGGCAAGTCGCTTGCCGACAGCCTGCGCCTGCTGCATCGCACGGTGCCGGCAGTGCCGGATCAGGTGGTATTCCCGCACGATGAGACGCAACTCGAAGCGGTGCTCGACTGGGCGAACAGTGTGCGTGCCGCGGTGATTCCCTTCGGTGGCGGCACCAGCGTCTGCGGTGGTGTCGAAGCGGATATTCGGGGCGACTACGACGGCGTGCTGTCCGTCGACCTGCAATACATGAATCGCGTGCTGGATATTGACCGCAGCAGCCGGGCGGCGCTGATCGAGGGGGGCGCCCTGGGCCCCGAGCTCGAGGCGGCCTTGAAACCCGCGGGGCTGACGCTGCGGCATTTCCCCCAGAGCTTTCAGTTCTCCACCCTGGGGGGCTGGATAGCGACTCGCGCCGGCGGCCACTACGCCACCCAGTACACGCACATCGACGACTTTGTCGAGAACCTGCGCATGCTGACCCCCCGTGGTGTGCTGGAAACGCGCCGCCTGCCCGGTTCCGGCGCTGGCCCGTCCCCCGACCGCATGCTGATCGGCTCCGAGGGGACACTCGGCTTTATCACCCGCGCCTGGATGCGGGTGCAGGACCGCCCGCGCTACCGCGCTTCGGCCAGCGTGCGCTTCCCCGATATGGCGCAAGCCACCCGAGCGGTGCGCGCCGTGAGCCAGGCAGCGCTGTTTCCCAGCAACTGCCGCCTGCTGGACCCGGCGGAAGCGCTGCTGAACGGTGTCGGTGACGGCACCACAGCGTTGCTTGTGCTGGCCTTTGAATCCGCCGATCACCCGCTGGATGCCTGGCTGGCGCGTGCGCTTGAGTTGATGGCAGACCACGGCGGGCGCTGGGATGCCGAGGCGGCGCAGCGCTCCCTGCGCGGCCAGGATGACAGCGCGGGGGCGGAGCACCGGCAGGGCGCAGCGGGCACCTGGCGCGACCAGTTCCTGCGTGCGCCCTATTATCGCAACTACCTGACACCCCGTGGCGTCATGGCGGATACCTTCGAGACCGCGATCACCTGGGACCGCTTCGACGCTTTCTACACCGGTGTGCGCGCTGCACTGGAGCGCGCCATCCGCGAAGCAACCGGGGCAGATGGCCTGCTCAGTTGCCGTTTTACCCACGTCTACCCCGATGGCCCTGCACCGTACTTCACCTTCTATGCGCGAGGCACCGACCAGGGTGACATGCAGGCGATGCTGGACCGCTGGCGCCATATCAAGCGTGCCGCCAACGCGGCGGTCACCGGCCTTGGCGGCACGGTGACGCACCACCACGCCGTGGGGCGGGATCATCGTCCAGCGGGCTACGACGAGCAGGTGCCAGCGCTGTTCCGCGAAGCCTTCGCCGGCGCTCGCGCCGTGCTCGATCCGCAGGGCATGATGAACCCGGGCGTTCTGGTCGACACGCCGTCCCGCGGCGCGGTGGCGGGCGGGGTGCTGGGCAATTGACGTGTTTTTGGGGCCGGGGGACTTGACGAACAGGGCATCGATACCTATAGTAGCGCCCCTCAACGCGCCTGTAGCTCAGCTGGATAGAGTACCTGGCTACGAACCAGGCGGTCGCACGTTCGAATCGTGCCAGGCGCGCCAAAAACTCGTTAAACATCAGACGGTTGGCCCATCATGAGCCAGCCGTTTTTTGTTTCAGCGCCCGCCAACGATAGTCTGGTCAGCTTCACACGGCAACCGACTCATGTATAAACGAAAGCTCTTCTATTTCGGGTTTACCACAGCGTTTATTCTGCTGGTGGCGTTGATCAGCACCGCGATATCGGCGCACCTCACCCGCGACAATCTCCGCCAGAGCACCATTGCCCAGTCCCTGCTTGTCGAACATGAGAAGCTGGCGGGCACCTCCTATCGCCTTTTCAAGCAACTTACGGATGAAGTGATTTTCGGTCGCAACGCCAATCAGGCTTTTGTGCGCAAGAAGCAGCTTGCGATCCGGGAATCGCTCGACAGGATTCGTCAGTTGGAACTTGAACAGCGGGAAGCCCTGGGTGTGGCTATCACGCAGGGCAGCGTCGAGGACACTGACGAGCTTGTGCGTCTTATTGATCATATTATCGGTGAATTCCAGGCGGTGGTTGTCAGTAGCAATGGCCTGCCGCTCAATCAGCAGGAACAGCTGCGCAACCTGCTTGAAGTGACGATTGATGACGAGTTCAGAGAGTCGATCAACGCCGCTGTATCACGGCAGAGCCGTGTGGTTGCCGCGATCAATGCCAGGATAGATACGCTCAACATTGTTATCGTCTGGTTCACCATAGGCCTTGCTGGCTTGTCGCTGCCATTGATCATCTACGGCTGCTATTGGCTCTTCAACCAGCTTTACCAACCGCTTGTATTGATTCAGGGGGCTACCAATGCCATCGCCTCCGGGCATTACGATAGCCCCATAGCCGTTACCCTGGACGATGAGTTCCAGGCCCTGGCGATGTCCATCAATCAGCTGGCGGTGCGTCTGCAGGAGCATGAAGCCAAGGAGTTGGAATCGCGGCAGAAACTCGAGTTTGATGTGAAGCAGAGAACGAGTGAGTTAACGGAGGCGAACCTGCAGCTGACCAAGATCGACTCGCGGCGTCGGCAGTTTATCGCCGATGTGTCGCACGAGCTGCGGACCCCACTCACCATCATCAGGGGTGAGGCGCAGGTTACGCTGCGGTTGCAGTCGGCCTCCGAAACGGATTTTAAAGAGACGTTGCGCGCGATTCTGGACCAATCGGTCAAGTTAAGCCGCCTGGTGGATGACCTGCTGCTCTTGACGCGGGCAGAGATGAGTCAACTGCACCTGGAGTTCAGCAATAATGAACTGGAGCCGCTGCTTGAGCAGGAAGTGGCCAAGTGGCAGAAGCTCAATACCGAGCGTGCGTATACCCTGTCTGTTGAACCCCAGCTGCTCAATGTCCCGCTGGCGATCGACAAACCGCGGATTCAGCAGGTGGTGTCCATCCTGCTGGACAACGCGACCAAGTATTCAGAGGCAGGTAAACCGGTGGAAATTGCAGCTCGTGCCGGGGAGGAGATGGTTACGATCTCAGTGAGGGATTCAGGCGGCGGCATTTCCGCGGCGGAAGTGGACAATATATTTGAGCGATTCGTGCGTTTCAGCAAGCACAATCAGGGCCTGGGCCTCGGCTTATCCATCGCAAAAGCCATCGTGGAGGCGCACGGTGGTCAGATTATGGTTGAGTCGGTGCAGGGACAAGGTTCCTGTTTTTCCTTTACCCTGCCGACTGAGCGGCGGTCATGAGTATTCTTCTGGCCGACGACGAAGCACCGCTGCTACATTTCCTGGCACGCGGATTGCGCGCCGAGGGTCACGCCTGCACCACACTGACTGACCTGCATGACGTAGTACCCTCCGTGCGCAAGCACTCGCCCGACATCGTGGTGCTCGACCGCCTCTTCGGTTCACAGGATAGCCTGCAGATTATCAGTGTTATCAAGGCCTTGCCTGAGCCACCCATGATTCTGATGTTGACGGCTCTGGACGATGTCAGCGAAAGGGTCCGGGGCCTGCAGGAGGGTGCTGACGACTACTTGTGCAAGCCTTTCGATTTCGACGAATTTTTGGCGCGCATCACGGCGCTGCAACGGCGCGCCGGGGCAGTGCCGCGTGACAGCCGGAGCACGCTGGAGGTCGGCACGCTGGTGCTGGAGCGGGAGGAACGGGTCGCGCGGGTGAAGGGCGCGGAGATGTCGCTGACCAAGATTGAATTCGAGCTGCTGATCTACCTGACCGAAAATCAGGGAAAGGTGTTATCGCGGGAACGCATCCTGAACCGTGTTTGGAAAACGCACAGCGATCCGCAAACCAATATTGTCGATGTCTATATCAGCCGCCTGAGGCGCAAACTGGCAACCGACGCAGATATCGCGATCCAGACATTGCGGGGCAACGGGTATCGGCTTGCCTTACGGGAAGGCCCGGAGGTCTGAGCGGCGAGGCGCCAGTTGCGAAGTCGGCACGAAAAAAAGCGCCCGCGTGGAGGCGGGCGCTGCCGGGATGTTTGCCGCTCTTACCGCGGCAAAAAGCCGTGTGGTTAGATCAGTTCTGGTATTCCAGCGAGGAGTGGTGCAGCACGATCCGCACATCACCGGCGTCATCCTTCACGAAGCCCCAGGTTTTGTCGACTGACGTCACACTGCCGTCTTTGCCGGTGAAATGCACCTTGCCAATTGTGGAGGCACTGTCACCCGCGATGAATACGGCGTTGTTGTCAATCTCGCACTTCTGCCAGCCTTTGAGCGCGAAGCCTGTATCGCTGGGGAAATTCGGGTCGCCACCAACAAAATAGGACAGCGCGCCTTCACTGGTGGGACGGAAAGTCTGCGGTTTCACGGTCAATGTGGGTTTGAACAGAACTGCACCCATCTGATAGCCGTAAGCCGCATCGATGACGTTCTTGGCGAGTGACTTGGCGGCTGCCTGGCCTTTCTCCTCGTGGGTTTTGCTGATATCGACCAGCGCCTGGCACCAGCCCTTCTGTGCCGCCAGCACCTCCTGCTCCGAGAGGCCCTGATTCACTACGACGGCGCTTGCGAAGGCCTGGCTGGAGGCCAGAACGAGTGCGGAAATACCTGCGGCTGCTTTAAGTTTCATGGTCTAACTCCTGTGTTGGATGGTATGTGACGAGAAAAATAGTCCGTTGGTCAAGGTCTTCCTGCGCGCTAGAAGCGATAGCCGATGGAAAGGGTGTACACCATCGGATCAATTTCGATGGAGTCCACGCGTCCAGGTGCCCCGTTGAGGGTGAACGAGGCCTCGGTGTCGATGTCGATCCAGCGTACCGATCCATTGACGAACCACTGGTCGCTGACCATGTAGTCAACGCCGACTTGTGCGGCGAAACCCCAGGAGTCATCCAGCGACAGGTTCGCCAACCCCGCGTCCGCGTTCGGGCCGGTAAACTCCTCATCGAAAATGAATGTATAGTTCAGTCCTGCGCCGATGTAGGGCTGGAAGGCGCTGGACGGGGCGTTGAAGTAGTAGTTGACGGTAACCGTGGGCGGAAGGTGGGTGACTTCGCCCAAGCGATTGCCCGTACCCAGGGGGTCGCTGACGCCAAAGTCAACGTCGTGGGTAAACGGCGTAGCGGCCAGCACTTCGACATTCAGCCTGTCCGTGAAGAAGTAGGCGAGGTTGAGGCCGAGTTGGGTATCGTCGCCGACCGCCAGGTCGACCCCGAGGTCCGCACCGACAAATATGTTTGACGAGGAGTCGTCAGGTGACACATTGGCAAGCCCGGCACGCACGATGATGTCGCCTTGCTCGAATGCGAAAGTGCTTTGCGATGCCGCGGCCACAGACAGAGCGATCAATCCAAGTTTGATGTTTTTCATAAGCTCCCTTTACTGGTTACGTTTAACCGAGGCAAATACTAGCGGGCGTCTCTGAAAAACACCTTTCGCAAAGATTAAAAACAGATTAACGCGGCAGTTTGACCCTGGCTCCGGCAGCCAAGCCCATACCGTCCGGTTGACGGAATGGGGGTTCACTCGAATCCGCGAGAGCGTTTTCAGAAGGCGGTGCGCTCCATCAAACTGGAACTGTACCGGGGTTTATGCGTCTTTTTTTGCTGCCTTGGATGCACAGGATTGCGGTATCGTATGCATGCGACGCTGTTCTCGGAGAGGGGAATTAATCATGGTATCGAAGAGACTCCGGGCTATGCGTCTGCTTGCAACGCTGGCAGCGCTGGGCTCTGTGACCGTACTCGGCGGGATCGCAGAAACAGCTGGCGCAACGGCTCCAGACGCGAAGCCCTCGCCATCTGTCGTGCATGGCAGCACAGCCCGCAACGTCTATTTTGGCAATGTACACATTCACACGGCGTGGTCCTTTGACGGCTTTGCCAACGGTGCGATGACCGGTCCTGATGATGCCTACCGCTGGGCGAAGGGGGAGGCAATTCCGGGGGGCGGCAACGGTGGTCCGATGCAGATACGCACTCCCCTGGACTTTTACGCCGTTTCGGAGCACGCCGAGTACATGGGCGTATTCGTCAAGATGCGCGACCCGGAGAGCCCTTTCAGTAAGCTTCCGATTGCCAAGAGGATAACCTCGCCCGACCGCGCGGAAGCCTTCGCAGCCTTTGCAGCCGTGCTCGACGACCTGAACCGCGGTGTGCCCCAACCCGAACTGAACGACCCGCTCATGGCCGCCAACCTCTGGAAGGAGATCATCGACATCGCCGATGCGCACTATGACCCCGGTGTGTTCACCACGTTCCCGGCCTTTGAATGGACCTCCGCGCCGGACAATCGCAACCTGCATCGCGTCGTCGTCTTCCAGTCCGGTGAGGGCGTGCCGGAGCGTCCTTTCTCGACAGCCGACTCGACGCGTCCAGAGGACCTCTGGGATTACATGGATGCTGCACGGGCCGACGGAGCCACCCTGATGGCAATTCCCCACAACGGCAACGCCAGCGACGGATTGATGTTTTCCCTCCGTGATTCCTTTGGCGAGGCATTTGATGCGGCGTATGTAGAGGCCCGCACGCGCAATGAATCGCTCTATGAAATCAGTCAGATCAAGGGCACCTCGGAAACCCACCCGCAGTTGTCACCCAATGACGAATTCGCCGCCTTTGAGCAATGGGATTACACACTGTCTGCAATTCCCGAGCGGCCTACGCAGCGTGCAGGCAGTTTCCTGCGCCAGGCGTTGCTCGACGGCGTGGCAATGGAAGCGGAGGGACGCGGTAATCCGTTCAGGTATGGTGTGATCGGGGACTCGGATTCGCACAATTCCGCCGCCTCCATTGAGGAGGATAACCACACTGGCAAGTTTGCCGTTGAAAACCGTCCGCAGAGTCGTCTCAACGGGCCACTGCCCAACGAGGACAACAATCGGCAGGTGCGACAGTTCAGCTCGGGGGGTGTCGCGGCGGTTTGGGCGGATGCCAACACGCGGGAGGACATTTTTGCCGCCATGTCGCGCAGGGAAACCTACGGTACCTCGGGTACCCGGATGACCGTTCGCCTGTTTGCCGGCTGGGATTTTGCGCCCGATCTGTTGCAGGCTCCTGATTGGGTGGCCAGCGCCTATGCTCGCGGTGTCCCCATGGGAGGGTATTTGCAGTCCGGCCCGGAGGGCCGGGCCCCCAGCCTGGTGATTGCGGCCATGAAGGAGGCCGATGGTGCCAACCTGGATCGTATCCAGGTGGTGAAAGGCTGGGTGCAGGAAGGCGAGGCCAGGGAGAGGATCTACAACGTCGCCTGGTCAGGGGAGCGTGAGCTGACCGCCACGGGGGCGCTGCCGGCGGTGGGCAATACCGTCGATGTTGCGGCGGCCACCTACAGCAACAGCATTGGCAGTGTGGAGTTGAAATCCATCTGGGTGGATCCCGACTTCGACGCGAGTCAGCCGGCCTTCTACTACGTGCGTGTGCTGGAGATACCGACGCCGCGCTGGTCCACCTACGACGCCCGCGCCCTCGGCGTGCCTCCACGTGAGGATCTGCCCCCGTTTATCCAGGAGCGGGCATGGACGTCTCCCATCTGGTACACGCCCTAGAGGCTGTTTTCGAAAGCACTTTCTTGCCGGGATGCCTCCTTGGGTGGGGTTATTTCCACCCCACGGGTTGACACTGCCGATGCGCGCGGCATACGGTCGTGGGACGTCGTCTAACGATGTCCATGAGTTCGCCGGTGCAGGAGCGTCGCATGAGTAATGAGATTGTCGCCATGACAGCGATGGAGTTGTTGTCCCGCTACCGTGATGGCAGCCTCTCCCCGGTAGAGGCCACCGAGGCGATGCTCGGCCAGATTCGGTCCCTGGATCCGGCGGTGAATGCCTATTGCCTGGTAGATGAAGAAACCACCCTTGAGATTGCCCGGGCCTCGGAACAGCGCTATCGGAACCGTGCGACGCTGGGTGGGCTCGACGGTGTGCCGGTTGCCGTGAAGGACGTGTTCCTGACACCGATGTGGCCGACCCTGAAAGGGTCCCGCACGATCGACCCGGCTAGCACGCTGGGCAAGCGCGCGCCCTGTGTGGCGGCTCTCGAGCGCCACGGCTACGTGCCGCTGGGTAAGACCACGACACCGGAGTTTGGCTGGAAGGGCGTGACCGACAGTCCGCTGTGTGGTCCTACCAACAACCCGTGGAATCCCGAGAAAACCGCGGGCGGATCAAGCGGTGGCACCGGAGCCGCCGTGGCTTTGGGCATGGGGCCTATCGGCCTCGGCACCGATGCCGGAGGGTCGATACGCATTCCAGCTGCGTTTTGCGGCATTGTCGGTCACAAGCCCTCCTTTGGGGAAGTGCCGCACTGGCCCGCCAGTCCATTCGGCACCCTGGCCCATGCCGGCCCGATGACCTGGACGGTTGAGGACTGCGCCCTGCTGATGAATGTGATCACCGAAGCGGATCACCGGGACGCCAATGCGGTGCCGCGTCGAGGCATCGATTACCTGGCCACGCTGCGCGACGGGGTCGCCGGCATGAAGATTGCGTTCAGCCCCAATCTCGGTCATGTCGAAGTTACCCGGGAGGTGGAGACGAGCCTGCGCGAGGCGGCCCAGGTGTTCCGGAGCCTGGGCGCATCGGTCGTCGAGGTGGACCCGAGTTTCAGCGATCCCCTCGGCTCTTTCGGCCACCTGTTTTATGGCGGCGCTGCGAATGCAATGCGCGACCTCGGGGCGCGCAAGCGGGAGCTCATGGACCCGCAACTGGTCAGCGTTGCAGAGAAGGCGGCGCGGCTGTCCATGCTGGATTACCTGGCGGCGATGAACGAGCGCGCGGCGCTGTGCGAACGCATGGCGAGCTTTCACCAGAAATACGACCTGCTGTTGACCCCGACTCTGCCCATTACGGCGTTCAAAACCAATCGGGAGGTGCCTGAGGACTGGCCGAGCACGCGCTGGCCCACGTGGACGCCCTTCACCTATCCCTTCAACATGACCGGGCAGCCGGCCCTGTCCGTGCCCTGTGGATTCTGCAGTGAGGGCCTGCCGATTGGCCTGCAGCTGGTCGGCGCAAAGTTTGATGATGCCCGGGTGTTGCAGGCGGGCTACGCATATCAGTGCGCCGCGCCACTGACCGCGCAGCGTCCCCCGATGTTCACGCAGCGCTGAGGAAACGGCATGGGCGATCTGGATAGCGATTTCTACGAGAGCGAGGACCCGGTCTGGAATCCGGCCCTGCTGGCGATTCCCATGCCCGGTATTCGCAAGATGGTGAACCTGGCCTCGACCATGGAGGATGTCATACACCTCTCCATCGGCCAGCCTGACCTGCCCGCGCCCGCGCATGTGGTGGATGCCACGGTGGCGGCCCTGCAGGCAGGGCAAACCGGCTACACCATGGACGCCGGCTTGCCGGAGTTGCTCGAGGCACTGTCTGACTACTACGGCACCCGCTACGCCCGCGAGCTGACGCCCGACAACATCCTGGTAACCACGGGCGCCACCGAGGCCATATACCTGGCATTGACGGCGACCTCGTCCTCCGGACGCGAGTTCATCATTCCGGAGCCCTCGTTCATGCTGTATGCGCCGCTGGTGCGGATGAACGGTGGCACGGTCAAGACCATCCCGACCCGGGCCGAGAGTCATCACCAGCTGGACCCGCAGGACGTCATCGATGCGATCAGCGCTGACACCTGCGCCATCGTGCTCAATTCGCCGAGTAATCCCACCGGCACGCTGTACCCCCGCGAGACCATCGAGGCAATTGTGCAGGAGGCGGCGTACCGCGGTGTGTATGTCATCAGCGACGAGGTGTATGACCACCTGGTGTACGACGACAAGACCTATCCGAGTGTGTTGTCCTGCTGTTCAGACCTTGATCATGTGATGGTGATCAGCAGCTTCTCGAAAACCTTCAGCATGGCGGGCATGCGAGTGGGCTGGCTGATCGCCAGCCAGGGCGCGATCAAGAAGCTGCGTCGCTACCACATGTTCACCACCACGGTGGCAAATACGCCCTGCCAGTGGGCGGGGGTGGCAGCGCTGCGCGGTGAACGGGACTTTGTCGACAACATGCTGCAGGTCTACACGCAGCGTCGCGATCGCGTGGTGGAACTGGTCAGGCAGACACCGTTTCTGGAAGGCTACAAGCCGGAAGGGGCTTTCTATATCTTTCCGGCGCTGCCCGAGGGCATCAACGGCAATAATGTGGCATTGCGGCTGCTCAAGGAGACCGGGGTGTGCACCATTCCGGGTGAGACCTTCGGCCCCTCCTGCAGCAATGCCTTGCGCATCAGCTATTCCACATCGATAGAGCAGATCGAGGAGGCCTTCAAGCGTTTAATCCCCTGGATGGAAAGGCAGGACTTCGCCTGAGTCTTGCAACCCTTCGCGGTAGCCTCCGCCTGACCTTGGTCCCCTAGCCCGAGAAGTAGTGCTCGTCGTCGAAGGTTTTCACTAGGTCGGGGTAGAACACGGTTAGCGCCGTGATCACCATGCCGTTGATGAACCCCTCGGGAAACAGTAGCAACAGCGCGGCCGGCCAGTTTTCCAGCGCCAGGGTGACCAGCGCCTGTTGCCCCGATAACCAGAGCAGGGCCACCGCGCTCAAGGTCGCCGCCAGTGATGACAGGGCGCCCCCACCGAAGCCGGCCCCCAACATGTAGATAAACAGATTCTGCGCGCGGGTGTTGCGCAGCTGATACACCAGCCAGCGCGATACCGTCGCCGGCACCGCGACCGTCAACAGCCAGGCGGCCGGAACGGACATCGCGGGCTGGCCAATCGCCAGCGTGTGTGCCAGCACCGCTGCGCTGCCGGCGAGGATGGCGAAACGCCAACCCAGTATCAGGGTCAGCGCGGTCATGCCGAGGAAGTGCACGCGCACGCCAACAATCACGGGAAATGAAATCAGCCACAGGCCGAGGCAGGCAATCGCCCCGCCGAACAACAGATGGGCGCGGCTTGGTACCTGACGCACCGCTGCCCAGTTGGCCGTCCACAGGCAGGCCGTGCAAACGAGCGACATCAGGACCAGCAACAGGGCACTGAGATAGGCCGGTATGAGGTTAACGGACAGGGTCATCCGCCGATGATAGCCCCGTGACTCCCCTCACTGCCAGACTTCGGTGCGGCAACAGGCCTGCGAAAATACGCCGGCATTGCCCTTGCTCTGGCCGCGCCCCGGGGAACCTATGGTGACTCTTCATGGTCCTACAGGCTTGATCAGACGTATCAACTCCAACACGCAGAGGCGCTAACGATGGATGTGTCAAACCTGTTAAATCAGCTGCTCGGAGCCTCCGGTGGTCAGCAGCCCGGTACCTCAGGGCCAGCAGCTGGCTCCTCGACAGGCGGCGCTGTCGGCGATTTCCTGAGCGGCCGGGGCGGTGCTGCGCTGGCCGGCGGGGCGCTGGGTCTACTGCTGGGCAGCAAGAAAGGCCGCAAAATGGGCGGTAAGGCCCTGAAGTACGGCGGCGTGGCCGCGCTGGGCATGATGGCCTACAAGGCCTACGGCAACTGGCAGGCCAGCTCGGCTCAGGGCGCTGTGCCGGCTGCCGCAGCGCCGCAAACCGTCGACAGAGTGACTGGGCCGGCGCTGGAGCAGCACTCGACAGCGGTGTTGAAGGCAATCATCGCAGCGGCCAAGTCCGACGGCCATGTGGACGATCGTGAGCGGCAGCTGATTGACGAGGGCCTGCGCGGCATGACATCGGACCCTCAGCTGCTCCAGTGGGTCGACCGCGAGCTACAGAAGCCCCTGGATCCGGTGGAGGTGGCTTCAGCCGCCGGCAACATGGAAATCGCCTCGGAAATGTACCTGGCCAGTGTGCTGGTGATTGATGAGCAGAGTTTCATGGAGCGCAGCTACCTCGAGGAGCTGGGCCGCCAGTTGAAGTTGCCGGCGGAACTGCTGGCGGAACTGAATAGCCAGGCCGCTGCGGCCCAGGCGGGAGCCTGATCGGAGTTTGCCCCGTTCAGGCCTGCAGCCAGCAGAGCAGCTCCACGTGTGGCGTGTGCGGGAACAGGTCAAGCGGTTGTAGTTCTCGCACGGTCAGGCCGGCTTCGAGCAGCACCTGCAGGTCGCGGCTGAAGGTCGCCACATCGCAGGAAATATAGAAGACGTCCCGGTAGCCGTGCTTCTTCGGCAGCAGGGCTGCAATGTGCTTGAAGCCGTCGCGGGGTGGGTCCAGCACCAGGACGCTGGAGTTCGCCGTGCGGGCCTGCAGCTGACGGCATTCCGCTTCCACAAACAGGTTGTGACACAGTGCGTGGGTTCCCTGCAATGCGCGTGCGTCGAGCTGGGCGACACTCTCGACTACGCCCTCCACGGCCCGAATCGCCTGAAACCCACGGGCCGCAATCACCTCGGTGAAGTTACCCGAGCCCGCGAACAGCTCGGTGACCGTGCGCGACGGGTCGAGGCGCTGCACGCGCTCTGCCAGCCACTGGCGCATATAGCTGTTCTGCGCACTGTTGCCCTGGCGGAATGGGCGTCTCTGGTTGGGCACCACGTCACCGGCCGGCATGGCATCGTCCACGTCCAGGGTCGTCCAGCCGCGTTTGCGTTGCGGTTTCCAGGCGGTGTTCGGGAGCTGGCCCAGCAGGGTGCGCAGGGTGTCACGGTTGTGGGCAGTGAGGATGGGGCAGTCGGTTATTGGCGCGAGGCGATTGGAGCCCGCAGCGACAAACCCCAGTTGGCGGCCATCCGTTTTGAACTGAGCGCGATTGCGGTACCCAAGAATGTCCGGCGCTGGCCGCAGTGCGGCAATGTGCGCGTCGATGCCATGGCGGGCCAGCGTTTTGCGCACCCGCTGCTCCTTGGCATCGCACTGTGCCCGGTAATCCATGAACTGCCAGGGGCAGCCTCCACAGTCACGCTCACCGACACCGTGATGGGGGCAGGGCGGTGTAACACGCGCCGGAGCAGGCTCGAGCAGGGCCACCAGTTGCGCAAACCCAAAGCGCTGCTTGAACCCGGTGACACGAAAGCGCGCGGTTTCTCCCGGCCAGACGCCGGACACAAAAAATACCTGGCCCGTTGGATGCTCGACGATGCCGCGCCCGTCCGTGGCGAGGTCGCGCACCGTGGCGGTGAATTCCTGATGCAGTGCGGCAGCTTGCACGGCCTAGCCTGCGCTGTTGGCGTGCGCCGCCGGCGCCGCGTTAGCCTTGCGGCGCAGGCGGATCAGCGCCGCGCCGATAAGCAGTTGCAGGCCGCCATAGAGCAGCAGCGTGAACAGCGCCAGGTCGCCAATCGGTGCCAGCACCGGATCGGAAGCGGGGAAGATGGACACTTTCAGGAGGACGCCGAGATTGATGTTACGCACCACCACTTCGAGCTCAATGGCGGTGGCCTTGCTGCGGTTCATGCCGGTCAGCCGTGGCACCAGCCACCCGGCCACCGCCAGCGCGACGCTGAACAGGACGACCAGCAGCACGTTTCCGGCCCCAAAAGCGGCGAGATCGAGCCGGCCGGCGAGCAGTGAACCCACCACAATCAGCAGCACGCCCAGCAGGGAACCGCGTATGCACCACAGGGAGAAAGCGGGGGCCTGGCGGGGGTAATAGCGCAGAAACAGCATGCCGATCAGCAGCGGCAGCAACAGCGTGAGCCCGATCTCCATCACGATGTTGAGTCGCGGCATGACGAAATCCGCCGGCAGGTGCTGGCCGATCAGCAGGTCGAGGATCAGCGGTGTGGTGACCAGGCAGGCGAGGGTGGTGAGTGTCGTGATACTGATGGAGAGTGCGATATCGCCGCGCGCCAGGTAGGTGAAGATGTTCGACACGGTGCCGCCGGGAATCGCGGCAATCAGGGCAATGCCAACCGCGATGCCCGCAGTGACGCCGGGCCAGCTGATAAACAGCAAGGCGAGCAGGGGCACCATCAACAGCTGTACCCCCATGCCCGCAGTGATTGGCCTCGGTGCGCGGGCGATATCCTGGAAATCACGCCCGGTGAGCGTGGCGCCCATGCCGAGCATGGCCAGAATCAGCTGCAGGGCTGCAATGCTGTACTCATGTGCAATGTAGAGTTCACCCATGTGAGGCCTGTCCTGTGCTGGCGCGTGTGCTCTGAGCCCGCAAGTATGCTGGTATCATGGTGCGCCCACAATGTTCACAGGTGACATCCCCATGAGTACCACGGTCGCCCCGGCGCTGTCCTTTGTTGAATGCAGGCGCGGTTTCTGGCGTTTGCTGCCGCTGTCGCTGTTTGTGGCGGCCTTCGGTGCAGCCTTTGGCCTCGCTGCGGTGCAGACAGGCTTGCAGCCCGTGGAGATCGTGTTGATGAGTGCCACGGTATTTGCCGGTACGGCGCAATTCGCGGCACTGGATCTGTGGGGCGCCCAGGTGCCGCTGGTGCCCCTGTTGGTCACCACCCTGGCAATCAATGCGCGCATGCTGCTGATGGGGGCAACGCTGTATCCCTGGCTTGCTTTGGTGCCGCCGCGTCGCCGCTACGCATCTTTGATCACCCTCTCGGATGCCAACTGGGCGATGGCGCTCAACGACCTGCAGTCTGGACGCAACACCTTGGGCGCGCTGGTGGGCGGCGGTCTGGCCATCTGGCTGACCTGGTTGGCGGGAACGCTCGCCGGCATGGTCTTTGGTGGTTTGATCGCAGATCCGCGCGCGTTCGGCGTGGACATGGTGCTGGGCTGTTTCATGCTCAGTATGGCGCTGGCGGGCCGGCGCACCCTGCGCACCGTGGCCGCCTGGATCGCGGGCGGCTTGGCCGCCTGGGCAGCCCTGCACTGGCTGCCGGCCAATACCCATGTGGTGGCGGGAGGGCTCGCTGGCGGCCTGGTCGGTGCGCTGTGGCTGGAGCGCGGTCAATGATTTCGACGTCCGGGGCAGGCGCCCTGTTGATCATCGCCTGCATGGCACTGGTCACCCTGCTGGTGCGCTTTGGTGGGGTGTTTATCATGGGATTGATCCCGCTCAATCGACGTGTCGAGGGCTTCATCAACGGCATGGCGGGTTCGGTACTGATTGCCGTACTGGTTCCCATCGCCCTGCAGGCGGACACGGCAGGGCGCCTTGCGCTGCTGGCCACCGCGGGTCTCATGTTCTGGCTGCGCAAGCCCATGCCGGCCATTGCCCTGGGGATTGCGGGGGCAGCGCTGTACCGCGCTGTGTAGACAGGCGGCCTGCGTTGAGTCAATAAACGGGCAGTTTGTCTGCAAGAGCGCACCAACAGCCCTTCCGGCACCTGGCTACACGCGTTACCGTAGCGGGTACCAGGCACGGCCACTGAGGGGGAGAACGGGTATGCAGCAGTTGTCGGGACAGGACGCCATGTTTGTGCATGCAGAGCTTGAAGGCATGCCGCAGCACATCGGCGGAATCAGTATCTACGACCAGGGTACGGCCCCTGGCGGGAAGGTGCGCTTCAAGCAGATTCTCACACTGATGGAATCCCGCCTGCATCTGTCGCCGATCTTCAGGCGCAAGCTGGTGAGCGTGCCTCTGGGGCTTGGCCAACCCTACTGGGCTGACGATCTGGACTTCGACCTCGAATACCATGTGCGGCACATCGCGCTGCCCAAGCCCGGCGACTGGCGCCAGCTGTGCATTCTGGCGGCGCGCATTCATTCGCGTCCCCTGGCGCGGGACAAACCCCTCTGGGAGATGTACATCATCGAGGGGCTGGACAACGTGCATGGCCTGCCGAAGGGCTGCTTTGGCATGCTGCTGAAAGTTCACCACGCGGCGATGGACGGTGCCACGGGGTCGCGCTTTATGAGCCTGATGCTGGATACTTCACCGACCGTGGCGCGGGTCGCAGAGGCGCCGCCCTGGGAACCGGATATTCCCTCCCGGGTCAGCATGTTGAGCAAGGCCTACAGCGACGCCTGGAAGATGCCCGGCAAGGCCCTGCGCCTCGTGGGGCAGGCGGTGCCGATGTGGCTGCGGCTGCGCAAGGGGTATGCGGAGCACGACTTTGAACCCCGCCCGCCGGCGCCGAGAACCCGTTTCCAGGGCCGTATTTCGCCGCACCGGGTGGTTGATGCCGCACGCTTTGACTTTGAGGCGGTGCGCAGTCTCCGCCAGCTGTGCCCCGGCAGTACCATCAACGATGTCATGCTCGCCGTGGTGTCGGGGGGGCTGCGTCGCTACCTGCAGGCGCGCGATGAATTGCCCACCAACGGCATGGTGGCTGGCTGTCCGATTGATGTGCGCACGCCGGAAGAACAGATGGCTGGCGGCAATATGGTCGGCTTTATGGGGGTGGGGCTGTGCAGTGATGTCGAGGATCCGGTGCAGCGACTGCGCGCGATCAACCAGGAAAGCCGCCAGGCCAAGGCCTATGCAGCAGCGGTGGGCCCCAAGCTGGCACTGGAACTGACGGATCTGGTGCCGGGCAATCTGCTGGCACTGGCACTGCGCCTGGCATCGGCCACCGGGCTGACGGAATCATCGGTGATGTTCAATACGGTAGTCACCAATGTCCCCGGCCCGACGTTTCAACAGTATTTCTGTGGTGCCCGGCTGGTTGATGCCCTGAGTCTCGGGCCGCTGCTGCCCAGCATAGGCCTGTTCCATGTGGTCTACAGCGCGGTGCAGAACCGGCAGGGCTCCATTACGCTGTCCTTTACCGCCTGTCGCGAGATGCTACCGGATCCGGCGGCCTACGTGGCGTGTCTGGAAGCCGCGTTTCAGGAGTTGCTGGCACAGCTGCCCACGTCGGCGCCGCCAGGCAAGCAGGCTGCGGCAGCCACCAGGGCGCCGGCGAAAGGTACTCGCAAGGCAAAACCTGCCGCGAAAACGCCGCGGGTCAAGGCATCGCGGGCCAGGCCCGGCGCAGCTGCAAAGGCCCGGCCAAAAACACGCAACCGGGCGGAGCGCTGAGATGCGAGTCATGATCACTGGTGCCACCGGCTTCGTGGGCTACCACACCGCGCAGGCGCTGCTGGCCGAGGGCCACGAGGTGAGCCTGCTGGTACGCAGCGTCGACAAGATGCTGACCCTGTTTGGCGAAGACCGGGTGCAGCAGGTTGTGCGCGGTGATGTAACGGACGCGGCGCAGGTGGCGCGCGCCCTCGACGGCTGTGACGCCGTTGTGCACTCCGCTGCGATGGTCTCCACCCATGCAGCTGATGCGGAGCGTGTCTGGCGCACCAATGTTGAAGGCACGCGTCTGGTGATCGGCGGCGCGGTGGAGCGCGGCATCGACCGGGTCATCCACGTCTCCAGTGTGACGGCGCTGTACGACCCGCAGGCCGAGACGCTGACCGAAGACTCTCCGCCGGGCAGGGCGCGCAATGCCTACGGGCGCTCCAAAGTGGCCTGTGAGGAGTATGTGCGGGGCCTGCAGGCTGAGGGCGCAGCGGTGCAGATCACCTACCCGGCACAGGTCATCGGCCCGGATGACCCCGGTCTTACTGAACCACACCAGGGTCTGCAGCTGTTGCTGAAGGGCATCATCCCGATCACCTCCTCCGGTACGCAGTATGTCGATGTGCGCGACATCGCCGAGGTGCATCGCAGGCTGCTGGAATCCCCGGCGCCAAGCAATCGCTACGTGCTGGGTGGGCACTATCTGGACTGGCGGGAGGTGGCCGAGAGCCTGCAGGCGGTGACGGGTCGGCGGTTGCTGACGGTGCCGATGCCCGGCCTGGCGGCCCGCCTCAGCGGCCGCGTCTACGACCGGCTGAGTGGTCGTTTGCCGGTTGATCTGCCGTTCGGCCTGGAGGCGATGGAGTACGCAACGCGCTGGGTGCCGCTTGATAACTCGCGCGTGGAGCGGGAACTGGCGTTTTGCTTTCGTCCCCTGCAGGACAGCCTTTACGATACACTGCGCTGGCTCTACGACGCTGGCCACATCAGCCGGCGGCAGGCTGGCCGCGTGATTGAACCGAAGTGAGATGATCCGCCCGCAACCCGGGGCGTATAACCCACTCGTCAGTGAGGTATCCAAGTCATGTCAGTAGCCAACGCAACCCCGCCGCCGCGTCCCCCGCTGATTCGCCACAGTGTCACCGAGGTGGGGCGCGTCTTCCTTGAAATGGGCGGCAGTGCCCTGTTGCGCCCCCTGCTGCGTCGGCTGCCCAGGGGCGATGGTCACAGTATCATCGTACTGCCCGGGTTCATGGCGGCCGATGCCTCCACGGCGGGCCTGCGCAGCTTCCTCAATGCCCAGGGCTACAACGCCATGCCCTGGGGGCTGGGACGTCACGGAGGCGGCGATCGCGCAGCCAGCCTGGAGGCCGCGCTGGCAGCGCGCAGCGAAACCGAAAGCCGCGTCGCGGCACTGGTGCAAAGTGAATTCGAGCGCACCGGACGCAAGGTCACGCTGATAGGCTGGAGCCTGGGCGGGCTCGTGGCGGTGGCGCTGGCGCATCGCCACCCCGAGTGGTTGCGCCGCGTGATCACCCTGGGTACGCCCTACGGGGATCCCCGCGGAACCGCGCTGTACCGCGTGATGAGCGGCCGCAACCCGGGGCCCGCGGATGAAGAAGGCATCCGGCGCTGGGTGCAGCATGCCTACCAGGGTCAATTGCAGGTTCCTGTGCTGGCCCTCTACAGCAAGACCGATGGTATCGTGGGGCGCGATATCGCCCAGTGTGAGGCTGACGCGCGCTGGGTGCGCAACGTGGCGGTGCCGGCGAGCCACATCGGTTTCCCGTTCAATCCTCTTGTCAGGGCCGTGATTGCGCGTGAACTGGCACAGGTCTAGCGCAGGCACCGAGTGGGTGCGTAGTACAGGAGGCGCCGGATAGTCTACACTGTCAGCTGAGGCTCACAGGCAAGTCGAAGGGGTGTGACGTGGCCAGGGAGAATCACAGGAAGACGGTGCTGGTCGTGGACGATACGCCGGAGAACCTTGATGTCCTCTCTGAGGTATTGCGCGACGCCTACCAGGTGAAAGTGGCGACCCGGGGTCTGCGGGCACTGGAGATCGTCCGCCGTACGCCACCGGATCTGATCCTGCTCGACATCATGATGCCGGAGATGGACGGTTTCGAGGTCTGTCGCCGGCTCAAGGAAGACTACACCACGCGTCATATCCCCGTTATCTTTGCCACCGCGAGTATCGACCCCAAGGACGAATTACGCGGCCTCGAGCTCGGTGCCGTCGACTACATTACCAAGCCGGTCAGCCCGCCCGTGGTACTTGCCCGGGTACGCACCCACCTGGCGCTGCACGACCAGAATCAGGAACTCGAACGCAAGGTGCGCCAGCGCACGCTGCAGCTCAATGACACACGGCTGCAGATTATCCGGCGCCTTGGCCGTGCGGCGGAGTACAAGGACAACGAAACCGGCCTGCACGTCATTCGCATGAGTCACTACTCACGCCTGATAGGCCTTGCCGCCGGCATGGACGAGCGCGAGGCGGACCTGTTGCTCAACGCCGCCCCCATGCACGATATCGGCAAAATCGGCATCCCCGACAGTATCCTGCAGAAACCCGGAAAACTGACGCCCGAGGAGTGGGAGGTCATGAAGACCCACGCGGCGATCGGGGCGGAAATCCTCGGCGATTCCCAGGACTCCGGTTTGCTGGCCATGGCGTCGATTGTGGCGCTCTCCCACCACGAAAAATGGGATGGCAGCGGCTATCCGCAGGGGCTCGCAGGCGACGATATACCGCGGGTCGGGCGCATCGTCGCCCTCGCTGACGTATTCGACGCGCTGACCAGCAAGCGACCCTACAAAGAGGCCTGGCCAGTGCAGGAGGCCGTCGACTGGATCGTGTCCCAGTCGGGTCAACATTTCGACCCCCACCTGGTGGATTGCCTCCTGCAGTGCATTCCCGATATGGAGGTGATCCGTGGCCGCTACCGGGAGGATGGGCGCATCCTTCCCTCACTACCACAGGCACCGCAGGACTGACATGAGGTTTACCGGCGGTTTTCAGGTGGGCCGCTGATGCGCCCGGTGGCGCGCTGCGCGGTGTTGCGCGCCGCACTCCTGACATTTGTCTGCCTGTGTGCGCCCCTGCTGCACGCAGAGCCGCACGCGCAGTTGACGTTGACAGCCGAGGAAAGGCAATGGCTCGACACGCATCCGGTGCTGCGGGTGGGCAACGAAGTGGACTGGGCGCCCTATAACTTCCATGAAGATGGCAAGCCCCTCGGGTACTCTATTGATGTCATGCGCGTGCTGGCCAGCCGGCTCGGTGTGCAGATCGAATTTGTCGGGCCGGAGCACTGGCCGGAGCTTGAAGCGCGGCTGATCTCCGGCGATATCGATATCCTGCTCAACACCGTGCGGACGCCCTCGCGTGACGCCAGCATGTTGTTCACGCAGCCCTACGGCACGGCAACGGTCGGCATCGCCAGCCGGCTCGATACGCCGGTCACCTCGCTGGAGCGCGCCCAGGGCCTGCGCGTCGCGGTGCCGCGCGGGTTTTTCACGGAGCAGTTGCTGCCCGCGGCACATCCCGGAATCGAGCTGGTGCTCACCGAGGGCACGGTAGCGTCCTTGATGGCGGTTGCCGTGGGCAACGCCGATGCAACCGTGGGCGCCTATCCGGCCCTGCGTCACCAGATCAAGTCCAATTTGCTGGGGCAGCTCGGGGTGACTGGCGACTACCGTCTGCCCGAGCCGGACCTGGCCAGGCTGCGAATTGCCGTGCGCAAAGACCAGCCGCTGCTGCACGGCTTGCTGCTCAAGGCGCTGGATACGTTTTCCCCGCGCCAGCGCGCCGACCTGCTGGAACGCTGGCTGGACGCGGAGCAGGCATTACAGGTTTCCCGTCCCTCCGCGGCTTCGGCCCTGATGGGCGATTCCCTGGAACTGCTGGTGGGACTGGCTGTGCTGGTGGCTCTGGTGGTCGCACTGTTGCTTTTCCTGTTGCGCGGTGTGAGCCCCCAACGCCAGCTGGTGCTGTTCTCGGGGATCCGTTTCCGGCTTGCCGTATACGGCGTTGCCATCCTGTTTCTGAGTATCACGGTGCTGGCCGCCCAGGCCACATTGCAGCGGCTGGAGTCTGATGCGCGCAGCGACCAGGCGCTCATTCTGACCTCGATCAACAGCGGTGTGCAGTCCGGGCTGGAGCTCTGGTTCGAGCGACAGGTGGTCTACCTGCGGGAAATGCTGCAGGCCGCCGATGTGCGCCAGCGCATGGCCGAGGTGGCGCAGGCCGCATCGCCGGAGCGCAGCGCCCAGGCGGCCGCTTCCCTGACGGCCCTGATTGCCGCCCGCTCGAATCACGAAAACCCCTATTTCGTGCTGCTCGACAGCGACGGCGAGGTGCTGGCGGGCAATGAGCCACACCGTGCGGGTGAGACATACCCACGCGAACGTCTGCCGCAGCACCTGGAGGCGGCGGCGTCAATGCGCGCACCGTTGCTGCTGGCCATCGACCACGACACGAGCACGCATGAGCACCACCTGGCACTGTTGCGGGCGGTGCGGCTGGACGCTGCCAGCACGGTGTTCCTGCTCATTGAGGCGGGTGATCGCGCGGAATTCAACGCCCTGCTGTATGCCGCCCGGGCCGGCGAGTCCGGCGAGTCATTCATCTTCAACCGTCGCGGGGAGGTGCTCAGTGGCTCGCGCTTCTCCGAGGACATTCTGGCCCTTTCCGAACGCTATCCCGGTGTTCTCTCGCCCCGGGGGTACCCGCGCCTGCTCGACCCCGGTGTCAACCTGCTGGCGGGCGAGCGTCCCGAGGAACCGGCGTCCACCTGGCCCTTGACGCGTATGGCGGCGCAGGCCATTTCCGGGCTTGAGGGTGTGGAAACCCTGGGCTACCGCGATTACCGCGGGCAGCCGGTGATGGGCGCCTGGTCGTGGTCACCGATGCTGGATCTCGGCGTGGCCACGGAAATCGATGTGGCAGAGGTGCTGCAGCAGTACCGCCTCGTCGAGCGGCTGGTCTATGCCGTTGCGCTGGCCATCACCATACTGGTGATCAGCATGCTCGCCTTCGTGCTGTGGCTCTCTGAGCGTGGACGGCGTTATCTGCAGCGTCAATTGCGCGAGCAGGGGGAGGAGATGCGCGCAGTGGGCTCGGCCGTCGAACAGAGCCCCGTGTCCGTGCTCATTACCGACGTGCGGGGATGCATCGAGTATGTGAATCCGGCGTTCACGCGGCTGACCGGATACACCGAGGCTGAGGTCACCGGACGCACGCCCAGTCTGTTGAAGAGCGGCAAAATGAACGCCGCCTATTACCAGGACATGTGGCAGACCATTACCGCTGGCGAAGTGTGGCACAGCGAAATCACCAACCGGACCCGGGATGGACGCCTCCTCTGGTGTGACCAGGTGATTGCTCCCGTCTTCGACCCGGCGGGGGGAATCAGGAATTATGTGGGCCTGCTGCAGGACGTGACGGAAACCCGCAGGCTGCTCGCCGACCTGCATGCGGCAGAACTGAGCCGCACCGAGTCGCTGCGTGCGGCCCGGGCCTCAATCTGGGAGTGGGACATTCTCAGCGATCAGTGGTCCTGGGAGGGCAGCTTTATCCGTGCCCTCGGCGTGGACCCGGAGGGCGAGGGCCTCGATGGTGACTGGTACCTGTCGCAGGTACATCCCGAGGACCGCGCGGCCCTGGTCAATGCGCTGCGGCGTGGAGTGAAGACGGCAGAGCCGGTGGAGGTCGATTATCGGCTACGGCGCGCGGATGGCAGCACCGTCTATGTGCATGCAAGAGGCCAGGTGCGTTGCGATGAGACGGGCAGGTCTGTCTCCATGACCGGCGTCAACTTCGACGTGACCGAGCTGGAAATGGCCCGGCGGCAGGAGGCGGAGAAGCAGCAGCAGTTCGAAGCGCTGCTGGAGTCGGCCCCGGACGCCCTGGTGATCACCGATGCCCGTGGTGAGATCACACTGGTCAATCGCCGCGCGCAGGAGCTCTTCGGGTACGCGCCGGGAGAAATGATCGGCGAAAGTGTCGAGATTCTCATGCCGGAAACACAGCGACAGGGGCACGTTGCGATGCGCGACGCGTTTGTCAGCGCGGCCCGTTCGGGTGCCCTGCGCAGTGCCAAGGCCCGGGAGCTGGTCGCGGCGCACCGCGATGGCACCCCGATTCCGGTTGAAATCAGCCTCAACCCCATGGGGCAGGGGGCCAGCCTGCGGATCATCGCTGCGCTGCGCGACATCACTGAGCGCAAGGCCATGCAGCGTGCGCTGACCCTGCGGGACCAGGAGTACAGTCGCCTGGTGTCCACCATCCCCGGCACGGTGTACCGCGCACGGCCAGACGAGCACTGGACCATGCTCTACATGAACGATGCCGTACAGACCCTGACCGGTTATCCCGCGAGCGAGTTCATCAACAACGCGGTGCGCAGTTATGCCAGCGTCATTCACCCAGAGGACGCGCAACACGTGAGCCGTGTGATCAGCGCCGCCATCGAGGAAGACCACACATTCACGCTGCAATACCGCATTCTGGACCGGGACGGAGAGGTGCGACTCGTGTTTGAGACCGGGCGCGCCGAGTACAACGAGGAGGGCGCCCCGGAGACTCTCGTCGGAACCCTCATCGACATCACCCCGCGCATGCGCGCCGAACAGCGCCGGGAGGAGAGCGAGCAACGCCTGCTGTTGATCGCCGAGGCGGCGGATCTCGGCCTCTGGGAGTACCTCTCCGAGGGTGATCGCTTTATCACCAATGTGAATTTCACCCGGTTGATGCGCTATTCGCCGCTGGAATTGCGCGAGAGTGAGGACACCTGGGCGCCGCTGCGTCACGGCATCGATTCCGTCGTGCGCCTGACGCACCCGGACGATGTCGGGCGGGCCATCGCGTTGGCGACGGACTGCCTCGAAGGGCGCACGGATGTTTATCGCTGTGAGTACCGACAGCTGTGTGCCGATGGGGAATGGCGCTGGTTTCTTGATGTCGGCCAGGTGGTCGAGCGCGACGAAAGCGGTCGCATGACGCGCATCGCCGGTGTGCGCATCAATCACCATGTAGAGCGTCTGCTCAACCAGGAACTGGAAGCCGCGCGTGACGAAGCGCAGGCCGCGACAGCCGCCAAATCCAGCTTCCTGGCCAACATGTCCCATGAGATTCGCACACCGATGAACGCGATCATGGGCATGACGCACCTCGCCATGCGCACACCACTTGACGACAGACAGCGCGACTACCTGAGCAAGATTGAACTTTCAGCGAAGACGCTACTCTCGATCATCAACGACATTCTGGATTTCTCCAAGATCGAAGCGGGCAAGCTGAGTATCGAGACCATCCCCTTTGCCCTGGACGAGGTGTTTGAGCGCCTCGCGAACACCACCGGCATGCGCGCGGCTGAAAAGAACATCGAGTTCCTGTTCCGGTTGCCCGCCGACCTGCCGCGCCTGCTGCTGGGTGACCCGGTGCGCCTGGGGCAGATTCTGGTGAACCTGTGCAGTAATGCGGTGAAGTTCACCGAGGACGGTGGTGAGGTGATCGTCGCCGTTGACATCATTGAGCGCAGTGAACACCAACTGCGGCTGCAATTCAGCGTCACAGACACCGGTATTGGATTGACAACCGAGCAGCAGTCCGCGCTGTTCCAGGCCTTCACCCAGGCTGACCCTTCGACCACGCGCAAGTATGGCGGTACCGGCCTTGGCCTCGCCATCTGCAAGAATCTCGTCGACCTGATGGGTGGACAGATCTGGGTTGAAAGCGAATTTGGTGTGGGCTCGGTGTTCCGCTTCACGCTGCCCTGTGGCATCGATGAGGCGCGCCCCGGTATCTCCCAGTCGCAGGATCCGCTGCGTGTGTTGGTCGTGGACGACAACCGAACCGCCCGGGAGATTCTCGGCCAGTACCTGAGCGCATTTGGCTACCGTGTGGATTACGCGGCCGATGTCACACAGCCCATTGATGCCCTGCGGCGTAGCGCAAAGGACGCGCACTATGCCGCGGTCCTGCTGGACTGGAAGCTGGGTGACGCCAGCGGGCGGGAGGTGCTACTGCAACTGCAGCACCAAGAGCCGCAGCTGCCACCCCCCGCGGTGATCGTCCTGTTGGATATCGGTGCTGAACCGGTGGAGGAACCCGACACCGGCCTGCCGATTGCCGCCTTCCTCACCAAACCAGTGACACCATCGGCGCTGCTGGATGCGGTGGTTCAGGCGGTCGAGGGCGGCCCTCGGGCGGGTGCCCGCCGCGCGTCGGAAACCCGGGACCTGCAGCAGGCTGTCGATCACCTGCGAGGAGCCCATGTTTTGCTGGTCGAGGATAATCTGGTCAACCAGGATGTGGCGCGTGAGTTGCTGGAAGGCTACGGCATACGCGTAACGCTCGCGGGAGATGGCCTTGAGGCCCTGCAGCTACTGGAAGCCCAGCGCTTTGACGGTGTGCTGATGGATTGCCAGATGCCGGTGATGGATGGCTACGAGGCCACACGTCGTATCCGGGCCAACCCGGCAACGCAGGCGCTGCCGGTGATTGCCATGACGGCCAACGTCATGTCCGGAGACCGGGAGCGGGTGCTCGCGGTGGGAATGAATGACCACATCGGCAAACCGCTTGATGTGGCTGTGATGCTGGTCACAATGGCGCGCTGGATAGCACCTGCGGAGGGTGCCGGGCCCGTGGAGACGCCGTCCGTTAGCGCGGCCCGCCCCGGTCACACCGTGCAATTGCCAGAGGAGGTGTTGGCGCTGCCCGATGTCGATGCCGCTGCCGGGCTGGAGCGGCTGCAGGGCAATACCGCCCTGTACCTGCGTATCCTGCACGGCTTCGCCACAGACCAGGCGCAGTTTGTCGATGCCTTCCACACGGCGGTACAGCGTGGCCACTGGCATCAGGCGCAGCGCAGTGCACATTCACTGAAAGGGCTTGCTGCAACCGTGGGCGCATCGGGGCTCTCGCAGGCGGCCGCGGCGCTGGAGCAGGCCTGTCGTCCCGACGAGCCGGATGCCGCGGAGGTCGATGCGTTGCTGCAGGATGTCGCGCAGCTGCTGCTGCCACTGCTGGCCGCCCTGGAGCAGATTCCGTCGCCGGGAGGGGCAAGCGGTCCGGTTGATAGCGGCCAGCAGGCAGCAGGTGACACCGTCGGCGCCTTGACCCGACTGCGCGCACTGCTGGCCGAGGACGATGCCGCCGCGCGTCCCCTGTTGAACGCGGAGGCCCCGGCCCTGCGCGCCGCGGCCCCGGAGCGGTTCCGCAACCTGCAGCGGGCACTGGCGGCCTACGATTACGCGCGTGCCCTGACGCTCGTTGACGACTGGCTGGCCAGCCTGCCGTGATCGCTGGCCGGATATCGGCCACCCGCGGCTGACGTTCAGGCATTCATACCACTCTGCACTTTACCGCCCTGCGGGTTTCTAGGGGCGGCTCAGCCCCGTATTCTCCAAGCTACTTCCCTGACAACACAAAGCGAGGTCGGCATTGCATTACGATCAGGAAGTGGACTGGCTGGTGGCGGGCAGTGGTGCCGCGGGCATGACGGGTGCCGTCGTGGCACACCAGCTGGGCGGTCGTGTACTGGTTGTGGAAAAAGAGCCGCGCTACGGCGGCACAACCTGCAAGTCGGGTGGCGTTGCATGGCTGCCGGGCAATCATCGCCAGGCTGAGCTGGGCATTGATGACAGTGCGGAGGAGGGCTGGCGGTATCTGCGGGCGCTGATCGGTGACAGTGTCAGTCCGGCCCGGCTGCGGGCGTTTGCAACGCGCGCGGGCGAGATGCTGGACTTCATGATGCGCCACAGCCGCGTGGAGTTCACGCCGCTGCCGGAGTACATGGATTACTACCCCACCCAGCCGGGCTACAAATCCGGGGGCCGTTCCATGGACCCGGGTGCCTTCTCATTGCGCGAGCTCGGCCCCGAGGCCGAGCGCATACGAAACGACTATGATTCGCTGCTGCGCTGTAACATCACGGTGCCCGAGGGGCGCAAGCTGGGTGATATGGGGCTCGCGGCGATCTGGCTCGGTGTGCGCCTGTATGCGCGTTACTGGCTGGATCTCCCGGCACGCCTGCGCGGAAAGCCCGACCAACGGGTAACACTGGGCGCGGGGCTGGTGGCCCGCTTGCGACGCTCGCTGATGGATCGGGATATTCCCCTGTGGCTGAATGCGCCACTGGGCGAGCTGTTGCTGGAGGATGGCCGGGTCACCGGTGCGGTGGTGGTCCGGGAGGGCGTGGAGCAGCGCATTCGGGCGCGTCGCGGTGTGTTGCTGGCGATGGGCGGTTTTTCGCACAACGCCGCGATGCGACAGGCCTTCCAGCAGGCGCCGATCGGCGCCGACTGGACGGCCGCCGCGCCGGGTGCAACCGGCGACGGCATCCGTATGGGGCAGTCGCTGGGGGCGGCGCTGGGTTTTATGAAGAGCGCCTGGTGGTCGCCGACCTACAGGATGCCCGACGGCCGCGTGCTGGCCCTGATCGCGGGCAAGGCCTACCCGGGGTCCATCATGGTGAACCGGAAGGGCCTGCGCTTCACCAACGAAGCGCAACCCTACGAGGATGTGGTGAAAGACCAGTACGCCTCGGAAGCTCGTGGAGAGGGCGCCATCCCCTGCTATCTGGTGTTCGATGCACGCTATCGTCAACAGTACCCTGTCGGCCATATCAAGCCTGGGAAAATGGTCGGTGACGGGCAGCTTCCCGAGGCATTGTTCAGCTCCGGCCTGCTGACCCGGGCGGAGTCGCTGGGCGCGCTTGCTGCGGCGCTTGACATCGACGCAGCGGGCCTCCTGGCCACTGTCGAGCGGTTCAATCGGCACGCCCGGGAAGGGCGAGACCCGGACTACGGACGCGGTGACTCGGAACACGACCGCTATTACGCGGATCCGAAAGTGCAGCCCAACCCCTGTCTCGGCCCGCTGGATACGGCCCCCTACTACGCGCTGCGCTGCGAAGCCGGTGATCTGGACACCAAGGGTGGATTGCTGTGCGACGAGCATGGGCGGGTTTTGAAGGAATCGGGTGAGGCCATACCGGGGCTCTATGCCGCGGGGAATACCAGCGCCGCCGTGATGGGGGATACCTATCCGGGAGCAGGGGCCACAATCGGGTCTGCCATGACCTTTGCCTACCTTGCGGCGCTGCATGCGCTGAACGACGAGGAGTCGGCTAATGAGTAACTACCGTTACGCGTTTCTCGAGCCCGGCCGCTTCGCACGTGGCTGGCACATTGTCGCGTTCTCCAGTGAATTACCGCCGGGGACCGTGCAGCGGCTGCATTATTTTGGTGTTGATCTGGTGCTGTTTCGCGGTGAGTCCGGCAAGGCCTCGGTGCTCGACGCACATTGCCCGCACCTGGGCGCGCACCTGGCGAGCGATGGCGGGCGGATCGTCGGCGATGCGCTGGCCTGCCCCTTTCATGGCTGGACCTTCGCCGGTGACGGGGAATGCATCGACATTCCCTATGCCAGTCGCATACCCGAGCGCGCGCGGAATGCGCTGCGTGGCTGGCCGGTGCTGGAGCGCAATGGCTTTATCGCCGTGTGGCATGATCCGGAGGCGGGTCCGCCGGAAGATTACCTGCCCGGCATCGACGCGTGGGGCGATGGCGAAGGTGGCTGGGGCGACTGGCGTTTCCATCGCTCACGGATTCGCGCGCAGCCCTGTGACGTCATCGAGAATATCGTCGATATTGCGCACTTTCCCCACGTTCACGGCGGCGAGGTGCGGTCGTTCGAGAACCGCTTCGGCGAGCGCACGGTCACCCAGGTTTCGCGGGTGCAGCAGAGCGCGGCGGCGCGCGGGGTCATCCCGCCCGGACTGCCTTTCGATATGCAGGCCATGCGCGAACAGAGCATCGCGAATCCTGCAGATGCCTGGGGCGATGCCACCTATCATGGCCCCTCGATCATGTATTACTACACGGAGTCGCGGGGTGGCGGGGTCGACTATCGCAGCTGGTGGGTCAATTACCATACCCCGGTCAATCGTGAGGAAGTCGATCTCTGCAGCGCCGTGATCGTCAGTGGGCTGGATGGCGAACCGGTGCCCGAGGAGTTCGCCGAGCAGTACGCGATCGGTGCCCACGCGGCATTCGGGCAGGATGTGGAGATCTGGAAGGACAAGGTTTACCGCGCGGATCCGATCCTCTGTGATGGCGATGGGCCAATCAACAAACTGCGCCGCTGGTACGAGCAGTTCTACCTGCCGCGCTAGCGGCGCCCGCTTCGCTGGGCGGGCCGCCTGGCGCTGGTACAGTTTCACGAACCGCCGGCTGACGATGCGGTGCGAGCAGTAGAGCCTCGGCCACGCCTCGCGCTACTGTGCGGGGCCCATGCCGCCAACAAGGAACCTGTCGTGCACGATGACAAGAAGGCAGCCCTGCGCCGCAGCGGGGAACCCCTGTACCGGTCACGCCCTGTGGAGCCGAATGCCGCGCGCTTCGGGGCGCGCCGCATCAATGCATTCATCCTGCAGTGCGAGGCGTTCTCCAACAGTTATCTGCTGCAAACGCCTGCAGGCAACATCCAGGTCAATGCCGGTATGGGCTTCGAGGCGCCCGTTATCAAGCAGAGCTATGAGGCATTTACCCAGGACCCGCTGACCCACCTGATCTTTACCCAGGGGCATGTGGATCACGTGGGTGGCGCAGACTGGCTGCGCCAGCAGTATCCGGGCCTGCAGATTATTGCCCAGGCGGGCAATCCCGAACATCAGGCTTACGATGCCCGCCTCCACGCCTTCAGGGGCAGCCGTTCCGCGTTTGCTTTCGCGGACAAGTTCAGGGACACCTTCGCCTACTATGCGGCACAGGGCTATACCGATTTTCCCGCCCAGGCGCGCCCGGTACCTGATCTGTTGTTTCACGAGCGCCACCGTTTCGAGCACGGTGGCCTCGAGGTTGAGTTGATTGCTGTTCCCGGTGCCGAGACCAACGACTCACTCGTCGTCTGGCTCCCCCAGCACCGTATTTGCCTCACGGGTAACCTGTTCGGTTGCCCTTTTGGTCACTTCCCCAACCTGGTCACCATCCGCGGAGATCGCTACCGGGATGCGCTGGTCTGTGCCGCGGCCGCGGAGACCGTGCGCGCGTTGGAACCGGAGCTCATTCTGTACGGCCACCACGGCCCAGTCGAGGGCAGGCAGTTGATACAGGAAGAACTCACTGTGTTGCGCGATGCCATTCTCCATGTCCACGACGCCGTGGTTGAGGGTATGAATGCGGGGAAGGACGTGCATACGCTGATGGCAGAGATTGCCCTGCCGCCCGAACTCGAGGTGGGGCAGGGCTACGGCAAGGTTGCCTGGGGCGTGCGCGCCATCTGGGAATACTACGCGGGCTGGTTTCACCACCGCTCCACCACCGAGCTGTATGCGGTGCCGGCGGGAGCGGTGGCCGCTGACATTGTGGAACTGGCCGGTGGCATAGCACCGTTGGTTGCGCGCGCGGAAACGAAACTGGCCGCCGGTGAGGCTGAGCAGGCCTTGCATGTGCTGGATATTGCGCTGCAGGCTGACCCCGCCCACAGGGCGGCCCGGGCGCTGGCGGCAGATGCCCATCGCGCACTGCTGGAGGACAGCGGCAACTTCTGGCTGAGCGCCTGGTTGCGACACCAGATTCAGCGGCTGGAGGCACCCGGTGAGCAGGGTGCCGAAACCGACTACCGGGAGAAACCCCAATGAAGGAGAATGCTTTTACAGCCCGCTATGGCCCAGCGGCCCTGGTGACGGGCGCCTCATCCGGCATCGGGCAGGCCTTTGCCCACAGTCTGGCTGAACGCGGCTGCGACCTGTTGCTGGTTGCGCGGCGCGGCGACCGTCTGCAGGCCTTGGCTGCGCAGTTGGCGTCCGCCCACGGTGTTGGCGTGGCGCTGTGCTGCGTCGATCTTGCGCACCCCGATGCCATTGAGGCCATCACCAAGGCGGCGGAGGCGATGGATATCGGCCTGGTGGTGAGCAATGCGGGCTTCGGGCTCAAGGGGCCGCACCAGGACAACGACCCGGCACAGATGACGGCGCTGCTGCAGGTCAACTGCGCGGCACCGCTGCACCTCACTCAGCGTTTCATTCCGGCGCTGCTGCAACGCGGTCGTGGCGGCATCATTCTGACCAGCTCGGTGGAAGGCTTTATGGGGATTCCCTTTTCGGCGGCCTACGCGGCGAGCAAGGCGTTTATCAACAGCCTCGGGGAGTCCCTCTGGGGCGAGTTGCAGCCACAGGGTATCGATGTGCTGGCGCTCTGCCCCGGCAGTACCGATACCGAGGCACACGCCCTGCAGGGCATCGACCCGGCGACGCTGGAAGGCATGATGGCCCCGCGGGAGGTCGCTGAACTGGCACTAAAGCACCTGGATGATGGACCCGTGTACATCGCCGGCGAGCAGAACCAGGCCATGTTTGACGCGCTGTTGGGCATGCCGCGGCGCGACGCCTTACGGCAGATGGCAGACAACATACGCGCGGTGTTGCTGCCGCGGAAGGCGCAGCAATGAGCGAAGCGACACTGGCTACACTGCTCGCCGAGCGCGCCATTTACCGCAATCTGGTTGCCATTGCCCGGGCCATGGACAATCGGGACTGGGAGGCCCTGGGTGCGCTCTGCGCACCGGAGGTAACGGCGGACCTCGGCACCGGGGAATTGCGCGGTGTAGAGGAGATCATCACGCTGCTGCGCTCCTTTCTCGACGCCTGCGGCCCCACCCAGCACCTGCTGGGCAACGTGCTGATAGAGGTGCAGGGTGAGCGGGCCAGCAGTCGCGCCTATGTCAGCGATATGCACCTCGGTAGCGGGGTGCATGAGGGGCAGACGTTCAGGACTCTCGGTGATTATCACGATGAGTGGAGGCTGGTGGCCGGCTGCTGGCGCCTGCAGCATCGCTGCAAGCACAACCGGGGTCACGTGGGCTCTTATGCAGTGCTTGGTCCGGGGCCCGACCACTGGCGCGGCTGAGCGCGCTGGTGGTTTACGGTTCAGCCAGTGACAGCAGCAGGCCGCGCTGCGCCGGGGCGCGGTTGTCCAGCAACTCCAACCACGCATCGCGCAATGCCTCGGTGCCGTGTCGGTGTTCTATAACGGTGTGTTCGGCCGTGGCTGTCGCGATGTCGGCGCTCGCCTGAGTCGCACGTTCCATGATCACGCCCGGCCCCCATTCTTTTTCGCGTTTGCCGATCTGCGCCGGCGCGAAGAAAAACTCGGGCCTGGGCCCGGGGAGTGGACCCTTGCGGGCAGGTGCGTCCCAGTGGGTGAGCCCCACACTCACACTGGCCTGCAGCCGGCTATCCAGGCTCTCATGCACCGCGGCGGTCACCCCGGTGTTGCCGGACATGTCTACCCACACGCTGGGTAGAGGGTTCAGCTGCGCCTCAGTGCCGTAGGTGAGCACGCTGTCATAGCAGCCGAGGGCACTTGTGAATGCCACGTTGCCCGGCGAGGTGAGCCCCACCACAGGTGGTGCCGCCGTTGACTGGCGCAGCAGCCAGGCCAGCCCGTAGGCCGTCTTCGACGACGCTGAACCGATCACGATCTGGGTGGCCCCAAACCAGGCGTTGTCCTGCAGGTAGTCGAAGAGTACGTAGGCCGTCGAGAACAGCGGAAACAGCAGGCTGCGCTGACTTTCCATGGCCTGCAGAAAGGCCGGCTCCGCCGCGGTGCGGCGGAAGTTGTTGTAGAGGGCGGGCAGTGGCTGGCGGTGTTCGGCCACGTCAGTGAGCTGGTCCTGCCGCACACGTCCTGCGGTGAGCACCGTATGGCTGGCCATGGGGAAGAACCCCCACAGCCGCTCACCTTCCGGTATTTCGGGATGAGCGGATGCTATGACGGTACCACTGCCCCAGGCAGGCACAATGCCCCAGGGCGCAGGCGCCGGGTAGTACTGCCAATAGCCGATCATATCGCCGGCGACGGCGTAGCTGACGTTGTTGGAGGTCAGTGCGAACTGGTCTATGCGCACCAGCAGCTGGTCGTTGTCCAGTGCCGCGCAAGCGTGCCGCTGAGTGCGCGTTTCGCGCACGTTGTCGCGATGTACCTGAAATTCCACAATGACGGTCATGGGCTGCTCTCCGCGCGGACGAAGGGCGATTCTCGCATTCACGTCCGCTCAACACAACCGCCGGGTGGCCTGCCCCTAGTCTGTTGCGGACTCAGGCAGGGCGAAGGCGAGGTACTGATCCCCGGTAGGGGTGCCCAGCTTGCCGCCGCTGGCCGTGATCACAATGTACTGTCGACCATCGATGGCGTAGGTCGCGGGGGTGGCGTAGCCGCCCGCCGGCAACTGGTACTCCCAGAGCAGTGTGCCGTCCCGCTTGTCGAAAATGCGCAGTTTCTCGTCAGCGGTGGCGGCAATGATGAGCAAACCGCCGGCGGTGACCACCGGGCCGCCGAAGTTACGGGTACCGGTGGGGGCAATGCCGCGCTCGGTGAGGGCGGCGTACTCGCCCAGCGGAATCTGCCAGCGGATCTTGCCGCTCACGAAGTCGATGGCGGTCAGCGTACCCCACGGTGGCTTGATTGCCGGGTAGTACTCGGCGTCGACAAAATCACGGTAGCCGGCGAATACGTATACCGTTTCCTTCTCGGCGCCCTCATCCTCGCTTGCCGTGCCCAGCTCGCCCGCGCTGTAAGCAAACAGATAATCCACCACGGCATCACGTTCGTGTCGGGACAGGTGCCCGAAGGGCATCATGCGCCCTTTGCCGCCGGTGACCACCTCCAGTGCCTCGCGGCGGGAGATACGCTGTTCGACCCCGGTGAGTGCGGGTGCATAGGGATAGAACCCTTCAAGATCGACGCCGTGACAGCCGGCACACTGCTGGCGGAACAGGAACTCTCCGACGCCCATGCTGGAACCGCGCGTCACCTGCACCGGCTCCATCTGCAGAATGTTGGGCGCGTTGGTGGCGTTGATGTAATACAGGTTGGTTTCCGGATCGAAGGCGCCGCCGCCCCAGTTGGCGCCACCGTAGAAGCCCGGCAACAGGATGGTTTTGCGCAGGCCGGCGGGGCGCAGATAGGCCAGCTCGTGCGCTTCTTCCCACACCTTGCGCGCGGCCGCATTCGCCTCGGGTGACAGATCGGTGAGATCGTCAGCTGTCATGTGTTGGCGGGCAAACGGTTCCGGCAGGGTGACCCGGGGCTGTGTGGGTGAGCTGTAGACGCCGGGTATGTCAGAGGGGGGTACCGGGATCTCTTCTATCGGGAACACCGGCTCGCCGCTGTCGCGGTCGAACAGGTACACCACACCCTCCTTGGATGCCTGGGCCACCAGATCCCGCTGCTCGCCATTGCTGGTGACGGTCGCCAGGGTCGGTGCCGAGCTCAGGTCGCGATCCCAGAGGTCGTGGTGCACGGTCTGGAAGTGCCACAGGCGCTTGCCGCTGCGGGCATCAAGCGCCAGCAAGGTATTGCCGAACAGGTTGTCTCCGGGCCTGCCTGAGCCGTCGAAGTCCGGGGCCGGGGAGCCGGTGGGGACATAGACGACGCCGCGTGCGTGGTCCACGCTCATGCCCGCCCAGGCATTGGCGCCCCCGGCGGTCTCGCGAGCGCCCGCGGGCCAGGTGTCGGCGCCGAATTCACCGGCAGCGGGGATGGTGCGGAAGGTCCACGCCAGCTTGCCGTTGCGTATGTCGTAGGCGCGGATATCACCCGGTGCAGAGCCCGCAGTTTCCGTTACCGCAGAGCCCATGATGATCAGGTCGTCGAAGATGACACCGGGGGAGGGGGCGTTGATGCTGACCTGCTCGGGCGCGCGCCCCAGGCCTTCCCGCAGGTCCACCCGTCCCTGATTGCCAAAGCCACGGATCAGCTTGCCGCTGTCGGCATCCAGGGCCATCAGGAAGTGGCCCGTGGTGAACAGGATGCGGCGGTCATCGCCGTCCTGCCAGTAGGTGACGCCGCGCATGTTCGACATGCCCACATGCGCCTGGTCCGGTGCAAAGGTCCACAGTTCACGCCCCGTGGCGGCGTCCAGGGCAAACACGTTATACAGCGGGTTGCGCCCGTAGAGCACGCCATCCACGACAATCGGGTTAACCTGCAGTTCAGAGCTGTGGGGCAGCGGTTGACCGGCTGCACTGGCGTAGCGCCAGGCCAGGGTCAGTTCGTCGACATTGTCGCGGTCAATCTGTGCAAGGCTGGAGTAATGCGTGTTCCCGGCGTCGCCGCCATAGCTGCGCCACTCCCTGTGCTCTTCGGCGGAAACCGGCAGGCAGGCGGCGAGGGCGGTGGCGAATCCCAGGGAACGCAGGGCGAGCGAGCGGCGGGGCAGCACGGTCAATCCGCTTTCTTGCGCACGACTTTGGCGGTGGCCGAGGCCACGGCAGCCAGTTGGCCAGCGGGGTTGATCAGGGAGCCCTCCAGAAAGGCGATGCTCTTGCCGCACTTGACCACCTTGCCACGGGCGACACTGCGTCCGGCGAGGGTGGGTTCCAGGAAACTGACCTTGAGCTCCAGCGTGGGGATGGCGGCCACATCAGCCTGCTGCATGAACAGTGCGTGCGACATGGCGGCGTCCAGCATGACGGTGACGTTGCCGCCCTGCACCACGTTGACGGAGTGGCAGAACTGCTCGCTGACGTCGAACTGCATCTCTGCCGTGCCCGCGGTGTCATCGAAGTCCAGCAACTCGCCGTGCAGGACCTGCAGGCAGGGTGGCAAGTGGGCATTGGCAATCTTCAGTTTTTCAGCTTTGCTCATGGGTATCCTTGTCCGGTGTGCAGGGGCGGTGACTAGCGCTGCCCCCACTGTAGCAGGTCGAAAATCGAGTAGGAGGGGTCTTCCGGCCCCGGGCGACCGATGTGTGCGCCGTCGATAATCGGGTTTTTCAGGTTGACCAGCGAGGGCTGGTGCAGGTGGGCCCAGTCGGCGTCCACCGCGCGGTAGGTGAATTTCCACACCCCGTTGCGCTTTTCGTACTTGTCGAAGTAACGCCCGCCAATCAGCAGGTCCAGCGGCCCCTCTTCGGTGCTGATCTTGTGAAAGGCCAGAATGTAGACCTCCCCCTCGGCGCGGTCACCGTCCAGCTTGATGTTCACCGTGGTGACGTTGTGGTGCAGGATTTCCATATTGGCCTGGATATCCGGCAAGGTATCGATGAAATCCATGGCGAGGCCCTTGAAGAAGGAGCCGTGGTCATCAATCGCGTCTTCGTGGTAGAGGGAGCGGAATTTCTCGTTATCGTGTCGATCCGCCGCGTTGCAGTAGGCGTTGATCAACTCCATGATGGCCTGCTTGTCGAGCAGCGCCTGCAACTGTTGTTCCATGTCCGGCGTCATGTGCGCCTCCTTCTGCGGTGGTTGCGTCCCGTTCGCTACAAAAAACAATGGCGCCCGGAGGCGCCATTGCTGCGGCTGCGTGTCAGAACTCGTAGGTGGCCTCCACGCCGTAGGTGCGCGGGTCACCGTAGTAGCTGGCAGTCCAGATGCCGAACGGAATGGTGTTGATCCGGTATTCCTTGTCGGCCAGGTTTTTACCCCAGAGGGCAAACTTCAGTGACTGGCCGTCACCCACAGGCACATTGGCAAGGGTCAGGCGACCGTTCACCAGGCCATAGGGGCGCACTTCGGAGGTCGCATTCTGGCTCGGCTCGATGTAGGGCACGTGGCGATCCACAAACTCGTAATCGAGGCGGGCCGTCAGGTCACCCCAGTTGCCGGCGGCAATGCTGTACTCCGCTGACAGGCTCGCGCTGTTGCGGGGTGCGTAGGGGAAGTCCTTCTGGTCCTTCACGTCCACACCGTTTTCTATGAACTCGTTGTAGGTGGTGTCCAGATACCCATAGCTCGCCGCCAGTTCCAGCTGCGGGATGGGGAGTGCAACCAGTTCCACCTCGAAGCCCTGGATGGTGGCTTCACCGGCGTTCTGGACGATGGACGCAGCGCTGCTGCCCGCGACGAAGATCGACATCTGCATGTCGGTCGAGTCATTGTAGAAGTAGGCACCATTGACCTGCAGCCGGTTGTCTTTCCAGCGGGACTTGATACCGACCTCGTAGGAGAGGATCTCCTCCGCATCGTAGGGCGTGGTGAACGCGGCCTCAAAGGGCGCTTCGCCGTTGAAACCGCCGGCCTTCCAGCCGTTGGCGATCTTGCCGTAGATATTCACGTTGTCACTGGCATCCCAGGCGGCAACGAAAGTCGGTGACACGTTGTTGAAGGTCTTCTTGGCACGGCCGGAAAAGGGAGCCGGGTTACCCTGCGCATCGACGTCATTGGGGTGGTCGATGTAGGTGTCCTTGGTCTCTTCCGTCCAGCGGGCGCCGAGGGTCAGGGTCAGGCGATCCTGAAAAACGTCCGCTGCGGGGCGCCATTCCACCTGGCCGAACACGGCCACGGAGTCGTTGTCGAAGCCGTAACGGTTTTGCGAGACTGGTGCGCCGAAAGCGCCGAAGAAGCTGATCGGGTTGTAGACGTCCGCCTGCTCTTCGAAGTAGTACACGCCGAACACGTAGTTGGTGCGCTCGGTGCTGCCGATCATCTGCACCTCGTGCGACGCCTGATCGTAGTCGATGAAGCGGGCTGAGGTGAACAGGTTGACCGGAGAACCGTCGATATCGATATCGTCGTCCCAGTCGAGTGAGCGGTCGTTGCCGATGTAGCGCAGCGTGACATCGCCCAGGGCACCCCAGCTGCCCGCATCATAGTCGGCAAACAGTGACTGTGAGATGGACTTGGAGCGTTCGAATTTGGCCTGGTCCAGGCTCACGCTGTCACGGTTTTCGTTCTCGCCCGTGACATAGGGTGCCAGCAGTGCGTTCACCCCGGCAGGGTCGTTGGGGTCCAGGTAGGTGAGCTGGTTCTTGGACGGCGCCAGGTCCAGGTCGCTGTAGTCCCAGGTGTAGCGCAGGTCGAAGCGATCCGAGGCTTCCCAGAGAATGTCGTAGCGCCCGACCGTATTGTCGATATTGTTGAACTCATCGATCAACACCGGATTTGCCAGCGGGTTGCCGAAGGGGTCGTTGACGTTGTCGTACAGACCGTCGCGCTCACGGTAGGAGCCGGTCAGTTTCGCCATGACCTGGCCCGCGCCGCCGAGGTCGATTGCCGGGAGGTCCAGGCTGCCGTAGAAGGTGCCCAGCGAGTAGTTGCCCACCCCGCCACGCAGCGTGCCGCTGAGTTCGCCGCTGGGCTTGCGGGTGATCAGGTTCACCGCGCCGCCGACGGTGTTCTTGCCGTACAGCGTGCCCTGCGGGCCACGCAGCATTTCCACGCGCTCCAGCTCGGCGATATCAAAAATGCCGCCGACGTTTTTGCCAATGAATACGCCATCCAGGTAGATGCCGACAGTCGGCTCCCAGGTGATCGCCGGGTTGATCGTGGCGGACCCGCGGATGGCGATGGTGGCCGCGGAGGTGTTGGACGGCGAGCGGGTGATCTTCACGTTGGGTACCGAGGTGCCCAGGTCGTCGATGGTGTTGACGCCTTTCTGCTCCAGCTGGTCGGCATTGAAGGCCGCAATCGAGATCGGTGCATCCTGCAAGGTCTGTTCGCGCTTTTGCGCGGTGACGACCACTTCCTCGAGGCCCTGTGCCATGAGGTTGACGCTGCCGGCGCCCAGGCAGGCGGCGACCAGAAGTGTGATGGGCTTGCGTGCGTGCATAGAGTTTACCTCTTGTTCTGTACGGTTATTGCGGGCGCAGAGAGTACGGCTGAGGGGGGCGCGGGTGCATACCTTGTTTGGGGTATGCAACCCGCTGCCGATATCAAGTCAACCGAACACGTAAAATGCGATCTTGTTGCCATCGGGGTCGCGCACGTAGGCGCCGTAGAACATGTCCGGGATGCGCTGCCCGGGTTCGCCATCGCAGGTGGCACCCAGCGCGATAGCCTTGTGGTAGAGCTTGTCGACATTCTCCTTGGTGCCGCCACTGATCGCGAACATGTTGCCGTTGCCCGGATTGGGAGCATCGCCGTTGTAAGGCACGCAGACGGCGAGCATGGGCTGGTCCATGCCGGTGCCGAAAAACGCGATGCGATCCATGTCGATGGTTATCTCGGCGCCGAGGTCGGCCAGCAGTTCGCTGTAGAAGGCTTTGGCCTTGGCCATGTCGTTCACGCCGATGGTGATGTATCCAATCATGTGCAGTCTCCTTGAGGTTGGGCGGCAGCTAGCGGCCGTGCCACAGAATAGCCGAAATCACACGGCTGGCCCATGCCCCCGGATTTTCAATCTGCGCTATGATGGAGGGCAGAGCGAGCGCGCAGGTAAAAGGAGACACCATGCAAAGCCCGGCAGGTATTTACGGCACCATCAGGGGCTTTCTGCTGAACGAACTCTGGCGAGTGGACCTCGAGCAGCTCTCCAGCCTGCAGCGCTGGTCCTACAAGGCGATCCGCTTTGTGTTTGTGCTGGTGCGGGAAATATCACAGGGCCAGCTCACGCTGCGTGCCATGAGCCTGGTGTACACCACCCTGCTGTCCATGGTCCCGCTGCTTGCGGTGAGTTTCTCGGTCCTCAAGGCTTTTGGGGTGCACAACCAGATAGAGCCGCTGCTGTACAACCTGGTGGCCCCCCTGGGCGAGCAGGGGCATGAAATCGTGCTCAACCTGCTGGATTTTGTCGAGAACATGAAGGTTGGCGTGCTCGGATCGCTGGGCCTCGCGCTCTTGCTCTACACGGTGGTATCGCTGATCCAGAAAGTCGAAGTGTCTTTCAACTATGTGTGGCGCGCCAAGTCTTCCCGGCCCATATCCCGACGCTTCAGCGATTACCTCAGCGTGATCATGGTGGGCCCCGTGCTGGTGTTTTCCGCCATGGGGCTGACCGCCTCCATGATGAACAGCAGTGTTATGCAGTCGGTCATGGATATCGAGCCCTTTGGTAGCCTCCTGGTGCTGGCGTCGCGCCTGCTGCCGTTGTTGCTGGTGATATTCGCGTTCACCTTTGCCTACGTGTTTGTGCCCAACACGCGGGTGAACTTTGCGTCGGCATTCGTGGGGGGCGTTGTTGGCGGCAGCCTGTGGCAGGGCTCAGGGTTGGTGTTCGCCGAGTTTGCCGCTGGCTCCACCAAGTATGCGGCCATCTACTCCGGTTTTGCGATTCTGATCATGTTCATGATCTGGCTGTATGTCAGCTGGCTGATCCTGCTGATCGGTGCGCAGGTGGCGTTCTATCACCAGTATCCTGAGCGCATCCGGCTTTCTGACCAGCGGGTTGCGCTGAGTGGCCGTTTTCGTGAACAGCTCACCCTGCTGGTAATCTATCAGATTGCCCGGGCCTTCATCGGCAAGGCGCCGCCAATGACGGTGGATGCGCTGTCTGATGCGCTGCAGGCGCCCCCTGACCGCGTTGCCGAAGCGGTGGAATTGCTGGCCAGCCGTGACCTGCTGGTGGAAACCAGCAGTGAGCCCCCCGAGTATCTGGTGGCACGCGACCCGTCCACCATGACCGTTGCACAGTTGCTGCGCAGTATCCGCAGTCCCAATGAGGAACAGGCGCTCATGGAGCGCCGCGTGGTTTCCGCAGAGCCGGTGGATGCGCTGTTGCAGGGCATTGACGACGCGGTCAGCGCCCAGTTGGGAGAGCGCACCCTGCGTGACTGTGTGCTGGCCGGGGAGCAGCCCGCGGCCTAGAGCGGCTGCGCCTCAATCGCCGACCACCTCTGCTGCGACGATGAAGTCGAGCAAGGGGTAGTGGGTGAACACGTAGTCAGCACCGCCCTGCTCGATGGGGCCCTGGCGACCGTGTCGCATACCGCCCCCGGCTTCATTGCCGTACAGCGGATACAGGCGTTCCACCACCTCCATTCCTTCAACGACTTCGCCAAACGGCGCGAAGCCCTCGGTATCCAGCTGCGCGTTGTCTCCCAGGTTGATGTACACCTGTGTCGAGCGGGTGTCGGGGCCGGTCATGGCGAAGGCCACGCGCCCCGGGGAGTTACTGACCTGTGCTGGGTCGTCGACCAGCGTGTTGTCCTTCCACGCCGCCGTGACTGCAGGGAAAGGGCTCAGTCCGAACTGCGCGATATAGCCGGGCATCACGCGATTGATGTGTACGCCATCATAGAAACCCTGCTGCACGAGCTGGTAAAAGCGGTCGGCACCGCGGGGAGCCCAGTCGCGGTGCACCGCCACGGTGAATGCGCCTTCGGTGGTGAGGAAGCGTGCCCTGAAACGCTCTGGCGCGCGCTGGGTCCAGGCCGGGTCAGCTGTGTTCAGCAACAGGCCGGGCGCTGATCCTTCGGACACGGGTTCGGGCCCGGTGGCGGCGAGCAGCTGCGCGAGATAAGGCCCCCACACAGTGGGCTGCGAATGGGTACTGTGGCCACGCGTCATTTCGGTAATCGGTAACACAACAGCGCGAGCCCCCGGAATACGCGCCGTTTCCCGTTCAAGAATGCCGAGCTCGGGCGGGTTGACCTGGTCGTCCGCCGAGTTGATGGCCAGCAGTGGTGCACGAATCGATTCCAGGTGCGGTGCCGGGTTGTAGAATCGCGAGGCGTCGAAGGCGTAAATGAGGTCATTGGCATCAAGGGCTGATCGGTAGCGCTCCACCAGTGAATCCATCATGGCCTCCGCGGATTCGCGGGTCGGTGCCTTTAACTGGTATTGCAGGGGGCTGGAGACCATGAACAGCAGGCCATACATCGCCTCCTTCAGGCCAGGGGGCTGCTCTGTGTAATCACCCCCGTTCCATGCCGGGTCGTCCAGCACGGCGTCGATGATCATTTTGCGGGTCATGCGGTTACGGCCGGCGATCTCCACCGGCAGGCTGGCCAGGGGCATCAGTGCATCCATGAAATCGGGATAGGTGTAGCCCCATACCCAGCTCATCATGCCGCCCATTGAGGTGCCGGTCACCAGCCGCAGATGGTCGACATCCAGATGCTCCGTGAGCAGTCTGTACTGTGCCCGCACCATGTCGTCGTAGGTGTATTTGGGGAAGGCGGCGCGGAGCCCGTCGCTGGGCTTGCTGGAGCGCCCGTGGCCAATTGCATCGGGCAGGATGAGGTAGTAGCGATCTGCGTCCAGCAACTGTCCTTTGCCAAACAGCACTCCGGCAAAGTTATCGCGCAGGAAGCCGTCTCCGCTGCCCGTCGTACCGTGCATGATCAGCACCGCGTTCTCAACGCGTCCGTCGGCGCCGCGTCGGGGCGTGCCGAGGGTGTAGTAGTGCTGGCGCAGATCGAGTACCGAGCCGTCATCAAAGGTGAAACCCTCCAGCACGCTGCTGCCGGAGGTGGGCGCAAGCCCGCTGCTGTCCGACGCCTGGGCCGCTGTCGTCAGGCAGGTGATGACGCCAATCAGTATTGCGGCGAGCGAGCGATGCATGGGCGTTCTCTCCATGGTGGGATGAGGGTGGTGACTTCGATGCCAGGCCGCAATATTACCGTTTCTGCGGCCTGCATACCGCTTGTTTAGTTGTACGGCGAGGCGCATGATCCGCACGTTTGGCCACCCATGTTTTTCTACCCGGGCAGCGTGCAGCTACCCGACAAGGAGCAGAGCGACAATGAATGTATTGCAACCCCAATGGCGGCGGATTGCCGCGGCCGTCTTCGCCGGCAGTGTACTGGTATTGGCGCAGGGCTGCAGCAGCACCCCCCGCCCCGAGGCCGAGATGGCCAGCGCCAGCACCGCGCTGACCAGCGCCGAAAACAACGAGGCTGCGCTGCATGCGCCGGTCGCAATGGACCGCGCCAAGGAGAAGCTGCGGCGTGCCCAGCGCGCCATGGATGAGAAGGACTACGCAGAAGCCAAGCGTCTATCGGACGAGGCGGCAGCGGATGCGGAATATGCCCAGGCCTTTGCCAGCAAGACCCGCGTAGAGACCGCTCTGCGTGAGTTGGAGGCCAGCATTGAGGCATTGCGCAGCGAAATCGAACGCGGCCAGCGTAACTGAGCGCGTCATACAGGATAGCAGGAGCGTTTATGAAACTTTCAACCGGGATCAAAATGTGTGTGCTGGTGGCGTCTGTGGCCGTATTGTCGGCCTGCGGTAGCCTGCAGAAAAATCAGGCATTGTTGGATGCGGAAGCGAGCTATAACGCCGCCAAGCAGAGCGAGACGGTACTGCGTTACGCCGGTCCGGAACTGCAACGGGCCAACAAGGCGCTGGAGTCTGCGGCGGTCGCGACCTCCGAAGAGGATATGACCTCCCTGGCCTACGTCGCCAAGGTGCGTACCGATACCGCGGTGGCCATCGCAGATCGCAAGGCAGCCAGCGAACAGCTGAAAACGCTGGGCAAGACCAAGGACCAGATTCTGCTGTCGGCGCGTGAGGCGCAACTGGAGGCACGGGAGGCCGAGCTGCAACGCACCCAGGCGGACGCCGAGTCCCTGCGCCGTGAGCTGCTCGCGCTGCAGGCGGTGAAGACGGAACGCGGCATGGTGATGACGCTGGGAGACGTGCTGTTCGCCACCGGCAAGGCGGAGCTGCAGCCCGGCGCCGCGACTACCATTCAGCGGCTGGCCAACTTCCTCGAGGAATACCCGGAGAAAACGGTGTTGATCGAGGGGTTCACCGACAGCACCGGCAGTGCGGACTTCAACCAGGGTTTGTCTGAGCGTCGTGCCCTGTCGGTGCGCCAGGCCCTTGTGAATGCCGGTGTCAGCCCGGAGCGCATCAGCACTGAAGGTTTCGGCATGTCGCGGCCTGTGGCGGACAACGCGACGGCTGAGGGTCGCCAGAGAAATCGGCGGGTCGAGATCGTGATCCAGGACTGAGGGAACCTCTCGCGGTTCCATGCCCGATACCCGAAGGGGCGCAAACGCAACCCTTCGGGTTTTTCTTTCTACACCCCCGCGCCAGTCCATTTGCGGCGCAGTGACTCGCTGTATCCTCAACTCTGCACTATGCTTGGGACGTGTCGCTTCGTCGATGCTGTGCCTTCGGCAGCATTGCGGATGTGACATGCCGATCGCCTGAATCCAGTGTGTGGGGTGCAGCAATGAACCTGTCCAGACTCTCAGTGCCCGGCGCCGTCCTGGCCGCCATGCTGTCTTTTCCTGTCTTACCCGTGGCTGCATCGTCGCCCAACGATGCCATTCTTGTGCTAGATGCCTCTGGCTCCATGTGGGGGCAGATCGATGGGGTCAACAAGATCGTGATTGCCAAGGACGTGGTCGAGGGGCTCGTACTCGGGCTGCCGCCGGAGCAACGTCTGGGGCTGGTCGCCTATGGTCATCGCCGCGAGGGCGACTGCAGTGACATCGAGACGCTCGCAGGTGTGGGAGCAGAGCGGGCCGACATGGTCGCCGCTCTCCGGGAACTCACACCCCACGGAAAAACGCCATTGGCGAAGTCGGTGGAACACGCCGCGCTGACGCTGGATTACCGCAAGCGGGCGGCCTCCGTTATTCTGGTGTCCGATGGCTTGGAAACCTGCGATGTGGATCCCTGTGCACTGGCCAGAATGCTGGAACAGAACGGTCTTGATTTTACCGTGCATGTTGTGGGCTTTGATGTCACCGTGGAAGAGCGCGCGGGTTTGCAGTGCATGGCGGATGAAACCGGCGGCACCTTTGTGGCCGCAGCCAGTGCCAGTGAGCTTGCATCGGCGCTGCGCACCCTTGCGGAAGCGGGGCCGGCCGGAGGAGAAGTTGGGGGCGACGCAGTGCCGTCGACCCTGGCGATGAAAGCCACCGTACTGCCCGGTGGGCCTCTGATCCAATCGCAGCTTGAGTGGACGGTCACAGCCCTTGCGGGCGGCGAGACGGTTTTTTCCGCCACCGATACCGGCAGCGCGATGACCGAGGTCCTGCCCGGCGAGTATGTCGCCGAGGCGCGTTGGCGGGGTTGGCAGGATGGCCGCGAGGTGAAAACCGGGCGCTTGCAATTCACCGTCGAAGCCCAGCAGCCGAAAGTGATTACCGTGCCCGTGGACCTCGGTTTCAAGGTCAGTCTCCAGACCCCGGCGGTGACCCGTGAGGGTGTCCCGTTCGATGTCACCTGGTCGGGCCCTGATGAGTTGGGTGCGTATCTCCACGTCGCCAGCCCCGAAGACGGTCCACGAGAGCCGATCTATTTCTTCGCCGCAATGCCCACGCGCACGAAGGCTGGCGTGTCCGACGCCAGCCAGCCACTCACGGCCTCGCTTGCTGCCCCGTCCACAGAGGGTGTTTATGAAGTGCGCTACGTGCTTGATCAACCGCGCCTTATCCTCGCCCGCAATGCGTTACGTGTGACGGATGGCGGCTTTACCGTGTCGGCGCCGGCTGAGGTCCCGGTCAGTTCGGTGTTCTCGGTCGCGTGGGCCGGGGAGGCCACCCCCGGTGACTTTGTCACCATTGTCGAGGCGGGCAGCGCGGCGGCCTTTGCGCGGGGATATACCAGCCCGTTGCGGGAGGACGGCAGCGCAGAGCTTACTGCGCCGCCGCAGCCGGGGGAATACGAGGTCCGCTATGTATTGGCGAATGGCTATACCCTGTACCCAGGCATGCAACACGCGGTGCAGGCAACGACACCTGTCAGTGTAGTGCCGGTTGTGGCGGGCATTGCGGGGCCTGCGACCGCAGTCGGAGGATCCAGTGTCCCGGTGTCGGTCACGCTCCCGCCGGACTGGGAAGACGACTACATCTCCATTGCCGCGCCCGGCGCGACCCGGGCAAACCGCGATGCCAGAGTCACGCTGGGTCGCGCTGGCGCCGGGGATGGGCAGCTGGCACTGCAAGCGCCCAACATAGCGGGCGACTACGAGTTGATTTACTTCCTTAGCCCCGGGAATGCCGTGCTCGCCCGGCAGCCGATCACCATCACGCGCGCGGATGCAACGGTGCAGGCGCCGGAGCAGGTGGTCATGGGTGACAGTTTCGACATCACCTGGGCTGGCCCGGGGTACCGCGGTGACCGCGTGGTGATAGCCCCGCTGGATGTGCCCGATGAAAAGATGTGGGGTTGGGGTGCCCGCTACGGGTTTATCGTGCCGACAGGTGAAACCGGGGGAACGGGCAGCGTCAGGCGGTATCCGTTCGAGGCGCCCGGCGTCTACAGCGCGCGCTACGTTACGGGTTTACAGCATCAGGTATTGGCGACAGATACCTTCACCGTGGTGGCTCCGCCGGAGGGTGCCCTCTCGCCCTGACAGCGGGACGGGCGGCACCGTGCACCGCGTTGGGGCAGCGCCTTACTCCAGCGTGTACTCGAAGGTGCTCACCACCCGCAGGCGTTTTACCCGGGAACTGCCGTCGTCCCAGTCATTACCATCGCTGCCGGTAATACGGATGACGCCCTGATTGGCCGTGCGCAGCGCACCGACCCGGGCCCCGGCCTCGGCCGCAAATTTCTCTGCCTGCTCCCGCGCGTTGCGTGTGGCCTCCGCCAACAGCGCCGGTTTGATTTCGTTGAATCCGCGCAGTTGGTAGCGCGGGCCGCTGCCGCCTTCGATTTCAACACCGGCTTCGATCAGCGGGTCTATCGCCAGCGCCGTGGCTTCCACCAGCGCCACCCGGTCTGACTGGACAATGATCAGGCCGCTGCCGGTATAGCGCAGGGGCTGGTTGCTCGCACCGTACTCCCGGGAATAGGCGTCCTGCACCTGCAATGGCCTGATCTCCAGTTCCTCGGCAGTGAAGCCGGCGGCTTCCAGGAAGCGCATAACCCGCGACCGGTCTTCGGCAAGCGCCTGCTGGACGTCAGCGAAGGCGTTGCCAGCGCGGCGAAAGGTGAGATTCCAGGCTGCGAAGTCGCTCTCCACATCCGCCTCCGCCAGCCCCTTGATGGTGACTGAACGGTCTGCCAACTTGAAGCGCTGCAAACCGTCACCGACCGTCCAGCCGGCCGCGGCAACACCCAGCGCCAGCAGCAGGGCGCCGAACCAAACGCCTGGTTTGTTTGTCATGGCATGGGATCTCCGGGCAAGGCCTTCACTGGGGTAGGAATTGCAGCAGATTACAAGCGAGGGGTGAGGGGAAGCAAGCGCCATGCACGCAAGCCGATTGGGCATTGCTGGCGGGCTCTGGCGACGCCCTTCACTGGTATAGACAGCCCGTTGTACAGATAATCAGGATGGCCGTGTGTTTTGCACTCACCGTGTGGAACCAGATCGTATACCGGCTCGGCACCCATAACCGAAAAGGCTAGGCTTGATGGCCTGTTCGCTTGACCGGAAGGAGAAACAGGATATGAAAAAAGTCGCGTTTATCACCGGCGCCAGCCGCGGCATGGGTGCTGCCACGGCGATCGAGTTTGCCCGTCGGGGCTACAACCTGGTGCTGACGGCTCGCACCATGCAGGAAGGCGAGCAACATGAATACGGGAGCTGGAAGCCGACGACCACCTCCCTCCCGGGCTCACTGGAGGCGACCGGCGAAGCGGCGCGCGCCCACGGCGCAGAGGTCCTCCTGCTGCGCTCCGATATACTGGACCTGGCGTCGGTCCAGGCCGCGGCTGATCGCGCCCTGGAGCACTTCGCCAAAGTCGATGTCCTGTTCAACAACGCCTGCTATCAGGGGCCCGGCAATATGCAGCGCGTTCTGGAAGTCGAGATTGAGCAGGCGCGCAGAGTGTATCAGGGGAACATTCTCGCGCCGCTGGTGCTGGTGAAAGCCCTGCTCCCCGGCATGCTGGAGCGCGCCAGTGGTGCGGTGATCAACATGGTCTCGGGCTCCGCACTCAGCGACCCGCCGGCACCGGCAGACGAAGGCGGTTGGGGCTTCGTATATCCGTCCTCGAAGGCCGCGTTGATACGCATGATGCCAGCGTTGCGGGTTGAACACCGGGACAGTGGCGTTCGGTTTTTTTCCGTCGAACCCGGGTTTGTGCTCACAGAGGTGATGAAAGCCAACGGCTTTGACGACAAGATCGCCCAGCGCTTCAAGCCAACCGCACCCGAGACGGTGGCGGATATAGTGTACTGGCTGGCAGAGGATGCGGCGGCGCTGGAGCACCACCAGCGTACGGTGATCTTTGCTCCCCAGCTGCACAAAAAACTGTTCGGGGAGGTAGACTGATCTTGACTATTCCCTATCCGGCCAGAATGCACCGTGGGGGGATGGTGCCGGAGATATGAATTTTTGCCGGTCTCTCCGAGTCGCATTTTGTCGCAATATACTATAAATAAAGCGATCGCACCAATTACGTTGTCTTCTCCCATATCAAGCTGTAGCATGCAATTGATCCTCCTATGTAGGGATAGAAATGGGGGGCTTAAAGTTCGGTTCCGAAAACAAGTGGTATCACATTCGGGGTATTGATAATGCCTAGACTCGCGCAGGAGCTATCTGATGCCGCAGTCCGTCGGCTGAAATGGGGCAGGGTACAATCCGGGAGTAATAAGGGCGCGCCTTGTACCAAGCTGCACGCGGTCGGCGGTGTTGGCGGCCTGTACCTGTACTGCGCTCCACCCGCACCCGGTAATACCACCTTTGCCCGCTCCTGGATTCTGAAAACGCCTATCGGCAAAGACCGGCCTGAGCTGGGATTGGGCCCCTATCCTGAAGTGACGCTGTCTATGGCCCGCCAGAAGGCTCGTGAGTTCAAGGAGCAGATCAGGCAGGGCATTGATCCGCGTGTGACGCGAAAGGCACTTGCGTCGGCTCTGGCCGCTGAACAGGCGAAAGCAGTCACGTTTCGCACAGTGGCTGACAGGTTCATCGTCAAGAAGAGCAAGGAGTTAAAGACCGTTAAGCAGGTTCAGAAATTGACCGCTCACCTCGAAACCTACGCCTATCCGATATTGGGTAAATTGCAGGTCTCCGACATCGAGCGGGCGGACATTATAAAAATGCTGACTCCCATCTGGGAGACAAAAACCGAGACCGCAACCAGGGTTAGGGTCACAGTCGAACGCATCCTCGATATGGCAGGCGCCGAGGGTCTCCGCAATGGCGACAACCCCGCACGGTGGCGCGGCAACCTCGACCTCTCTCTCCCCCTGCCGGGTAAGGTGAGCAAGGTAAAGCATTTGGCAGCCATGCCGGTCGATGAAGTCCCGCCGTTTATGAGCGAGCTGGCCGCCAAGGACAGCACCGGTGCAATGGCGCTGCGGTTCGCTATCCTGACTGCTGCCCGATCCGGCGAGATACGCGGCGCCATGTGGAGCGAAATCGACTTCAAAGCCAAAGTCTGGACTATTCCGTGTGAGCGCATGAAAGGCGGTCGCGACCATAAGGTGCCTTTGTGCCGCGAGGCGGTGGACCTGCTGAAATCACTCCCCCGCGACCATGACTCCAACCTGATATTTGTGAGCCCGACCGGCAAGATGCTGTCAAATATGACCCTGACAAAGGTGTTAAAGGATATGGGCCACCAAGTCACACAGCACGGTTTCAGGGCCACATTCCGTACCTGGGCTCAGGAACACACCACCTATCCTGAAGAAGTCTGTGAACTCGCCTTGGCGCACGTCAATAGCGATGCCACTCGCGTAGCTTATGCTCGATCCGAACTGATCGACAAGCGCCGTAAGCTGATGGCTGATTGGGAAAGATTCTGCCGCGAAGGTTTGCCAGCTACGGCCAAGATGAAGAGCATCCGGGGGCGCATCGGCTGTCAGTGCTAGAAATCTCCTAGTGTGAACAGTCCTCTGTTGATCTGTCTCGAGAGTTTTCCAGGCAAATTTTACTTCTGGAGGCAGAACTGGTCCGCTCTTTACAGGCGAGCCATGGGGTCGCCGATACCGTTTCTGCCCTAAGCCTGGTGGCGCAGGAAGGCCATGATGTCCTTGGGGGCCCGTATGGTCTATGTGGTGTATGGGCGATTCCGCGCCTTCAGTGAGGCCATTTTGGTTCCGATGGGAACTATTACCATTGTTCAGATGTGCCTTAGGGCTACTCTGATTAATTCCGATGTTCATCTATAATGGGTCCAGTCCCCGTTTTCGCATGGATTCTCCCCTGAGGTTGATCTTGTAGGCGTTGTGAACCAGGCGATCCAGGATGGCGTCAGCGAGTGTCGGATCGCCGATCACGGCGTGCGTGCCACTCCTCGATGGGCAGTTGGTTGGTGGCGATGGTCGAGCGCCTGCCGTGGCGATCCTCCAGCACTTCCAGCAGATCACGCCTGTTCTCGGCGTTCAGTTTCATCAAGCCCCAGTCTATGCCAGCCGCTTCACCGAGAGGTCGAACTCTGCTTGTCGCAGCCGAATGAGGGGGCACCCTGGTCAACACGATCACCAAAGTTCACCCGGATCTCCTCAATCAGCCCGCCAACAAGGGGCACGGTATTGGTTGTCTTGTGCGCAAATACGGAACCGGTTGCCAGTATGGGTTCGCTGATATGGACCTGTTCTGGCCTCCCGATCTGGATTTGGGGCAGGCGAGCGGTGTCGTTGGACTCTGGGCCCGCTGCAGGTTTCATGGTTGAATGGTCTCAGGCCGCAACTACTGTAAAGAGACAGCCGGCCAGCAGGAATTTACGGGGCGGTGAAACTGTGTCCATTCTTTCAGCAAGCGCTCCGAGAGTCGACACAGTGTTTCAGTTTGTGAACGATCAGGCTCAGCGTGCCCCTCCGGTGCCTCGTGCTCTCTGAGCCAGCGCCCCAGCATGTTTGCATTAATCTCCAAGCCGTGCGCTGCCTCGGCCCGTGAATAGCCCTGCTCCACCACTAGGCTGATAGCATCCAGCTTGAATTCCTTCGAGTACTGCTTTCTTGTGGTCATATCCCATCTCCAGTTTCAGGGTATTATCCTTAACTGGGTTGGTAACATCCATTTAACCACTTCACGGTTCGATGTCGGCAATTACTGTCAGGGCAAGCCTGAACTACCGCGCGTTAACAAATGTCAATGAGGCGATCGCCGTAGGTTCTTCGAGTGAGTTTTGCCAGGCGACGGCATTGATTGTTTGAATCTGCTTGCCACTTCTGACGATATTCGCTCTGCTGAACATCGCTTTGTCACCGCTGGTAGGGCGCAAATAGCTTGTATTGATGGAGATCAGGCCACAATTCTGATTGTTTGCAGCTCTGATGGCGGCCAGGGTGCCAGTTAATTCAAGAACGCCTGATACAATACCGCCGTGCCAAGCGCGCAATAGCGGGTTTCCGGTGAATATCTCCCGCCACTGTGTCACGCACTCAACGTACTCCTCTGCAGAGAGGATCTCTGTACCGTAATTGAGCGCATAAGGGGATTGTTCAATAAACAAGGCAAGTGAGGTTGTGTTCATATCCTGTACCGAATCAAAGGGCTGAGTTCAGAGCTGGGCCTGGCGTGCCAACTTTAAAAATGCTGATGGCACTAGAGTAGGTGAAGAGAGTTTTCGTTGATATGGCCCTGGCACGAACGTAGGCAAAATCTCCCGACTGTTGATAACACTGCGCCTCGACTGTCACGTTCTGTCCCGATTCGGGTTGCCGAATATGATCTATTCTCAAATTGACCGTGGCTATCGCTGTTGGCTCTTTCAGTCTGAGCATGACGGCGAACCCGCAAGCGCTGTCAATGGCCGTCGCCAGTGCGCTGGTATGGATCGCTCCGTTTTCCAATGCATTGGCGTGTTTTTGCTGAAAAGGCAGGAGAAGCCTTACCGTGTCGCCCTCTATGTCGACCAGTTTCAGGCCTAGATCAAGATGCGCCCCAACTCGGCTGGAAAACAGCCCATACAACTGCTTTATGTGATCTGAAGTCATTTCACGGATTCCTTCCGTTCTGCCAAGAAGCGATTAAGCCTGATTTTCGAGTCTACAATCAGGGTGAATACCACCGGCACCACAAACAGAGTCAGGAGAGTTGAAGAACCCAAACCGCCAATCACGATAATACCGGTAGATGTCCGTAGTTCTGCTCCGTCGCTTGTCGCCAGAGCGATGGGGATCATGCCGAATATAGTGGAGAATGCCGTCATCAGAACTGGACGTAGCCGTAACTTTGCCGATTCTATCATCGCGTCTTTTGCCGCCAAGCCTCGCGACATGGACTGATTGGCCTGATCCACCAGCAAAATACCATTCTTCATCACCAGGCCCATTAAGGCTACCATGGCAATCTGTGTCGTCGCGGAAAGCTCGGAGTTGGTCAGAGCCAGTAAAGTGAATGCGCCAACAAAAGACAGAGGCGCGGTGAGCATTATGGCGACAGGTTGGGCGAAGCTTTCGAATTGACTTGCGAGAATCATGTACAGAATCAGCAGGGCCAGCATGAAAGCGAACAACAAGGAGTTGGCAACCTCGCGCACCTGCTCGGAGGTTCCAAGATAGGTTGCCTCATAACCTGGCTCAAATTCCATATCGGTCAGAATTCTGTCCATTGCTACCAGTAGCTCTCCAGCGGCAGTACCCGCCGGCGCATTACCTGATACAGAAATTTTTCTGGCACGGTTATACCTGTCGATCTGTACCGGCCCATCCTTGATTGCTACGTCAGCAACACTTCGGAAGTCGACCAGGCTGTCGTCCGAGGATCGCAATTGAATCAGGTCAAATGTGCCAATGTGATCGCGATACTCCTGATCGAATCTGAGCCTGACGTCGTAGCGATCACCGTGCTCTTGAAAGCTGGCGATATCCTTGCCGCCCATAGTTGTACCAACAGCACTGGCGATATTGTGCACGGATATACCAAGCTTGGCCGCACGGTCGCGGTTGATGCTTACCTGAATCTCGGGCTTGCCGGATTCGTAGCTGGATTTGACGTCGCGAAACAGTCCCGAGGCCTGCATCGCCTGCATTATATGTTCGGAATAGCGCTGAAGCTTGTCGAGATCCGGCCCACTAAGCGCCAAATCGAGGTCCGCGCCGAAGAAGCCGCCGCCGGAGATCCAGGGTACCTGAGCCATGGTGATGTGCTGAGCCTGAGGCGCTGCTTTAGTCAAGGCGAGACGGATTTCATCCATAATCAGGTTTTGATGAATATTGCGTTCCTGTTTGGGGGTCAAGCCGACATAAAAGCTGATCTCATTGGTCTTTGTCTGTGCGCCTGAGCCGATAACGGCGAAGACCAGCTGAACATGCTCGAACTCCTTGACCCTTGCACTCAACCTGGAAGCCACTCGCTTTGACTCAGCTATTCCGGTGCCCAGCGGCAGTTCAACCGCAGCGATAAACTCGCTCCGATCAGCTTTGGACGTGAATGACAGCGGAACCTTGCCCGCGTAATGGACACCAATGGCGACGGCTATTCCGGCAAAAATCAGAACCAGCCACCTTGCGGACAATGCCGCTCGTACCAAGGACACGTAGCTGGATTCCAGCCTGGAGTGTGCGCGTTCCAATGCGTGTACTGCTGAGCTTTTCGTGGTACTGCGCTGCAGCAGTCTGGAGCAGAGCATGGGAGTCAAAGTCAGTGATATTATCAAAGAGATTCCGACAGCAACTGCGACGGTAACGCCATACTGGTACATGAATACGCCGATCAGTCCATCCGTGAACGAAATGGGCAGGAAAACAGCCATGACTGCGAACGTCGAGGCAACCACTGCCATAGCGACCTTTCCTGTGCCTACCGACGCGGCAACAGCGGGTTCTTGACCTTCCTCGATTTCCCTGTATATCGACTCCAACACTACGACGGCATCGTCGACCAGTAGGCCAACGCACAAAGAAATCGCAATAAGCGACATCATGTTTATTGAGAAATCCAGGACGTAAAAGGCAAAGAAGGTGGCTATGAGTGCCGTAGGAATGGCCGTAGCAACAATGATAGTGGCACGAATGCTCAGAAGGAAAAACAGTGTCACCGCAACAACGAGCACGACACCCAATATAATGTCGAATGAAACGTCTCGTACCGTGGATTCAATGAATCTGGAATTATCCCTGACCGGGGTCAGGGAAATGTCGGATCGTATTTCGTCCCTTATCTTTTCGAGCTCTGCTCTAATGGCTCGAGCCACGTTGACGGTGTTTGCACCGCTTTGCTTGCGTATCTCAAGACTAATGCCATTTATTCCGTCGAGTTCGGCATAACTTCGTTCATCTTCAAGCCCATCTTCCAATCTTGCCACATCTCTCAATCGGACCAGTGCCTGGTTGACGCGGAATATCGCAATATCTTTCAACTCTTCGATGCTTGTCACCTCTCCAAGTGTCTTGACGGTGAACTCAGAGTTGCCGTTTTGGTATTCCAGTCGTCCACCGGCGATGTCCACGTGCTCTCGTCTTATGGCTGCAGATATATCGTCAACAGTAGTGCCATAGCCGCGCATCCGGCTTGCATTGAGCCAAATCCGGACTTCCCTTTCACGATCTCCCACAAGTTGTACGCTACCGACACCCGGAACCCTCTGTAAGCGTTCCTTCACTGTGCTTTTGGCCAGTTTGGTTAACTCGCCTGTCGGCAGAGGCCCAGACATGATGATGGAGACTATCGGCTCGGAATCCGGATCGAGGATTGTAATCAGTGGTTGTTTTGTCCCCTCTGGTAAAAACGGGAAAGCCCTGGCTGCCTTGTCTCGAACCTCCTGTGCTTTCAAATTCACGTCCGTTTCCAGTTCGAACTCCAGGATGATCTGGGAGTACCCGTCGGCACTTGCCGAGCGAAGACTGTCTAGTCCCGCGATCGCAAACAGTTCCTCCTCAAGTCGGTCTGTTACCTCTGATTCCATTGTCGCGGGAGAGGCACCTTCCAGAGTTGTTTCAACAGTGACAATGGGAATGTCAACATGGGGGAACAGACTCATATTGACGCGCGGCATTGATATGGCGCCCAGCAATACCAATGCGCCGACGAACATGACGGTCATGACAGGACGGCGAATCGAGAGGTCAGCGATCCACATCAGAGCAGTTGGTCGACTGTGACCGGGTTGCCCGGTTCCAGAGTGTGACGTTGCGTGCCGACAATAATGTTGGTATCAGGATCTAGTTCAGAAAGCAGTTCCAAGCTGCCATCAGTCAAGGCTTTTACCGCCACATTCATCCGTTGGACTTTGCCATCTTCTACTGTCAACACGTGCCTGTCTTGCCCCGCGCCTAAAAGTGATTCCGGTGGCAGAATCCGAATCTCTCGGGCTTCAGGGTAAAGCTTGACCACCGCAAACAGCCCGGGCTTTATGACATAGTCAGGATTGGCGATACCGATACGCAATTCGATATTGCGTGTATTCAGTTCGTGATTATCGTTGATCAAGGCCACACGTGATTCGAAGGTTTGACCCAGGCTGGGAATATGGACAATTGCCCGCATGCCAGGACTCACTGATGTGAGATATGTTTCTGGCACAAAGATCTGAACGATAACAATGTCAATCTTCTGTAATTGAACGACCGGACTTTCCGAGCGCATTACCGAGGGCACGAATGCGCCTTCATCGACAAAACGCTTGGTGATGACACCGCGAAAAGGCGCCTTTACAATTGAGTCGGTCAACTCCTGTTGCGCGAGAGACAAGTTGACTTCAGCCATGCCCAATTTGGACGTGGACACCGCAACGCGCGTCTCCAGGGCGTCAAGGGTTTCCTGGGAAATTACCTCCCGTTCTCTGAGCCTGTTGGCGTTGTCCAAATTGCGCAGGGCATCTTCAAGTTCCGATTTGGCCAGATCTCGCGCATGTGCCAGCCGCTTCACCGCGAGTTCGAACTCTGTTTGTCGCAGCATTATGAGCGGGTCACCCTGGTCAACACGATCACCAACGTTCACACGGATTTCCTCAATCAGCCCGCCAACAAGGGGCACAACATTGGTTGTCTTGTGCGCAAATACGGAACCGGTTGTCAGTATGGGTTCGCTGATATGGACCTGTTCTGGCCTCCCGATCTGGATTTGGGCCAGGGGAGCGGTTTCGTTGGACTCTAGGCCCGCTGCAGGTTCCGTGGTTGAATGGTCACAGGCCGCAAGTACTGTCAAGAGACAGCCGGCCAGCAGGAATTTACGGGGCGGTGAAACTGTGTCCATTCTTTCAATAAGCGCTCAGAGAGTTGACTAGTGTCTGCATGTCAGCTAAAAAGTAACTGTAGTTTCTATAACTAAGGTAATCAATATTTCAGTGAAAAGTCAAGAAATTCAGGGCAAGCGGTTTACGCACCATCACGTGAGTACATTGATGCACGAAGTGAGTTTAATGGTTGCCAAGATTTTCAATCGCGAGGTTCGAGACTTCGAACTGACTCGCAGTCAGTGGCAGGTTCTCTACCTACTCTATACAGAGGGGCCACTAACCCAGACACAGATAGCCGAAAGACTGTTGATGGCGAAGCCGCCGCTGGGCAAAATCGTTGATCGTCTGGAAGACGCAAGCTGGGTTGAACGCATGCCAGACGCAAGTGACAAACGCGTGAAACGCGTTGTGCTCACGGGCAGGATCCGACCTTTGCTGCCCGAACTGGAAAATGTCGTTGAACAGATTGAGGAGATTCTACTGGACGGCATCCCGATCGAAGAGCGCGACAGTTTGATCGGACAGTTGCAACGTGTACGCGCCAATTTACGTCAACGCCTATTTGACCAAGGCTAACGAAGTGTCAGCCCGGCCTCCAGAACCTGCTGGATTCTCTGGGCATCGATGTACGCTTACCGCCGCCACGCTACAATGTCGCGCCCACCGAAGATGTGCTGCTGCTTGCATATTACGGCCCATTGTGAAGACCCTGAATCGCCCTGAGTTTGCCGGAGGCTCCAAACCTTGAGAGGATGGAGCAATGAACAAACTAACGAGATATCCCCCAGAGTTCCGGGATCGGCTGCGGAATACGCAGCGTTATCTGAAGGCCCCGCCGGGAAAGGACAACGTCCAGCTGATCGTCATGGATCTGTCGGAGACCTACCGCAATATCGCTCGTCGCTACTTCCCCAATGCGATGATCGTGGCAGACCGTTTCCACGTCATCCGCCGTGTTGTTCATCCGCTGTCGCTTCATCGATCCAAGGCCAGAGAGCGACTATTTCAACAGTATGATCCGGGGCTTACTCTGTTTTATTGTTCTTAAATGTGGTGGTCAAGTATATGCTCCTGGAAATCGGGTCAAGCCTGTGCGGGTTTTTCTCTTTGCTTCTTCACCGATCCATGCAGACTCTCTCGCAATGCTTCCAATAAACAAAGGATGCAATGCCATGCACAGTACAGTCTATTTATCCGACACTGCCATCGCACAGCGATTTCAAGTTAGCCGCGCCACGGTCTGGCGCTGGACCCACTCCGCTGCCTTTCCCAAGCCTATCAAGCTCTCAGTGGGCTGCACACGCTGGCGACTCACTGAGATTGAAGAGTGGGAACAGACGCGGAACACGCGAAGCTGTCGACGTTAATCTGGACTGGGAGTGAATGCTCGGGGCGGCTCATACCCGTCGCTCGACCACTTTGCGCAGCACCGACTTTACATACGGACCATAGTATCTATCGCCGATTCGGTCGATAAGCCTCCTCAGACACAGGGCACCGGGTGGCGTTCTGCGCAAGTTGGGGCTAGTCAGCTAAATTTGGACGCAAATGATGAATGCAAGTTTTTCTATCGATGCTACGTTTAGAGAGTTGCGAGGAAAAGGATTTTCTCCATGATCTCTCCGTACCGGCTTCTGCATGCCATCAACGACCGCGCGTATCCCGGGGATTCGTCCCAGCTTGTCACATCCCGCCCCGAGCCGCGCTGGGCTCCCCGAGCAGGCCCCTTGCGACCTGATCGCTATCGCGGATCCCCATGTCGGCAATGCCCCTGCCCACTGGTGATCCTTACAGCGGGGGTAGGATCGTGAATGGGCAGCCGGTTTTACCGGTCGCCCAGCCAGCAGCCTCAGGCGCTCTGGTGATGCCGCTCTCTGACCTCCAGCCGTATGAACATAACCCCCGGCATGGGTTCAACGCAGAATACCAGCGCATCAAGTCATCCATCCGTTCACAGGGTCTCGACCAGCCCCTGGTGGTCACTCAGCGCCCTGGTGAAAACCACTATGTACCTCTTGTGGGTGGCAACACGCGCCTAAAAATCCTGCAGGAACTCTACCAGGAAACCCGGGATGAGCGGTTTGGTACCGTCAACTGCGTCTATAGGCCCTGGACGGAGGAATCCCATGTCCTGTTGGCGCACCTCAGGGAGAACGAGCTTCGGGGGAGCCTGATCTTTATTGACAAGGCGCTGGCGGTGATGGATCTCAAAGCCATACTCGAGTCTGAATCACCCCACCGCACCCTCACGCTGCGGGGGCTTGCCAAGATCATGACCCAGCGGGGCCTTGGCATTAACCACACTGTGATCTCCAAGATGGTCTATGCGGTGGAGCGCCTGTTGCCGCTGATCCCGGAGGCCCTGAATGCCGGCCTGGGCCGTCCCCAGGTGGAAAAGCTCCAGGCGCTGGAAAACGCCTTTCTCGAGCTCTGGTACCGCCATGCGCTCGGTCCAGAGTCCGAGTGCGCGGAAATCTTTGCCGCGCTCTGTCAGCGCTACGATTCGCCCGATTGGAACCTGGAGCTGCTGAGGACCGCCCTCGAGAACGAGGTGGCGGAAGCAACGGATACCAGCCTCCATAGCGTCCGCCTGCAACTCGATGCTCTGCTCAGCGGTTCTGGCTATACCGAAGTGGTGCTGGAACCACTGCCGACTGCACACGAGCCAGAGGCCACGCAACCAGGTGGCGTGAAAGAGCCATCGAACCCGACACAGCCGCAGAGGAGGGTGAATATACCCTCCAAGGCCGCGGAGCCGGTCAGCGCAACTGTCCCAGTGCCCGAGGATCCACTGGTCTCGCTGCGGTTCACCGCCTACACACTGGCCGCCGGGCTGGGAGAGCACTACGGGCTCGCAGCCTTGGTGGTTCCACTGCCGGATCAGGGTCTGGGCTTCATGCTGACCGATGTGCCGGCCCCGGAGCTGCGCGACACGCTGGATCCGGCCCTGTTTGGCGAGGTGTCCTGCCTGTGGTGGCAGCTGGCGGCCTGCGCGGAGCTGACGACGGCACCGGCGAATCAGGTTCTTCCCCATCTGGTGGTTGATTCGGTGCTGCGCACGGCGGTCTCGCAGCAGGATCCGGGCGTGCTCCATCGGCATGTCTGGACGCCGGATCCCGGGCGCTGGGGCTTTCAGCTGTGGCGGTCGCTCGCCGATGCCGACTGGCGCGATCTGCTGGCGCTGATGGCCACCTACCGCGCGATCCACGAGGCTGCGGATCGCGCGGGTCTTGATCTGTGGTTACCCAGGGAGGGGAGCGATGCCAACCAGTAAGGAGTCTGACTTAACCACCGCGGTACTCCTGTACGCGGTCCGCTGCCTCGACGAAGGCGATCAGCTCGCATTGCGGGCCATGCAGTTCGGTCCCAAAGAGGTTGACGCTCTCCAGCAGCTCAACATCACCGATCTCTGCCGGACCGGGACCTTTCGGGGGCACTGCCTGCAGGTCCAGCTCGACCGGGAAGTCTTCTGGCACCTGGTGGCGCGCCTGCGCCAGCAGCGTGAATCCGACCAGCTGCAACTCACCCTGATGCAGGCCGACGCCCCTCAGGAAATGATGCGCGCCCTGTTTGGGCTCGGGTCCAAGGAGTACGCACGCTGGCGTCGTCTGCTGGGGTTTACCGCCGCGGTGGGCCGCCCCAGTGAGCCCGACGAGGAACCCGCCCATGCGCTGTGGCTGGCCTGGCAGGCGCGGGCGGGTGACGACGGCGAAGTCTCACTGACCGGCGAGGACTATCTGGCCCTGAAGGACGCCACCGGGCTTGAGCTGCGCACGATCTGGTGTCTGACCCAGCGCTGGACCACCTACGGCAACCCCGAGGGTGAGTCTGCCGACGACCATTGAGGCAACCCCATGTCCGGCATCGAGCGTGAACCCCGGCCGGAGACCTATGCCCTGGATCGTCTGATCCAGGCCGCCACCAGCCGCGCCCAGGGCTCGGCGCAGGACAACCTGCTGTTTCTGGGGCACTGGCACCAGGCGTATCCCACGGCGGTCGTCTGCGACCCTGTACTGGAGCCGGTGGATAAAGTCGTGTGGATGGTGATCATGCTGCAGGCCCACGAGACCGGCGGCCGGGCGGCGTTTCCCCGCTATGAGGTGATTGCCGAACTCGCCAATATCGCTTCAACCTCCACCATTGCCCGGGCCATTGCCATCCTCCGTCTGACCCGCTGGCTATCCCTGTGCGCCCGGGTGCGTGCCAGTACGGGGCAGTTTCAGGGCAATGTGTATGCCCTGCACGACAACCCGCTGCCGCTCGCCGATGCACTGTATCTGGACGAGGGGTATATGGCTTTCGTGCGCCAGAGCGAGCGCCACAGCCACGCCCGGGTCCGACGGGTGGCCACGGCAGTCTTGGCCACACTGGCGGGTGCGGTGGAGCAGGGTGAGGACCCCCTGGCGCCGTTACCGGATATCAAACAGCGGGTGCGAGAGGCTATGGACTCCGCGGAGAGTGCCGGACCGGCGCACGGCACAGCGCGCTCCCTGGCGGACCTCACCGCGGGATTACTGGATGCGCGGGATGACCTCCTGTCACAACCCGATGCAGCCCGTGCCATTAACCAGCACCAAAATTCGAAGGCGGTTGATTTAGTGAAAGTTGTAGGTAGTAGTTGTAGTAGTAATACAACAACAACTACTACGACAACTACCGAAAAGTCCGCCCAAAATTTTGCATCGCGCAAATCGCCGTTGTCAGAAACCCCAACGCTGGATGCCCTGATTTTTCCGCGGCGCCTGACGGACAACCAGCGCACACTGGCGCTGCAGTACCTGACCCCGATCCCAACTGAGCTGCACCAGCCCCTGCTGGATGAACTTGCGGGCCGGGTGCAGGCTGAAACCCAGGGCGCAAAGCCGCTCTACGATGAGCTCCGATTTTTCTACGCCCTGTGCCGCGCCGCCCGGGCCGGGACCTTCGTGCCCAATCTGGGCCTGAAAGTCGCCGACGCGCGCAACCGCAAAAACGCTGACACCCTCTTACCCGCCGAGCCACCTCCAGCGCCACGTACCGAGGCCGAACGGGATGCCCTGCGCCAGACCGCCGCCGAACAGCTGGCCCTGATCCAGCAGACCCTGGGTCGGGGACCACGGCGCTAAATCCCACCAGATTCACGATAACTTAACCGCAGTAAAGTGGTTACACTGTAACCACAAACCCCGTCGGACGCTGACGGGGTTTATTGTTGTTGCGACGGTGCCCTCGATGCGTTCATAGCCGCCAGTGAACGCGATCCGGAAGAGGTCAGCCGCCGTGACAGCCCAGCCACTCAATGCCATCAACGAATCCTCGACACCCGCTACACCCACCGCCAGCCAGGGACGGGTAGGGCGCCTGACCGGCGAGGCCTGGCTTGAAATCCACACCGACCAGGCCCAGCGCCTGATCCGTGGCCGGGTGCGCAGGGGCAACAAGCCCGCGATCACCGGCCTGCTGGGATTTGCGTCGCAGATGAACATTCTCTGGCAGGCCGCAGCGGACGATGATCCTTACGCCGACTGGTGGCTGGTCCGGGTGGAGGAGGCGATTGCTGCCGCCCAGACCTTCCTCGCCACCCAGCGGGTCCAGGTGGACGGCGTGGCGCTGGACAATTTCAGGTTCCGCGTCGGTATTTCACAGTCACGCCGCCCCCAGACCCTGATGCTGCAGTTTGCCACGCCCCACGCCTACCGCGCCGCGCAGCTGTTGGGGGAGTACGATGCCCTGGTCTGCCAGTGCCTGACCCTAAAGCATGTGGGGGCCTGCCCTTCCGGTCAGATGGGTGATCTGATTTCGCTGGGTGCACACCGCCTGCGGGGTGTGTTGAGCCTGCCCCAGGGCTTTCGGGTCTTTGCCATCAACCGCGCCGACGTTCACCACAACACCCAGCGGGCCCAGCAGGCCCGAGCGCACCTCGGTGAGCTCCCGCTGGACATCCTGAGCGGTGAACGTACCGCGGGCCATGCGCCGTCACGTGTATCGCCGTTGGCGCATGCTGAACCACGCAGTCTCACGAAAACCGAAGATCAGCTGGAACCCAGCACAGCTGAGCAGCTCGAGGGCGTTGCCCCTGAGTCGATGCCAGTGGCACCCGCGGCTGCGGGTGGTCCCCGGTGAGTACAGACGGTGGCCGGGCCCGCGCGCAGCCCACAGGTGCGGCTGACGGTGGTGCTCGATACCCGGGTTCCGCTGGAGGCGCTGCTGATCACCGCACTGCGCCGCAATCCCGCAGCCCGTCGCCAGGAATGGCTCCGGCAGGTGCTGCTGCAGGGATTTCGCAGCGAATGTCTGGGACTGCGTCAGGCGATGGCCGACGCTCCCGCACGGGTCACAGTGCCCCTGCACATCGCGCCAGTTTCCCGCCCGCACCAGGCGCCCCCGAGGGCTGCCGCGGAAGATATTTACGTCCCACTCACCGCCGGTACGCCGAGCGGCAAACCCCTGGCGGGCCTCCGTACACTGATTGGATGAGGAGGGATCATGCAGAACAGTCAGCGTGAAAACGCCCGGGAGCTGCCCCCGCTGTCTGCCCCGCAGACTGCGGCCGAGCCCGACGTCGGCGCGTCCCTGGAGGAGGTGAGCGCCGCCAACCACGACGACAACATGACGGTGATTCAGGTGGGTCTGGACGATGGCTATGCCTACACCAAACTGGCGCTGGCCGACGGCCGCCTGATCGCCATTCCCTCCCGGGGCCGCATCGGTCAGGCAGGGATTACCTGGATGGACTCCGCGCAACAGCAGATTTTCGAGTACGACACCGAGGGATCCCGCTATGCCGTGGGTCAGATCGATGGCGAGTCCACCTGCTATGACGGTTATCCGATTTCCGGGCTGCACCGCGCCATTGTCCAGCACGCCTTTCAGGAGGCGATGCTCGCCGGCCACTCGGTGCACGTGGTCTCCGGCCTGCCGGTGTCCGCCTTCTATTTTAAGGACGGCCAGAAGCGCGAGCAGGCGATCGGTCTGAAACGCGAGTCCCTGAAAATTCCCGTGCAACCGGTGTCCACGGGTGGGCTGTATGCCACCCAGCGTCTGCCGGTGGCCGTGGCCTTTCACGAGGTGATTCCCGAGGCGCTGGCGGCCTGGTATGACCAGGTCATCCGGCAGCGCGCGGACGGGATTGCGCTTGACGCACGCCTGCTGGAGGCCTCCATGGCGATCGTGGACATCGGCGGCCGTACCACCGATTACGTGGTGGTGCAGGACCAGGGCATCGTGCACCGCTCATCGGGCTCCCTGACTCGGGGATTGTTGGATGTTCAGGCGCAGGTCGCGCGGGAGATCCAGAAGCGGTTTGATCTCGAAACCCTGGGCGAACAGACCCTCGCCGCCGCGATGTCTTCCGGCAGCGTCCGCCTGCACGGCAGGGCGCACGATGTCTCTGAGTTGGTGAAAGCTGCCCAGCACGAGCTGGTGGTGCAGATCCATGCCGAAACCCGGCGCCAGCTGGGCATGGGCGCGGAACTGGACACCGTGGTGTTTGTGGGCGGCGGCAGCGCCGCGCTTGCGGAGCACCTGGCCGACTGGTTTCCCCAGCAGCGGATCGCCGAGCACCCAGGCTTTGCCAATGCCCGCGGTATGCTGAAATACCTGCAGTACGTCTGCGAGGAACCCACCAGCCGCAACTAGCCTTTAAAAGGGACCGGCTTTACCCGTGGCCACTGCGGATTCAGTGGCAGGCAGTACCAGAGGTACCGACGGATTGTGCAACCGGTACCACGGCAGCGCCGCCAATCCACGCTTCCAGGCAACTGGAGTAACCCCCCTGTCGGGAAAGCATCCCGTCAGGGCTCCTGCTTTCTTCGGCGTTAACCCGCAAACGGAGAATGTGTCATGTCTCAAGACAGCAAAACGAAGTATTTCGATCTTCATCTGAACGGCATCGGCTATGTCAACAAGGTGCGTGAAGTCACCCCGGAACAGGGCTCGCCCTTCTGGAGTATCGAGCTCACCGCCCTGCACGGCCCCGCCGACAAGGTCCGCCACACGTATTTCGACTGCATCGTGGCGGGCGAGGAAGCCAAGGACCTGGTCCCCCAGCTGCAGTTTCTGGTGGAGGCCGGGTCCAGGGTACTGGCAGGTTTTCTGCTCAGTGACCTGAAACCGGCGCCCTTTATTTTTAAGCAGGGTGAGCACACCGGAGAACCCGGCGTGCGCCTGAAAACCCGGCTGTTGCGGTTCGACTGGATCAAGGTCGACGGGCAGCCCTTCCTGAAACCTCAAAAAGCCGCTTCCTAGGGCCTTACCGGACCTGATGTCGCCATCAGGTCCACCTTCCAACTCAGCGGGGATACAGCTCCCCGCGGGGCTGATCTCTGCCTCTTTTTAAAGCAGGAGTCAGCCATGACAACAGCAGCCCCCACCCGGTCCCGCCGCGCGGCCAACCGGGTTCTGGCCCTTGATATCAAGCAACTCACCGTGACCGAGCAGGAGCGGCTCGTCGACCTTGCCCTGTCGGTGCTGCAGGAGCGGCATCAGCCCGGTGAGGTTTTACACAGTCCCCGCCAGACCCGTGACTACCTTCGGTTACGGCTGGCGGGTTTCACAGCCGAAGCGTTCGGCTGTGTGTTTCTGGACAACGCCCATCGCGTGCTCGCCGTGAAGGAACTCTTCCACGGCACGATCGATGGCGCGGCGGTCTACCCCCGCATTGTGGTGCAGCAGGTGCTTACCCTCAACGCGGCAGCGACCGTCTTTTACCACAACCACCCCTCCGGGGTGGCCGAGCCCAGTCAGGCGGATCGGCGGATTACGGAACGTCTCCAGGCGGCGCTCGCACTCATTGATGTGCGGGTGCTGGACCACATCGTGGTCACCCACGGCGACACGACGTCCTTCGCGGAACTTGGCCTGCTGTAACACTCACTACCGACCCCCCGGGAGGCGATCTGCTTCCCGGGAGGGAAGGAGGTCTGTCTTGCGGACATTTTTCGTAAAACAAAGGAGATGGACGTATGAAAGACAATCAACCCCCGTCGTCCCTGAACGACATCTTTGGTCCCGTCATTGTGCGCTATACGCGTGCCCAGGCGTTTGAGGAGGGCGTACTCGTGGATGCGGGTTCGCTGGCCAGTGAGGCCGGTTTTCAATGGCCGGTAGCCCTGACCCGCGCGGTCTGGGAAGACTGTGTCGCCTGGCAGGTTGCGGACAATCAGCGTCAGATCGGCCAGGATCCAACTGGTCGACTCTGGGATGTGCTGGTGATGGCCGTCATGGCCATACGCGGCAGCGCCCGCGGCGGCAACCAGCTGTCCTTCAGTCTCTACCGGGTACCGCGAGATGGTGTCAGCGTCACCGCGGACAAGGTGTCACTGAAGCTGATCGTAGGCCCTGGTGATCAGGGCGAACCGGTCATTACGATCCTGCAACCGCATGAGGATTAACCACCGTTGCTTCCGGCAACGATCTCCCTGGCCGCTTGGGTAAAAGCGGCACCTTCTCTCCCGCAACAATAATTCATCAAATGTGTCCCCGACACCGCCCTGACCGCTGCTCAGCGGCTACACTGCGCTGACAGCCATTCATGGAGGAATGCAGATGCTGATACTTACCCGATCCCCGCGCCAGACCCTGCTCATCGGTGATGACGTCGTCATCGAGGTGTTGGGTGTCCAGGGTCAACAGGTCCGGCTGGGACTGACCGCCCCCAGGGACATCACCATCCTGAGGCAGGAACTGTCCGAACGTCTGGCGGGCACCGAAGTCTCGACCGCACCCGGGCGCAAGCAACTCCCGAGTTGAAACCTGCAAGCACACGAATCGGCACCGTAAATTCGGTCTGCGCATTAGTGGAGTAGGGCCTCCCTGACTGATTCTGGATATCAGCCGACGGCACGACTTTTGGCCATTCTTTTCACAGCCGCGTCCGGTGGGGCGCGTCGCTTTGCCGGCACTTTCCGGGACGCGACCCGACGTTACTTCGCTTCGTGACAATTGCCTAACATGTGCTGCAGTGCCAGTTCTCTTTCTTACAACTAGTTTTCGGAGTCGAGGCCGTTTCGGCCAACGCGAATACGTTCCGAAACTTCAAACAATTAGCCCCTGTGCTGTGACTTCCTGACTGGCGATCTGATGGCCCGTATCATTTTCTCGACGCATAGGATTCGTTGTGATTCCGAGGTCATTTTGTTGTGCGGACTTGTAATCTGAGACCGTTCACCTTTTCACGCGATTCTTGGAGGCACTTGCGCAGATTACCTACGTATTCGCTTCAGGTTTTGCTGAGGATGTCTTGTCCATTGGAAGTGGCCGCATTAACGCACAGGGTTGTCTCAAATACCTCCGGGCTTATGTTCTCGTGGCAGAATCTTTTCAAAGCAAACACTTGTTGGATCACCAGCATATTGGTCGAAGGGTTGGATACGGACATAGCCTTGGGATTTGTAAAGCGCTATGGCGGGTTTCTGCTTGAACCCGGTTTCAAGTCTCAGCTTGGTATACCCACGGCGTATGGCTTGCGCCTCCAGCTCTTGCAGCACTGCTGTGGAGAGTCCTTGCCGGCGAGCTGAACGCGATACAAACATGCGCCTGACTTCCGCGGTTGTACCCTCCAACGGCCGGATGGCGCCGCACGCTACGGCTTCTTGTCCCATGTAGGCCACGAGATAGACGCCGCCGTCAGGTGTTGGTTCGTTCGTGGGCCATGGTGTTACGGAGTTAAACAGCTCAGGATACAAAGCTCGAGCTTCGACTGCGGCCTCATGTAAAAGCTCAAGCGCATCAGCACCCTGCGGATCTACTTCGATGATACGTAAATGTTGCACAGTGAGCCTGCAAGATCTAGGGCTGAACAAACGCACATAAGTATTATACGCTTGGGAGCTTCGTAGCACATAGATCCCTTCACCTCTAGGATGGCTGCTGGTGCAGCGTCGGCCAAGTGCGAGGCCCGCCCTCGTCACTACAGGCGTAGCGGGGTAGTGACGAGGGCTCCGAGCCCCGAAAGTACGCTGCGGCGAGGCGGATTTTCGGCAGGACGCGCGCGTGACGGGTTCGTAGACTGGCCACCGTAGACAGAATTACCCGTGGCCACTGCGGATCAGTGGCACAGAGGGGGCCCGCCCTCGACCGTTTGGTCACAACGGGCTCGTGCGTCCAGGACTGCAGTCGGCGCACCGACCCCAGGGTCGTCAGTCCATTCTCCACCCCATCGACTTCGGTCGGTGCTTTCCATCAAACCCCCTCGTTGCTTCCGGCATTCTCCAGGCTTACCTGCAGAGTGTCCGGGCAACGTTTTTCATCCACATCGCGGCAGTCGTCGCTCAACTCAAAGGAGGTGTTTATGTCACACCCGTTGTCAGTCGGTCCCCTGGGGCCACGTGTGTATACACGACAGCGATCTCCCCCAGGAGATCGGTTGTGTAGCCTGTTTACAGGCGCTTTCAGGTTAAAGGGAGTGGTGTCCCGTGATCCTTGCCGGTTTCCGGATGCGGTGGGTTAGTCCCCCCGCCTGATCAGAAACACTAACCGAGACAGGTAAAACACCGTGAGAGACCTGAACTACCAACTCAAACAGCTGTGCCAGCGCAACCACGATGGCAGCTACGCCACCCGCCACAATCGGGAGCGCACCCTGACGCTGATCGCCGATCAGCTGCACCTTTTGGGGTACCGTAGAATGAGTGCGCAGTCGCTAAAACCTAAGCACATTGATGCACTGGTTGCCCGTTGGCAGGCTGAGGCACTGGCAATCGGCACCATCAAGAATCGTATGTCAGCGCTGCGCTGGTGGGCCGAGAAAGTGAACAAGCCCAGTGTAATCGCCAACAGCAACGACCACTATGGAATCCCAGACCGGCAGCTGGTCACCGGTTTTTCGAAAGCACGGCAGCTCGGAAGCGAGGCGCTGGATCAGGTGCGCGACCCGCACGTGCGCATGAGCCTGGAGCTGCAGCGCGCCTTTGGCCTGCGCCGGGAAGAGGCCATCAAGTTCCAGCCGCACTATGCCGATCGCGGCGATCACCTGCTGCTGAAGGCCAGCTGGACCAAAGGCGGCAAGGCTCGGATGATTCCGATCCTGACTCCCGCACAGCGGGAACTGCTTACCCGCGCCCACCAGCTGGCGGGGCGAGGGTCCCTGATTCCCCTGGATCGCGATTACCGACAGCAGCTGAGGGTCTATGAACGCCATACTGCGAACGCGGGGCTGAGCCGCATGCATGGTTTGCGCCATGCCTATGCCCAGGATCGCTATAAGACTTTGACCGGACGTCTGGCACCCGCCGCCGGTGGTCCGTCAGTGGCGACCCTCTCTCCAGCGGAACGACAGCGGGACCAGCAGGTGCGGCAGCAGATTAGCCGCGAGCTCGGGCATGAGCGCATCGACGTCCTGCGGGTGTATTGCGGTGCCTGACATAGCGCGTCATGGGTCGACCGGGTTTTCGCTGGTGCCGGACGGGCCAGCGCCAGATCATCGGATCATCCCCAAGCAACCCGGTACCCACCATGTCTCTCAATACTCTCCTGCTACAAGAATCACGCGCCGCCCTGACGGGCCTGGCCGCATTACTGCTGCTGCACGGTTCATACGCCAGCGCGCAGACACTGGTGGTTGATCGCTACACCGTGCTGGCTGCCACGCCGACAGCGGCCGAACAGGATTTACTGGGCGGTATCGACCGGATCACGTTCCCGATGGACGTGGTGACCGTCGGCGATGCACTGGCTGCTGCCCTGGAAAGCTCCGGCTATCGCCTCGCGGTCTCAGCCAAAAGTGATGCCAGCCGCGAGATCCTGATGCCCCTGCCCCTGCCCGACGCACACCGCACCCTCGGTCCGATGCCCCTGCGGCTGGCGCTGCAAACCCTCGCCGGTCCCGCTTGGCGTCTGCTGGAAGATCCCCTACACCGTCTGGTGGCGTTTGAACGCTGCCCGGCCTTTGCTGAGGAACTCCCGTCATGGTCGATGTGATTCTGGTGATGATGTTGTTGGTGGCCGGGCTGTCGCTGGAGAAGGGTGATGCCGAGACTGCAGGGAGAGCTATGCGTGAATCAACCGCCGCGGCGTCTGCTGACGCTGCAGCCGGAAGGGCAGACTCCACACCCTGCGCGACAGTTTCTCCGCGCTTTCGCGACCTGGGCAGCCACGATGCCGTGGTGAACCCGAATGGCCGCCAAGACCAAGGTCATCCCGATGGGATCTAGCACAGGATCCTGGCGGCCGCTGATAGTGTTAATGGGAGTGTTGTTCGCGCCAGTCACGGCCGCCGCTGTACCAGCGACCGACTCAAGCACGCTGTCTCAATCTGAACAGGCGACCACCGAACTGACGGCTCTGGAGCGAGCGCGGGCCGAGCACTGGGCCCTCACTTCTGAGGAGTGGCAGCGCTACCGGCTTCTTATGAACGGGATTCGCGGCAGCATCAGTCCCACGACTCTGTCCCCGATAGAAGCCCTCGGAATCCACGCGCGCGATGCCAGCGAGCGGCGTCACTTTGCGGAGCGCTGGGCCGCCCTGATGGTGGAGGATGCTGAGCGCATTCTGGCGTTCCAGCAGGCCTATGATGGAGCCATCACACGCCTGGTGGGCGAGCAACCCCTGATCGACCGGTCGCTTTTGCCGGTAAAGCAACCGAGCCAATCTCCCCTCGCCCGTACCGATCGGGTTCTGCTGTTTGTTCGACCCGAGTGCGCCGCCTGTGAGGCGGTGCTCGCACGCCTGCTGGCCCGCCTGGATACCATCGCGGGGCTGGACATCTATCTGTCCGGTCTCGCTCCGGGTGATGAGCAGGCCATCCGCGAGTGGGCGGTGGCTCAGGGCGTAGACCCCGACTGGGTACGACAGCGCAGGGTGACACTCAATTTTGAGTCGGGGGTTTTAGCGAGCATGGCCCCCGGCGAGGTGAACCTGCCCTATCTGTTGCGCCGCCGCGGCGAGACGCTGACCCCGCTGACCGGGTCTGCCCTGTGATCGTGCCGGGCAGCGCGTCGGTCGCACTGTTGCTCACACTGGCAGGCGTCGCCGTGGTCGCGGCACCATCCGAACCCGACGCGGAAGCTAAGCGTGCGCAGCAGGTGGTGCCGCCCGGCTACCGACAGGTGGCAGAGGAGCACGGCATCCCACCCGCGTTGTTCTACGCCATTGCGCTGACGGAAAGTGGCTACACCATGCCGACAGCCGAGGGCATACGGCCCTGGCCCTGGACCCTGAACATCCGCGGCGAGGGTCGCTATTATCCGTCCCATCGCGCCGCGGCGGCAGCGCTTGCGGCGACGGTGCACAGTGGTGAGACCGCGGTGGATGTCGGGATCATGCAGATCCACTGGCACTTCCACCATGCGGCGCTGGGCGGTATCCGCCGGGCCCTGGACCCCTGCCACAACCTGCGGGTGGGGGCGGACATTCTGGCCCAGTGCTACCAGCAAAGCCGGGAGTGGTGGTCCGCCGCCGGCTGCTACCATGCGCCCAACAATGCCACTCTGTCGCGGCGTTACCAGGCGCGTGTGCAGCAGCACTGGCGCACCGTGGTACAGGACCCCTGAGGTGCGCCGCAGGTGGTGGCTGTATCCCTTCTGGCTCCTGATGGCATTACTATCTCCAGGTGTCCGGGCGGAGCTGGTTGTTTTAACTGACAACGGCCAGACCTATCCGCTGGCCCCGTTTCTGGGCGTGCTGAGACCGCCAGACGCGCCCCCCTCGGCACCGGCAGTGCCGGACCTGGGCGCCGCCGACCCCACCCGGCTGCTGCCACTGCGCTCCCCGGGACTGACCCCGGGGCCGGTTCCCCTGAGGCCGCTGCCCGCACTTTACCAGGGCACGCTCACGCGCCCGGTCTTTGTGGTGGGCGCCGGTCCATTGTCGCAGACCTGGCTGCGGCAACACCGATCTCTTCTGCTTTCCCTGGGTGCAGTAGGGCTGCTGGTGCAGGCCGAGACCCCGGAGGACCTGCACACCATGGCCGCGATTGCCGCGGGTCTGCCGCTCCTGCCTGCTTCCGCCACCGATCTGATAGACACCCTGGCATTGACCCATATCCCGGTCCTGATCTCCCGGCACGGCATTGAGCAGTGAGCGTCCGTCCGGTCGAGGCACTCCTGCGGCCCCCGGTGGAACTCTGGTCGGCCCTGGTGGCGGTGGCGACCGGCGGCGTGGCCCTGCTGGCACCCTGGGCGCTGATGATGCCGCCGGGCATTGCCACGCTGGCCGCCAGTGCCCTGTTTTTGCTGGCAGGAATACGCACCCGGCAGGCCTGGCGGGTGCTGCGGTACCAGCGCAATATGCGCCGCCTTCCGTTGTACCGGATGCGGGCGGAGCGTATTCCGGTGAGTCGCCACAAGCTGTTTCTGGGGCGCGGCTTTCGCTGGACCCAGCGCCACACCCAGCGCCTGCGCGACACCCTGCGTCCTGAGGTGCAGCACTATGTGCAGGCCGGTGCACTCTACCGATGGGCGCGCCGTAAGGAAGTGCAGTGGGAATCAACGCCTGTCCTGAAAACCCTCGCCGGGTACCTGCGACAGCCGCGCTGGTGGAATCCGCTGAAGCCGCAGCCACCGGTGGGCGGTATGCCGGCCCTGCATGCGGTGGAGCCCGATGAGGAGGATGCCTGGATGGATCTCGGTGAGCGGGTTGGCCACCTGCTGGTACTGGGCACCACCCGGGTCGGCAAAACACGCTTGGCCGAGCTGCTGGTCACCCAGGACATCCACCGGGGGGATGTGGTGATCGTGTTTGATCCCAAGGGGGATGCCGATCTGCTGCGGCGCATCTATGCCGAGGCCCAACGGGCTGGGCGGGCCGATGCCTTTTATCTGTTTCATCTGGGCTTCCCGGAGATCTCCGCCCGCTACAACGCGATTGGGAGTTTTTCCAGGATCACCGAGGTCGCCACCCGGATTGCCAATCAGCTGCCCAGCGAAGGCAACTCAGCCGCGTTCAAGGAATTCGCCTGGCGCTTCGTCAACATCGTCGCCAGGGCGCTGGTCGCACTGCAGCGGCGCCCGGACTATCAGCAGATCCGCCGCTACATTAATGACATTGAACCGCTGTTTGTCGAGTACGCCCGACACTACCTCGCGATGCACGGCCCGGAGGGCTGGTCCGATGCGGTCGACGACATCGCCGAAAAAATCAGTGAGCGCAACCTCGCAGCCGCGCTGCGGGGTCGCGATCGGGAGGCCATCGCCCTGATGCGCTACCTGCAGGCACAGGATCTGTATGATCCGGTGCTGGAAGGCCTGGTGTCCGCCTTCAAATACGACAAGACCTATTTTGACAAGATCGTAAGCTCCGTCGGTCCCCTGATGGAAAAGCTCACCACCGGATCGATCGCGGCGCTGATCTCCCCGGACTATCTGGATGAACAGGATCCGCGGCCGATCTTTGAATGGCTGAACGTCATCCAGCGCAAGGGCATCGTCTATGTAGGGCTGGATGCGCTGACCGATACCACCGTTGCCAGTGCGGTGGGCAATGCCATGTTCGCCGACCTGGTGTCGGTGGCGGGGCACATTTACAAGCATGGTGTGCCCGGCGCGGAGGCGGGGAGTGTGCCTACCATCTCCCTGCACGCCGATGAATTCAATGAGTTGATCGGGGATGAATTCGTGCCCCTGCTCAACAAGGCGGGGGGAGCAGGGTTCCAGGTCACGGCCTATACCCAGACCTGGTCGGATGTGGAGGCGCGCATTGGCAATCGCGCCAAGGCGGGCCAGGTAGCGGGGAACTTCAATACCCTGATCATGCTGCGGGTAAAAGAGCTGGCCACCGCCGAAATGTTGACCGACCAGCTGCCCCGGGTGGAGGTGGTCACGCTGATGAGTGTGTCGGGTGTGGATGACTCCTCCGATCCCACCTCGGGTGTGGATTTCAAATCCCGCAATGAAGACCGCATCAGTGTGTCGGAGGTGCCGATGCTTACCCCGGCGGATCTGGTCCGCCTGCCCAAAGGTCAGGCGTTCGCCCTGCTGGAAGGCGGGCGCCTGTGGAAACTCCGCATGCCGCTGCCCGACGACCGCGCGGATGCCGCTCTGCCACCGAGTCTGGCAGCCATGGCGGAAGGCATGCAGCGCCGCTATGTGACCAATGAGCACTGGTACCGCACCACTGATCGCTGGTGGCTTGCGGGTCCGGACTCGGATAACCCAGCGCGGGACGGCCGTCACCGCGATGGCTGAGCGCATTGGTGCGCACCCTGCGCAGAACGCGCAGCAAGGCGCTTTGACACGACTGCTTGTTCGTCTGAGCCAGGCCGTCTACTGGTTGCTGTTCGCGCTGCTGTTTTCCATTGTGCTGGAATGGCTGGGAATGGTTTTCTGGTGGCCGGAACAGGGCCTGCAGCACAGTCGGGACATGCTGGCCGCGGAGCTGGGATATCTGCAGATAGACTTCCGCCGCAGTCTGGTGAGTGCCGATCCGGCACGCTTTGCCCAGACGGTGGCGGACAAGACCTATGTCGCGCTGTTTGAATGGACCCGGCTGGTGGATGTCCTCGGCTGGCTTGGCACGCCAACCGCGGTGGGGGAGAGTGGCCTTCGGGTCCGGCTGCACCGGTTGTACCAGCCGCTTGCCCAGTTCATCCTTGCGGCCCTGCAGATCACCCAGGTCTTCGCTCTACGTCTGGCCATTCTGCTGCTGGCCACACCGGTCTTCCTGCTGTTTGGTGTGATGGCTCTGGTGGACGGCCTAGTCCGCCGCGATCTGCGACGCTGGGGCGGGGGACGCGAAAGCTCCTTCATCTACCACTGGTCCAAGCGCTCGGTGCTGCCGCTGTTGGTCACAGCCTGGGTCATCTACCTCGCGCTGCCGTTCAGTCTTCACCCGAGCTGGGTCATACTGCCCTTTGCCACACTGTTCGCCCTCAGCATCGCCATCACCGCAAATGCGTTCAAGAAATACCTGTAGTGAAAATATCAGGTGAATACACGCCGGCTGGTCATGATTCGGCACGACATGAGGGATGCAGCCGACGAACTCTAAGGATACTCTGAATAAGGCTGGCATTTTGCGAGAATACGCCATGCCCCAAGCACAGGATGTCAGCATG
>DIBU01000023.1 GCA_002416125.1 Halieaceae bacterium UBA5044
GGTTGATCACCAACAAAGACAGCTCCCTGGCCGTGGCGGCACTGTGGGATGTCTGGCGAGGCCAGCCGGCCCCCTTGCTGTCCTGCACCCTGGTCACCACAGAAGCTGCCCCAGAGTTCCAGCCCTGGCATTCGCGCATGCCAGTGATGCTGTCGCTGGAGGAGTGCGTCCGCTGGCTGGACAATGCCGAGGAGATACCACCCGATGATCCGCTAGTTCGTGCGGAACTGAAATTCCCGTTGGCCCTGCAGCCGCTGGCGTCGAGTATTGGCAATTCCCGGAACAAGGATGCGGCACTGCTGGAGCCAGTTGGGGAGGTAGTGTGGCTTGAGAGTAGGTGAGGGGTGTAGTGGACTTGTCGGCCGCTGTGGTCCAGCCGGCGAGCCAGTCTGCGTCTATCGGCTCCGTGGGCTGAGTTTAGGATGAGGGCGGGGACGCGGCTACTGGGAGCGTTGATGCACCACTTTCGCTTAGTGGGGATCTATATAGGGATAGATCACGAATAACGTCTAACTAATTGATTTTATTGATATAGTGGTGCCGGAGATAGGAGTCGAACCTACGACCTTCGCATTACGAATGCGCTGCTCTACCAACTGAGCTACACCGGCGGGGGCCGCGATTATAGCAAAAGGGGCGCGGGCGGCCGCAAGTTTTTTCTCGAACAGCTACCGCCCTGCCATCTCCTTTCGCAGCGCGTTATAGCTGGCGCGGATATGTCCGGGCAGCTCATCAATGGCCGCCTGCCGCGCCGGGCAGCCGGCGATACCGAAACACAGCTTCCCGGCATGGCTCACCACCGTGATGTTCAGGCCCATGCCGTGGGTGATGATCGACAGCGGGTAGAGTGCCTCGAGGCGTGCGCCGTTCAGGTAGAGTGGTGTCCTCGCCCCGGGAACATTGGAAAAGATGGCGTTGATTGCCGGCCGCACGCGCTCGACGTTGCCGCTTAAGGTGAGCAACACCGCAGGTAACATCAGCAGCGCGTAAAAGTCTTCTGCCGCCGTTACTGACATCGCCGCCATCTCCCGTTTGGCAGCGCGGGTCGTGCGGACAACCCGCTGCAGGCGTTTGGCGTCGTTGCTCTCGCTGGTGAAGAACGGGCTCAGGATGTAGCTCAGGCGGTTGCCGTCGGCACCCTGCGCAGACTTCAGCGACACCGGCATGCCCACAATCAGCGAACTCTTCGGTAACGCATTCTGTGCCTTGAGGTACCGGCGCAGGGCGCCACCGCAGATCGCCAGCAACACATCGTTGACGGTGCCGCCACTCTGCTTTGCCAGGCGACGCACGGTGCCCAGTGGCAGATCACAGATGGTCAGGCTACGCCGGGCCTCCAACTCGGTATTGAACAGGGTGCGGGGGGCGGTGAAGGGCAGTCGCATGCCCTCCACGTTGCCACTGAGGATATCTTCCCCCATGTGCAGCAGCAGCCGCGACAGCTGCGGCAGGGCGCGATACTGCTTGATAGTGCTTCTGGCAACGCGGCCCAGCTGTTCGAACAGGCTGTGGTGACTATGCCGGTGGCCCTGTTCACGCCGCACCTGACGGAAGTCGATACGGCCCGCCGGATCCGTGCTGAACAGGCTCTGGATCATGCGCATGGCGCCGATGCCATCAACCAGCGCATGATGGGTCTTGCAGTACATTGCAAAGCGACCGCCGGGAAGCCCCTCGATGATGTGCAGTTCCCACAGCGGGCGGTGACGGTCCAGGCGCCTCTCATGTGCGCGGGTCACCAACTGCAGCAGGTCCTGCATGCGCCCGGGTTGCGGCAGGGCATAGTGGAACACGTGGTTTTCGGGGCAGTAGTGGGTGGCTTCCTCCCAGTGCGCGCCGGAGATGTTCTCAGGGTCCGACAGCTGCCTGTTGAACGCGGGCAGAATCTCGTTGAGCCGACCACAGTCCCGGGCCAGTTTGCGCAGGAAGTTCCCGGCAGCGCCTTCCGGGGGGCGCAGCACCATCAAGGCAGCAACGTGGAAAGGGCAGCGCGGCGTTTCGATGCGAAGAAATCCGGCGTCCTGGGCGCTTAATCGGGTCATTGGCGTGTTCAGCCTCCTTCCAGGTAGCGCGCCTCCAGATGCGCGCGGAACCAGGATGACTGCAACGGGCTGCCGGTCGCTTGCTGCATGAGCGCGTTGTAGTCGAGAAATTTGCCCTGGCTGTGGACCTGTTCACGCAGCCAGCCCAGCAGGGCGCAGAAATTGCCCTCCGCCAGCTGCGCGGGCAGTTCGGGCAGCGACCGGCGCGCTGCGGCAAAGAGCTGCGCTGCACTCATCGCTCCCAGCGTGTAGGTGGGAAAATAGCCGAACAGGCCGGCCGGCCAGTGCACATCCTGCAGGCACCCATCCCTGTAGTTACCGGCTGTGGACAGTCCCAGGTAGGCCTGCATGCGCGTGTCCCATGCATCCGGTATGCCGGCGACATCCAGCGTGCCCTCAATCAGCTCGCGCTCGATCTCATAGCGCAGAATGACGTGCAGCGGATAGCTTACTTCGTCCGCGTACACGCGGATGTAACCGCGGTTTACCCGTGTGAACAGCCGGTACAGATTGTCCTCCTGCCACGTTGTGCTGCCTGCGCTGGCCGTCGAAAAACAGCGTTGCAGGTGGGGTGTGAGAAAGTGCAGGAACTCCCGGCTGCGGCAGGCCTGCATCTCCATCAGCAGCGACTGGCTTTCGTGCATGGCGGTGCTGAGGGCCTGCCCCACGGGTTGGGATCGCCATTGCGCCGGCAGCCCCTGTTCGTACAGGGCGTGCCCCGTTTCGTGGATGACGCCCATCAAGGCCTGGGTGAAGCCCTCGGTTTCGTAACGGGTGGTGATGCGCACATCACTGGGCACGCCGCCACAGAAGGGGTGGTGGCTGACATCCAGCCGCCCGTGCTCGAAGTCGAAGCCCAGCGTGCGCATCATCTCCAGGCCGAGCGCGCGCTGTTCCTCGATCGGGAAGGGGCCTTCGGGCAGCACAGCCGGATGCCGCGCTTGTTTTTCAATTACCGCGTCCAGCAGGCCGGGCAGGAAGGCTTTCAGTTCGGCAAACAGTGGGTCCAGCTGCGCGCAGGTCATACCGGGTTCGTAGCTGTCCACCAGGCTGCCGTAGAGGGACATGCCGTTCACGGCTGAGCGCGCGGCGGCCTCCTCCCGGGCCAGCGCGACAACCTCTTCCAGCAGCGGCGCCATGGCTTGCCAGTTATTTTCCGCGCGATGCACACGCCAGGCCTGCTCGCAGCGGCTGTTGGCCAGTGCCCGGCGTTCCACGAGGCTTTCCGGGACACAGGTGGCATCGCGGTAGCTGCGGTGCATTTCGCGCAGGTTGGCGGCCTGCCAGGGTGCCAGTGTTGCGGTTTCCGCCGCTGCCAGCCATTCGCCCAGTTGCGGGTCAGTGAGCATCTGGTGTGTGATGCCATCCAGCGTCGCCAGCGCCTGTCCGCGCGCGTCGCCGCCACCGGTCGGCATCATGGCGGCTTCATCCCACTGCGCAATCGCGCCCACGTGGTACAGATCATTGAGTCGAGCAAAGTGTTTGTGCAGCTTGTCGTAGGGTGTCATGGCGGTAGTCCTGTTGGTGTCGCAGGCGGTTTTGGTTTCAATTTTTCCGGTTCAAGGTATCATACTGCGTGCGAAACAGCGTGGAGCCCTGTAGTGATAAAAAAAGACGTGTTGACCACTCTCGCCGAACTTCCCAATTTGATCAAGGTGAAGAAATTGCTGCGTCCCCGCCCTGGCGACACGCGCGATTGCCTGGGTGCTCGCGTTGCCGCCAATGCGGCGCGCATACCGCGACGCTCGGCCTTTATCTGTGAAGGGCAGACCCTGGACTGGCAGCAATTCAACGCGGAAGCAAATCGCTATGCTGCTGTGTTTCGCGCCCAGGGCCTGAAGCGCGGCGATGCGGTGAGCGTGCTCATGGAGAATCGCATCGCCTTTATGGTGGTAGTTATCGCGCTCAATAAGCTGGGTGTCATTGCCTCCCTGATCAACACCAGTCTGACCGGGCGCCCCCTGACCCACTGCGCGGAGATCACCAACGCCCGCAAGTTCCTGTTTGGCGAGGAGTGCTTGGACGCCGTGAGCGATGTGCGCGATACGCTTTCGCTGGCAGACGGCGACTACCTGTTCGTGCCGGACGCGGGTACGCGCGCCGCGCCACCCTGGGCGCTGGACATGGCGGCTGCGGCTGCCGAGGCGGACGCGGAGAATCCGCCGGAGACGGCGGATATCGTGATTGATGACACCGCGTTCTATATTTTTACCTCCGGCACCACCGGCCTGCCCAAGGCTGCCGTGTTGTCCAATCGGCGCTACCTCCTCACAGCCAGCGTTGTCCAGGTGGGTGGCCTGCAGCTCACCGAGGATGACCGACTGTACCTGTGTCTGCCGCTGTTTCACGGTACCGGCTTGATGGTGGGTGCGGGGGCTGCGTTTCTGGCCGGAGCCAGCATGTTCATCCGGCGCAAGTTCTCCGCCAGCCAGTTTCTGCCGGAAGTTCGTGAGTATCGCACCACGACGTTCGTTTATATCGGTGAGTTGTGCCGTTATCTGCTTCACGTGCCGGCGCAGGCGGATGATGCGGACAACCCGCTGCGTGCCGTGGTGGGCAACGGTCTGCGTCCGGATATCTGGCACAACTTCAAGCAGCGCTTCGGGATTCGGCGGGTGGCCGAGTTTTACGGGTCTAGCGAGGGCAACGTGGGCTTTTTCAACCTGTTGAACAAGGATTGCACGGTCGGCACCTCGGCGTTGCCTACGGCGCTGATCCAATACGACGTGGACCGCGACGAGGTGGTGCGCGATGCCGCGGGGCGCTGTCAGCCGGTGACCGCAGGCGAGCCCGGCCTGCTGCTGGGAAAAATCACCCCGCACACCAGGTTTGAGGGCTACACCAGTGCTGACGCGACGGAAAAGAAGATACTGCGCGATGTGCTGAAACCGGGCGATGCCTGGTTCAACACGGGGGACCTCATGCGGACGGTGGACGTAGGTTTCGCCCTCGGCTTGCCGCACTACCAGTTTGTGGACCGCATCGGGGACACGTTCCGCTGGAAAGGAGAGAACGTCTCGACCAACGAGGTGGGTGAAATTCTCAACCTGCACCCCCAGGTCGCGTTGAGCAATGTGTACGGGGTTCAGGTGCCCGGCACCGACGGGCGTGCCGGCATGGCATCGCTGCGTCTGGAGGAGGGTGTGGAGAGGCTGGACCTGGATAGTTTTTCGACGCATGTGCAGACTGAGCTGCCGCACTATGCACGGCCGCTGTTCATTCGCATCCAGCGTGAGATTGATACCACCGGCACCTTCAAACTGCTCAAGGGCGAACTGCGCAAGCAGGGCTATGACCCGGCGCTGGTCGCCGATACGCTGTGCGTGCTGAAGCCGGGGTCATCGCGCTACGAGCCGCTGGACGCCGCTTTCCACGCGCAGATTGTCCAGGGCACGGCCGGTTACTGATGGCATTGACCGGGTAAACAGGCTATGTTCGCGTCTATGCAAAACTATGCCCGTGTTGTTACCTGCTGCCTGCTGTCCGCGCTGCTGCTTGCCTGCAGTGCCGGTGAGTCCAATGTGGCTCAGGGTAACCGCGACGGGATCCTCCACTTTGGTAATGGCTCTGAACCCCAGGGTCTGGATCCCCATGTGGTGACCGGCGTGCCCGAGAGCAAGATCATCGACGCGCTCTTTGAGGGGCTCACCCGAAAAAACCCCTGGACGCTGGAGCCCGAGCCCGGCGCGGCCGCGAGTTGGGAGTTCAGTGAGGATCGCCGGGTCATTACGTTCCATATGCAGCCCGAGGGCCGCTGGTCAAACGGCGACCCGGTCACTGCGCACGATTTTGTCTGGTCCTGGCGGCGCGCGCTGGACCCGGCAATGGGCAACCTGTACGCCTACATGCTGTACCCGGTGAAAAACGCCGAGGCCTACGCGACCGGCAAGATTGACGACCCGGAGCTGCTCGGCGTGCGCGCGCTAGATGACATGACGCTGGAGGTGACGCTCAACGCGCCAACACCGTATTTTCTGCAGCTCATGGACCACTATTCGAGCTTTGCCGTGCACCGTGAGACGGTCGAACGCTTTGGCAAGGCGACAGACCGTTTTACCCGCTGGACCCGCGTCGGTAACATCGTGAGCAATGGTCCGTTCCAGCTCAAGGACTGGGAGCTCAACCGGCGCATCGTTGTGGAGCGCAATCCGCACTACTGGGACAATGACACGGTGCGCCTGAACGGCATCGTGTTCTACCCGACAGAGAATGCGGTCAGCGAGGAGCGCATGTTCCGCGTCAACCAGCTGCACTACACGGGCGATGTGCCGCTGAACAAGATTCCCGCCTACCGCAGCCTGCCCAACACCCCGTTTGTCGAAGCGCCCTATCTGGGTACCTATTTTTACCTGCTGAATACCGAGCGACCGCCGCTGGATGACGTGCGGGTGCGCAAGGCCTTGTCGCTGGCGGTTGATCGCGAGGCGATTACCCGCAACGTGCTGTACGGCAGCAATAACCCGGCGTACGCCATCACGCCCCCGGGCACACTGGGCTACCAGCCACCGCAGTTGTTTTCCTACGATCCGGCGGAAGCGCGCCGTCTGCTCGCCGAGGCCGGGTATCCGGACGGTGACGGCTGGCCCGGCCTGGAGCTCATCTACAACACCAGTGAAAGTCACCGCAAGATCGCCGTAGCCCTGCAGCAGATGTGGAAAGATGTGCTCAACATCAAGGTCACGCTCTCCAACCAGGAGTGGAAGGTCTACCTGGATTCAGTGTCCGAAATGAATTTCCAGGTAGCGCGGCGCGGCTGGATTGGTGATTATGTGGACCCCAACAACTTTCTCGACCTGTACATCACCGAGGGTGGCAACAACAACACGGGCATTGCGGACCCGGTCTACGACGACCTGATTCTGCAGCGCGCGCCGCGGGCCGCCACCCAGGAGGAGCGCTTCGCACTGTTCCATGAAGCGGAGACGCGCCTCATGGAGCAGATGCCGATCATTCCCATCTACACCTACGCCAGCAAACACCTGGTGCACCCCTCGGTAAAAGGGCTGCCTGCCAACCTGATGGATTTCATCAACGTAAAGTACATTTATCTCGAGGATGTACCGCTGACCGAGTTCGAACTGGAGTAGCCTATGTGGCGGTTTGTGGTAGGGCGCCTGTTGCAGGCAATACCGGTGATTCTTGCGGTAATCACCGTCACGTTTTTTCTGGTGCGTATCGCACCCGGCGGCCCCTTCGACAGTGAAAAAGCGGTCATACCCGAAGTCAAGGCGGCGCTTGAGGCGCAGTACCGGCTCGACCTCCCCCTGGGCCAGCAGTATCTGGCCTACCTGGGGGATCTCGCGCAAGGTGAGCTGGGCCCCTCCTTCAAATACCCGGGGCGCAGCGTCAATGAATTGATAGCGGCGGGACTGCCGGCGACAGCCGAACTTGGCGCGTATGCCTTGCTGGTTGCGGTTGTGCTGGGTGGGCTGGCGGGTGTGGTTGCTTCGCTGAAGCCGAATAGCGCCCAGGACTACATACCCATGTCCGTGGCCATGATCGGCATCTGCATGCCGACGTTCCTGCTCGGGCCGCTGCTGGTGCTGCTGTTTGGCATCCACCTGGAATGGTTGCCGGTGGCGGGTTGGGGTGACATTCCGGGCGACAAGATTCTGCCAAGCCTTACGCTGGGGGCTGCCTACGCGGCCTATATCGCGCGGCTGAGCCGCGCGGGCATGCTGGAGGTGATGTCACAGGACTATATTCGCACGGCACGCGCCAAGGGGTTGCCCGAGTGGCAGGTGGTGACGCGTCATGCGCTGCGCGGTGGCCTGATTCCCGTCGTCGCCTTTCTCGGCCCCGCCTTCGCCGGCTTGCTGGCCGGATCGTTTGTGGTGGAAACCATTTTCCAGATTCCCGGGCTGGGCCGCTTCTACGTGCAGGCCGCGTTCAACCGTGACTACACCATGATTCTGGGTACCACGGTGTTTCTGTCGACGCTGATCGTGTTGTTCAACCTGTTGTCTGACATCCTCGCGGCGTGGCTGAACCCCCGCTTGCGTGCGCAGTACGGGGAGGCCTGAATGACGGCGGCGAACCTCACCAGCGTGGCACAGGCAGAGCAGGGCACGTCCCTGTGGAAGGATGCCTGGCGCAGGCTGCGCAAGAACCGGCTGGCGTTGTTCGGGCTTGCCGTGCTCACGGCGTTCATCCTGATCGCCCTGTTGACCCCGTGGTTGGCACCCTATGCCTACGATGCGCAGAATCTGGATCTGGGCGCCTCCCCGCCCTCTGCGGAGCACTGGCTGGGCACTGATATCTTCGGCCGCGACCTGCTGACCCAGATCATGTACGGCGGGCGTATTTCCCTGGCCGTGGGTTTCGTCGCCACCGCGGTTGCGCTGGTCATCGGCGTCACCTGGGGCGCGGTCGCCGGGTATGTGGGCGGGCGCGTGGATGCGGTCATGATGCGTCTGGTGGACATCCTGTACGCGCTGCCCTTCATGATTTTCATCGTGCTGTTGATGGTGGTCTTCGGTCGCAACCTGCTCTTGCTGTTTCTGGCCATCGGTGCGGTGGAGTGGCTGACCATGGCGCGCATCATGCGCGGTCAGGTGCAGTCATTGCGGCAGCAGGAGTTTGTGGAGGCTGCGGTGTCCCTGGGGCTGTCGCCCGCCACCATTGTGCGCCGCCACCTGGTGCCTAATGCGCTGGGGCCGATTATCGTCTACACCACCCTGACCATACCCAGCGTCATGCTGCTGGAGGCCTTCCTCAGCTTTCTCGGGCTCGGTGTGCAACCGCCGGCGACCTCCTGGGGCCTGCTGATATCCTACGGCGCCGAGACCATGGAGGAGTACCCATGGTTACTGATATTCCCGGGTGCCGCGCTGACGCTCACCCTGTTTGCTTTGAACTTCCTTGGCGACGGCCTGCGTGATGCGCTGGACGTGCGCGGTTCTGGAGACTGATCGCTTATGCCTTTGCTCAGTGTCCGCGACCTGCAGGTGGATTTCACGACGCGCAACGGGCGTGTCACGGCGGTCAACCGCATCGGCTTTGATGTCGAGGCCGGCAAGATCACCGCCATTATTGGCGAGTCGGGTTCGGGCAAGTCCGTGGCCTGTTACAGCCTGCTGGGTCTCCTGCCAGTGCCCCCCGCCAGTATCGAAAGCGGCAGCGCCGTGTTTGACGGGCGCGATCTGCTGCAGTTGAGTGAGCGGGAATTGCGGCAGATCCGTGGCCGCGATATTGCGATGATCTTCCAGGACCCGATGACCTGCCTCAACCCCTACATGACGGTGGGCAACCAGCTGATGGAGCCGTTGCTGTATCACCGCAAGGTGACGCGGCAGCAGGCGCGCGCGCGAGCGCTGGAACTGCTGGCGGAGGTGGGCCTGCGCGACCCCGAGTCGACGATAGACCAGTACCCCCACCAGTTCTCCGGGGGCATGCGCCAGCGGGTGATGATCGCCATGGCGCTGATCAATGAACCCAAGCTGCTGATAGCTGACGAGCCGACCACCGCACTGGATGTCACCATACAGGCGCAGATCCTGGGGCTGATCGCCGAATTGCAGCGCAAGCGCGACATCGGCGTTATCTTCATCAGCCACGACCTGTCGGTGGTCGCTGACATCGCCGATGAAATTGTGGTGATGGAAAAGGGCCACGTGGTGGAGCGGGGCGACCGGCAGGCGATTTTTGAGGCCGCTGAACATCCCTATACCCGGAAACTGCTGGCGGCGATTCCCGCGGGCAGCAAGGCGCCCGGCGAGTTGCCCCGCGACGACCTGATCCAGGTGCGCAACCTCTGCACCTGGTTTTCCCAGGGGCGCGGGTCGGAGCCCCTACGTGCCGTCGATGATGTCAGCTTCACTGTACAGCGCGGTGAGGTGCTGGGTCTGGTGGGGGAGTCGGGCAGCGGCAAGTCCACCATCGGCCGCTCGCTGCTGCGCCTGGTGCCGGTGACTCGCGGTGAAGTGCTGTTTGACGGCACCGATGTGACCAGTCTGCAGGGTGCCGCCCTGAAGCAGATGCGGCGGCGCATGCAGATGATATTCCAGGACCCGTATGCGTCTCTGAACCCGCGCATGTCGGTCTATGACACCCTGGCCGAACCCCTGCTCCTGCACGGTATTGAATCACGCAAGACGGTGGAGCAGGGTGTCCTGCGCCTGATGGATGATGTCGGCCTCGCCCGCGCTTTCGTGCGCAAGTACCCGCACGAGTTTTCCGGCGGACAGCGGCAGCGCATCGCCATCGGTCGAGCCCTGGCAACCCGCCCCGAGTTCGTGGTGGCCGATGAGCCGGTGTCTGCACTGGATGTGACCATACAGGCGCAGATCCTTGAACTCATGCTGGAGCTGGGTCGTGAGTACGGCCTGACCATGCTGTTTGTTTCGCACGACCTTGCGGTGGTGCGCCACATCGCCGACCGCATACTCGTGCTGTACAAGGGGCGTGTGGTAGAGCAGGGTACCGGTGATGCCCTGTTCAACAGCCCGCGTGAGGAATACACCCGTCAGCTGCTGCAGGCCATTCCCGGGCGTGGACTGCTGTAAGCGATACATCAGCCGGCAGCGCTGCGACGGGTCACCGGCACTGTGACGGCGCCGCAGCCGACGGGCGAGGGCGCCGCAGCGGACTATCCGGCCGCGGGCACCGCCAACTACGCGCTCGTGCTGCTGTTGCTGGCCTATATCCTGTCCTTCATCGATCGCAATGTCATGGCCGTGCTGATCGGGCCGATCCGCGCCGATTTCGCCATCAGCGATTTCCAGTACAGTTTGCTGCACGGCTTTGCGTTTTCCATGTTCTATATCGTCATGGGCCTGCCGATTGCCCGACTTGCCGACCGTCACAGCCGCAAATGGATCATCACCTCGGGCCTGGTCGCCTGGAGCGTGATGACCTGCCTCTGTGGTGCGGCACGCAGCTTTGGAGGCCTCTTCCTCGCGCGCGTGGGCGTGGGCATCGGCGAAGCCACCCTGTCACCTTCGGCCTATTCCATGCTGGGGGATCTCTTTCCCCGGGAAAAACTGGCACGTGCCCTCGCGGTGTACAGCCTGGGGATCACGCTGGGAGGGGGGCTCGCCTACGTCGTCGGCGGCGCGGTGTACGCCTGGTTTGCGCAGAGCGAGCCGGTGACACTCCCGCTGCTGGGCGAGATGCGACCCTGGCAGATGACCTTTATCGCGGTGGGCGCACCGGGCCTGTTGCTCGCCGTGTTGCTGGGTTTTCTGCCGGAGCCGGCGCGCCGCGGTGGGGCTGTTGCCGTTGCAGGCTCGGCGGTGGTGGAGCCCTCTACACCGGGTCTGGGTGCCATCTTCCGCCACCTGCGGGCGCACGCGCGGGGCTATCTTGCGCCCATCGGGGCAGCGTCCGTGCTCAGTATCCTCGGCTACGGCACCATGGCCTGGTATCCGGAATTCCTGATGCGCAGCTTCGCCATGCCCCGGGCCGAGACGGGCAGCCAGTTTGGCCTGATGTTCCTGATTGCGGGGAGTCTGGGTGCGTTGGCCGGGGGGTGGTCCGTGGAGCCGCTGCGGCGCCGGGGGTACGCAGATGCGCCGCTGCGCATTGTGCTGCTGGTCGCCGCACTGTGGATGGTGCCGGCCATCGCGGGGCCGTTGAGCAGCACCCCCGAGCAGGCAATCTGGTGGGCGGCACCCATCGTGTTTTTCCTCAATGCGCACTTTGGCGTCGGCGTGGCCGCCGTCCAGTTCATGACCCCCAATCGCATGCGGGCACAGGTATCGGCACTGATGCTGTTTTTCACCAACCTGTTCGGGCTCGCCTTTGGCCCCAGTGCGGTGGCGATGCTCACCGACTTTCTGTTCGGCAATGACCTCGACCTGCGCTATGCCCTGGCGCTGTTGCCGGTGCTGGTGTGTCCGCTGGCGATAGCGCTGGTGCTGCAGGGCCTGTCCGGCTATCGCCAGGCGATTTCAGAAGAAATGCAAAAACAGGCTTGACGCGATCCATATTTGGGAATAAATTCCCAAATATGGATATGCCAATACATGACATTCTGGCGGCAGCGGTACTGCGTATCTTGCGCCCCCTTGCCCGCGTGCTGCTCTCACACGGCATGGCCTACGGCGCGTTTGCCGAGCTGGCCAGGCGGGCCTTTGCGGATGAGGGCTTCGCGCTCGCCGCCCGCAGCGGCAAACGCGCAACGGTCTCCAGCGTGTCAGCTCTCACGGGTATGACCCGCAAGGAAATCAGCCGGCTGCGTGAAGACGATGCGCCCGTCAGCGCGGGTGCGAGCCAGCGCTACAACCGTGCGATCCGGGTGATCAGCGGCTGGGTCAACGACACCGATTTTCACGATGCCGCCGGTCAGCCCGCGGCGTTGCCGCTGGAGGGTGCCGAGGCGAGCTTCGCCGAACTCACACGCCGTTACAGCGGTGACGTTCCGGCGGCAGCCATGCTCGCTATCCTGGAAGCCAGTGCTAACGTCCAGGTCCACGAGGGCAGGGCACTTCTCGTGGAACGTGCCTACATTCCGATGGCGACGTCGCTGGAAAAGCTCAACATCCTCGGCAGGGATGTGGGTGAACTGGTCTACACCATTGGCCACAACCTGGAAGCCCCCGCGACAGACCGCTTTTTCCAGCGCAAGGTGTCCAACGCCTCCATCGGCGGCGCGGCGGCTGCGGAGTTTCGTGCGCTGTCGAACCGCAAGTCCCAGGCGTTGCTCGAAGACTACAACGCCTGGCTGAACCAGCATCAGGTTGACGACACGACAGAGGGCGCAGAGGCACCCCGCTATGTTGCTGTTGGCATCTACTACATTGAACTCCCTGAACAGGAGCAGTTGCCATGAAACACACTTTCGTACCGCGTCCCTTCGTCACGTCCAGCGCTTTGGCTCTGGTGCTCTCTGCCTGCGGTGGAGGTGGCGGTGGCGATCTCCTCAGTGCAGCCGTCAGTGTCCCACCCACATCGGGCGGTGGCATAGGTGGCTCCGGTTCAAGCACAACCAGTAGCGGGTCGATTGATGGCTTCGGCAGTATCTTTGTCAACGGTGTGCGCTTCGAGACCGACGACGCCGAAGTCATCGTCAATGGCGAAGTGCGCGATGACGATGCCCTGCGCCTGGGCATGGTGGTGCTGGTGACCGGGGAAGTGGATGACAGCGGCACCAGCGGCACCGCGGAGCGCGTGATTTATGACAATGAACTGAAGGGGCCGATATCCGGCATTGAAGTCTCTGCCGACGGCGATGCAAAACTGCTGACTATTCTTGGCATCAACGTGATCGTCGAACGCCTGGGTACCGTGTTTGATGATGTCACGTTCGATACGCTGGCGCTCGACGATGTCGTGGAAGTTTCCGGCTTCACGGGCCGCGGCGAGAGTCTGCGGGCAACCCGGGTTGAGCGGGAAGGGCGGTTCGTCGCCGGTCAATCCCAGGTGGAGCTGCGAGGCCGCGTCACGGCGCTCAGCGGAAACCAGTTCATGCTCGGTGATGTGAGCGTGGATGCCAGTGAGGCCGCTCTGGAGGATTTTGGTGGCGCCACATTGAGTGAAGGGCAGTTGGTGGAGGTGCGCGGCACACTCACAGAAGGCGTGCTCACTGCGACGCGCATCGAGTTGGATGAAAGCGTCGGCAACCGCTTCGCGGAGGGTGCGGCTGTGCAGGTACAGGGTGCCATTACGGGATACCAGAGTCCCGCCAGCTTCCGCGTGGGAGGGGTTGACGTCGACGCCAGCGCCGCGACCCTGCAACCCGCGGGTCTGGTGCTGGGCAATGGCGCAGTGGTGCAGATAAACGGGGTCTGGGAGCAGGGCCGGCTGGTGGCAAGCCGTATCGCGTCACGCCGTGGACGCATCAAGGTGGAGGGCCCGCTGGGTGCGGTTGACGTCGAGGCCGGCACCCTCACCCTGCAACTGGTGCCCGGCTCAGTTGCCGTGACCCTGTCGCAGAGCACACGGCTGGACGACGACTCTGATCGTGCCAGTATCCTGCGTATCGGCGACCTCGTGCCGGGTGATTACCTGGAGGTGGAGGCCTATCTCGATGGTGACCGCCTGGTAGCGACAACAGTGGAGCGGGATGATGACGAGAACGAGCAGTCGCTGCAGGGGCCGGTAGACAGCTTTGTGGCGGGCGAGAGCATCACCATTCTGGGCCTGACCTACAGCACTTCAGGTGCCGAGTTTGAAGGCAGGGATGACGTCGATATTGATGCCGACCTGTTTTTTGCCAATGTGCAGCCCGGTGATCTGGTCAAGGTCAGCGATGACCCCGTCGCCGATGGGATCGCGGATGAAGTGGAGTTTGAAGATCTGGTGGCCCTGGCGGGTGAGCGTGAGTTCGCCTGCTTCGGGGATGACGACTCTGAGGATGGCGATTCTACGGATGACTCCAGCGAGGGCTGTGACGATTTCCTGGACGACGACCCCCTCACCTCCGGCGATGACGACAGCGACGAGGATGACCTGACGGACGATGACGATCTGACGGACGACGACGATCTCACGGACGAGGATGATGATCCCGACGACTCCGAAGACGACGACCTCACGCCTGAGGATGAGCTTGAGGAAGACGATCTCACCGAAGAGGACGACTAAGGCGGTGCGGTCTGCGCGAGCGCCTGTTCAGGGCGCCCGCGTCGACCTCAACCCGCGCCGGCGATCTGGCGGATCCGGGCGACCATGGCCCGCAGCCCGTTACCCCGTGTGGGAGACAGGTGACGCAGCAGGTCCAGCTGTTCGAAATAGGCGTCGATATCGAACGCCCGCACTTCCTCGGGCGTCTTGTTGTTGTAGGCCGCCAGCACGACGCCGAGCAGGCCCTTGACGATAAAGGCGTCACTGTCGACTGACAGCTGCAGGCGACCCTGTTCCAGCTGTGCATCAATCCACACCTGGCTCTGACAGCCACGGATCTTGCGTTCCTCGGTGCGCAGTGCCGGCGGCATGTCCGGGAGTTCGCGGCCCAGGTCGATGATGTACTTGTAGCGGTCCTCCCAGTCATCGAAGAACGCGAGGGTGTCTACGATGTCATTGCTGGTGATGCTGTGGCCAAACGGATTGGCGGGCGCCGGGTCTGGCACGGTGAAGTCTCCCTAGTAGAACATGCCGGTTTCGAGTTGGGCTTCCTCAGACATCATGTCGCGGCTCCAGGGCGGATCGAAGACCAGGTCCACATCGACTTTTTTGACATGCGGCACCTGCGACACGCGGTACTTGACGTCCCCCACCAGCACCGGGCCCATACCGCAGCCTGGCGCGGTGAGTGTCATGCTGATTGCGACACGGCCGCTCTCCTGGTCGATCTCGACGCTGTAGATCAGCCCCAGATTGACCAGGTCGACCGGGACCTCCGGGTCATATACGGTACCCAGTGCCTCCCACACCTGTGCCTCGTCGATGCGGCCATCGGCCGGCGGGGTAAAGTCCAGCCGCTGTGGTGTCAGCCCCAGCGCGTCGGCATCGGTGCCGTCGACGCGCACCATATTGCCGTTGTGAATGACCGTGTAATTGCCGCCCAGCGCCTGGGTCAGCGTCACGAAGGTATGCGCCGGGATGGTCACCGGATCGCCAACGGGCACCAGCCTGCCCGGGCAGTCACGCTGGGTGGTCAACAGTGTTCTTTCCTGGGCGCTCATGCAGACTCCGCGGATCAGCTGATGCTGAAGCTTTCGCCGCAGCCGCAGGCAGCAGTGACGTTGGGATTGTGGAACTTGATGGTACGGTTCAGGCCTTCCTTTTCGAAATCCAGCCGGGTGCCCTGCAGAACGGGCAGGGAGGCGCGGTCCACGAAAATCGCCAGCTCCGCATCCGGATGCAGGGCCAGATCGCCCTCCTGGCCGCTGTCCACTTCGTCCATGACGTACATGAAGCCGGTACAGCCGCTCTCCCGGACGCTGATGCGCAGCGCCCGCTTGCCCGACTGGCCGAGCTGTTTCTTCAGGTAGGCAGCCGCTGCCGGCGTAACCTGCAGGGCATCGGTGTTCACGTCAAACGTTTCAACGCTCATAAATAACCTTCTAGCCAAAGAGCCGTTTTGCCTTGTGGATACCGGCGAACAGTCGCTCGACATCATCCACGGTATTGTACAGTGAATAGGAGGCGCGCACGGTGCCCGGCAGCTGATAGTGGGCCATCAGTGGCTGCGTGCAGTGGTGGCCGGTGCGCACGGCGATCCCCTGTTCATCCAGCAGCATCCCGAGGTCGGAGGGATGCACGCCCTCGAGGACAAAGCTGAAGATGCCAACAGCGTGTGCAGGGCAGCCGATGCGGCGCAGGCCGTCGACTTGCGCGGCGAGTGTCAGGGAGTGTTGCAGCAGGTTCACCTCATGCGCCGCAGCGGCTTCGATATCAATGCCCGCGAGATAGTCGATGGCGGCGGCCAGCCCGATCGCGCCGGCAATGTTGGGCGTGCCGGCCTCGAACTTGAAGGGCAGCGTGTTCCAGGTGCTGCCGCTGAAACTGACTGTCTCGATCATCTCGCCACCGCCGAGGAAGGGCGGCATGTCTTCCAGCAGGGCCTCCCGACCCCAGAGCACGCCGATACCGGTGGGTCCAAACAGCTTGTGCGCCGAGAAGACGTAAAAGTCGCAGCCGATGGACTGCACATCCACCGCCATGTGCGCAATCGCCTGGGCGCCATCCACCAGAATTTTCGCGCCGGCGGCGTGCGCCATGCGGCTGATCTCCGCCACCGGGTTGATGGTGCCCAAGGCATTGGAGACGTGGTTGACCGCAACCAGTTTGACGCGTTCATCCAGCAGGCCCGCAAGTGCCTCCAGATCGATATCGCCCGCTTCGGTAATGGGAATCGGGACGACTTCGGCGCCGGTGGCGGCGGCTACCAGCTGCCAGGGTACGATGTTCGAGTGGTGCTCAAGGTAAGAAACCAGAATACGGTCACCAGCGCGCAGCTGGTTGCGACCCCAACTGTAGGCGACCAGATTGATGGCCTCGGTGGCGCCGCGCGTCCAAATGACCTGGTGGCTGCCAGGGCTGTTGATAAAGCGCGCCACTGTTTCACGCGCGCCCTCAAACGCCACCGTGGCCCGGTCGCTCAGGGTGTGTACACCGCGGTGTACATTGGCGTTGTCGCGGCGGTAGTAATTGCCGATCGCCTCAATCACCGCTTCCGGTTTTTGCGTGGTTGCGGCGTTGTCGAGGTAGACCAGCGGGGCAGCATTCACGGACTGCTGCAGGATCGGAAAATCCTGGCGCAGTATCTGGGGGTCAAATTCGACGGCTGTGACCGTGGCAGGAGAGCTCACAGGATATGCCTCGTCAGGCGTGAATCCCGCGCAAAGCGGTGGGCCAGCAGGGGTTTCAGGAAGGCCTGCAGTTCGGCCTGCTCCACGGCTTCCACCAGTTCGTTGATAAAGCCGTAACTGAGCATCACCTCGGCTTCATCACGCGGCACGCCCCGGGTGCGCAGGTAGTGCAGAGTCAAGGGGTCAAGCTGGGCCACCGTGGCACCGTGGGCGCACTGTACATCATCGGCGTAGATTTCCAGCTCCGGCTTGGTGTTGATTTCCGCCTTGTTGCTGGTGAGCAGGTTTTTGTTGCTCAATTCCGCACGGGTTTTCTGCGCCTGCGGATGAATGTGAATGCGCCCGTTGAATACGGCGCTGGCCTCATCAGCGATGATGCCGCGGAAGCGCTCCCGGCTGGTGCAGTGGGGCACGGCGTGTTCGATGCAGGTGTGGTAATCCACCGTTTCGGTGCCGCGCGGCAGGTACAGGCCGTCCACGGCACAGTGCGCTCCGGGCCCCTGCTGGTTGACCACCAGATCTATGCGTTTCAGCGCGCTGCCCAGTGCGAGGTGAAAACCGTTCAGCACGCTGTCCGCCTCCTGACGGGCGTGGACGCCGCCGATGTGCACCACGTCGCCCTGCTCAAGGTGCAGCCGGTAGTGGTTCAGCTGTGCCCCGCGGCCGATCAACAGCTCGGTCAGCCCGTTGGTGAAGGCGGTGCCGCCGGTGGCTGTGTTGGCGAAGGACTCGACAAGCGTGGCGCCGCTGTTTTCCCCAAGGCAGACCAGCAGGCGCTGGGTCACACTGATGGACTCGTGCTGCCCCGTGGTCAGCCAGGCGATGTGCACGGGTGTCTCGATGCGGGTGTTTGCCGGCACGTCCATAAACACGCCGTCAGTCAGCGTGGCGTCATTCAACGGCGCGAACACGTGACGCCCCGGCAGGATGGCGCTGCCCAGGGCCGCAGCAATGCGCTCGGCCTGGTCGCTGGTGGCGTCAGCAAAGCGCACCAGCCTTAAACCGGCAGGGAGCTCCGTGGTGGACAAGTCTGCCCGATAGTGGCCGTCGGTAAACACCAGGGTAGGGCCTGACAGTTCAGGCAGCGGTACATCCCCAAGCGGCGATCCGGCGGACTGTGTGGGCGCTGCGCTGAAGGTTTTCTGCAGCGCCTGCAGGCTGGTGTACTTCCACGCCTCGGTCTTGCGTGTAGGCAATGACGTCTTGCTCCACGCTTCACGACCGCGCGCCTGCAGTGGTTCCAGCCAGGGTGGCGCTGAGCGCGCGGCAGCCGCCAGCGCCTGCTGCATGAAGTCATTCATCAGGCGACATCCTCCAGCCAGGCGTAGCCGCGTTCCTCGAGTTCCAGTGCCAGTGAATGATCGCCGGATTTGACGATACGCCCGCCTGAGAGCACGTGCACCCGATCCGGCTTGATGAAATTGAGCAGGCGCTGGTAATGCGTTACCAGAATAAAGCTGCGGTCCGGGCTGCGCATGGCGTTGATGCCATCGGCGACCACCTGCAGGGCGTCGATATCCAGCCCGCTGTCGGTTTCGTCCATGATGCAGAGCTTTGGTGCCAGCAGCATCATCTGCATCAGTTCGTTGCGTTTCTTCTCGCCGCCGGAAAAGCCCTCGTTGACGCCGCGCTTGAGGAACGCCTGGTCCAGGTTCACGGCCTTGCAGGCCTCGCGGGCCTGCTTCATGAAAGACACACTGTCCAGCGCCGGCTCGTTGCGGTGTTCACGCACGGCATCCACGGAGGCCTTGAGGAATTCCATGTTGCTGACGCCCGGAATCTCCACCGGGTACTGGTAGGCGAGGAACAGGCCGAGGTGTGCCCGCTCCTCAGTGTCGAGTGTCAACAGATCCTGACCCAGCAGCTGTGCGCTGCCCGCCGTAACCGTGTAGCCGGGGCGACCCGCCAGTACGTGGCCCAGCGTGCTCTTGCCCGAACCATTGGGCCCCATGATCGCATGGACCTCGCCAGCGCCGACGGCGAGGTCCAGGCCCTTCAGAATGGCTTTATTTTCTACACTGGCGTGCAGGTTGTCGATCTTCAACATGGTCTTCTTGCTCCGAAGTGCGGCAGCGGCGCCGCACACTAGTCATGGGTTTAACCGACAGAACCTTCCAGGCTCACTTCCAGCAGCTTGCCCGCTTCCATGGCAAACTCCATGGGCAGTTCCCTGAAGACTTCCTTGCAGAAGCCATTGACGATCATGGAGACCGCCTTTTCTGCGTCGAGGCCGCGCTGCTGGCACAGGTACAGCTGGTCATCGCTTACCTTGGAGGTCGTTGCCTCGTGCTCGACGACCGCCGAAGGGTTGCGGCTCTCGATGTAGGGAAACGTATGCGCCGCACAACGGTCACCAATCAGCAGCGAGTCGCACTGGGTATAGTTGCGCGCACCCTCCGCCCGCGGGCTCATGCGCACCAGACCGCGATAGGCGTTGGAACTCTTGCCCGCCGATATGCCCTTGGAGATGATGGTCGAGCGCGTATTTTTGCCCAGGTGAATCATCTTGGTGCCTGTGTCGGCCTGCTGTGCATTGTTGGTCAGGGCGACCGAGTAAAACTCGCCGACGCTGTTGTCACCACGCAGAATGCAGCTGGGGTACTTCCAGGTGATGGCAGAACCGGTTTCCACCTGCGTCCAGGAGATCTTCGAGTCCCTGTGCGCCACGCCGCGTTTGGTCACGAAGTTGTAGATGCCGCCCTTGCCGTCGGCATCCCCCGGGTACCAGTTCTGCACCGTGGAGTATTTGATCTCCGCGCCATCCAGCGCCACCAGCTCAACCACAGCAGCGTGCAGCTGGTTCTCGTCGCGCATGGGAGCGGTGCAACCCTCAAGGTAGCTGACGTGACTACCTTCGTCGGCAACGATCAGCGTGCGCTCAAACTGGCCGGTGTTGGCTTCATTGATGCGGAAGTAGGTGGACAGTTCCATGGGGCAGCGCACACCCTTGGGGATGTAGACGAAGGAACCGTCGCTGAACACCGCACTGTTGAGCGCCGCGTAGAAGTTGTCCTTGCGCGGCACAACGCTGCCCAGATACTTCTTGATCAGTTCGGGGTAGTCGTGAACCGCCTCCGAAATGGAACAGAATATGACGCCTGCCTCCCAGAGCTTTTCGCGGAAGGTCGTCGTGACGGATACCGAGTCGAACACGGCATCGACGGCGACACCGGCGAGGGCGGCTTGCTCGTGCAGCGGAATGCCCAACTTGTTGTAGGTCTCGATGAGCTGGGGGTCGACCTCGTCCAGGCTCTGGGGGCGGTCCTTCATCGCCTTCGGCGAGGAGAAATACGAGATTTCGTTGAACTTGACCGGTGGGTAGTTCACGTGCGCCCAGGCCGGCTCAGCCATCTTCAGCCAGTCGCGATAGGCCTCAAGTCGCCATTCGAGCAACCACTCAGGCTCGTTCTTGCGACCGGAAATGAAGCGGATGGTGTCTTCGTTCAGGCCCGGCGGCAGGGTGTCTGACTCGATGTCGGTGGTGAAGCCCGCCGCATATTCCTTGCGTATGGCGTGTTCGATGTGTTCCTGCGACATAATCAGTGACCTGTGCTGGCGGGCGTGACAGTGGTGGCTCGTGGTTCCGTGTATTTTCGCACGCGCTGCACCCTGATGGCGACACGCTCAGCCAGGATGCCGGTGAATACCCGAGTATTTTAGTCGACTATTGCCCCGGGTGCAACGCGCGCCCTCACGCCCTGTTGCGCTTGCGCCTGCGCTCCCGAACGCTGCGGGGCTCCGGTGGGCTGCTCAGCCGCGGCCGGGCGAGCTCGTCTGCGTAGGCCTGCATCATGGGTGCCAGTTGGTGCCGGAAGCGGTGCGCAAATCCGACCAGCGCGGGGCTTATCTCTCCCACCGAGTCCAGTGAACGGCTGGGGAAAATGCGCCAGGTCCGGGGTGTTCCCGGTGCCTGGTGTTCGGCCCTGCCTGCATCGTCGAGCGCCAGCAGCGCTGTCAGTTCTCGGCGCACCAGGTCGGGCTCACGCACCAGCGTCTCGTACTGCACCTGCAACAGGGGGTTGGGCAGGGCCGCCTGCCAGTGGTCGATGAGTTTCTCCGCGAGGGCCATGGCGCGGCCAATGGTTGCGAGCTGGTAGCTGTAGCGATGGCCGCTCCGAAAATTCTTGAAGAACAGCGCCAGGCCCAGATCGAGCGGAGCCCGCCTGCACAGGATAACCGGCACTTCCGGGTGCAGCAGGCCCAGCCAGCCAAGCCGGCTCAGGTTCGCGGGTGACGTGTCGGTGAGGTAGCGCGCCCCAGCGCCCTCCAGGGGAGGGCAGAGTTGCAGCAGCGGGGACTCGGCCTGTGCCACGAGTCTCCTGGCCTGGGCATGCAGGTTACCCTCTGCCGGTAAAGACGCCGCCAGCTTGCGCACCAGTGCGAGTTCGCCACCGGCGACGACGCCCGGATGGTGTGCCAGCAGTGTCTCGACGAGACTCTTGCCCGAGCGTGGCAGACCCGCCACCACCAGCAGGGGGCAGTGCGGGGCTGGCTGCCCGCGGCGGTACCGGCTGAAAAACGGCCGATCCATACCCGCAGCGCTGGGGGATACCTGGTACTCGCGCGTGCCTTTCAGGTCGGCCGCGGCAAACCGGTTTGCCTGCTCATAAAAGGCGAAGCCCGGATTGTCGAGGCCGGATTCGGTGTAGATCTGCCCCAGCAGGAACAGGGCCCGCGCTCGGGCAGCGTGACTGCGCTCCGTGTCCAGCGCCAGTTTCAGCAGGGTGGCGACTTCCGGACTGTCCAGAGGGATGGCGCGGAAATTGAGCAGCCCGCGGTATGCGTCGGTCAATGTGGCGTCTGCAGCCATCGCCTGTGCAAAACAGTCACAGGCCTCCTCGCCGCGATTCTGTCGGCTCAGCAGGTGTCCGAGCTGGACCAGCAGGCGCGGTGCGCCATTGCACAGCTCCAGGCCGGTGCGGTAGCAGGCCTCCGCCTCCGCCAGTCGACCCAGTCCCTGCAGGGACTGTCCGTGCAGGCTCCAGAGCTCGACAAGCGTCGTGTTCTGCTCGAGCAGCACAGCCGACTCGCGCAGGCTGCGGGCAAAGTCCTTGCTCTGCACCTGCTCGCGTATCACGCTCAGGGCAGTCTTGTAATCCGGCCTTTGGGCCATGAGCCGATGTCCTGCTACGACGCCTTGACGCGCACCGGCGCGACGAGCGTCCACTGCGCGATGGTTGCCCAGGGCGCCCCTGTGGTCAACTGCTTTGCGCCGGCTGCCCGACACCGAGTTCGGGTTGGCGGGCAAGGATGGCGTCGCGAAACCGGGCGGGGATGGCGATGGACCTGCGGGTCTGCTTGTCTGTGAATACCTGGGTGAGGCTGCCGCGGGCGAGGGGTCGACCGCTGCTTTTCTCCTGTAACGTGAACGCCAGTTCGGCACTGCTGCGACCCAGTCGGGTATAGCCCACCTGTACGGCCACAGTCTCATAGGCTCGGCATTCCCCCAGATAGTCGCAGTTGATGTTCACGGTGAAGATGAAGCAGGGTGCGGTTTGCGGGTTCATGGCACCCAGGCCGAGCTCCTCCATGTAGAAGCCGGCTACCTCATCGGCGTAGACCAGGTAGTTTGCGAAGTACAGGTGCCCCTGCGCATCGGTATCACTGAACCGTACGAGGATGTCGCTGGTGTAGGTGAGTGGGTGGTCGTTCACGGGCCGGCCATCTTCAGCAGGTGCTGCAGGTAGTGCAGTTCATGCAGGGATACATCTGCATTTTCGCCCTCGCCGCCGGGCGCATCGTCGGCGCCAAGGGTGAGCAGTGAGGGCGGCTGGCGCGAGCCCGCAAACTCGGGCGCGCTGTAGCGGTAGGGCCGTTGCCAGGGGTCGAGGGGCAGTGTGTCCAGATAGCCGCCTTCCCTGAACCGCCCGGCGCGGCGCAGGCTGCCGATAGGCCGAAGCAGGCTCTCCAGCCCGGGGTCGGTTTGTGGATAGGTGGCGACGTCGTTGTAATAATCGTCCAGCGCCGTCTGCAGCCGACCCAGGTCGTCGGCGATCTTGCGCAGCGCGCTGCCGGGCGCGGGGCGCGTCTGGATGCCGGTCAGCGCGTACAGAGCGGCGGCGGGGTCTTCGCTGCAGAACACGGTGATGTCCTGGGCCGTTGGCAAGACATCGGCCTGGCCGGCCCGGAAAATGAACGGTTTGAAGCCCGGCGTGTCGCCATAGCGCTGGATAGACCGGTAGTCTCCGCAGACAACGGCTCCCGGATAGTCTGTGAGCCCGCGAAATTCGATGGTCTCGACGGCGGGCAGGGCCGCGGTGACGGCCTCCTGCGCACGCTGTCCCTGACTGCCGCAGGCCGTCAATCCGGCGAGGCTGAAGATCAGCAGCAGTCGTTTCATGCCGGGGCGTCCCCATCATCTTCAAGCTTGTGCAGGGCGACTGCGTTCATGCAGTAACGCAGTCCGCTGGGCGGCGGCCCGTCCGGGAATACGTGTCCCAGGTGCGCTCCACAGGTGTTGCAGGTCGTCTCGATGCGCGAGCGACCAAAGCTGTGGTCGTTGTGGTATGCGATGACGTTGGACTTCACCGGCTGGGTAAAGGAGGGCCAGCCACTACCGGATTCAAATTTCTGCTCACCATCGAACAGCAGTGTGCCACAGCACACGCAGGCGTAGTTGCCGGGCTCAAAGCGCGAGCACATGTCATTGCTGAACGCGCGTTCAGTGCCGGCCTGGCGAGTGACATGATACTGTTCAGGGGTCAGCAGCGCGGCCCATTCCGCATCGCTGCGCTGCAGGGTCGTGTCGGGCTCCGGATTGCCTTCGTTGGCGAGACGGCAGATTTCGTTCCAGGTGATCATGACGGCATCCTCTCTGTGATCGGTGGGTCCACCCGCGTCGGCGAGCCCGCTCGGCGCACAGTAGGGGCAAGCCGGGGCAAGATCAAGAGGGACATAGTGCTGCGCGGGTATGTAAAAACTGCGCTTTCCGTGCGGGTGCTTTGCTGCGCGGCGCTACAGTATACTGGCGCCAAAGGCGGCTTCCGACGATGGCCGCGATAAGGGGATTTCATGGTTTTGCGATTCAAAGTCACAGCGCTGGTGATGTGCGGGCTTCTGGCGGGTTGCCAGGCGTTGCCCGAACAGGCTAACCAGGCACCCATCTGCCCGGAAGCCCCGGTTGTCATGTGCCCGATCTGCCCACTGCAGGAGTGCCCCGAGCCTCGGGTGCTGGAGAAAATCGTGTTGCGTCCCGCAGCTCCGGTGCCGGTGCCCGCGCGTCCGTCGACAGCGGGGGAGCTTGAACTGCCGATTATCGGGGTGCTGGAGTTTGTTCGCGTGGAACCTTCGGGCCTGACCTTGGAGGCGGTGATCGACACGGCGAGTGAGCACACCATCATAGCGGCGCGGGATGTACAGCTACTGGAAAAGGATGGCAAGCGTTACGTGAGCTATGTGCTGGTCGATCCTGCCAGTGATGAGCAGCACGCGCTGGAAGCACCCTTGTTGCGGCGCACTTCGGCGGTCGATGCCTACGGCAACAGCAGCCGCAATTACATCGTCAGCATGTGGCTCACCCTGGGCGACAGCCGGGCCCGGGTTGAAGTCAATCTGTCCGAGAATACCGAGATGCCCTACCCGGTTGTGGTGGGGCGCAACCTGCTGACTGACGTGGCGATTGTCGATGTCAGCCGGCGCCACACCCTGGAGCACCCGGCAGCCCCATGATTGCATCCCGCGCAAAGGTCGGCATTGTCGCCGGCGCACTGATTGTTTTTGGTATCGCTGTAGCAGCGTACAAAGTGGTGGGGCTCGACCTGCCCTTGTGGCCGGGCGAGTCGCGAGAGGTCTGGACCATCGAGACCAAGGCCAGTTTCAAGCCGGCAAGTGGTCCGGTCGAAGTGGACCTCGCGCTGCCCTCCGGGCTCGGCGGCTGGGTAACGCTGGAAGAGCATTTCGCCTCCTCCGGCTTCGGCTTCTCTGTGTTCGAGGAGGCGGATGGACGTGTGGCACGCTGGTCGCGCCAACTGCTGGAGCACCCGACAACGTTGTACTTCAAGCAGCAGGTCTACCGTGCGCGGCGTGCCGACTTGCCCGACATGCCCGTGGAAACACCTGATCCACCCCTGCTCGAAGCCGACCAGCAGGCGGCGATGGAGCGTTTCGTGGCAGACCTGCGGGAGCGCTCCAGCAGCCCGGCCACGTTCACCGCGCTGATGATTCAGGAACTGCGCCGGGCAGAGCCCAGCCAGGACGCTGAGTTCCTGCTCGGCACCTACAGCGATGCGCCGCTGCGCGTCATGCTGGATGTGCTGGCCTATGTCGACATTCCCGCCTATCCCGTGCGCGGCATTGCCCTGCAGGACGGTCGCCGTCGGCAGACGTTGAGCACGCTGCTGCAGGTCTACGATGGCAGTGACTGGGAAGTCTTCGACCCGGAGAGCGGGCAAGCGGGCCTGCCGGAGGATTTTTTCGTCTGGCGCCAGGGCAACGGCGCGGCGCTGCGTGTATTGGGCGGCCGCGACTCCAGGCTTGAGTTTGCGCTGGTGCGCAACAGCCTGTCGGCGAAGACCGTAGTCAGCATGGAAGAGCGCAGTGACGAATTTGCCCTGCTGGACTTTTCCATCTACGCCTTGCCCGTGGAGCAGCAGGGGATCTTCAAGGGTATTCTGCTGTTGCCGGTTGCGGCCTTTGTCGTGGTCATGATGCGGGTACTGGTGGGCATCAAAACCTCAGGGACCTTCATGCCGGTGCTGATTGCGCTGGCCTTCCTGCAAACCACGCTGTGGGTGGGGTTGGCGATATTCCTGGTGCTGGTCAGTGTCGGGCTGTGGATACGGTCCTGGCTCAGCCATCTCAACCTGCTGCTGGTGGCCCGCGTCTCTGCGGTGGTGATTGTGGTGGTGCTGCTGATGGCCGCGCTGTCCCTGATCAGTTATAAACTCGGCGTTGACCAGGCACTGACAGTCACCTTCTTTCCCACCATCATTCTGTCCTGGACCATCGAACGTATGTCGATCCTGTGGGAGGAAGAGGGTGGACGTGAGGTCATGATGCAGGGCGGTGGCAGTCTTCTGGTGGCCGTGCTCGCCTACCTCACCATGTCCGTGCCGGTGGTCGAGCACCTGACCTTCAATTTCCCCGAGCTGCTGATCAGTCTTCTCGGCGTGATCCTGCTGATCGGCAAATACACCGGCTACCGGCTTTCCGAGCTGTACCGGTTCCGCGACATGGCGAAGATGCAATGATTCGGCTGGTGAAACCCTCTGTCCTGCGGGAGCGGGGCATCCTCGGCATGAACAAGCGCAATCTCACGTTCATCGGCGCCAATAATCCCCGGCGCAACTACCAGATTGTCGACAACAAGCTGCTGACCAAGAAGGCCGCCCTGGAACGCAATATTGTCGTGCCTGAGCTCTACGGCGTGATTGAGCACCAGTTCCAGATCAACCGCATGCTGGACCTGCTGCAGGGCCGCGACGCGTTTGTGATCAAGCCGGTGCAGGGCAGTGGCGGCAAGGGCATCCTAGTGATCACGTCGCGCGACGGTGAGCATTTCGTCAAGTCCAGCGGTGGTGTGCTGGATGAGCGCGATCTGCGCCGCCATACCTCCAATATTCTCGCCGGTCTGCACAGCCTGGGCGGGCGCAACGATGCCGCGATGATCGAGGCGCTGATCGATTTCAACCCGCTGCTTGCGGAATACAGCTACGAGGGGGTGCCGGATATTCGTGTGATCGTCTTTCGGGGGGTGCCGGTGATGGCGATGATGCGCTGTGCCACCCACGCCTCGGACGGCAAGGCGAACCTGCACCAGGGCGCAGTGGGGGTGGGCCTCGATATCGGCGAAGGCTTCAGCGTTGCGGCCGTGCAGCGCGGCAGCCTGGTAACCCACCATCCGGATACAGGCGCCTGCTTCAAGTCGCTGCGGCTCCCCGACTGGGATGCCATTCTGGACCTCGCCGCGAGCTGCGCTGAAATGACCGGGCTGGGCTATCTGGGTGCAGACATCGTGCTGGACCGCCAGCGAGGCCCGATGCTGCTGGAGCTGAACGCGCGGCCGGGGCTGGCGATTCAGGTGGCCAATCAGGAGGGTCTGATTCATCGTCTGGGTGTTGCGGCGGAAATCGCGCGCACCGCGGTGGATCACGACGACCGAATCCGGCAGGCCAAGCTGCGTTTTCATCGGCCGCAGGCGGTGTTGCAGGCATCCTGAGCCGTGTAAACCGGAGTCGCTGCTGATGACCTTTGACACATTGGGGCTGTCGCCCAGCCTGCTTCGCGCCGTTGCCGAGCAGGGCTATCAAACACCTTCTCCCATCCAGGCCCGGGCGATACCGCTGATTCTTGCGGGCAAGGACGTCATGGCCGCTGCCCAGACCGGAACCGGTAAGACCGCCGCATTCACGCTGCCGTTGCTGCAGCGCCTTGCGGGCGGCCCGCGGGCGCAGCCAAACCGTTGCCGTGCCCTGGTGCTCACGCCCACCCGTGAGCTAGCCGCGCAGGTGCAGGAGAGCGTTCGCGATTACGGAAGCCATGACGGCGTTCGCTCTGCGGTGGTATTTGGCGGTGTGAACATCAACCCACAGATTGCGCAGCTGCGCCGCGGCGTCGATGTGCTGGTCGCCACGCCGGGCCGGCTGCTCGATTTGCACGGACAGGGCTTCGTGGATTTCCGCGATCTGGAAGTGCTGGTTCTGGATGAGGCCGACCGCATGCTGGATATGGGCTTCATCCACGATATCCGCCGCATCGTCACGCTGCTGCCCACCCGCCGCCAGACCCTGATGTTCTCGGCGACGTTCTCCGGGCCGATCACGCAATTGGCGCAGGGGTATATGCGGCAACCGGTCCGTGTAGAAGTCAGTCCGCCCAATGCCACTGCCGAGACGGTGCAGCAGTGGGTGTACCCGGTAGACAAGAAGCGCAAACCGGAACTGCTGAGCCATCTGGTCGAAGTGCACGGTTGGGACCAGGTGCTGGTGTTCACCCGCACCAAGCACGGGGCCAACAAACTCAGCCAGCAGCTGGAACAGAACGGTATCCGTTCAGTCGCCATTCACGGTAATAAAAGCCAGAACGCGCGCACCCGCGCCCTCGCCGACTTCAAGCAGGGGCGTGTACAGGCGCTGGTCGCAACGGATATCGCCGCGCGGGGGCTGGATATCGAGCAGCTGCCCCAGGTGGTGAATTTCGATCTGCCGAATGTCGCGGAAGACTACGTGCACCGAATCGGTCGCACAGGGCGCGCGGGTGCCGCCGGACAGGCCTATTCACTGGTCAGCGCTGACGAGGCCGATTACCTCTATGACATCGAGCGCCTGATTTGCAAAACCCTGCCGCGGGAAGAGATTGAAGGCTTTGAACCCCAGCACGCGGTGCCCCGGGGGCGGTCCGCAAAGGGAGGCCCGGCAAAGGGAGGCCCGGCCAAGGGGCGCCCGGCAAAGGGGCGCCCGGCCGCATCGGCCCGTGTCGGAAAAAATCCTCACAGCGGGCCGCCAGCTGCGCGCGATGGCGCACCCGTACCGGCACGTCGTCAACCTCGCGCGGGACCCCGCAGCAGCGGCGCGCCGGCCCGCGGCAAGGGCAATGGCCGCACCCCATCGCGCGGCGGTCGTGGCCGCTGACGGCCCTTCTGGCGCGCTTGCGCCGGTAACACGATTGCTGTAATTCTGTGTGCTCTGCCGGCCGCACGTCGCGGCGCTGCCAACGGAGCACACCATGACCGATCACCCTCATTTGCGCCGCCGTACTTTGGTGAAAGGCATTGCGGCTGCCTCCCTGTTGCCGCTGCTGGGCGGTAATCTGGTCGGCTGTTCGGACGGCAGCGATGCCCCGCCGCTGCCCGAGGGTGTTGCCGCCGATTTCAATCACGGTGTGGCCTCCGGCGACCCTCTGACGGATCGCGTGATTATCTGGACTCGCGTGACCCCGCGTGAGCCCGGATTCGTCACCGTCGACTGGGAAGTGGCGAGCGACGAGGGCTTTGCCAATCTCGTGGCCAGCGGTCGCGGGAACACGGACGAAACCGTGGATTTCACGCTCAAGGCGGACGTTACCGGGCTGGCGGCAGGCACTACGTATTTCTATCGCTTCCGGGTGCGCGAGGTGCTTTCCAGCGTGGGCCGCACCCGCACGGCACCGGCAGGGGCCACCGCAACGGCGGCGTTTGCCGTGGTGTCCTGCTCCAACTACCCCGCGGGCTACTTCAATGTATACCGTGAAGTGGCTGCGCAGCCGGTGGATGCCGTGCTGCACCTGGGTGACTATATCTACGAGTACGCTCCGGGTGGCTACGCCAGCGCCAATGCCGAAGCCCTGGGGCGCGTGGTACAGCCTGCTGGCGAATTGTTTGAGCTCGCGGATTACCGGACGCGCTACGCGCAGTACCGTACTGACCCCGACCTGCAGGCAGCGCACAGCGCCCACCCCTTCATTGTCGTCTGGGACGATCACGAGATTGCCAATGATGCCTGGCGGGAGGGCGCGGAGAATCATGATCCGGCGACCGAGGGCGAATATTCAGACAGGCGTGCCGCCGCGATACAGGCCTGGTATGAATGGCTACCGGTGCGTCCCCCTGCGAGTCAACAGGAGATCATTTACCGGCGATTGCCTTACGGTGATCTGCTGGACCTGATCATGCTGGACACGCGTGTGATCGGCCGTGACCGGCAGTATGTCTACCCGGACTTTGTCAGTGGTGGTCGCATTGACGTCGAGGCAACGCGGGCTGCCAGCAATGCGTCTGATCGCACGCTTCTCGGTGCCGAGCAACTGGCGTGGCTGGAGACCCAGCTGATCGACTCGACAGCCCGCTGGCAAGTGCTTGGCCAGCAGGTGCTGATGGCGCGCTACCTGTTGCCGGCGCCCATTCTCGAAGCGCTGGAGCCCAGCATCAGCGGTGGCGATGCGCTGGCAGCCGGCACCGCCGCGGTGCTTGCCGCGGTTACGGCGAAGAACAAGGCACCAGAGGAGCGCACGCCTGAGGAACAGGCGCTGCTGGACTCGGCGGTTCCCTACAATCTCGACGCCTGGGATGGGTATGCTTTCGAGCGTGACCGCGTGCTGGAAGTGGCACGCCAGATGAACAGCCGGCTGGTCGCATTGGCGGGTGATACGCATAACGCCTGGGCGTCGCAGCTTTTTACCAGCACGGGCGAAGTGGTGGGCGTGGAACTGGCGACCGCAAGTGTCAGCTCGCCGGGGCTGGAGGAGGTGCTTGGCCGCGATGTGGCCGGGCTGTTTTCGCCCCTCATTGCGACGCTGGTCGATGATCTGGTGTACGCCAACCTGATCGACCGGGGTTATCTCGTCACCCGCTTCACGCCGGAGTCACTCACCGCTGAGTGGCGTTATGTGTCCACGATCAACTTCCGTGAGTACAGCGAAAAGACGGCCGCCTTCCGGCAGGAGGTGGTGCAGCGCAGCAACCTTCTGCTGGGCTGATGTCGACGGGGGAGAGCGGGCGGTCCGTTCGCCGTTTTCCGGCGTATAATGATCCGAAACAAGCCGCCCGAGATCAACGATGACACCTGTAGCCCGCTGTTTAGTGCCCTTCCTGTTGTTGCTGGTTGCGGGCTGTGCCCAGTACGAAAACCGCCGTGGCGTAGAGGCCGGCTGGACCGACGCCTATATGCAGACGCTCCAGCCGGGGGTGACCACGCGCGCCGAGGTGATGGCCGCCCTGGGTCCGCCGTCCCAGGTGATCGCGCTTGAAGGCGAGTCGATTCTCTATTACCTGTTCGAGCGCTCCGACGGCGAAGGTATCGTGCTGGTGCTGTACAACCGCATGCAGATCGATACGCAGTATGATCGCGCGATCTTCTTCTTCGACCAGAACGGCCTGCTGACTGACGCGGCGAGCCGCATCGCGCCAGCCGACAATGGCTGATACACGGCGCGTGCCGCTGCTGGCACTCGCGCTGATGCTCAGCGGCTGCACGCAGTGGCACTACAACCTCGGCGAGAGCCTTGCCCCTGAGGCCGCAGCGCTGGCTGCTGCGCCCGCCACGGACCTTCGTGCCGGCGACATCCTCTCCAGGCTCGGACCCCCACTGCGCGTGTCCGCCATTCCCGGCGGCTATGTGCTGGGCTGGGAGTCCTGGCAGGTGACGGAGAACGTGCTGGGCTTCAGCCTCGGTGCGCTGGGCGTGGACTTCCTGTCCATTGATGTCGGCCGGGCCAGCACCCGCAATGAAGCCCTGTTGCTGACCTTCAGCGCGCAACACCGCCTGGTGGGCGGCAGCTGGCATGGTCGCGACGACAGCGTGGGCGGTGGGCGCTCGGTGCAGCCACTGGTCGGGCTGGTGCCGGTCGTGGATGTGGACGACATCACCGCTCGGCTGCCACAGCACGATTGGGGCCGTGGGGCACTGGAGCCGCTGCCGGTTGGGCTGAACCGGGCCCAGCGTCCCGATATGGGTCAGGCGGGTGTCGCACAGCGGGGAACGCCGACCGGCACAGGGCAGCAGACGCTGGAGCTGCGCTGAGGACGAATTTGCGTGGCAAGCCACGCCGGGTTTTGTACACTGGAACGCACGGGTTTTCCGGCCCCGTTTACCGGCATCCCGAATCACAATAAAAGAGGACACCACTATGCAGGCTGACACACTCGACAAACTGCTGGCTCACTGGGCCGCGGAAACGCCAGACAGAGTCTGGCTGAAGGATCTGCTGCCAGAGGGGTCCCGGGATGTGTCCTGGAAGGAAGCCCACGCAACCGTCAATGCCATGGCCGCCATGCTTGAGCACCACTTCGGCCACGGCGAGCGCATCGGGCTGTTATCGCGCAACTGTGCGCACTGGTTTATGGCGGATCTGGCGATTATCCAGTCCGGTAATGTCACGGTGAGCATGTTCACCACGCTGCCCGCATCCACTGCCCAGTACATTCTGGATTTTACCGAGACCAAGGCACTGATCGTCGGGGAAACCTCGAACTGGAACGCGGTGAGGGGCGTTCTTCCGCAGGGTATCACGCTGATCACACTCCCCGGGGTAGAGCTGGAGGAGCCGCACCTGCGTTGGGAGGATCTGCTGGCGGAATGGCAGGGGCAGCTGCCGAAGTACCGCTGCCAGCCCGATGACGTGATTTCCCTGGTGTTTACATCGGGTACTACCGGCCTGCCCAAGGGCGTCATCCAGACGCACCGCAGTAACCTCGTGCCCATCACGCGCTTCCGCTCTACGTTCGGGACGCGAGACGAGGCCCGCTATTTCTCCTATCTGCCGCTGTCGCACATTGCCGAGCGACAGATTGTCGAGTTCTCCTCGCTGACCTGCTGCGGTGAAGTGAGTTTTAACCAGAGCCTGGAGACGCTGGCAGCAGATCTGCAGCGCACGCGGCCGCACATGTTTTTTGGCCCACCCCGTGTCTGGGAGCAGTTGAAGCAGGCGGTGATCGCCAAGTTCGGCGGTAATGACGTGCTGGAGCAGGCCCTGAGCCAGGACAGCGCGGGCATTGGGAAGCTTGTGCTGGATGGCCTGGGCCTTGATCAGGTGGAATACTGCCTGGTCGCTGCCGCGCCGACACCGCCGTCATTGATCGAGTGGTGGGAGCGTCTGGGGCTGATCCTGATGGAGGGTTTTGGCCAGACCGAGGCCATGGGCGTGATCGTCAGCGGCCACGACTCACGGCGGGTCGGTTCTATCGGCAAGCCCATCGGGGAGGTTGAATACCGGATCACCGATGAGGGCGAACTGGTGGTGCGCGCCGACGGCTGCACGCCGGGTTACTATAACCAACCGGACAAGACGGCAGAGCTGATCCGGGACGGGTGGCTGCACACCGGCGACAAGGCCCGGGTCGATGAGGATGGCTTTATCTATCTCACGGGCCGCGTCAAAGAGTACTTCAAAACCATTCAGGGCAAGTTTGTGGCGCCGCCGCCCATTGAAGGTGAGTTTGCCAAAAATCCGCACACGGAACAGCACTGCCTGCTCGGTCGCGGTTTTTCCAAAACGGTCATGGTGGCCGTGCTGAATGAAGCGGCCCGCCAGCTGGCGGAGTCCTCCCGCGAGCAGGCGGAGGCAGAGATTGCACAGGCCATACACGAGGCGGTGCAGAGCATCAATGACGCGGTGGAAAAGCACGCGCGTATTGGCGCAGTCATCCTCTCACGGCAGGAGTGGACCATCGACAACGAGGTGCTGACGCCGACGCTGAAAATACGCCGTGAGAAGGTAGAAGAGCGCTACGGTGAGCTTGCCGAGGGCCTTGCGCGCAGCGCGGCGGAACAGCGCCAGGTGATTCTGCACTGGGCGGATTGACCGCCGCGCGGATGCTAAACAGCTAGCGAGATTGCTGTTCCGCGTCCGCCTCGGGCTCAGTCTGGAATTCATCGTGGCCCTGCGTGTCGGTGGGTAACAGGTCGCCGATGGCGTCCTCCGGTCCCCGCGGGTCAAGACTGAAGCCGGTCGGCGCAGCCTCGGTAGCGGCGGCGGAGAAGGGCACCTGGTCTTCCGCGGCGACCACCTGGTCCTTGTCCCGCGTTTGAATGGCAAGGTACACGGTAAACACCGCACACAGCGCACCGAAAGACCAGAACAGCGCCGTGGCATCGTACAGGCTCATTAATTGCCCGAGCAGAATGGGGGCGGAAGCTGCCCCCAGGGCATTCAGCAGCAACACCGATGTACCGATCTCCACAAACTCCTCAGCCGACGAATTGTCAGCCGCCGTCGCCAGCGATATCGCATAGAGCGGCATGGTCATAGCGCCGAACACAAACACCGCAGCCAGATGCGCGCTGTGCTGCACGGTGAGCGCAACCGCGGCGGAAGCGGCAATCGCGCCCAGGCTCAGGAAGACAAGCACGTAACGCCGGTCGATGCGGTCGGACAGCCAGCCGATGGGATACTGGAACAGCGCCCCCCCGGCGATGCCCGCGGTAATAAACCAGGTGACATCAGCCATGCTGTCGCCATAGCGCCGGGCAAACACGGCGCCGAGGGCCCAAAAGCTGCCCACCACCAACCCGGAGAGCAGGGTTCCGGCGAACGCAGCGCGGGAGCGGCGATAGAGCAGATTGAAGCGGATGCGCGTGGATTCGATGGGGGCCGGCGCCAGACGGCTGGTGAGCCCCACCGGGACGATGGCCAGTGCCATGAAGATGGCAGCGAGGATAAAGGGCGTCGCGCTGTCGGCAGGGCCAACGTTGATCAGTATCTGGCCCAGGGCCATTGCCGCAAGAATAATGAAGGTGTAGATGGCCAGGACCTGGCCCCGCGACTCTGCGCTGGTCTGGTCGTTGAGCCAGCTTTCGATAACCGTGTACAGGCCGCAGATCATGGCGCCGGTCAGGAAACGGAGCAGCAGCCAGGGCAGCCAGCCGTCAAGCGTTTCCAGGGCGAGAATGGCGCTCATCATGATGGCTGTCAGCACGGCGAAGCTGCGGATATGGCCGACCTTGGCGATGATTCGCGGAATCAGCAGACAGCCGGCGACGAAACCCAGAAAATAGGCGGACGCGCTGACACCGATCAGGAAGTCCGACAGCCCGATACTGCTGGCGCGCAGCGGCAGCAGGGTCAGCTGCATGCCCTGGCCGACCAGCAGCAGCGCTGTCGAAAGCAGCAGTGAGGTGAGGGTTAGCAGTGTTCTCATGGGGTGCCCGGTGTTGATGCGTGGTGCTGTGGTAGAGAGGGCAGGGTACACGCTTTGCGGCAGACGAAAAACCGCAATGCAGGATAAAAAAAAGCCCGGCAGTGCCGGGCGAAAAAGCCGAATTCCCAGGGGGGGATCAGTTCAGGAATTCGGCCCGGGTGCTCGGGTCGGACTTGAATGCACCACCCAGCGAGGTCGTGCGTGTTCTGGAATTGCTGTCCATCACGCCGCGCGACTTGACGCAGTAATGTACAGCATCGATAGTGACGGCAACGTCATCGGTGTCCAGCAAGGTTTGCAGGGCGACCAGAACCTGCTGGGTCAGGCGTTCCTGCACCTGCGGGCGCTGGGCGAAAAAGCGTACGATGCGGTTGATTTTTGAAAGGCCGATCACTTTGTCTTTCGGAATGTAGGCAACCCGTGCGCGGCCATCGATGGTGACAAAGTGGTGCTCGCAGGTGCTGACGACATCGATGTCGTCCACCTGCACCATCTCTTCGACCTGCATCTTGTTGGAGATCACAGAAATCTTTGGAAAGCGTGAGTAATCGAGCCCTGAAAAGATTTCATCAACGTACATTTTCGCGATACGGTGTGGGGTCTCGGCCAGGCTGTCGTCGTTCAGATCCAGGCCCAGCGTGCGGGTGATGTCGGTGAAGGACTGTACAATACGGCGATATTTTTCGTCACGGGAGAGCCCGTTTTGTATCATCGGGGTTTCCAGGCCGCGTTCCAGCAGAGCATTGCGCACAATCGCTGCCTCTGCTGACATCTTGCTTGGGAAGGGAATGTTTCCAGCCAGTGCAGTTTCCATGTCGCATCTCCAGTACGTTTGGGGTAGTTACGGCGGGCTGTACCGGGTGGATTACCAGCCGGTGATCGAAGCCGCAGCGCTGTCGTACATTTGGTGGACAAAACCTGGTCAGGAATCTGGCGCAACGCCTGGAGGAGGGGGACTATGACACACGCACGACCCATCAAGGTGGGCCTGATGGGCTTTGGCCAGATTGGCCGCCAGGTCTACGACCTGGCAGCGCGGGGCACGGATGTCGAGATCGTGGCCATAGCCGACATCGGTGATCCCGCCATCCTGCACTATCTGCTCTGCTCGGAGATGAAAGCGGCAAGCTACCGGCTGGAGGGCAATTTTCTCCACAACAGCCGCTTCCGTACCCGGCTGCTGCGCACTGACACGCCCGCCGAGATGCCCTGGGACGTGTTCGGGGTGGATATCGTCATTGACGCTACCGGCAAGTTCCGCCAGCGTGACGCCATGCTCCAGCACCTACAGGCGGGTGCGCCGCGAGTGCTGTTGCGCACCCTGCCCAGCGATCATATCGATCGGCTCGTGATGCCGGGTATCAACGGTAACAGCATTCGGGCAGCAGATCGCATGATATCCGCGGGGTCGGCCACCACAACGGCGCTGTGCCTTCTGCTGCACGCGCTGTCCGCTGAGTTTGAGATTGAGTGTGGCAGCATGACCACCGTTCACGCCTACACCTCGGACCAGGTATTGCAGGACTACGCGGGCAGCGACTTCCGCCGCAGCCGCTCCGCCGCAGAGAACATCATTCCCAACCAGCACGAGGCCGGGGCGTGGCTGGGGCACGTGCTGCCCGCGCTCGCCGGCAAGGTGCTGACCTCCGCCCTGAATGTGCCGATCCATCAAGGCTGCCTGCTGGACGTCAACCTGGTCTTCGCCGATACGGCGGTCACGGCTGACGCCGTCAACGACTGCATGCGTCGCCGCGTGGCGGACTACGCGGGCATTTTGACCGTCGTGGAGGACCCGGTGGTGTCCTCGGACGTCATTGGCAATCCCCACTCGCTGGTGTTCGACGCTTGCGGCACCATCAAGGCCGGCAAGCATACCATCAAGGCCCTGGGCTGGCATGAGACCCTGGGTCACGCCGCGCGCCTGCTGGATGTGGCGCGCCTGTATGCGGCACTGGACCACACAGAGGAGGCGGTATGATGCGTGTAGCAATCAATGGCTTTGGCCGGATAGGCCGCTCGGTATTCCGCATCCTCGAGAACGACCCCGATATACAGGTTGTGGTGATCAACGACCTGTTTGACCACGCCGCCCTGCGTTATCTGCTGAACTACGACACGGTCATGGGGCCGTTTGGCAAGTCGCTCGTGCTGGAAGGTGACGAATTGGTCACCCCGGGTGGACGCTGCAAGCTGATCAGCGAACGCGATCCCGCAGCCCTGCCCTGGGCGGAGATGGGTATTGATGCTGTGGTGGAGGCGACAGGCGCCTTTCGCAAGCGAAGCCAGCTCGATGGGCATCTGCAGGCGGGTGCGGGCCGGGTGGTGCTCACTGTGCCGGCGTCCGACCCCATCGATTACACCGTCGTACTGGGTGTCAACGATGATGGCCTGCGTCCGGAACATCGCATTGTCTCCAATGCCAGTTGCACGACGAACTGTCTCGCGCCCATGGCCAGCGTACTGGATAGCGCCTTCGGTATCGAAGAGGGCGTGATCAACACCGTGCATGCCTATACCAACGACCAGCGGCTCGCCGATGTGCCGCACTCCGATTGGCGGCGCAGTCGGGCGGCCGCGGAGAACACCATCCCCACCTCGACCGGCGCGGCGAAAGCGGTGGGTGAGGTGCTGCCGCAGCTCAAGGGGCGCCTGCACGGCATCGCCTCGCGGGTGCCGGTTCCCGACGGTTCAGTGGTCGATCTGTTCGTCACACTGGCACGTCCGGTGACCGTGGATGCGGTGCACGAGGCGGTGCGCACGGCCGCCGCCTCCCCGGCCCTGCAGGGCATCCTCGCCTTCAGTGAACGGCCGATTGTTTCCACGGATATCATCGGCAATGCCCACTCGTCCATCTACGACGCGGGCTTCACCGCGGTTGTCAACGAGCGCTATCTGCGCGTGCTTAACTGGTATGACAATGAATGGGGCTACTCGGCCCGTGTGTGTGATCTGTTACGGAGGTTCAGCCAGTGGTAGGCACCCGGGAAGCCGGCAGCGGTGAGCGTTCCGATTACAGTGAGCTGCGCAGCAACGTCAGCTTTCTCGGCCACCTGCTGGGCGACACGATCGCAGCGGCGAACGGCCCCGAGTTTCTGGACCTCGTGGAGAAAATCCGTCGCCTATCGAAGTCGGCGCGGGCGGGCGGCGAGGATGCCGCCCACGCCGAGCTGCTGGCGGTGCTGCGCGCGCTGGACAACCAGCAGCTGGTGCCGGTAGCGCGGGCATTCAGCCAGTTCCTCAATCTCGCCAATATTGCCGACCAGCATCACACGGTATCGCGGCAGATGGATCCGCTGTTCTCGGCTTCGCGCAACCTGAGCGGCAATTTCGAAGCCCTGCTGGAGGAGGGTGTGCCGGCGGAGTCTATCGTCGACGCTGTCGCGGCGCTGCGCATCGACCTGGTGCTCACCGCTCATCCCACGGAAATCATGCGGCGCACCCTGATCCACAAGCAGACCGAGATCGGTCGCTGCCTGTCACAGCTGGAACTGGGCGGCCTCACCCGGCGCGAACAGGAACAGCTGCACACCCGCCTGCGTGAGCTGATTGCCCAGATCTGGTATGGAGATGATTTCCGCACCGAGCGGCCCTCCCCGGTCGATGAGGCGAAATGGGGCTTCGCTGTGGTCGAGGACTCCCTGTGGCGAGCGGTGCCGGAATACATGCGCCGGCTTGATGCGGCGCTGCAGGAATGCTGCGGTAGCCGGCTGCCGCTGGAGGCGGCACCGGTAACCTTTGGGTCCTGGATGGGTAGCGACCGGGACGGCAATCCCAACGTCACCGCTGAAGTGACCTCTGAGGTACTCTGGCTGAGCCGCTGGCAGGCGATTCAGCTCTACCTGCAGGACGTGACGCGACTGGTGGAGGAGCTGTCCATGACTGTCTGCGTTCCGGCGCTCGCCGAGGCGGCCGATGGGTCCCACGAGCCCTACCGCGCCGTTCTGCGGCGCTTGCGCGAGCAGTTGAAAGGCGACCTGCAGACGATAGAGGCGGCTCTGGCCGGCGCGTCCCCCGACAGTGCGTCACTGTTGACCCGGGAGGATCTGTGGCAGCCGCTCTCCCTCTGTTACCACTCGCTTCAGGCCTGTGGTATGCAGGTGATCGCGGACGGTGCCCTGCTGGATCTGCTGCGCAGAGTACGCTGTTTCGGGGTGCATCTGCTGCGCCACGACATCCGCCAGGACAGTGCACGGCACACGGAAGCACTGTCCGAACTGACCACCTGGCTGGGGTTGGGTGATTACGCCGCCTGGGACGAGGATGCGCGCTGCGCATTCCTGCGTCAGGAGCTCGCCAGCAGGCGCCCGCTGGTGCCGCCCCGCTGGACACCCAGCGAGGCGGTGGCTGAAGTGCTGGCCACCTTTGCGGTGGTGGCCCGTCAGCCCCGTGAGGCGCTGGGGGCCTACGTGATCTCCATGGCCCGTCAGGCCTCCGACGTGCTGGCGGTGCACCTGCTGTTGCGCGAGGCCGGTTGCCCCTTCGACCTGCCGGTGGTGCCGCTGTTCGAGACCCTCGATGACCTGTCCCGGGCTCGCGAGGTGGTCACGGCCCTGCTTGCGGATCCCTGGTATCGCGGGCACATCCAGGGGCAGTTGATGGTGATGATTGGCTACTCGGACTCGGCCAAGGATGCCGGTGTGCTGGCGGCGGCCTGGGCACAATACCGGGCGCAGGAAGAGCTGCTGGCGGTGTGCGCCGCCAGTGATGTGCGTCTCACGTTGTTTCACGGCCGCGGCGGCACGATCGGGCGGGGCGGCGCGCCGGCACAGGCGGCTCTGCTGTCCCAGCCCCCGGGTTCACTGGAACAGGGCCTGCGGGTGACCGAACAGGGCGAAATGATACGCACCAAGCTGGGCTGGACCTCGCTTGCGGTGAAAACCCTGGCGCTTTATACCAGCGCAATCTGTCGCGCCAACCTGCAGACCCCGCCGACGCCGCGCCAGGAGTGGCGCGATCTCATGGAACAGCTGGCTGCCGGTTCCTGCACCGAGTATCGACGCGTGATCAGGGAAGAGCCGGATTTCATCGCCTACTTCCGCTATGCAACGCCTGAACAGGAACTCGCAGGCCTGCCGCTGGGCTCACGGCCGGCACGACGGCGTGGCGGCGGTGGTATTGAAAGCCTGCGCGCGATTCCCTGGATTTTTGCCTGGTCCCAGAACCGCCTGATGTTGCCGGCGTGGCTGGGTGCCGGCGCCGCCCTGAGACAGGCGCTGGATGCCGGTCACGCGGCGCGCCTGCGTGAGATGGCGGCTGGCTGGCCCTTTTTTGCCACACGTCTCTCGATGCTGGAAATGGTCTACGCCAAGGCCGATGCCGGGTTGTCGGCGCACTACGACGCCTGTCTGGTGCCGCAGGAACTGCACTGGCTGGGGCAGTCGCTGCGATCCGCCCTGCAGCGCGATGCAGATACGGTACTGGAAATCAGCGGCGGCGAAACCCTGCTTGCGGATTCGCCCTGGATTCGCGAATCCATCCAGTTGCGCAACATCTATACCGACCCCCTCAACGTGCTGCAGGCGGAGTTACTGCAGCGTCAGCGTCGTGAACCCCAGGGTGTGCTTGAGCAGGCGATCATGGTCACCTTCGCCGGTATCGCGGCGGGTATGCGCAATACCGGATAGTGGCCCCCTGGCTGCATGCGCTACGGGAAATTGGCAATCAGTGCTATGGTTGAGGCTGGTTCCCAAAAAATGAAATGTGAGGCAGTCCATGAACAAGACCAACGTAGTGTCCGCCCTGTACCTTCTGCTTGCGCTGGCGCTCTCGCCGCTGGCCAGGGCAGACAATTACGCCGAGGCACTGGCATCATTTCGCAGTGCCGGCGAAAGTGCCGCCTACTTCGACTCAGCCTACGGCTACGCCCTGTTTCCGACCATCGGCAAGGGGGGTATCGGTATCGGTGGCGCACACGGCAAGGGGCAGGTCTACCGGCAGGGTGAAATGATCGGTGAGGCGACCATGACCCAGCTCACGGTGGGCTTCCAGCTGGGTGGACAGGCCTTCAGCCAGATCATTTTCTTTGAGAACGCCACGGCCCTGGAGCAGTTCACCAGCGGTAACTTCGAATTCGGTGCACAGGCCACGGCGGTAGCGATTACCGCAGGGGTGTCAGCGGAAGCGAGCACCGGAGGCGGTGTCAGCGCCGGTGTCAGTGGCGGTCGCAATGATGCCTCCACTGCCAGCCTCGGCTATCGCAAGGGTATGGCTGTGTTCACTATTGCCAAGGGCGGTTTGATGTACGAAGCCACGCTGGGTGGGCAGAAGTTCAACTTCACGCCTAACTAGTCGCCCCTACACCTCCACTGGCTTGCGCCAACACCTCCGCTGGTGTGTCGCCCACCAGGATGACATGCCAGCGTCGGGGGCCGTGTGCGCCCATCACCAGCTGCGCTTCCACGTCGGCAGTGCTGGAAGGGCCGGCGATAAACTGGATGCCGCGGGGCCAACCGCTTGCTGCCGTGTCGTGACGTATTCTCGCCCAGGCATCTTCCAGGGTCGAGACAACGTCTTCCCGGTTGATCAAGACCAGGTGGTCTTCAGGTAACAGGTTGTTGCGCCCGGGGTTGGCGCGGCCCGTGTAGGTGACGATGGCGCCGGTCTCGGCAACCCCCAACCTGGCATAGCTCAGTGCCGCCGAGTCTCCGTTTTCAGCCGCTCCGAATCGCGGCAGCACACCACCATCCCGCCAGGGCATCGCCGCCAGCCGCGGGTCATTACCCGCAACGAGTTTATGGGTGCGGAAGCGTTGGTACAGATAGCGCCCTATGGCCTGCACCGCGGCGCCGCGATCCCGAGCCAGTTCCACGGTCCCCTTGTTGGCCAGCACATTGGCCAGGAAGGCGGTGTGCAGGTCGGTGTGTGTTGCTCGCGCGGGCTGCGCGTGGCCAAGTGCAGCGAGCGCGCGCGCTATCTGCTCGGGCGCAACGGAGGTTTCCTGTTCGCGCAGCCGGGCGAACAACTCAGCCCTGACGGATTCAGCCACGTTTGCCTCCCCTGCGTCGACGCGCCGCATACTGACGCATGAATGTGCCTCCGCCTTCCGGTGCCGGGAAATCGCGCTGGCCGGTCCAGCCGCCCGCAAAGGGCAGGCGGCGGAACGCCCCCCGGCGCTTGCCCAGCAGACCGAGTACGCTCATGGTCCAGCCGGTGAGATTCCGATAGAGCCCCGGATGGCGCAACAGCCACGCGTGCAAGCGCAGCCCGTTGCGCCAGCGAGCCGGTTTCAACTGCTGCACGCTCTCGTCCTGGCGCAGGTCGCGCAGCAGGTCCGGCAGCGGAATATTCGCCGGGCAGACCTCCGCGCAGCGGCCACAGCTGGTGCAGGCGTTGGGCAGATGGTGCGCCTGCTCCAGTGACGTGAGCAGCGGCGTCAACACCGAACCCATGGGGCCGGGGTAGACCCAGCCGTAGGCGTGTCCACCGACGCCGATGTAAATGGGGCAGTGGTTGAGGCAGGCGCCACAGCGAATGCAGTCAAGCATTTCACTGTAGTCGCTGGCGAGGATATCGCTGCGCCTGTTGTCCAGCAGGATGATATGGGTTTCCAGAGGGCCGTCCACATCGTCCTCGCGGCGCGGGCCGGTATAAAAGCTGGTGTAGCAGGTCTGTGGCTGTCCTGTAGCGGAGCGCACCAGCAGGCGCTGCAGTGCCATGGCATCTTCGGCGCGCGGCAGTACGCGCTCGAAGGTAGTGCAGACGATCAACACCGGCGGCAGGTTGGCGCAGAGATCGCCGTTACCCTCGTTGGTGACCAGCATGCTGGTGCCGTGCTCGGCGATCAGTGCGTTGGCCCCGATAATGCCGACGTCCGCAGCGAGGAACTTCTCGCGCAGCACTCCCCGCGCTTCCTCAACGACTTCGCTTACCGTCTCGAGGTCGCGGTCCCCCAACGTGTGCTTGTCGAGGAACAGCTGGCGGATTTCCGCCAGCGACTTGTGCAGTGCCGGCCCGACGATGTGACTGGGCGTCTCGCCCGCCTGCTGGATGATGTATTCACCCAGGTCGGTTTCCAGCACGTCCAGCCCTGCCTTGAGCAGGAGTTCGTTGAGGCCGGTTTCCTCGGTGACCATCGATTTGCCTTTGGCCACGCGTCGCGCGCTGTGCGCCTGGCAGATCGAGAGCACCTTGCTGTTGAGTTGCTCCGCGTCGGCGACAAAGTGCACCTGGTTGCCGTGTTGTACGGCTGCCTCCTCAAATTGCTCCAGATAGTGACTGAGATGCGCCATGGTGTGACGCCGCACCCGTTTCAGGTGTGCGCGCAGGCCGTCGAAATCGCCGTAGGCACTGGCGGCTGCGTCCCGCGCCAGGGGCAGGAACTGACCGATGAGGGAGCGCCGCTGTGCTTTGTCTTCCTCCAACAGGGCAGCGCTTGAGGCCTGCATGAACTCATTGCTGGCGAGCTTCATTCCCGACCCTCTCCGATGCCCGGGCCGCGAGGATCACCGGCGAGCAACTCGGCAACATGCCGGAACTCCAGCTTGAGGCCTCGACGGCGGGCGCGGCCGGAAAGGTGCAGCAGGCAGCCGAGGTCGCCGCCGGCCACCACACTGGCTCCGGAAGCGACCGCATTGTCCAGCTTGTCGTCGGCCATTTTCGCGGAAATATCCGGCATGCGAGCGCAGAAGGTGCCACCAAAACCGCAGCACACCTGGTTCTGCCCAAGCTCGCTCACCTGCACGCCGCACTGTTCCTGCAGCAGTTGCCGCGGTTGCTGATGCACACCAAGCTCGCGCAGACCGGCGCAGCTGTCGTGGTAGGTAACGCCACGCTCCAGCGGTTTGTGCCGGGGCGCGGGGAGCCGCGCCACTTCAGTGAGAAAACGCGTCAGCTCCCAGGTTTTTGCCGACAGTGCCAGGGCGCGCTCGTGCCACTCTCCCTCGAACAACGCCGGGTAATGGTGGCTGAGCATGCCTGCACAGGAGCCGGAGGGCACGACAACGTAGTCAAAAGGCTCGAAGGTTTCGATGGCAGCCCGCGCAACAGGCACCGCCGCATCGACTTCACCGCTGTTATAGGCGGGCTGGCCACAGCAGGTTTGCTGCTCCGGCACGGTGACGCGGCAGCCCGCGCGTTCCAGCAGCCGTATTGCCGAGAAGCCGACCGATGGGCGCATCAGATCCGCAAGGCAGGTGATCATCAGAGCGACGTCCCGTCTCTGCCGGCTGCGCTTGCGTTTCGGGTGTGGCTTGTCCATGCAGGGCGCGTGCTCCTTGTCGCTTTGGGCGGCAGTCATTCCGGGCGTTGGCAGGGGTCGAGTATAACGAATTTGTGCTTCCGGCGCCGCGCTGGATATCGTCTGTTCAGGGCAGGAGCGTCAGCGTGCTCGCCGTCAGCAACACGACCAGCGCGGCGCTGATCGCCAGCGCCAGCGGCTGCCGGGACTCCAGCATTGTGACCAGTACCGCGATCATGTCACTGCGGCTGCTGCCGGAAAGTAGCGCCTCGACCGCTCCCCAGCGCGTGGTATCGAATGCCGGTCGACGGCGGCTGCCGATGTCGACCTGCACCCCCTCGATGCGCAGGAAGCGGGGGTGTCGCTGAATCTGAATGCCGTTGCCCGCATGGTAGACGCCGCGGTGATCAACGAGTACAAGCAGGGGCCCTAGCAGGCCGATGTACCCACGGGTCCGCGCGCGGCGTAGCGTGCCGCGTTGCGCTGCGTCCATGGGTTTCAACCACTCTACCTCGTTGATGCGCGGCCCGAGCAGCGGCGCATGGCGGCCGCGCTCAGCAGCAAATACCCGCTGTCGGCCGTACTGCCAGAGGCCAAAACAGGCCGCCAGTGCGCTGAGCACCAGCAACAGGCCCCGCCCGCTGTGCAGCGCCGTGACTCGCAGCTGCAACGCCCGGCCGCGCTGTGCCGCGCGCTCGGTCAGTGCGTCTGACGCCAGAGCGCTGCCTGCGGCGCCATCGGCAGAAAAGCGCAACAGCGCGTTGTCGCCGGCGCGCAGCAGCAGCATGCGATCTCCCCAGGGCACCAGCGTCATCGACGCAGCCGCCGAGGGCGGGAGGACGGGGGGTAGTGCGTTCCACTGGCTGTCGAAGCGGAACACGCCGCGCTGGCCGCTGCCGGCGTTCTCCAGTACCACCCACCAGAAAGAGCCTGCGCGGGCGAAATCCTGAACCCTGTCGAGCTCTGCTGCCAGCGCGGCTTCCGGCAACAGCAGCAGTTCATCCAATTGCTGGGCGAATGCGCTTGGCTCGTAGCGGAACACGCTCAGCGCGGGGCCGGCGGCGCTACTGCTGAGCAGGAGTCCGTCGTGAATACGCAAGGTCGGGTTTGCCGGCAGCGACGCCTTTCCTTCGGCGATGGTATTGCCGACGCCATCGACCCGCCAAAGCCTGCCGCCGACGCTGTCGGCGAGCACCAGGTGACGGCTGTTGGGCACGCGTACCATGGCATCCGCCCGCCAGTGGCCCTGGTCACCGGCAAAGGCCCGACACTGTTTGTCCGCGATCGTGCAGCGATACAGGTTGCCGCCCTCGGTGGTTGCAACCCGAACCAGCAAGCGTTCGCTGTTCAGCCAAAGCAGTTTTTCAACGGGTGCAGTGAGACCCAGTTCCGTGGCACTGATAACACCCAGCTGTGCACCTGACCGGTCATGGTGCAGTAGCAGCCTGGACGTTGCCAGCATCAGCTCACCGGATTCACTGGTGGCTGCGGCCTGCAGAGTGGGCAGCGCCGGCGGCGGTGGCAGCAGTTGTTCCAGGGCGTCCAGTGCAAACAGCAGGCAGAGCGTAAGCAATGCGACGGCGAGTGCGACGTGTGCGCGCCGCGCCGCCTGCCGGGCACGCTCTGCTGCGGGGGCGGGTGCCCGATAGGGCTTGAGTGTATAGGGATTGGGGCCCCAGCGCGCATGGCCGGGTGAGGCCGGGGTCCGTATCGGCCGACGGTGACCCGGCGCGGCCGCGGTGGCAGCGCGCGCCTGAGGGACCGCTTCGAGGTGTGCCTGCAGGCCGAGACCGCGCATCCGCACGAACCACGCGGCCGCTGCCTTCTGCTCAAGGCTGCGCCGCAGAGTGACCGTGTCACCGCTGAAGAAGCGCTCGACACGCGCCGGGTCGCGTATCTGGAAAAGTTGGCCAAAGTGCCTGCGCGCGGTGGCGGGGTCCGTGCCCGGCAGAATTTCCCCCGAAAAGGTGAGGTTGAAGCGCTTCACACCGGTAGGGGAGCCCTGCGATTGAGGTCTTTCAGGCAATGTCTGGTCTCCAGCCCTGCTACAGGATTCGGGGTGCGCAGGCTAGGCGATCGCCACTTCCTCGAAGGTCAGTCCGGCGCGCGAGGTCAGCCGCTCCAGCAGATGTTCGCCCAGCGCGGAGGCGGGTGTCCAGAACCCTCCCGCACAGGTCAGGGGATCCTCGGCGAGGCTCAGTGCAGATTCGGCAAGCATGCGAGCAGTAGAGCCATAGCCGGGGTCGAGCGTGCCGGCGACGCGAACCCGCAGGTCACAGGCGCTGTCCTCCGGGTGCACGCCGTGGAAGAACAGCTCGTAGTGGCCGGCCTCGCGCTGTGCGCGGTCTGGGCCTTCACCCGGCTTCGGCAGAAACCGTTGCAGCAGTTTACGCCCCGGACCGGTCGACAGGCCGAGCATCACGCCACCCATGGCGAGGGTGTTGCGCAGGGCCTGCGCGCGCGAGCTGCAGAGCTGTGCCTCGTCAAAACGGAAATCGTCGCCCCAGGGTTTGCCCAGCAGGTAGTGGCTGCGGCGCACAACGCGCCCATTGATGGCGGCCATGATGAAAGGGCAGGTCCAGCGCTGGAAGTCGGGGTCATAGCGCGCCACCGTCTGGTCGCGCTCATCAGGGCCCGTGGTGCCGGCAGGGCAGAGAGAGTAGGGGTCGGCCAGCAGGGCGCGCACGTTCTTGTCCCGGCGCGCTTCGTCGAGCACTTCCAGCATGCTGGCCACGGTGCCACCGCTGGCCGTGCCGCGGTTGCGCCCGACACGGGACTTCACGTGGCGTGCAGGCACACCGTGCCGCGCCAGCATCTGGCGCTGCAGGAACCAGGTGCCCATGTCCGAGGGTATCGAGTCGAAGCCGCAACTGTGGACGATGCGCGCCCCACTGGCCGCGGCGGCGGACTGATAGGTGGGAATGACGCGCGCCATCCACTGCACCTCACCGGTGAGGTCACAGTAATGTGTGCCGTTTTCGGCGCAGCTGGCGACCAGCGCTGTCCCGTAACGGGCGTAGGGCCCCACGGTGCTGCAGATGACCCGGCTGCGGGCCGCCATCGCATTCAGGCTTCCCTCATCACCGCTGTCTGCCACAACCAGCGGTATTTCTACGCCGCCAGTGCTGGCCAAGAGGGACTGTTGTACGGCTCGCAGTTTGGTCTCGCTGCGACCACCCAGTGCCCAGCGCAGGGTGCCCTCGCCGGCGAGGTATTCCGCGACCAGCTGCCCGGTAAAACCGGTCGCTCCCCAGAGTATGATGTCGAACTCGCGCGCTGTGTCGGTCATGGGGTCATGTCCTGTAGGGGCTTCAGTGAATGCCGTGCATCATTTTTTTCAGCAGCGGTGCCAGCAGAAACTGCACCACCGCCACGCCGATGCCGACATAGAACAGTGTGGTAAACAGCTCCGTGTAGGTTGCCAGGGCCGTGGCAACGTCACCCACACCCGCCTGCAGATCCAGGGCAGCCAGTTTCGAGAGCTGCGCTGCCACATGCTGTGAGTAGGCGGTGGCGAGGAACCAGGCGCCCATCATGACACCTACAACACCGGGCACCGACAGTTTCGTCACTGCAGACAGGCCCACCGGCGACAGGCAGAGCTCGCCGGCAGTGTGCAGCAGGTAGGCCAACACCATCCAGTAGCCGATGACCAGTCCTGCCTCATTGGGGGACGCCGCGCCCGCCACCAGGGCGCCAAACCCGAGGCCGGCGAAACCCACCCCGAGGCCGAACTTCACCGGCGTTGAGGGTTCAATGCCGCGTCGTCCCATGGCAGTCCACAGCCAGGCGAAAACCGGCGCCAGCATGAAGATAAAGAACGAATTGAAAAAGCCGAACTGGGAAGCGGTGAAGTTGATGCCGAAGACAGTGCGATCCATGACACGGTCAGCGTAGAGCGTCATCGACGCGGCGCTCTGCTCGAACAGTGACCAGAACACGACACTGCAGATGGTCAGGGCAACCAGCACCAGCATGCGGCTGCGCTCCACGGGCTGGCATCGATACGCGATAAACCAGGCCAGACCCAGCAGCACAATGATCGCGAGCACGTTGAGTAGCACACCCACCGCACCGTGGAACTGCAGCATCTGCCAGGCCGCAACGACCCCGCCGCCGGCGCCCAGGTAGATGGCCCACTCCTTGTTCAGGCTGGGCAGAACACGTTCCTGCAGGCGTTCGGGTACCGGAGGCTCAGCGTAACCACGCAGATGTTTCTGCCCGTGCAGGAAGGTGACCAGGCCAAACAGCATGCCGATACCGGCGACACCGAATCCGTAGCCCCAGCCATAGGTCACGCCCAGATAACCGCACACGAGTGTCGCCGTGAGCGCGCCGAGGTTGATGCCCATGTAGAAAATGGTAAAACCCGCATCCCGGCGAGGATCATCAATGGCGTAGAGGCGGCCGACAATGGTTGAAATGTTCGGCTTGAGGAAACCCACCCCGACCACAATCAGCGCCAGTGAAAAGTAAAACACCTGTAGCGCCCGGTCATCGCGAACGACCGTATCACCCACCAGCCGCGCCTGTTCGCCCTCAAAGGCCATGCCCAGATGGCCGAGCACCAGCAGCAGCCCCCCGAAGACCACCGATTTGCGCATGCCCAGATAGCGATCGGCCAGCAGCCCGCCGATCACCGGCATCGCATAGACCAGTGCTGCGTAACCTCCAAGTACTTCAAGGCCATTGGCATCCGAGAACAGGTGGTACTTGGTGAGGTAGAGCAGCAGGAGGTATTTCATGCCGTAGAAAGAGAAACGTTCCCACAGCTCGGTGGCGAAACAGACATACAACCCGCGGGGGTGCCCGAAAAAGGCGGTGTCATCGGCGGGGGCGGGCGTCGCTGTTATTGTCATTCCACGGGTTCCTGCTGGCGAGAGGCATTGGCTTGCGCGTGTGACGGGAGAATACCACTCCTTTCGGGCGATTGCGCAGCCCCTCGCGTGCGGCCCCGAGCCCCCACGCGACGCCGTGCGTGCATGCTGCGAACAAAGCGACTAAGCTTTTCGCTTCCAGTTGCCGTTCACGGAGCTTTCATGACTTCACCCCTCGCTTCTTTGGTCGCCGCCTGTGGCTTGAGCGCCTGCCTGGCCTGGTCGCACAGTACTGCAGCGCTGACCGTTGACGAGCAGGTTCAGAAGGACCTGCATTTCCACATCGCTGAGCTGGCGCAGGATGCCTATGCCGGGCGAGAGCCGGGAACGCCCGGCGAGGAGATGACCATCGACTGGCTGGTCAGGCATTTTGCCGAGCTGGGGGCAAGCCCGGGCAACGGTGACAGCTGGCTGCAGGAGGTCGCCATCACCGCAGTGACGACGGACCCCGCGGCGGTATTGGCGATCCGTGGGGACGGTTTCAGCGCCGACTGGTCCTATGGCGAGCAGATGATGGTGGCAACGCAGCAGCAGGTGGCCACCACGGGTATCGAAGACGCCGAGCTGGTGTTCGTCGGCTACGGGATCAATGCCCCGGAGCGGGGCTGGAACGATTACGCCGGTATCGATGTGCGGGGCAAAACCGTGGTCATCTTGATCAATGACCCCGGATTCGCAACCCAGGACCCGGCGCTGTTCAACGGCAATGCCATGACCTACTACGGGCGCTGGGACTACAAATACGCGGAGGCGGCGCGCCAGGGCGCTGCGGCCGCCCTGATCGTGCACGAAACCGACGCCGCCGCCTACCCCTGGGAGGTGGTGCGCAACAGCTGGTCGGGCGCCAAGATTGGCCTGACGGCGGAGAATCGTCACCGCGACAAGCTGGCGGTGGAGGGCTGGATCCCCCTGCAACAGGCGCAGGCACTGTTCGCGGCGGCGGGTCGCGACTACACGCAAGACAAGGCCGCGGCAGCCAGGGCTGGCTTCCGGGCGCTGCCCCTGGGCGCGCTGACGGCTTCGGTCACGCTGAGCAATACCCTCGCCGATCGTGTGTCCCACAATGTCGCGGCATTGATTCCCGGGACCAGCCACCCCGATGAGGTGATTATCTACACCGCGCACTGGGATCACCTGGGTGTGCGGCCGGCCGATGACGGCGACAATATCTACAACGGCGCCAGTGACAACGCGTCGGGCGTGGCGGGGCTGCTCGCGCTGGCGCGGCAGTTCCTGGAGGACGGGGCGCGGCCTGAACGGTCCCTCCTGTTCCTCGCGGTGACGGCAGAGGAGTCAGGGCTCCTGGGCTCGAAGTATTACGCGCAGAACCCCCTGTTCCCGCCAGAGAAAACCGTGGCCAACTTCAATATGGATAACATCGCCGCCGGTAACCTCGGGCGTACCCGCGATGTCGCCGTAGTCGGGTATGGCAACAGCGAGTTGGAAGACTACCTGCTGCGCGCCGCCCAGCGGCAGGGTCGTGTTGTGGTACAGGAGCCCTATCCGGAAAAGGGTTCCTACTACCGCTCCGATCATTTCTCACTTGCGCAGGTGGGTATCCCGGCGCTCTATCTCACCAATGCCACGGACAGCATTGAGCACGGCAAGGCCTGGGGCGATGCCCGGTTGCGCGATTACGTTGCCAATCACTACCACAAGCCTTCCGACGAGTATGACCCCGCCTGGGATCTGAGCGGCGCCGCCCAGGAAGTCCTGCTGCTGCTGGAGATGGGTCGGGAACTGGCCTCCAACCGCGATTTCCCCGAGTGGCGCGATGGGGTGGAGTTCAAGGCGGCGCGCGAGGCCTCGCTGGCGGAGTAGGTCAGTGTCCGCCGCCGGCTTGCCACAGCAGGTCGGGTTTCGGCGTTTCTGCGGTGCTGGGCGGTAGCAGCGGGTAGCTGACTCGGGGCGGTTCGCCGCTCAGCGACTCCAGGAAGGCCGTTATCTGACGGATCTCCTGCGCGTTCAACTCCGCCCCCAGTTGCGAGCGACCCATGATCGCCACGGCTTCCTCCAGGCTCCAGACCGCGCCGGAGTGAAAGTAGGGGGCGGTCAGCGCAACGTTGCGCAGCGGTGCCGCGCGGAAGACATATTCATCCGTTGCGGTGCGGGTGACGGCGAAGCGCCCCTTGTCGCCCACCGGCAGAATGTCGGCGCCGGGTTTCGCAATGAGACCGAAGGGGAAATAGTGCTGTCCGCCGAAGTTCACCCCGGTGTGGCAGGCAGCACAGCCCTTGTCCATAAACAGCGCCAGGCCGTTTTTCTGCTCATCGCTCAGTGCCGCATCGTCGCCCAGGAGGTACTGGTCGAACGCCGAGCCGGGTGTGGTCAGCGTGGTTTCGAAGGCCTCGATGGCCAGCGCCATGTTCTCGAAGCTGACCGGGTCCGGTTCGCCGGGAAAGGCCGTGCGGAAGCGCTCAACGTAGGCCGGCATGCTGTTCAGCGTGGCGGTGACCCGCTCGGGTGTGCTGCTCATCTCGACGCTCGCCTGCACCGGGCCCTTGGCCTGTTCTGCAAGGTCGGCAGCGCGGCCGTCCCAGAACTGGGCGGCGTTGAAGACCGCATTGAATACGGTGGGCGAGTTACGTGGCCCACGCTGCCAGCCATGCCCAATGGATGTGGGTAGATAGTCGTGGCCGCCGAACCCCACATTGTGGCAGGTGTTGCAGCTGATCAGGTGACTCGCTGAAAGTCTCGGCTCGAAGAACAGCATCTTGCCCAATTCAGCCTGATCTTCGTTCACCGACCGGGTGGCCGGGTCCCCGGCTACGGGAATCGGATTGAACAGATCATTGGCGCGATCGCGCAGGGGTTCCGCGCCGGCAGAGGGAATCTGCATCAATGCGGCGAGCAGGAGTCCGGTCACAGGGATTGCCCGGCAGGGGGGAACAGGTGGCATGGTCATTCCTCACTGTGTTTTGTATCAGAACCATAGTGGGGGCGCCTGCGGGGGCGAGCAAGTGTATCGTCACCCGCGCTTGATGCAGATCAAATCAGCGGCGCGTGATGGTAAATGGAGACCACGACTGACTCACGGGCATGAGTTCCAGCGCGTTGACATTGAGGTGCGGCGGGAGTGTTGCCAGCCAGAACACGGTGTCGGCAATGTCCTCCGGCTGAATGGGCTCGGCGCCCGCGTACAACGCGTCATAGGCTGCCTGGTCGCCGCCGGTGCGCACCAGTGTGAATTCGCTCTCTGAGAGCCCCGGGGCCAGGCAGCTCACGCGCACGCCGCTGCCCTGCAGGTCGCTGCGCAGCGCCAGTGAAAACTGTTCCACAAAGGCCTTGCTGCCACAGTACACGTTGCCACCGGGGTAGGGCCAGTGACCGGCGACAGAGCCGATATTGATGATGCTGGTGCCCCTGCCGCGGGCTACCAGGCGTGGCAGCAGGGCATGGGTTACCGTAGTCAGCCCCTTGATGTTGGTGTCGATCATCCGGTGCCACTGCTCCAGATCACAGTCCTGGGCCGGCGCAGTGCCCAACGCAAGCCCCGCATTGTTGACCAGGACATGCACGTCGCTGAAGGGCTCGGGCAGCGCGGCCACCGCCGCCTGCACCGCAGGGGTCTCCCGAACATCGAGGCACACGCTGTGCACGGCACACTGCGTTTCGAGTTCAGCCTGCAATGTGTCCAGGCGGTCGACACGGCGGCCGCAGAGAACAAGGTTCCAGCCTGCGGCGGCGAAGCGGCGCGCGCAGGCGCGGCCAAAGCCGGAAGTGGCGCCGGTGATGAAAGCGGTGTTGGGCATAAGCTGAACCTGCTCCTGAATTGGGCCGCCTCAGGCGGCGACGGCACGCGCCTGGACCCGGGCTGGCGTGTGGTTGCGGATGACGGCGCAGATGGTCTGCGGGTCGTTCAGCCGTTTGATGTCGGCAAACAGCGCCGCCGCCTGGGGGTAATAGTGACGCAGGTAACCCAGCCATTGCTTGACCGGCCCCGCAGCGTGCCGTTCCGCACACGCCAGGCGCTTCTGCTGCGCGAAGCCCTGCAGCAGTTCGGCGATATCCAGCCAGTCCAGTGCCGGGGTGTCGACGCCATCGGCGGCGGCACGCACCAGGCGAGGCAGATCGGGTCGACAGAGCACGCCCCGACCCAGCATGAGGTCCTCGCAGCGGCTCGCCGCGCGCGCGCGATGGCTGTCGTCCGGGCTCCAGATTTCGCCGTTGGCGATGACCGGGAAATCCACCAGTTCAACCGCCCGCGCAATTTCGTCCCACCACGCGGGCGGTTTGTAACCATCGCTGCGGGTGCGCGCGTGAACGGCGAGTTCGTCCACCCCCGCGTCGGCCAGCGCGCGAACATTATCGAGAAACGGCGACCGGTCTTCGAAGCCCAACCGAATCTTGGCCGTGACCGGAATGCCGGGGGGTACTGCACGACGCACTGCGGCTGCAATGGAACCCACGCGTAGCGGTTCCCGCAGCAACACGGCGCCGCCGTCGGAGCGATTGACGGTCTTCGCCGGGCAGCCGAAGTTGATGTCTATTCCGGGAGCACCGAGTTCCGCGGCCCGCACGGCGTTGTCTGCCATCGGCTGCGCCTGTCCGCCCAGTAACTGCAGGAACACTGGCACACCAGCCGGCGTCGTGCCGCCCTGCTGTAGTTCCGGGCACAGGCGATAGAAGACCCGGGGCGGCAGCAGGCGGTCGCTGACTCGAACAAATTCAGTGACGCAGCGGTCAAGTCCACCGATTTGGGTCAGCAGGGCGCGCATGCTGGCGTCGATAACGCCTTCCATGGGGGCGAGAATGAGTCGCACATCAAGTCTCCGGTTAACGTGGCAGTATAGCGCTGCAGTCACTGGTGGTTAAGCCCGTTTGCAGGGCATCCCCGTGGATTGCCCGTTGGCGCCCTGGCGGCAAGATGATTTATGATGCGAGCGTGATCTGACGCGGGAAGCGAGTGTGCGCGAAGACGAGCTTTTTATGCAGGGCGTGGAGCTGATGCTGTTTGGTGTCAGCACTGTGGCGATTTTCCTCTCCCTCCTGGTGGTGGTCATTGCGCTCGCTTCGCGGGTGATTCTGCGTTTTTTTCCGGAACCCGCCCCGGCAGTGCCCGACCGGCATGGCGGAACGGCATCCGGCGCACCGCCGGCTAACGCACAGGCACTGGATGCGGAGCGGGTTGCGGTGATCACGGCCGCTGTACATCAACACCGCCAACGCCGCCGCGCCGGCCAGGGTTTACCCAGGAGACACACCGCATGACCGAGAACAAGCGCCCGCTGGGCATCACCGACGTGGTCCTGCGCGATGGCAACCAGTCACTGCTGGCAACACGCGTGCGCCTGGACGATATGTTGCCGATTGCTGCGGAGCTGGATACCGTCGGTTTCTGGTCGGTGGAAACCTGGGGCGGGGCGACCTTCGACGCCTGTATCCGTTACCTGGGAGAAGATCCCTGGGAGCGCATTCGCGAATTCAAAAAAGCCATGCCCAACACGCGCCAGCAAATGCTGCTGCGTGGCCAGAACATTCTCGGCTACCGGCACTACGCCGATGACGTTGTGGAGCGCTTCGTGGAGCGGGCCGCCGCCAATGGTGTGGATGTGTTCCGTGTGTTCGATGCCATGAATGACATGCGTAATATCGAGGTGGCGCTGAAGGCGGTCAAGGCTGTCGAACGCCATGCCCAGGGCACCATTTCCTACACGCTCAGCCCCGTGCACACGCTGGAGGCCTGGGTCGACCAGGGCAAGCGCATCGAGGATATGGGCGCCGACTCCATTGCCATCAAGGACATGGCGGGGCTGTTGCGCCCCTACACCGGCTACGAACTGGTGCGCCGGCTCAAGGAGAGCTGCGCAATCCCCATCCACATGCAGTGTCACGCCACCACTGGTCTGTCGACGGCAACGATCTTGAAGTGTGTGGAGGCGGGCATCGACAACGTGGATACCTCCATCTCGTCGATGTCGATGACCTACGGGCACTCGCCCACGGAGTCGGTTGTCGCGATCCTGCAGGATACCGAGCGGGATACCGGCCTGAACCTGGAGAAGCTGGCGGATATTGCCAACTACTTTCGCGGCGTGCGCAAGAAGTACGCGGCGTTTGAGGGGTCGCTGCGCGGTGTGGATGCGCGCATCCTGGTGGCCCAGGTGCCGGGCGGCATGCTGACCAACATGGAAAACCAGCTGCGGGAACAGGGCGCTCTGGATCGCATGGACGAAGTGCTGGAGGAGATACCCAGAGTGCGCGAGGATCTGGGCTTCATTCCGCTGGTCACCCCCACCTCGCAGATAGTGGGAACCCAGGCCGTGCTCAATGTGCTCACCGGCGAGCGCTACAAATCCATATCGCGCGAAACGGCCGGTGTGCTCAAGGGCGAATACGGCGCGACCCCCGCAGCGGTCAACGCCGAATTGCAGCAGCGGGTTCTTGAGGGCAAGGAAGTGATCACCTGCCGTCCTGCGGACCTGCTGGAGCCGGAACTGGAGGCACTGTCTGCCGAGCTGCGCGCGCTGGCAGAGGAGAAGGGCATCACGCTTGCGAGCGGCGAGCAGGCCGTTGATGACGTCCTCACCTATGCCCTGTTTCCCCAGATTGGCCTGCGCTTTCTCGAGCACCGCGGCGACCCTGCGGCCTTCGAAGCGGCGCCGGGTACTGCGTCCTCGGCGCAGGCGAAGGAGCAGCCCCCGGTCAAGGCGCAGGCTCAGGGGTCCTCAGCCTCCGGTGACGCCGCGGCCGACTCGGGCGTGTACACGGTGCGCGTCAATGGGCAATCCTATGTGGTAGAAGTGAGTGCCGGTGGTGATCTGGAGCATGTGCGCGAGGTCACCGTCGACCGACCCGCTGCCGAACCCGTCGCCGCGGCAGACGGTGTCCCGGTGCCGGCGCCGCTGGCGGGTAACATTTTCAAGGTGAGTGTGCAGGTAGGTGACAGGGTCGCCGCGGGTCAGGTTATCGTGCTGCTGGAAGCCATGAAAATGGAGACCGAAGTGCGCGCACCGCAGGACGGCACGGTCGCCCGTGTTGAGGTCAAGGCCGGCGATGTCGTTGCGGTTGGCGACACACTGATTACCCTGGCCTGACGCCGATGGAAAACCTGTCGCGTCTGTGGGACTCCACCGGACTGGCTCATTTTCAGGCGGGCCAGGTGGTTATGATCGGCATTGGGCTGCTGTTGCTGTTCCTGGCCATTCGCAAGCAATTCGAGCCGCTGTTGCTGGTGCCGATTGGCTTCGGCGGCGTGCTCGCCAACATCCCCGGTGCCGGCCTCGCGTACTCCGCGGCGGAGAATGCGCTGCACAGCACGGACCCGGTTGTGCTCGCGGAGATGGCGCGCCTGTTGGGACAATCGGCGGTCGATGACGCAGAAGCGTTGCTGCGGGCGCTCGGCCTCGCCGCGCCTGCGCTGCAACTCGCTGCCCAGAGTGCGGCGGAAGCGGCGGGTTTCAGTGACGGCATGTTGTACACGTTTTACCGGGTGGCGATTGCCAGCGGCGTGGCGCCTCTGGTGATTTTCATGGGGGTGGGCGCGATGACCGATTTCGGCCCACTGCTGGCCAACCCGCGTACACTGTTTCTCGGCGCTGCCGCGCAATTCGGTATTTTCGCGACCGTGCTCGGGGCCGTCGGCCTGAGTACCCTGGGGGTGATGGATTTCACCCTGGCGGACGCCGCCGCCATCGGCATTATCGGCGGGGCTGATGGCCCCACGGCGATCTATGTCGCCAGCCTGCTGGCCCCGGATCTGCTCGGGCCGATCGCCGTCGCAGCCTATTCCTACATGGCACTGGTGCCCCTGATCCAGCCACCCATCATGCGCGCGCTCACCACCCAGGCGGAACGCGAGATTGTCATGACACAGCTGCGCCAGGTGTCACAGCGAGAGAAAATCGTGTTTCCCCTGATGCTGCTCATCCTGGTGGCGCTGCTGCTGCCGGCCGCGGCGCCGCTGCTTGGCATGTTCTGCTTCGGCAACCTGATGAAAGAGTGTGGTGTGGTCAAGCGCCTGAGCGATGCTGCGCAGAATGCGCTGATCAACATCACGACTATATTTCTCGGTCTATCGGTCGGGTCCAAGCTGGTCGCTGACAAGTTTCTGGACATCGAGACCCTGGGTATCATGTTGCTCGGCGTGCTCGCGTTCGCCATTGGTACGGCCTCCGGCGTGCTGATCGCGAAGCTGATGAACCGGTTTGGCAGTCATCCCCTCAATCCGCTGATCGGTTCCGCCGGCGTGTCCGCGGTGCCGATGGCGGCCCGGGTCAGCAATCGCCTGGGTCTGGAGGCGAACCCCAGCAACTATCTACTGATGCATGCCATGGGTCCCAACGTCGCCGGGGTGATCGGCTCAGCGGTGGCGGCGGGCGTGATGATCAGCCTGGTAGGCGGCTAGGCTGCGCTGATTGACCTGCCATTGTCGAGGCGGCAGGCTGACAATTGGTGCGCGCAGGATTAATTTTGTACACTGCGCGCTTGTGAACTGGTGAGTCTGAGAGCGCATGAACCCCAATTACCTTGATTTTGAACAGCCCATCGCCGAGCTTGAGGTCAAGATTGAAGAACTGCAGCTCGTGGGCACCGATGCCGACATCAACATCAGCGAAGAGATTCGCACCCTGCGCGAGAAAAGCGCCAAGCTCACCGAGAAGATCTACGCCAACCTGAGCCCCTGGGATATCGTCAAGGTGGCGCGCCACCCCAGACGCCCCTACACGCTGGATTACATCTCCCGCCTGTTTACTGACTTCGACGAATTGCACGGCGATCGTCACTTCGGCGACGACCGCGCCATTGTCGGGGGTACTGCGCGTCTCAACGGCCGCCCGGTCATGGTGATCGGGCAGGAAAAGGGCAGGGCGGTGAAAGACAAGGTCCTGCGCAACTTCGGTATGCCCAAGCCCGAAGGCTACCGCAAGGCGCTGCGCCTGATGACCATGGCGGAGCGCTTCAAATTGCCGGTCATCACGCTGATCGACACCCCGGGAGCCTATCCGGGCATTGACTCCGAGGAACGTGGCATCAGCGAGGCGATCGCGCAGAATCTGGCCGTGATGTCGCGGCTCGCCACGCCAATTATCTGTGTGGTGATCGGCGAAGGCAGCTCTGGCGGTGCCCTGGGCATCGGCGTCGGCGATCATCTGGCGATGCTGCAGTATGCGACCTACTTCGTGATCTCTCCCGAGGGTTGTGCCAACATCATCTGGAAAAGCACCGCCAACGCGCCCGAGGCGGCGGCTGCGATGGGTGTCACCTCCAAGGTCCTGCAGGATCTGGGTATTGTCGACGCGACCATTCCCGAGCCCATGGGCGGTGCGCACCGCAACGTCGACCTGATGGCGGAACGCATACAGGCTCACCTCATCAAGGAACTGGATCGCCTCGAGCAGGCCCCGGTGGAAGACATGCTTGAGCGCCGCTACCAACGCCTGATGTCCTACGGCAACTGAGTGCGCTGCAGCCCGGTGTTGTGGCCGCGCCCCTGACCCCACCTGACAGCGACCCACTGGGCGCAGCACTGGGCGCCTGGCACAGCGCCCGCCGCTGGCTGGTAGCGTTCAGCGGCGGGCTGGATTCCACGGTGTTGCTGCACGCGCTGTGTTCCCGACGCGTCCATGGGTCAACACCACCGATTATCGCGGTGCACATCAATCACCAGCTGCATGCGGATGCCGGGCACTGGCAGGCGCGGGCACAAACGCTGTGTGCCACGCTGGGCGTACCGCTGGAGCTGCGCACAGTCAGGGTCCGTCAGTCCGGGTCGGGTCTCGAGGCCGCGGCCCGCGAGGCGCGCTACGCTGCCCTGGAGTCGCTGGTGGGGGAAGGCGATGTCATGTTTTTCGCCCACCACCAGGATGACCAGGTGGAGACGGTCCTGCTGCGCTGGCTGCGCGGTGCCGGTTTGCATGGCCTGCAGGGTATGCCGGCGCAGCGTCCATTGGGTCGCGGGCAGTTGGCCAGGCCGCTGCTCGAACAGCCGCGCAGTGTGCTGGAGGCTTATGCTGCAGAGCACGCCCTGAGCTGGATTGAAGATCCGTCCAACACCGATACCTCGCTGGACCGAAACTACCTGCGGCACGAAATCCTGCCCGCCATTGCGCGGCGCTGGCCTGCCTACCGCGGCAGTATCGCCCGTTCGGCGCGGCAGTTGGGGGCGGCGGAAAGCGTGCTGGACGGCCTGTTGCCGGCGCCACGTCGGCTGCTCAGCCTGCTCGGTGATCCGGGGATCGATATGCAGGAGCTGCTGGCACTGCCGGACGCGACCGCCACCATGGCGCTGCGCGGGTGGCTGGTCAGCCAGGGGTTGCTCCTTCCCCCTGCCACAGCCCTGGCCGAGTTCATGCGTCAGCTGCGTGCAGGGTCCGCCGGTCCGCTACTCGCCTGGCGGGGGCACAGGCTGTGTCGTTTCGGGGCTGGCGTATTTCTGTTGCCCACTGGCGGGGAGCGCAGCCCGGCGGGCGCGCAGCTGTTCCCCGGTGGCACACTGGCACTGGCGGGAGGTGGGCAGCTGCGGCTGCTCCCGGCGGGTCGGCAGTCGGGCCTTCGACTGCCGCCGGGCTCTGCGCTGACCCTGCAGTGGCGCCGTGGCGGTGAGCGTTGCCGGCTGCCGGGCCGTGCCGGCAACCGCCGCGTGAAAACCCTGCTGCAGGATGCCGGCATACCCCCGTGGTGGCGTGAACAGGTCCCGCTGCTCTTCCTCGGGGACGCGCTGGTCGCCGTGGCGGACCTCTGGCTGTGCGACGGTCCCTGGTTTGCCCCGGAGGGTGGCGAAGACGCCTGGCGGGTCTGCTGGACACGAAATACAGCGGCTGGCGCGATTGAGCTCTGAGGGCCTTTCTGGTAACCTGATTTCCCATCTTTTTGCTGGTCTTGCGGGCCCCGGACGCTGCGTTTCGCCTCCGCCTGCCGGCCCCGTGATGCCCTTGTTCACAGCGTACAGATAGGCTTTGCATGACGCGTTATGTCTTCGTCACCGGTGGTGTGGTTTCTTCCTTGGGCAAGGGGATTGCAGCCGCATCCCTCGCGGCGGTGCTCGAGGCGCGCGGCATCAAGGTCACCCTGCTGAAGCTCGACCCCTATATCAACGTCGACCCGGGCACCATGAGTCCCTTTCAGCACGGCGAGGTGTTCGTGACCGAAGACGGCGCCGAGACCGATCTGGATCTGGGCCATTACGAGCGCTTTACCCGCGCGACCATGAAGCGCACCAACAACTTCACCACTGGACGCGTGTACAACACGGTGTTGAAAAAGGAGCGACGGGGCGATTACCTGGGTGGTACCGTGCAGGTGATTCCGCACATCACTGACGAAATCAAGCGGCGCGTCATCCTCGGTGCGGGTGATGCCGATGTCGCCATCGTCGAAATCGGCGGCACGGTCGGCGACATCGAAAGCCTGCCTTTTCTGGAGGCCGCGCGACAGCTGCGGGTGGAGGTCGGTTCCAGCCGGGCGTTGTTGATGCACCTCACCCTGGTGCCCTACATCGCGACCGCCGGGGAAATCAAAACCAAGCCCACCCAGCACTCGGTCAAGGAACTCCGCTCCATCGGCCTGCAGCCGGATATCCTGCTCTGCCGCTGCTCCGTGCCCATTGAGGAGAGTGCCTGCAAGAAGATATCCCTGTTTACCAATGTGGAGGAGCGGGCGGTGATTCCGCTGCTCGACGCCGACTCCATCTATCGTATTCCCGGCATGCTGCACGCCTATGGGCTCGACGAATTCGTGGTGGAGCGTTTCAACCTGGACTGCCCGCCGGCGGATCTCGCCGAATGGGACGATGTGCTGCGCCGAGAGTTCAGCGACACCTGCGGTACGGTGCGCATCGCCATGGTCGGCAAGTACATGGATCTGCTGGACGCCTACAAGTCGCTCAACGAGGCGCTGAAGCACGCGGGTCTGCAGACCCTGGCGGAGGTGAAGATCGACTACATCGATGCCGAGGATATCGAACGCGACGGCACGTCAGTGCTCGCCGGCGCCGATGCCATACTGGTGCCGGGCGGATTTGGCGACCGCGGCGTGGAGGGGAAAATCACCGCGGTACGCTATGCGCGAGAGAACAAGGTGCCGTTCCTGGGTATCTGTCTGGGCATGCACGTGGCGCTGATCGAGTACGCGCGCAACGTGATCGGTCTGGAGGGCGCCAACTCCACAGAGATGCAGGCCTCGACCCCGCACCCGATTGTCGCGCTGATCACCGAGTGGCAGAACGCGGATGGCTCTACCCAGCAGCGCGATGCCAGCTCCGACCTCGGTGGCACCATGCGCCTCGGGGCCCAGACCTGCTACCTTGAGCCGGGCTCTCAGGTGCGAGCGATTTACGGCGAGGACACGGTGCTGGAGCGCCATCGTCACCGCTACGAAATCAACAACAATTACGTGGAGCAGCTGACCGCTGCCGGCGTGCGAATTGGTGGCTGGTCGGCCGATAAGGCGCTGGTGGAGATGATTGAGTTGCCCGATCACCCCTGGTTTATCGCCTGTCAGTTCCACCCCGAGTTCACGTCTCGCCCGCGGGGCGGACACCCGCTGTTCACCAGCTATATCGAGGCCGCGCTGGCTCATGCCAGGGGCTGATCGGGCAGCGGGGCGCAGGCCATGAGCGCGCGCGTGGAGCAACTCGGTGCCATCACCATTGGGAATAGCGAACCCTTTGTCCTGCTGGGTGGCGTGAATGTGCTGGAAGGTCGCGATTTCGCCCTGCAGGTGGCGGAGCACTATGTCCGGGTGTGCGAACGCCTTGCCATTCCCCTGGTGTTCAAGGCCTCCTACGACAAGGCCAACCGCTCATCCATCCATTCCTTTCGCGGTCCGGGGCTCGACGAGGGCCTGGCGATACTGGCGGCGGTGAAAGCGGAGTTCGGCGTCCCGCTGATCACCGATGTGCATGCACCGGAGCAGGCCGCGGCCGCCGCAGAAGTGTGTGACATTATCCAGTTGCCAGCCTTCCTTGCCCGCCAGACCGATCTGGTCGCAGCGATGGCGGCCACTGGCGCGATGATCAATATCAAGAAGCCCCAGTTCCTCAGCCCGTCACAAATGGCGAACGTGGTTGAAAAGTTCGTGGAGTGTGGCAACGAGCGACTGCTGATCTGTGAGCGCGGCAGCAATTTCGGCTATGACAACCTGGTGGTGGACATGCTCGGTTTCGGGGTCATGAAGCGGGTCTGCGGCGATCGCCCGTTGATTTTTGACGTGACCCACGCGCTGCAATGCAGGGATCCCGCAGGTGCCGCCTCCGGTGGGCGCCGATCGCAGGTGCTGGAGCTGGCACGTGCGGGTATGGCGCTCGGGCTGGCGGGACTGTTTCTGGAAGCGCACCCGGACCCGGCACGGGCGCTGTGCGACGGTCCCAGTGCGCTGGCACTGCACCAGCTGGAACCCTTTCTCGAGCAGGTCAAGGCCGTGGACAAGCTGGTCAAGCATCTGCCGAACCTCATTATCGATTGAACTTTGCCTTTTGGAGTTGACGCAATGAGCAAGATTGCCAATGTACAGGCCTTTGAGGTCATGGATTCCCGGGGCAACCCGACGGTCATGGCCGAGGTCACCCTGGACAGCGGTGAGGTCGGGTCTGCCTGTGCACCGTCCGGCGCATCCACCGGCTCGCGCGAGGCGCTTGAGCTGCGCGATGGCGACAAGCAGCGCTACCTGGGGAAGGGCGTGCTGACCGCAGTGGGTCACGTCAACAGTGACATCCGCGCACTGCTGCTGGGCATGGACCCCGGTCGCCAGCGCGATATCGACGCCGCGATGATCGATGCCGATGGCACCGAGAACAAGGCCCGCTTCGGTGCCAATGCGATTCTTGCCGTTTCACTGGCCACGGCCAAGGCGGCGGCGCAGGCGCGCAAGCTGCCACTCTACCAGCATATCGCAGAGCTCAACGGTACCGAGCGTTTGAGCATGCCGGTGCCAATGATGAATATCCTCAATGGGGGAGAGCACGCAGACAACAACGTCGACATCCAGGAGTTCATGGTGCAACCGGTCGCGGCCCCGAGCTTCGCCGAGGCCCTGCGCGCCGGCGCCGAGATATTCCACGCGCTGAAGAAAGTGCTGTCCGAGCGCGGGCTGAGTACGGCGGTGGGTGACGAGGGTGGCTTTGCCCCCAATCTGCCATCCAATGAAGCGGCGCTGGACGTGATTGCGGAAGCGGTCGCTAACGCGGGTTACCGGCTTGGCAGCGATATCACCCTGGCACTGGACTGTGCCGCATCGGAGTTTTACCGCGACGGCGTGTACGATCTCGCCGGCGAGGGCAAGCGCTTCAGCAGTGCAGAGTTTACGGATTACCTCGCCGACCTTGCGGCCGCGCACCCCATCGTCTCTATAGAGGACGGTCTCGACGAGTCTGACTGGGATGGCTGGAAGATGCTGACCGACAAGATTGGCGATCGTGTGCAGCTGGTGGGCGATGATTTGTTCGTGACCAATACGCGCATTCTGAAGCGTGGTATCGACACCGGTGTGGCCAATTCCATCCTGATCAAGTTCAACCAGATCGGCAGCCTGTCGGAAACTTTGGATGCGATTGCGATGGCACGCAAGGCCGGCTACACCGCCGTAATCTCCCACCGCTCCGGGGAAACCGAGGATACGACCATTGCCGATCTGGCTGTTGCCACTGCGGCGGGGCAGATCAAAACGGGCTCCCTGTGTCGCTCGGACCGCGTCGCCAAGTACAACCGTTTGTTGCGCATCGAGGCGGAGCTGGGTGGCCGCGCCGCCTACCGCGGTCTTGCCGAAATCGCCGGCCGGCGCGGGTAAAATGAAGTACCTGCTGGCCGGTATGGTGTTGTTGCTGGTCGCGCTGCAGTACAGATTGTGGTTCGCCGAGGGCAGCCTTGCCGAGCGGCACCGTCTGCAGCAGCAGGTACAGCGCGAAGAGGCCGTCAACAGCGAGCTGCGCGCGCGCAACGCCGTACTCGAGCGCGAGGTACTGGATCTGCAATCGGGTAATGATGGCCTGGAACAGCGCGCTCGCGAGCAGCTGGGGCTGGTCCGTGAAGGCGAAGTGTTCTACCAGGTCGTTCCTGAGGCGGTAAAGGCGCAGGCTCCGGCGCAGCCGCCGCGCGTCGAGCCGGTGGAGTGAGCAACGTGGCTCGTTGTTGGGGGGTCATTCCCGCGGCGGGAAGCGGCTCGCGCATGGGCCTTTCCGAACCCAAGCAGCATCGGTTGCTGGGTGGCAAGACCCTTCTGGAACACAGCCTTGATGCGCTCTTACGGCTCCCGGGCATGCGGGGTGTTGTCATCGCCCTTGCGGCTGATGACGCCAGGACGTCGGACTTTCGCGACACGCATGGGCGCGTGCACGTCGTAGCGGGCGGTGCGCAGCGCGCCGATTCCGTGCTGGCCGCGTTGCACTTTTTGCAAAAAATTGCATATGAAGATGACTGGGTGCTGGTGCACGATGCAGCGCGCCCCTGCCTGGCCCCGGCAGACGGGGAGAGGCTGGTGTCAGAGGTGCTGGCGCACGGCGACGGCGGCCTCCTGGCTGAACCACTGGTTGACACGCTGAAGCGCGTGGGTGCCGATGGCCTGGTGCAGGCCACTATCGATCGCCGTGGCCTCTGGCGTGCCCAGACCCCCCAGATGTTCCCGCTGCTGCCACTGCAGCAGGCCCTGTCGTCGGCCCTGGCGGCCGGCGTTGCTGTCACCGATGAAGCCTCCGCCATGGAGTGGGGTGGGCACCGGGTTCGGGTGGTGCCCGGGTCGCCACGCAACTTCAAGGTGACGGTCCCCGGCGATCTTGAACTGGCGGCTTTTTACCTGGGTATCGCCGACGGAGGGCAGGAGTGAGCGCAATGCGAATCGGACACGGCTTTGATGTGCATCGTTTCGGCCCCGGCAGCGCTGTGGTGCTGGGGGGTGTCAGCATCCCCCATACCCGGGGCCTGGTGGCGCACTCGGACGGCGACGTACTGATTCACGCACTCTGTGATGCCTTGCTCGGTGCGGTGGGCGCTGGAGACATCGGTCGGCACTTCCCTGACAGCGACCCCGCCTTTGCCGCAATCGACAGCCGTATCTTGCTGCGCCGCGTGGTCGAGCAGGTGTTTGCCCTGGGTTGGCAACTGGTCAACGCAGACACCACGCTGGTCGCGGAAGCGCCGCGCATGGCGGCCCACATTCCCGCGATGCAGGCTAACCTGGCCGCCGACCTGCGCGTGGCTGTGGGGCAGGTCAACGTCAAGGCCACCACGACCGAGAAACTGGGCTTTACCGGCCGTGGCGAAGGGATAGCCGCGCACGCGGTGGTGCTGCTGCAGGGTATTGCTGACGCATGAATCCCGAACTCAGTCGCGTTGGGCCCATCGCTGACGCGACGGCGATCATACGCAGTGTGCCCGAGGACTTCCGGGTGTCCGAGCAGCTGGGCTTCGTCCCTGACGGGCAGGGCGAGCACGTGTTCCTCTATATCGAGAAACGGGGACTGAATACCGCGGACCTGGTGCAGCGCGTGTCATTGCTGGCTGGAATCCATCCGCGAGATATTGGCTTCAGTGGCTTGAAAGACCGCAATGCGGTTACCCGCCAGTGGCTCAGCGTGCGCATGGCCGGCAAGCCGGAGCCCGATTGGCAGCGCCTGCAGGTGAATGACGAGGTCACTGTACTGGAGTGCCAGCGTCATTCGCGCAAGCTCAAGCGCGGCGTGCATCGGAGCAACGGGTTTGCACTGCGCCTGCGTGATGTGCAGGGGGATACGGAGGTGGTGGTGTCAGCGCTGGAGCGTATTCGCGACCGTGGCGTCCCCAACTACTTTGGCGAGCAGCGTTTCGGGCGTGACGGCGGTACGCTGTTACAGGCCCAGGCGTGGATGCTGCGTGGTGCGCGCAAGCTGAGCCACAGCAAGCGTAGCCTGTTTCTGTCGGCGTTGCGCAGCGACCTGTTCAACCGGCTGCTGGCGCAGCGGGTACAAGACGGCACCTGGGACCGCCTGCAGCTGGGCGACGTCTGCCAGCTGCAGGGCAGTCGCAGCCTGTTCCCCTGTACCGAACTGGATGCCGCATTGCAGCAGCGCGCCGCGGCGGGCGATGTCCATCCCGGCCTGCCGCTCTGGGGCGGCGGCGAGAGCCTGCAGAGCCCCGCGCTGGTCGCGGCGCAGAAGGCCCTGCTGGCGCCCCAGGCAGCTGTCTGCGAGTTTCTGGAGCAGGCGGGTTTGAGCGTGGCATATCGCCCTGCACGACTGATGCCGGATGACTTTTCGTGGCGCTTTTGTGATGATGGGTCGTTGCTGCTGACGTTTCATTTACCGCCGGGCAGCTATGCGACCGCCTTGCTGGCGGAAACACTGAATTACAGGGAAGGGCACAGGGAGCGTGAGGGGCGCAGTGAATAAGGTCGATCTCAAGGGCATCGGGATGACTTCGCAGCGCACGCGTGAGCGTCTTGTGCGACGTCTTGCCGAGCAGGGTATCCAGGATGAGCGCGTGCTCGATGTCATGCGCCGCACGCCCCGGCACCTGTTTCTCGACGAGGCGATGGCGCACCGCGCGTATGAGGACACGGCCCTGCCGATCGGGTTCCAGCAAACACTCTCCCAGCCCTACATCGTGGCCCGCATGACCGAACTGCTGTTGGAACAGGGTCCCCGCAGTCGCGTGCTGGAAATTGGCACGGGGTCGGGATACCAGACCGCGGTACTGGCCCAGTTGGTCGATGAGGTGTGGAGTGTGGAGCGCATCAAGCCGCTGCTGGACAAGGCGCGCGCCCGACTGCGCCAGCTGAAGCTGCGCAACGTGCGCTTCAGTCACGCTGATGGTGGCCTGGGCTGGGAGGAGGCTGCACCGTTTGACGGCATTCTCAGTACCGCGGCCCCGGAAAGCATCCCCGAGGACCTCCTCCTGCAACTGGCGCCCGGCGGTTGTCTGGTCATCCCGGTGGGGGCATCGCTGCAGAACCTGCAGGTGATCACCCGGACCAGTGAGGGCTATGAGACACGCTTGGTAGAAGCGGTGCGCTTTGTGCCTCTGCGTTCGGGTACGGTGAAATGAGGCCATGACGCCACTGGGTGTGTTTCTTCGCGGAGTCCTGATGGGCGCGGCGGATATTGTGCCCGGGGTGTCGGGCGGCACCATGGCCTTCATCACCGGCATCTACGATCGCCTGCTGGCGAGTATTCGCGCCTTTGACCTGCCGCTCCTGCGCCTGCTGTATCGCGGCGACCTGCGGCGCGCCTGGGAGCATGTTGACGGCGCGTTCCTGCTCACGCTGGTCGCGGGCATAGCCACCAGCATCCTGTCCCTGGCCCGGGTTATCGCCTGGCTGCTGGAGGCCTATCCTGTGCCGCTCTGGGCGTTTTTCTTCGGCCTCATACTGGCCTCGGCACTGGTGCTGCTGCGTCAGGTACCGCATTGGAGCCCGGCCCGCGTGTTGTGCCTGATCATTGGGCTCGGCGTGGCGGCGGCGATCGCGCTGAGCCCTGTGGTGGCGCTGCCTCCGGGACTCCCCGCGGTGTTCATCGCCGGGTTTATCGCCATCTGCGCGATGATACTCCCGGGCATCTCCGGCAGTTTCATTCTCATCCTCCTGGGTATGTACGCAACGGTCCTGCAGGCGGTGAAGAACCTTGAGCTGGCCGTCATGCTGGTGTTTGCCCTGGGTGCCGGGCTGGGCCTGATGTGCTTTTCCCGGGTGCTGCACTGGCTGCTGCGCCGCTACCACGCGGCGACCATGGCGCTGTTGACCGGTTTCCTGTTCGGGTCACTGCTCGTGGTCTGGCCCTGGAAGCACCCCCTGGATTGGGTGCTCGGTAGCGATGGTGTGCCGCGGCCAGCACAGCAGGTGCCGGTATTACCCTGGCAGTTTGCCAGTGAGCCCTGGCTGCTGACCTGCCTGATTCTGATGGTGTTTGGCTTTACCCTGGTGTGGGTGATTGAGAGGCGCTGGGGTGGGTCATAGGCAACTGCCCGCGCTGCTGGGATGCCTGGCGCTGTTGCTGTTGGCGGGCTGCGGTAGCGGCGGACGTGCGCCCATCGAAGATCGACAGTCCCCTGCCGCGGTGGGTGGAGTAGCGTCGGAACGCTACGTTGTGCGGCGGGGAGATACCCTCTACGCAATCGCCTTCCGCTTTGGCATGGATTATCGCAGCGTCGCCGCCGCCAACGGGATTGCTGCACCCTACACGATCTACCCCGGGCAGAACCTGATTATCCGGCCCGGTCGTGAAGTTGTCGCAAGTCCGCGCAGCTCCCAGCCATCGCCGGCCAACCCCCGTCCCGTCCCGACCCAGGCCACCGCGCGGCCGGCGACGGTTCCCGGGCCTGTCAGCCCGCCAGTGGCGCCGCCACCGGGTAGCGTAGCGGGTACGCCGCGCAGTGAAAATCCGGCTCCTCCACTGGCCGCGGCCAGCACGCCACCGGCACCGCGCCTGACGCCGGTCAGCGCATGGCGCTGGCCCTCCCAGGGGCCGGTGACACGCCGGTATTCCGCCACGGTGCACAAGGGCATCGATATTGGCGGAAGCCGGGGTGACCCGGTGGTGGCCGTGGCCGCGGGTGACGTCGTGTACGCGGGTACCGGTATCGTGGGTTTTGGTGAGTTGCTGATTATCAAGCACGACGATGTGTACCTCAGCGCCTACGGACACAACGACCGCTTGCTGGTCGCTGAAGGTGCACGTGTGGCTGCGGGCCAGCAGATTGCCGAGAAGGGCAGCACCGGCACCGACGTCGTGAAGTTGCACTTCGAGATCCGCAAAGAGGGTAAACCGATCGACCCCCTGCAACTGTTGCCCAGGCGTTAGGTGTCTTGTGGTGTCTTGTAATGAAATGTAAGCATGGGGTAACCTGACCAACCGGCGACAGAAAGCTCCCTTCCGCGGGTGAGATTGAGGTGTGGCATGGAAGTCGAGATAACAAAAACAGGCCAGAGAGCCGCGACCCACGCAGTGCGCGAAACCGAAGAACCGGCCTATGCAGAAAGCGCCGACGCGACTGAACTCGAGGCGCTGGACGCGGACGAGGCGGCGGACGACGACGATGACGAGGCACTCGCCTTCGACCGCGCCAAGGCCGCGCGTTCCGGCGAAAAGTCGCTGGACGCAACCCAGCTGTATCTCAACGAGATCGGGTTTTCGCCGCTGCTGACCGCCGACGAGGAAAAACACTTTGCGCGCCTGGCGTTGAAGGGTGACGAGGCGGCGCGTCGCAGGATGATCGAGAGCAACCTGCGCCTGGTGGTGAAGATTTCCCGCCGTTACCTCAATCGAGGCCTCACGCTGCTCGACCTGATTGAAGAGGGCAACCTGGGACTGATTCGGGCCGTGGAAAAGTTTGACCCCGAACGGGGCTTCCGTTTTTCCACCTATGCGACCTGGTGGATTCGCCAGACGATTGAGCGCGGTATCATGAACCAGACCCGGACCATTCGTCTGCCTATCCATGTGGTCAAGGAACTCAATGTGTACCTGCGCGCCGCGCGGGAACTCACCCAGAAACTTGATCACGAGCCCACCGCGGAGGAAATCGCGGAGATGCTTGATCGCCCTGCCGGCGAAGTCAAACGCATGCTGGGTCTGAACGAGCGGGTGACCTCCATTGATGTGCCGATCAGTTCAGACTCTGATCGCGCGATGCTGGAAACCATTGCGGACAGCAACGACAGCGACCCCTCGCAGCTGTTGCAGGAGGATGACATTCGCAACAGCATCAGCCAGTGGCTGGATCAGCTCTCCGAGAAGCAGCGTGAAGTGGTTGCACGGCGCTTCGGCCTGCGCGGGCACGAAAGCAGCACATTGGAAGAGGTAGGGCGGGAGATAGGCCTGACACGTGAACGGGTCAGGCAGATTCAGGTCGAGGCGCTGCGCCGCTTACGCCAGATCATGGAGACCCAGGGGCTGACCGGCGACGCGATTTTCCGCTGAGGCCTCAGCGCTCCAGCAGTGCCAGCTTGTTGGGTTTGTTGGCCCACTCTTCGGCGTCCGGGAGGGCGTCTTTCATCTCCGTGATGTTGGGCCACACGTCGGCAAGCTCGGCATTGAGCTCAAGGAATACCGCCTGGTCTTCCGGCAGCTCGTCTTCGGAATAGATGGCGTCTACCGGGCATTCGGGCTCGCAGAGTGCGCAATCGATGCACTCGTCGGGGTGAATGACCAGAAAATTCGGCCCCTCGTAAAAGCAGTCAACTGGACAGACTTCCACGCAGTCTGTGTGTTTGCACTTGATACACTGTTCACCTACAACAAAAGTCATGCCAGTTTTGCCTCATTTGCAGGGGCGCCTCTGCCCCGTGGGCGCCCGTTTCGGGTCGGAAGTTTAACCGCTGCGCCCGGAGTTTTAAAGGGTTCGCGCCGGGCTGTTTTCCCGCGGGCAGGGCGGCCACCAGCGGGCTTGCCCTAGCCCAGGGTGTCACGGAGGCGGTAGAGCAGCTCCAGTGCTTCCCGGGGGGTCAGGGCATCCGGGTCGGTGTTTTCCAGAAGGGAGACCGCAGGGTGTGGTTCAGTGCTGGCGAACAGCTCAGCCTGGGTGGGTGCCGGCAAGGGGTCTTCGCGCCCGGGGGCGCGCTCCAGCGCCTGCAGCTTCTCGCGGGCGGCGCGCAGCACCGTGTCCGGTATACCCGCCAGCTTCGCCACCTGCAGGCCAAAGCTGCGGTTTGCCGGCCCCTCCTGGATGTTGTGCAGAAACACCACATGGTCCTCGTGTTCCGTGGCGTCCAGGTGCACGTTGGCCATGGTCGGGCACTGTTCCGGCAGGACGGTGAGCTCGAAATAGTGGGTGGCGAAAAGCGTGAAGGCCCGCACGGTGCGGGCCAGCTGGACGGCAGCCGCCCAGGCGAGGCTGAGACCGTCGAAGGTGCTTGTGCCGCGGCCCACTTCATCCATCAGTACCAGGCTGCGCTCGGTCGCGTTGTGCAGGATGTTGGCGGTCTCGGTCATCTCCACCATAAAAGTCGAACGCCCGCTGGCGAGGTCATCCGAGGAGCCGATGCGAGTGAAGATGCGGTCCATGGGTGACAGCCGTACGCGGTTCGCCGGCACGAAGCTGCCGACATGGGCGAGCAGGGCGATCAAGGCGTTCTGGCGCATGTAGGTGGATTTACCGCCCATGTTGGGACCGGTGATCAGCAGCATGCGCCGCTGATCGTTGAGCAGTGTGTCGTTGGCGATAAACGGCTCCTCCAGCACCTGTTCCACCACCAGGTGGCGGCCGGCCTCCACCTCGAAAACCTGTTCCTGCGTGAACTCAGGCTGGCACAGGCGCAGCTGTTCGGCGCGTTCTGCCAGGGTGCCGAGCACGTCCAGCTCGGCGACGGCAGATGCCGTGTCCTGCAGCGGCGCCAGCTGTTCGTTGAGGGTTTCAACCAGGGCCTCGTAGAGCATTTTTTCCCGCGCCAGCGCGCGACTGCGAGCCGAGAGCGCCTTGTCCTCGAAGGCCTTGAGTTCCGGTGTGATAAAGCGCTCCGCATTCTTCAGCGTCTGGCGACGCTGGTAGGTGTCTGGCGCGCGGGCCGACTGTGCGCGGCTGATTTCGATAAAATAACCGTGGACGCGGTTGTAGCCCACTTTCAAGGTACTGATGCCGGTCGCCGCACGCTCCCGCGCTTCAATTTCCAGCAGATAGTCGCCTGCGTTGCTACTGATGCGGCGCAGCTCGTCGAGTTCGGCATCGTAGCCGGTGGCGATCACACCGCCCTCACGAATGACCACCGGTGGATTCTCGCACACAGCGCGTTCCAGCAGCTGGCAGAGCTGCGGGTATTCCGCCGCCTGCACGGAGAGTGCGTCGAGACGATCCGCGCGACAGGTGGCGAGCGCCTCGCGCAGCGTGGGCAGTGCGGCCAGCGAACTGCGCAGGCGGGTCAGGTCCCGCGGTCGCGCGGAACGCAGCGCAACGCGGCTGAGAATACGCTCCATATCGCCTATGGGTTTCAGCGCAGTGCGCAGCGCTTCGAAGCGGTAGTCATCGCAGAGCGCGCGCACCGCTCCCTGACGCAGACCGAGCACTGCCGTGTCGGTCAGCGGGCGATGCAGCCAGCGGCGCAGCAGGCGACTGCCCATGGCGGTGACGCAGTGGTCCATCACGGAAAACAGCGTGTGCGTGTCGCCGCCGGCGAGGTTGCGGTCAATCTCCAGGTTGCGTCGCGTGGCGGCATCCATAATCACGCTCTCGGCGCGATTTTCATGCGCGATGCTACGGATATGCGGCAGATTGCTGCGCTGGGTGTCCTTCACGTACTGCAGCAGGCAACCCGCGGCGCCGAGTGCCAGCCCCAGGCTCTCACAGCCGAAACCCTGCAGGTCGTGGGTCTGGAACTGAGTGTTCAGGGCACGACGCGCGCTGTCCTGGTCGAACTCCCAGACCGGTTGTGCTCGCGCGCCACGCCGTGCGCTGAGCAGGGGCAGGCCAAGCGTGTCCTGGAACAGCACCTCCGCCGGATTCAATCGCTGCAGTTCACTGGCGAGTGCCTCATCACCCTCGACTTCGAGGACGCGGAAACGGCCGCTGGCGAGGTCCAGCCAGGCCAGGCCGAAGCGGCCCCTGTGCTCCGCTACCGCGAGCAACAGGTTGTCACTGCGTTCCTCCAGCAGCGCCTCGTCACTCAGGGTACCGGGGGTCACAACCCGCACAACCTGGCGTTCCACCGGGCCCTTGCTGGTCGCCGGGTCGCCGATCTGCTCGCAGATGGCCACCGAAACGCCGCTCTTGACCAGGCGCGCGAGATAACCCTCCGCTGCATGGTAGGGCACGCCCGCCATGGGGATGGGCTCGCCGGCGGATTTGCCCCGCGCGGTCAGGGTAATGTCGAGGAGCTCCGCAGCACGCCTCGCGTCGTCGAAGAAGAGTTCGTAAAAATCGCCCATGCGATAGAACACCAGGTCACGCGGATGCTGCGCCTTGATTTTCAGGTACTGCTGCATCATCGGGGTGTGCACAGTTGCGGATTCGCTGGTCATGTATTGCGTGCTGCCTGTTCCTTGGATCGGTGGGTTAACGCAGGGGCGGGCATGCAGGCCACAGTGGCCGTCTCTTCAATGCACCACCGAGCGCGGCCGCTGACGCGTGGAGCCATCCTCGGATAAGAGGTAATCAAGCCGCAGGCATTCTTCCGCCAGCTGCAGCATGGCCTGCATGGTCATGGCAACGAAGTGATTGAACTGGCTTTCGGTAATGCCGGCATTGCCGGGGAAAATGGCGGCGGCTACCAGCTGTGGCGTCGCGTCGTCCACCACGTCGAGGAACAGCTTGAGCACCGGGTACTCCATGTTCAACCGCCCCAGATCGGCGGACAGGGCAAGCAGGGCCATGGGGCGGATTTCCAGCTCTGTGGTGAACAGCAGGCCAAAGCTCTCGGGAATCAGGCGGCTGTCCAGTACGCCCTCCTGCGACCTGATTTCGCTGATGTGCAGGTTATCGCAGTGCTCGCACAGGTAATTCTGTACGGCGCTGGCGTTCAGCCAGCGTTCCAGCAGTGCTCGATCAGGTGTGACGGGGGTGGACATGGGACAACCAGTGGCAATTGGGTAGTCCCGATTTTACGTCATGCCCGGACTATCCTCCACCGGCTTCTGTGCTATAACGATGCCATGGGCACCGATATCCACACCGTGCAGTTTTCCACTGCCGACTATCAGCGCTTCAGCCAGCGGCTCGAGGCGAACCTGCAGCGTCTGGAGGCACTGCTGGGGGTGCCCGGCTTCGGTGAGGGGCCGGCGTCATTGGGCGCTGAACTGGAGCTGTACGTTGTGGATGGTGCGGGCAGGCCCGCACACCTCAACGAGGAGCTGCAGGCGGCGGCGGGCGACGAGCAGCTGACACTGGAACTCAACCGCTACAACCTCGAGTACAACCTGAGCCCGGTCGCAGTGGCGGACAGCCCCTTTCTCTCGCTGGAAGAGGAAATCTGCCGCAAGCTGGGAACGCTGCGCCAGCTGGCGGCACAGCGGGCTGCGCAGGTGGTGCCCATCGGCATCCTGCCCACGCTGCAGCGCGATGACTTCGGGCCCGCCTGCATGACGCCAAAACGGCGCTTTGCCGCGCTGGTGGAGCAACTGATTGCCCGCCGGGGACGCCGCTTCACCATCAATATCAACGGGCAGCATCCGCTGCAGCTGGACATGGACGATATCACCCTGGAGGGCGCCAATACCTCGTTCCAGGTTCACTATCGCGTGGCGCCTGAGCGGTTTGCGGATGTCTTCAACGCGATCCAGGCCGTTACCCCGCTGGCGCTGGCGGTGGCGGGCAATTCCCCAACCCTGTTCGGCCATAGCCTGTGGCAGGAAACGCGTATCCCGCTGTTCAAGCAGTCCATCGACACGCGTCTGCCCGACCGCTACGCCTGGAAAGAGCCTGCCCGGGTGAACTTTGGCCAGGGCTGGGTGCGCCGCGATGCGCTGGAGCTGTTTGCCGAGGCGGTGCGTCTCTACCAGCCCCTGTTGCCGGTTTGCGCCGAGGAGGCCGACGATCCTGCCAGTCAGGAACTGCGCGAGTTACAGCTGCATCAAAGCACGGTGTGGTTGTGGAATCGCGCGGTGTACGACGCTGCCGCCGGCGGTCATCTGCGTATCGAGATGCGCACCCTGCCGGCGGGGCCCACCGCCGCCGACATGGTGGCCAATGCGGCCTTCCTGATCGGCATGGCGGAAGGGCTGCAGCCCGGGCTGCAACGCTGGTTGCCAGCCCTGCCGTTTTCGATTGCTGAACACAATTTCTACCGCGCTGCCCAGGAGGGGCTGGCGGCCCGACTGGTCTGGCCGCGTCCGCAGCAGACAGTGTGCGAGGAGCAATCCGCAGCCAGCCTGGTCGCGGACATGTTGCCCGTGGCCCGTCGCGGCCTGGATGCCATCGGTATCGCCGGCACAGAGTCCGACCGCTATCTGGGGATCATCGAGCGGCGGCTGGCCACGGGGCAGACCGGGGCGCGCTGGCAGCTGGCGCATCTCGGGCAGCCGGAGTCCAGAACACGCCCGGATCTAACGCAGTTGAGCGTCATGCTCGAGGCTTACCGCTTGCGCAGCGAGACCAATGAGCCGGTAGCGGAGTGGCCGCAGTGAGGCGGGTGCGCTTCCTGCGGAATCCGCTGGCGACGGAAATCGGCGACACCGTAGAGGAGTTTCTGCAGATCCTCGGTGGCCCCGCGAGTGTCTTTCTGGACGGGCGGGATACCCGTCGCACGCGGGCGCTGGTCACGCTCCTGCATGGTAACGAGCCGTCCGGCCTGATGGCCCTGTTCCGCTGGATCAAGTCGGGTCGCCAGCCTGCCGTCAACTGCGTGTGCATCATCGGTTCCGTCGAGGCGGCACTGCGGCCGCCGTTGTTCAGCCATCGCATGCTGCCCGGCGTGCGCGACCTGAACCGCTGCTTCAAGCCGCCCTTTGAGGGTGCCGAGGGCCTCCTCGCAGAGGAAATCCTGCAGATCCTGCGCGTGCACCACCCGGAGGCGGTTATCGACCTGCACAACACCTCCGGCAGTGGGCCGGCCTTCGGGGTCTGCACGCACCTCGACCGTGAACACGACGCGCTGGTCGCGCTGTTTACGGAACGCATGATCGTGACCCGCCTCAACCTTGGCGCGTTGATGGAAATCAGTGAACACAGTTACCCCACGGTCACGGTTGAAGTGGGTGGTCGGCTTGACGAGCGCGCCCACGAATTGGCCTGGGAGGGCCTGTGTCGCTACTTTGACAGTGATCGCGTGCTGGCGGGGGATGAGCCGGTCTGGGCGCTGGAGATCCTGCAGGATCCCGTGCGGCTGCATCTGAATCCCGGCGTGACCCTGGCCTACGGCGAGGCGCCTGACAGCGCGGCTGACGTCACCCTGCGGCAGGACATGGAGCATTTCAATTTCGCTACCGTCGATCCCGATGAGCCGCTGGGCTGGATACGCGGAGACCTGCGGAGCCGGTTCTGGGCCCAGGACGCGGGGGGGCGCTGTGTGCTTTCCAGCTTGCTGCGCTGCGTCGGAGGGCGCCTTTACCCGGCGGCGAAAATGACACTGTTCATGATCACCACCAACGTCGCCATCGCCCGCAGTGATTGCCTGTTCTACGCGGTCCCGCAGGCCAGCGTGTCATCCTGATTCCCGCCGACCTGTCGCCCAGGCAGGCACATCCCTGATCGCCGGGCAGATTTGGTGGTTCAGGGGGCTTGCAATTCACAGCCAATGCACTGAGTATATATACAGTACTCGGGTCCGGGAATCTGGCACCCGCAACCTTCGCCGCACAGGCCATCAATGACAGGAGCCGTCGATTATGGACGCCAACAAGCAGAAAGCACTGGATGCAGCCCTCAGCCAGATCGAACGCCAGTTCGGCAAGGGTACGGTGATGCGCATGGGCGACAACGAGCGTGTGGCCATGCCCGCGATCTCGACCGGTTCACTCGGTCTGGATATTGCGCTCGGCATCGGCGGCCTGCCCAAGGGGCGCATCTGCGAGATCTACGGCCCCGAGTCCTCGGGCAAGACGACACTGACACTGCAGGTGATCGCCGAGTCGCAGAAAGCAGGGGGCACAGCGGCGTTTATCGACGCCGAGCACGCCCTTGACCCCAGCTATGCCGAAAAACTCGGCGTCTGCGTGGATGACCTGATCCTGTCTCAACCGGATACCGGAGAGCAGGCACTGGAAGTCGCGGAGATGCTGGTGCGGTCCGGCGCGGTGGACGTGCTGGTCATCGACTCGGTTGCCGCCTTGACGCCGAAGGCGGAAATCGAAGGCGAAATGGGGGATTCCCACGTCGGTCTTCAGGCGCGCTTGCTGAGTCAGGCCATGCGCAAGCTCACCGGGGCCATCAAGCACAGCAATTGCCTGGTGATCTTCATCAACCAGATTCGCATGAAGATCGGCGTGATGTTCGGCAACCCGGAAACGACCACCGGTGGCAACGCACTGAAGTTCTACTCATCGGTACGCCTGGACATCCGCCGCATCGGTGCGGTGAAGGAGGGCGACGAGGTGGTCGGCAACGAAACCCGCGTCAAGGTGGTGAAGAACAAGGTGTCTCCACCCTTCAAGCAGGCTGAATTCCAGATTATGTACGGCAAGGGCATCTACCACATGGGTGAGGTGATCGACTGGGGTGTGAAGCTCAATCTGATCGACAAATCCGGTGCCTGGTACGCCTACAAGGGAGACAAGATCGGTCAGGGCAAGGCCAATGCGGCACGCTTCCTCGAAGAGAACCTGCCCATCGCCGAGGAGATAGAAGCCGAAATCCGTCGTCAGACCATGGTCGCTGCAGCGCCTCCGGCAAAAAAGGTTGCGCCGGCTGCTGAAGCCGATCTGCCGGACGAGGAGTAAGGCGAAGCCCGGGTGCTGTGCGCCCGGGGTCGATTTCCAGGTGCCGGGCTCCACTCACCCCCACTCTCGCGTGCCCGGCACCTCTTTTATCACCCATCGCAATGCCGATGGCTCGCGTTATCATGGCGTCCATGTCTGATCAATCCATCCATCCTGATACGCAGGGTCCGGCGGGCCGCGGGCCGGCCGCAGCCTCTGCGGCGGATATACGCAGTGCTGCCATGGACCTGTTGGCGCGGCGTGAGCACGCTCGCAGCGAGTTACAAACCAAGCTTCAGCGTCGTTTCGACGACGCAGCGCTGGTGAGCCGCGTGCTGGACGATCTTGCCGCGGAGAACCTGCAGAGCGATGCACGCTATGCCGAAAGTCTACTGCGCCAGCGACTGGACCGAGGCTACGGGCCGGTGCGTATCCGCCAGGAAATGCGCGAACGCGGTGTGGCGCAGGAGCGTATGCTCGCAGCCCTGGAGGCGGTTGATCCCGATTGGTACGAGGCGGCCACCCTGGCCTTCCAGCGCAAGTTCGGGCCGGCGTGTGCATTGCAGCCCGAGGACCCTGGTGAGTCGCCGTCCTGTCACAGCCGTCGTGAAGCACAGCAGCTGCGCCTGAAAGAAAAGGCGCGGCGCATGCGTTTCATGCAGTACCGCGGTTTCCTGCCGGAGCATTTCCGGCACCTGCTCGAGGACTGACCGCCACGATGCGCCCCCGCACTGACGCCGAGCCCGGGCAGGTACTCGACTGGTCGGTTTTGCCACGCCTCTGGCCCTACCTGCGCGATCATCGTCGGCGTATCGCCCTGGCGATGGCCTGTCTGCTGCTGGCCAAGGGTGCGATACTCGTGATCCCCTTCATCATGAAGCATCTGGTGGATGGCTTGAACCTGGAGTCGGGTGCGCGGCTCGCCGGATCGTTGGCGCTGGGGTTGATTGCCGCCTACGGTATCGCGCGCCTCTCCAGCGTATTGTTTGCCGAATTACGCGACACCCTGTTTGGTCGCGTCACTGAGCGCGCCATGCGTTCCCTTGGACTGTCGGTATTTCGTCACGTCCATCAGCTGGACCTCGGTTTCCATCTGGAGCGGCGCACCGGTGGCCTGGCCCGCGACATTGAACGGGGCACCAGCGGAGTGAGCTTTCTGCTGCGTTTCATGGTGTTCAACATTGTGCCCACACTGTTTGAAATTGCGGTAGTGGTCTCGGTATTCCTGTTCAGTTACGGGCTGAGTTATGCGCTGGTGACCCTGGTTTCAGTCGTTGCCTATGGCTGGTTTTCCTTTGGTGCGACGGAGTGGCGCACACGCTTTGTGCGGGAAATGAACGAGGCCGATTCGGCCTCCAATACGCGCGCTGTGGACAGCCTGCTCAATTTTGAAACCGTGAAGTATTTTGGCAATGAAGCCTACGAGGCGCAGCGCTACGACGAAGATCTGGCGCGCTGGGAGCAAGCGCGGCGGCGCAACCGCCTGTCACTGTTCGGGCTAAACGGCGGCCAGGCACTGATCATTGCGTTGGCGCAAACGGGCATCATCGGCCTCGCGGTATTGCAGGTGCGGACGGGGCAGCTCACGCTGGGTGACTTCGTACTGATCAGCCAGTACATGATCCAGCTGTTTCTGCCACTCGGTTTTCTCGGGTTTGTCTACCGAGAAATGAAAGGAGCAATGGCCAATATCGAGCGTCTGTTTGCCTTGCTGGATGTGCGCCCGGAGCTCGCTGATCGGCCCGGAGCGCCGGCCCTGGACGTTGCTGGTGGCGCTATCCGTTTTGAGCAGGTGAGCTTTCGTTACCAGGCTGGGCGCAGCATTCTCGACCGGGTCAGTTTCGAGGTGCCGCCGGGCAAGAAAGTGGCGGTGGTGGGAGCCAGTGGCGCCGGCAAGTCTACACTGGTCAAGCTGCTGTTTCGCTTTTACGACCCCAGTGCGGGGCGGATACTCATTGACGGGCAGGACATCGCAGAGGTCACCCGCGAATCGCTGCGCAGGGCGATTGGCATCGTGCCCCAGGACACCGTGCTGTTCAACGACACCCTGCTGGAGAACCTGCGATACGGCAAGCCTGGTGCCTCGGACGCCGAGGTGGCCGAGGCCGCCAGCATGGCCCACCTGGACGAGTTCCTTGTCCAGCTGCCCGATGGTTGGCAGACCCGGGTGGGCGAGCGCGGACTCAAGCTTTCCGGGGGGGAGAAGCAGCGCGTCTCCATTGCCCGCACCATCCTCAAGCGTCCGCCCATTCTGGTGTTTGACGAGGCCACATCCAGCCTGGACAGCCGCTCGGAGCAGGCGATTCTGAAGGCGCTGCGGGAGATTGCTCTCAACCATACCAGTCTGGTGATTGCTCACCGCCTGTCCACCGTTGTCGACGCTGACCGTATTCTGGTGCTGGATCAGGGCCGGATCGTCGAACAGGGCGGGCATCGCGAATTACTCGCATTGGGTGGTCGCTATGCGGCGCTGTGGGCTGCGCAGCAGGAGCAGTCGCTGCCCGATCCTCAGTAGGTATAACTGGACTGCAGGCCCAGCGGAAGACCCAGGGCCCAGTAGCCGAGCAGGAACAGCGTCCACAAAATGATGAAACTCACCGAGTAGGGCAGCATCAGCGCGGTGACCGTGCCGATCCCGGCGCTGCGAACATAGCGCTGACAATAGACCACCACCAGCGGAAAGTAGGGCATCAGTGGTGTGATGATGTTGGTGGTGGAGTCGCCTATGCGGTACGCCGCCTGGGTGAGGTCCGGTGATGCCCCGAGCTTCATCAGCATGGGAACCAGAATGGGGGCGAGCAGCGCCCATTTGGCCGATGCCGAGCCGACGAACAGGTTGAGAAAGCCCGTCAGCAACACAATGCCGGAAATGGTGAGGGCGCCAGGCAGTCCGAGTGCCTGCAGCCCCTGTGCACCTTTCACTGCCAGCAGTATGCCCAGGTTCGAAGCGCCAAAGGCGTAGATGAACTGGGCGATAAAGAACATGATGACCAGGTAGTAGCCCATGGTTTGCATGGTTTTGGTCATGCCCTCGATCACGTCCCGGCTGCTGGTGACCGTGCCCGCGCTGATGCCATACACCACGGCGGGCAGCAGGAAGAGCAGGAAGATCAACGGCACGATCGACGCCATGAGCGGAGCACCATTTTCTGTCAGGGAGCCACCCGGCCCGCGCCAGGCGGAACCCTCGGGCACTGCGCTCAGGCACAGCAGTATGATGGCCACGAGCATGCTCCACAGGGCGAGACGCAGCGCCCGCCGCTCTGTTGTACTCAATGCCTGCATCCCGGTCTCGGCGGCGACATCCGCGTCGATTGGCGTACGGCGCAGATGGGGTTCGACAAAGCGATCTGTGACCAGCCAGCCGACCAGCACGATCAGCAGAGAGGATGCTGAGGTGAAGAAATAGTTGTTCAGCGGGTTGAGGACCACGGAGGGGTCAATAATCTGGGCGGCGGACTGGGAGATACCCTGCAGCATCGGGTCGACCGAGGAGGGCACAAAGTTTGCCGAGTAGCCCCCCGAAACGCCGGCAAATGCCGCAGCGATGCCCGCCAGCGGGTGGCGGCCCGCCGCGTGGAAGATGATGCCTCCCAGCGGTATCACCAGTACGTAGCCGGCATCTGCGGCGGTGTGGCTGACGATCCCGACGACAATCACCATCGGGGTGAGCAGCCAGCGCGCGGTCACCCCCAGCATGGCGCGCAGGGTGCAGTTGATGAACCCGGTGTGTTCCGCTACACCAATGCCGAGCATGGCCACCAGCACTACGCCGATCGGGTGGAAGTGGGCGAAGGTTGTGACCATGTCCGCGAGAAACTGCGTCATGGCGGTCGGCGAGAACTGGTTGACGACCTGCAGTGCTTCGCCACTGCGGGGATCAATCAGGTCGTATTCGAATTGTGAGAACAGCAAGGACAGTGCCCAGGTGATGAACAGCAGGGCAATGAACAGAACGGCCGGGTCCGGCAGGCGGTTGCCGACGCGTTCAATACCGGCCAGCAGCCGCTGGGTCACTGTCACGGGGTGGGCAGGCTGGTTCATGCTGGCGGCGGCTCCCTAAAAGCCCAGTGTAAATCGCCCTTACGCCGGACACAAACCGCAGGTTCAGGCGCGGTGCTCAGTCAAGGGGATAGGGGGGGCGCTGCCCGCCGCAGAGCACGTCTGTGACCTGCTCGGTATCCATGTATTCGGTGAGCTTGACCAGCTGTCCCTTGTCGAACTCAAACAGAAAGTGGTAATCATTGCTGTAGGTCTGGCCGGAGATGTGCTCGCCTTCGCTGGAGGCCTCCACCGCCACCTTTTCCCCCTCCGCCACCATGCCGCGAATGGTGAATGTCAGGCCGCCCGGGAACACATCCATGATGCTGGCGATCGCCGGCCTCAGATCGGCGCACTCGGTGACCCCGGAGATCAGGGTGGCGCCCATGGTTTCCACGCTACCGCTCTTGGCGTAGGCCGCAACGACGGCATCGACATTGCCCGCACTCAGGTCGCTGAGAAACTGGCGCACGCGGGCTTTATTGTCGGTCTCTGTGGTCATGCCGTGGTCTCGTCAGGGCGCGCGCCGGATGGCGTCACTCACTTCATGATAGTGCGCTCCGCGCGTCGCGCCACAGCGCTGGTACAGCATTTCAAGCCAGCGGACCCGGGCGTTGTCAGGAGAGAGTTTCTGGTTCAACTATTCGATAGCGCTGCGGGCCCATCGGGCCCGCCCACGGGGATGGCGCGCCGGTCAGCGATTGCGACCCAGTCGCTCGTGTGCATTGACCCACTCGTTCTGCCGGGTTTCCTTGTCCACTCGCGTGGCTGCGCCCAGGGAGAGCTCTCCCGCGACCACCAGTCCCGCGGCAATTTCTGCCAGTTTCAGGGCTTTGCCCTGGCCATGACAGCCCATGATTTCCAGACATTCGCGCTGGGTGGGCAGGTTGGTGCCGCCCCCGTAGGTGGCGAGGATCAGTGCCGGCAGGGTGATGGAGAAGAAGTAATCCCCCTCGCGGGTGACGCGGGTGTACACGCTGCACTGGTTGGACTCGCCAATGTTGGCGATATCCTGCCCGGTTGCCAGATACAGCGCGGCGAGTCCGTTGGCCGGGTGTGCAGCGTTATTGGAGGAGTGCGTCAAAAAGGAGGCCACGGTGGTGATGCCCCAACCATAGTGCATCGCCTCGGGTGTGATACGCAGATGCGATTGCAGGACATCGCGAGGAACGGTGATCTCAGCGGTCACGCGCCGGCCCCGCCCCTTCAGGGAATTCACGGACGAGGTGCGCTTCTCGGTGTCGAAGTTGCCGGAGAGCAGGTAGTGCCGCATTTGCGGGAAGCGTTCGCGTATCCATTCACAGGCGACAAAAGTGGCCTTGCTGGTCATGTTCTGGCCCGCTGCATCACCGGAGCTGTAGTCAAACCGGGTAAACACCATGTTGTGTGCAATGTAGTGTTCAATCTCGTTGAGCTTGCCCACGGAGGTGGTGCTTTCCGCAACGGCTTTGATCGCGGCAAAGTTCTCATCCAGCCACAGGTTGAAATCCCGCGCGTCCCGCGCATCGCGGAATACAAAGCAGGGCGCGCGCTGCATCGCCTCGCCGCAGACCGTGGTTTTGACACCGCCGCTTTCCCGGATGACTTTCATGCCCCGGTTGTAGCTGGCCAGCATGGTGCCCTCCACGGTGGCCATCGGGACGTAGAACTCCCCCTGGGCGTGCTCGCCGTCGATCAGCAGCGGCCCCGCGAGGCCGATGGGTACCTGGGCGACACCGAACAGGTTTTCGATATTGCCAGCCATGTCCTGCGGGTCAAACGAGTACTGCCGCGTGTGGTTCAGCTGCGCCCCGGTTTTCTCCTCGATGAAGGATTGCCGCTGGGCAATGATCTCGGCACTGTAGTCGTTGTCGTTGGAACGGGGGATCCTGCTGCTCATGGCGCTGTCCTCGGCAAAAGGCGCCAGAGTAGGAAAAAGGGGGGTAGGGTGCAAGCGCTGGTCAGCCCGACCGGCGCGCTCAGTTGTTCCCGCGTTGTAGATGTCGCTGGATGACCTGCAGAAAGTCCTCCCCGTACTTGTCGCGTTTGCGTTCGCCGACACCGCTGAGGGCACCGAAGGCGGCTATGCTGCGCGGCAGCTCGGCACACATTTCCTGCAGGGTTTTGTCGTGGAAGATGATGTAGGGCGGAATGCCCTGCGCTTCTGCGAGTCCGCGCCGGCATTCGCGCAGCGCCTCCCAGAGCTCCGTGTCGAGGTCATCGGGCAGTCGCTGGCGTGTCTGCTGGCGTGTGGCGGGGCGCGCGAGGTCGCGGCGCAGCTCCAGGGTTTCCTCACCGCGCAGCAGCGGACGGCATTGGTCCTCCAGACGCAGTGCGCCGAAATGGTCGAGATCCGCGCGCAGGTAGCCGCGCGCCACCAGCTGCCGGAACACCGAACGCCATTGGTTGTTGTCCAGTGCCTTGCCTATGCCGAAGGTGGGCAATACGTGATGATCGTACTGGAATATCCGGTCGTTCTCGGCACCGCGCAGTACGTCGATCAGGTGGTTTACGCCAAACCGCTGTCCGGTGCGGTAGACGGCACTCAGGGCCATGCGCGCGGCTTCGGTGCCGTCCCAGGTAGGCACTGGCTCCAGGCAGGTATCGCAGTTGCCGCAGGGCTGGGTCAGGCTGTCGCCGAAGTAGCGCAGCAGCGCCTGGCGCCGACAGGTGGTGATTTCACACAGGCCCAGCATGGCATTCAGGCGCTGTTGTTCCGCCCTTTTGTGCTCCTCGCTGCCGTCGGACTGGTCCATCATCTGGCGCAGTTTCAGAACGTCCTGCAGGCCGTACACCATCCAGGCGTCCGCCGGCAGGCCATCGCGCCCGGCCCGCCCTGTTTCCTGGTAATAGGCTTCGATGGTTTTAGGCAGGTCGAGGTGGGCGACGAAGCGCACATCGGGTTTGTCGATGCCCATGCCGAAGGCGATGGTGGCGACCATGATCACCGCTTCGTCCCGCAGAAAGCGCGCCTGATGGCTGCTGCGCAGGGCAGCCGGAAGGCCGGCGTGGTAGGGCAGTGCATCGTAGCCCGCCTGTTGCAGGGCGAGGGCGGTCTCTTCAACCTTGTTGCGCGACAGGCAATACACGATGCCGGCGTCCCGTGGGTGCTCGTTTTTCAGGAACCGCAGCAGCTGCTGTTTGGGGCTCTGCTTGAGTGCGATGCGGTAGCGGATGTTGGGACGATCAAACCCTGCGATATAGTGTTCCGCCTGGGCCAGGTCCAGCCGCGTGACAATTTCCTCGCGCGTGCGGGTGTCGGCAGTGGCGGTCAGGGCGATGCGCGGCACCTGGGGGAAGCGCTCGTGCAGCAGGCTCAAATGCAGGTAGTCTGCGCGGAAGTCGTGGCCCCATTGGGAGACGCAGTGGGCTTCGTCAATCGCGAACAGCGCGATGGTGGACTGCTCCAGCAGGCGCAGCATACGGGCCTGCACCAGGCGCTCCGGGGCGATGTAGAGCAGGTCAAGCTCGCCGCGCAGCAGGGCTGCCTCGACGGCTGCGGCGTCGTCCGGCACCAGCGTCGAATTGAGATAGGCGGCGCGCACGCCCAGTTCACGCAGGGCGTTGACCTGATCCTGCATCAATGCGATCAGCGGCGATATGACGATGCCACACCCCGGGCGCACCAGCGACGGCACCTGGTAGCAGAGGGACTTGCCGCCACCGGTCGGCATCAGAACGAGGGCATCGCCGCCGCCGACCACCTGGTCCACGATACTCTCCTGCAGCGGTCGGAACGCCGGGTAGCCGAAGACGGATTGCAATACGGAAAGGGAAGCGGTCATCCTCGGCAGTATACCGCAGGTGGGCGCCTCTGCCTGCCGTCGAATCAGTCCAGCAGCGCCTGGATCAGTTCGGCGCGTAACTGACGGGGATCGATAACGCGATCAAATGCCATAGTGTCGGCACCGGCCCAGGCGCCCGTCTGGCGCTCCAGCAGTGCGGCGGCATCGACTGCACTGGCGCCCGTGGCGGCAGCGGCCCCCAGAGCCGGCACTCCGCCCAGACTCACCCCCGGCAGCGCCAGGCTGACCGTTTGCCGATCCCAGGGGTTCATACCCATCACCGAGCTGCCGAAGCCGAAGGCCTTGCGCAGTGTGACCACAATCTTGCGCCCGCGGAAGCGGCGCTGCGCACTGAACATGTTACCGGCGGCGCGCAACACGCCAGAGCGTTCTGCCGCGGGTCCGGGCATGACGCCGGGGTTGTCGACCAGCATGACCAGCGGCAGGCTGAAGCGGTGCGCCATGTCGATAAAGTGGCTGGCTTTCTCTGCCGCGTGTCGCGTGATCGCGCCGGCTTCAACCGCCGGCTGGTTGGCGACAATCAGGCAGCGCTGGCCACCGATATGGGCGAGTGCCGTGATCAGCGTGCGGCCGAAATCCGGCTGCAACTCCAGCAAACTGCCTGAGTCGGCCAGCTCATCAAGCACCTTGCGCATATCGTAGGGGCGGGAGACGTCCGGGGGAATGATGTCCAGCAGGGCGTCGCTGTCGCCCGAGGTGGCGACCTCGCCAGCCGCTGCCGCTTCGGAATGCGGCGCGCAGACCATCTGGAGAAAATGGCGGGCACGCGCGAAACACTCAGTTTCGGTGGCGCAGCACAGGTGAGCCACACCGCTGTCACGTGTGTGCATTTTTGCGGAACCGAGCTCCTCGGCGGTGGTGTCGATACCCATGGCGGCCTTGACCAGCGGTGGCCCTGCACTGAACAGGGCGCTGTCCTGCTGCATGATGACAATGTCGGCAAACATCGCGGCCAGCGCACCGTGTCCGGCGGACATGCCCAGTACCAGCGCGACAACCGGGATGGCCCCCTGAATGTCCGCCAGCAGCTGCAGGTCCCCCGGTGCATGCGGATAGCGCTCACCCTGGTTGCTCGCCCGCTCGCCGGCACCCTCCAGGAGCAGCAGCAGCGGGTGCCGGTTCTCGCGTGCCAGACGCACCAGGCGCGCACGCTTGGCGGCGTTGGGGTGGCCGATCGACCCCCCCTGAACGGTAAAATCTTCCACCAGCAGGACCACGGGGCGTCCGTCCAGGCGCGCCACCCCGCCGACGAGTCCATCGGCGGCAATCGCCGGCTGTCCCTGAGGGTGATGTCCGGCGGCGAGCAGGCCGTATTCGCGGAAGGAGCCTTCATCGACCAGCGCTGCAATGCGCTCCCGCGCCGTGAGCCGGCCGCGGGCGTGCTGTCGTTCAATCCGCGCTTCGCCGCCCATGGCGGTCGCGGCTTCGCTGCGGGTGTGGAGCTCGGTGAGCAGCGCCTCCCAGTCCTGCCGATAGCCACTCATATCACATTGCCCGGGGTGGCGACAGGCCGAAAGCCGCCCAGTCGGGTTCCGCCATACTGTCGACGAAGCGCTGGAAATTCCAGGGCCAGCTGGAGGGTATGCCCTCGGCGTCCAGGTACCAGCTTACGCAGCCGCCGCGGTACCACACCGTGCGCTTCGCGGCTTCCACCCGCTCGGCTTCGAAGGCCTCCATTGCCGCCAGGCTCGGTTCCACCTCGGTACAGTCGCCGGCATCCAGTCGCGCCATCAGGCGCTCGATATAGGCCCACTGGTGCTCGGCGATGTCGATCAGGGAAAAGTTGCCCACGGGGCCATTGGGTCCGTTCAGCATAAACAGGTTGGGAAACCCGGGCATGGTGACCGCCAGGTAGGCCTTGGGGCGGTCATGCCAGAAGTCGGCCAGCGACACACCGTCGCGACCGGTGATGGCCATGGGCCGCATAAAGGCATCCGCGTGGAAACCGGTAGCGAAAACGATCACGTCCAGCTCGTGCAGTTCGCCATCGACGGTGCGTATACCGGCGGCTTCAATCTGCTGGATGCCGGTGCTCACCAGGCGCGATTGCGGATGCTGGATTGCCTGGTAGTAATCGGGGGAGAACACCAGGCGCTTGCACAGCGGCAGGTGGTCGGGGCGCAGTTGCTCACGCAGCACGGGGTCAACAACCGAATGCTCGAGATTGTCGCGACAGGCCTGTGCCATGGCTTGCGAGGCTTCCGAGTCAATATCGGTAATGGACTGGGTATACGCCTCCACAGAGGCCATATACTCCTCGACATTCATTGCCTGGGCCAGCACCGCCGGATCGTGAAACGCAGCGCGCTCCGCTTCAGTGAAATGCCCGTTTTCGACGGGCATGATCCACTGCGGCGTACGCTGGTAGTGCTCCAGCAGGGCGGCTTTCCCGGCCAGCGCAGAGACAATCTGCACACCGGTAGAGCCGTTGCCGATGATGCCGATGCGTCTGCCTTCAAGGGGCACGCTGTGATCCCAGCGCGCGCTGTGGAAGAGGGCGCCCTGGAATGTGCCGGCACCGGGGATGTCAGGGTATTTGGGGTGATGCAGAACCCCGGTGGCGGCAATCAGGATGTCTGCGCTGTCTCGGTGGCCACTGGCGAACTGCAGGTGCCAGCGACCATCACGGTAGGCGGCCTCCGTGCATTCCTCACCGAAGCGGGTCAGCGCATTGATCCCGTATTTCTGTGCCGTGCGCTCAAAATAGGCCTGGATTTCCGGCCCGGGAGGCAGGTGTCGCGTCCAGTCCGGATTGCGCTCGAAGCTGTAGGTGTAGAAGTGTGAGGGTACATCGCAGGTCAGGCCAGGATAGGTGTTCTCGCGCCAGGTGCCGCCCACCCTGTCCGCCTTTTCGTACAGCGTGACGTCCCGGTAGTCCATGTGCTGCAGGCGAATGCCGGCGAGTATTCCGGCCATACCGGCGCCGAGGACGATGATGCGAGGCTGTTTTTCAGGCATGGTACTGATATCCGTCATCAGAGTGAGAGCAGCAGCTTACGCGAACATTGCGCGTGGCAAGGGTGCTTATTTGTCTTAAAATAATGCATTAATGTTCAGTGGCGCTATCCGCTGTTGGAAAATGACATGAACAGACCGACCCGTACCGCCAGCCCGGCTGCTCCGATGTCCACTGCCCCGACGGGCAACAGTGGACGGGCCAGTGATATTTTCGCGCCGCTGGTGGCATTGCTGGCCGCCGAGTTGCGCCGCGGCGGCGATACCCGTGAACGGCATCCGCCGCCAACCAACCTTGTTCAGTTCACTGCCTGGTATCTGGCGACCGTGCAACGCCTCGAGCAGCGTCTGGGCGAAGCGCAGAGCCACGGCCCGATGTCGCGCAGGGAAGTTGAGTTGCAGTGTCGCCTGGCCTTGTCCGCCAGCAACCTTGAGGAGGCGATCCAGCTCTGCGCAGAATTTGCGGCGCTGCTGCATCCGCGGGCCGGCCGCATTGGCCTGGAACTGCACCCGGAACACGCCACATTTCGGCTGGATTCACTGCGCCCGCAGGTCAGCAGTGCCAGCAGCCTGGTGGATATCACTGGCTTGTTTGCCTATTTCCAGCTCCTGCAGTGGCTGGCGGGGCGCACCCTGCCGCTGCAAAGGGTGAGAATTGGCCCGCTGCGGCGGGAAGACGTGCTGCCGTTTCTGCGCCTGTTCAAGGCGCCGGTGCTCGCGGGCGGTGAGGGCTACGCGCTGGATTTCCCACGCGCTGCGCTGGCCATGCCCGTGGTTCGCACCCCCGCCGAGTTTCCCGCATTCTTTGCCTGTTTTCCCTGCGAGGTATTCGGTCCGCGCGGGCGCGGTTTGGCTGAGCAGGTCAGTGCATTGCTTGCGGCGGCCTTGCGGCAGGGTGTGCCACTGCCCGGTCAGGCGCGGCTGGCGGAAGACCTGGGGTTGAGCCTGTCGACGTTCCGGCAGCGACTGCGGGCTGCGGGAACCGGCTATCGCCAGCTGCGGGCCGAGGCCGTACGCGCTACGGCCTGTGATGCGCTGCGGGAGTCCGACCGCCCCGTCGTCGATATCGCGCAGCAGCTGGGTTTCGCCGATGCAGCGACGTTCCGCCGCGCCTTTCTGCGCTGGGAGGGGGAGACGCCGGGCGCCTGGCGCGCCCGACACCGGGGGAGCGATACGGCTGACCCTCCCCACCCCCGGGAATAAACCGTTGACCGCGTTAACAACTGCTGTATACTCGGTTCTGCTTGAACGTTTTACACCTATTTATGTATACCATTTCGAAGTCCGCAGTTAGTACCTCGTCCCTGTTTTCATAAGTAATTGCACTACCTCAAGCCTTACCGCCCTCACGAGGGTTAATCTCTACCTGAAATACAGGAACGCATCATGGCTACTGGCACCGTAAAATGGTTTAACGAAACTAAAGGCTTTGGCTTCATCGAGCAGGAGTCCGGCCCGGACGTATTCGCGCACTTCAGCGCAATCTCCGGCTCTGGCTTCAAGACGCTGATCGAAGGTCAGAAAGTCGAGTTCAACATCACTCAGGGCCAGAAAGGCCCGCAGGCAGAAAACATCGTCGTCGTCTAACACCGACACGGTTCTGCAGAAAACCCGCGCCGGCAACGTCGCGGGTTTTTTTGTCGCTGAAAACGGCAGCGACGGTTCAAATTCTGCGCACAGGACGTTTGCCCGCCCGCTGTTCAGGCTCTATCGTGAGGCCCGGTTAACGCAAAGGGGCTACCGTGTGCTGCACATCCATATCGCGCGTCGTGTTATAAAGGGGTTGGCCGTGGTCGGCCTGCTTGGGCTCAGTCCACAGCTGCTCGCTCTGCAGCCCGACGAACGCTGCGACCATTTCACGCCCGAGAAGCGGCCATTTTTCGGCGACCTGCATGTGCATACCCGCTACTCGCTGGATGCGAGCACACAGGGGACGCAGACCACGCCCGCCGAAGCCTACCAGTTCGCACGCGGCGAGCGCATCGGCGTACAACCCTGGAATGCTGACGGCACCGCACAGCGTTCCCTGCAACTGGCGCGGCCGCTGGACTTTGCCATGGTATCTGACCACGCGGAGCTGATTGGCGAAGTGGAGATGTGTAACAACCCGGATGTTAGCGGCCATAACAGCTGGCAGTGCCGTTTCTACCGGGCTTGGCCGCGCGGCGCGTTCTATCTGTTCAATTACATGGCCGCCATGCGCGCCTCCCACCTGGGTCTCTGTGGCGAGGATGGTGCGCTGTGTCGCGACGCAGCGCTGGCGCCGTGGCAGGAGATGCGTGACGCGGCAGAGGCGTACAACGATCGCAGCAGCGCCTGCGCGTTTACCACATTCATCGGTTACGAGTGGACCGGTGTGGCACCGCCGACCGGCGGCAATCTGCATCGTAATGTCGTCTTTCGCAGTGGTGAGGTGCCCGAGCTGCCAGTGAGCTACATCGATACGCCCGGGGAAACCCTGCTCTGGGACGCGCTGGAAACCGGGTGCAACGACAGCGGGAGCGGCTGTGAAGCGCTGGTGATTCCGCATAACTCCAATCTCAGCGCCGGCCAGATGTTCGCCTTGCAGCGCCCGGACGGCAGTCCGTTGGACGCTGATTACGCGGCGCAGCGTCAACGGATGGAACCGCTGGTTGAAATCATGCAGCACAAGGGCGCTTCCGAGTGTTTTTATGCCCCGGGCGTCACCCGTGACGAGTTATGTGCGTTCGAGCAACTGCCCCGCGACAATATCGCGCGCTTCAATACTCCACCCAAGCCTGATACCGGGTTTCTGCGCGATACCTGGCAGCAGGGCCTGTCGCAGCAGGAACAGCTTGGGGTCAATCCCTTCCGGTTCGGTGTGATTGCGAGTACGGATACCCACCTTGGTGCCCCGGGGGCGGTCTCCGAATCGCGCTTTCTGGGGCACGGAGGAGATGGCGTGCCTGCCCTCAAAGCGGTTCCTCCCGGACTGCCCGATAAACTGGAATACAATCCGGGTGGTCTGGCAGTGATCTGGGCAGAACAGAACACGCGGGACGCCCTGTTTGACGCCATGCAGCGTCGAGAGGCCTACGGCACCAGCGGTCCACGTATTGTCAGCCGCCTGTTTGCGGGCTTCGATCTGCAGCCGGAGCTCTGCGCCGCGCCCGATATGGCGACCCAGGGATATGCACAGGGGGTGCCGATGGGTTCCGAGCTTGGGCCCGCACCGGTCGGCGCCAGTCTGACGCTGTTGCTGGCCGCCCAGCAGGATGCGGGTGTGGCCGCGCAGCCGGGATTGCCCCTGCAGAAGATCCAGGTGGTAAAAGGTTGGCTGGACGCCACGGGTGAGCGCCACGAGCAGGTCTATGATGTCGCGGGTGACCCCGAGCCCCAGGGCAGCGTTGACACCCGCAGCTGTGCCACCGCGGGTACCGGCCATGCGAGCTTGTGTACGGTTTGGCGCGACCCGGATTTCGATCCAGCCCAGCGGGCCTTCTATTACAGCCGGGTGATCGAGAACCCCAGCTGTCGCTGGAGTCAGCGCCTGTGCGTTGCCGGGGGCGTCGATTGCAGTCGCCCCGAGACTGTTGGGGAAGGCTTTGAAGGGTGCTGCGCTGCGGAACACCGGCCGGTGGTGCAGGAACGCGCCTGGAGCTCGCCCGTCTGGTATCAGCCCGCCACACTGTGAGCGCGCAGTTGCTGCGCGGGTTGAATAGCGTCGGGCCTGTTCCCCGGCCCGCCGAGCACGTATGCTTGTGCGCCGGAGAGGCCGCGGTGTTTGGATACGCCTGAATGATTGACCAGATTCTTATCTCACTGCTGTTTTTCGGGCTGCTGGCCGGCTTGATCTTCTCCAACTGGGCGGCTTCCAAGATTTTTGTCGGCGCGATGCTGGCCGCGTATTTTCTCGGCCTCGTCGAAACCTCCCAAATGCTGGAGAAAGCGACCAACACCGGCCTGGTGACCCTGATTCTCCTGTTGCTGGTGTCCATCGGTCTGGAAAAGCTGTCCTGGCTGAATCACCTCTCGGGGCGTCTGATTTCACCGAGTTACACGCTGAGCCTGCTGCGCCTGGGCGGCGTCACGGCCCTGTTCTCCGCGTTCGTCAACAACACGGCGGTAGTGGCGACGCTCACCACCACAGTGCGCGCCAATCGTCATCACCCCGCGTCGCGGCTACTGATACCGTTGTCCTATGCGGCCATTCTGGGCGGTACCATGACGCTGATTGGTACCTCAACCAATTTGATCGTGAGCAGCTTCCTGGAGGACGCCACCGGCTCGGGGCTGGCGTTTTTCGATTTCCTGCCGGTCGGCGCCGCCGCGGTCCTGGCCGGCCTCCTTGCCCTGGTCTTCTCTGCCCGCTTGCTGCCTCGCAGCAGCAGCCATCCGGTACAGGTGGCGGAGTACGTGATTGAAGCCGAAGTGGCGACCCAGTCCAGCCTGATTGGCAGAACCATTGCCGAGAATGGCCTGCGTGAGCTCGACGCGCTGTTCCTGGTGGAGATCGTGCGGGCGGAACACCTGATTTCCCCGGTGGCACCTACCGAGTTTATTGAGGCGGGGGACAAGCTGATTTTCTCGGGTGATATCACCCAGCTCAACGTTCTCGATCGCTTCGATGGGCTGCACCTGTTTGCGGTGGAGGAGGGGCTGCTGCGGGAGAACATGGTGGAAGTGATCGTCATGCCCAATGCCGCCATTGAGGGGAAGACCATCAAGGAGTCGGGGTTCCGCTCCTTGTTCGACGCCGCCGTGGTCGGCATGCGCCGCGGTGGCAAACGGCTGTCGGGAAAACTCGGGAACATCAGCATCGCCGCGGGGGATATTCTGATGCTCGCCACCGGCCCGGATTTCAACGAGCGCAAAAACCTCGACAAGAATTTTGTCGTGGTGGACGAAGCGGTCGGCGGCTCCAAGATCACACCGTTCCAGAACCTGTTCGTGACCCTGCTGCTGGCGGCTGTGGTGCTGCTGTCTGCACTGGAGGTCCTGCCGCTGATCAAGGGTCTGACGCTGCTGCTGGTGTGCATGCTGGGCATGCGCCTGGTGCGGGGCTCGGAGCTGCGCCGGCGGTTCCCCTTCGAGATCTGGCTGATTATCACCTCGGCGCTTACCCTGTCCCAGGCGCTCACCAACTCGGGTCTGGTGACGCTGCTCGCGGGCAGCCTGCAGACCGAGCTGATTGCTCTCGGCCCCTGGCTGGCGATGGCCTGCATGTATGCCGGTGCCTTGTTGCTCACCGAGGTGATGACAAACAACGCGGCCGCTGCGCTGAGTTTCCCCATCGCTTTTGGTATTGCGGAGAGCCTCGGGGTCAGCCCGATGCCGTTTGTGATGGCGGTGGCGTACGGGGCCAGTGCCAGCTTCCTGACCCCGTACGGTTACACCACGAACCTGATGGTGCAGAACCTCGGCGGTTATACCCTGCGCGACTACTGCCGCAGCGGATTGCCGGTGTCACTGGCCTACTCGGCTACCGTGATCTGGCTGCTGCCCAGGGTATTCCCTTTCTAGCGCTATCAGGCGCCGGTTCGCCAGCTGTCGGTGGTGTAGAACTGCGAGTACCACTTGCGGAACTTGGCGAACGGGCCGTCGTTGTCACACAGCATGGGCTTCTCGAAGTACTGCTTCTGCCGCCAGATGATCCTGTCCTCTTCCATCTGCTTGCAGATATCCTTGACGATGGCGTCCGCTACGCCTCCGGTCTGCTCCTTGCCGTCCACCTTTTTCTGGATGAAGGCGTAGAACGCGCGACTGTTCTCCTGGTCCACCGGTGTCAGGTTCGCCATCAGAACAGTGTCGCAGATACCGCTGAAACGCACGGTAGCCTGGCCGGGGCCGTTGTTGCTGTTCTCGATAATGCCCGTGATCTCGCCGCGCGGTGTGGCCATTTTGCTCACCAGCTTGCCGGCACGTCGCACACCATCGAAGGTCATGAATTCAGGTGTGGGGATGTTCTGGGTGCCGTGCACGTACAGGAAATGCGCAGAATCCACTGCGTTCTCACCGATCTCCTGCATATGCGTAGCGATATCCCAGGTGTGTATCTTGAAGCTGCCCCAGTCCTCGTTGCCAGCCGACGCTTCTTCAACCCGTTCCGGTTCGAAGGAGGGGGCTTCACCCTCCGGGTGATACCAGACATAGATTACCTGGTTTATTTCGCGCACAGGCCAGGGGCGGATAACCTGCTCCCCGCGGGCAATTTTTGGCGGCAGGTTGTTGGCATAGGGAACATCGGTACACTGTCCCTCGCCGTTGTAGGCCCAGCCGTGGAAAGGACAGATGATGGAGTCACCACGCACCTCTGACCCTCCCCCAGCCTGGCCGCGAATGCCATAGCCCAGGTGGGCGCCCATGTGCGGGCAGTATGCGTCCAGCACTTTCGCCTCGCCGGTTTCCGTGCGGAACAGTACGAGATCGGTGTCGAAATAGCGCAGCGGCATGGAGGTGGCGATGGCCAACTCGTGTGAGTAGGCGACCTGGAACCAGCCCAGGGGCATCGGCATAGGGATACGTTGGCTCATGGATAGTCTCCTCGGGAGCGTCTGTTGGCAGGGTGCAGCCACTCTACGGCAGGCAGGATCGGATTGGTATGACTTGCAAATTCCCGACGAAACGTTACCGGGGTAAATAATTATACCCGGCTCGCTATTCGCGATTCAGGCGGTCTGCGCCGCGTGTTCACCGGGCGCCTCTGGTTGACCGGCAGGCCTCGCGCTGCCTAAGCTGGCGCTCGCTCATCTGACACTTGGGGAAGCACTATGAGACTGCAGGGCAAAGTTGCCATCATCACCGGATCGGGGCAGGGGATCGGAGCCGCCACCGCGCTGCGTTTTGCCGAAGAGGGCGCCGCAGTGGTGCTGGCAGCGCGCAACGAGGCCAAGCTCGCTGCGGTGGCCTCGACCATCGAGTCTGCCGGGGGGCGCGCCCTGGTGTGCCCCACGGACGTCGCTGACGAGGCCGCGGTGAAGGCGCTTGTGGCGAAAACGGTAGAGACCTGGGGCCGTCTGGATATCGTGGTCAATAATGCGGTGTTGATGGTTCCCGGCATGCTTGCCAGTCACGACACCAAAGCCTGGCGGCAGAATTTCATCGTTTCGCTCGACGGCGCCATGTTCCTGATGCGTGAGGCCTACCCTCAGCTCAAGGCGAATCGCGGTGCGGTGGTCAATGTCTCTTCCGTATGTGGCTTGCGCGGATCACCGGCAACCGCAGGCTACAGCGCCGCGAAAGCGGCCATGCTCGGCCTGTCACGCAACGCCGCCATGGAGTGGGGCAAGAAAGGTATTCGCGTGAATACTGTCGTACCGGGCGCCTTCATGACACCACCGACGGAAGCGGTGCTGCCCGATGACGCTTCGCGCGAGGCCACCGCACGGTCGATTCCCATCGGGCGTATCGGTGACCCGCGCGAGTGCGCCAATGCCATTCTGTTTCTCGCCAGCGACGAAGCGTCCTATATCACCGGTACGGAACTGGTGGTTGACGGAGGGCGGGTTGCCGAGTTGAACGCCGGCACGGCGAGCTGGGAGTAAGCGAATGAGCGATGACAACCTGCTGCAGCGTATCGACCGGCTGGAGTCACTTGACGCCATTCGGCAACTGGTGGCGCAGTACGCGCTGTCACTGGATATGCGTGACCTAGACGCGCACGTGAATCTGTTCGCACCGGACATCCGGGTGAGCCGTGACAAAGTGGGGCGCGCGCACCTGAAGCGTTGGCTGGACGATACCCTGCGCCTGCAGTTCACCGGCACCTCGCACCAGACCGGCAATCACATCATCGAGTTTGAGGACCCTGATCACGCGCGCGGCGTGGTCTATTCCAAAAACGAGCATGAAACCGGGCCGGAATGGGTGATCATGCAGATGCTCTACTGGGATAACTACGAGCGTATTGACGGGCGCTGGCTGTTCCGGCGCCGTTTGCCCTGCTACTGGTACGCGACCGACCTGAACAAGCCACCCATTGGGGATATGAAAATGCGCTGGCCGGGTCGCGAGCCCTATCACGGGGCGTACCACGACCTGTGGCCTTCCTGGGCGGAATTCTGGGCCAATCCACCCACCACCGACGAACCTGAAGTGGCGCTGCCTGCGCCGCTGGACGAGTTTCTGACCACAATGCGTCGCGGGGCTTCAGAGCCGCGCATTCGCGTACGCTAGGAGTGACTGTGAACCTGCTGACCCCACTTGACCTGGGCGCGCTGCACCTGCGCAATCGAATTGTCATGGCCCCCATGACACGCAGCCGTTCTGATGCGGCGGCCATGCCCAATGCACTTATGGCTGAATACTATCGCCAGCGCGCGAGCGCCGGCCTGATTGTCACCGAGGGTATTGCACCCAGCGCCAACGGGCTGGGCTATTGCCGTACACCCGGTATTTTCACCGATGCACAGGTGACGGGATGGCGCGAAGTGACCGATGCGGTGCATGCGGAGGGAGGCTGCATCGTTGCGCAGATCATGCATGTCGGTCGCGTGGCCAGCCACTACAACAAACCGGAGGGCAGCGAAACCGTAGCACCATCGGCGGTCGCGGCGAAAGCCCAGATGTACACCGATGCGGCCGGCATGCAGGCTATGGATGAACCTCGCGCGCTGGCGCTTGAGGAAATTCCCGCCGTCATCGAAGAGTACCGCGAGGCGACCCGCAAGGCGTTGCTCGCGGGCTTCGACGGCGTTGAGCTGCACTGCACGAGTGGTTATCTGCCGGCTCAGTTCCTGTCCACCGGCAGCAACCAGCGCACGGATGCCTACGGCGGCAGTGTCGAGAATCGGGCGCGCTTCGCCCTCGAGGCGCTGCAGGCCATGGCGCAGGTGGCGGGTGCTGATCGGGTGGGCATGCGCATCTGCCCCGGCAATCCCTTTAATGATCTGTCTGACGCTGACCCGCAGGAGACCTTCGACTACCTGCTGGCTCAGGCATCGACACTGGGCCTGGCCTATCTGCATGTGATCCGCATGCCCACGGGTCCGGTCGACAACCTGGCACTGGCGGCAAAGCACTTTGCCGGTTGCCTGATCGGCAACGAGAGTTATTCCTTGCAGGAGGCAGACGAGGCGGTGGCTGCCGGCGAGCTCGCCGCGGTGTCTTTCGGTCGGCCCTATATCGGCAACCCCGATCTGGTGACGCGCTGGGAGCAGGGGCTGCCGCTAGCCAAGTTCGATATCGACACACTGTACACACCTGGCCCAGAGGGATATACCACGTACCCTGCGGCAGACCACAGGTAACACAGCGTTGACGGCGCAGCGGCGCCGTCAACGACCACAGTGCAGATGTGCGGTTATTTTACCGAGCCACCACCGTCCACAGACAGCAGCTGCCCGGTGATGAAGGAAGCGCGATCGCTGCACAGGAAGGCCACCGCCTCGGCGATTTCCTCGGGCTCACCCAGGCGGTTAAGCACCGCGCTCTTCTTCAATATCTCCGCCGTTTTCGGCTGTTCCTCGAAGTACTTTTCCACACCGGGTGTGCGAATAACGCCCGGTGACACCGCATTGATACGGATGCCCTGGCCGCCGTATTCGGCTGCGGAGCTCTTGGTGAGTATGTTCACGCCGCTCTTGGCTGCCGCATAGGCGGTATTGAAAGCCTGTCCCTTCAGGGATGCATTGGAGGAAATGTTGACGATGGCGCCGCCACCGTTGGCGAGCATGGCGGGGATCTCGTATTTCATGCACAGCCAGGTATTGGTCAGGCACATCTCGAGTGTCTGGTCGAATACCTCGCGGGTGAATTCGTGAATCGGACCGGATCCCCTGCTTAACGCGGCGCTGTTGCAGGCGATGTCCAGTCTGCCCCAACTGTCTACCGCGGTTGCTACCAGGGATTTTACTGACGCTTCGTCACTGACATCGCCCTGTACGAAGCGAGCTTCGCCGCCCGCATCGACAATGAGCTGTACGGTCTGGTTGCCGGATTCTGCGTTGAAGTCCGCGACCAGGACCTTGGCTCCTTCGCGGGCAAAGCACTGGGCAATGGCCCGCCCGATACCCTGGCCCGCCCCCGTCACAATACCAATCTTCCCTTCCAGTATGCCCATGGCCGGATTCTCCTCTGTTGGGTTCACTACAGAGACCCCATGATACCCCGGTGCGTGCCCGCCTCTGACCACCTGCGGCAAACATCCTGTGGAAGGTACAAAATGGCAGTACGGCCCGGGCAAAGGCTGTCTCACTGGCTTGCACGGCCCGCGGCACTCTGTCACTCGCTGCCCTTCGCCGGTATGCTGGCTTCATCATAAACAGTGGAGATTAGCGATGAGCTTGCAAGGAAAAGTCGCCCTCGTCACGGGGGCAGGGCAGGGCGTGGGGCAGGGTATCGCCCTGGCACTCGCCGCGCAGGGCGCGCGCGTTGCCGTTACCGGTCGGACACTGTCCAAGCTGGAGACCACGGCAGAGACCGTTCGTGCGCGTGGCGGCGAGGCACTGCCCCTGGTCTGCGAGGTCAAGTCCCCGGACTCGATGAAGGCCTGTGTGGACACGGTGGTCGAGACCTGGGGTGGCGTGAATATCCTGGTGAATAACGCGCAGGAGGTGCCGCTGGGGCGCTTGCACGATCTCACCGACGAGGCCCTGATGGCGGGCTGGGAGTCCGGTCCGATGGCCACCTTCCGCTTGATGAAGCTGTGTTACCCCTACCTGAAGGGCGACGGTGTTATCGTCAATCTGGGTAGCTCTGCCGCCAAGCGCTGGGATATGGCGGGTTACGGCGCGTATGCGGCTGCCAAGGAAGGCATTCGCGCGCTGACGCGCGCTGCGGCTTGTGAATGGGGGCCAGACAACATACGCTGCAATGCCATCCTCCCGCATGCGATGTCGCCGGGAATGCAATGGTGGATAGAGAATAACCCGGAGGAGGCCCATGCGTTCCTGTCACAGATTCCCCAGCGACGTGTCGGAGACTGCGAACAGGACATCGGCCGTTTTGTTGCCTTGCTGTGCAGCGATGGTGCGAACTACGTCAATGGCCAGAGTATTGCACTGGATGGCGGCCAGGCCTTCCTCGGCTGAGCAGGCTTCCGGGTGAGCCTGGACCAGCAGGTTGAAGCGGTTGTACGCCCGGTAGCGGATACCCTGTCGCGCCTGGTGTTCTATCCACTGGAACTCTTCGGGCAGGATTTTCCCCTCATCGTGCTGTGGCTGGCGACGGCCGCTGTGTTCTTCACACTGTACCTCGGCTTCGTGAATGTGCGCGGCTTTTCCCTGGGGCTGCGACATGTTCGTGGCCGCTTTCACAACCCGCGAGCGCGTGGCGAGATATCCCATTTCCAGGCCGTGGCAACCGCCGTGTCGGGGACCGTGGGCATCGGCAATATCGGCGGGGTTGCGGTAGCGATCACCATCGGTGGTCCCGGCGCGGCCCTGTGGTTGATGGTCGCGGGGTTTTTATCCATGTCGACCAAGCTGGTGGAGTGCACGTTGGGGGTGAAATACCGGCGCAACAACCCCGATGGTTCGGTGTCTGGTGGCCCGATGTTCTATCTCGAGCGCTATTTCTCTGACCGTGGCGCACCGGGTTGGGGGCGTGTGATGGGCGGGTTCTATGCCATCGCGCTGGTGATCGGCTGTTTCGGCATCGGCAACATGTTCCAGTCCAACCAGGCCTACGTCCAGTTTCTGGTAATCAGCGGCGGCGAGGACAGTTTTTTTGCCGCCCGCGGCTGGTTGTTCGGCCTCCTGATTGCCACGGCTGTGGCACTGGTCATTATCGGCGGTATACGCAGCATTGCGCTGGTCGCGTCGAGAATCGTGCCGCTCATGGCTGTACTCTACGTGGTGTCGGCGCTGGTGATTATCGGCTTCAGCGCGGCACAGATTCCCGCTGCCGTGCAGCTGATCGTCAGCAGCGCGTTTTCCATGAACAGTGTGACCGGCGGTATGGTCGGCGCCATCGTTGTCGGCTTTCAGCGCGCCCTGTTCTCGAATGAGGCGGGTATCGGTTCGGCCTCCATCGCCCACTCCGCCGTGCAAACCAACGAGCCCGCCTCCGAGGGGCTGGTGGGGTTGCTGGAGCCCTTCCTCGACACGGTGGTGATCTGTACGCTCAGTTCCCTGGTGATCGTTACGGTGGCCTACCCCAACGGGCTCGTCGAGCAGGGCTTTGAGGGCATTGCCCTGACATCGGCCGCCTTCGCCCACCACATCAGCTGGGCGCCGTACCCACTCGCCTTTGCGGCACTGTTGTTCGCCTTCTCCACCACCATCGCCTGGGCTTACTACGGCCTCAAGGCCTGGACCTACCTGGTGGGTGAATCGCAACTGATGCAGACCGCTTTCAAGACCGTATTCTGCGGTTTTGTGGTGCTTGGGTGCATGATCGAGCTGTCCGCGGTACTCGATTTTGCCGATGCCATGATCTTCCTGATCGCGGTGCCGAACATCATCGGCCTCTACCTGTATGCGCCGGAAGTCAAACGCGATGTGGCGGACTACATGCGGCGCGTGCGCTCGGGAGCGGTGCGCACCACCGAGCAGTACCCGCCGCTTCAGTAGGGCAGGTCGCCGTCCACGGTGATGCGTTCCATGCGCCGGTGTGCCGGGAAGTAATCGTTGACGGGTTTGTGTTGCGTGCTGCGGTTGTCCCAGATGGCGATGCTGTGCGGGCGCCAGTGAAAGCGGCAGGTGAATTCGTCCGTGACGACATGGCGGAACAGGAAATCCAGCAGTGCACGGCTCTCGTTCGGTTTCAGCCCCTCAATGTGTGTGGTGAACAGGCTGTTGACAAAAATCACCTTCTTGCCGGTTTCCGGATGCGTGCGGATGACCGGGTGACGAACGGGCGGGTTGGCCGCCACCGCCTCTGCGAGGCGTTCGCGGCCTCCGGGTTCGGCGAGGCTTTCCTTGAATCCCCAGCTGAAGTCGTGCACAGCGACCAGCCCCTCGAGCAGGCGCTGCATCGGCGCGGACAGGGCATTGTAGGCAGCGGTCATACTCGCCCACAGCGTATCACCGCCCCGCGGCGGAATAATCACCGATTTCAGGACTGTCGCCATCGGAGGATGTTGCCGGAACGTCATGTCTGAGTGCCAGGCCTCGATTTTGGTCGGCTTTTCGGCCGTGCTCTCCAGGATGGTAATTTCCGGAAAGCCCTCGATGGTGGCGTAGGCTGGATGTGTTTGCAGGGGGCCGAAGCAGGAGGCCAGTGCGTGTTGTCTGGCAGGGCTGATATCCTGGTCGCGAAAGAAGATCACCTCGTGGTCGTTGAGCAGCGTGCGCAATGCCCCCACCTGCTCCGGCTGAAGGTCCTGCGCCAGGTCAATTCCGGTGATTTCGGCGCCGAGGGCACCCGCCATTGGTGTGACGTCGAACATGCTGAGCGGCCTCCGGCCCTGATGATCCGGCAGCGATTCTAGCACTGCCGTGGGGTTTAAGCAGCGTCTGCCGCGCAGGCGGGCAGGGTGATTTCCACCGCCAGCCCGGGGTGGGTATTTCGCGCGCTGATCCCTGCGCCGTGTCGCAGCAGTGCCTGCTTCGCGATGGACAGCCCCAGGCCATGGCCACCTGTCTGCCTGTCGCGCGCGGTGTCGACCCTGTAGAAGGGCTCGAAGATACGGGTCAGGTCGGATTCCGGCACGCCCGGGCCCTGGTCAGCAACCGTGATCGTGTGAGCGGCGCCGTTCTGCTGCAGGCTGACGGTGATCGTACTCTGTGGTGGGCTGTAGTGGCAGGCGTTGCGCAGGACATTGTCAAAGGCTTTGCGCAGCTGGCTGCCGTTGCCTTTGACCAGTGCTTCCGCCACATCACTGTGGAAGACAACACGGTGTTGCTCGCCCGCCTCGAAACGGGCATCGTTACACAGCTCTTCCAGCAGCACCACGAGATCGATGTGCTGCTCCAGGTCGGAAGGTGCCGCCTGGCTGTCCAGTAACTCGCCGACCAGGCTTTCCAGGCGCTGCGCCTCGCGCGCGATCCGCGCCAGCTGGGCGGCTGCGCCCTCGGGTTGTTGCTCCGCCAGCGCCAGCGCAACCTGCATACGCGCAAGCGGAGAGCGCAACTCGTGCGACACGTTGGCGAGCAGGGTTTTCTGCGCGTTGATGCGCTCCTGCAGCAGCTCGGCCATGTGATTGAAGTCGCGGGCCAGATCGTCGGTTTCGTCGCGGCCGGACGTGCGCACGTCGATACGCGTTCCCAGGTCACCCTCCGCCAGTCTGCGCGCTGCCTGCCGCAGCGCCGCCAGCCGCCGGGTAAGCAGGCGGGAGACCGCGTAGCACAACAGTCCGGACACCAGAAGTGCGAGGGCAGCACGCAACCAGGCATTGCTTCCCAGGAGCGTCACCAGCGGTATCCGCGGCGCGGGAAGGACCAGCACCGATCGCAGCGGCCCGGTATCGGCGCGGTAGAGAAGGTGGCCCAGATACTGTTGCCGACCGCTGCGCTGGAATACCCGGCGACGATTCCGATCCAGTTCTGACGCGATGCTCGCGACCGATGCGGGCAAGGTTCTTTGCAGCAGGTCTTCGCCCTCGGGATCGATCAGGTAGACCTCAACCTTGTGTCTGCTTTGGGCCGCCTGGATGATCTGCGGCAGCTGCTCCCTGGGTGCGTTCTGCAGCTCATACAGCAGGCGCACAAAGACCCGCGGTGGCCCCTCCGGGCCCGGCATCGGGCGCTTGCCCTCGATCAGCGAGCCATTATCGGGCACCAGTGCGTCAAGGTAGTTACCGGCAACAATGGCGCTGCCCAATACAACGACGGTCACCAGCCAGAAGCCCAGGAAAATGCGCAGGAACAGCGGCATGGCTAGTCTCATGGCCTGCGCTCCCCGTGCACCAGCAGCTGGTAACCGGCCCCGCGTACGCTGGTAATGAGCTTTTCTGCGCCGAGCGCCTGCATCTTCTTGCGAATCTTGCTCACGTGCACGTCCACGCTGCGGTCGTAAGCGGACAGCGGCCGGCCCAGGGCCTGCTGGCTCAATTGGTCTTTGCTGACCACGTTGCCTGCATGGGCCATCAACAGGCGCAGGATGTTGAATTCCGCACTGGTGAGTTGCAGGTCCCGAGCATCCCAGGTGGCCTTGCGCTGTGCGGCATTGATCGCGAGCAGGCCGGACGTAATGTCGTCGTGTCCCGAAGCGCGCGGCACGCCGGTGCGGCGCAGAATGGCTCTCAGTCGCGCGGCCAGTTCCCGGGGGTTGCAGGGCTTGGCCAGATAATCGTCAGCGCCGAGTTCCAGTCCGACGATGCGATCCGTGTCTTCGCCGCGAGCAGTGAGCATGAGCACGGGGGTGTCGACGGGAATCGCGCGCAGGCGCCGCAATACCTCAAGGCCCTGCACGCCCGGCAGCATGACGTCCAGGATAATGGCGTCATAGTGCCGTTCGCAGGCCTTTTGCAGCGCCTTGTCGCCGTCGTGGCAACTGTCGATGTCAAAGCCGTCGGAGCCGAGATACTCGCTCAGCAGCTGGCACAGCTCCCTGTCGTCATCGATCAGCAGCAGGTGTGGATGCATCGCTCGGGTCATGCTCGCCTTGGTTGAGGTCTACAGTGTGCCCGGCGCTGTAGAGGAAAGCCACGTTCGCAGCGGAGCGTCAGGTATTCTTTACCATTCTTTACGCAACCGCCGCACTGCTTAACGCGATCCGGTTCTACTATGGTCCTGCGTTTCATCCACAGGAGAAAGGTTATGAACTCACGCACACAGGTAATACTTCGTCGCACGGCGGGCGCTCTGGCGCTTCTCACCACCATGGCCCTGACGCCCGCTTTTGCCGCGCCGCAGGGCGGCAACCCCGAGCGTATGCTTGAACGCATGGCACAACACGTTGACCTCAGCGACACACAGCGGGTCGAAATTGGCGAGTTGCTGCAGGCCGCTGCGGCGGAAGGGGCAGCGGACCGTGCCCGCATGCAGGAAATCCGGCGCGAGCTGCAGTCGCAGGGGGCAAGTTTCGACGCCGCTGCCAGCGAATCGCTGACCGAGGAGCTCGGCGCTATTACTGCGCGCAACGCCTACCGGCGGACTGAAACACGTGCGGCGGTACGCGCACTGCTCAGTGAGGAGCAGCGCGCGAAGCTGGACGCCATGGAAAGCCAGCGCGGCAAGGGGCGAGAACCCGGCAAGATGAAGGGCCCGCGCCAGGATTGAGGTTTACAGCACCTCGACCCGCAGCTCGAGCTCGGCCAGCGCCGAGCCGAGCTTTTCCTGTTGTTTCCGGTTGCTCACCACCGCGGTACTCGCGCGTTCGGGGGTCAGGTAGCAGCCGGCCACGCGCCGGAGGTCGTCCAGGGTGATCTCCAGAATGGCGCGCCGGAATGCTTCCCGTTGAGCATGACTGCGCCCGAAGAGGCGGTTGTAGAAGTGCTGGCGAGCCTCTCCGGCGGGCGACGCCGGCTTGTCGAGGCTGCCTATCACGCCGAGGATGGCCTCCTCCAGCCCACGCGGATCGTGTTGGCTCTCCAACATCCAGCGCACCGACTCGTCGAAATCATCGAGCGTCTCCACAAGCCTCGGGTCGCGGTAGGAGTAGAAGCGGAACGCTGCAATCCCCGAGTCCTGCCCCGCGCCACCGCCGTAGGCGCCGCCCTGCTCGCGGATCGCCCGATGCAGAAAGCCGTTGCGCAGGAAGCCACCAAGCACGGTGAGCGCCGGTGCATCGGGGTGCCCGATGGGCACCGTCGGATAGGCGCGTGCGCAGAAATTCACCTGCGTGTTGGCGACCCAGAACTCCCGTCTTGCTTCGAGTACCGGTGCGGCGCTGAGCGTCGCCCGGTCCTGGCTGCCCCCCACGGCGTCGCCCCACAGGGCCAAAGCTTCATGACACACCGCCTCGGCGGCATGTTCATCGGCGATCGCCAGCAACTCCCGTGGCATGGCGATGACCTGCGTGTGCACGCGGGTCAATGCGTCGCGCAGCGCGTCCCGCGCGTCGGCCTGCTGTAAACTGTCGTCGAGTGCCTTCAGGCGCCGTATCCCCTCCAGGCCGCCCAGCCGGTTATTGATACTCGCCAGGCCGCTCATGCCGGCGCAGGCGGCGGCCATCGCAAGTCCGTGCCCGTTCCCTGTGACGGACTGTTCGCGTCGCGCTCGAGACTGGCTGACCAGCTCGCGGATACGTGCATCCTCATCGAAGCGCACCTGCTCCAGTGTGTCGCGCATCAGACTGGCCTGGGCGCGGCTGTTGCGTGCCAGGGCCCGTGAAGACAGCGAAAAGTAGCCGTGCAGGCGCTGGACGTCGTGCAGTTCGCTGCGAAGGGAGGTGCTGGCACTGATGCTGCCCACGGTCGCGGCCTGGCGCTGCTGAACCTGCAGGTAGTCCTCATCACCGAGCCCGATCTCGGTCAGCGCACGGGTATACAGCGGCAGCAGCGCGAGATCGTCCTCCGACAAAGCGGGCAGGGGCGCCACCACATGCTGGTATACCAGTCCATTCGTGCCCTGGGTGTAACGTGTCAGTCGCAGGGGGCCCCGCGCGTATTCGGTATAGTTGAGCTCTGGTATGCGCTCGGGAACATCGGCCAGGGTCACGCAGGGGAGCACACCGGGATCGTCCTTGCGCTGCTGGCGCTGTTCCAGCTTTTGAGCCAGCTCGATCACCGCCTGCTTTGCGGAGGCATCCATACCGGCCTTGAGCTCTGCAAGGCGCCGGGTTTCGGCTTCCAGGCGCCGCTGCGACAGCTGCGTATCCGGTGTCATGACCAGGGTGACGCGGTGCGGGTTGTCGAGCAGGAGTCGCTGTGCCAGCTGACGGATATAGGCGGGATCGCTGACCTTGCGGCGCAGCGCGTCCAGAACCGGGTCCAGATCCAGCACGGCGACCGGGTCCGCGTAGTGTGTGGCGGGGCCGAGCGCCTGCAGGATCAGCTGCAACCCGTAGGGGTAGCCGCCGCCGGTAATTTCGCGTTGGTGCAATTCCAGCTGGTGCAGCACTGCCTCCAGCTGTGCCTGCGGCACACCGTCACGGGCCACGCGCGCAATCACCTCGAGCACCAGCGCTTCCAGTGCGTCCCGAGATGATGCCTCGCTCCCTTCGATGCCGCAGCTGAAGACCATTTCCCGCTGGGAGTCCTCGAGGCCACAGAGGGGCGAGGGCGCCTGCCCCAGCTCTGTTGTTTCCAGTGCATGCATCAGCGGCGATGCGCTGTTGTCCAGCAGTACACTGGACAACAGCTGTGCTTCCAGTTGCTGCTCCAGGTCGGTGCTTTCGCCGAGCAGCCAGCCAATCACGATGTGTGTCTTGGCCGCGGTGTCGCCAGAGTCGTCCAGTGCGTAGGATCTCTCCACCCGTAGCGGTGCGCTGAGCCGTTGCTCTCGCGGCACGGCTATCCGCTCTTCAAGACGCTGGAAACGTTGCAGCGCACGGGCTTCGAATACCGCCTGGTGTTCGTGTGCGGGGATGTCGCCGAAGGTCATGAAGATGGCGTTGCTGGGGTGGTAGTGGCTGCGATAGAAAGATTTCAGCTGTTCATAACTGAGGTCGGGAATGTGTTCCGGATCGCCGCCGCTGTTGTAGTGGTAGGTGACGGTCGGGAACAGGTGTTCGCACAGGGTTTGCCAGAGCGTACTCGACACCGAGCTCATGGCCCCCTTCATCTCGTTGAACACGACCCCCTTGAAGACCAGGTCGCTATCCGGATTTCCCGGCTCCGCAAAATCAACCCGGTGACCCTCCTGGGCGAAGTCCAGTGGATCAAGACGTGAAAAGAACACGGCATCCAGATAGACATCCAGCAGGTTGGCGAAGTCCTTGCGGTTCTGGCTCGCAAACGGGTAGGCGGTCCAGTCACTGCTGGTAAAGGCATTCATGAACGTGTTCAGCGATCGACGCAGCATCATGAAGAAGGGGTCGCGCACCGGGTAGCGCTCGCTGCCGCAGAGGGCGGTATGCTCCAGTATGTGCGCCACACCGGTCGAGTCGGTGGGTACGGTGCGCAGAGCCACCAGAAACACGTTTTCGCTGTTGTTCGCAGCCAGATGGTAATGCATGGCGCCGGTAGCGCTGTGCTCATACTGCTCCACGCGCAGCTGTAGCGATTCAATCTCGTGGCTGCGCAGTAGCCGGAAGGCGGCGTGGCTGACGGCAGCGCCGGGGGTAATCTGGTTCATACGGATCCTGTCTCAGAAAGTGCGACGGCGTATTCTAACGTGAATCGGCTGCGGCTGCCGTCAGCGGTCTGAGTTCGATGCGGTACATCCAGGGCCAGTTCTTGCCGGTCACCCAGATACCTCCGTCCTCGGGGTTGTAGGCGATGCCATTCAGCACGTCGGTCCCCGGCTGGCGCTCCGGCAGCGGTAACAGGCCGCGGAGGTCGACAGTTGCCGTGACCTCACCGCTTGCCGGGTCGATGACAATGATGCGGTCTTCCTGCCAGACGTTGGCCCAGATCCTCCCGTCAATCCACTCGAGTTCGTTGAGCCGCGCCACCGGCATGCCGCTCTCCATGACCGTGATACTGCGTTGGCGCTGCGCGGTATCGGGGTCGAGAAAGTACAGGCGGTGGCTGCCATCGCTGTAGATCAGCTCCGAGCCATCGTGGGTCAGGCCCCAGCCCTGGCCCGGAATGGAGAGCGCCGCAAGCGGGCTGAGATCGTCGCGGTTGTAGACGAGTAGCTTGCGAGCCTGCCAGGTCAGCTGGTAGACGCGGTCTCCGAGCACGGTAACCCCTTCGCCAAACAGCCGCGGATGCAGGCGCCGCTCGGCCAGGAGCTCACCGTCGTCGAGACGGTATTGCAGCAAACGGGACTGCCCATAGCCGCCGGTTCCGACATAGAGCATGCCGTCGATTATCTGCAGACCCTGCACGAAATGGCTGCGCGACTGCGGTTTCTTCTCCAGCACCCGGAAGCTGAAGTGCTCTGCGGCGGAGGCCGTAGTCGCGAGCAGCGCCAGCAGGCAGACGCACAATCGGTAGCAGATATTCAAATTCGGTTTCTCCCCAGATCCCTCAGCAGGAAGCGCGCCGGCGCCAGTGCGCGCAGCGTTTCCGGCTCCACCGGCAGTGACTCACCGCACAACTGGCTGGCCAGCAGTTCTGCGGCCAGCGGCGTCGAGGTGAGTCCGCGAGAGCCGTGGCCGGTGTTCAGGTATAGCCCCTCGTGGTAGACCCCCTGTGCGGCAACAGGCTGCCTCGCGTTGTCTCGCAGGGCTGCGAAGCGTTGGATGAACGTCTCTCGCTCCGGCACCGGGCCCACCAGTGGCAGGTAGTCCGGACTGGCACAACGCCACTCCGTGCGACCCGCCAGTGGCGTATCCTCCAGCGCATCGAGAGCCTTTGCAAGTGTGGGAAGGGCAGCCGTGAGCTGTGCCAGGTTGTAAGCCTGGTCCTCGGGGCGCAGCGCCGGGTCACAGTCGCCGGGCCCGAAGGTGGCGCCAATGCAGTGTTCCCCGGCGCGCGCGGGTGCAATGTACCCGCGATGGCAGAGTGCAGCGCGCAGCGGAGCCAGGGCATTCAGACCGGGTAGTTGCGTGGTCTGGCCCCGTATGGCGCGCAGTGGCAGCCACGCCAGGCCGGTGAAGGTGTTGCAGGCCGTGCCGGCCGCGATCACCGCCGCAGGTGCCTCCGCGATCACCTGTCCGTCGCCATTTACCGCCTGCCAATGCTGACCGCTGCGCATCAGTCGCAGAGGGCCGCAGCCGGCCTGCAGTGTTACGTTGTCCTGCCGCAGTAGCGCAGCGCAGACGGCGGGAGGCGACAGCCAGCCCGATTGCGGGTACCAGTACCCTGCGCTGTGCTGCTCGAGGCCGATGAGCCGAGAGGCCTGCGCTGCGTCCACCACCTGTGCGAGCTCGGGGACCGTCGTGAGCAGCAGGCGCATGCGATCCAGTTCACGCCTGTCCTGGACCTGGTGAAAACTGCCGCAGAGGGCGCCGTCGAGACCCTCTCGCAGTCGTCCTGCGGCGAAATCGTCGCGGTATTGGCGCACCGCGAAGTCGAAGCTGGCGAGCGCGAAGTCGGTGAGCGCAGAGTGACGGTGCGAAAGCCGTGTGTACAACACACCCTGGGCGTTGCCAGAAGCCCGCTGTGCGGGTTCACCGCTCTCCAGAACAGTGACAGTCACGCCGCGCCGTGCCAGTGCAGCGGCGGTATGACAGCCGGCCAGTCCGGCACCGAGTACCAGCACGGATGCCGGAGGTGCGCTGCTGTGCCAGGGCTGATCCCAGCGTGGCGGCAAGCGGGCGGGAGCAGTGAGGGTGCCGCGGCCTCCGTCAGCAATCCAGTGGTCAACGAGGGACACCGCGGCCTGCCGCAGATCTGCCAGGACATCCTCTGCCGGGCCCCACCAGAGGTCGAGGATAACCTTGCCGGCATCGAATACGGCCCGGTGAACACCCGGTAACGGCTGCGGATACTGGGCGCAGAGAGCGGCCACAAGCGGTGCCAGTTCCGTATCGTGAGCGGCCATGGCTGACAGCTCCGCGCGCTGCGGTGGATTGGCCTCGATGGCGATGTAGTGCAGTCGCCGGGCGCCCTCATCCGGATTGCGGCGCTGCCGCCACAGGTCCCAGGTGAGCAGAAAGTTGCGACCGCAGCCAAACCCGATCTCGGCGATGGTGAATACGGTCCTGTTGTGTCGTGTCCAGTGTTCGGACAGACGGTTGTCTGCAAGGAAGGTACGCCGGTATTCTGCCAGGCCCTGTGCGTCACAGCGCTCGCGCCGGCCGGGGGGCGCAGACAGCGCGGCCCAATGCTGATTGTCACGTCGCATGGACAGGCCGGGAGCAGTGCAGTCTGGGCACGGCGGGAAAGCTACCCGGAGACCGTGTAGCCGCCGTCTATGGGCAGTGTCTGGCCGGTGATCCAGCTCGCCTGGGCGCTGGTCAGGAACAGTACGGCGCCAGCGACGTCGTCGGGCTGGCCAAGGCGACCCAATGGCGTGCGGGCGAGTGTGGGTGCGGACCACTCCGGGTTAGCCACCGTAGCCGCGGTCATGCGGCTGGCACACAGGCCAACAGCGACCGCATTGCTGCGTATACCCAGTCGGCCCCATTCCACGGCCATGCTGCGGATGAGCCCGAGCAGGCCGGTTTTGCCGGCCCCGTAACCCGGTACGATGCCGATGCCGAAGTAGGAACTCATGGAACCGATCCCCACGATGGAGGCCCCTCCGTGCAGCGTGCTGCGCGCCAGGGCATCACGGCAGCGCCGGGCCAGCCGGAAGCCTGAGGTGAGGTGGATGGTAACCGCCCTGTCGAAGGTGTCCGGGTCCCATTCATCGAGCCCGAGGCTGGGTAGTGCGATGCCGGCGTTGTTGACCAGGATGTCCAGCTCGCCCTGTGCCGATGCCACGGCATCAACCTGTGCAGGGTCCTCTACATCCAGCGTCAGGTAGCGGTAACCGGAGAGGTCGTGGTCATAGTCCGCAGCGCTGTTGCGGGTGCCGGTAACAGTGACAGTAGCGCCCGCCGCGCGGTAGGCCGCTGCGATGCCCGCACCAATGCCGCTGGTTCCTCCGGTGACCAGCACCCGGGCGCCCTGGTAATCGTACTGCACACGGTTATTGCCCATTCCCGGCCTCTCGTTCGTTGCGTGATCCTGGCGCTGCAAGCGTACCAGACTGGCGACCGTCGGGAACCCATGACGCGGTGGAAATCACCGCCCGGAGAGGGCAGGTGGCTGGCGTTTGCGGCAGCCAGGCAGTAGACTTGCGCGCTGGCGCGAGAGGGTAGGTCATGGCTCAGAATCCAACAAAATCGATCCCGCGGGATCAGTTCCTGACGATTGCAGTCAACCTGCTGTACAAGGCATTTCTGGAGAACCGCCGCACCGAGGCGAAAAACGTATTTCGCGATCTGGCGACGGGGCGGGCCGTGCACCTGACGAACGTGGTGATGGAGGACAAGACACAGGTACGCTTTGATGTTGCGCTGGACCACAGCGAGTATCGCGGCAAGCTGAATTTCGGTGCTTTTCGCTCCAGCCTGGCCATGCTGGTGGCCCAGTTGAGCGATGCGCTGCGCGCGGGCAAGGACATCAAGGTGTTCTCCGAGCAGAACAATCCTGACAATGTCGTGTTCGGGCTCAGTGCGGCCACCGAAGAAGAAGGCGAGGTCAACGTGATGGTGCTCGGGGCTGACTCCAACGCAGCACGCGGCTCCATCGAGCTGCGCCTGCAATACCTTGATCCAGCGCAGTTTGCCCAGGCATCGCCGGCCAACGCCAGCGGCGCCTGAGGCTCACTCAGCCGGAATGGCATCGTGTTCGACGGTCACGCTTTGCCGTTCGACCGGTGCGATGACCTCGGCAGTCCCCGTCACCACCTTGCGGCCCTCTTGGTTCACCACCGTGCAGTCCAGCGTCACGCGGCGCCGACGCGGCTCCAGTGCACTCACTGTCAGCTCGACGGTCAGCGTGTCACCGACATGCACCGGCTGGCGAAAGCTCAGCGACTGCCCCAGATAGATTGTACCGGGCCCCGGCAACTGCATGGCGAGGGCCGCTGAAATGAGCCCGCCGCTGAACATGCCGTGTGCGATGCAGCCGCCAAAGGGGGTGGTGGCGGCATAATCCGGATCCAGGTGCAGGGGATTGTAGTCACCGGATGCGGCGGCAAAGCGGCGCAGATCCTGCAGGGTGACGGTGTGGCTGCGCTGTGCCTGTTGCCCGAGGCTCAGCTCATCGAAAGTGTGGTTGTGTATCTGCGGCATGCCGGCATCCTGCGGGATTGTTGAGCGTGCCATGATACCGTAGTGTAGCCGCCCCGACACAATCGCAGGCAGCGAGCAGGAGAGTGTTATGCCGGATGCGGCCGACCGCATCATTCCGCCGATTTCCTACCCACCGGACCTGCCGGTCGTGGCGGCTCGGGAGCAGATCGCGAGAGCCATCAGCAACCATCCGGTGGTGATCATCGCCGGCGAAACCGGCTCCGGCAAGACGACCCAGATCCCCAAAATCTGTCTGGAGCTGGGCCGGGGGCGCGTCGCCCGGATTGGCCATACGCAGCCGCGCCGGCTCGCGGCGCGCACTGTTGCCCAACGTATCTCTGATGAACTGGCTGTACCGCTGGGCGCCACTGTCGGTTATCAGGTGCGCTTCACCGACCAGGTCTCCGAGGCATCGGCGATCAAGCTGATGACCGATGGCATTCTGCTCGCGGAAATTCGTCACGACCGACTGCTGCGGCAGTACGACACCCTGATTATCGACGAGGCGCATGAGCGCAGCCTGAATATCGACTTCCTGCTCGGCTATCTCAAGCAGCTCTTGCCGCGCCGGCCGGACCTGAAGTTGGTCATTACCTCCGCCACGATCGATGTCGAGACCTTTTCACGACACTTCGACGATGCTCCGGTGATCGAGGTTTCCGGTCGCGGTTATCCGGTGGAAACCGTCTACCTGGACCCGGCAGAGGACCGGGACCTGGGTCTGCAGGAGCAAGTGGCGGCACTGGTGGCCGACATTGAGCGCGGGCAATTCGGAGAGCGCGGCGATGTGCTGGTATTTCTTCCCGGGGAGCGCGAGATCCGCGAACTGGCGCGCGCCCTCAGGGAGTTGGAGCGTATTGAGGTGCTGCCGTTGTACGCGCGCCTCTCGAACGCGGAACAGAGCCGCGTATTCGATCTCTCGCGACGCCGCATGATGCGCGTTGTACTGGCCACTAACGTCGCTGAAACCTCTCTGACGGTGCCCGGTATACGCTACGTTATCGACCCCGGTGACGCGCGCATCAGTCGCTACAGCTTTCGTACCAAGGTGCAGCGATTGCCCATAGAACCGGTATCCCAGGCCAGCGCCAACCAGCGGCAGGGGCGCTGCGGACGCGTTGCCGCTGGCGTATGCATACGCCTCTACAGCGAGGCGGATTTTCTTTCCAGGCCGGAGTTCACCGATCCCGAGATTCTGCGCACTAATCTTGCGGCGGTCATTCTGCAAATGCTGCAGCTGGGTCTCGGCGAGGTTCAGCGCTTCCCCTTTATCAACCCTCCCGACCCACGCATGGTGCGTGACGGCTATAGGTTGCTGCAGGAGTTGGGTGCCGTTAACGGCCGGGGCAAGCTGACGGCGCTGGGACGGCAGCTGGCGAAACTGCCGATTGACCCGCGGCTGGGTCGCATGGTGCTGGCCGCCCAGGCACTGTCCTGCCTGGAGGAGGTGCTGGTGATTGCCGCAGCATTGGCTATCCAGGATCCGCGTGAACGCCCTGCGGACAAGCAGTCCCAGGCCGATCAGATGCACGCGCGTTTTCGCCATGAACGCTCCGACTTCATGGCCTGGCTGGCCCTCTGGCGATACTACGAAGAACAGCGGCAAGCCCTGACCCAGAGTCAGCTGCGCAAGCTCTGCCAGCGGGAGTACCTCTCTTTCCTGCGGATGCGTGAGTGGCGTGATATGCACGCCCAGTTGCGAATCGCCTGCCGGCAGCTGGGGCTGCGGCTGGGTGGCGAAGTGTCAGACGCTGCGGGGGAGACCTTCGAGCCGATCCACCGCGCGCTGCTGGCGGGTTTACTGTCCAACATTGCCCAGCATCAGGAGAACCGCGATTACCTGGGTAGCCGCAATCGGAAATTGCAGATATTTCCGGGTTCAAGCCTGGGGCGGCAACGCCCGAAATGGGTTGTTGCCGCAGAGGTTGTGGAGACCTCGCGGGTGTTTGCCCGCACGGTGGCGGCGATCGATCCCGCCTGGGTGTTGTCGACAAATCCGGAGCTGCTGAAACACCACTACTACGAACCTCGCTGGGAGGCGCGGCAGGGGCGCGCCATGGCCTGGGAGCGGATTACGCTCTACGGCCTTACCGTGGCGGACAGGCGCCCCGTGCACTATGGACCGATCAACCCCGCAGAAGCACGTGAACTGCTGATACGGGAAGGCCTGATCGCAGGTCGTTTTCCCCGACATCCCGGGTTCCTCAAGCACAACCTGCGCGTCGCGCGCGACCTCGAAGACCTCGAGGCCAAGGTGCGGCGGCGCGACCTGCTCGCGGATGAGCAGGTGCTGTTTGCTTTCTATGACGAGCGTCTGCCGTCGGATATCACAACTGCCGAGCGTTTGCGAGCCTGGTTGGCGGCGGAACCCGACGCTGATCGCCTGCTGCGCATCTCCCGGGAACAGTTGCTGGCGCGCGATCCCGGTGCCGCTCTGGGTCAGCAGTTTCCGGACCGGCTGGTCTGGGGCGACCTCGAGCTGCGCCTCAGCTACCGCTTTGAGCCCGGACAGGAAGCGGATGGTGTCTCGGTGACCTTGCCCGTCGGCTTGCTGAATCGTGTGCCGCGGTTTCGGTTCGACTGGCTGGTACCCGGCCTGTTGCGGGACAAATGTATTGCCCTGGTGAAGGCCTTGCCCAAGGACAAGCGCAAGCAGCTGGTGCCTGTGCCGGACAGAGTGGATCAGGCGCTGGCAGAGCTGGAGCCGAATGATGAGTCCCTGGGCGCCGCGCTGGCGAGAGCGCTGGGCCGGATCGCGGGTGTCAAACTGCGCGCCGAGGATTTCAATCCGGACGCGCTGGATCCGTTCTACCGCATGAATGTTCGGGTGGTAGACGCCGATGGACGACTGCTGCAGCAGGGTCGCGATCTCGGCGCACTGGTGGCGATGTTTCGCGACGATGTACGAGAGACGATCGTGGCGGCGCCGGAAAACAGCCCGGCCCAGGAGGGACTCACTGCCTGGCCAGACAGTGCCCTGCCAGAGCAATGGCGTTTCCGGCAGGCGGGCACCGAGATCGTTTCCTGGCCCGCGCTGGTCGACAGGGGGGACAGCGTCGCGGTAGCGCTGTGCGACTACCCGGGCGAGGCGCACGGGCAACACCGTCTCGGCGTGGTGCGACTACTGCGCCTGCAGCATCGTCAGCAGGTCAAGTTTTTGCGCAAGCAACTGCTGCAGGGCAACGAAACGAGCCTGCTGCTGGCTGCGGCGGGCCAGCGTCGCGAAGACCTGGTGGAGGACATGATCGATGCCGCCTGGGTGGACGCAGCAGGGCTCGATGACAGCTTGCCCCGGGACAGTGCGTCGTTCGCCCTGTGCGCCGGGCGCAGTGGCCAGGTTGTGGAGCGCGCCAACCACCTCGAGGCCACACTCATCAACGCGCTGCGTCCGCTGGCAGAGGCGCGGACCACGCTGGCGCGCTACAGCGGGCCTGACTGGGTCGCCGCACTGGCCGATATCGAGGCCCAGCTTGCAGCCCTGTGGCAGGTGGGATTTCAGCGCGACACGCCAGCCGAGTGGCTGGCACAGTACCCGCGCTATATGAAGGCCTTGCAGCAACGCGCCGAGAACCTGAAGGGCCAGCTGGCGCGGGATGACAGTCACCGGGAGCGCTTGCAAAAATTTGCACAGCCGCTGCAGGAGGCCCTGCAGGCCTCTCCACGGCTGCTTGCGCTGTGTCCGGCAGCGGCCACCTACCGCTGGATGCTGGAGGAGTTTCGCGTTTCCCTGTTCGCCCAGCGCCTGGGCACTCGCACCCCCGTCTCCGACAAGCGGCTTCAGCAGCAATGGCAGGCGGTGGTTGAATGGCTGGCGAGGCACCCTGACGATGCGGCGCCGACAGCCCGATAAGCCCGTGTGGCGCAGGGAAAAAAATCGGTGAAACTTACCGGACAATATCGGGTCACACACTGAGACATGCTAATCACGCTGTCTGCGGTAGACTGTTCGGACCTTATGACAACAAAAGGACAACCATCATGAAAGACTCCAGAAAACCCCTCGCGCTGGCACTGGGTGCTGCATTCCTGGCCAGTTCGGTCGTACCGGTGGCTTCGGCGGGGGCAAATCCCTTTGCGGCGCAGGAACTTGGCTCCGGCTACAACCTTGCCAACTTCAACTCCCACGGTGACGGCGATCACGAGGGCAAGTGCGGCGAGGGCAAGTGTGGTGAAAAGGATGCCTCTGAAGGCAAGTGCGGCGAGGGCAAGTGCGGTGAAAAGGATGCCGCCGAAGGCAAGTGCGGTGAAGGCAAGTGCGGCGAGAAAGACGCCAAGAAAGATGCCGAGGGTAAATGCGGCGAAGGTAAGTGTGGCGGCTGATGCCCGCGCACTCTGACAGGCTCGCCGGTGCGGGCCTGGGTTTGCGGCGGGCCCTTCTGGGCCCGTTGCTTTCTGGGGAGATCCCCGAGGTCGATTTTTTTGAAGTGGCCCCGGAGAACTGGATCGGGGTAGGTGGTCGTCTGGGCCGGCAGTTTCGCGAACTGGTAGCGCAGCGGCCGCTGGTCCTGCATGGCCTGTCCCTGGATATCGGCGGTACTGATGAGCTGGATACCGCGCTGGTTCGCGCGGTGCGCGGCCTGATGGATGACACCGGCGCCAGTCTCTACACCGAGCACCTCAGCTACTGCGCCGCGGACGGCCACCTCTACGACCTGCTGCCGCTGCCCTTCACGGCGGAGGCGGTTACGCATGTGGTTGAACGTGTGCAGCGCGTGCAGGACATTATCGGTGCACCGATTGCACTGGAAAATGCTTCGTATTACGCGCAGCCCCATGCCGAGATGACGGAGCTGGAGTTTATTACCGAGGTCGTGCGGCGCTCGGGTTGTGATCTTCTTCTGGACGTGAACAACGTTTATGTCAACAGCATCAACCACGGTTATACGGCGTCGGCTTTCCTGCAGGCCCTGCCGCTGGACAGGGTGCGCTATATACACGTGGCCGGTCACTACGATGAGGCACCTGACCTGAAGGTGGATACCCACGGCACTTCGGTGATTGAGCCGGTCTGGTCACTGCTGGCAGAGGCCTACCGGTTGCTGGGCCCCGTGCCCACGCTTCTGGAACGCGACTTCAACCTGCCACCGCTGGTCGAGTTACTGCGCGAGGTGGGGCAGATTCGCCGCCTGCAGGCGGCCGACAGCGTCGGATTGCAGGGCTGTGCCCATGGCTGACTTGCGTACTCAACAGCTGGAGATGGCGCGTTACCTGCGCGACCCGGCCCTGCATGCCCCGCCCCGTGGGGTTGAGGCGCGCCGCCTGAAAATTTACGAGACCCTGGTCTACAACAATATTGAAGGATTTATCAGTGGCGGTTTTCCGGTGCTGCGCCAACTGTATGAGGACGCCGCATGGCACCGTCTCGTGCGCCAATTCATCGATGGCCACCGCTGCCACACGCCGTATTTTCTCGAAATCAGCCAGGAGTTCCTGCGCTTTCTGTTCGAACGCCACAGCCCGGGCCCGGATGATCCGCCGTTTCTTGCAGAACTTGCCCATTACGAGTGGGTGGAACTGGCGCTCAGCGTCGCGGAGGAGGAGGTACCCGCTGACGCTGGGGGAGACCCGATGACGGCAGCACTGGCGATCTCCCCCCTGGCGTGGCCGCTGGCCTACCGCTATCCGGTGCACCGCATTGGCGTCGATTTTCGGCCTACTGAGCCCGAAGCGCCCGTCTATCTGGTGGTCTACCGGGATCGCCTGGATGCCGTGCGTTTCCTGTCGTTGAATGCTGCGACCGCACGGCTGCTGGAACGGGTTCGCGATGGCGCGGCTGTTTCGGGTGCAAAGGTGCTGCAGGACCTTGCCGCAGAGCTCTCGCTGCCGGGCGACACGGTCAACTCATTTGGCGCGGCGCAGCTGCGAGAGTTTGTCGAGCGCGGCATTCTGGTGACCTGCTGACAGGTATTTTTCCCAGGTTGCTCCGCTACCGCCACAGGCGTAATATGCGGCGCCTGAACCTGACCGCGGCTCGCCCATGAGAATTCTGCGTCCGACATTGCTGTTGCTTTGCCTGCTGAGCGCCGCTCCCGTGATGGCCTCGGAGCCCGTGAATCCGGATCCACTGGAGGCCATCAACCGGCCGATCTTCATCTTCAACGAGCGCATGGACCAGTATCTGCTGAAGCCCGCGGCCCGTGGCTATCACGCGATTACACCGGACCCCCTGGAAGTGGGTGTCGATAACTTCTTCCGCAACCTGCGTGACGTCAACACTACCCTGAACTCTCTCCTCCAGGGGAAGTTCGGGGGCGCCGCCCAAGCCGGTGGCCGTTTCCTGCTCAACTCCACCATCGGCATACTCGGCCTGTTCGATGTGGCGACACGCATGGGTGTCGAGCCCCTGAGGACCGATTTCGGACAGACCCTGGCGGTGTGGGGGGTTCCTGAAGGCCCCTATCTGATGGTGCCGCTTTTTGGCCCACGTACCATGCGCAGCGGCGTGGGCACCGTCTTTGACGCCTACACGTCTGTCGAAGTGGCGATAGACGATGTGCGGTTGCGAAACTCCTTGATTGGCCTGGAACTGGTCAGCTCCCGGGTCGAGCTGTTGAAAGCGGAAGACCTGATTTCCGGTGACCGCTACATTTTTATCCGCGATGCATACCTGCAGCAGCGGCGCGCCCTGATCAACGACGGTGAGGTGGAGGACACCTTCTCCGACTTCGGTGATGAGGAGTGGCCGGACGAACTGTAGCCGGATGAGGCGTGCGAAAGTTTGCACCAAAACTGTGAAATCCTGCCCAAACCCGGTGCAAATTGGTTGCCCCACCCATGCCAAGGGCGTACTGTCCCTCAGCACACGCCCCGCAAGTGCCGCATGATGAAATCCAAAGGTTATGTGTTGCTCATCGACGACGATGCCGCTCGTGCAGGCGAACTGGCGCAGACGGTCATCGGCCAGGGGTACCGTGTTGAGGTGTTCACCGATGTGCTTGAGGCCTATCATTTTCTCACGGCTAACCAGGACCTCGACGTTATTCTCTGCGAGCTGGATCTCGAGGCAGTCTCCTGGCAGGAGGCGCGTCGCTCCCTGCGCGAGTTGGACCTGCAGGTGCCCGCGATCATGTTCAGTGATCGTGCCGAAGTGGACAAAATGATGACCGCCCTGCGTCTGGGGGCCAGCGATTTTTTCGTGCGCCCCATCGAGGATGAGGAGGCGCTGTTCAAGTCCATAGAACGCTGCGTGCGCCAACGCCAGATGCGTCGCGAATTGCGTGAGTCCCGCCAGCGTCTGGAACAGGCCAACACGGAGCTGCGCGGCACTGTGAAAATGCTCGAGCAGGACCAGCAGGCCGGGCGCCAGGTGCAGTTACGCATGCTGCCCGTCAGCCCAATGGTGCTGGAACCGTATGTGTTCAGCCATACGGTGATTCCCTCGCTGTACCTCAGCGGTGACTTCACGGATTACTTCACGGTGGGTCAGCATCACGTTGCGTTTTTCATGGCGGACGTATCCGGCCATGGCAGTTCCTCTGCCTTTACCACGGTGTTGCTGAAGAATCTCTTCGCGCGCAAGCGGTCGGATTTCCTGCATCGTGACGACGACACCCTGCTGAGCCCGGTGGCCATGCTGAAGCGTGCCAACCAAGAGCTGCTCGACCTGGGTGTGGGCAAGTTTGCCACCATGGTCGTCGGCTTGCTCGACACCCAGGCGAACACCCTGCGCTACAGCGTGGCCGGGCATCTGCCACAGCCGGTGCTGGTCTCTCGGGAGGGCGCCCGCTACCTGCGCGGCGAGGGGTCCGCTGTGGGAATCATGGACGATGCAAGCTTCGAGGAGCACATGGTGGATTTGCCAGAGCGCTTCATGCTGGCACTGTTCTCTGACGGCATACTTGAAATCCTCCCCCCCAAGAACCTGATCGAAAAAGAGAAGTATTTCCTCAAGGTGTTCGAGGAGTTGGCGGAGTCGCCGGATGAGATCGTCAACAGGCTGGGCCTGGACCGGGTCGAGACAGCCCCCGACGATATTGCTGCCCTGTTTATCAGCAAGCGGAGTTGAGATGGAAGAGGGCCGAATACTCGCAGCAAGCCAGGACGGTGCCTACGTCGTGCGCCTGACCGGGGACGTGCGGCTTACGCTGTGCACAACCATTGACGACTATCTGCAGCGCATGCTGAACAGCCCGGATTTTGCCAGCGTGTGGGTTGACCTCTGTGATGCCGAGGGCATTGACAGCACCACCCTGGGGCTGTTGGCCAAACTGGCACTGGAGGTTCGCGCACGCTACGGGTTCATGCCGGCGATCTATTCCTCCAATCCGGGGATTACCCGGTTGATCAAGAGCATGGGCTTCCAGCGCCTGTTCGATGTGCATGAGGATGCCTGTGCCAATCCAGAGTGCATCGACTGCATACCGCTGGTCGAGGGCAGCGAGGCTGCGGTGCGCGACAAGGTCATCGAAGCACACCGGGTACTGATGGGTTTGTCGGAAGAAAACCGCGCCCGGTTCAAGGACCTGATGGTCGTGCTTGAGCGCAGCTGACACCGCTCAGCGCGGCATCGCCTCCAGCTTGCAGCGTATGTACTCCTGGTGCGGCACATAGGTGAGTTCGGCGACCTGCCGAATCAGGTGTTCCTCGTACTTGTCGAGATTGCCATCAGCGTAGGCCACCTGCCACATGCTCGCGATCAGCGTCAGCTTCTCTTCAGGCCCATAGTGGTCATTGATCACGCGGGTGAACTCGTAGAGTGATGTTGCCTCCTCGACGCGCGCGCTGGCCGCGTCGATCAAGGCCCTGACCTCCTGTTTCGGTAGCCCCAGTGATTCGCTGAGCATCTGCTCAAGGGCAGCTTCTTCACTGGCATCCTGGGTGAAATCCGCGCGTGCGGTCTCAATCAGCAATGCCGCGGCCGCCAGCTGTACCCGGTGTTGCCGGCCTTCTTTCGAGTCGTCTTCCGGCAGGATGAAGAGGGCTTTCAGTGCGCTGATCATGCGGCGCTGATAACCGCTTCGAGGCGGCTCTGGTCGGCGATGAAGTTGCGGATACCCTCGGCCAGCTTTTCCGTCGCCATCGCGTCGGCATTCAGCGCGAGGCGGAAGCTGCCTTCGGTAGGCTGCGCTTGTGGATCATCTGAGCCGTTGTGCTGCGGGCTGAGTTGGCGAGGGAGATCACCGTGGTCCGCTGCCAGCGATTCCAGCAGCGCGGGGCTGATGGTCAGCCGGTCGCAGCCGGCCAGTGCCTCGATCTCACCGACGTTGCGGAAGCTCGCGCCCATGACCACGGTCGGGTAGCTGTGTGTCTTGTAGTAGCGGTAGATACGGCGTACCGACTGTACGCCCGGGTCGTCATCGGGGTGGGCGACCTGGACTTCGGTGTTTGCCAGGTACCAATCGAGAATGCGCCCGACAAAGGGCGAAATCAGGTAGACGCCGGCGTCGGCGCAGGCCGCGGCCTGGGCGAAGCCGAACAGCAGGGTCAGGTTGCAGTTGATCCCCTCGCGTTCGAGGCTGCGTGCTGCGCTGATGCCTTCCCAGGTGGCGGCAATCTTGATCAGCACCCGATCTCGGCCGAGCCCGGCCTCCTCGTACAGGCGAACAAGCTTGCGCGCGCGCTCCATGGTTGCCCGGGTGTCGAAGGACAGTCGCGCATCGACCTCGGTGGAAATGCGTCCCGGAATGATGCCGAGAATCTCGCGCCCGATGTCGACCGCGAACCGGTCGCAGCAGTTGGCCATCTGCTCCTCGCTGCTGCCACCGGCCTTGCTCGCCCAGTCGCGCGCGCCGGAGAGCAGGCTCTGATAGTGGGGCAGGGCGGCGGCTTTCAATAGCAGCGATGGATTGGTCGTGGCGTCCTGGGGCTGAAAACGGCGAATCGCTTCGATATCACCGGTATCGGCGACCACGTCAGTCATCGACTTCAGCTGGTCGAGTTTGCTGCTCATGCTGTGAAGATCCTTGTGAAGCGTGCGGCTGACAGACGGCCGCGGGGTTACGGATTGCCGCTACAAGTGTGCAGCATAATCAGCCCCTGTGCTACCCGCAGGCCCGTTCCCGCGCGGATGCGGCGCCCTCATCGTCACCGACAATCTTTTGCAGGGCATCCTCCAGCACCGCAATGCCGGCGCCCTTGCGGTGTGCGTGCTCGCTCAGGTGGCGCCGGAACTGACGGGCCCCGGGCACACCCTGATAAAGGCCGAGCAGGTGGCGCGTGATGTGGTTCAACGCAGTGCCCTGCTGCAGTTCCTGCGCCACATAGGGCAGCAGCTTGCGAATGGCGTCGTGTTTGCTGGTCACGGGGTTGTCCGCGCCGAACAGTGCTGCGTCGACATTCGCCAGCAGCCAGGGATCATGATAGGCCGCTCGCCCGAGCATCACCCCGTCGACCTGCTGCAGGTGCTCATGGCAGCTCTCCAGGTTGGTGATGCCGCCGTTGAGGACAATCGTCAGCGCCGGCAGGTCGCTTTTCAGCCGGTACACCCAGGGGTAGTTGAGGGGCGGAATTTCCCGGTTCTCCTTTGGCGACAGACCCTGCAACCAGGCTTTGCGGGCGTGCACGATAAACACCTTGCAGCCGGCATCGGCACTGGGGCCGATGAAGTCCAGCAGTTGCTGGTAGCTCTCCATGCTGTCAATGCCAATACGGTGCTTGACCGTCACCGGAAGGTCGCAGGCATCACGCATCGCGGCAACACAGGCGGCAACCTGCTCGGGATGTGCCATCAGTGAGGCGCCAAAGGCCCCGGACTGTACGCGATCCGAGGGGCAGCCGCAGTTCAGATTGACCTCGTCGTAGCCCCACTGCGCGGCCCACGCGGCACAGCGTGCCAGATCCGCCGGGTCGCTACCCCCCAGTTGCAGCGCAACGGGCGCTTCGATGGGGTTGAAGCGCAGAAAGCGTTGCCGATCGCCGTGAATCAGGGCGCCGGTGGTGACCATTTCGGTGTACAGGCGGGCGTGTCGGCTGAGCAGCCGCCAGAAGTACCGGCAGTGGCGGTCACTCCAGTCCATCATGGGGGCAATACAGAAACGGTGGCTGTTCACGGTCATGCGCAGGGAATGTGGCGGGCGATAGCCGCATTGTACCGGAGATAAACGCCGAGTTCGCTATACTGGCAGGCAGAGCAAGCGGCTTCAGGAGGCGCCAGTGCATTATATCTTCGAAGTGACCCTGAGCCCGGGTTACACCGCCGAGGCCTACGCCGAGGCCTGGATTCGCGCCAGCAGGATCATCCAGCAGGCCCCTGGCGCACAGGGCACCCGACTGCACCGAAAAATCGGTGATCCCACCCGGCTGCTGGCGATTGCGACCTGGGAAAGCAAGGCGGCGCGTGATGCCATGGAGTCGCGCTTGCCGGAGCGTGTGCTGGAGATCATTGCCGAGCAGACGCCCTACGTGGAGATTACCCTGTTGGGTGAGTTCGAGGCGCCCGAGTGGGAGGTCGTACCGGAGCCCTGAGGTCTCAGCTGCGCGCCGCAGCCAGTATGCGATTCAGGCCGCGACGCGTGGCGTTGTCCTGCAGGCTGGCGTGCAACCGCTGCAGCGCCGCCGCCTCCAGGTACTCAGGCAGATAGTGCAGTTCCACCGGACGGTCGCCGTCCAGCGGCAGATCGGCGATATCCTGCAGTCCGCCGAATATCGCGGCATCACCGATGCGGCCCGCGAGGTAGACCACGGTGGCCGCGGCCAGGTCGCCACCGTACAGCGGATGCTCGCGCGGATGCACGGCCAGCGGCAGCAGCGACTGCTCCAGTGTCGCCCTGATCGTGCCCGGCAGGCCCCAGCGCTCGGCCAACAGGGCGGCCAGCATGGCGCCATTGGCGCCGAGCTCTGCCTGTTGACCCTGCACTCGCTCCAGCAGGGAAATCTCCGGTGCGTAGAGGTAGGCCAGTTCGGGGCGCAGTGAGACCAGGTTGATATCCCCGAGGTTGGCCAGCAGGGCCTGTGTCGAGGTGACCGAGGGGTTCTCCATGCCGAGGTTCCGGGCCAGCAGAAACGCGCTGGCGCTGGCGATCTGGCTGGACTTCCACAGCCGGTGCATTGCCGTCTCCTGTGCCGAGCCGGGTGCAGTGGCAGGGAGGGTGCGGGCCAGGGCGGTTTGTGCGATCAGGCCCTTGACGTAACTGACACCCAGATAGGCGATGGCGTGGTGCACACTGGAAATCGGGGTGGTGAGGCCGAAGGCGGCGGAATTCACCGTGCGCAGTACGTCTGCCGCCAGTGCCGGTTCTTGTTTGACGGCAGCAGTGATTTCGTCGATGTCATCCAGTTCCCGGGTGACCTGCAGGAACATGGCATGGGGCTCGGGCAGGGCGTCCGCGAGCTCCAGCAGCGACTGTGGCGTGGGCGCGTCCGCCGTGTCGGTGCGCAGCAGGACAAACGACTGCAGCGCCGTTGGCAGCACTGGGCTGGCGTCAGCGGCTGTCTCGGCCTCGGCTTCCGTCGGGTCCGCGTTGGCGGAGAACGACTGGATCGCGGTGCGGACGCGAGGCGCGCCCTCGGCTTGCGGCCGCGGTGCGGCCTCCGCCTTGCCCGGCGAGCGCCGCAACCAAAGCAGAGCGCCGACGGCACTGGCACCGAGAATGCAGAGGAGAACGGTCATCAACGTTGGCATGCAGGTGCTCCGACGGCTCGCATGGTGTTAAATCGTCCTCGTCAGAGGCGCCGATACAGGTGCCCGCATAGTACCAAACAGCAACAAAACTGTTACAAAAAAATGCGTGTTTTTGCGGATTGATCTACGCTGCGACATGGAAAGTTCCCGGTAGGTCTGAGTTGCATACGGAGTAGAGCGTAATGACTGAAGGTCTCGTTTTACGTCTCCCCACGTCGGAGGAGGTGGACACATTCTGGCGAGATGGGGTTGTCTGCCTGCGCGGGGCACTGGATCCGGCAGCGGTGCTGGGGATGGCGCCAGCGGTGGAGCGCCTGCTGCGGGGGTCGGTCGGGGAAACCATGCACGATATGTCTGCCCTGGGCGCGGGACTTGCGGCAGCGGGCAGCACCGTGCTGACCGATGGCGTGCAGGGGCAGGGACGCTTCGTGTCCGGGACCGACCACTGGCGGGTTGACGAGGACTGTCGGGCATTTGCCCTGGACAGGGGGCTGGCGGCGCTGGCGGGCGCGCTGTTGCGCAGTCGCCGCGTCTACCTGTGGGAGGACAGTATTCTGGTCAAGGAGCCGGATACGGCCGAGCGCACGGCCTGGCATCAGGACATGGGCTATTTTCACGCCAGCGGCGAGCAGGTTTGCACCACATGGATCCCGCTGGATGTTGCTGACGCAGAGACCGGCGCCATGAGTTTTGTGCGTGGATCCCACCGCGATGGCGCGCTGTATCGCCCCAACTGGTTCGTGTCGCAGCAGAGTATGGAGGGAACCGAAGGGCTGGAGGTGCCGAATGTCGAGTCGCTGGCGCGCGCCGGGCGCGTGGAACTGGTGCAGTATGCCCTCGGCCCCGGCGACCTGACGGTGCACCACGCCCGCACCCTGCACGCTGCGGGGGGGAATCTCAGCAGGCAGCGCCGGCGACGCGCGATCAGCATTCGCTATTGCGGAGATGATGCACGCTACCACTTCCGGCCGGGCGCGCCTCGCAAACCCCACCATGACGGCGTGCAGGAGGGTGATCCGCTGGGTGACCCGGATTGCCCGCTGGTCTGGCAGGCTGCGCTCTAGTGGGAGCGTGCGAGCCCGTCGCTGTCAAAGGCCAGATGGGCCTGCAGCTTCACGGTCACGGGTAGTGTGCCGCCCGTGGGCACATCGATGTGCGCAGGAACGAGGCAGGGTACGTGTTGTCCATCGGGCAGCATGAGTTCGTAGAGAAAGTGTGCACCGCGAAAGGTTTTGCGCGTCACCCGCAGCAGCAGCGTGCTGCTCGCATCGTAGCTGATATCACCGGGGCGCACGAGTACCTGGCGGTTGCAGGCGCCATCCCGCCTCGCGGTCGGGTCTGCGGTCAGCGGCTCCAGCTCACCGCTGCCGGTCATGGTCGCCGATATAACACTGCCCTCACCGATGAAGGCCGCGACAAACGTGTTGGCCGGACGGTGGTAGAGTTCACGGGGGGAGCCTGTTTGCGCCACGCGGCCCTGGTGGAGCAGGGTGATCTGGTCGGCCATGGCAAAGGCTTCGTGCTGGTCATGGGTCACCAGCAGGGCGGTGATCGCACTGCGTTTGAGCAGCTCACGAATGTCGGCGGCGAGCAGCGTGCGCAGCTCTGTATCCAGGCTCGAGAAGGGCTCGTCCAGCAGCAGGATGTCGGGTTTCGGCGCCAGCGCGCGTGCCAGGGCGACCCGCTGCTGCTGCCCGCCGGAGAGTTCGTGCGGCCAGGCATCGGCGTACTCGCTGAGCGCCACGAGTTGTAGCAGGCTCTCCACCCGTTCCTGTCGCGCTTTGCGCGGCAGTGTCGTGAGGCCGAAACCGATGTTGTCGCGCACGCTCAGGTGCGGGAACAGGGCGAAGTCCTGGAACACCATACCGACCCTGCGCTGCTCGGGAGGGAGCCGACGCCGGGGCGTGCTGAGCGTGATGCCGCGCAACGTAATGCGCCCGGCGCTGACCGGTTCAAACCCGGCGATGGCGCGTAACAGGCTCGTTTTGCCACAGCCCGAGGGGCCCAGCAGGCAGCCGATATCGCCGGGCTGCAGCGTCAGAGAGGCATCTTCCACCGCGGTGACATCACCATAGCGCACGCAAACCTGGTCCAGCTCAAGTTGGTTGCTCATGGGTCGGCCGCTGCCTTCGACATATTGCGGGTGAGCAGAATAACAGGGATAAGCCCGATCAGCACGATGGCCAGTGCGGGCAGTGCCGCCTCGGCCAGTCGCTCGTCGGAGGCCAGTTCGTGGGCCCGCACCGCGAGGGTGTTGAAGTTGAACGGGCGCAGGATCAGGGTCGTGGGCAGCTCCTTGAGCACATCGACAAATACCAGCAAGAGCGCGGTCAGCAGACTGCCGCGGAGCATCGGCAGGTGTATGCGCCGCAGCACGCCCAGTGGCGTGTGTCCGAGCGAACGCGCAGCCTCGTCGATGTCTGGCCGGATTCGCGTCAGGCCCGCTTCCACGGATTGCAGGGAGACCGCAAGAAAGCGCACCACATAGGCGAAAACCAGTGCACCGAGTGTGCCGCTGACAAGCAACCCCGGTGACAAGCCGACGTTCTGCTGCAGCCAGTGGTCCAAGGTATTGTCGGCCCAGGCAAAGGGGATCATGACACCCACCGCGATCACGGTGCCCGGTACGGCGTAGCCCATGCTCGCCACGCGGGTTGTCACAGCCTCCAGGCGTCCCGGATGGGCGCGTTTCCCATAACCCAGCAGCAGGGCGAGGAGCAGGCAACACAGGGATGCCAGTGCGGCGAGCAGGAAACTGTTGCCCAGCAGTGCGACGAAGGCCGCTGTGAATATGTCCTGGTAGTGCTGCGCGGCCCAGCCGGTCAACTGCGCGGCGGGCAGGAGAAAGCCTGCGCTGAGCACCAGCAGGGATCCCGCGACTGCCGTGATCGCGCGCCAGCCCCGCAGCCGGATACGCCGCGCTGTGCGGCGGGTACCCAGTCGGTGAAAGCGCAGGCGCGCGCGGGACCGGCGCTCCAGGGCGAACAGGGCGATGACGAACAACAGCAGGCATGCCGCCAACTGTGCTGCGGTCTGCAATTCACCGAGGCCATACCAGGTGCGGAAAATCCCGGTGGTAAACGCGCTGACGCCGAAGTAGGCCACCGTGCCGTAGTCCGCCAGTGTCTCCATCAACGCCAGGCTGACGCCGGCCGCGATGGCGGGTCGCGCCATCGGCAGCGTTACCCTGAAGAAGGTTTGTGAGGCAGAGCTGCCAAGGCTGCGGCTTGCCTCGCCAAGTGCCGCGGATTGGTCCATGAATGCTACCCGGGCCAGCAGATAGACGTAGGGATAGAGCACCAGCGACAACATGCAGATCGCGCCGCCCAGGGAGCGTATTTCGGGAAACCAGTAATCGCCGTGCTGCCAGTCAAATCCAGCGCGCAGGCTGCTCTGCACGGGGCCGGCGAAATCGAGCAGCCCGGTGTAGGTGTAGGCAATGATGTAGGCGGGCATGGCCATGGGAAGCAATAGCGCCCAGGAAAACAGCCGCCTTCCCGGAAACTCACAGTGTGCTGTGAGCCAGGCTGTACTGACCCCCAGCAGCGCGGTGCCGACACCCACACCGAGCATCAGCAGCAGCGAGTTCACCACGTAGTCCAACAGCACCGTGTCGAACAGGTGCCGCCAGGCTGCGCTGTAAGGCCCCAGCAGACTGGCGACGATGACTACAACCGGCACCGCGACCACCGCCGCGCTGCTCACCATCGCCAGCCGCCACAGCCAGGCGGCTGTGTTCACTGCCTCACCGCGGTGTGATGCCGCGTGGTTTACCGCCAACCGGCACGGTCCATGGCTTTCACGGCTTCGGCGTTGAGTCGCCCGAGCTCGCTGACGTTCAGCTCGTCTGCCCTGAACGGGCCCCACGACTGCAGCAGGGCGGAGGGCTCGACATCCTCGCGCACCGGGTATTCATTGTTGACCTCGGCGTACCAGCGCTGGCTCTCCTCACGCAGCATGAACTCAATCAGCTGACGTGCCTCTTCGGGCTTGCTTGCGGCGCGTGTGACGCCCGCCCCGCTGATGTTGATGTGTGCGCCGCGACCGGCCTGGTTGGGCCAGAACAGGGTAACCTGCTGTGCGGCTTCGCGCTCCCCGGCGTCATCGGATTGCAGCATGCCGCCCAGGTAATAGCTGTTCACCAGCGCAACATCGCACTGTCCGGCTGCGACAGCCTTGATCTGATCGCGGTCACCGCCCTGGGGTGGGCGGGCGAAATTGGCCACGAAGCCTTGCAGCCAGGTGGCAGTGGCATCGTCACCGTCATTGGCCAGCATGCCCGCGACGAGAGACTGGTTGTAGATATTGCCTGAGGAACGCACACAGATGCGACCGCGCCACATCGGGTCGGCCAGTGAGGCGTAGTCACTGAGGGCGGCCGGGTCGACACGATCCGGCGCATAGACCAGCACGCGGGCGCGCACTGAAAGGCCGTACCAGTAGTTTTCATCACTGCGCAGGTGGGCCGGTGCCACTGATTGCAGGGTGGGCGAGGTGACAGGCTGTAACAGGGCATCGGCCTGCGCCCGGTACAGCTTGCCGGCGTCGCTGGTCAGGAAGAGGTCAGCAGGTGAGTTGTCGCCCTCATTGCGCAGACGCGCGAGTAGCGCGTCGCCATCACCGGTCACCAGGTTGATTGCGATGCCGGTTTCCTCTGTAAATTGATCCAGCAGCGGCTTGATCAAGGCTTCCTGCCGCGCCGAGTAGACGTTCACCGCATCCGGCGCGCCGCAGGCGACCAGACCGCCTGCGGCGGTCAGCATGGAGAGCGCAACAGCCCTGATGAGTCGATGGTGGAGCAGTGGCATACAATCCTCGCGATGAGTACAATCTGAAAACGCTAATTATTCGCATTAAGTGCCTCAATGGCAAGGGTCCGCGTCATTCGGTGACCACTCGCCAGCCCCTGACGGTGCGGCCCCGGTGGGCATCACGCCGACGAGACCGTATAATCACGCCCCTGTTGTCGCTCTTGCCCCGGAAACCCCATGACTGTTCGCACACGAATCGCGCCCTCACCGACCGGTGATCCGCATGTCGGTACCGCGTATATCGCCCTGTTCAATTACTGTTTTGCACGTGCGCACGGCGGGCAATTCATACTGCGTATCGAAGACACCGATCAGGCGAGAAGTACGGCTGCCTCCGAGCAGGCGATTCTGGATTCCCTGCGCTGGCTGGGCCTGGACTGGGATGAGGGGCCGGATGTCGGCGGTCACTGCGGGCCGTATCGGCAGAGCGAGCGCATGGAGATCTACGGAGAATACGCCCTGCAGCTGGTTGACGAGGGCAAGGCATTTCTTTGTTATCGCACACCAGAGGAACTGGATGCGCTGCGCGAAGCGCGCCGTGCCGCCGGCAACAGCACCGCACTCAAGCCGGCTGATCTCGCCTTGCCGGAGGATGAAGTGGCACGTCGGGCGGAAGCGGGTATGCCCTACGTCGTGCGCATGGTGGTGCCCGATGAGCCGGGTGCCTGCGTGGTCTATGATCTACTGCGCGGTGACATCGAGCTGGACTGGAGCATGGTGGATGCGCAGATCCTGCTGAAATCGGACGGCATGCCAACCTACCACCTGGCGAATGTCGTCGATGATCACCTGATGGGCATAACCCACGTATTGCGCGGCGAAGAGTGGATCAACTCGGCGCCCAAGCACAAACTGCTGTACGCCTACTTCGGCTGGGAAATGCCGGTGCTGTGTCACCTGCCGCTGTTGCGTAACCCCGACAAGTCCAAGCTCAGCAAACGCAAGAACCCCACCAGCATTCTGTACTATCAGCGCATGGGCTTTCTTCCCGAAGCGCTGCTCAATTACCTCGGCCGCATGGGTTGGTCCATGCCCGACGAGCGCGAAAAGTTCTCCCTTGCCGATATGCAGGCGCATTTCGATATCAGTCGTGTGTCGCTGGGTGGTCCGATTTTCGATCAGGAAAAACTGCGCTGGCTGAATGGCTTGTGGATTCGCGAGGATCTCAGCGAGGAGGAACTCGCGGCGCGCCTGATCGACTGGGCCTATAACGCCGAGAACCTGCGCAAGGTCCTGCCCCACGCGCAGAAGCGCATGGAAACGCTCAGTGATTTTGCACCCCTCGCCGGCTTTCTCGTATCCGGCACCCTGCCCATCAGCGAGGCGTCCTTCGAGGGGATCAAGGTGGAGCGCGAGGCGCTGCTGGCCAGCCTGCAGTTTTCCCTCTGGTGCCTTGAGGGCATCAGCGACTGGAATCGTGATGCGGTGTGGCAGGCCTTGAAAGCGCTGGCGGACGCGCAGCAGATGAAGATCAAGGACATGCTGGCCCCGCTGTTTGTTGCGATCGCGGGCTCCAGCGCGTCGTTCTCCGTGGTGGATTCCATGGCGTTGCTGGGGCCTGATATGAGCAGGGCGCGCCTGCGGCACGCTATCGAGGTACTGGGTGGCGTCTCCAAAAAGGCGGCCAAGCGCCTGGAGAAAGCCTACGCCGATCTGCACACGACGGGCAACTGACGCCTGTGACACTGACAGATGGCACGCGTTTTCGCTTCCTGATTGTGGGCGCCGGGCGCTCCGGTACCAGCCTGCTCACCGCATTGCTGGACCAGCATTCCCAGCTTGAAGTCGGCTTTGAGGTCGGCAGCATCGCCTACCTCCGCGGACGTGCGCTGGACGACGAGCCGGACCGGCTGTTCGAGCAGCGCAGCGGTGCTTTTCTCGACTGCTGCCTGCAGTCTGCGGCGGCCAGTGAGGCTGCGCTGTGGGGCAACAAGGTCACCACCGAGCAGTTGGCAGGTCTCAACAAACACAACCTCTACCACGTGCCGCCGCTGAATGTGCTGGATGCGTTTTTTAACGGCACCCTGGCCGGACTCAAGGTGATCTACCTGCTGCGGGACGGGCGAGCCTGCGTGCAGTCCAAGCTCTCGCGCACCCCACAGGGACTGGAGCAGGCCTGCGAAAGCTGGCGCTATGCGGTGGAGGTTTTCGAGTTTCTGCAGACGCGGCCGCAGACCCTGTTCCTGCGCTTTGAAGAGTTGGTGGCGGATCCACAGCGGGAACTGGCACGGGTGCTGGACTTTCTGGACCTGAGCTTCGAGCCCGGCATCGTGTCGCCCGACAGCACCATGCACCCGGGCATGCCGCCTGCGTATCGTCGCGCGGGTATAGATCCCGCCCGCGGCCGCGATATCGACGTCGATCACCCCTGTGTTCCCTTGATTCGGGATGCCCTGCAGCGCGCCGGGTACGCCTAGCATCGCGTGTACTGCCGGCCCTGAATAGGGCTACACTCAATGCAGCGCAGCAACACCGGGAGCCGCAGCGTGGCCATCAGCACATTCGACCTTTTCAAGGTGGGCATCGGGCCCTCCAGTTCGCACACGGTTGGCCCGATGCACGCGGCCAAGCGCTTCGCCGACGCCCTTGAGAACAGCGGGTCCCTGGACCGTTGTGCACGGCTCAGCGTCGAACTCTACGGCTCGCTCGGTGCGACGGGCGCCGGTCACGGCTCACCCAAGGCGATTATTCTCGGCCTGGAAGGAGAAGCGCCCGATACGGTCGTGGTGGAGGGCATTGCGCCGCGTGTTGCAGCCGTGCGCGAGGGCGGGGAGCTGCGTCTGCTGGGTCGACACGCTGTCCCTTTCAGCTACCGCGATGACCTTATCATGCACCGCACCGAGACCCTGCCGCAGCACGCCAATGGCATGCGCTTCCGGGCCTTTGACGCGCAGGGTGAGACGCTGCAGCACGCGGTGTATTACTCGGTGGGCGGTGGGTTTGTGGTGGATGAGGCGGCAGCAGAGGGCGGGGAGCTGATCGTCGATGACCCGACTCCCGTGCCGTACCCGTTTACGACCGGGGCAGAACTGCTGCGTCGCTGTCGCGAGAGCGGGCTGTCTATCAGTCGCCTGATGCTGGAAAACGAGAAAGCCTGGCGCTCCCGGGAGGAGATCCACGAGGGGCTGCTTCACCTGTGGCGGGTGATGGATGCGTCCATAGCCCGCGGCTGCGAGGCGGAAGGCATTCTTCCCGGCGGCCTGAAGGTCAGGCGTCGTGCGGCGCAGCTGTACCGGCAATTGAAGGGGCGCCAGGGCGGCCTCGGAGACGACTCGCTGAACACCATGGACTGGGTCACGCTCTACGCGCTGGCCGTCAATGAGGAAAATGCGGTGGGCGGCCGCATTGTTACCGCACCGACCAACGGCGCCGCGGGTATTATCCCCGCTGTATTGAAATACTACCTGACGCGCTGTGAGGGCGCGGTAGAGGAGGATGCGGTGCGCTTTCTGCTCACCGCCGCCGCGATCGGGACACTCTACAAAATCAATGCCTCGATTTCGGGCGCCGAGGTGGGTTGCCAGGGTGAAGTGGGTTCCGCCTGCTCGATGGCGGCTGGCGCGCTTGCGGACGCACTGGGCGGAACGCCGGAGCAGGTGGAAAATGCGGCCGAGATTGCCATGGAGCACAATCTCGGCCTGACCTGCGATCCGATCGGTGGGCTGGTGCAGGTACCCTGTATCGAGCGCAACGCCATGGGCGCGATCAAGGCGATCAGCGCGGCGCGCATGGCGCTGCGCGGCAGCGGTGAACACTATGTGTCCCTGGATCAGGTGATCAAGACCATGCGCGACACGGGCCGGGATATGCAGGAGAAATACAAGGAAACAGCGCGGGGCGGCCTGGCCGTGAACGTACTGGAAGTGCCCGTCAACTTTGTCGACTGCTGAGCGCACTTTCCCTGCCGCCAGCGCTTGACAGGGTTAGGCTGCCTCTCTAGAATTCGCGTCCTCAGAGTTTACGGGGCTATAGCTCAGCTGGGAGAGCGCTTGCATGGCATGCAAGAGGTCGACGGTTCGATCCCGTCTAGCTCCACCAAACAAACCCTCTGCACCGCGCGGTCCAGAGGGTTTTTTTATGCCTGCGGGCAGGCCCCGGCGTCAGATGCTGGCACCGTTGATGCTCGCCCGCAGCAGTACCGTGGTGTCTCCGTCAGCGGTCGATTTCAGCAGCATGCCGTTGCCCACGCCGAACCACTCCTCGCTCAGCGTCGTGCTGTCGCTACCTGTCTCCCGTGTCTGGAAGCGGCAGGCCTGGAACTGGCCCGCAGGGACGGTGACTGATTCGATGCCGACGAACGTGGTACGCCGGTCCACGGTGTTGCTGTCATTGATCGTGAAACCCCGCACGCGGGTGCGGAGATTGACGGTGTAGCGCTGCTCATAGGACTGCCCCGCGCTCAGGTCGTAGCGTTCCAGCTGCTGCGGCGCAAACACCACACGGCTCTCGGTGGCTTCGGGCGTGAAAGACTCCACTTCAACACCGTACTCAAGCACGCGGAACTGGTTGGCCTGGGGCTGGAAATAGGCCTCGCTTCTGGAGGTGGAGGGCGCCGCGCCACTCGCGCGGGTATCGGTGGTCGCTTTCAGCGCGCTTTTCCCTTCGAAGCTCGCCCCACCGGTGATCACCTGGTCGTACTCGAAGGGCACCACGGCGCCGCTGGCGTCTGTGGTGCGATAGCTCGCCACGACAGTGGTGTTTACCGTCATCAGCGTGGTGTTGTAGCAGCGACGCGCATCACCGCTGCCGCTGGCGATGCGGGTGAATACCGGTTCCAGGTAGAACACTTCATTGGGCCGGGCCAGGAATCCCAACAGATCATCATTGCCGGCGAAGCCAGAGGTAAACAGACGGCAGTTTTTGGTGCTGCCTCCACACAGGCCGCGCTGGCGCTTTTTCCAGCCGGTGAATTCGTAGCCGGCGGCCGGCTTCGCGATGAAGGTTTCGTCAAAGAATATGTCGTTGACATCGATAGGTGGGCAGTTGGCATTGGCGGCGCAGCTGTAGTTGCCTGACACCGTGGCGATGGAGCCGCCGGTGGGGCTGGACAGCTGCACTTTGCAGCCGGCAAGGGCGGAGCAGGAGGCAAGAATGGCAATACCGATGAATTTGTACATGGCAGGGTCGAACGCTCTCGTGGTTAGGTAACAGAGCGTAACAGTGTAGTCCCGACCGTTTCTGCCACGAATCACGGCGCACATGAACTGTGCGCCAGTTCACAGTGCGTAGCGGCTCAGAACAGGTAATAGGCGAATACGTAGACCATCAGCAACAACACGATCCAGAGCGCGGTGGTGCCGATTTCCCAAGAGCGTCCCAGGGGGCCCGTGTGCCCCATGGTGTGTCGAGCCGTAGCAGTCAGCAACCCGGCGCCCTGCTGTAGGCGGCTGCGCAGGGCGCTTACAGGTGGCTTGCCGACGCGGGCCACGTACTTCACCAGGAGCGGCAGGCCGCGGCGCCACAGCCAGTCTACGTCGAGCGAAATGGTCAGGGTGCGCTTCATCCACGGTAGCAGCAGGAAGAAAGCCAGCCCGGAAAACAGCAGCAGTTGCAGGTAGAACAGCACTTTGCCGGGTTTGTACGGGTGGTAGTCCACCGCATAGGGCAGCAGCGGGTACAACAGCTGCGGGTAGACGCCGATCAGGATGCAGAGGAAGGCGAAGAAGATCATCGCAATGCGCATGTTCCAGGGCGCATCCTTCGGGCGCAGGCCAGAGTCTTTCTGGAAAAAGACAAACCACGGGAACTTGATGCCCGCGTGCAGAAACACACCGGCAGAGGCGGCGGCCAACAGGAAGTAGACGGTGGTCAGACCTTCCCCCACGGCCGCCTGGGAAATCAGCGTCTTGGTGGTGAAGCCCGAGGTCAGCGGAAAGCTGGAAATCGCCAGGGCGCCGATGACACCACACCACATGGTCACTGGCATGGTGCGGAAGAGGCCGCCGACGTCTGTGCAGAGGTGCTTGCCGGTGCGCATCACAACGACCCCGGCACTCATGAACAGCAGTGCCTTGTAGATGATATGGGCAAACGCGTGGGCCGAAGCGCCGTTGATGGCCATCTCCGTGCCGATACCCACCGCCACCACCATGAAGCCCACCTGGTTGACGATAGAAAACGCGAGAATACGCCGAATATCGTTTTCCAGCAGCGCGTAGATAATCCCGTAGAACACCATGAACAGCCCGACCCCGACCAGGATCGACTCGCCCGGGAACAGCAGTATCAGGGCCAGGATGGCGGTTTTTGTGGTGAACGCCGAGAGGAATACCGAGCCGGTCGGACTGGCGGTGGGGTAGGCGTCCGAGAGCCACGAAGAGAGCGGCGGGGCGGCGGCGTTGATCAGAATACCGATGAGAATCATCCAGGTGCTGAAGTCATGCGCCGAGAGCGGGCGGATATCCAGCGAGCCGGTGGTCACGAGCAGGCCCTCGATGCCAACCTTGAGTATCACGCCACCCAGCAGGTGCATGATGGCGTAGCGCACACCGGCGGCCCGGGCGCTCTCAGTGCCGCCACACCAGACCACCACGGTGGAGAACAGTGCCATGATCTCCCAGAACACGAACAGGGTGAGCAGGTCACCGGCAAACGAAACGCCCACAGCGCCCGCTGCGTACAGCTGGGCAGCCACCAACTCGGTACGCCGCGCATGGTTGAAGGCGAAAACGGCACCCGTCGCAGACATGATGGCGAAGATCGTGGCAAACAGACGGCGCACGGGTCCGCCCTCCACCAGTTCCAGTGGGTAACCGAGAAATGCGCCGCGGACCACGACACCATCCGGCACTTGCCAGATCAGGTACAGGCAGATCAGTGGGGCCACGATAACCACGACGGCACGCAGCTGCCGCGAACTGATCAAGGCTGTCAGCAGGGCGCCACCGATCAGCGCAAGTGCGGGGGGGAACATCTCAAACATCGTAGTAGTCGTCCGGCCGCTTCAGCAGCTTCCCGATGAACTTGGCGCCAAACACCATCAAGACGCAGCTCAGGAAACCAAACAGGGCACCGAAGCCGAACCAGCCGTCAATGCCGAAATAGCCCTTGACGGGAATGACCAGCTGCAGCAGCACGGTGATCGCGAGCACGCTGTAGCCGATGATCCACAGCCAGCGGATCGTGGTTGGCCGGATCAGCCAGTGGTCGTCAGGTTGCGTCATAGCGGCAGGCTCTCCACCAGCTGGCTCTCAAGGTCCAGAAGCGGCTGGTTAAAGAAGAAAAATACAATGGTGAGCGTTGCGGTCACCGACAGCGCGAGCAGGATGGCTTTCGGGGCCTCACCGTGGTTCATGTCCACACCGTCCGCCGGCGGAGCAAGCCAGGCAAAGTAGATGATGGGCAGGAAGTACATGGCATTGAGTACCGTACTGCCAATGATCGTGAAGATGGCGACATAGTTCTCCGCCTGGAAGGCACCGGCGAGAATGAACCACTTGGAGACGAAGCCGGCCGTCGGTGGCACGCCGATCATGCTCAGTGCGCCAATGGTAAATGCGGCCATGGTGATGGGCATCCGTCGACCAATGCCGGCAAGTTGCCAGAGTTCCGTTTTGTGCGCCGCGGTATAGATCGCGCCGGCCGCAAAGAACAAGGTGATTTTGCCAAACGCGTGCGCGGCGATATGCACCGCGGCACCCACCTCGGCCAGCGGCTTGAGAATCACCGTTGCCATGATGACGTAGGAGAGCTGGCCAATCGTGGAGTAGGCCAGCATGCGTTTCAGGTTGGTCTGGTAGAGCGCAATGATGCTGGCGGTCAGAATGGTGAACGCGGCGGCAAACTGCAGCCACTGGGCGCTCGGTTCGTTGAACAGGAAGTCGACGCCGAAAATGTAGATGATGATTTTGGTGATGCTGAACACGCCGGCTTTGACCACGGCGACTGCGTGCAGCAGTGCGCTGACCGGTGTGGGCGCCACCATGGCTGCGGGCAACCAGCGGTGTACCGGCATCACCGCGGCCTTGCCGATACCGAAGACAAACAGGCCCAGCAACAGCCCTACGGCGGGCCCGGCAAGCTTGCCTTCGATAATGCCGCCCAGTGTGAAGGTTGTACTGCCGGTGGCTACCCAGGTCCAGATAATGGCCGGCAGCAGGAGACCGATGGAGGTGGCCAGCAGCACCCCCAGGTAAACACGCGCCGAGGCGATGGTCTTGGCGTCGCCCTTGTGCGCCACCAGCGGGTAGGTCGACAGGGTCAGCAGTTCATAGAACAGGAACAGGGTAAACAGGTTGTCGGCCAGGGCAATGCCCATCGCGGCTGCGATTGCAAGGGCAAAGCAGATGTAGAAACGGGTCTGGTGTTTCTCGTCATTGCCGCGCATGTAGCCGATCGAGTAGATGGTATTGATGATCCACAGGAAGGAAGCGATGCAGGCGAACATCATGCCCAGCGGTTCCAGCGACAGTGCCAGTGTCAGACCGGGGAGCGGCTCGGAGAGCACGAAGCGCGGGCGCGCACCGTCAGACACCTCCGGAAACCACGAAAACACCAGTATCGCAAGGGTGATGGCGGTCAGCAGGCTGATCGTTTCACGCAGGTTGGGCCAGCGTCCGACACAGGCAATGGCGATGGCGCCAAGCAGGGGCAGCGTCAGTATCAAGGGTAGTGTCGAGGTGCTCAGCATTACAGCAGTCCCCCGAGCAGGGTACTGGTACCGCTCTCAGCAAGCGCAATGGGCAATCCGGGAGCCAGGCCGAAGTAGATGTTGGCGAGGGCAGCGAACCAGATCAGTGCCCGCAGCGGCAGCGGTACTTCCATGGCTGAGACGTCGCCGTCCGGCGGCGTTCCGTAGTAGGCGGTTTCGACAAATTTCCACAGATAGACGACGGCCATCAGTGAACTGATGATGATAGCCATTACCAGCGGCAGTCCCCAGCCGGGTACGCCCATGACGGCGACCACCAGATACCACTTGCTGATAAACCCGGCTGTGCCGGGGACGCCGATCAGGCTCAGGCCGGCAATGACAAAGGCGGCCATGGTCCAGGGCATGCGCCTGCCGATGCCCGCCAGTTTGGTGATACTGGCGCTGCGGGTTGTCAGCACGAACGCGACAACGCACAGGAACAGGGTGCCCTTGGCCAGGGCATGGTTGAACATATGCAGCTGTGCGGCCATCAACCCTGCCTGCGTGGCCAGACCCGCGGCCAGGGCGATATAGCCGATCTGCGCGACGGACGAAAAGGCCAGCAGCTTCTTGATGTTGCCCTGGTAAATGGCGATCGCCGACGCCAGCAGAATTCCGGACAGGGCCAGCGGCACGATGAAAACGCTGAACAGGTCGGAGTGCCCGAGCAGGTTGCCGTGGAATACACCGTAGTTGAACCGCAGCAGCACATAGATGGAGACCTTGGTGGAGCAGGCGGCGATGAACACGGTCACGGCATTGGGCGCGTAGGTATAGGCCCGTGGCAGCCAGATGTGCAGCGGGAACACTGCCGCCTTTAATGCGAGGCCAATGGTAATGAATCCGGCGGCAATAATGATCGGCCGTGTCTCGATTACATCCCCCAGACGCAGTGCCATATCGGCAAAATTCAGTGTGCCGGTCATCATGTAGATGAAGCCGACGCCGATCAGGTAGAAGGTGGCGCCGATGGTGCCGATGATCAGATACTTGAACACCGCGGACAGGGCCCGTCGGTCGCGGCCGGCGGCGATCAGGATGTAGGTGGCGAGGGAGGAAATCTCCATGAAGACGAAGACGTTGAAGGCATCACCCGCTACGGCGATGCCGCACAGGCCGGCCAGTGCGATCAACCACGCGCCGTAGAACATGGGTGCGCGGCGGTTGTCGATGTCGCGCCGCAGGGACAGGCGTCCACCGGCCAGGCCCAGCGTCGACGCACCGGTTACCAGCAGTAGCACGAGGGCGCTGAGGCCGTCGACGTTCAGAGAGATCCCGAAGGGCGGTTGCCAGCCTCCGACGGCATATTCCGGCACGCCGGTGCCAAGCACGGCTTGCGTCAGCAGGATGGCCAGGCCAAAGGAGACGCCGCTCGCGACCAGTGCGGCCAGCCAGGCCAGAAAGCCGTTGCGCAGGAGTATAACCAGCGGCGCGGTGAGCAGCGGCACTACGACCTGCAGTGCCGGCAGATGTTCGGCCAGGTTCATGAGTCGCGGTCCATCGCCAGAATTTCGTCATCCTCGACGGTGCCGTATTCCTCGTGCAGGCGGACAACAATGGCAAGGCCCAGCGCCGTGGTGGAAATTCCGACAACGATGGCGGTCAGGATCAACACCTGCGGCAATGGGTTGGAGAAAATCTGGTTTGCAACGCCGGCCTGCACGATCGGTGCAGTACCGCCGTCAACACGGCTCATGGTAATGAAGAACAGGAATACCGCGGACTGGAAGATAGCCAGCGCCATGATTTTCTTCACGAGGTTCTGTTTGCTGATGAGTGCATACAGGCCGATCATCAACAAGACGGCGAACACCCAGTAGTTGAAAAGGCCTAGAAGCTTCATGCGGAATCAGTCCCGGGCGGCGAAGGCGTGAAAGATCGACAGGAGAACACCGGTTACGGTAAGGCCAACGCCCAGTTCGATCACAATGATACCGAGGTGCTGGCCGATGATGGGGTCGGTGGTGAGCACAGAGTACTCAAGGAAGTTGCCTCCCATAAGCATACCGGCCACACCCACTGAGCCGAACAGTAGGGCGCCGCCCGCGCTCATCAGCAAGAGCACCCTGGGAGGGATAACGCTCAGTGCAAGACCTTCTCCGCGCACCAGGGAGTACAGGATGATGCCGGCAACGAAAATAGCGCCCGCCTGGAAACCGCCACCCGGGCTGTATTCCCCATGAAACTGGATGAACAGTGCAAACAGCAGGATGAAGGGTATCAGCAGGCGCGCCATGACCTTGGGGATCAGGTGGCCGCTGAGACCCACTTCAGCCTGGCTATCAAGACGGGAAAAGGGTTTTCCCCGACCACCGCCCAGCAGAAACATGACGCCGATGCCGGCGGTGAGCACCACGAAAACCTCTCCCAGTGTGTCGTAGCCCCGGAAACTGCTCAGCACCGCGGTCACGATGTTCGGTATGGCGATCAACTCGGGGGTTTTCTCGATATACCATGGCGCGACGTGTTGCTGCGTTGGCGCCGTTGGGTCGCCCAATGTGGGCTGTCCGAACGATGCGTAGATCATCAGCAGCGCGGTCGCGCCAATGACGGCGACCGACAGGGCACGCAGCGAGCGCCCCGGCGCTTCTCTGGGCGGTGTCAGGCGCAAGCCTGCCAGCAGCAGCACCGTTGCCACACCGGCGCCGACGGCCGCCTCGGTGAGCGCAACGTCCGCTGCGTCCAGCAGAAAGAAATTCAGCGCCATCAGCAGGCTGAAAATGCCGCTCAGCATGACCGCCGAGAACAGGTCTTCGGAGCGAACGATAGCCACCGCGGTAATCACCAGCAGGGACAGCAGGAAGATGCCAATCAAGAGTGTGGTCACGCGCCTTCCTCCGGGCCTGTGGGCATGCGTTCAACGCCCTCAGGTTTCAATCCTGCCAGCAGGGCCGCGTTGGCCAGTGCGTAGGTGGCGGTTGGCGAGGTGACCAGAAGAAAGAGCATGACAGCCGCCAGCTTCACCGTAATCAGGGAGAGCCCCGCGTAGATCATCAGGCCACCCAGCACGAGTACCGGGCCCAGCGAATCGGTCAGGCTGGCACCGTGAATACGCGTGTAAAAGTCGGGCATCCGGAGCGCACCGATGCCGCCGGCAAGCACGAACAGACTTCCGGAGATCACCAGCAGGCCGGCGACGAGTTCAAGGATGCCATTCATTCCGTGTTGCTCTCTGTGGAAGCCTGTGCGCCGGTACCCGACGGATGCCGCTTGCGGCTTTCCTGCACGAACCAGAGTACGGCCAGTACTCCGATAAAGTTGATCAGGGCGTAGGCCAGGGCCAGGTCCAGGAAATCGGTACGGCCCATGATGAATGCCATGACGGCAATCAGTAGCACTGTTTTGGTGCCGAACATGTTCACCGCCAGCACGCGGTCATAGACGCTGGGGCCCAGCAGCGCTCGGGCAAGTGCGAGCGCCATGGTGACCAGAATGGCGATGGCAGCAACCAGCAGCATCAATCGGGATCCACGGCGGCGACGCGACGGGCCATGCCTCCGCCGCGCAGGTCTTCTGCAGCGGCACGGGTGAGGCAGTGGGCGGTGAGCCTGGTGTCGTCGATATTGATGGTCAGGGTGCCCGGTGTCAGCGTGATGGAATTGCCGAGCAGGGTCAGGGCGAATTTGCTGGAGGCACTGGCATCCACCTCCACAATGGTGGGGGACAGTGCTGAACGCGGACCCAGGACAAGCCGCAGTACCTGCACGTTGGTGACGACCATTTCCCAGAGCAGCCACAACCAGTACAGGGGAACGCGATACAACAGCGCAAGGCGATGTTCCTGCTGGTCGGGCAGCGCCATACGGTAAGTGAGCCAGACAACCAGCACGCAAGACACGATGCCCAACTGCAGGACCGGCGTTTTGTATAAACCGCCCCACAGTAACCACACCGCGAACAGGGCGATAACTGCGAGTAATGGCCGCATCAGGCGCATATCAGCTTAGCTCTCCAGGACTTGGCCCGAATCATACCTTAACGCCACGCGCAATTGCCACAGCCGGGGAGGGGACGACGCGGTTCGAGTGGCGGCGCGGTGTTTCATGCTAGACTGCCGCGAACCAATGTACCGGACACGACCCTATGAAAGTACCGCCTCGCCTGCAGCCCCTGGTGGAGGACGGCCTGATTGACGAGGTGCTGTTTCCGTTGATGAGCGGCAAGGAAGCCGACATTTTCGTGGTTCGCTCCGGCACCCGAACGCGCTGCGCGAAGGTCTACAAGGAAGCCTACAAGCGCAGCTTCAAAAAAGCCGCTGCGTACACCGAGGGGCGCAAGGTGCGTAACACCCGCCGTGCCCGCGCCATGGAGAAGGGCTCGCGCTACGGCCGCAAGCAGCAGGAAGAAACCTGGCAGAATGCTGAGGTCGACGCGCTGTATCGTCTCGACAGGGCAGACGTGCGGGTCCCGGAACCCTACGGTTGCTACGACGGCGTTCTGCTCATGGAACTGGTGACGGATGAGGATGGTGATGTCGCGCCGCGGCTCGCTGACGTGATGATGTCGGAGGAGCAGGCACTTGAGGACTTTGCCCAGGTGCTGCGCTATATCGTGCGTATGCTGTGTGCCGGGCTGGTGCACGGCGATCTGTCCGAATTCAATATCCTGGTGGACCCGGACGGGCCGGTGATCATTGACTTGCCCCAGGCGGTGGATGCCTCCGCCAACAACAACGCGCGCGCGATGCTCCTGCGCGATGTGCAACGCGTTACCAATTATTACGGGCTGTTCGCCCCGTCCGTGCTGGATACGCGCTACGGCGAGGAAATCTGGCAGCTGTTTGAAGATGGGGAGCTGACGCCCGAACACAGCCTGACCGGTCTCTTTGCCGATGCCGAAAACGCCGCCGATGTCGACAGTGTCATGCTGGAGATTCGGGCAGCGCTGCGTGAAGAGGAGGAGCGCTTGCAGCGCCTGCGGGACGAAGAGGACGATTGACGCGTGAATCGCAGCACTGCCAACAGCTTGCCCGACAGGGTGTACAGCTTGCTGGTCGAGGATGAGGACGCCCGCGTTTGTCGCGACATTCCCGATGCCGCCTGCAATGAGCAGCCCCGGGCGTTTCTGCTGCAGTGGTTGGCACAGACCCTGACCAAGGTGGGCGATGCCCTGACCAGCAGCCGGCTGGTGCTGGCCTGGATGTTGTCGGCACTGGGTGCACCGGCGGCCTTTGTGGCACTTCTGGTGCCGGTACGCGAGTCGCTCTCCCTGCTGCCGCAGCTCTTCGTGGCGCAGTGGGTTCGTGAGCACGCCCTGCGCAAATATTTCTGGGTATTCGGTAGTGTCGTGCAGGGGATGGCGCTGTGCGGCATGGTGGCGGCGGTGCTTTTGTTGCAGAGCCTGGCGCTGGGATGGGCGATTATCGCCTGCCTGGCCTGCTTCAGCCTGGCGCGGGGCGTATGTTCGGTAGCGGCCAAAGATGTCCTGGGCAAAACGGTGTCCAAGGCCCGGCGCGGGCGGTTGACCGGCCTGGCCGCCTCCGCGGCCGGGGCAGTCACCCTGCTGGTCGCAATTGTCCTGATGCTGTTTCCCGATCTGAGCGGACGCAGCGGCGATGCCGGTGCCGGTGTGTTCGCGCTTGTTCTTGCGCTCGCAGCAGGGCTCTGGTTTGTTGCCGCTGCTGTCTTTGCCGCAGTGCCCGAGGTGCCGGGTGCTACGGAGGGAGGTGGCAATGCCTTTACGGAGGCGCTGCGCAGCCTTGGCCTGCTGCGCACGGACAAACAGTTCCGTCGTTTTGTGGTCGCCAGGGCGCTGCTGATTGGTACGGCCTTTGCCATTCCCTATCTTGTTGTGTTGTTGCAGCAGGCGGCGGACGCCCAGCTGCTCAGTTTTGCGGCCTTGTTGCTGGCGGAGGGGGCGGCGGGCCTGTTGTCTGCCGCGTTCTGGGGGCGCTGGGCAGATAGCGCGGCGCATTACGTCATGGCGGCGGCAGCCGCGTTGTCCACTGCCGTGGTGGCCGTGGCAGTGGCACTGCAAGCAGTCTACCCTGCAGCCCTGGGCCACGGTGTGACCGGTGCTGTCCTGGTCTTCACGGCAGCGGTCGCGCACCAGGGCGCGAGGGTAGGGCGCAAGACCTACCTTGTGGATATGGCTTCCGGTGAAAACCGGGCCCAGTACACTGCGGTCAGCAATACCGCCATCGGGGTGCTGTTGTTTGCGGGTGCCGGGCTCGGTCTTGTTGATGCCGCCTTTGGCACTGCAGCCGTGCTTGCACTGTTGATCGCCCTGGGTGCCCTGGCGAGCTACCGTTCTCTGACCCTACCCTCGGTGTCCGGATGAATCCGGCCCTGTTGATGATGACCCTTGTGAGGCCCGCAATGAAAAGACTGCTGATGCTCCTCTGCTCCCTGGCGCTCTGCGGCGCAGCCGCATACGCCGATCCACTGCGCGTGGGTGTGGCGCCGGACCGGCCGCCCCTCGCCTACTACGATGGCGAACGCATCGTCGGCGTGGAAGCGGACAGCGCGAGGGCTCTGGGTGAGATCATCGGCCGCCCGGCGCAACTGCTGGCGATGCCTTTTGACGCTTTGCTGGAGGCGCTGCAAGCGGGGCGCATAGACATCATCATGTCCGGGATGAGCTATACCCCCGAGCGCGCACAGCAGGTGACGTTCCTCGACCCGTATCTGCAAGCCGGTCAGATGGCCATCATGCGCATCGACAGCGTTGCCCGTTTCGGCCAGCCATGGTCGGTTTTCCGTGAGGACACCCGGGTGGGTGTGGAGGCCGCGACCACCGGTGAGGACTGGGCGCGCGCCGAGCTGACTGCGGCACAGATTACGCCCTTCAAGGATGTGGCAGCGGGCCTCGCCGCCCTGCGCGCGGGGTCGATTGACCTCTTTGTACATGACGCACCGACCAGCTGGCTGCTGGCCACCTCTGACGATTACCCTGATCTGATCAGCCAGTACCACTTTCTGACGGAAGAACAGCTGGCCTGGGCCGTGCGCAGCGATGCACCGGCCCTGGCCGCGGAGTTGAATCGCGCGCTGGCGACCATGCGCGCGAACGGCACCCTGGAATACATCATCGACCGGTGGATACCGGTGACGGTGGAAGTGCCCTGAGGATCAGCCCGGGAAGTTGTACTCGTGGCCCCAGTAATCGCCTTCTGTGCTGACCGTCGGCGTGTAGGTCTCCCAGTCGACCAGCAGGCCGTCGTAGCCATATTCCACTGCGATACCGCCGGGGGCGACCACGTAGAACGAGCACATGTTGTCGTTCACGTGGCGGCCCAGGCTGGCGAGGATGGGGTGTCCGCCGGTCTTTGCCCGATCCATCGCGCGCCCGACCTCGTCCAGGCTGCTCACCTCGACCATGATGTGTACAACGCCGCCTGTATAAGGATGGTTGTACAGCGCGAGCGAATGCTGCCGCGGGTTGTCAGCGTGCAGGAACAGGATGGTGGTCTCGGGAGCGCCCTCCGGCAGCGGTGGATACAGGGTGTCGCTGACGCCCAGGCCGAGTAGCTCCGTGTAGAAGTTGGCCGCCGCCTCCAGGTCGGGGGTCGGCAGCACGGCATGTCCAAAACCCATATCGCCGGTGTACTCGTCGCCGGTGATGAACTGCTTGACCCCCGTGGGGGAAATCAGCGGCGCATAGTCCAGGCGACGACCATAGTAGAGCTCGAGGGTATTGCCGCAGGGGTCTTCCACGGTAACGTACTCGGTCACGCAGCGCCGTGCTGCCTCATCGGCGGGGCCTGCCTGCAGTGTGTGTCCGGCGCTGCCAAGGCGTTCGCACACTGCCAGCCACTCGCTGCGGCCGCGGCATTCGAGGCCCGCGGCGATCAGGCCATCCTTGCTGGCGGGTTCGATCATGAAGCGGAACGGGTGGTTGTCCATGCGCAGGAAACGAGCGCCGGCCGCGTCCTCGCGCGCCGCGTCCATGAGGCCCAGCACGCCCGTACCGAAAGCCATCCAGGCGTCCGTATCGGTGGCGGCGATTCTCAGGTAGCCAATGGCAGCAATAGTCATGCGGTGTTCTCCTCGCAGTGAAAGACATCTTCTCCGCCCATAGTAAGGGCGAATCTGTCGCAGGCACAGTGCAGCATCGCGAGACAGCGTGGCTGGTATAAGCAGGGAAACCCCAGACCCCGATGGCACCCCGGAGCAAGAATGTCACTCACAGTTGCCGCTGGGTCATTGAGCTGGCGCCACCACTGTAGAATACTCAGCGGGTGTTCACGGACGGTGGACAACAACCGAATAATAGCGGAGACACAGCATGCCCCGTCATTTCAATATCGCCGACCTGTTTGAACTGGTGGCGGACCGGGTTCCGGACCGCACCGCGCTGACCTGCGGTCAGCAGCGCTCCACCTACCTGCAGCTTGAACAGCGCGCCAACCGCCTCGCGCATTTCCTCGCCGGCCAGGGTGTACAGGCCGGCCAGCATGTCGGCTTGTACCTGTATAACTGTAACGAATACCTGGAGGGCATGCTCGCCTGCTTCAAACTGCGCGCCGTGCCGATCAATATCAACTACCGCTACGTCGAAGAGGAACTGGCCTATATCCTCAGCAACGCCGATCTGGTGGCCTGTATCCATCATCGCGAGTTTGCGCCGCACATCGCGGCCGTGCGTGAGACGGCGCCGGCTTTGAAGACGTTTGTCTACGTGGACGACAGCAGCGGCGCCGACACCGATGCCATTGGCAGCACGGCCTATGAACAGGCGCTGACCGGCCAGAGCGCTGAGCGGGATTTCCCCGAACGCGCGGACGACGATCTGTTCATTCTCTACACCGGTGGCACCACAGGGATGCCCAAGGGCGTCATGTGGCCACACAAGCACGTGTTCTATGCAGCGATGGGTGGCGGCGGTTACTTTCACCCCGATGGCGTCATTACCCAGCCCGAACAGATCGCTGATCGCATCGGCGACTTTGCCATTGTCGGTATAGCCCTGGCACCGCTGATGCATGGCGCCTGCTGGTGGTACGCCTGCATCCAGCTGCTGTCGGGCAACGCGCTGGTGCTGAATCCGGCGCATCACCTGGTAGCCGAGGAGGTCTGGGATATTGTCGAGCGCGAGCGGGTGAATTCGTTGACCATCGTCGGGGATGCCATGGCTGTACCCTTGCTGGATGCCTTGCAGGCGAACCCGGGGCGCTGGGACCTCAGTTCCGTGTTTGCCGTGGGGTCGGGTGGTGCTGTGTTCTCCGCCAGCAAGCAGACGGCATTTCGCGAGCTGTTGCCGAACATCATGGTTATGAACAGTTTCGGTTCGTCGGAGTCGGGGGCAATGGGGGCCGATGGCGGTGGCAAACCCGGAGAGGGGTTGGTGAATGTGGCGCGCAGCGAGTTCATGTCGGTGCTCGCCCGGGCCGAGGACGGAACCTATCGTGAAGTCACGCCGGGCGAGAAGGGTATCTTTTCTCGCAGCGGTCACATTCCGGTCGGGTATTACAACGACCCGGTAAAGACCGCCGCAACGTTCGTCCCGGTCAATGGCACGCTGTGGTTGCTGACCGGGGATGAGGCGCGCCTGGAACCGGACAATACCATCACCGTGTACGGTCGCGGCTCCAATTGCATCAACACCGGGGGCGAGAAGGTGTTCCCGGAAGAGGTTGAGCAGGCATTGAAAAACCATCCTGCCGTGTTTGACTGTCTGGTGGTCGGCACACCCGACGAGCGGTTGGGGAGCAAGGTCACGGCGGTGGTGGCGTTGCGCGACGGGCACGCACTGAGCCTGTCTTCGCTGCAGGAGGAGGCCCGCAAGCATGTGGCCGGCTACAAGGTGCCGCGGGAAGTCCATGTGGTCGCGGAAGTGCCGCGCGCGCCCAGCGGCAAGCCGGCCTATCCAAAGGCGCTGGAGATTGCGCTCTCCGGTGAGCATCGCGTCAATTAGCCAAACTGGCCACAGACCAAGGAGAATAACCGTGCAAGAACTGGCTATCAGCACTTCAAGCTGCCGGGTGCAGCAGGATGGCGGTGTGCTTATCGTGACCCTGAATCGTCCCGAGGCCAAGAATGCCTTCAATCCGGCCATGCTGCTGGGCCTTTACCGGGCCTGGCGCCTGCTGGACGAGGACCCCGCATTGCGCTGCGCGATTCTCACCGCGGCTGGCGATACGTTCTGCGCGGGTATGGACCTGAAAGCCGGGGCCGAGGGTGACCAGGGCGCCAGTGATGAGTTTATGGCGTTGATGGCCGACGTACCCAACCTGCACTGGCAGGCCCTGTTGCGCGACAACCGCCCGGCAAAGCCGCTGATACTCGCTGTAGAGGGCTATGCGCTGGCGGGAGGTACCGAAATCCTGCAGGGTACCGATATTCGGGTGGCGGCAGAAGACGCCGTATTCGGTGTCACCGAGGTGGCACGGGGCTTGTATCCAATGGCCGGTTCAACCGTGCGCCTGCGCCGTCAGATTCCCTACTGCCTGGCGGCTGAAATGCTGCTCTGCGGTGAGCACATCAGTGCCCGGCAGGCGTTGGAGTGGGGCCTCGTGAACAAGCTGGTTGCGCCGGGCACCACGCTGGCGGCAGCCCGTGATTATGCGGCCAGAATCTGCGCCAATGCACCGCTGGCCGTTGCCGCCGTCACGCGTTCCCTGCGCGAGCATCAGGAGTGCATGTCCGAAGACGATGCCATGCGCGCCTCGGATGCCCTGGCCGGCCCCGTGTTTGCTTCCGCCGATGCGAAAGAGGGAATGCGGGCTTTCAAGGAAAAACGCCCGGCGCATTTTCGCGGTGAGTGATGGCGCGATGGGCCGCCCGACTGGTTCGGTGGCCTTTTGCTGCGCATAATGACGCGCTTTAACCGATTAGCCCGAGGCCTTTGTATGTCAGATCACGCATCCACCTTCAGCACCCTGGTGCGCCAGCGCCGCTCCCTGCGCGCTTTTCTGCCCAAGCCCGTGCCTGAGCCGGCGTTGCGCCAGATTTTTGCCGATGCCGCCTGTGCGCCGAGCAACTGCAACACGCAACCCTGGATCGTGCACGTGGCGTCGGGTCCAAAACTGGAGACGCTGCGGGCACTGCTGCCTGCCGAGTTCATGGCGGGGCGTATCAGCATGGACTTCCCCTATGATGGCGTCTACGAGGGCGAGTACAAAACACGCCAGTACGCTGCAGCGCAGGCGCTGTATGATGCCATGGGCATTGCACGGGAGGACAAGGCGCGTCGGCAGGAGGCTTTCATGCGCAACTTTACTTTCTTTGATGCGCCGCACGTTGCCTTCCTGTTCCTGCCAGAACCGTTTGGCCTGCGCGAGGCCTGCGATCTCGGGATGTTTGCGCAGACCCTGATGTTGAGCATGACCGCACAGGGTTTGGGTTCCTGCCCGCAAACGGCGCTCGGCTTTCAGGCTGAGCAGCTGCGCACGGCGTTGCAGGTCGATCCGGCGCACAAGCTCATGTTCGGTATCTCCTTCGGCTATCCGGACCCGGAGGCCGCCGCCAATCGCTGTATCACCGAGCGCGCAGCGGTTGACGATTTTGTTGTATTCCACAGTGAGGCCTGAGGCCATGGGTAGTGATGTCCTGTTGCAGGAACAGCGGGGCCGGGTGCGCCTGTTGACGCTCAATCGCCCTGCCAAGAAAAATGCCATCAACGACCCACTGTGGATTGCGCTGCGTGAGGCGTTCACGGCGGCCTCAGAGGATGATGGCGTGGCCTGTGTGGTGCTTGCCGGTGCCGGCGACAGTTTCAGTGCGGGTGTTGACCTGGCCAGCTTTGGCGGTAGCGAGGCGGATACGCCACACCCCTTCGAGAGCGCCGCTCGGGCCGTGGCCAGCTTCGACAAGCCACTGGTGGCGGCTCCCCGGGGCGTCGCGGTCGGAGGCGGGGCTACGGTACTGTTCCATGCCGACGTCGTTTATGCCGGAGCGAGTTTTCGCATGCGACTGCCGTTTGCTGCGCTGGGCCTGGTCCCGGAGTGGGCGAGCAGTTATATGCTGCAGGCCAATATCGGTGCGCAGCGCGCCGCAGAGCTGTTTTACACCGCAGAATGGATTGACGCGGCCCGCGCCCTGCAGCTGGGCGTTGTCGCTGCGGTGCTGCCAGACGAGGATGTGCTTGACCACGCTTTGCAACGGGCCGCGGCGATTGCGCAGTGGCCGGTCAGCTCCCTCCGCGAAATCAAACGCACCCTGCGCCTGCACCACGAGCCGGCCATTGAGGCAGCCTTCGTGGCCGAGCAGGCGGCGATGGCCCGTCAAGCCGGGTCAGCCGATAACCTGGAGGCGCTGACTGCATTCTTCGAGAAACGTCCACCGAGATTCAATTAGGCCTGGCCGCGACTCAGGGCTGCACGAACTCTGTGACCTCCAGGCTGAACCCCGACAGCGCATTGAAGCGGATGGGGGCTGACATCAGGCGCATTTTCCCCACGCCGATACGTTTCAGAATCTGGGCGCCAGTGCCGATGACCCGGTAATTGCCGATGCCACCGTTTTTGCTGTTGGTGACCGTGGGTGCGTTTGGATACTGGATCACGTCGGCAAGTGCCTGGGCGGAGGCAACCGGCTGACCGATCAATACCAGTGCGCCGAGATTCTCGCTGGCGATACGCTCAAGTGCCCGACGCGATGACCAGCCCGGTACCGCATCACCGATCAGCGTGCCGACGACGTCGCGCAGCAGGTTAACGGTTTGCACGCGCACCAGTGCCGCCGTGTCCTCCCGCAGTTCGCCGCGAGTCAGGGCGAAGTGTAGCGTGTCGTCAATGAGGTCGCTGAAGGTGTAGAGCGTGAACTCACCGAACTCGGTGTTGACTGTTTTGGTGTCCCGCAGCTCAACCGATTGCTCGTGCAGGGAGCGATACTCGATAAGGTCGGCGATGGTGCCCATGCGCAGCCCGTGGCGCTCGGCGAAGACCTCCAGCTGCGGGCGCCGCGCCATGGTGCCGTCCTCGTTCATGATTTCCACGATGAGCGATGCGGGCTCGAAGCCGGCCATGCGCGCCAGGTCCACACCCGCCTCGGTATGACCGGCGCGGCGCAGCACACCGCCGGGCTTGGCGACCAGCGGGAATATATGCCCGGGCTGAATGATGTCAGACGGCCTGGCGTCAGCGGCAACCGCCTTGCGGACCGTGTGCGCACGCTGTACGGAGCTGATGCCGGGCCCCAGCTTTTCTGCGGCATCAATGGACACCGTGAAATTGGTCTCGTGCTGGGAGCGGTTGTCGCGCACCATCAGGGGTAGTTGCAGCCGGCGTGCGCGCTCTTCGGTGATAGGCATGCAAATCAGACCGCAGGCCTCACTGGAAAAGAACGTGATGATCTCCGGTGTCACCGCCTCAGCGGCAACAATGAGATCGCCTTCGTTTTCGCGGTCCTCGTCATCCATCAGGATAACCATCTTGCCGGCGCGGATGTCGTCGAGGATGTCCGGAATGCTACTGAGTGCCATGCTGTGCCTCTGGAAGCGGCGGGCGATCCCGCCGGATCGGTGTCAGATCATTTCGATGGCAACGGCGGTGGCCTCGCCACCCCCGATGCACAGTGCAGCAACACCGCGCTGTTTGCCCAGTTTACGCAAGGCGTACATCAGGCTGACGATGATACGCGAGCCGGTCGACCCGATGGGGTGGCCCTGCGCGCAGGCGCCGCCGTGGATGTTGACCCTGGCGTGATCCAGGCCGAGGTCCTGGATGGCCAGCATAGTGACCATGGCGAAGGCCTCGTTGATTTCGAACAGGTCGATATCGTCAATCTGCCAGCCGGTTTTCGCCAGCAGCTTTTCCACGGCGCCAATCGGCGCGATGGTGAACTCTGAGGGGTGCTGGCTGTGGCGTGAATGCGCCACGATGCGCGCCATCGGCTGCAGGCCCCGGGCCTCTGCGGTGCGCTCGTTCATCAAGATCAGGGCGCTGGCCCCATCCGAAATCGAGCTGCTGTTGGCTGCGGTAATCGTGCCATCGGCGGCGAAGGCCGGACGCAAATTAGGGATTTTCTCGACGGCTGCCTTGTGTGGCTGTTCGTCATCACTGACCACGGTGTCGCCCTGGCGGCTGGATACAGTAACCGGCGCGGTTTCCGCCTGCAGCGAGCCGTCCTCAATTGCGCGCTTGGCCCGGGTCAGAGATTCCACGGCAAAAGCGTCCATTTGCTCCCGAGTCAGCCCGCGCTGATTGGCGGTCTCCTGGGCAAAACTGCCCATGGCGCGTCCCGTGTCGGCATCTTCAAGGCCATCGACAAACATGTGGTCCAGCAGTTTCGCGTGGCCTGTGCGCACACCGCCGCGCGCGCCCGGAATCAGGTGGGGTGCGTTGCTCATGCTCTCCATGCCGCCGCAAACGACCGTCTGGTTGGTGCCCGCCGCGATGCTGTCAAACCCAAAAATCGTAGCCTGCATGCCGCTGCCGCAGAGCTTGTTCAGGGTAACGGCGCCTGCACCGTCCGGAATGCCGGCACCCCGTGCAGCCTGGCGCGCGGGGCCCTGCTTGAGGCCGCCAGGCAGCACACAGCCCATGAAGATCTCGTCGATATCAGCTGCTGCGACACCGCTACGTTCCAGGGCTGCCGCGATCGCGGTGCTGCCGAGCTGTGCTGCGGTGAGTGACGCAAGGCTCCCCTGCAAACCACCCATGGGGGTGCGGGCACCGTTGACGATGACGACTGATTCTTTGCTCATGATGATATTCCCGACTGCTGGTTACGGCGGTGGTGTTGCCCGCAGGCCTGCGGACCCTCGGTAAAGCGGGCGCACATTAGGCCACAGACGGAGACTGGACTCAAGGATGCGGCCGGCCCCGAAGCGGCGCGGCCTGTGACTGCTCGGGCGGATCGAACAGCTTGCCGCGCACGGCTTCGCGGTATTGACCCGGAGTAACACCGTTACTGCGCCGGAAGCGCTGGGAAAAATAGCTGGCATCCTGCAGCCCCAGTTGCCAGGCAATTTCCGCAATGCTGAGGTTGCTGCGGCGCAGCAGGTCGCGAGCAGCGTTCATGCGCAGTGCATTCAGGTAGGCCTGCGGGCTCATGCCGGTCGCCTGTCGGAAGCGACGGTGCAGGGTGCGTGGACTGACGCCCAGTGCGGGTGCCATGTCCTGCAGCGACAGGGGCCCCGGCATGCGGTCGCGCAACCACTGTTGCGCCAGCAATACGGTTTCATCATGGTGGCGTCCCCGCGGCGCATCCTGCCATGCGGCAGCCTGGAAAGGCTGGCGTATTTCGGGAGAAAACTGGTGTTCGACGGCGCGCGCGATGCGGCTGCCGAACCAGCCTTCTACCAGGTGCACACACAGGTCGGCGATAGAATTGACACTGCCTACGCAATAAATGTTGTCGCTCTGCGTGATCAGGTGCCGGGTTTTCAGTGCGACCCGCGGGTAGCGCCGGGCAAAGCGCTCGAAATAGTTCCAGTGTGTGGTGGCGGGCCGTCCGTCGAGCAGGCCGGCCTCTGCCAGCAGGCTGCTCGCCGTCCCGACGCTGCAGATGCGTGTGCCCGATGCCGCAATCGATCGCAAGGTATCCATCCAGGGGGCACAGGCCCGGATCGTGGGCTGCGGTGTGCGCCAGATAGCCGGGAGAATCAACAGGTCCAGCGCGGGCAGGTGCCACTGTGACAGTTGCCCGTGCAGGGTCAGGCCGTTAGTCAGGGTCACCGGCCCGGCCCGCTCTGCCGCGAGCTGGTAGATCACGCCCGGGGCGCGGCGATCCTGGCTGCGCGCTGTTTGCGCGGCGGCAGCAAAGATCTCCATGGGGAGCGTGACACTGGTGGCAAGGGCATCGGGGTAGAGCAGGGCGGCTACGGTGTACATGGTGTGGGCTTCCTTATCGTGTGGCCAAAATACCACGATACTTGGCGGAATAAACATATTTATCCCGGGGGAGCGGCACCTACACTGCGCCGCTGAGGTACAGGCTATCTACAGAGGAGAGTGGTATGGGGCAGGCGCGTTTGCCGGTGATTGTCGGGTTTGGCGGTATCAACGGCGCAGGGCGTGCGTCGTCGCACCATGCCTATCGTCGGCTGGTGCACGATGTCCTGCCGGCGGTGACACGAACTCGCACGTTCTCCGCGCTCGCCCGGTTGATGGGAGTGGATGCAGCAGCGGCATCGGAGGAGTACCTGCTGGCCCACACGCTGATCCGTCGCGTGGAGCCGCAGCATTTCGACCCGGATGCGGTGGGTTGGAACCAGCGACTCACGGCGCGAGCCGGCAGCGGCCCCCTGGTGCTCAGGCTGCGTCGGCAACAGCTTCCGGCCGTGTTGCCACCAGGCTGGCAGATTGTGCCAGTGAGCAGCGACGAGGTCGATGTCACCATGCCTGAACCGTTGGACGTCCTGTTGCCCACGGTGCGTGATTTTGAAGTCAAGGCCGCGGGACAACTGCCCACCGGGTTCGATCCCGGGACCCTGTACGCCTCGCGGAATCACCCTCGCGGCCTGCAAATGATGATCTACGCGGCGTCCGACGCGCTGCAGAGCATCGGGATTCCCTGGGAACAGATCCAGCAGCGCGTGCCTGCCGACCAGATCAGCGTCTATGCGGGCAGCGCCATGGGGCAACTCGATGGCGCGGGGGCAGGGGGAATGCTGCGTGCGCGGCACAACGGGCAGCGTGTCACGTCCAAGTTCTGTCCACTGTCCCTCGCCGAAATGCCGGCGGATTTTGTCAATGCTTACGTCCTGGGCAGCATGGGCGCGACCGGCGCAACCCTGGGGGCCTGTGCCTCGTTTCTCTACAATCTTCGCCAGGGCATCGAGGACATCCGCAGCGGCCGAGCACGGGTGGCATTTATCGGGTCTGCTGAAGCGCCGGTGAACCCCGAGGTGATGGATGGCTATGCCGCCATGGGCGCACTGGCCACGGACAAGGGGCTGCGGGAGTTGGACGGGTCAACCACCGCCGACCACCGTCGCGCCTGTCGCCCGTTCGCCGAGAACTGCGGCTTTACCATTGCCGAGTCGGCGCAGATGGTGGTGTTGTTTGATGATGCTCTGGCGCTGGAACTGGGGGCTACCGTGTACGGCGCTGCCACTGATGTGTTCGTCAACGCCGATGGCTACAAGAAGTCCATTTCCGGCCCGGGTGTGGGCAACTACATCACCATGGCCAAGGCGGTGGCGGCGGTGCGCGCCATGCTTGGCGAGCAGGCGCTACGCGAGGGCGGCCTGGTGCAGGCTCACGGCACCGGCACCCCACAGAACCGGGTGACCGAGTCCCGGATACTGTCGGCGACGGCACGGGCCTTCGGCATCGAGGGCTGGCCGGTAGCCGCGCTGAAATCCTATCTGGGGCACTCCCTGGGGTCTGCGTCCGGCGACCAGGTCAACGCTACGCTGGGCATCTGGGCGGACGGTATTATCCCCGCCATCAACACCATTGAGACACTGGCGGAGGATGTCTGTCAGGACGGCCTGGCGTTCACTCTGCGCCATCGGGAGGTCGACCCTGCCCGGCAGTCCTACGCCATCATCAATTCCAAGGGCTTCGGCGGCAACAACGCCTCCGCTACCCTGCTGAGTCCCGCAGTCACCGCACGTATGCTGCAGTCGCGCCACGGCAGCGGCCCCTGGCGGGCCTGGGAACGCGCCAATGAGTTCGTTCGCGAGCGCCAGCAGGACTATGACGACGCCATGATCGCCGGCACGGTCGCGCCGACCTACCGCTTCGATTTCGGCGTGCTGGGAGATGCCGATGTCAGCATCGGCGAACGTGATATGCAGGTGGGTGGTTACCGGATTGACCTGGACCTGCCTAACCCCTACGCGGATATGCAGCCGGGATCACGGTCGAGTGCCAACAGTCAGGGAGAGTCAACGCCACGCGGCTGACAGCCTCACAGGAAGCCGCTGTCGGCGCTGATGGGGCAAAGCGGGCTCCCCGAGGTGGCCCTCGGGGAGTGTCGGTTCAGAAGTTGTAGGTGGCAGTTGCACCATACATGCGCGGGGGTTCAACAAAGCCGCTAAAAGAACCTGTCTGCAAAGGGGTGTCGAAACCAATGTTGAGCACTGTTTCATCGGTCAGGTTTTTGCCCCACACCTCAAAACGCCAGCTGCCATCTACAGCGGTGAGTCCCACGGTTGCATTGACAGTCCAGATGCTTTTCTGCCTCGCCAACGGATCGGCATCCTGCGCCGTATTGAAGCTGGAGCGGTAGCGCCAGCTGGTCGCAATGTCGAAGGCGATGGCATTGTTGATTGGCCGGGTGTAGGCCACCGTGTTGGACCAGGTGGTGTCAGAAACGAAGTTGGGGGTCTCTCCGGTCAGGTCCTGGTCCGGAACGATGCCCAGGGCTCTTGCGCGCAATCCCGCTGCTTCCTGCTGGGCAATGGTGCTGGAGGCGTTGGTGAATTCGTCGTACTCAATGTCCTGTACGACGAGGCCGCCACTGATGATCCAGTGGTCATCCGGCATCCAGCTGTAGTCGACCTCCAGGCCCAGGCCATCAATCTGCCCGGCATTGCGCAAGGTGAAGCCTACGCCGTCAAAGGAGTTGGTCTGGAAGTCTTCCGTCTCCTGGTAAAACACCGTTGCGTTCAATTGCAGACTGCGGCCCAACAGGAATGATTTGACGCCGACTTCGTAGGAGTCACTGGTTTCGGACCCGAACTGGTTGTTGGCAAAGGTTGGTGTCGGGTCGCCAGGCTCCTGGCCAATGGTGCCGTTCAGATTGAGGCCGCCGGACTTGTACCCCTGGGCAAAGCGGGCAAATACGGAGAGGTCGCTGCTGAGTTCATAATTAACGCTGGTGGCGAACGACAGGTCATCGTCACTGAAGGAGTCAGAGGCGGGATCAGAGGCCAAGTGCACCTGCAGCGGGCGCAGTGCCCAGAACAGGCCATCGTTTCCAGTCAGAGATGTCACGCGCAGATCCCGGGCAGAGAAGGGATCATCGGCAGTCGTCAGGTAGGACGCTCTCTTGTCCTCGTCGGTGTAACGCGCCCCGATGGTCCAGGCCAATTGATCGCTAAGATTGAAGGTGACCTGGCCGAATATGGCAATGCTTTCGGAGTTGTAATCCACCGTTTCCGTAGCGCCAGTCCCTGCTAGGGCCGCGGTTGGGAACCAGTTGAGCGGGTTGGCGGCGCCACCGGGGGCATCGTTGCCGATATCCAGCAGGCCCGACCCCAGCAAGTCGCTGATTGCGCCACCTGCAGCAATGATTTCAGGGTCTGTCAAGATCCTGGCCAAACCGACCTGGGACAGATAAGCCGATCCGTCAGTGCCCCATTCAAACCGCCCATTGCCCTTGATGTCCTGGTCGAAGTAGAAGCCACCGACCGTCCAGTCGACGGTGTCCGTGCTGCCGGACAAGCGGATCTCCAGCGAGATTTCATCAATGTCCTGCCCGCGACCCCCGCGCCAGATATCCGCCGTGCGCATGTCGATATCGCCGAATGGCTGGGTGTCGAAGAAGCGATAGGCACCGATGACGGTCAAATCAAGCCGGTCATTCAGTGCACTGTTCACCTCGATGGAAAAGCCGCCATCCTCGAAGCTGTCATCCGCACCCGCGGCGGTCGTCCTGGTGCCCTCGAAATCGTCCGGGTCCGGGAACTGGCCGCTGAATATCACTTCCTGTGGGGATGTTGAGCCGGGCACACCTTCCTGCAAGGGGACGCCAATGCGGAAGTTGGAGAACAGCGGGCTCAAGGCGCCCAGGCCGCCCTCGCTACCGACTATCAGCAGCGCAGAATCCGCGTCAAACAGGCCCACAGGCACGCAGCAGCGTTCGTCGGTTTCGGTGTAATCTGCAATAAAGCGCACGGTGGTATTGGGGGTTACGTCCCACAGCAGTTGCCCGCGTACGGAATATCGGTCCCTGTCGTTCCATTCTTCACCACTGAAGGCATCGTCGATATAGCCATCGCGCTCCTGCCAGGTGCCGGCCAGGCGCCATGCCAGACTGTCGTTGATGGGGCCGGTGACGGAGCCGCGCAGTTGCTTGGCGCCGAAATCACCAACACCGACGGAGACGCTGCCGCCAAATTCGTGTTCGGGTGCCTTAGAGCGCACGCTGATCACGCCCGCCGATGTGTTGCGTCCAAACAGTGTGCCCTGTGGGCCGCGCAGCACCTCGATGGACTCAAGGTCGACAAAGTCGCCGAGGGCCGCACCGGGACGGCCTCGGTAGACGTTATCGATAAACACCCCCACCGATTGCTCCAGCCCGGAGTTCTGACCCGCGGTGCCAATGCCGCGAATGGTGAGGATGGATTGGGTGGCGCCGGTTGAGCTGTTGAAGACGACACTGGGCGCCACTTGCTGCAGTTCCGAGAGATCGCGAATCTGCGCACGATCCAGCGCTTCGTTGCTGTAGGAAGCTACCGATACCGGTACTTCCAGGATCGATTGCTCCTTTTTCTGGGCAAAAACCATCACTTCTTCGAGCAGTCTGTTGGGGGCGGATTCCTGGGCGAAGGCGCCGACGGCAAAGGTGGTGGTCACGACGGTGCCCAGCAGAGCAGCAATGCCGGCTGCCAACGGGCTCTTTCTTGGAGAATACGGGTGGTTGCTGTGTTGTCGCATGGTCGGTGCTCCTGTTATTGATATAAAGTGCTAGCTGTATACAGATTGTGCGCCGGTGCTCTGTGCGCTGCGCTGTTTTTGGCTTGCGGTTGAACTATGGTGTTTTTGGCACGTGCGAACAAGCCTGATTTTTACCGCAGTTTGTCTTGCGGTAACGCCAAGTTGACACTCTAAACATGTCGCCAGCCCGATGCCAGCCTCCGAGAGTGGAAAAATTACCGGCCTGACCGTGTAACAGGCGGCTCGGCTTCGCTGTTTTCCCGCGGCGCTGGTATGATGTCGGCCCTTGCCAACCACAGCCGGTGTGCGCATCCCATGCCCGACATCCTGCAACACCTGCAAACCCGCAATTCGGCGCCGCGGCTGACAGCGCCCGGCCCCTCCGGGGAGCAGCTTGACGAGCTTCTGCAGGCGGCGCTGCGTGCGCCGGACCATGCCTGGCTGCGGCCCTGGCGGTTCATCGCCATCGAGGGGGAGCGGCGGGAGGACTTCGGAGAAGTGCTGGAGCGCTGCCTGCTGCGCCGGGATCCCGCTGCCGATGCCTCGGTGAGAGAGAGGGCCCGTGCAGCGCCCCTGCGCGCTCCGCTGCTGCTGGCGGTCGTTGCCTGCCTGCAGGAGCACCCCAAGGTTCCCTTCTATGAGCAGCGGCTGTCCGCGGGCTGCGCTGCCCACGCCATCCTGCTGGCGGCAGAAGCTCTCGGTTACGCTGGTATCTGGCGCACTGGCGACGCCGCCTTTGATCCCTTGGTTGGCGCGGCGCTGGGTCTGGAGAGGGATGAAGAAGTCGTTGCCTTTCTTTATCTCGGCACCCGGGACGGCAATCCCAAGAACGTGCCGGCATTGCAGCCCGCCGATTTTCTCAGCCGCTGGTAAGCCGCGGCGTGTTTTACCTCAGGAGTCCTTGTATGACGTCGATACCCGAGTTTGAAACCCTGGCCGTTAGCATCGAACAACAGGTGGCGACGGTCGTCCTCAATCGCCCGGACAAGGCCAACAGCATGAATGCGGCCATGTGGCCCGAGCTGCAGCTCTGCTTTGAGTGGCTGGATGCCGAGCCCGGAGTGCGCGCGGTGGTGCTCGCCGGCAACGGCAGGCACTTCTGCGCCGGTTTGGACCTCGCCATGTTCAACGGTCTCAAGGGCCAGTCCAGCGATCCGGCCCGGCAGGGTGAGGAATTCCGGCGCAACGTGCTGCGGATGCAGGATAACCTGAGCGCGATAGAGAACTGCCGCAAGCCAGTATTGGCGGCGATTCACAATACCTGTATCGGCGGTGGCGTGGATCTGGTCTGTTGCTGCGACATGCGCTACGCCAGCGCAGACGCCTGGTTTGCCATTCGCGAGATCGACATCGGCATGACCGCGGATGTCGGCACCCTGCAGCGCATGCCGAAACTGGTGGCGGATGGCATTGTGCGGGAGCTGGCCTATACAGGCCGCAATCTGGGCGCAGAAGAGGCTCGCGAGATAGGCTTCGTGAACCGGGTCTACCCGGATCGCGAAACCCTGCTGCGCGAGGTGACCGAGATCGCCCGCAATATTGCCGCGAAGTCACCGCTGGCGGTGCGCGGCACCAAGGAAATGCTGCTTTACAGCCGCGACCACAGCGTGCGTGATGGCCTGAATTACATCGCCACCTGGAACGCCGGCATGCTGAGTCAGGCGGATCTGATGGCGGGGATCCAGGCCCAGGCGGCGAAGCAGACGGCCAGCTACGAAGACTAGGTGACCCGGGGACGCGCCTGCGGGCTCTGCTAGGGGTTGCCCGGCCAGATATCCGAGACGATGAACGGGTGCAAGGCGATGGCGATACCCTCGTTGACGAAGTTGTCGTTTTCCAGGATGTTGCGCCGACGTACGAAGCGGCCGCCCGACGAGCGCGCGTCGATCGCATCGGTGACGTCGAGGCCGCCGACGCTGGCGAAAATGCGTTTCAGTTCCATGTCATAAATGCTGATCTGCAGTGAGGCCACCGAGGCGCCCTGGTTCCAGTCAAACTCTGTCGAGACGCCGCTGCCGGGCCCCTGCAATGTCGGTTTGCGGGTGACACCGTGCCAGCGTGCTACACGATTGATTCCGGAGGAAAACGGTACCTCGGACTCCAGCAGATCGGTGAAAACCACCGCGTCGGCGTCGGTGTTTTCCCGCAGCTGATCGCGCACGCTTTGCATGATCTGCACGAAGGTGTTCATGTTCATGCGGCCGGTGGTTGGGTCCACCGGGTCACCGAAGGCGCGCACGGCCGTGTTCCAGTGCTGGGTGAATTCGCGCTGGGGAATCACTTTATAGCCGTTGTCCTTCAGGTAGGTGGCGACCATGCCGTCGATGCGTGGCGCCTCCTTGTCAAGGTAGCTGCGCGAGGGCGGGCCGAGGTTGACGTGGGCGATCACAACGGTTTTCACTTTGGTCTGGGCGAGGCGCTCCTCATCCAGCTCGTAAGGGAATACAGTGGGGTTGTACGTGGCACCGCCGCAGGCCACGAGACCTGCGAGCAGTAGCAGTAGAGTGCCCAGGCGGCGCGCGCTCCGGAAATAACGCATAAGGACTCCAGTTCGTTTATAGTGCGGCCATACTAGCAAAATCTCGAGGGAGAGGCAGCGATAATGACAGCTGAAGTATTCGACTCGGTGGCGGGTGACGGCCCCGACGTGGTGCTTTTGCACGGTTTGTTTGGCATGGGCAGCAATCTGGGGGGCGTGTCCCGGGCGCTGCAGGATCACTATCGGGTGCACAGTCTGGACCTGCCAAACCATGGGCGCTCGCGCTGGACCGACAGTATGTCTTTACCGGATCTGGCGCAGGCCGTGGACCGGTGGATGACCCACAGGGGCCTTGAAACGGCACACTTTGTCGGTCATTCCCTCGGTGGCAAGGTGGCGATGCAACTGGCGCTGGATTCACCCTACCGGGTCGACGCACTGGTCGTGGCGGACATCGCGCCGGTAGCCTATCCGCCCTCCCACCAGGCTGTGTTCGCCGCCGTCGCCGCGGTGGCGGAGGCAGGTTGCAGCAGTCGCGCCGACGCGGCGAAGGTGATGGCGCAACACCTGAAAGAAGACACGGTCATTCAGTTCCTGCTGCTTAGCCTGCAGCGCGATGAGGGCGGTGTTTACCGGTGGCGCTTCAATCACCGGGTGTTACGCGAGCAGTACCCGGCGTTGCTTGCCGCACCGGAGCCCGTCGCGCCCTTTGACGGCCGCACGCTGTTTATTCGCGGCGAGCTGTCCGACTACGTGCAGGACGCCTATCGCCCGCACATCGAGGCCCTGTTCCCGAATGCGGAAATCACGGCGCTCGCGGGGTGTGGGCACTGGTTGCACGCCGAACAGCCGACGCGCTTCAACCAGCGTGTGGTTGCGTTTCTTGACGGTTGACATGCAGCGCAGCTGCGGCAGGGGTCATTAAAGGTGCTGTTCACGCTGGGCGACGTCTTTGCATTGCTGCTGCTGGGGCTCCTGTGCGCCTGGTTTCTGGCCTCGATCAGGGTGCGGGAGCTGGCGGTCGCCGCTGTGGACAGGGCGGGAAAGCGCGATGATTTCCAGCTGCTCGACCAGACTGTGCACCTCAATCGCATCTCCCTGAGCCGCGATGAGCAGCGTCGCTGGCGGGTCTGGCGCCAGTATCGGTTCGACTACAGCTTTGATGGTGTCGAGCGCCATGAGGGTTACGTCATCATGCTCGGGCAGCGCCTGCAGGCGATCATCGTGCGCGAACCGGAAACCACCCTGCATTAGCCTGTCAGGGCTTGCCGGGCGAGGTGCAGTAGCATCGCGGCACCGAGTACGGCCAGCAGGGTGTTGAGCAGCCGGTCAATCAGGGAGGCTCTGCTGCGAAGAATGGCCAGCCAGCGCGGTCGGCTCACCGAGAAGGCCACCAGGCAATACCAACCTGCGTCCGTCGCGATAACCGTGGCTGTCATCAGGGCCTGCGTCGCCATACCGGGGCTAGCGGGCAGGAACTGGCTGAACAGGGCGACCATGAAGAGTCCGACCTTGGGGTTCAGGAGGGCCACCAGAAACCCCTCGGACGCTGACTGTGCCAGCGACTGTGGGGCGGCCGCAGTGGCCTGCAGGGTCGCCGTGGCGCCGGCTGACCACTGGCGCAGGCCGCTAAGACCCAGATAGAGCAGCCATGCTGCGCCGGCGGTCTGTACGGCGGTGAACAGGCCTGGCGAGCGCTGCAGCGCCAGGGCGAGGCCGCTCACGGTCAATGCCGCATAGCAGCCGATGGCCGCTGCATGTGCCAGCGCCGCAGCGAGGCCGGCACGGCGGCCAGCGCGCGCGGTACAGCGCAGGATGACCGCCAGGCTGGGTCCCGGTGCCATGGCGCCCAGCAGGCAGATGCCCAGCAGCGATATCCACGTCACGGCATCCACTGAGGTCTTGCTCCAGGGTTGGGTAACAGGGTCATTTTTTCATCTTTTTTCCACAGATTCTGTGGATAACTCGGTGAGTAATTTGTTTAATCCCGGCCTCAGCCCAGTGGTCGGGCGGCATGTTACAGATTGGTTAAAAAACAATCAAACCTAAATTTAACTTTATTTACAATGACTTACAGAATATTCCTGATACTCGGCATTGGGTTCCCATGCTAAGCTTGCAGGGCACGACGGCAGTGCGGCCAATGTGCATAACCTTTTCCTTGTGTGCTACCAATGGTAACCCCCGGCCCGGCGCGGGAACAGCGCGGAGCGGTGTTCGCGGGTAACATCTGCATGACCCGCGACGGAACCCTTCGGCAATAGTGTCTTTGCAAACGTCAACCAAAAACTTTCATGTTACCGGGATGTAACGCGTTGGTGACACGCTATTGCCCGCGGTAGACGCAACCTGATGTGCAGGTTTCCCGGATTTCAACCTGCGCCAGTTCCGGTAACTCGGGTTTCAGGGCGTTCCATATCCAGCGCGCAATATTCTCGCTGGTGGGGTTTTCCAGCCCGGGTATGTCGTTCAGGTAGTAGTGGTCCAACTGCTCGAGAATGGGCTTGAAGGCGCTCTTGATGTCGCCGAAGTCCATGACCCAGCCACTGGGCTCGCTGGCCTCACCAGACACCACCAGGCGTAACTGAAATGAATGGCCATGCAGACGTGCACACTTGTGGCCTGCCGGTACGTTGGGCAAGCGGTGCGCCGCCTCGAAGTGAAACTCCTTGTAGATGTCCATGCAGCCAGAGCCTGTGGGTTGTGTTGCCATGCGTGACCAGAGCAGCCATAACGCGCAGCAAACGGATTGAGGAAACGCGAAATATTACTATCAAACACGGGTTTTTTCAGCGTTGGAAAAAATCCGCGATTTTTATTCCGGAACGTTTGACAGCCTTTTTTTTATCTCTATAATGCGCGTTCTCGGTCAGGGGGTGGTTAGCTCAGCTGGGAGAGCATCTGCCTTACAAGCAGAGGGTCGGCGGTTCGATCCCGTCACCACCCACCATCAACCGAGGACTTTCTGGAGCGGTAGTTCAGTTGGTCAGAATACCGGCCTGTCACGCCGGGGGTCGCGGGTTCGA
>DIBU01000009.1:0-258 GCA_002416125.1 Halieaceae bacterium UBA5044
TTACTCGATGATCTTGGCGACGACGCCAGCACCCACGGTGCGGCCGCCTTCACGGATCGCAAAGCGCAGACCATCTTCCATCGCGATCGGCGCAATCAACGTCACAACCATCTGCACGTTGTCGCCCGGCATCACCATCTCAACACCCTCGGGCAGCTCACACGCACCCGTAACGTCCGTGGTGCGGAAGTAGAACTGCGGACGGTAGCCCTTGAAGAACGGCGTGTGACGGCCACCTTCGTCCTTCGACAGCACATA
>DIBU01000009.1:520-1038 GCA_002416125.1 Halieaceae bacterium UBA5044
TCACGCTTGGTACCGCGCAGCAGTACACCCACGTTCTCGCCCGCACGGCCTTCGTCCAGCAGCTTGCGGAACATCTCAACGCCCGTACAGGTCGTCTTCACGGTGTCGCGGATACCGACAATCTCGATCTCCTCGCCCACCTTGATCACGCCACGCTCAACACGGCCAGTCACCACCGTTCCGCGACCAGAAATCGAGAACACGTCCTCAACCGGCATCAGGAACGCCTGGTCTACCGCACGCTCAGGCTCCGGAATGTAGCTGTCCAGCGTCTCAACCAGCGTCTTAACCGCCGTCACGCCCAGCTCGTTCTCGTCTTCGCCGTTCAGCGCCATCAGCGCAGAACCGCAGATGATCGGCGTGTCGTCGCCCGGGAAGTCGTAGGTGTCGAGCAGCTCGCGCAGCTCCATTTCCACCAGCTCCTTCATCTCGGCATATTCTTCGCTGTCCGCACCGCCGCAATCTTCCGCCAGCAGGTCAGCCTTGTTCAGGAACACCACAATGTACGGTACGCCAAC
>DIBU01000009.1:1395-23459 GCA_002416125.1 Halieaceae bacterium UBA5044
GTCAGCGTCGTCTTGCCATGGTCTACGTGACCAATGGTGCCCACGTTGACGTGGGGCTTCTTACGTTCAAACTTTTCCTTTGCCATTTCGACGGTCTCCTGTTACCGGCCTGGACTTGCAGTAATACCGCACTTTCCTGTGTCAACTTCCACCGCCCGGCACGCCGCACGGCAAACAACTGGGTGGAGCTCATAACCGGATTTGAACCGGTGACCTCTTCCTTACCAAGGAAGTGCTCTACCGACTGAGCTATATGAGCCTTGCTCGTACCCAACTGGAGCGGGTAGCGGGAATCGAACCCGCATCATCAGCTTGGAAGGCTGAGGTTCTACCTTTGAACTATACCCGCCTGACCCGCTTCTATCTGGCGGATTAGCCGCAGCTGCGACCCGCTTTGGCACACGCTGTGCCGCGGCGTTTAGCCTGGTGGAGGGGGGTGGATTCGAACCACCGAAGCTTTCGCGTCAGATTTACAGTCTGATCCCTTTGGCCACTCGGGAACCCCTCCGAAAGGCGGCATATTGTCCAGACGGCCCTATCCTTTGTCAACCGATAAATCAAACAAAATCATCCACCTGTCAGGCGGTGCCAAACGGGAACCCGAGTAGCTGCTCAGGCCGGTATGGCGATGGTCGCCAGGGCCTTCACATGCATGCCCCACTGGCTGTTCTGGCCCACGACCTCCACCTCGACGAGGCCGTCGGCGCAGGACTTCACCTCGCCGGTCATGGTCATGGTGGTGCCGGGGATATTGGGTGCCCCCAGGTGAATGGTCAGCTTGCGGAAAACAGCATCGCGGCCACACCAGTCGCGCAGGTAGGATTCGGTCAGCCCCTGGGTGGTCAGGATGTTCATGAACACATCCGGCATGCCACTGTCCTGAGCCACCGCCTTGTCGTGATGGACCTTCTGGAAATCACGTGTCGCGAGGGCGCCGCTCACGATCAATGACGTGGTAATGGCAATTTCACGTGGCGGCAGCGTGTCACCCACCCTGACCGTCCCCTGCTGGATTTGATGACTCATTGGGCAGCCTCCCCGCCGGCGGTATTGGGACGGTACTTGAGCACCTTGAAACTCTGGCGACCCAGCGGCTCCCCATCCTGGTTGGTAAACTCGGTGACCGTTTCGTAAAAGTAGCCTTCGCCGAGCCCGGTCTTTTTCCGCCCGGAAATGTTATCGATCACCGTCCGCGCATGAACGACTTCGCCCAGGCGCAACTCCCGATCGTATTCCTGCGTGGTGTTGGTCGCGACCACGCCCACATACCCATGCTCGTCAAACAGGTCAAACAGTTCGGTCTGCGGGTCCTGCTCACGCCCCTGGGCCGCGACCGCGTATCCGGCCTGACCCCAGGCGAACAACATCGTTGCCGGCGCGACCAGCTCGCCCCGCGAGCCCGCAGCCGCCTCGGCTTCGTCCAGGTGATCTGGATTGGTGTTGCCCATAACCTCGCACCAGTGGCGAATCATGGCTTTATTGACTGCGTCCTTGGCGGCGGACGCGCCGCACTCGCGGCCGACGAAGGCCTTTATCTTTTCTTCGAAGGCGGCAATATCTTCGTTACTCATGGCTCTGCTGGCTCCGGCTGGTGGCGGGCTTTGGCGCCCGCACGCTCGATCACTGTACTGCGCGAACAAGATAATTGAATTTATATTCAATTTCAATTATGTTTTACCGCGGTCAGACTTCGACCATCGACACTCACAGCAGAAAAACGGCGGTGTGCACATGGCGCAGAGTTTCAGAATGAAGCCCCCGATGGGGGAGGACAACGGCTGGTGGTGGCAGCAGGCTGCCGAGGGGCATCTTGCGATTCAGCGCTGCGCATCCTGCGGCACGCTGCGGCACCCCCCGAGGCCCATGTGTGGCGATTGCCATTCTCTGGACTGGGATCATGTCGCCTCTTCAGGCCGCGGGACGCTGGACAGCTTCACCATCCTCCACCACCCGCAATTTCCGGGCTTCGACTACCCGCTGATTATCATACTGGTGCAGCTGGAAGAGGGTACGCGCTTTACCTCGCAGCTGGTCAACTGCAGTCCGGAGTCGGTCGAGTTCGGTATGCCGGTGGAAATGGTGATGCATGAGGACCCGGACGGGTTCCGACTGCCCATGTTCCAGCCCGCACAAGGAGCCAGCGCATGAGCCACTTCCTGAAAGACAAGGCCGCCATCGCCGGTATCGGCCTCACCGGCTTCTCGAAAAAATCCGGCGTCTCGGAGCTGTCGCTCGCCGCCCAGGCCACACTCGCAGCCTGCGAGGATGCGGGCCTGCCGCCCTCGGAGATCGACGGTTTTGTCAGCTATACACTGGATTCCACCGACGAAATCGAGCTCGCCCGCACCGTCGGCGCCGGCGATCTGAAACTGTTTACCAAGGTGAACTACGGCGGCGGCGCCGCCGTGGGCACGATTTTGCACGCCGTGATGGCGGTGGCCAGCGGTGTGGCCGACAACGTGATCTGCTACCGGGCCATGAATGGCCGCTCCGGCCAGCGCATGGGCCAGGGCATTTCCGGGCAGATCGTCAGCTCGGATCTGGTCCACTGGTCCTGGTACATGCCCTACGGCATGCTCACGCCCGGCTCCTGGATCGCCATGGTCGCCAACAAGTACATGCACCACTACGGCGTGACCGCGGAGGACCTCGGACGGGTCGCCATATCCCAGCGCAATTACGCGCAGAGCAACCCGCGCTCCTTCTTCCACGGCAAGCCGCTGACCATGGAGGACTACCTGGCATCGAAGATGATCGCGGACCCGCTGCGGCTCTACGACTTCTGCCAGGAAACCGATGGTGGCTGCGCCATTCTGGTGACCAGCGCCGAGCGCGCCCGCGACCTGCAGCAGAAGCCGGCCATCATTCGCGGCGTGGTGCAGGCCTCCACCCGTGGCCAGGAGCAGATGACCAGCTACTACCGCGACGCGCTGGACTCCCTGCCCGAAATGGAGATGGCAGCGCAGCTGGTGTACGACCAGAGCGGCCTGGGGCCGGAGGATATCGACGCGGCCTGCCTGTATGACGCCTTCACCTCAGAGGTCATCATGCAGCTGGAAAGCTTTGGCTTCTGCGGCCGCGGCGAGGGCAAGGACATGGTGCGCGACGGCGCGCTGGACATTGACGGCCGCCTGCCCAACAACACCCACGGGGGCCTGCTGTCGGAGGCCTACATTCACGGTATGAACAATATTGCCGAAGGCGCACGCCTGGTGCGCGGCACCTCTACCAGCCAGCCCGAACAGGTGGAGCATGTGCTGGTGAGCAGTGGTGTGGGGGTGCCTACTGGCGCACTGATCCTCGGCCGCGACTGACTGTACAGCCCCCGCGCGCCGCCCGGCCCGCGGGGCCTCAGTGCTCCCAGGTATCCGCCACCGCAGCGCCGCGCGCCTCGTCAACGGGCAACACGGCCACCATCGCGACCAGAAACAGCAGCAGACAAAACACGATCGCATCGGCCAGCCCCAGCAACCACTGCACCAGGCCGAGGCCGAAGATACCGAATACGGCCGCCGCCTTGGTCGCCATCCCCCAGTAGCCAAAAAACTCGGCCGCCCTGGCGTGAGGTGTCAGCACACCTACCAGCGCCCGCGCCGCAGACTGCGAAGAACCCAGGCTCAGCCCGGAGAGCACGCCCGCGAACAGGAACACATGCTGGGCCTGCCAGGCCACCCCCAGTGCGGCCTGCGCCAGACGGGTCAGTGCGGGGGTCTGCCAGATTGCAAGGATGGCGAGCAGCCACAGCGCCAGCGTCAGCAGATAAACCCGACGCGCGCCCCAGCGGCTTTGCAGATGACCGAAGAACAGTGCGCCGAGGGCCGCCGTAATCTGTACCGTGATGAACATCATGACGCGCACGGACTCATCCCAGCCAATCACCTGGGCACCGTAAATGAACGAAAAGGCGATGATGATGTAGATGCCCGCCATGGCGAAGAACACCGATACCAGCAAGGTGCGCAGGTCGCGGAACTGCGCCAGCGCGCGCTGTGTCTCCAACACCCTGGATACGCCCATGCGCAGCAGTGCTGACGGGGCAAGCACCGGCCGCTGCACGCCCCGCTCCCGCAGCCAGATAAAAGTCGGTATGGCCGCCAGCAGGAAAAAGCCACCGGCGAAAGGCCCCACCCAGCGAATACGGTCGTAGTTCTCAAGCGATACATCACCCAACATAAGCAGGGTGAAGGCGGTGGCGACCAATCCGCCCACGTAGCCCAGACTCCAACCCAGGCCCGATATCCAGCCCAGTGCACTGCGCGGACCCAGGTCCGGCAGGAAACTGGTGATGAAGCCCTCTCCGATGGCGTAGGCAAAGTTCGACAGTACCAGCAGTAGCATGGCGGTCAGAATCCAGCCGGGTTCCACGAAGTACAGCAGGCCGGTGGCGACAACGGTGAGCAAATAGCTGGCAAACAGAAACCGCTTGCGGCTGCGCGAGTAGTCCATGATCGCGCCGCACAGGGGGCTGGCGACCACCACCAGCACATAGCTTGCCGCCAGCGCGACACTCCACAGCAGGTTACCCAACCGGTAGTCCGGCGCGTCGCCCACGATCACGCGGGTAAACAGATCGCCAAAGACCACCGTGATGATGAGCAACGTATAGCCCTGGTTGGCGAAATCGAACATCGCCCAGCCGAATATCTCACGACGGGGGGCCAGCGCGGCGGGACCGCGCGCGGAGGTCACACAGGCAACCGCCGGTAAACCCACACGGGCTCACCAGAATCCAGCGCCAGGCAGACACGCTCGTAGCGCACGCCGAGGCGCTCGTAGCGATCGAGACGCGCCAGCTCTTTCGGTGCGACGGAGAACACCTCTCCCGGCACCCGCCCGTCCGGCAATGGCTGAATATCAAGGCGCTGCTTGTCAAAGCCTGAGACTGCAGCAGGCGCGGTCGAAATGCGTCGCCCGACAATCAGCCAGCGCACCAGGGGGTTGCGCAGGGTGCCGTACACGAACACGCGCTGATCGCAGGGACCTTCGGGGGCCTCGTAGCCTTCGGGCATGACATAGCCCCAAGGGCCCAACAGCACCCACCACAGATACATGCCCGTGGCAGAGAGCACGCCCAGCGCCCCCGCCGCCATACGCCAGCGCCAGCCCGTGCGCGAAATCGTCAATTCCTGCTTCATACGTTCATCATACCGTTGCTGCCGGCCCAGTGCAGTAGCCGGCCTTCTGCGGTGACTCCGGCAGAGAGCGTGATTGTGGACTAGACTCACCCGGTAGAACCGCGGCGGTATGACCACCGCCGCAGGGTGTTCGCCATTCATTGCCACAACTCACCGCTGTTGGGGGGTGCGATGACCATGAAAGAGCCAACATCGAAGGAGCTTTTCCTGCACAGCGTCACGCGCTGCCTGACGCACGAGACTTTTATCCACGCTTTCTATCTGCGTCTGTTCGATGCCTCCGAGGAGATCAGGGCCAAATTCCGTTTCACCGACCTGGAGAAGCAGAACGCCATGCTGCGCCGCTCTCTGCTGTTATACGCCGAGGCGACAGCGGGTCGCACCGAAGCGCTGCGAGAAGTCAACGAGCGTGCCACAACACATGACCGGCATCATCTCGATATTCAGCCGCATCTGTATGCCGTGTGGATCGACACCATTGTCACAACAGCGCGCGACTTTGACCTACAATGGAATGACGATATCGAAGTCGCATGGCGGACCATACTGGGGCACGTCGTGCAGCAGATGATTCGGCGCTATTGACGGGGCGGCGGAACGGCGTAGCGCTTCCCGATTCGCCAATGCACCCGATTGCACGCTTGTTTTGCCACCGAGGCCGCCATGCTAGAGCACCAGAAAATCCTACTCACCGGCGCCGCCGGTCAGATCGCCTTTCCGCTGGGTCGTTATCTCGCCGCCAACAATGAGGTCTGGGGCGTCGCACGCTTCAGCGAGCCGGGCTCCCGGGAGCGCTGCGAGCAGGCGGGCATGATCACCCGCAGCATCGATCTCGCCAGCGGCGAGTTCGGTGATCTGCCAGAGGATTTCGACTACGTGCTGCATTTCGCGGTGTTCCAGCTTGGCGGTCAGGACTACAACCATGCACTGGAGGTGAACGCCGAGGGCACTGCGCTGCTGATGGCGCACTGTCGCAGCGCCAGGGCCTGTCTGGTCATGTCCACCTGTGCGGTGTACGCCCTGCACCCCGATCCGCGCCACGCGTTCCAGGAGGACGACCCGCTGGGGGACTCCAAACAGCCCTACTCACCCACCTACGCCATCTCCAAAATTGCCCAGGAGGCGGTTGCGCGCAGCTGCGCCCGGCTGTACCAACTGCCCACGACGATCGCGCGCATGAATGTGTCCTACTCGTCCAATGGCGGGCTGCCGGCTTATCACCTCGACGCCATCATGCGCAATGAGGAGATCGTGCTGCCCTCGGGTGGCGAGGCCTGGTATACCTGCATTCACCAGGATGACATCAATCAACAGGTGGCCCCGTTACTGGCCGCAGCAAGCGTTCCCGCCACCCTGGTCAACTGGAGCGGCGACGAGCCGGTGGACGTGCGCAGCTGGTGCGAGTACCTCGGGGAGCTTGCGGGGCGCACGCCGCGTTTCCGCGAGGACGACAGCCAGTCCATTCCCTCACGCGTGACAGATAACAGGCGCCGGCTGGAGATTATCGGCCCCTGCCGTATCGGCTGGCAGGACGGTTTTGCGGCCATGGCCCGGGAGCGCCACCCCGCACTGAAGCGCAGCTGACGCGCGTTGGCGCCGGGATGAGTGACTGCGCGATGAGTGGCTGCACAGAACTCCTTGCTGAAGTCAGGGACTGCCGTCTGTGCGAAGCGACGCTCCCCTTGGGTCCCCGACCTGTGCTGCAAGTGCACCCCGAAGCGCGCATCCTGATCGCCGGCCAGGCACCCGGGCGCAAGGTCCACGACACCGGCATCCCGTTCAACGACCCCAGCGGCACTCGGCTGCGGCAGTGGCTGGGCATCGATCACGACACATTCTACGACCCCCGGACGGTCGCGCTGGTACCCATGGGTTTTTGCTACCCCGGCACCGGAAAGCATGGCGATTTGCCGCCCCGACCGGAATGCGCGACAACCTGGCGCCGGCCCCTGCTGGAACAACTACCGAGGATGGAGCTGACCTTGGTACTGGGACAATACGCCCAGGCTTGGCACCTGGACGGCCCCCGAGCCGGGGTCACGGCTCGTGTGCGCGCCTGGCGGGCGCACTGGCCCAACATCGTACCGTTACCTCATCCCAGCCCGCGCAATAACCGCTGGCTCAGCCAGAACCCGTGGTTCGAGACCGAGTTGCTGCCCGCCCTTCAGGCGCGGGTTGCGAGCATTCTGCGCGGGAGTGAGCAACGTGAGTAATGATTCATTTTTCGGGAAATTGGAGCTGGCGAGAGGAATCGAACCCCCGACCGGCTGATTACAAAATAAAACCAGGCCCCATACCGGCTAATTCCTTAAGGTTCATAACTATTGATATTTCAGCATGTTAGGAATACCATTTCTTCCCGGTGCTACGCCAAAGTTCACGACTTTTCACCCCAAACGTAGCACCAGCGTAGCACCGACCAACCGGCTGACTACTACAGACCACTGGTTTCGAGGGGAGACTGCATGGCCCAGAACACTCTCAATTTCACCAAGGCGGCACTTGAGTCCCTACCCCCTGCTGACCCTGGCAAGCGCGTCGATTATCACGACAGCCGCATAAGCGGCCTGATCTTGCAGGTCACAGGCAACGGCAATAAAACGTTCTACTTCTATCGGCGCATCAACAAAAAACCCAAACGCTACCATCTGGGCAAATTCCCTGACCTGACCCTCGCGGAGGCGCGCCGACAGGCTGAAACCCTAAAGGGCCGGATTGCCAGCGGCGACAACGTGATGCGGGAACGCACTGACATCGAAGCGAGCGCCGTGACACTGGCCCAGGCATACGCCCAATTTGGTGCAGCGCGCAAATCACTGAAACCCAAGACCCGTTATCTCTATGACCGCTTCATGGCCGTCGCCTTTCTCGATTGGCAAAAACTACCCATCGCCGAACTCACCAAAAACATGGTCAGCCAACGTCATACAGACTTGACCGCAAACCACGGTCCCGCTTCCGCCGACGGCGCCATGCGCTTCCTGCGGTCGCTGTACAACTTCGCCTCCGCCGTCTACGAGGACGAGAAAGGCAATTCCCTACTGCCGGTCAACCCCGTGCAGCGGCTGTCACAGGCGCGCGCCTGGCACAAGCCCAAGCGGCGCACAACCTGGATCAGCCCGGATCAAATGCCCGCATGGTTTGAAGCGGTTGCAACCCTTCGCAGCGAGCCCACCGGGTCCACGGCCTCCGAAGTCGGCGACTATTTGCTAGTGGTCCTGCTAACCGGCTTGCGAAAATCAGAAGCGGCGAACCTTGACTGGAGCAACATCAACTTGGCTGACCGCACGCTGACCGTGCCGGATACCAAAAACGGACGCGACCATACACTGCCGTTATCGGACTATCTCTACGACCTATTGGCCCAGCGCAAGCGCATGTTGCTCCATACCCGATATGTGTTCCCCAACCGGGGGCGCAATGGACCGCTGGTAGAGCCACGCAACCCCATGCGGCGAGTGACCGAGCAATCCGGGGTAGAATTCACGCTGCACGATTTGCGCCGAACCTTCACCACAATCGCGGAGCGCCTGGATATCCCCCACTACGCCCTTAAGCGCCTAATTAACCACGCGCAGGTCGATGATGTGACGGCTGGCTATGTGATGGGCGACATCGAGAGACTGCGCAAGCCCATGCAACAAATCACTGACTTCATGCTGAGTGCCGGAGCTGTGCGCGCAAAGGCCGAAATCATCCACCTAACCAAGACCGAGCAAGGATAAATGACTGACATATCGGTATTCAGCAACGTACTGAAGGATGTAGATGTAGATGCAGACGTGGGTGAGCATTTGCTACCGCTAAACACTTTTGCGCTATTCGACCCGCTCACCGGGCCTGCCCCCAGAGCCTTCGCCTCGCAGCTCGAAAACGTCGCAATGCGTGCCCGCGCACTCATTCCAGGATGGAATACCGACCAAGTGATGGATGCAGCGGACTACCTGGCATTTCTGCTCAGTTCGACCCCTGCCACCGGGGTCCTAGCGGGCGATGAACCTGCCCAGCAATTGCCCCTGGAGGCGAGGGAATCGGCGATTGCCCAAGCAGCGGCTACTTGGGCCAAGTACGACAGTGTTGAGGGGGATACCGATGCGAGCCATCCGCTAAACCCGCCATACTGGCCCAGTATTTTTGCGTGCTATGCCCTCGCACATATCGGCCTGGCGCACCGCTGTTGCGCCTATGCCCAGCCGACGCCTTCGGCCGCGCCAGATAACACAGTCAAAGAGCGGTTTATTGTCGCCAGCGACCCGTCGTTGGGCGCGTGGCCGCTACATGGAGCAGATGACCTGTCACGAGAAACGGTGGCTCAAGTTGCAGTGCATGCATTTGCTGCCTTGGAGGCCATTTGTTGCGCTGAAGCACTAGTGAGTAGTGAACGCAAGATTACATGCGATAAAAAGAAGCACGCCCTACGCGCCGTTTCCGCAAAGCACGCGAAAACCAATGCACTGAAAAAAAAAGTGAGGGCGCTCTATAGGGAAGATCCGGACTTCGCCGAGAGCAAGACGCCAATGTTGAGCAATCAGCGCGTTGCGGACATCATTTACGGTCACAGGCTGTCGGACGAAGAACGCCGAGTATTTACCGGGAAAAACCCCAGCGGCACTATTGCCAAGTGGATCGCGGAGTTTCGCCAGGAGTGAGCAGACGCAATCGCTACTAGCTGCACTGATAGGGTGGGGCTGTGAAATATTTGCGGTTCACCCTTGCGATGAGGGGACTGCTTGCTGCATGGTAGCTACTGTACTTACAACTCAATGAGAGACCTAATTTCCTGATCCAAGCGCGACCTATCGAGATCACGCTTAAACCTCTCCATAAACTCGCGGTTCCGAGAGCCAGCCTGCTTATTCCGCCGCAATTGACCTAAATCCACCTCCACATCCTTGAAACCAAGGCTCTCTGCTAACGCGACCGTATTTTCTGGCGGACTAATGAGGAAGTCCTCATAGAAGATTTCAACCGGATCAATGCCCATATAATCGCAAAAAATGTCTATTTTTTGATTACTCTCAATCACGCTGAGAACTTGAGTTTTAATATCGCTATAGCTGTATTCGGGGTCAACCGCGCTGCCGTCATGAAAACTTGCCCACTGACCAGTCTGGGCAGCTATCGAGTGTGAGACTGCTTGGGCCAGAACATCACGCCGCTTCGCCACCAACCAGTATACATGACCGTAACAAGCAGTTATGGCTCCGCTTTTGATCAGCATGAGCGCCTGATCGGCAGAAGCTTTCATGCCAAACATCGTGTTTGGCTCGTGAACATGCGTCATGAGCCACTCGAGATAGCTATAAAATGACTCGATACCGTGGGCTTCGGAACGGGAGACGACCAACGGATGATTTAAAGGCTCCCCCATGCCGCTAAACTTGCCCGTGGCCCTCATATAATCGCAGATCAAAGAAGACCCAGAGCGGTTGCTGAACAACATAACACAGACTTCCTTGGCCAAAGTCTGCACAGATTCCGGCACTTCCAGCGAGCCATAAAGCTTCAAGATTTCCTGCTCATGCTCGCCAGGCCCGATGGTCTCAATTCCACCCTGCGAGGGCCCCACCCAAACGTTGAGGCCATTGCCAGCTTTTAAGCTCGATTTAATCATGCGCGATCCTAACTAACGGCATTTGAGTCATTATACGAAAACGCGCAAGCCCGTAAAACCAAAGATCACACTGCATACGACATCCTCCAGCATAGCCGCTCAGCTCCACCTGCGTCAGTCAGCGTAGAAGCACCGAACAAGGTGGCAGCATGCTATCTACTTCATCGCTTCGACCTGACACGCGACAGCGAACCCTCGCTCGCCGCACTCGCCAAGAGCTTTTTGGCAAGCTGTGGCTATGAAATATTGGCGGAGCGAACTTAGAAGCTTCGGCGGGGTTTAGCCTCAAAGACCGAATGAGCCATCTGCTTGTGCGCGTAAAAGTCCGCTTTTGCACGCAGAAGCAACCCCTTTTCTTGCCTTAAATCACCCGCTCCCCTGAAATTGTAGGCGTCACGAAAATTAATCAATCAGGAGCTACATTCATGTCTCATACGTCAAATGCACTGACCAGGCTGCTTACGCCTGAACAAGTCGCGGAAACCCTCGGGGTAACACCACACACTCTCGCCGTATGGCGATCTGAAGGTCGCTACGAGCTGCCGTATATCAAAACTGGCCGCCTTGTGCGCTATCTCGTAGAGGACGTTCAGGCGTTCATTCAGGCGCGTCGGCGCACCGCCCCGGATGAGTAACTCACCATGAAATCAAACATACAACCCATTACCGCAGGTAGTGCAATGGCTTCCACACCACAGTCAAAAAGTAATGCGCCGCTGCACAACCACTTAATCCCCGAAGGGCTCGCAGTCCCGGAGAGCTTCCTGCTTTCAGACGAAGGGGTCTATAAGATCGCGCCACAAGGGCAAATCCGGCTTGTCAGCGGCCCTGTCTGGGTTATCGCGAAAACCCGAGAGGTCTCTGGTAACGGCTGGGGCATCCATGTGCAATGGATTGACCAGGATGGGGTGCGGCGTGAGCGCGCATTCCCAACCCGGCAGCTGCACGAGCGCGGCCAATCCGCAATAGTCGTCCATTTAGCCGATGAAGGACTGCGCGTGATACCCGGCCAAGAGAGCCCTCTATTAAGCTATCTGGGGAGTTTTGAAACTAACCACCGGATTGCATCAACCGCGCAAACCGGCTGGCTAATGGCGCCCGATCTCGCGCTCAGCTACGTACTGCCCCATACAGTCATTAACAGTGATGAGACCCTCCCCGTAGCATTCCAGCCAGAGCGGTTCAGCCCCAGCGCAGACAGCCTCCATGCCAAGGGCTCACTGAAACAGTGGCGGGCGCAGGTCGGTCACTACTGTGCTGGAAGCCCCATACTCCAATTAGGCGTCTGCCTGGCCCTGACGCCACCTCTACTGCGATTTGCAGAAATGGACAGTTTCGGGGTTCACCTGTACGGGGCCAGCAGCCAGGGAAAGACGACCGCGCTACAAATTGCCAGCAGCGTCTGGGGTAATGGCGCCGACCCAGCTGCATCCGCTCATTCCAGCATTCAACGCTGGAATACCACCGCCAACGCCCTCGAAGGGCTCGCAGCGGCTCACAACGACGGCCTAATGGCATTGGATGAAATGGGAACGTATACCGGCTCAGACTTCGGGGCGTTGGTTTACAACCTTATGGGCGGGCAAGGCAAGGCGCGCATGAATGACCATGCCGGGATGAGGAGCATGCGTACCTGGCGGCTTATCGCTCTTTCAACCGGGGAAATTTCAATAAAGGCCAAGGTGGAGGAATACGGCGCCACGGTTAAGGCAGGACAAATAAATCGTTTCCTCGACATTCCGGTGTCAGGCCGCATCATTCAGCCAAGCCACGGCATGCCACCAGCCAAGCTGGCCGACCTGCTCAAAGAGGCCGCAGGGCGCTGCTATGGAACGCTAGGCCCCGCCTTCGTGGAAAAGCTGATTCACTCAGCGCCGGACGCCTCCGCGCTGCAACAGCGCGTCAAGCACCTCATGGCCGACTACACCGCCCAACTTCATGGAACGGTGCAATTGGAACCCCATCAAGTCCGAGGGCTCAGGCGCTTTGGCCTGATCTGCACTGCAGCCCATCTCGCAAACGAATTCGAGCTTCTGCCCTGGACGCTGACGGACAGCGTCAACGCGATCACGGAAGCGGCCCATACCTGGCTCGCAGAGAACGTCAGCGATGCAATACGCGGCATACTCGCCGTGCGTAACTTTATCCTCCAATTTCAGGAAAGCAAGTTCCGGACTACCCACGAATTGCGGTCTGCAAAATCGCAGACACATCATGATATTGCCGGATATTTCTTACCCGACAAGTCGATCTACGCGTTCACGCCGGACGGGTTCAAGCGCGCTTGCGGCGGACTCGACCCCAAGTCTGTCGCTGCGGCCCTCGATCAGCATGGTCTTCTTTTCAAAAACGAATCCGGCAGGCGCATGAGCAAATTGACGATCCCAGGCGCCTCCAACCGCCTACGAGTATATGCGGTTGAGTCAGATATACTCGACGCGGACATGGTTGGCGGCGAATAGCGCCGGGACAGCGGGGCATATGGGGCGCAGCCTGCCGATATAAGGCTCCCCCTAAAGCACACCAGATCAAACGAAAGGGGCAGGCGGGGACAACTGTCCCAGTGCGCCCCGCGCCCGATACAAGACCACTACTTTCCAAAGCCTACCTGTATGGCGCGCTGCCCCGACAGCCCCGCTGTCCCAGCCGCACGCCTGCGACAAAATCAGGATGAGTAATCCCCATATGGGGAATGCACCACGGTTAACCCGATTCAAGACCAATGGAGATCCAGCGCAAACCACTTGTAGCTCACTTTTGAACATCCCTAAATTCACCAATGTGCACCCATGTCATGGCTCAATTTCGGACCGCTGCCGACAATAGACCGAAAGCAAACTAATGCGACCAAAGGTGAACCCTATGCTCTACCCAGACCAAATTTGCGAAGCGCGACATACACTTTCACTCTCCCAGCACGAGCTAGCACGGCGCGCCTGCGTGTCACGTACTGCATTGAATCAGTTTGAACGGGGGAACTACCTTGCGGGGCCAAACTTCAGCCGGAAGTTGCGCGATTACTTTGAGGCGGAGGGCATTCATCTCGAAGCATTAAGCAAACTGCAATCAAGGCCATCGGGGCACCAGAGCCCGCCAGCTTGCGATGCGCAAAAGGCGCGCACGGTGGCACCAAGTGACTGGAACCGCCCTGAGAGCGCCGAACAGCGCGTGCCTGGCCCGTTTGAGATACTGATAGGCGTGGGCCTCAGTCTACTGCTCGGCCGCCGAATGGGCTCATAGCGAGTCTGGCGCGCCACACCCAGCGAGTAGCGGACCCGAAGACCGGGATTGGTGAAAAGCGTTAATCCAGAGACAGCCGTCTACCTTGGCTGGATTGCGGGGTGCGAGGTGCGAACGGCAACTGCTTGAATAGGCGAGACAGAAGTTCATCGCTGGAATACTGCATGCTGGATTTAAGCGACACAGTGTTATACGTTCATTCTCGTATTGTCAGCTGTTAGAGCTCACAACAGGGGAACGACATGCCCGGTAAGTACAAGATCAAGATCGACGAGAGTTGGAGTCTTGAAGACCTGTATGTCTTTTCAAGAACCTATGAGCAAGTGTACTTCATGCTCTACTCGATTCATCCGGATTCCGGAGAAGATAACTCGGAGAGAATTCAGCAGGCTTATAAAGCTTTCCCGTGGAAGGGTGGCTACAGCGCCGTTAACTTCTACAATCAACTCAAGTACGTCGTACCACCCAAAAAACGCCCTCAAATTAACCAGATTAGATACGCGTCACCAGGATTTATCGAGCTGATACTTCTTCTGTATGTGGCTCGCTACCTCGCCAAGACCGTAAAGCGCATTGCATCCTCAGTCAGAGAGTGCAACTCCGTTTACAACCAAATTGTGAGCGACATGCAAAAGCGAAAACTTTTGCGAATTGACGTTAAACGGAAGCAACTACTGCTAGAAAGTGAAGAAATGGCTGCTGTAGAGCACCATGCTGATATTGCGGCTCGCCTTCTTGGCTTTCCCAACCATCAGAGCATCACCGAGCGGACAGGCAATCCGTACGTAACCCTCAAGATCCTACTTTCGTTATATCGCCGAGTTCGCACGCTGGCAGAATTTAAAAATAAAGGTAAGGCTGACCTCAAGGAGTGAACTCTAGTAATTTATTCACGCCGAACTTCCTTCGCAAGTCCGCCTAATTCGGACGCTGGCCACGGTCACAAACATGCAATGTATCGAATTAATACAACAGATCTCCGCTCTCATCGGGATATGGTTAGCGATTTATGGCATCAACTCATGGCGGAGGGAGCACGTTGGAAAACGTCAGCTCGAACTGGCTGAAGATACTCTAGCGCAATTCTACGAAGCAGCTGATGCCATCAAGCACATTAGACATCCTGCAAGTACCAGTGAAGAAACTGATACTGTTAAACGTGGTGAGGGTGAATCAAATACTCAATTTCAGGCTAGGAAAAATGCATCGGTAGTTTTTTATAGGTACAACCAATACCAAGAGCTGTTCAACAAAATTCATGCATCCAGATATCGCTTTATGGCCCAAATAGGCAAAGCAAAATCAAAACCTTTTGACGACCTGCGAGAAATAGTGAACGAGATCGAGGTAGCCGCCCGAACCTTGGCGAGGCTTTGGGCGCGAGATCATTTTCGGACCGATGAGCAATGGGAAAAGCACCGGGCGCAGGTTGAGAAATACGAAGCTGTTTTCTGGGAAGGGATTGCAGGAGACGACACGATAAACCCACAAATGAAGCGCGTGATAGAAGAAATTGAAGCAACGTGTAGCGAAATCATAGCCGGGCGCGCGAAACCACACGGTTTCCTCAACCTCAAACTCGGTGGTCGCAACTAACAAGGTATGGCGGAGTGCAGCGAAGCGTAGCACCAGCGTAGCACCAGTTAAAATCCACGCCGCAGTGGACGAATAATTTTTCTTTAACTATTTGAATTTAAAGAAAAAAATGGAGCTGGCGAGAGGAATCGAACCCCCGACCGGCTGATTACAAATCAGCTGCTCTACCTACTGAGCTACGCCAGCTAAGCGTTGGGGCGTGCACCCCGGAAAGGCCGCCGATTCTAGACAATGCGCCGGGACCACGCAAGCCCAATGCGCCGCAGCGTGCTATTCCGCGCGGCGCATACTCGCCAGTACTTCCAGCCCTTCGAACACCAGATCGGGGCGCAGCGTTCCCACACCACCCAGCAGAGCCTGCAGAGTAGGCGCTGCACCGCCACAGAAAAAGAGTTCGGGGGCCGGGTCAGCCGCCTCGCGCAGCGCCAGCAGCACCGCACCGGCCTGGGCAAGCGCAATACCATGGCGCACCGCCTCGGCTGTGGACTGCCCCGGCGGCAGGGCGTAGACGGGCTGTTCGGCAAACCGCACGCGGTCGGTGTCCAGCAGCAGGGCACGCTCCATCAGCGCGGCCCCGGGGATAATGTAACCGCCCTCGTGGCGACCGTCCGCGGCGACCAGGTCAATGGTCAGCGCTGACCCGGCATCTACGACCACGAACCGCTCCGCGCACTGTTGACGGGTACCCAACATTGCCAACCAGCGGTCCACCCCCATGCGCAGGGGCTGGGCATAGCTGTTCTGCAGGTCACCACTGCGCGCTTCGCTGCGGGCAAACCAAATTGCCGCGCTCGGCCAGCGCTGTTCCAGCAGGCGTCGCACGGCATCTTCCGTCGCCTCGCTGGAGACGCTGGCGATCCAGATCTGCGCAGGTTGCGCCGGCTGCTCCAGCAAAGCGTCAAGCGTTTGCGGGGCATCGTGGCGAAACTGGCCCCGTGCAATCACCTGCGCGCCCCGCAGGAGCCGCCATTTGGCGCTGCTGTTACCCATATCCAGCTGCAGGCAATGCAGCGCGCTCATGGGGCCGCCCGCAGGGAGATTTCCCCCCCATAAACAGATTGCAGCCCCAGCGTAGTTTCCAGCTGCAGGGCACCCCGTGCGTCGACACCGCGCGCCACGCCGGCCTGGCGCTGCTCGCCACTGTGCAAGACCACGGGCTTGTCCGCGAAGGCGTCCAGCGTCATCCATGAATCACGCCAGGGCGTGAACCCGGTATCACCGAAGGTGGACGCCAGTGGCAGCAGTTCGTTGAGCAGCGCGGCCAGCAGGGCATTGCGCCCAGGAGGCTTGCCCCCACTGAGGTGGGTCAGGTCAGTCCAGGCCTGGTCGATTCCTTCGGCGGCAGCGGCGGGCATGGCCACATTGATCCCCACTCCCACCACCACCTGGCAGCGCCCAGCGGCATCGCCCGCCATTTCCAGCAGGACGCCGCCGAGTTTCGCGCCGTTCGCGAGCAGGTCGTTGGGCCACTTCAACTGCAGCCCCGGAACACCCAGCCCGTTCAGGGCGCGTACCACAGCGACACCTACCGCCAGGCTCAGCCCCTCCAGCGCCGCTGCACCCTGGTGGTACTCCCAGGAAAACGACAGGTAAATGTTGCGCGCGTAGGGGCTTACCCACTCCCGCCCCCGGCGACCACGGCCGGCAGTCTGCTGCTCCGCACTGCAGGCCTGCCCCGGCCCGCAGCCCGCCGCGATGCCCCGCAGCATTTCGGCATTCGTGGAATCCACCGTCTCCAACAACTGTAGCCCCCCCAGCAGATTGCGGGCGGACGCCGTCAGCCCGGCCCGCACCTGGCGCTCGTCCAGCAACTCGACGCCGCCCGGGATGCGGTAGCCGCGACCCTTGACCGATTCCACCTGCAGCCCCAGCGACTGCAGGCGATTGAGCTGCTTCCAGATCGCGGTTCGGCTCACGCCCAGCGCATCGGCCAGCGCCTGGCCAGAGTGAAACTCGCCGTCCGCGAGCAGGGGCACAAGGGTGGTATTGGGCATCGGCGGGCAATCAGTCAGCAAAACATGCGGCGAATCATAGCAAACCCGGCGCCGGTTCAACTCACTAAACAGCGCGATTGGCCCTGCGCAGGAAATCCAGCCAGAGTACTTTGACGCAGCGCGCGTTTGCCGGTCGAACGGGCGCCCACCAGGAGAGCCGCCATGCCACACCTCGACGATGCCACGCTCCGGGCCGCCGCCGACAGGCTGATTCGCGCCCATGAACAGGCGTCCCACGACAACGAATGGACATTTTTCGTGGACCAGATTTACGCCCGCGACTGCGTGTACACCTGCGAGTATGCCGGTGTCATGGAGGTCACCGCCAGAGGCGTTGCAGAAATCAAGGCCACGCACTACGGCCGCGACATGCAGGTGGGCTGGGAAGGCTGGACCTTTCCCTACCTCGGCGTCTATACCGGCGGCAACAACCGACTTATCACCCACTGGATGAACCGCGGCCCGGGCCGACGCAGCGACGGCGGCTATTACGAAACGCCCGGGGTGTCCTTCATCACCCTGGATGCCGACGCCAGGATCATTCGCCAGTTCGACCTGTTTGATCTCGCCCACCAGATGCGCCTCTGTGATGAACTGGATGCCGCGGGCCTGCTGTCACCCGAATTGAAGGAAAACTGGGTAGGGCCCATGAAAGCCCGCCTGCAGGCACAGCTGGCCGCTTCCTGAGTCAGGCAGCAACCGGATTGCTCAGGCAGCAGACGTCGTGGCCCTGCTCGCCGCAATTTAGTTTACGTTAACGTAAACGTAGGCTATATTTCCACCACTACCCCATAGGCAGGTGCCGTGACAGATCGCAGCTACAGCATCTCGGAGTTGGCGACGGAGTTCGGTGTGACCACCCGGACGATACGCTTTTACGAGGAAAAAGGGCTCATACACCCGCGGCGGGTCGGGCAGAAGCGTCTGTACAGCCCCAGCGACAGGGTGCGTATCAAGCTGATCCTGCGCGGCAAGCGCATCGGCATGAGCCTGCAGGAAAGCGTGGAAGTGATCGATCTGTACGACCCCGCCCATAATAACCGCAGCCAGCTACACTCATTGATACGCACGGTGCAGGAGAAGCGTGAGCGATTGCTGCGCCAGAAGCGGGACATCGAAGACATGCTCGCGGGCCTGGATGAAGTACAGACCCTGTGTGAACAGGGGCTGAAAGATGCCGACTGAAAACCGACAGCAGCGCAGTAACCAGGCGGCCCGCGGGCCACACAATGACCACGAACAAAGGCAGGATCGACCATGAATACCGGCTACCCCACGCTTAACTTTGGCCTCGGCGAGGAGCTGGACATGCTCCGCGACGCCGTCTACCAGATGTGCCAGAAGGAGATCGCACCGCGCGCCGCGCAAATCGACCGCGATAACGCTTTCCCCATGGACCTGTGGCGCAAGTTTGGTGACATGGGACTGCTCGGGATCACCGTTGAAGAGCAGTACGGGGGCTCCAACATGGGCTATCTCGCACACAGCATCGTGATGGAGGAGATCAGCCGGGCGTCCGCGTCGGTAGGGCTGTCCTACGGCGCCATGTCCAACCTGTGCCTGAACCAGATCCAGAAGAACGGCAGCGAAGCGCAGAAACAGCAGTATCTGCCGAAGCTCTGCAGCGGAGAGCACGTGGGGGCGCTCGCCATGTCCGAGCCCAACGCCGGCTCGGATGTGGTCAGCATGAAGCTGCAGGCGCGCAAGGAGGGCGAAACCTACTACCTGAACGGCAGCAAAATGTGGATTACCAATGGCCCGGACGCGGACGTCTACGTGATCTACGCCAAAACCGACCCCCAGGCCGGCTCCAAAGGCATCACCGCCTTTCTCGTGGAGCGGGATTTCCCCGGCTTTTCGCGCTCGCCCAAGCTGGACAAGCTGGGCATGCGCGGCTCCAACACCTGTGAGCTGGTCTTTGACAACACACCGGTCCCCGCCGCAAACATTCTGCGCGGCGAGGGCCAGGGTGTAAAAGTATTGATGTCGGGCCTCGACTACGAGCGCACCGTGCTTTCGGGCGGGCCGGTCGGCATCATGCAGGCCTGCCTCGACGAAGTTGTGCCATATCTCCATACACGGGAACAGTTTGGCCAGAGCATCGGCCAGTTCCAGCTCATGCAGGGCAAGCTGGCGGACATGTACGCGGACCTCTCCGCCTGCCGGGCCTACCTGTATGCCGTGGCTGCGGCCTGCGACCGTGGCGAGGAAACCCGCAAGGACTGCGCCGCCGTCATCCTCTACACCGCAGAAAAGGCGACACAGATGGCCCTGCAGGCCATTCAGGCGCTGGGCGGCTATGGCTATACCAACGATGCCAACGCCGGCCGCCTGCTGCGCGATGCCAAACTGTACGAAATTGGCGCCGGCACCTCGGAGATCCGCCGTATGCTGATCGGTCGTGAACTGTTCAACGAAACCGCCTGACGGAGTACCGCCATGACCGTGCTGCAATCCCGGCTGAACCCGCGCGACGAAGCCTTCCAGGCCAACCGCGACCACATGCAGGCCCAGGTGGATGACCTGCGCGACAAAGTCGCTGCACTGCGCGAGGGTGGCGGTAAAAAGGCGCAGGAACGCCACCTCGAACGCGGCAAACTGCTGCCCCGGCAACGCCTGCAGGCACTGCTGGACCCGGGATCACCGTTCCTCGAGTTGTCACAACTGGCGGCCCTGGATGTCTACGATGACCCCGTACCCGGCGCGGGCATCATCACCGGCATCGGCCGGGTGGCCGGCCAGGAGTGCATGATCTTTGTGAACGACGCCACTGTGAAAGGCGGCACCTACTACCCCATGACCGTAAAGAAGCAGGGCCGCGCGCAGACCATTGCCGAAGAGAACCACCTGCCCTGCCTGTACCTCGTGGACTCCGGCGGCGCCTTCCTGCCTCTGCAGGACGAAGTGTTTCCCGACCGGGAGCACTTCGGTCATGCGTTTTACAATCAGGCGCGCATGTCCGCGAAGGGCATCCCGCAGATCGCCGCCGTGCTCGGTTCCTGCACCGCCGGCGGCGCCTACCTGCCGGCAATGGCCGACGAGTCAATCATCGTCAAGAACCAGGGCACCATCTTCCTCGGCGGCCCACCGCTGGTGAAGGCGGCGACCGGCGAGGTGGTGACTGCTGAGGAACTGGGCGGCGCCGATGTGCACTGCCGCACCTCTGGCGTCACCGACCATTACGCCAATAACGACCACCATGCACTGGAACTGATGCGCCGAGCCGTGGCACGCCTGAACCGCGTCAAACCCGTGCAACTGGACATCCGTGAGCCGCAGGACCCGCTCTACGACACCCGCGAGGTCTACGGCGTGATACCCGCTGACAGCCGGCAGCCCTACGATGTGCGCGAGATCATCATGCGCATTGTCGATGGCTCGGCGTTCGATGAATTCAAGGCGCTGTACGGTGAAAGCCTGGTCTGCGGCTTCGCCCGCATTCACGGCTACCCGGTTGGCATCGTGGCCAACAATGGCATTCTGTTTGGCGAATCCGCGGTGAAGGGAGCACACTTTGTGGAACTCTGCGCCCAGCGCAAAACCCCTCTGGTGTTCCTGCAGAACATCACCGGCTTTATGGTCGGCAAACAGTACGAGGCCGGTGGTATCGCGCGCCATGGCGCCAAGATGGTACACGCCGTGGCCTGTGCCAATGTGCCCAAATTCACCGTCATGATCGGTGGCTCCTTCGGCGCCGGCAACTACGCCATGTGCGGTCGTGCCTACGAGCCGCGCTTCCTCTTCATGTGGCCCAATGCGCGCATCTCCGTCATGGGTGGCGAGCAGGCGGCAGGGGTGTTGGCGACGGTAAAGCAGGACCAGCTGGCCCGCGATGGCAAGGCGATGACGGCGGAAGAGGAGCGCGCCTTCAAGCAGCCGATCCTGGACTTGTATGAAAAGCAGGGGCACCCCTACTACGCCTCCGCGCGGTTGTGGGACGATGGGGTAATTGATCCCGCAGACACGCGGACGGTGTTGGGTTTGGCGATTTCCGCGGCGCTGAATGCGCCGGTAGAGGAGACGCGGTTTGGGGTGTTCCGGATGTGAGCGAAGCGTTGGACGCCAGTGTGGTTGGGAGCTGCCTTGCGGACGGGCGCGTGGGCGCTTCGTTTACGCGCGGGTGCGTGGGGGCTCCGTTTGCGGGCGGGTGCGTGGGGGCTTCGTTTGCGAGCGGACGCGTGGGGGCTTCGTTTGCGGGCGGACGCGTGGGGGCTTCGTTTGCGGGCGGGGCGACGGGGAGGCGCTGGCCGGAAACGCTACGAGCACATCCATGTGCGCTCGATGGCGGCCGTCCATGGCCGCCAACGTTCCGGCCAGCGCCTCCCCGCCGCCCCGCCCTGAAAGAGGCAGTGAATCCCAGCTTGTGGTGCGCCGCTTACCGGACGAGAAAATCCCCGACCTGCTGCTCGACTGCCTACAACGTGCGGCAGTCGAGGCAGTGTGGGGGTGGGGCCGGCGCTGCGGGACCGTCGGCGGCCATGGATG
>DIBU01000009.1:23658-23959 GCA_002416125.1 Halieaceae bacterium UBA5044
GGTCCCGCAGCGCCGGCCCCACCGCCATACTGCCAGCACCAAACCCAAAACCCACAATGTCCAACTGCGCCCACCAAACCGCTGTATAGGAACTTCCGATGACCACCACCGTCCTCACCACCACAGATCACCGCGGCGTTGCCACTGTCACCCTGAACAACCCGACCAAGCACAACGCCTTCGACGACAGCATGATCAGCGCCCTGCGGCTGGCTTTTGACCGACTGCGCGAGCGCGATGATGTGCGCGTGGTGGTACTGCGCTCCGAGGGCAAGCATTTCTCAGCCGGCGCCGATCTGGA
>DIBU01000021.1:0-227 GCA_002416125.1 Halieaceae bacterium UBA5044
ACACCAAACAGCTGCTGCATCATCTCTAACGGTGCGTCCGCGACCAGCAATGTTCGCTGCAGATCCTCAGATTCCCGCTGATGACGCAGGTGATCGAGCATCGGCCAAAAAACATCACGATTGAGACCAATCTGCAGACAGTGCACACGCAGTGCATCGGCCCGATAGAGATCGGCCAGATTCATCTCTTTCAGGGCGTCCAGTTCTTTGGGGCCAAAGTTCATGGC
>DIBU01000021.1:479-689 GCA_002416125.1 Halieaceae bacterium UBA5044
ACGGCGGTGGTGAGGTCGGCTTCCTTATTGGACGACATCGCTTTCACCTCCTTGTTGCGCCCAAAGCTCGACCCCGGTATCGAAGGCTAACCGTTTAATGCTCCGGTAGGACTCCATCATTTGCAGCAAACGCTGCCAGTCTGGCGGGTTCAATTGTTGCCAGAGCTGGCTGTTGAGATGGCCGGGATCAGGCGTCCAGACACTGCCAAA
>DIBU01000021.1:905-102136 GCA_002416125.1 Halieaceae bacterium UBA5044
GCCAGGACAATGTCCGTGGGAGCGACGGTCAACTCTGAGCTCGCAGCCAACTGCCACCAGAGTGCGGACACTAAATCCAGCATGTCCTGGTCAAGGGATTCCCGCAGTTCCAGTGAAGGCACATCAATCAGCAGAAAGCCCAAGCCCTGATCCGGCAGACGAATGACTGTATCGTGCAATCCGTGGGATGCCGCCAGGGTTACGGCGCAGTCCCACAACTGGCTCCGCAAAACTTCAAGATTTCTTTGTTGACCACCTTTTTGGGAATTCGGCGCAGAGGTCAACTCAGCCGGCATGTTCGGTTGGTCTTTGCTTTTGTCATGACCACTCGCCGGTGAATCGATGTCAGCGGGCTGCTTTTCCAATGTCGTCGTATTCGATGACGGCCCACTATCAGAATGCTCCGGGTGTTCCGAGTCCCTGTCCGCCCCCGGCTCTGTATCCTCTTCGGCATGAGCGGGAAGGCTGAATGCGCGGCCCGATAGTTGTGCCTCCATCTCCAGATGAATCACTTGGCGATTCAGTTCGGACTCCACGGCGATCTCATTTTCCAATGCATCGCGCAGTGGCTGAATGTCCCATTCGGCGCCGTCATGACGGCGACACAACTCAGCAAAGATCGCATCGAAAACGGTGTTATCCCCCAATTGGCGACGATCCCAGATCGCTCGGGCAGCGCGTTCAAGGGCTCGGATCTTTTCCACCTGTGGCCGACCCAATCCGGCAGCCAAGGCTTTTGGCATCAATGGCCACAAGGTCTCAACGGCATATCCCATTTTGGAAATCATGCTGTGGCTGAGCCCGAAACCTCGCTCTCTGAACAACTCTTCCAGTTGGCGCTGAGACAGGCTCTCAACCCCCATCTCGCTTTCGAGGAGATGCTTTGCTTCGAATACGGCCAACGCTTTATCAATGAAAGGCAAACCGCCGCGGAGCTCGTTTTCGCGGAGGTGGGCAAAAAGTACGTTGGACTCCTGCGACCAGGGCTTGACGACGCAATCAATCCAGCGAAATCGCTCATCGCCGGTTTCGTCCAAAAGCTCCTTTAGTATCCTCAGCCGTGTATTGCCGCCACTGTGGAGCACATAATCAGCAGCCCCCGGCTCCTGTGATAGCACCAATGGTTGATCCAGGCCTTCAGCCTGGATCGACGCCTTTATTCGATCGTATTCAGGGTTCTGCTGCCGACGGGGATTGCGGGAGTAATGGTGGATACGAGTGACGTCTACACGGGTGATCTCGTGGGCGGATGGCGATCTCTCAGGCGTCATCGTTGCCACCTGCTTCTTGTGCACCCGATTCAGGCACGACGCCGTAGAAAATCTCTGGATGTCGAACCATGCTCGCCCGAGGCACAGGCTCCAGTCGACCATCCGAAAGGTCCGCCACAGTACGGGTGTAATGCTCGATTTGCGTCGCCATCAATGGACTGGCATATCGATGCTGGCCGGCAATCTGATACAAGTAGGAGACTGAGTCGCCACACGCCGCAGCGACGTCGGCCCGCTCCCGCTTGGTTGCCATTTTGAGGAAATCCTTTAGCTCCATGCGCAGAAACATTAGCACCGTGCGAATCATCGAACAACGCGCAATCGCCACTTTTTGTTTATCACTCTGCTAAAAATCATGCTAAAGTGTTTCGCATGACGCTAAAAATTAACCAGATCCGGCTCCACAATCTTGAGGTTCTGATTGCCGAAGCGGGGTCAGCTGCCAAGTTGGCGCGTGCGGCTGGGACCAATAGCTCCTACCTCAGTCAGGTGCGCAACCAGCTGCCGACCAAAAAAGGAACGCCCCGCTCTATTGGAGATGAGCTGGCGGAGAAACTGGAAAAGGCCATGAATAAAGACCAAGGATGGATGGATACCCCCCATGCGGACGGGGCAAGACAAGAGGAACACAACGCCCACGACGGCCCGGATTTGCGCAGTCTCCACCCGCTGATATCCTGGGTCCAAGCGGGAAACTGGTATGAGATTTCTGAAAGTTTCGTGCCGGCCTACGGTTCAGAACTTTTACCCTGCCCGGTTTGTTGTAGTCCTGAATCCTTTGTACTTAGGGTTCGCGGTAGCAGTATGGAACCCAAGTTTCATGAGGGCGACCTGATTTTTGTTGACCCCAATGTTTCACCTGACCACGGAAAGTACGTGGTTGTTCGACTCGATGAATCCAATGAAGCCACGTTCAAGCAGTTAATTATTGAAGAGGGCAAGCAGTACCTGAAGGCACTCAACCCTGACTGGCCGAATCGCATTATCGAAGTGGATGAAGAAGCGACAATCTGTGGAGTCATTGTCTTCAAGGGGGAGGTGGTCTAAGTATTCCCAGCCTGCCCAAAGGCAGGAACAACAATAATTAATTCAAGTGACCGCATGCAGCGCAAATATGGTGAATGACGCTGTCACGGCAACACTCCTAAGTCCATCACCCCACCCTGATGCAGTAATTGTTTATCACATTGCTAAACATTCTCTTTTGCCAAAATGATTTGCACGGTGCTAACGTTTAGTTTTTGGCAAGCCTAAGACTCTGACACGTGCGGTCCGGAGCGAGAGTGAGAAGCAATGGATGACGGACACCCTACTCGACCAAGAAAGACTTTAATCAATCGAAAAACATTACTGGCTATGATTCCGCTTTCAGATCGCGCCATCTTCAATATGGAGAAACGAGGCGACTTTCCGCGCAGAATCGTGCTGACAAGCCGCAATGTCGCCTGGGACTTGGCCGAGGTGGAAAAGTGGATCGAATCCCGCAAAGAGTCTGAAGATCAACCTATCCGGCCAGGAATCAATATTAACGCTTCACGCTAGTCCACTCGTCAATCATGTCAGCCCAGTCTTGCAACATCGCCGCCCGTTGCTCCCGGTATTCGGCTTTATTGTAAATTGCCCTTACTCCTTTCTGCTCATGGGCAAGACACTTTTCAATCCAATCAGTGTTGTAGCCTGCTTCATGCAATAAGGTGCTGGCTGTGCGACGCAGATCGTGCGGACCAAATTTACCAAGCTGCTCACCATCCTTTTGTGCAGACTGATACGTCAGGGCAAGAACGCGATTCAAAGTCGCTGCACTCATAGGCAAGTCCGAATCATACCGCGAGGGAAGCACGAATTCGGAGCCACCGGCAAAGGTCTTCAGTGCGATAAAGATGTCCAGTGCCTGGCGAGACAGAAACACCAAATGTGGATTTCGTCGCTTCATACGCTGTTTCGGGATCGTCCAGAGTGCCTCGCTAAAATTGATCTCTTCCCAGGTGGCGTTGGACAACTCGGATTTTCTGACCATGGTCAATAACAGCAGCTTGATTGCGGCTCTATATTGCGGCGAGGTCCCGATTCGATCCATGTACTGATACATCAGACCAATTTCGGCAGGACTCAGGGCGCGGTCACGGGGTTCGAATCTGGCGATACTGTTGGGGCGAACCATTTCAGCGGGGTTTTCAACTTTCTGTCCGCGTTCGATCGCCCACCGATAAACCTGTAATACCACTTCTCGGGCGTGGACGGCTGTTGCTGGCGCTCCTCTTTCCACGATGGCATCGGTCACTGCCCGGAGATCCTCATGCGTGATCTCAGATAATTTCTGATTGCCGAAGCGCTTTTTCAACTCGCGGTTGTAGACCGATTTACGCATGTCGCGTGTCGAGTCAGCCATCTGATAGCCGCGCAACCATTTTTCAGCCCATGCCCCGAATGTTTCGGCATCCTTCACGCGCGATTTGTCGCGCGCTTTCTCTCTGGCCGGGGATTTGCCGGCTGCAATCATTTTCTTTGCTTCGCTCAGCAGTTCCCGCGCTTCCGCCAGTGTGATACCGCCACTGCCATACCGACCGATGGTCAACGTCTCCTGGCGGCCGCTGATGGAGTAGTTATGTCTAAAAGAGATTGTCCCTGCCGGCGTGACTGCTACGTAAAGGCCGTCTCGGTCGTTGACCTTGTAGAGCTTGTCTTGAGGTTTCAGGTTGCGAAGCTTGGTATCGGTCAGCATGGCTAATCCTCCTTTTCTCGTCCTTAATACCATGATCAAACATGCCGTATTTTTCGCCTATATTTACTTTAATATCAGCATGTTAGTGATTTTCGATACCATGACTACTCCAAAATTCATGGCATGGTATTTCTTTGAGGTCGCGGTATCAGCTCGAACAATACCATCAAAAATACCATGAAAAAAGTTTGCTTGAGGGTGCTGGGGAGTGCCTGACATTGCCAGGAAAAATAAAGAAAAACCCATTGATATCAATGGGTTAATAGAGGTTTACTGCTTGTGAATGCCAGCCAGTGCCAGACGTGGAATCATTCCCACTCAATCGTCGCCGGCGGCTTGCTGCTCACGTCATAGGTCACCCGGGACACACCCGATATCTCATTGATAATCCGGTTGGACACCGTCTCCAACAATTCGTAGGGCAAATGTGCCCAGCGCGCGGTCATGAAGTCCACGGTCTCTACCGCGCGCAGTGCAATCACCCACTCGTAGCGACGCCCATCGCCGACCACGCCAACGGATTTCACCGGCAGGAACACGGCAAAGGCCTGGCTGGTCTTGTGGTACCAGTCCGCGCGATGCAGTTCCTCAATGAAAATGGCATCCGCGCGACGCAGCAGTTCCGCGTATTCCTTTTTCACTTCACCGAGAATCCGCACCCCCAGGCCGGGGCCGGGGAACGGGTGGCGGTAGACCATGTCGTAAGGCAGGCCCAGTTCCAGGCCGATGCGGCGCACCTCGTCCTTGAACAGTTCACGCAGGGGCTCGACCAGCTCCATCGCCATGTCGTCGGGTAGGCCGCCCACATTGTGGTGTGACTTGATCACGTGCGCCTTGCCCGTCTTGGCGCCGGCAGATTCGATCACGTCGGGGTAGATGGTGCCCTGCGCCAGCCAGTTCACATCGCGCAGTTTAGTGGCTTCGGCGTCGAACACCTCGATGAAGGTGTTGCCGATAATCTTGCGCTTGGCCTCTGGGTCCGCCTCGCCGGCGAGCTTGCCGAGGAACAGGTCTTCCGCGTTGACCCGGATGACTTTAACGCCCATGTTGCGCGCAAACATCTCCATGACCTGGTCACCTTCATTGAGGCGCAGCAGGCCGTTGTCGACGAAGACGCAGGTGAGCTGGTCACCAATGGCGCGGTGCAACAGCGCCGCCACCACCGAGGAATCCACACCACCAGACAGCCCGAGCAGCACCTTGCCGCTGCCCACGGTGTCCCGAACCCGGGCGATCGCATCTTCCACGATATTCGCCGGCGTCCACAGGGCTTCGCAGCCGCACAGTTCCAGCACAAAATGCTCGAAGATGCGCTTGCCCTGCAGGGTGTGAGTCACCTCGGGGTGAAACTGAATGCCGTAGAAGGGCTTGCTGCGGTGCGCCATGCCGGCAATCGGGCAGCTGTCAGTGGCTGCCACGAGCTCGAATTCCGGCGGCAGTTCGACCACCTTGTCGCCGTGACTCATCCACACGTCCAGCAGGCTGTTCCCCGCGCTGTCGAAATGGTCGCGGATATCGTGGAACAGGCCGGTGTTGGTCACCAGGCGAATCTGTGCGTAACCGAATTCGCTGGTGTGGGATGCACTGACCTGGCCGCCAAACTGCTCGGCCATGGTCTGCATGCCGTAACAGATGCCCAGCACCGGCACCCCCAGCTCGAACACGCAGGCGGGCGCACGCGGTGAGCCGGGGGCCGGCACCGATTCCGGACCGCCAGACAGGATCACGCCACTGGGGGCAAACGCGCGGATCTCGCTCTCACTCATGTCGAAGGCGCGAATCTCGCTGTACACGCCCACCTCCCGCACCCGGCGCGCAATCAGCTGGGTGTACTGGGAACCGAAATCCAGAATGAGGATCCGGCTGGCGTGAATATCTGCTGTCATTGCGGTCTGGCCTTTAGCGCACGGGGTAATTGGGCGCTTCCTTGGTGATGGAGACATCGTGTACGTGGCTTTCGGACATGCCGGCCGAGGTGACGCGGACAAATTCCGGGCGGGTACGCATGTCGTGAATGGTCAGGCTGCCGGTGTAACCCATGGCCGAGCGGACACCGCCCATGAGCTGGTGAATGATGGCTGAAACGGGGCCTTTGTAGGGCACGCGCCCCTCAATACCTTCGGGCACCAGTTTCTCCGCACCCTTGCCGGCATCCTGGAAATAGCGGTCGGAGGAGCCCTGTGTGCGCGACATGGCGCCCAGGGAGCCCATGCCGCGGTAGGCCTTGTAGGTGCGCCCCTGATACAGCTCCACCTCGCCCGGCGCTTCCTCGGTGCCCGCAAACATGCCGCCCATCATCACCGAGTGGGCACCCGCCACCAGCGCCTTGGCGATATCCCCGGAAAAGCGGATGCCGCCGTCGGCGATTACCGGTACGTCGCGCTCAGCCAGCGCCGCGACCACGTTGGAGATGGCAGTGATCTGTGGCACGCCCGTGCCGGTCACAACCCGCGTGGTGCAGATAGACCCGGGGCCGATGCCGACCTTGACACCATCTGCGCCGGCCTCGGCAAGGGCCAGCGCCGCTGCAGCGGTGGCAATGTTCCCGCCGATCACCTGCACGGACGGGTAATCCGCCTTGATCTGCCGCACCCGTTCAATCACGTTGCGCGAGTGACCGTGCGCGGTGTCCACGACCAGCACATCCACACCCGCGCGGATCAGGGCCGCAACCCGGTCTGCGGTGTCCGGGCTGGTGCCTACCGAAGCGCCGACGCGCAGCTGGCCGTAGGAATCCTTGCAGGCCATGGGGAAGCTCTCGGCCTTGTCGAAATCCTTGACCGTGATCATGCCACGCAGTTCGAACTTGTCGTTTACCACGAGGATCTTCTCGATGCGGTGCTGGTGCAGCAAGCGCTGCACCTGCTCGGAGCTGGCCCCTTCGCGCACCGTTACCAGCTTGTCTTTCGGCGTCATCAGCTCCGAGACGGACTTGGTCGGGTCGGATTCGAACCGGGTATCCCGACGCGTGACGATCCCCACCAGGTCCTTGCCATTGAGCACCGGCACACCGGAGAAGCCGTGGGCATTGGTGAGTTCACGCAGCTCGGCCAGGGAGGCGTTCTGCTGAATGGTGATAGGGTCCTTGACCACACCACTCTCGAACTTCTTCACCCGGCGCACCTGCTCCGCCTGCTCCGCAATGGTCATGCTCTTGTGGATGATGCCAATGCCGCCCTCCTGGGCCAGCGCAATGGCGAGGCGCGCCTCGGTCACGGTGTCCATGGCCGCCGACACCAGCGGAATGTTCAGCTCGATGCCGCGGGTGAGACGGGTACGCAGCGACACATCACTGGGAATCACGTCGGAGTACCCGGGCAGCAGCAGTACGTCATCGAACGTGAGGGCTTCCTGGGCGATACGCAACATGGGAGGTCTCCGGCTGGCAGGTGGCAGCTAAACGTGCAATTATAAATCTTCTGGCCACTACAGGTAAACCAAAGTCCGTGCTGCAACACCCCACGTCCGGTAACCCGCCCACACTCACCGTCGGCCAGCTGAACCGGGAAGCACGGCGCCTGCTGGAGAGCCATTTCGACTACATCTGGGTGGAAGGCGAGGTGAGCAATTTCGCGGCCCCCTCCTCCGGTCACTGGTACTTCTCCCTCAAGGACAGCGGCGCCCAGGTGCGCTGCGCCATGTTCCGCAATCGCAACCAGCATATGCGGGTGACGCCGGCCAACGGCATGGCCATCCGGCTGCGCTGTCGCGTATCGCTGTATGAGGGTCGCGGAGAGTTCCAGCTGATCGTGGAGCACCTGGAGCACGCGGGTGCCGGCGCGCTGCAGGCCGCGTTTGAGCGGCTGCGGGACAAGCTACAGGCCGAGGGTCTGTTCGCGCCGGAGCGCAAGCGTGCGCTGCCCGCAGAGGTGCGCACCCTCGGGGTCATCACGTCCCCCACGGGCGCGGCCATTCACGATGTGCTGACCGTGTTGCAGAGGCGCTGCCCCGCCATGCGGGTTTTCCTGCTGCCGGTAGCCGTGCAGGGCGAGGCGGCTGCGGGTGAAATCAGCGCCGCCATCGCGCGCGCCAACCGCTGGCAGGCGGCGGGGGACGTGCCATTTGACGCACTGCTGGTCACCCGCGGCGGCGGCTCCCTGGAGGATCTGTGGGCATTCAATGAGGAGGTTGTGGCGCGGGCGATTGTCGCCAGCGCCCTGCCCGTCGTCAGCGCGGTCGGCCACGAAGTGGACATCAGCATTGCCGACATGGTCGCCGACCAGCGCGCGGCGACGCCTTCTGCCGCAGCCGAGTTGCTCAGCCCGGACCAGCGCGAGCGCGCCGCACTGCTGCTCAGGCTGGAACACACCCTGGCCGGCCGTATGCGCCAGCGCCTGGAACGTGCCGGGCGCGACCTGCATTACCTGCGGCAACGTCTGCGCCACCCCGGGCAACTGCTGCGCGAGCAGGCACAACGGCTGGATGAGCTGGAACAGCGCCTGCTCCGCGCCCAGCGCGCCCAACTGCGCGAGCAGCGAGGCGCACTGGCGCTGCTGGAGAACCGGCTGCGATCCCGCGCGCCCGACACTCGCGTGCGCGCGCTGCAGGCTGCGGTCGGCCAGTTGGAGCAGCGCCTGCAGCGCGGGATGCAGCAGCAGCTGCGCGGCGCGAATTCGCAGCTCGCGCACCTGTCGCAGTTACTGGATTCAGTCAGCCCCCTCGCTACCCTGAGCCGGGGCTACAGTATTCTGCGCGACGCACAGGGTGCCGTGGTGCGCGACGCCGCAGACGTGGCATGCGGGGACACACTGGAAGCCCGACTGGCCCGTGGAGAATTGCGGCTGCAGGTACTGGGGACCCAATAGCCCCCGGGAGGTCAGTACTTGGCGGGGAGCCGGGTGTTGATGATGATATGGCGGCCCTCGAAGCGGATATATTCACCGATGGTGAGATCCTTCAGTATCCTCGCCACCATTTCCCGCGAGGCGCCCACGCGGTCCGCGATGTCCTGTTGGGTGAGCTTCTCCGGGATGAACAGGGTGCCATCACCGCGCTCTTCGGAGAGATCCATCAGCACGTTGGCAACGCGCCCGTACACGTCCTGCAGTGCCAGGCTTTTGACATCAGCGGTAAGCTTGCGCACCCGCTGGGCCAGGTTACTGATCAGCTTGCGGGCAATACTCGGGTGCTCGTCCAGCACGCGATTGAAATCCTCCTTGAAAATGATGCAGAAGGAGCACTTCTCTACCGTGCGCACAGAGGCGGAGCGGAGGGAGTCATCCAGCAACGCCAGCTCACCGAAATAGTCGCCGGGCCCCTGGGTGTTCATGATGAACTCTTTGCCGTTCTTGTCGCTACAGTAGACCTTGACCTTTCCGCTCTCGATCACGAACAGAGAATCCGCCGGATCGTTTTCGTGGATCACGACCGTATTCTTGGGGAAGGACCGGCTGGTACTGCTGCTCGCCAGTGCGTCCAGTTCCTCTCGCGAGAGCCCCTGAAATATTTCTACCTGCTGCAACATGCTTGTTATTCCTGCCTCATGCAAAGTCTGTCCCTGAAGCCATGCCCACATACTACCTCAAGTGCCACAGCAAAACACACCTGTCAGGGGATTTACCACCCGCTACACCACAGCGCCGCCCGTGTTCTTATATAACGAATGAAACTCCGATTTCCACAGTAATCCGTGCATCGCTATACTGCAGGCCACCATGCGACCCGGAACCCACACCACGTGAGTCACGACAGCACCAGCCTGCCCGACCTCTGGAGCCACATTCTGCGCGGCGCCGTCACCGACCTGCGCGCCCTGGCCAGCGGGCGCGGCGAGCATCTGCCGGCCTCCGCCATGGAGGATCTGCAGCGCATCTTCAGCCTCGCTGCGACACTGGATCAGCAGCTCACCGCCGCCAGCAATCATCATGACCTGATGAACACCATCACCGGCATCCGTGGCTATGCCGAAATGCTGCAGGAGGACATCGGTTCGCAGCAGCCCGACCTCGCTGACAGCCTGGCGCGGCTGCTGAAAGCGACGGAGAGCGCCGCCACGGGTACCGTCAATCGCAGCGCGGCAAGCCGGGCACCCACGGTCGCCGCTGAGCCGGGGTTTATCCTCGCGGTGGACGACCTTGCCGAGAACCGGGAGCTGGTGGCGCGCTACCTGTCGCGTTCCGGGCACCTGGTAGTCACGGCTGCCAGCGGTGCCGAAGCGCTGCGCGCGCTGGCGGAGTCTGACGTCGATGTGGTGTTGCTGGACCTGATGATGCCCGACATGGACGGGCGCGAGGTGCTGCGCCGCATCAAGGCCAATCCGGACTGGCGTGCCACACCGGTGATCGTGATCTCCGGCAGTCAGGACATGGACGGCATCATCGCCTGCATTGAGGCGGGTGCCGATGACTACCTGTTCAAGCCTTTCAACCCGGTGTTGCTGCAGGCGCGGATCAAGGCCGGCATTGAGCGCAAGCGCTGGCACGACCGGGAAGAACAGTATCGACAACAGCTGGAGCGCAACGAAAAGTTCATCCGCGCCACCTTCGGCCGCTACCTGTCTGATGAAATTGTCACCGACATCCTGGAGCGCCCGGAAGGGCTCGAGCTTGGCGGGGACCTGCGCGAAGTCACCATCATGATGTCGGACATCCGGGGCTTCACCAGCCTCAGCGAGCACCTGGCCCCCGCCGAGGTGGTCGCGATGCTGAACCGCTACCTCGGCGCCATGACCGACATCATCATGGCGCACAACGGCACTATCGATGAATTCATTGGTGACGCCATCCTCGCCGTATTCGGTGCGCCGCAGCGCCGCGACGACGACGCCGACCGGGCGGTGCGCTGTGCGCTGGCCATGCAGGCGGCGATGGACGGCATCAACGCAGACAATACCGCCGCCGGTCTGCCGGCACTCGCCACCGGCATCGCCCTCAATACCGGCGCCGTGATTGCCGGCAATATCGGCTCCGAGCGGCGCAGCAAATACGGCTTCGTCGGCCACCCCATGAATGTGACTTCGCGAATAGAAGACCACTGTCTGGGTGGTGAAATACTGATTTCAGAGAGCACCGTCAATAAACTGACCGGGCGCTACCGACTGAGCAACCGCCGTGAACTGGATGCCCGCGGGCTCGACCAGACCGTCGTGGTGCACCGTATCGAGGAGCAAACCGATGGCTGAGCAAGCCACCATCCTGCTGGTGGAGGACAACGCGATCAATTGCGAGATGCTGGCCAGGCGCCTGACGCGAGCGGGCTTTCGGGTGGTCACCGCAGCAGACGGCGAACAGGCACTGCGGCTGATGGCCAGTGAAGCCCCGGCGCTGGTACTGATGGACATGAACCTGCCTGTGCTGGACGGCTGGAGCGCCTGCCGCGCGGCCCGCCAGGACCCCCGGCTCAAGGGCATCCCGATCATCGCCCTCACCGCACACGCGATGGAGACGGACCGACAGAGCGCACTGGCCGCCGGTTGCGACGACTACGCCACCAAGCCCATCGACTTTCCCGGGCTGCTGGCGAAAATCCAGCGATTGTTGCCCGCATGAGCCTGCGCCGCCGCCTTACCCTGTCGCTGTGCACCATCCTTGTGCTGTTTTCGATCAACGTCGGCACCCACTTCTGGGGCAGCTACGCACGCCAGGAAAGCATGCTCGCCTATCGCAGCTCGGTCACCGCAGCGCAGTTGTCCACGGATGCGGCCCAACTGCTGGAAAACCAGCGCCAGCAGATCCTGGTGCTGGAAACCCTGCGTGAAACCACCGGCGACATGCTGGATGGTGACGAGCTGGCGGACGCGGAAGCCGACATCGCAAGCATCGACAGCAAGCTGACCGAACTCGGCGCGCTGACCAGCGAGGTCACCCGCCCGCAGTACGAGAAACTGCAGCAGGCGAGCCGCTACCTGCTGGACAGCTGGCTGGCGTTCTACCGCAATTTCAACGATCCCGACTTCGACAGTGACATTGATGACCCCCTGCCCTTTGTGGAGACGCTGGAGCATCTGCGCCAGCTGGAGCAGCGCCAGGCCTTCATCGCCGCCCAGCGCTCGACCATCATCGACCGGACCATCGCGCTCACCGACCGCATTACCGTCATCGGCTTTGTCGCCACCATTTTCCTCACCGCCTTGCTCGGCTTCTACCTGCTGCGCTACACCAAGCGCTCGCTGAAACGGCTCAAGCGCGGCACCGAGCGCATCGGCATGGGTGACCTCGACTACCGTATCGCCGACTTCGACGATCGCGGCGAACTGGGCGATCTCGCCAAGGCGTTCAACGACATGTCGGACAAGATGCGCCGCGCCATCGAGGATGTGCGCCGCGCCAAGGACGACGCGGACGACGCCAACGCGGCCAAGAGCCGGTTCCTCGCCAATGTCAGTCACGAACTGCGCACGCCGCTCAACGCCATCATCGGCTACAGCGAAATGCTGCAGGACGAACTGGAAGACCCCGGTGAAGTAGACCGCGAACAGTTCCGCGACGACCTCGAAAAGATCGTGCGCTCGGGACGCCAGCTGCTGGCCCTGATCAACGACATTCTGGACCTGTCGAAGATTGAAACCGGCAAGATGACCCTGCACCTAGAAACCTTCGCCGCTGGCGACATCCTGCAGCAGGTGTGTGACGCCATGACCCCCATGCTGCGCGAGCGCAACAACCAGCTATACCGGCCCGACTGGTCGCAGCTGCCACCGCTGTACGCCGATGCAACGCGCTTCCGGCAGATTTTTCTCAACCTGCTCAGCAACGCCTGCAAGTTCACCCGGGATGGAGAGGTGCACCTGACGGCGGCGTGTTATCAGAAGGACGGCGCGGACTGGCTGCGCTGCACGGTGCGCGATACCGGCATCGGTATGGATGCAGCCCAGCAGGCGCGCATTTTTGATGCCTTTGTGCAGGCAGAGAACGCCATCAGCGCCAACTACGGTGGCACCGGCCTCGGCCTGGCAATCTGCCGCGAGTACTGCACGCTGATGGGTGGCCACATCAGCGTCCGCAGCACACCCGGGGCCGGTTCCGAGTTTACGGTTGAACTGCCCGTGAAGGTCCGAGAGTCAGCTCCCGCAAGCGCTTGATCGCCTCCTCGCGCTTTTGCAGATCTTCCCGCAGGGTGGCATTGCTGCTCTCGAGGTCGGAGATGTGCCGGTTCAGCAGGGCAAAGGCCGCCAGGGAGTCCCGCATCAGCAGTGCCGTGGGGTGCACCTGCATCTCATCGGTAAACTGTGCCACCAGACGGCGGAAGGTCGCTTCCGCCGCATCGTGGTCGTAGAACGGGCTGTCGGGCAACATGCCCAGATAGGCGATCGCGATATCCGCCTCCCACTGCGCCGCAGGCTCCAGCTCAAGGCGCTTGTAGCGCTGGAAATGCTGCAGGGCAGCCACCGCATCCCCCTCACTCAGGGCGCGATAGCCGCGTTCCAGAAAGGTGTAGTCGCGGCTCGCCGGCTTGCTCGCGCAATCACAGCCGGACCGGGACGGCAGGTTCAAGGTCAGCTGCGGTGCCTCCGTGACGGCGGCGCCGGCCTCTGCGGGCGGCGCCTCCGAGGGCGCCTCTGCGGACTCCGGCGTGGCCGCGCAGGCAGACAAGCCAAGCAGCGCACTGGCCAGCAGGAGTGGGGGCAGAAAGGGGCTCACGGCAGTGTCCTCGGGCTGACTGTCACGCCGTCAGTGTACCACCGGGGCGTGAGCCTTCCCACGGTAAACGCGACAACCGGCAGCGTCGGCACTCATTCAGGGCGCAGGTGCGGGAACAGCAGAACATCGCGAATGGAGGGCGAATCCGTGAGCAGCATGACCAGCCGGTCGATGCCAATACCCTCGCCCGCCGTGGGCGGCATGCCGTATTCCAGCGCGCGGATATAGTCGGCATCGTAGTGCATCGCCTCTTCATCGCCGGCATCTTTCTCGGCCACCTGCGCCCGGAAACGCTCTGCCTGGTCCTCGGCATCGTTCAGCTCGGAGAAGCCGTTGGCAAGCTCCCGGCCGCCGACGAAAAACTCAAAACGGTCTGTCACAAACGGGTCTGCGTCGCTGCGCCGCGCCAGGGGTGACACCTCGGTAGGATAGGCGGTGATGAAGGTAGGCTGATCCAGCCGGTGCTCCACGGTTTTCTCGAAGATTTCGATCTGCACCTTGCCCAGGCCCCAGCTGTCTTTCAGCGGTATCCCGAGCTCGGCGGCGATGGCCCGCGCGCCCTGCTCGTCCGACAGCGCATCGGCGCGCATGCCGGGGTTGTGGCTGAGAATGGCATCGAACACCGTCATGCGGGTGAAAGGCCGCGAGAAATCATACTCCGAGCCCTGATAGGTCACGCGCGTATCGCCCAGCACCGTCGCGGTGAGCTGGCGCAGCATGTCCTCGGTCAGGTCCATGGCATCACGATAATCCGCGTAGGCCCAGTAGAATTCCAGCATGGTGAACTCGGGGTTGTGCCGCGTGGACAAACCCTCGTTGCGGAAATTCCGGTTGATCTCGTACACCTGTTCAAAGCCGCCCACCACCAGCCGCTTGAGGTAGAGCTCGGGCGCAATGCGCAGGTACATATCCAGATCCAGCGCGTTGTGGTGCGTAACGAAAGGCTTCGCGGCGGCACCGCCCGGAATCACCTGCATCATGGGTGTCTCAACTTCCATGAAGCCGCGTCCATCCATGTAGTCGCGAATAAAACGCACAATGCGCGAGCGCAGGGTGAACACGGCGCGGGAGTCCGGGTTCACAATCAGGTCCACGTAGCGCTGGCGATAGCGCAACTCCTGATCCGACAGGCCATGGTATTTGTCTGGCAGGGGGCGCAGGGCCTTGGTCAGCAGACGGGCACTTTCCATGTTGATGTACAGGTCGCCCTTGCCGGACTTGTGCAGCGGTCCCTCGGCACAGACGATATCACCCAGGTCCCAGCTCTTGATCTCGGCGAGTGTGTCCTCGTCCAGCCCCTTGCGGTTCAGGTACAGCTGTATCTGGCCGGACCCGTCCTGGATCAGCAGGAACGCGCCGCGATTGCGGATCAAACGCCCGGCTACGGCAAAATGCTGGTCGTCCTCCTCGAGCTGCTGCTTGCTGCTGGCGCCGTATTCACGCTGCAGGTCGGCGGCCCACCCGGTGCGCCTGAAGTCGTTGGGGAAGGCGTTGCGTCTCGCACGCAGCTGGCGGAGCTTGCCGCGCCGCTCGGCGACCAGCTTGTTTTCCTCTTCCGGGCCACGCGCGGCCTGATCCTGCTCTTTCATAAGTCGTCCTACAGCCCTTTTTTCAGTGAGGCTTCGATAAACAGGTCGATATCGCCGTCCAGCACCGCCTGCGTGTTGCTCGTTTCAACACCGGTGCGCAGATCCTTGATCCGCGATTGGTCGAGCACATAGGAGCGGATCTGGCTGCCCCAGCCGATATCCGCCTTGCTGTCTTCCGTCGCCTGCTTCGCTTCGCTGCGCTTGAGCATCTCCAGCTCATACAGCTTGGCACGCAGCATTTTCATCGCCCGGTCGCGGTTCTGGTGCTGCGAGCGCTCGGTCTGGCAGGAGACAACCACGCCACTGGGGTTGTGGGTAATCCGCACGGCGGAGTCGGTCTTGTTGACGTGCTGCCCGCCTGCCCCGCTGGAGCGATAGGTGTCGACGCGCAGGTCGGCGGGATTGATGTCGATTTCGATGTCATCGTCGATTTCCGGCGAGACGAACACCGACACGAAGGACGTGTGTCGACGGTTCCCGGAGTCGAACGGCGACTTGCGCACCAGCCGATGTACGCCAGTTTCAGTGCGCAGCCAGCCGAAGGCGTATTCGCCCTCGAAGTGGATGGTCGCGCTCTTGATACCGGCGACCTCCCCCGCAGACACTTCGATCAGGTCGGTCTTGAAGCCGCTGGCTTCACCCCAGCGCAGGTACATGCGCAGCAGCATTTCCGCCCAGTCCTGGGCTTCCGTGCCACCGGAGCCAGCCTGCACATCCAGGTAGGCGTTGTTCGGGTCCATCTCACCCGAAAACATACGCCGGAATTCCAGCTGCTCCAGCTGTTTCAGCAGCGCCTCGATATCCGCGCGCACCTCGGCCACCGTGCCCTCGTCATCCTCGACGGCTGCCAGCTCGAGCAGGTCGGCGGCGTCACCGGTGGCACCGTCCAGGTGTTCGATGGTGGAGACGATTTTTTCCAGTGCCGCGCGCTCCCGCCCCAGTTCCTGGGCCCGCTCCGGCTTGTCCCAGACGCTGGGCTCGGCAAGCTCCAGTTCTACTTCAGCGAGGCGTTCCTTGCGGGTATCGAAGTCAAAGATACCCCCTCAGCACGGCGGTGCGTGCCTCGATGTCCTTGAGGGTCTGTAACAGCGGATTGATCTCTAACATGACGCGCCTGTCCTGCGGGAAAAGGCGCGCAGTGTACCGTAGGGAACAAAAACAGGCCACCGGCGAGCCACAGGAGCCGCCTATACGGCCTCCAGCTGCTCGACGACAAGCTGCAGGCTGCGCCGTCCGCGAAACTCGTTCACATCCAGCCGATAGGCGGCGCGCACCCACTGCGCCTCGTCATCCGGCCAGCGCTCGAGATCCACGTTGAAGGCGATGGCGTCGAGCATCTCATGCGAGCCGGGCAGGCCGAGAACAAGCTTTAGGTGCTTCCCTGCCACCAACCGTTGCTGCACAAGGCGAAAGCGGCCATCGAACAGGGGCTCCGGGAAATGTTGCCCCCAGGGTCCGCCGAGACGCAGGGACTCGGCCAGCGCCAGATCAAAATCAGAGGGCGCGAGTTCGCCGTCCGACTCCAGCACCGCCTCCAGATCGAGGTCGCGGCCGTGCCGCTCCACTTCGGCGACGAAGGCTATGGCAAAGGCTGCATAGTGTGCCCGCGGCAGGGTCAGGCCCGCGGCCATCGCATGGCCGCCGAACCGATTCAGCAGGCCGGGATGCCGCGTTGCCACTGCATCCAGTACATCCCGTACATGAATACCCTGAATGGAGCGCGCAGAACCCTTGAGCTCGTCGCTGTCGGGGCCGGCGTCGGCGAAGACCACGGTGGGCCGGTGCACACGCTCCTTGACCCGCGACGCCAGAATACCAATCACGCCCTGGTGCCAACCGGGCTCATACAGCGTGACGCCGGCAGGCACCTCGTCCGTGTCCGAGAGCGGCGCGAGCTGATCCAGCAAGGCCAGCGCTTCCTCCTGCATGCCGTGTTCAATACGGCGCCGCTCTTCGTTGAGGCGCTGCAGCCGGGCGGCGTAGTCCGCGGCGCGCTCGCGCCCGGGTGACAACAGGCATTCGATACCCACCGACATATCATCCAGCCGCCCTGCTGCATTCAATCGCGGCCCGACGGTGAAGCCGAGGTCCGACGCGACGGTGGTCGCGGGGTTGCGGCCTGCCACTTCCAACAGGGCAATCAGCCCCGGGCGGGCCAGGCAGCGGCGAATACGCTGCAGCCCCGCCGCAACCAGTATCCGGTTGTTGCGATCCAACGGGACAACGTCGGCCACCGTGCCCAGCGCCACCAGATCGAGGAATTCCGCCAGATTCGGTTCCTGCAGGGCGCGCTGGGCAAACCAGCCGCGGCGGCGCAGCTCAGCGCGCAGCGCGAGCATGACATAGAAAATCACCCCCACACCGGCCAGCGCCTTGCTGGCAAAGCCGCAGCCAGGCTGGTTGGGGTTGACGATCACCTCCGCCGCCGGCAGCGTCTCCCCCGCGAGGTGGTGGTCGGTGACCAGTGTGGCAATTCCCTGCGCGCGCGCGGCGCGTACACCGTCGATACTGGCGATGCCGTTGTCCACGGTGATGATCAGGTCCGGCTGGCGCCGGGCGGCCAGCGCGACAATTTCCGGCGTCAGTCCGTAGCCGTACTCGAAGCGATTGGGTACCAGGTAATCGACCTCTGCAGCGCCCATGGCACGCAATGCGCCCAGCGCCAGTGCGGTGCTGGTTGCACCATCGGCATCGAAGTCACCGATCACCAGCAGGCGCTGCCCGGTGGCCAGGGCATCTGCCAGCAGGCACGCTGCGGCATCCGCTCCGGTCAGGGTCTCGGGTGGCAGCAAGTCATGCAGGGATAATTGCAGGTCACGGGCGCTGCGCACGCCGCGGTTGGCATAGACCCGCGCCAGCAGGGGTGGCAGGCCGCCCGCCGCGAGTTCGGGGCTGGGCGCCAGGGCGCGGCGAACTACGCGTCGAATCACTCCGCCGGCGCTCAGGCGCCGAGGTGGTTCGCCATGAAGGCCTGCACGGCGGACAGTTCGCAGGGCAACACTTCAAAGCGCTCTGTACGATCAAACAGATCGGCCAGGTGCAGGGGCAGCGGTGGCTCACAGCCGACCACGGCACGCTGGATAGCCTGCGGAAACTTCGCCGGGTGCGCCGTTGCCAGGGTCACCACCGGAATGCCGTCGCCGATACCTGAGGCCAGGGCCGCTTTGACACCAATCGCGCTGTGCGGGTCCAGCAGGTATTCAGACTCCTGCCAGACGGCAGCAATCTGTGCACAGGTTTCCTCGTCGGGCACGCGGTAACTGGAGAACAGCTGCCGGGCGCGCTGCATCGCGGTGTCGGAGAAATGAATATCGCCCTTGTCGAAGTCACGCATCATGGCCGCCACCGCGGCGCCATCGCGATCGTAGAGGTCAAAGAGCAGGCGCTCAAAATTGCTGGATACTGTGATATCCATGCTCGGTGAGAGTGTATGCTCCAACGACTGGCGGCCATAGGTGGCGGTGGTCATCACCCGGTGCAGAACGTCATTGCGGTTGGTGGCGATAATCAGCTGCGCAACGGGCAGGCCCATCTGGTGCGCCAGGTAACCGGCGAAAATGTCGCCAAAGTTCCCGGTAGGCACGGAAAACGCCACAGGACGCGCGGGACCACCGAGCGCCAGGGCCGCATAGAAGTAGTACACGATCTGCGCCATGATCCGCGCCCAGTTGATCGAGTTGACGGCCACAAGGTGGCGGTCATCCGGCAGGAAGCTGCGGTCACCGAAGCTGGCCTTGACCATGGCCTGGCAGTCATCGAAGTTGCCCTGCACGGCGATGTTGTGGATGTTGTCCCCCACAACCGTGGTCATCTGCCGGCGCTGCACCTCCGACACGCGGTCGTGCGGATGCAGAATGAAGATGTCGATATTTTTGCAGCGCTTGCAGCCCTCAATGGCGGCAGAGCCCGTGTCGCCGGAGGTCGCACCCATGATGACCACTTTCTGGTGGCGGCGCTCCAGCACGTAATCCAGCAGGCGCCCCAGCAGCTGCAATGCAAAGTCCTTGAACGCAAGCGTCGGGCCATGGAACAGCTCCAGCACCCACTGGTTGTGGCCAATCTGCACCAGCGGCGCAACCGCGCCGTGGCGGAACACCGCATAGGTGTCAGCGATGAGGTCGCGCAGGTCGTCCCGGGGAATGCAGTCACCGACGAAGGGTTCGATGATGCGCTGGGCCAGCTGCGGGTAGTCCATACCCGCCATGGCGGCGATCTCCTGCTGGCTGAAGCGGGGCAGGCTCTCGGGTACGTACAGGCCGCCATCGGACGCCAGGCCGGTCAGCAGGACCTGCTCAAAGTTCAGTGCGGGGGCCTGGCCCCGGGTGCTGATGTACTGCATATCTGCTCCTGTTAGCCGTCCAGCGGCTCAACGCGGATTCTGACGACCTGGCCCTCGATGGTGTCCAGTGCCTCGATTTGCGCAACGGCCGCGTCGACCCGACCCTGGGCTGCGCGATTGGTCAGGACGATCAGCGGTACCGTCGTCTGCCCCGGCGCGGGCGCCTTCTGGATCAACGCCTCGATACTGATACCGTGGTCACTGAAAATGGTGGCAATACGCGACAGCACGCCGGTGCGATCCTCGGCCTCCATGCGCAGGTACCAGGGTGTCTCCACGTCGGCCATGGGCACAATGGGCAGATCGCGCAGGGCTTCATTCGAGAACGACAGGGAGGGCACCCGGCTGACCTGGCCTGCGCTCAGGTCCCGAGCCAGGTCAACCAGGTCGGCGACCACTGCAGATGCGGTGGGTTTGCCACCGGCGCCTGCACCGTAATACAGCGTCGGCCCGACGGCGCTGCCCTCGACCAGCACCGCGTTCTTCACGCCATTCACATTGGCCAGCAGGCGGTCTTCCGGAATCAGTGTCGGGTGCACACGCAACTCCACACCGCGCGGCCCCTGCTTGGCGATACCCAGATGCTTCACCCGGTACCCCAGTTCTTCGGCGTAGTCCAGGTCCTGAGGCGTGAGGCGCGTGATGCCCTCGGTGTACACCGAGGCAAACTGCAGGGGAATGCCGAAGGCGATGGATGCCAGAATCACCAGCTTGTGAGCCGCATCAATCCCTTCCACGTCAAAGGTCGGGTCGGCCTCCGCGTAGCCCAGGGCCTGCGCCTCCGCCAGCACGTCGGCAAACTCCCGACGGTGCTCACGCATTTCGCTGAGGATAAAGTTTCCGGTGCCGTTGATGATGCCCGCCAGCCATTCGATATGGTTCCCCGCCAGGCCCTCACGCAGGGCCTTGATGATCGGGATGCCACCCGCCACCGCCGCCTCATAGCGCACTGCCACATTGTGTTCCGCCGCCAGCGCAAACAACTCATTGCCGTGTTCCGCAATGAGCGCCTTGTTTGCCGTCACCACGTGCTTGCCGGCGAGGATGGCGGCCTCTACCAGCTCGCGGGCCACGGTGGTGCCACCAATCAGCTCCACCAGCACGTCGACCTCGGGGTCTGCCACAACCTCGAAAATGTCCCGGCTGACGCGCACGCCAGCGGTATTGCAGGCCGGGTTGTCGCGGCGTGCACCGATATGCACGATGGCCAGCGGTGCCTGTGCCCGTGCCGCAATCGCCTCGGCATTTTCCCGCAGCAGGTTGAACGTCCCGCTGCCCACTGTCCCGAGGCCGCAGAGGCCAATTCTCACGGGTTGCACCACGTTCTCCCCTGTTGCTTCAGCTGTCATTGGTCACGCTGCTCCCGTGTGGCCATCGGCGCGAAACATACGCTTGATATTGCGCAGTGCCTGCCGCGTGCGGTGCTCATTCTCGATCAGGCCAAAACGCACGTAGCCCTCTCCGTATTCACCGAAGCCGACACCGGGTGACACCGCCACGTGGGCCTCCTGCAACAGCTTCTTGCTGAACTCCAGAGACCCCAGTGGCTGGTAGAACTCGGGGATACGCGCCCACACAAACATGGTCGCCCGTGGCGGGGTAACCGGCCAGCCCAGCGCATTCAGGCCGCTGCACAGCACATCGCGCCGCGCCTTGTACATGGCGTTGATTTCCTGCACACAGGTCTGGTCTCCCTCCAGGGCCGCGATGGCGGCGACCTGGATGGGCGTGAACATGCCGTAGTCGAGGTAGGACTTCATACGCCCCAGCGCGCCGACCAGCTGCCGGTTGCCACAGCAGAAGCCCACACGCCAGCCCGGCATGTTGTAGCTCTTGGACATGCTGAAGAACTCCACCGCCACTTCCCTCGCGCCCTCCACCTGCAGGATCGACGGGGCCACATAGCCGTCATAGCAGAGGTCGGCGTAGGCGAGGTCCTGCACTACCCAGATCTGGTGTTCCCGGGCGACGGCGATGACCCGCTCGAAGAACTCCAGTTCCACCACCTGGCCGGTGGGGTTGGAGGGAAAACTCAACACCAGCATCTTGGGCCTGGGCCAGCTGTTGCGGATTGCGTTTTCCAGTTCATCGAAGAAGCTGTTTTCATCACCCATCGGCACATGGCGGATATCTGCGCCCGAAATCACAAAACCGTAGGGGTGAATGGGGTACGCCGGGTTGGGCACCAAAATGGCGTCACCGGGCCCGGTGGTGGCCAGTGCGAGGTGGGCCAGGCCTTCTTTCGAGCCCAGCGTGACAATCGCCTCGCTGTTCGGATCCAGGGTGACGTTGTAACGCCGCTGGTACCAGTCGCAGATCGCCTTGCGCAACCGGGGGATGCCCTTGGACTGGGAGTAGCGGTGTGTGTCGCCGCGGCGCGCCGTCTCCACCAGTTTATCGACAATGTGCGACGGCGTGGGCTGGTCCGGGTTGCCCATACCGAAGTCGATAATGTCCTGGCCCGCCGCGCGCGCCTGCTGCTTCAGTTCACCAATGATATTGAATACATAAGGGGGCAGGCGCTGAATGCGCTGAAACTGGTCTTCCACGGCACTGGGACTCGGTTGGGCAAACCCCTGGGGGCTGCAATCTAAAAAAAAGGTGGCAAACAGTACTGAGTCCATCCCGGCCTGTCAACGGAGCAGGCCGGCGAAACGCCGCGTCCGGGCGCTATTCCAGACCGAGGGTACCCATCAGCTCATCGGCGGGCTGGTAGCCCGGGATCATCTGGCCCGTGGCCGTGATAATGGCAGGCGTGCCGCGTACGCCCATCGACTGCCCGAGCTGGTACTGATCAGCCACCGGCGAGCCCTGGCAGACGTTGTCCGCCATCGACTCGCCGTTCTTCAGGCGCGTGAGCACATCGGCCCGATCGTCGGCACACCATGCAGTGGCCAGCTTGCGGTAACCCTCTGATGCCAGCCCGGAGCGCGGGTAGGCCAGATAGCGCACCTCCACACCGCGCTTGTTCAGTTCCGGCACCTCGCGATGCAGCTTCTGGCAGTAAAAGCAGGTGACGTCGGTAAAGACGGTGATGTGTGAACGCGTCTCGCCCTGGGCCGGGAAGATGATCATGTCGGCCGGTGACAGCCCGGCCAGTTGCTCGGCGCGCTGCCCGTCGCGACGTTTCTCCGCCAGGTTGACGTAACCGGCAGGCCCCACCGTAAACAGGTCGCCGACAATGAAGAACTGGCCACTGCGATTGGCGTATACCAGCGGGCCGTCTACCAGCTGCACTGCATACATACCATCGATCTCACTGTGCTCAACCGTGCCGACCTTGAGACCGTTGGCGGGACTTTCGAGCATCTTGCGCAGGGAGTCCACGATCTCCGCGGGCACCGGCTCTGCGGCGCTGACAGAAAAAACGGACCCGGTCAGCACGCAGGCCAGCAGCAGGGACAGGACTCGGTTGATCATGAATATTCCTCGTTTACGGGCGGACTCGGCCACCGGGATTCGTGTTCTGCGGCAATTTGGAACGCAGGGCATGCGACAAGTTCCACCGGCCCTCAACCCCGCGGGTGGTGGCGCGCGTGCAGCTCCTGCATGCGCTGCCGGGCAACGTGGGTGTAAATCTGGGTTGTCGTCAGGTCGCTGTGCCCGAGCAGCATCTGCACCACACGCAGGTCCGCGCCGTGGTTCAGCAGGTGCGTGGCAAACGCATGACGCAGCGTATGCGGCGACAGCGGTTTACTGATTCCGGCGCGCAGGGCGTAGAGTTTAATACGATACCAGAACGCTTGGCGAGTCATCATGCTGCCGCGGCGGCTGGGAAACACCGCCTCGCTGGGTACGCCCCTCAACAGTTCCTGCCGGGGACCGGCAAAAAACCGCTGCAACCAGCTGAGCGCCTCCTCCCCCATCGGCACCAGACGTTCCTTGCTGCCCTTGCCGAACACGCGTACCACACCCTGGTTCAGGCTCACCTGCACCAGCTGCAGGCCGGTAAGCTCGGACACCCGCAGGCCGCAGGCGTAGAGCAGCTCCAGCATGGCCCTGTCGCGAAACTCCAGCGCGTCACCCGTATCCGGTGCCGCCAGCAGGCGCTCGACATCCTGCTCGGACAGGGATTTGGGCAGGGGGCGCCCCAGCTGCGGACTGTCGATATCGAGTGTCGGGTCTGCGTCAAGCCGCCCTTCACGCAGCAGATAGCGGTAGAAACCACGGACGCAGGACATGAAGCGCGCCGTCGAGCGCGGGGATTGCCCCTTGCCGAGGCGCGCCGCCAGATAGGCCTGCAGGTCGATGCGGTCCGCCTCCAGCAGTTTCACCCGGCGGCCGGCAAGCCAAAGCTGGTAGTGTCCCAGGTCGCGACGGTAGGCTTCGAGGGTGTTGCGGCTCAGGCCTTTTTCCATCCACAGGGCATCGATATAGTGCTCGATGATGGGATCTGTGGCGTCAGTTTGCGAGGGCATGGGGAACTAGCCTAGCACCGTTTCAGAGTGCACAGAACTGCGGAAACCGGGCGCACAAAAAAGCGGCCGCAGGGGCCGCTTCCGCTCGCGAGCATAAGTCTTACTTGGCTGTGAGCTTTTCCTTGATGCGCGCCGCTTTACCGGACAGCTCGCGGAGGTAGTAGAGCTTGGCCTGACGCACGTCACCACGGCGCTTGACCGTCACGCTGTCGACCAGCGGGCTGTAGGCCTGGAACGTGCGCTCCACACCCACGCCGTGGGAGATCTTGCGCACGGTGAACGCCGAGTTCAGGCCGCGGTTACGCTTGGCAATACACACGCCCTCGAACGCCTGCAGGCGCTCGCGGTTGCCTTCCTTGACTTTCACCTGCACCACCACGGTGTCACCGGGGCTGAACTCGGGCAGATCTTTTTGCATCTGTTCAGCATCAAGCTGAGAGATAATCTTGTTGGTGCTCATGGTGCGCTCCTGTCATTTAACGTGCGTAGCTTCACAGCTAGCGTATCAACTCAAATTCCGTTCCTGGCGATACAGTGCCAGCAGTTCCTGTTCCTCGGCCGTCAGGGCCCTGCCCTCCAGCAGATCCGGGCGCCGCTCCAGCGTGCGACCCAGCGCCTGCTTGAGGCGCCAGCGGCGGATCTTCTCGTGATCGCCGCTGAGCAATACCTCCGGCACTGCCTGCTCCCCATACACTTCGGGGCGGGTGTAGTGCGGGCAATCCAGCAAGCCGTCTGCAAAGGAGTCTTCCTGTGCCGACAGCGCGTGCCCCAACACACCCGGCAGTTGCCGGATCACCGCGTCCATGACCACCATGGCCGCCAACTCACCGCCCGAGAGCACATAATCGCCGATGGAAAGCTCTTCATCGACTTCGCGCTCAATCAGGCGCTCATCCACACCTTCGTAGCGGCCTGCCACCAGCACCAGCGCTCTTTCCTGCGCCAGCGTGACCGCCTTGCGGTGATCAAACCTGCGTCCCTGCGGCGACAGGTAGATCACTCGCGCAGGCTCTGCTGCCTGCTCCCTGGCTGCGCGTATCGCCTGCGCCAGGGGTGCCACCTTCATCACCATGCCGGGACCACCGCCAAACGGCCTGTCGTCCACCGTACGGTGGCGGTCGTCAGTGAAGTCCCGGGGGTTGCTGTGGCTGAGCCCCACCAGCCCCTGCTGCACCGCGCGCCCGGTAATACCGTGCTCGCTGACCGCGCTGAACATTTCCGGGAACAGGCTCACCAAAGCAATGTGCATGTGCGCCATCCGCCCCCTGTGAACCGCTCCTAGTCTTCCGGGAACCAGTCCACATCTATCCGTCCCGACTCTACGTCAACCTGCCGCACGGTGGTGCCGGGCAGCCAGGGAATGAGCCGTTCCCGCTGGTCAATGCTGCCCTCACAGGGCTTCACCACCAGCACGTCATTCGCTCCGGTCTCGATCAGGTAATCGACTGCGCCGAGCAGCACCTGACCGTTGTCCGTGTGACACCACACCTGCAAACCCTGCAGCTGGTGCCAGTAATAATCGCCCTCTTCCAGTTCCGGCAGGGCATCACTGTCGACGCTGACCTCCAGGCCCTGGAATGTCTCGGCAAGGTCGCGGTCATCGACACCGCGGATGTGGGCTACCAGCCCCTTGCCCTGCCTGCGCCCCTGATCAAACTCGATGGCTTCATAACCACCGCGGCGCTGCACTTTCACACCCTTGAACTCGAGGAAGTTCTCCATCGGTTCGGTGAATGAATGAATCCGCACCCAGCCCTTGATCCCGTAGCAGCCCGTGATGCGGCCGATGACGAGGCGTTCCCTGGCGGCTTCATTCATCCCGGGTGGCGCTGTCTCAGGCAGCGGTGGCAGCTTCCTTGACCAGCTTGGCCACGCGGTCAGACAGCTGTGCCCCCTGGCTCTGCCAGAACGCTACCCGCTCGACGTCAACGTTGAGGCGCACTTCCTGACCACGGGCGACCGGGTTGAAGAAGCCGACGCGCTCGATGAAGCGACCATCGCGTGATTTGCGGCTGTCAGTCACCGTCAGATGATAGAAAGGGCGCTTCTTGGCACCACCACGAGAAAGACGAATTGTTACCATATTCCGTAATTTCCTGAAAATGAGTCGGGATCTGCGGCTAACCTGCCGCCTCACCCACGACAAACACCGGCACCACGGCCGCAAAGGTGGCGTATCATACGGAACTTCAGCAGGATTTAAAAGCCCCGCAGGCGGGAAATTTTCAAGGATTCTGGGGGCTTACCGAAAGGGGAAACCGCCACCACCGCCGCCGCCCGGCGGCATCATGCCGCCGAGGCCGCGCATCATCCGCTCCATGCCGCCGCCCTTCATTTTCTTCATCATTTTCTGCATCTGCTTGTGCTGTTTGAGCAGGCGATTGAGGTCCTGCACCTGGGTGCCTGAACCCAGGCAGATCCGCCGCTTGCGTGAGCCCGCTATCAGGTCCGGGTTGCGCCGTTCCTTGACCGTCATGGAGTTGATCATGGCCTCCATGCGCGCAAACATCTTCATGTCGAGATTCTGCTGCGCCATCTGCGCCATGTTGCCCATGCCCGGCAGTTTATCGAGCATGCCGGTGATGCCACCCATGTTGTTCATCTGCTGCAACTGGTCGCGAAAATCCTCCAGGTCGAAGCGCCCGCCCTTCTTTACCTTGCGTGCAAGGCGCTCGGCCTTTTGCTTGTCGACCTTTTGCTCGGCCTCCTCGATCAGCGACAGCACGTCGCCCATGCCGAGGATGCGGGACGCCAGCCGGTCCGGGTGGAATGGATCCAGCGCCTGGGTTTTCTCGCCCACACCCAGGAACTTGATGGGCTTGCCTGTGATGGTACGCACCGACAGCGCCGCACCACCGCGGGTATCTGCATCCACCTTGGTCAGGATAACGCCGGTGAGCGGCAGTGCCTCGCCGAAGGCCTTTGCGGTATTCGCGGCATCCTGGCCAGTCATGGCGTCCACCACAAACAGCGTCTCCACAGGTTGCGTCACCCGGTGCAGCTCGGCGATCTCGGCCATCATTGCCTCATCCACCGCGAGGCGCCCTGCGGTATCGATAATCAGCACGTCGCTGAAACGGATGCGGGCGTGCTCCATCGCCGCTTTGGCGATGTCCACCGGCGCCTGCTGCGACTCACTGGGGAAGAAGTCGACACCCACCTCGGCGGCGAGGGTTTCCAGCTGCTTGATCGCTGCCGGCCGGTAAACGTCGGCGCTGACCACGGTCACCGATTTCTTGTCGCGCTCTTTGAGCAGGCGCGCCAGCTTGGCGACCGACGTGGTCTTGCCCGCGCCCTGCAGACCAGCCATGAGGATGATCGCCGGTGGCTGCGTGGCAAGGTTCAGGCCCTCGTTCGCAGTGCCCATGACTGCCTCGAGCTCTGCCTGCACAATGCGCAGAAACGCCTGGCCGGGGCTCAGGCTTTTGCTCACTTCCTGGCCCAGCGCGCGCTGCTTCACTGCCTCTACGAAGTCCTTGACCACCGGCAGCGCCACATCGGCCTCCAGCAAGGCCATGCGTACTTCGCGCAGGGTCTCCTGGATATTGTCCTCGGTGAGGCGCGCCTTGCCGGTAATGGCGCGCAAACTCTGGGAAAGGCGGTCAGACAGGCTCTCGAACATCGCTAGAACTCTCAGCAGCAGGCGGCCACTATTGCCAATGGCCGGACAAATCGGTACAAAGGGGCGCAGTATACGCCACCCGGGTCTAACCCCCAACCATGCCACTGCCACTGCTCGCCATTGCTGCCGCGCTGCTTTACCTGGCAGCTGCGGGACTGCACCTGATGCACATCCTGCAGCGAAAACCGCGCCTGAGCACCTCGGTGATCGTCCTGGGCGGCGTGGCGCTGGCCTGCCACGCGCTAGTGGCCTGGTCGAGCATCTTCGACGAGCACAGCATACACCTGGGGCTGTATCGCATCCTCGCCCTGATCTCCTTCGTCATCAACCTGGTTTGCGTGACCTGGTTGGTGCGCTGGCCCTTGCAGAACCTGTTGATCGTGCTTCTGCCCCTGTCTGCCTCCACTGTACTCATTTCCGCCTTTGCCCCCCAGACCAGCACCACACCGGAAGCCCTGGACAACGGCCTGCTGGTACACATTGCCTCATCCATTCTGGCCTATGCGGTGCTGACCATCGCCGCCGTGCAGGCCGCCCTGCTGGCGGTTCAGGACAGGCAGTTGAAACAGCACCGGGCCACCGGCATCGTCAGCTTCCTGCCACCCCTGCAGCTGATGGAGACCATGCTCTTCGAGCTGGTGTGGATGGGCGTCATACTGCTCACCGTGGCAATCGCTACCGGATTTCTGTTTGTCGACGATTTCTTTGCCCAGCACCTCGTGCACAAAACCGTGCTGACCCTGCTTGCCTGGGTGATCTACTCCACCCTGCTGTGGGGGCGTTACCAGCTTGGCTGGCGCAGTCAAACGGCGGTGCGCTTCACCATCGGCGGCTTCCTGCTCCTCATGCTCGCCTTCCTGGGCTCCAAACTGGTGCTGGAGTTGCTGCTGCAACGCGGCTAGACCCGCGGATCAGAGGCGAGCGCCCGCCACAGGGGGCAACGCCCCGGGGGTTGCCCCAGCCAGCCTTTTTCTTCAAGATACGCGGTCCACTCACGCCAAAGGTTCGCCCCCGCTTTGAACGAAGCCCCGCTGGGTCTCCTGTCGTCCATCCTGGTTGTTCTCATTCTCCTGTCTGGTTTCTTCTCCAGTTCGGAAACCGGCATGATGTCGCTCAACCGCTATCGGCTGAAACACCTGAGAAAGCAGAACCACCGCGGCGCCCGGCGCGCGAGCAAGCTGCTGGATCGTCCGGACCGGCTCATCGGCCTGATCCTGATCGGCAACAACGCGGTCAATATTCTGGCCTCAGCCATCGCCACGGTCATCGCCATTCGCCTGTGGGGCGATGCGGGCATTGCCATCGCCACCATCTGCCTCACGCTGGTGATCCTGGTGTTCGCCGAGATCACCCCGAAAACCATTGCCGCGCTGTACCCGGAACGCATCGCCTTCCCGGCCAGCGTGATTCTGCTGCCCCTGATGAAGGCGATGTACCCGGTGGTGTGGCTGGTGAACGGGGTGACCAACGGGCTTCTGCGCCTGCTCGGTGTGGATGCCGGGGCCGCCAAGGAAGAACACGTCTCGTCCGAGGAATTGCGCACCATCGTGACCGAGGCCGGCGCACTGATCCCCCCCCGACATCGGGGCATGCTGCTGAACATCCTCGACCTCGAGGAGGTCAGCGTCGACGATGTGATGGTGCCGCGCAATGACGTCTACGGTATCGACCTGGACGACAGTGATGACGAAATTCTCCGCTGCCTGCAGGCCTCCACCCACACCCGCTTGCCGGTCTGGCGCGACGACATCAACAATATCGTCGGCGTCCTTCACCTGCGCAACCTGAGCCGGGTCATCGACAAACATGGCCTGGATCGCGGCGCGCTGGAGCGGGAGATGGACGAACCCTACTTCATTCCAGAAAGCACACCCCTGCACACGCAATTGCTGCACTTCCAGAAAAACAAGCTGCGCCTGGCCATCGTCGTCGACGAATACGGTGAGGTGATGGGCATTGTCGCCCTGGAGGATATTCTCGAAGAAATTGTCGGCGAGTTCACCTCGCGCATGGGCGATACCGGCGACAGCATCTTTGCCCAGCGCGACGGCAGCTACATCATCGCCGGCAACGCCAACCTGCGCGATGTGAACAAGGCGCTGGACTGGGACCTGCCCACCGACGGTCCAAAGACCCTGAGCGGCCTGATTCTGGAGTACCTGGAGTCGTTTCCCGCCGGCAATGCCTGCCTGGCGATTGCCGGCTACCGGCTGGAGATCCTCGAACTGCAGGGCAATGTCGTGCAGTCGGTGCTAGCCTCTCCCGCGGCCGTCAAGGGCAAGGCCCGGCGCTGATCAACGCAGTTGCGGCTTGTCGTCTGCCTGACGGCGCTCCGCTGCCCGCAGGAGCATCTCGCGCTTTTCCTGTGGGCTGGCCATGAACCAATCGGTGATTTCCTCCGCGCTGCGATAGCAGCCGAGGCAGACATCGTTCTCGTCCAGCAGACAGACCGAAATGCACGGTGATGCAGGTTCAGCATTCCCCATTACGCCTGCTCCTGCAGTCCGCGCTGGAATCGCGCCGCGTTCTGCACGTAATGCTCGGCATTGAGACCCACCGCCGCCTGCTGCTCGGCAGACAACGTGCGCTTTACCTTCGCTGGAGCCCCCAGCACCAGGCTGCCATCCGGTATTTCCATGCCCTCGGTGACCAGCGCACCGGCACCAATCAGGCAGTTGTTCCCCACTTTTGCGCCATTCAGGACGATGGCACCAATACCCACCAGGGTGCCGTCGCCGATGGTGCAGCCGTGCAGCATCGCCTTGTGACCCACCGTGACGCTGGCGCCCACCACCATCGGAAAGCCCGGGTCCGCATGCAATACCGCACCGTCCTGGATATTGCTACCCGCGCCAACTTCAATACGTTCAGCATCGCCGCGCAGCACACAGCTGAACCATACGCTGCTGTTTTCATGCAAGGTGACATCGCCGATAACCGCGGCGTTGGGGGCAATAAAATGCCCGCTGCCGATCAGCATTACCGCCTGCCCTTCCAGGCTGTACTTCATTCCCTGTTCTCCTTGAATGTCGACAAATCCAACCGCGCCTGCAACCCCAGGTTCACCAGCAGCAGCAACGCTCGCGCCGAAGTGCCCCATACCGTATCACGCGGCAGGCGAAAATGCGGCACCGGGGTGACGCGCCCGCTGTCTGGCTCAGGCATGTGCTGCACGTGCCAGCCCGCCGGGTCGGCGAAGCGCTCGAGCCGCGGCAACAGTAATTCCGCCACCTCACCGGGGTCCGCTCGCAGCGGTAGCGATGCGGGAATGATCGCAACGCAGGGGTGGATGGTATAACCGCTGCGAGTCAGCAGCGGGGGCAGTTCCCCCAACGGGCACACGGCGCCGGGCGGACAGGCCACTTCCTCGAACGCCTCGCGCAGTGCCGTATCCCAGGGCCCCGTATCGCCCGCTTCCCGTTTGCCGCCGGGAAAGGCGATCTCGCCCGGGTGCAGCGGCAAATGCAGGGCGCGGCGCCCCAGCAGGACCCGGGGGCGCTGCTCATCGGTGAGCGCCACCAGCACACCCGCCTGGCGCCCGCTGCATGTCCATGATGCTCGCGCCAGCGGCAGAGCCTCCCGCAGCCGCTGAAACAACTGCGCCGAATCGTTCACGGCTTAAACACCCTCTGCCTGGGCCGCATAAAACCCGGCCGCAAAGCTCGCCAGGGTGCCCTGTTCAATCGCGGCGCGAATCCCGGCCATATGGTTCTGGTAGTAGCGCAGGTTGTGGATGGTGTTGAGCTGCGAGCCCAGGATCTCGTTGCACTTGTCCAGGTGATGCAGGTAGGCGCGGGAGAAGTTCTGGCAGGTGTAGCAATCGCAGCGCTCGTCCAGCGGCAGGGTACTGGTCTTGTGCCGTGCATTGCGCAGCTTCAGCACGCCGCGAGAGGTGAAGATGAAGCCATTGCGGGCGTTGCGCGTCGGCATGACGCAATCGAACATATCGACGCCGCGCAGCACACCCTGCAGCAGGTCTGACGGCGTCCCTACGCCCATGAGATACCGCGGCTTGTCGGCGGGCAGGCGATGTTGGAGGGACTCGAGCACAGCAATCATCTCGTCCTTGGGCTCGCCGACAGAGAGCCCACCGATGGCATAGCCGTCAAAACCGATCGACTCCAGGCCAGCGAGGGATTCAGCACGCAAGTCCCCGTACATGCCACCCTGGACGATGCCAAACAGGGCCGAGGCACTATCGCCATGGGCGTCGCGGCTGCGCCTTGCCCAGCGCAGTGACAGCTCCATGGAGGCGCGGGCCTCGGCCTCGGTGGCCGGATAGGGTGTGCACTCGTCAAATATCATGACGATATCAGAGCCCAGCTTGCGCTGTATGGCCATTGACGTTTCCGGATCGAGAAACACCTTCGACCCATCGACCGGCGACTGAAAGCGGACGCCCTCTTCCGAGATCCTGCGCATGGCGCCCAGGCTGAACACCTGGAAACCACCGGAATCGGTCAGGATGGGACCGCTCCAGCCCATGAAGTCATGCAGATCGCCATGCTGCTCGATGATGTCGGTACCCGGTCGCAACCAGAGGTGGAAAGTGTTGCCCAGAATGATCTCGGCGCCGATATCGCGGATATCGCGCGGCAGCATGCCCTTGACGGTACCGTAGGTGCCCACCGGCATGAACGCAGGCGTCTCAACGCTGCCCCGCGGGAACAGCAGTCGCCCGCGCCGCGCTGCACCGTCGCTACCCAACTGCTCAAACCGCATGTGGCACTGGCGGCTCATCGGGGCCCCATCGCAGCCGGCGTGGGCGTCAGGAACATGGCGTCCCCGTAGCTGAAAAAGCGATAGCGCTCGGCGATCGCTTCCCGGTAGGCGGCCAGCATGTTGTCGCGGCCGCAAAAGGCGCTGACCAGCATCAACAGTGTCGATTCCGGCAGATGAAAATTGGTGATCATCGCATCCACAACCTGAAAGCGGTATCCGGGGTAGATGAATATGTCTGTGTCGCCGGTGAGCGGTGCAATGCGACCCTGGCCACAGGCGGCGGACTCCAGTGACCGCACGGCCGTGGTCCCCACGGCAACCACGCGACCACCGCGCAAGCGGGTGGCTTCCACCGCCGCACACACGCCGGCATCCACCTCCAGGTACTCGGCGTGCATGTGGTGCTCCTGGATATTGTCCACCCGCACTGGCTGGAACGTGCCGGCGCCGACGTGCAAGGTCACCGTTGCACGCTGGATGCCTGCGGCATCCAGCTGCTCCAGCAGCGCCTCCGTGAAGTGCAATCCGGCCGTAGGGGCGGCCACTGCACCGGCACGCTCCGCGTACACGGTTTGATAACGCTCCTGATCCGCCGCTTCGTCGCCCCGTTCGATGTAGGGTGGCAGCGGCATGTGGCCGATGTCTGCCAGCACGCTGTGCAAGGCCACCTGGGGTGGCGATGCAAGCTGGAACAACGCGCCTTCGCGGCCGGTCACCGTCAGCTGCAGCGGGCCGGGCGCTCCACCGGGTTCAGCGGACAGGTGGATGACGCTGCCCGGCTTGGGCGACTTGCTGCTGCGGATGTGTGCCAGGGCGGTGTGCTCCCCGGTAATCCGCTCGATAAGGATCTCCACGCGCCCGCCGGTGGCTTTCTGCCCCCAAAGCCGGGCCGGAATCACCCGGGTGTTGTTGAATACCAACAGGTCACCGGGCTGCAAACAGCCTGGCAACGCGCTGAACACACCGTGCCGGGTAGCGCCCGAGGCGCCGTCCAACACCAGTAACCGGCTGGCGCTGCGCTCCTTGAGCGGATACTGGGCGATCAGCTCCGGGGGCAATTCGTAGTGGAAATCGTCAAGTTTCATTGAAAAAAAAGCCGGCCTCAAGCCGGCTCTCCACGCAATCGGGGCGCTCAGGCCTCGGCATCGCCTTCGGCTGCATCTGACTCTACAGCAGCTTCTTCGGCCGCCGCTTCTGCAGGTGCCTCTTCCGCGGGTGCTTCGACCGCCTTTGGCGCCGGCGCCTTCACCAAGCCTTCGGCAGACAGAATGCGGACTTTTTCGTCGCCATTCACCGCTTTGCGATTTGCGTCCTTGACTGCATAGCGCTCATCACCACGCTGGAAAATGCTGTATTCGTCTGTCTTCTTGACCAATTTCATCGCCATGATCTTTTCTCCTTCGATACTCAGAATGTCGGCCCCGGAGGCGCCACCCATGCCCGCACAGCGAACCGCGCGAGCCGGGCGAAGTCTACCTGCAAACCAGCGCGAGGTTAAGGAAAATCATTGCAGCGCGGGCGCGGGTTGCTATAATCGCGCCCTCTTCACGGGCCGCCCTCGGCAACGCCCGCACTCTTTGCCGGAGTGGTGAAATTGGTAGACACAGGGGATTCAAAATCCCCCGCCGTAAAAAGCGTGCCGGTTCGAGTCCGGCCTCCGGTACCAAACAACGTGGCTCTCCCCAATTAACGGGGGATAGACCGGTTCTCACTAAACTCGATTGACGTCATGCGGCACGCGAGCGCGTGCCGGCCGAAATGTCGGACCATCGAGTCCGGCCTCCGGTACCAAACAACATCATGCGGCACGCGAGCGCGTGTAATCATCTCACCTACGCGGTAACATTTGGCGGCTGGTCTCCGTATGCAACACGGCGTGTACTTCGTGCCTCCAGGTTGCCAGCACTGCATACCCTCTGGCTGGGAATACCGGGATCATGACCGAACACACCGCTGCTGGTTCCTCGTCTGTCTGCGCGCTGCTGCCCGCCTGGCAGGCGGCCGAGTTCATCCAACCAACACTGGAGTCGCTCTCGGCACAGACCTATCGCAACTTCCGCGTCATCGTATCCGTGGACCAGTGCACCGACGACACCGCTGAGCTGTGCAGGGCGCACGCTGAGGGCGATCCGCGGTTTCGAGTTGTTCAGCAAAGCGAACGGCTGGGCTACGTTGGCAACTGCAATGCCCTTCTCCAGCTCGCCGATAGCGACTACGCAATGTTCGCCTTCCATGACGACATCATCGCCCCCACCTACATTGAGCGACTGGCTGCCGCGCTGGATGGCGATCCGGAAGCTGTTGTCAGCTTCTCGGATGTTCACCTGACGCACACCGATGGCCGCGAAGAGCACTGGGTACTCAGCGAACTAGAAGGTATCGCCAACCCGGCAGAACGCGGCCACCTGATGCTCGCCGGAGGGCTGAAGTGGTGGGTACCCAACCGCGGCGTTTTCCGCCTGTCGATGGCGCGGCAGATCGGTGGCCTGAAACTGCACGGCGCGGGCGAGTTTTCCACTGACTGGCCGTGGCTGTTCCACATGAGCCTGCTGGGAAAGTTCCTCCGCGTGCCCGAGACCCTGTGTTTCAAATACTACAAGCCGGGCAGCCTGTCGCGCAGTTGGGCCTTCACCCCGGAACAGCGCTTCGAGGTGCTCTGCGCCTGCCTGCGGGAGCTCTGGAATGCCAACATCAGCAGCACCGCGAAATTGGATATTGCGGTACCACTGGTTCAGTACCTGCACCACAACCGTCCCCAGGGCGTCACCGCGGCATGACAATACCGGCCTCCGCGGCTACACGGTGGTTTGGAGGCGCGGCCCGCTTATTGGCGGTGCAGCGCCACAACGACAGCCGGGGCTCCCTGCTGCCCCTGGACTTCGCGCAGCTGCCTTTCAGGCCGGAGCGTGTATTTACGGTTTCCGCAGTGCCCGCAGGCACCCGCCGCGGCGGACACGGGCACCTGCGTGGCCAGCAATTGCTGGCCTGCCTGTCCGGAAAGATCCTCGTCACGCTGCAGCGTGACGGCGAGCGCGTGGACATCACCCTTGACGGCGCGAGCCCGGCACTGTTGGTGAGTGCGGGAATCTGGGGAGAACAGACGTATATCGACGCGCAAAGCGTGCTGTTGGTGCTGGCCAGCGACCCCTACGATGCCGACTCCTACTTTTCACTGGACGGCGCCGCTCCATGACTGCAAGTCGACACATCGCGGTGCTCGGTGCCGGCATCATGGGCTGCTCTACCGCACTGTTTCTGGCTCGCCGGGGAATCGACGTATCGCTATTTGACGAGGCCAGCGCGCCGTTCACCGGTGCCAGCCGCTGGAATGAAGGCAAGATTCACCTGGGCTACCTTTACGCCGCAGACAGCTCGCTGCGCTCGGCGCAGCATGTGCTGAGTGGCAGCCTGCTTTTTGGAAGACTGACCGAAGAGCTACTGGACACATCACTGGCGGGTGTTATCACCGAACAGGATGACCTGTACCTGTGCCACCGCGATTCGCTGGTGTCTGCCGACGACATGGCGCACTACCTGGCGCAGGTCAGCGGCCTGGTTCGCTCCCACCCCGATGCCGGAAAATACCTCGTGGATGCCTCGCAGGCTCGCGCACGGCGGCTGTCCGGCGCAGAGTTGAAGGCCGCAGCGGGCAGTGACGAGATCATCGCCGGCTTTCAGGTTCCCGAGCGTTCGGTGGAAACCAACTGGGTCGCCGACCGCTTTCTCCAGGCCGTGGCCGCTGAGCCACGCATCACCCTGCGCCTGGGCGAGCGCGTTCTGGCGGCGTACCCGCAGGGGAACTCGGTACACGGCCGCTGGACAGTAGCCACAAACGTCCGACAAGCCGAACACTACAGTGAAGTGATCAACGCCCTCTGGCACGGCCGCATGGCCGTCGACCAGACTGCCGGGATCGCAGCTGCCGGTGTCTGGTCAAACCGCTATCGACAGTCCCTGTTTCTGCGCACGCGGCAACGCGTGCGCACTCCCTGCGCGATCATTGCCACAGGCCCCTTCGGCGACATCAAAAACTACAACGAACGTGACTTTTACCTGTCGTGGTACCCCGCCGGACTGCGCGTCGACAGCTCCGCCATCGAGCCACCGCCCCTGCACACCCTGGATACACCCGATCACGCCGCACTGACAACCCGTGTTCTGGACACCCTGGAAGGGCTTTTGCCCTGGGTGGCAGACATCCGCGCGAACGCGGAGCGTGTTCAGGTGGGCGGGGGCTGGGTGTTTGCCGCCGGCCGTGGCGCACTGTCGGACCCCACAGCCACGTTGCACAAGCGCTCTGATTACGGCATTACCCGCAATGGCAATTACCTGAGCATTGATACCGGGAAATACGCCACTGCGCCCTGGACCGCGCGCAATCTCGTACAGGCGCTGACGGACGGTTAGCCCTGTCTTAACGCATCAATGCGCCGCCATTGATGTTGTACACCTGTCCGTTGATCCAGCGGCCCTGGTCCGACAGCAGGTGTGCCACCAACCCGGCGATGTCCTCGGCCTTACCCAGTCGCGTCGTCGGCGTGTGCGCGAGTATCGCGTCGAGCATGGCCTGAGGCACGTTGCCGCTGGCCTCCATCTCGGGGGTGAAGACAAAGCCCGGAGCAACACAGTTGGCGGAGATACCCTCTCGACCCCAGCGAGACGCCACATGCCGCATCAGCGCATTGAGGCCGCTTTTGGCCATGGCATACGCCGGCCGTTCCCTGTCACCCGCATCCGCTGCACCGGAACTGGTGTAGACGATGGCACCGCCACCGCCGCGCAACAGATGCGGCAGCACGGCCCGCGTGCACAATACGTGCCCGCGCAGGTTGACCTGCAGGGTGCGGTCGAACACAGCGAGATCCTCTGCCAGCACGTCGCTGTCCTCAAAGATCACCCGCAGGTCCGCCGCGTTGATATGGGCGCCGTCCAGTCGACCCAGCCTGGCGCAGGCGGTCGCGACCGCCGTATCGACCGATGCTTCGTCGGCAATATCAACAGGCACGGCGAAAGCCTCTCCGCCGGAGTCGGTTACCGCAGCAGCCACCGACTCCGCGGCATCGAGATTGATATCCGCGACACACACGCGGGCACCCTCAGCCGCCAGCTGGCGCACGGTGGCGGCACCGATTCCGGTGCCCGACCCGACAACGATTATGGCTTTACCGGCAAGCCTCTCCAGAACGACCGACACCACGGCACTCCTGTAACCTAGAAGGTGATATTGAAGTCGATGCCGTAGGTACGCGGCAAACTGTACTGGGCAGTCATGTTGATCACCTCATTGCCGAAGACGTTGATTTCATCCTCGTCCAACAGGTTCTTGACCCAGAATGACACACTGCTGACGGCGGAGCCCATGGGAATTTCCATCACTCCGGCGCGCGCGTTGATCAACCAGTAGGCTTCACGCTGGGACAGGCGATCGGCTTCCGGGAAACCGCTGGCGAAGGCCGTGTTCTCGCCCTCTGCGAGGTAGCGGCTGTCCAGGCGCATAAAGGGTGCGCCGCCGAGCATCTTCTGGCCGAAGTCATACTGCAGCGAAATACGGGTATTGAAATCCGGCGCGCGAATCGGGCGCACATCATCCGCCACGTTCACGCCATTGCGGATGTATTCCTTGTATTCGTAGTCGTAGGTGCCGAGGGTCGTGCTGAGCGTCAGGCCCTCGCCAAGAATGGCGTCCATTTCAATCTCGAGACCAGTCACCTCCACGTTGCCGGCGTTCTCAAAGCTCTGTTTGCCATCTTCAAACAGTTGCACCTGCAGGTCTTCGTAATCCATAAAGAACGCTGCAGCGTTCAGGCGCAGACGATTATCCAGAAACTGTGACTTCAGGCCCAGTTCATAGTTGGTGATGGACTCGGGGTCGTAGGATATGCCATTGAGAATGCCGCCGGCGACGAAGCCGGTGCTCACCTTCGCGTAGGACATCACATCATCGGCCCAGTTGTAGCTGAGCACCACATTGTAGTTGGTCTCACCGTAGCTGAGCTTGTAGAGGCCTTCATCCAGGCTGCCGCCACCGGAGGTTGCGCTGATGTCGATCAGCTCGATTTCCCGATCATCTTCTGTGCGGCGGATGCCCACGGTGACGTCGAGCTTCTCCGTTGCGTGGAAGGTGCCCTCGGCGAACACGGCCCAGGAGCTGTTATCGGTATCGGTGGAGTTGACGCCACTGCCGAAAATCGCATCAAAGGGCGTGGGGATCACCACGCCATTGGCTACGGGCTGCAATACACCCAGCACGTTACGCGCCTCTGCTTCCTCCTGGAAATAGAACACGCCACCGACCAGGGTGTAGTTGTCGGTGCTCCAGGTCAGCTGCAGTTCCTCGCTGAACTGCTCTTGCTCCAGCGCGCGGGCAGTCAAGAGGGTGAACAGGGAATCGTTGGGGCCGGGGGGATTGCCGAGAATTCCACCCACGTCTCCCTGCAGCAGGGCACCCAGCTGCGCGGCGGTGAACTTCCAGCCGCCGGTTGCCCCGAGGTCGTAGATAGCCGGGCGCTGGTCCATCTGGCGGAACGCTGTGATGCTTTTCAGGCTCAGGTTGTCGTTGATTTCCCAGCTCACGGTGACGTTATGCCCCTGAATGAGCAGAGGCTCCTCGCTGGTGGCAGCCGCGACGTCTTTCAGCGGTGTGGTGCTGAGGTTGGTGATGCCGCCATACAGTGGCTGGAACTGGTTGATGGCGCCAACCAGCGGCGCAGTCGCGCCGATGATCCCGACCTGCTGCACCGGTGCGCCGACGGTCAGGCTGTCCGTGTAGTCAAAGCGGTAGTCCACGTTGATGGTGTCGAAGTCCAGATTGGCGGCCAGCATGAAGGCTTCAACGTTCTTGCTGCCGAGGTTCTCCGCGTAGGTGAGCACGCCCATCTCCGGGTTGCGCAAGCGCAGATCCAGTGTGCGTCCGGCGATCAGGTTGTCCGAGTAGCCATCGTTGCTGTCGTACAAGTAGCTAAGCTTGACACTCAGGGGGCCGACCGAGGGCAGGTTGAGGATGGTACGGAAGCGCTGTGCATTGAGGTTACCCACGGACACATCCTGGGAGAGCCCGAATTCACCCGTTGGCGCTGATGTGGTGATGCTGATCGCGCCCCCCGTGGCGTTCCGACCGAACAGGGTACCCTGCGGGCCCCGCAGCACCTCTACGCGCTCGATATCGGCCATATCGAAAATCGAGCCGATGGTGCGCCCGATGTATACGCCGTCGAGGTAGGTCGCAATTTTCGGGTCCACTTCAGCCGCCGACACGCCCGAGGATACGCCGCGAATATTGATCTGGGGGATTGTGCCGCGCCCCTGGTTCTGGATGTTCAGGTTGGGCGCCAGATTGCTGAGGTCTTCCGTGTTGGTGACGCGGAACATGTTCAGCGTCTGCGCGTTGAGTGCGGTGACCGCGATGGGCACGCTCTGCAGGTTCTGTTCGCGCTTCTGTGCCGTGACGATGATCTCCTCCAGTGCAACGTTGCGCTGGTTTTCCTGCGCGATGGCATTACCGCTGACAATCAGCGCGATCGATGAAGCGAGCAGGGACAGGGACGAGAAATGACGCATGGGCCGAACCTCCGGGGAATTAAAATTATGCTTATTAATATTCCGACTGTACTCCCGTGCGCGGCTCCTGCGCCACCACTAATTTTCAGGCACACCGCCGGCACCACTGCGGAGTACAAATAACTGGTACCCGAGCCAGGTTGAATGCGCTACGGCGCGCGGGAATCAGGGTGCCGATGGCTGAATGGAGTATGCTGTCAGCGAGTAATAAAGCGCACCAGAGGGTCACGGACAGCATGAGGGACGCACAGGCACTTGTCGGTTGCTGGGAGTTGGTGTCCTACACGCTCACCACCGCGGATGGGTCCGTTCTCTTTCCGATGGGTGAGTCCCCGCGAGGACTGCTGGTCTACGGCAGCACTGGCGAGCTGTCGGTACACCTGATGCAACCCGGCGCAGAGCCGCCACCAGCGGACAGCCTGCCCGCCGGCATCACGCCGGACCTGGCCCTATCCTACGGCTGCTATTCCAGCTACTTCGGTCGCTACGAGGTCGATGAGCAACGCAACGAGGTCACGCACTTCGTGCAAGGCGCATCCGTGCTGGGCTGGGCCGGAGCCGTTTTTCCACGAGCCTACCAGCTCGATAATCACCAGCTGACGCTGACCGCCGAGGCCAACGCCCAGGGTTATGCCCCAGCGCTGCGCTGGCAACGGACTGGCTGAACGTCAGCGACGCACGGAGACACGCCGATGAGCGCATCGCACTACCGCACACTCCTGTCACCCGGCCGGATTGGCAGCCTCGAACTGAAAAATCGCATGATCGTCACCGCCATGGGGGTGAACTTTGCCGAGAGTGATGGCAGCGCCGGCGACCGGCTGATCGCGTATCACGAAGAGCAGGCGCGGGGCGGTGTCGGCATGGTCATAACCGGCGCGACGGGCGTCGCCCTGCCCGTGGGTCGCGTGCAGCGCTGGCAGGTGGGCATATCCGAGGATCGCTTCCTGCCGGGCCTCGAGAAACTCGCCAGGGCGGTACAACGCCACGGTGCGCGAGCTGCCGTGCAACTTCACCACGGTGGCCTGGTGGCTGGAGACAGTGCACGGGACGGTCACCCGCTGTGGGCGCCCGCGGTTCCCAGCCCGGTCAAGGATGCCGATTTCATGAGTTACTTCCTGCCCGAGGAACTGGCAAAACTGTCTGCCGGCATGAAGGGACCACCGCAGGTTAAAGTGCTGGACCTGGCGGATATTCAACAGCTTGTGCAGCAGTTTGCCGAGGGGGCGCGGCGCGCAAAGCAGGCGGGGTTCGACGGCATCGAGATACACGGCGGGCATGGTTACATACTCTCCTCATTCATCTCACCGAAGACCAATACGCGCACGGATGCCTACGGCGGCAGCGTGGAGAACCGCGCCCGCCTGCTGCTGGAAGTGATCCACGCCATTCGCGCCGAAGTCGGCAACGACTTTGCGCTGTGGGTAAAACTCGATTCCCGGGAAGTGGGCAAGCAAGGCGGCATCACCCTGGAGGATGCCAAGCGAACCGCGCAGCTGGTCGAAGACGCTGGCGTCGACGCCATTACGGTCAGCGCCTACCACGAGACGGCGTATGGCAAGATGCACTCCGAATCCAACATCCCCCAGGTACCCGGTGCCAATTTGCCGGCAACCGTTGCCATCCGCCAGGTGGTGAAAATACCCCTGATTACCTCGGGGCGCATCGAGCTGGATGTCGGCGAAGCAGAGCTGCGAAAAGGCAGCTTCGATTTTCTCGGCCTGGGGCGCAAACTGCTCGCCGATCCCCAACTGCCGAATAAGCTCGCCGCCGGCGACACGGCATCGATTCGCCCCTGCGTCTACTGCATTACCTGCGCCAGCGCCATCTACACCGGCGACGCCACGCGTTGTGCCGTCAATGCCGAGGTCGGCGTCGAGCACCTGCGCATCGCCCGCCCGCGGTCCAGCACGCCGCGCCATATTGTTGTGGTGGGAGGCGGGCCCGCCGGCATGGAGGCGGCGCGCCTGCTCGCCGCTGACCAGCACAGAGTCACGCTGCTGGAACGCGGGCCGCGGCTGGGCGGCACGCTGCAGTTCGCATCCCTGGCCTATGAACCCAACCAGCGCTTCCTGACCTGGTTGCGCAGAGAGGTCGGCAAGGCGGATATCGACCTGCGCCTGAACACTGAGGCAACACCTGCGCTGCTTGCGTCTTTGGGCGCCGACGCCGTTATCGTGGCAACCGGTGCCAGGCGTGACCTTCCGGAGATCCCCGGCAACGATCAGCACCACGTATTCAGCGGCGACGACATGCGCAAGCTGATCCTGGGCGAAAGCTCCGAGCGACTCACGGCGCGCACCAGCCCGCTGACCCGACTGGCAACGCGTATCGGTGCGGCGACCGGCCTCAGCGCCAATCTCAATCTGGTGCGCAAACTGACCCATACCTGGATGCCGCTGGGCAGGCATATCGTAATCATCGGTGGCGAGCTGGTGGGCGTCGAGCTGGCCGAGTTCCTCGCCGAGCGCGGGCGCGTGGTCACCGTGGTCGATGAAGCGCCGCGCTTTGGCGCCGGGCTGCCCATTGTGCGCCGCATGCGCCTGCTGGCAGAGCTGCGGGAGCACGGCGTCGCACTGCAGCCCTCCGCAGCCGATATCCGCATCGAAGCTGATGCCGTCACCTTCCGGGACGCGACCGGCAGTGCACAGCGGGTCACAGCACAGCAGGTGATTGTTGCCAAGGGCGCCACCGGCGATACACGCGTCGCACAGCAGCTCCGCGGCGCGGGTTTTGAGGTCCATGAGGCCGGCGACTGCACCGGCGTTGGCTATATCGAGGGGGCCATCCGCAACGCCCAGCAGGTCGTCGATGCCATCAATGCCGGTATCGCCCCTGCCACAGAACACGGCATGGAGACCGCAACAGCGTGACGCTGTACACCGATCGACAGAAAGGTGCGGGATGAAAGCAGTACGCTGCCACAATCATGAAATACACGTGCACGACGTGCCGGCACCCAGCGGTGAAGGTGTGCGGGTGAAGGTGGCCGCGGCCGGCATCTGCGGCAGCGACCTGCACTTCTGGCAGGGCGGGTTTCCCGTGCCGTTCACCCTCGGCCATGAGATATCAGGCATCACGCCCGACGGGCGCTGGGTGGCCATCGAGCCAACCGTCTACTGCGGTCACTGCGAGCGCTGTGTGCGGGGTGACTACAACCTCTGCGTGCGCGGCAGCGATGCGGTGCTGGGGGTGGGCCGGGACGGCGGCATGAGCGAAGAGATCATCGTGCCCGAACACTGCCTGGTGCCCCTGCCGGGTGGCATCGCGGTGGAGGATGCCTGCCTGGTCGAGCCGCTGTCGGTGGCGGTGAGAGGTATCGCCATGGCGGGCATCAGCCATCGGCACAAAGTTGCGGTGATCGGCGGCGGCACCATCGGCCAGTGCGCCGTGGTGGTGGCGCGCCAGGTCAGTCCCCGGGTGCACCTGTTCGCACGCCATCCCGCGCAACAGCGCGCCGGCGAAATTCTCGGCGCGACGCTGGACGGCGCCACAGACGACTACGATCTGGTGATTGACTGCGCAGGAACGGATTCGGCGATGGCGCAGGCCGCCGACCTCTGCCGCCCCGGTGCCACCATCCTCATGCTGGCCTCCTACTGGGGCGGTTTAACCCTGCCGGCAATGCAGATGATGATGAAGGAACTGCGCACAGTCACCTCCATGGCACAGGCGCGTCAGGGGCTTGTGCGTGATGTGGATATCGCCGCCGCCACCCTCGCGGGGAACCCGCTGATCGCGCCCACCCTGATTACCCACAGGCTGCCCCTGGAGGCGGCCGCCGAGGCATTTGCGATTGCCGCCGACCGCAAGCAGGGTGCGATCAAGGTGGCCTTCAGCCCTTGACGGCCGCCCCTTCTGCGGGGCGCGAACCCGGGCCGCTGCGCTCGATCAACGGGATCATCACCACGGCCAGCAATAACAGCAGCACAAACGCCATGAAGGCCATGTCGTAGGACCCGGTAACATCACGGATCCAGCCCGCGAGGGGCGGTGTCAGCAGATTGAACGGGAGCAGTACCGGCGACATCAGCCCCATGACCCTGCCATAGTTGAGCACGCCGTAGATCTGGGCGAGCAACGAGCTCCACACCGGCAGCATGCCGCCGCCACCCAGCCCCAGAATCAGGCTGCCCGCAAGCAGCCTGGGCATGTCCGGTGTGCCCCAGAACAGCGCGAGGCCCAGCATCATCAACAGCATGATGGCGGCGAGCGCGAGCCGCACATCGAAGCGGTCGGCACACCACCCGAACAACAGCGTCCCGGGCACCGCCGCCAACGCCAGATTGGCAATCAGCATGGCACCCTGCTCGCGCGTGGCGCCGGTATCGAGGACAAACGGCGTCAGGCTGCCCACCGTAGCCGTGAACGCGGCGAACATGAAACCCACCGATACGGCGATTACCCAGAACGCCCGGTGCCGAATAATCGTGTCCGTGGAGTTGAAGCGCGCGCCGGTGTGTGCCTCGTGGTCAGCATCACCCTCCGGCAGCGGCGGCGTGTAACCTTTGACCGCCGGGCGATCGGCCGCCATCAGGGCCACGGGGACGGCAATCAGCGCAATCACCGCGGCAAATACCTGCAGCGCGACACGCCAGCCCAGCAGATCGGTCAGCCAGCTGATGAGTGGCGGAAACAGGAAGCCCCCGAAGGACGTCCCCGCCCCGGCAATACCCAGGGCGAGGCCCCGTTTGCGGGTAAACCAGCGTGCCAGCAGGGTGGACGCTGACAGTGGCCCCAGCAGCACATAACCGAAACAGAATATCAGACCGTAAACTGCCGGCACCTGCCACATGGCGGTGGTCATGGAAAGCAGCACGAAACCCAGGGCGGTCATCAGGATGGCGAAAATCATGATCAGGCGCAGTGACAGCCGATCGATGGCAATCCCCGCCATCGGCGACACAACGCCGGCCCCCAGCGTCATGCAGGTGAGACCCAGCATCAGCGCCATCCGGCTGGCGTCGAAGGTCTCGGCCAGGGGCACCGCGATCACACTGTAGGAGTAGCTGAGGGCACCGGCACCGGTGGCCTGGATCAGAAAAGCAACCACCAGCTGCAGCCAGGGCCAGTGCTGCGTGCGTATCATGCGCCAAGCGCCTCAAACAGGGTTTTCATGGTTGCATGCCTGTGCAGGATTTGATTTTTATACTACGGTTAATCTTAATGAGTGGATCGCGCGGGGGTCAAGGTAAACCGGACCCGCTCGATACGATTACCGCGAAGGGAGAGCAGGATTGATGTACAAGTCCATGGCGCTATTGAAGTGCAAGCCGGAACTGACCCGGGAACAGTTCATCGACTACTACGAAACGCGGCATGCGCCGCTGATCTGCGCGCTGCTGCCGGAAGTGTGCGGCTACCGACGCAACTTCATTCACAGCGAGGGAGCCTTTCTGAACCCGGGTGCCGCCACGCGCGACTACGACGTGATCACCGAACTGTGGTTTGCCGACCGCGCAGCGTATGAGGCCGCCATGGAACGTTGCGCCAACCCCGAAACCGCCCGCAGAATCGCCGAGGATGAAGAGCAGTTCCTGGACCGATCATGCACGCGCATGTTCGTGGTCGACGAGCACATCTCGACCCTCTCGCGCTAGACCCGCTGGACCTGTCCTGTCGCGACGACCTGGGAGTCGCCCGGCTCCCTGAAGCTCGCGAGCGTTTCCAGGTACCGCTGCGGCACCGGCATACCCAACCGGGCCCTGACCTCTGCCAGGGGATCCGCCAGACAATCCTCGAGCCGCAGCGCAGGCAGCCAACGCGATGCCCGGCCCAAGGCGGCGCCCTCCTCGATACAGGCATCCAGATCAACACCCGGAGGAAAGCGCCTGCGCGCGCTGTGGCGGGCCATGAAAACAATGAAGGCGATGCCCCGATTGTAGGTTTGTGTCGTCATAAAGGACAACAGGCACAGCTCACCCAGTGGATCGGGGCCGTACCCCGTGAGCACATGCTGGAGGTCATGGATGTCGCGCAGGCGGTCGGCGAGCCACTGTTCATCCTCGGTAAGCCCGGCATGTCGCTGTGAGGAAGCGCTGGCTGCGACCAGACCCTCTGCCGTGATGCCCTGGCGCTCCATCAGGTCGACATAGCTGCGACCCACCGTGCCCTCGGGCAGGGCTTGCAGCCGCGCACGATCGCAGAGCAGGGGCAGAATCTGCGCCCGGGATTCGAGCAGGCTACGGCCTTCGGGCGTCTGCCGCAGACGCGTCACCGCGCGGGCGATGCTGTCTCCCTTGAGCGCCTCGATAACCCGAAACACCTCCTCTGTTGCATCCGGGTTGGCGATCAGACGGCGCACCGACAACAGCGCCTGCAGCGGGCGGACTCGATTCGCCAGTATCCTTGAAACCGCTTTCAGCACCATCGTCGCTCCTGCCACAACACCGCGTGTCCCCTGCACCTCACCACTCCAACTATAGCAGTTCGCACTACCCTTATCATCGCGCCCACCGCCGCAATGCGACGTATTTCCATCAAACGCGACCGGTTGCTGTCATCGGGCAGCGCTGGCATCTACAGTGCAGGCAACACGATGACCAGGGAGGGTCCAGCCGTGCCAGTCTCCGACATTCCACCCCTGCGGGTAACAGGCCCGCGTGTGCTGCTCTGCGCTGTGGCCCTGCTGTTGCCGCATGCCAGCGCCGGCGCCCAGGAGCCGGACGCCAGCCTGGAAACCTGCCGCAAGCTGCAACAGAAAATTGAGCGTCTCGACGACCGGCGCCAGCACGGGGCATCAGCGAGCCAGATGGACCGCTGGAAGCGCCAGCGCAGCGATCTCAAGGATCGCTTCAACGCACTGCGCTGCCGCCACTGGGGCAACCGGCTGCGCTGAGTGAAACGACCGGTAAAGGGCTCTTTTTGCACTTTTTTGCCATTTGCCGTCCACAAGCAGCGACAGCGGCGCTAATCTGGGTCCTTGAACGTATAGCCACCATCAAACCAGGCCTCATCGATTCATGTTCAGGACCGCCAGGCAGATACCGCAACAGATTGTGACATACCGCGAGAGCGGGGGTGGCTGGCCGCGCGTTGTCTGGTGCATACACGACACCCGGGCCGGTCACCGGCAGCAGCTGCAAGGACTGGCACAGGCCCTGCAGATACAGCAGAACGCCGCGGTGTACTGGTTGCCCTACACCGCTTCTCCGCGCGGCCTGCCCCCACCGGAGCTGATTCTGGTGTGCGGCAGGCGCACCCACTGGGCGGGCCTGCGTGCACGCTGGCGGCATGGCGGCAAACTGGTGGCCCTGATGAACCCGGGCCTGCTGCGCCGGCTGTTTGATGCCTGCATCGTGCCGGAACACGATGGGCTGCGGGTCTCGCCTCGCACTATCGTCACGCGAGGCCCCCTCAATCCCCTGCAGCCCGCCGGACAGGGCGATCCACAACGCGGGCTGATACTGGTCGGCGGTCCGTCGCGTCACTTTCACTGGGATAGCGAGGGTGTACTGCAACAGATACAGCGACTGCGCAATGCACTGCCCGGGGTGGAGTGGCTGCTGGCCACATCGCGCCGCACGCCGGAGGACTTCGTCCACGCCCTGCGTACTGTTGCCGATCAACACTGTCGCGTGCTCACCGCCGCAGAGACCGCGCCGCGCGGCCTGGCGGCGCACTATCGGGAGCGCGGCATTGCCTGGGTAACAGCGGACAGCGCGGCAATGCTCTACGAGGCACTCAGCGGCGCCGCCGCCGTGGGCGTGCTGAACCTGCAACCCTGCGGGGCAAACCGGCTGCAGGCGGGGCTGGAGAAGCTCATTGCGCAGGGCGACGTGGCGGAACTGGAAACGGTTGAGCGCACGGGGGCCATGCCCGCCGCCCGCCCGCCCCTGCATGAAGCCCAGCGCGCGGCCGCTGCGCTGCGCGCGCGCCAGATCGCCTGGAGCCACGAAGGCCATTGCTCCAGACCGGACAAATAACGTACCTTTACCCCTGCACAGCAAAAGGGCAATGCATGGAAACCCTGAAACACTTCACCGCCGGTTTTCTCGACGCCTTCACTTTTCTTTTCGCGCTGGCGGTGCTGTGCCTGATCGTGGCGGTGTGCTGGATGTACATCGTTGATGTGCGCCAGACCACGCACAGTATTCGTCGCAATTATCCGGTGCTCGGCCGGTTTCGCTACTTCTTCGAATTCATCGGCGGCTTTTTTCGCCAGTACTTCTTCTCCCAGGATCGCGAAGAGCTGCCGTTCAACCGCGCACAGCGCTCCTGGGTCTATCGCGCAGCGAAGAACCTCGACTCCACGGTCGCATTCGGTTCCACCCTGCCGCTGAATCAACCCGGGGACGTTATTTTTCTCAACGCACTGATTCCGCCGCTGGATGAAGAAATACCGGCGCGGACGGCCATCGTTTTTGGCGAGGGTCATGCCCGCACGCCCTACAGCACCCTGTCCTTCTTCAACATTTCGGCAATGAGCTTCGGCGCCATTTCAGAGCCTGCGGTGCGCGCCCTGTCCCGCGGCGCAGCCAGGGCCGGCATCTGGTTGAACACCGGGGAAGGCGGCATCTCGCCCTTTCACTATGATGGTGGCTGCGACATTGTCTTCCAGATAGGCACCGCCAAGTACGGGGTGCGTGATGCGGAGGGCCGGCTGAGCGACGATCGGCTGCGGGAAATCGCCAGCCACGAGCAGGTGCGGATGTTCGAGATCAAGCTGTCCCAGGGTGCCAAGCCCGGCAAGGGTGGCATCCTCCCCGGGGCAAAGGTCACACAGCTGATTGCCACCACACGCGGTATTCCGGAGGGACAGGATTCCATCAGCCCCAATCGGCACCCCGAGGTGCGCACAATCGACGATCTGCTGGGCATGATCCGCCACGTGCGCGAAGTCACCGGCAAACCCACCGGCATCAAGTTCGCACTGGGAGAAAGCAGCTGGCTGGACGAGTTCTGCCAGCGCATCAATGAGCTGGGGCTGGACTACGCGCCGGATTTTGTGACCATCGACAGTGCCGATGGCGGCACCGGCGCGGCACCGCAGAGCCTGATCGACCTGATGGGACTGCCCCTGCGCAGCAGCCTGCCGCTGGTGGTCGACAAACTCCTGGAGTATGGGCTGCGCGGTCGCATCCGGGTGATCTGCTCCGGCAAGATGATCAACCCCTCCGGCGTTGCCGCTGCCCTGTGTATGGGCGCCGACTGCGTCAACTCTGCCCGCGGTTTCATGTTCGCGCTGGGTTGCATACAGGCATTGCAGTGCAACAAGAACACCTGCCCCACCGGCGTCACCACCCACGACCCCGACCTGCAGCGCGGCCTCGACCCCACAGACAAGGCAGTGCGCGTGGCAAGTTACGCCACCAACCTGATGCACGAGGTGGAAATCATCGCCCACTCCTGCGGCGTGCCAGAGCCGCGCCTGCTCGACCGGCGGCACGCCCGGGTCATCAATCCCCAGGGGCTGCCTGTGCCCCTGTCCGAGGTCTACATCTCACCGCAGGCCAGTAACGGCAGCAACACGAGGGCAATCCATTGACCGTCGCGGGCAGGATCAACCTGATGGTGGTCAGCACGGCCAGCGTCATGGCGCTGCTCATCCTCGTCAGCAGCGGCATCAGGGAGTATTTCGTGCTGCGCGATGGGCTTGTCCGCGAGCTGACCACCGAAATCACCCGGGAAACCGCGCTGGCCGCCGACCTGCAGCTGCGCGAGCGACGCACCCTGCATGACTTCCTGGAACGACTGCAGACCTTGTCGCCTGCCATCAGCTATGTGCGCATCGATACCGTGGACGGCATTGAAGTTGTGGAGCAGTCGCGCATTGAGGAGATCGAGGGCAAGCTGCCGCCGCTGAACGTATTGCGCGGCGGCGCGACCCATGCCGATACCGGCCTGTCTCCGCAGCGGGGTCTGCCGCCTCCGGAAGCGGCGCGCCTGATGGCCAGCCTGACCGGCGGCGAGCTGGTGTTGAATGCCTCCATCCCCATTCTGTCCGGGCTGAATCCACTGCGCGAGGACCTGACCCGCCGCGACTTCGGCGAGTCACTGGCACAACCCACCGGCAGCCAGTTCGTCGCTGGCTACGTGCATGTGGGCATCAGCCGCAGCATGCTGCTGGTCCTGCTGCTGCCCACCCTTGGCACACTGGCGGGCATCGCCCTGGGGCTGCTGCTGGTCGGCAGCCTCATCGTCACCCGCTACACACGCAAACTGACGGGACCGCTGGCGCGACTGGCGCGGATGGCCGATGACATTACCGCCGGCAACGTTGGCGAACCGCTGACCATAGACGGAGAAGGCGAGGTCAAGGAAATCGCCAATGTCCTGAACGCCATCATCGGCGGACTGCACAACTACAAGACCCAGATCGGCGTTGACCACCAGCTGCTGAGCATGAAGGTAGAAGAGCGTACGGCCCAGCTCTCCCAGCGCAACCAGGAGCTGAACCAGGCTGTGCGGCAGGTCACCGAGACCAAGGACCGCTTGCGCCAGATGGCCTATTTCGACAGCCTCACCTCGCTGCCCAATCGACGGCTCTTCACCGAACAGCTGGACCTGTTACTGCGCCTCAGCAAACGCAACAACGAGAAGCTCGCGCTGCTGTTTCTCGACCTGGACAACTTCAAACGCGTGAACGATTCCCTCGGGCACAGCGCCGGTGATGCGCTGCTGAAAGAGGTTGCACGGCGCCTGGCGGCCTGCGTCCGCGAAAGTGACGTGGTGGCCCACTTCGTTGATTCGGATTCGCGGATTGATGTGTCGCGACTGGGTGGCGATGAATTCACCGTGGTGCTGAATCAGGTGGAGGACGAACGGGCGGTGCGCACCGTGGCGCAGCGGCTGCTGGATACGCTGCTGCAGCCAGTGTCGATCGGTGACCACGAGCTGGTGATTACCCCCTCCATCGGGATCGCCATGGCGCCGGACCATGCCAGCGACCTCGAGGGACTGTTGAAGGCCGCTGACACCGCGATGTTCCACGCCAAATCCCAGGGCAAGAACACCTACATGTTCTACACCCGGGATATGGACGCTGCCGGCGTGGAGCGCCTGCGTCTGGAGACCGACCTGCGCAAGGCGCTGGAACGCAACGAACTGCTGTTCCACTACCAGCCCCAGGTCGACACGCGCACCGGGACAGTGATCGGCGTGGAAGCGCTGATTCGTTGGCAGCATCCCGAGCAGGGCATGATTCCGCCCTTCCGCTTTGTGCCTGTGGCCGAGGAAATCGGCCTGATTGGCGAACTGGGCAGCTGGGGCATCCGCCAGGCCTGTCGCGAGCTGGTGGATCTGCGACAGCAGGGCTATGCGCTGCCCAAAATCGCCGTCAACGTATCGGCCCTGCAGTTCACCCGGAATTTCTGCCCCATGGTGCGCGAAGCGCTGCAGACCAGTGGCCTGCCGGCTTCCTCACTGGAACTGGAGCTGACAGAAAGCATTCTGGTGGAGGACAGCGAAACCACCGTGCGCACGCTGCGCGAACTGAAAGCCATGGGCCTGCGCCTGTCAATCGACGACTTCGGCACGGGCTATTCCTCGCTGAGCTACCTGAGCCGCTTCCCGCTGGACGAGTTGAAGATAGACCGCAGTTTCGTTATCGATTTTGACAAGAGCGAGAACGATGCAAGCCTGGTACGCGCGATCATCGCGATGGGCCAGTCAATGAACCTGGATCTCGTCGCCGAGGGCGTGGAAACCAGCGAGCAGTTCAACTTCCTCACCACCCAGGGTGCGAGCGTCATCCAGGGCTACCTGTTCAGCCGCCCGGTCACGGCAGAGGAGCTGAAGCCGATGCTGGCACCGGGCTACTTCATGGAACAGATTCGCGAGATTCGCGCCGAGCTGTGATGCCTCCCCGAGGGTCTCAGGCGTCGCCCTGCCCCTCACCGGACTCCGCACGCTTCAGGCGCTGGATATTTTCCAGATTCTGCTTGTAGGCAGCAGCGACTTTTTCCACACCTGATGCATGCAAGCCGCCGGAATTGCCCGCCACAGAATAGGTGGCATATACCCCGGACGCAGTCATCAGCGCCGCGGAAACCACCCGCGTGGGCACGCCCTCGTTCTTCATGGTATTGGCCAGTGCGATGAATCGTTCCATGCACTGTTGATGGTTTTCTGCGTCAGCTGCACTCATGGCTAGGCATTCTCCTGAAAGTGATGCGCGCCAGTTTAGCACCAGAAGGGCCGGTATTCACCGGCACGGGGGCACAAACGCCGCCTAGCACAGCTCCGGCAGGAGAAATTCCGCGCTGGCCTGAGCCCAGTCCCCAAACAGCCCGCCGCTGATCCCCCCCAGATGCTCGCGGTAGCGACTCACCGCCGCCTCCAGCCGCGCGGGATCGCAGGCCAGTGCATCGACCTGCAGCCAGTCGCGCCAGGGCCGCGCCAGGGACCAGTTGGGATCATCGATCTCGCAGTTCGGCAGCCGGTAATGCAGCGTCGGGCGCGAGCCCACACGGTCGTCCGGGATCGCGGCGCGGACACGCGGCTGATCAAGATGGGAAAACAGCGGCAGCATGTCCAGCGCCCGGTTGCGCGTGGGATTGGCCGCCAGATAGTCCGCTATCAGCTGCTGCTCATCCGGGTTGTAATCCGGGGCGAGCAGCCGGCTGACATAGGATTTCTCGTAGGGATCAATGTAGGGGGTGATACGCCGGCTGACGTTCACCTTGCTGCGCATGCGGAGCCAGTCCGACAGGCAACAGAAGGCGCGCAGGTAGGCGAGAATGGTAGCCGCATCCAGGCCGGGCAACTCCGGGTTGAGATGCAGCCCGAAGGCATAATGCGGCGCATCGGCGGTGCCACGTGCACCGCTACGCTGCAGCACCTGCAGCAGGGCGCCCAGGCGCCAAAGGTCGGACATGGCGATGGGCGGGCTGACCACCTCAAACGGGACCAGTTGCTCCGCCGCCAGTTTGAGCATGTTCTCGCCCAGCGTGGCCAGCTCATCCGAGGCCACATCGGCCCGCTCGCGGCCGCGGCGCTTGAGCCACGCCGAGTCGAGCTCCACCTTGAAGTCACCCAGCTCGGTGTTCCTCACCAGGCTTTCGTAGGGGGACACCGTATCCAGTTCGCCGCCAAGCTGCTCGCGAATCAGGTTCGCGATCTGCTCCAGACGGATGCCGGAGAACTCCAGTTCCACGCCCACCCGGCGAGCGTCACCCTCTGCGGTGTGCAGCCTTGGAGGCAGCGGCCAGAGCGAGGCGCGGTAGTCGTTGTCCAGTGCGGATTTCATGTCATTCAGCACCTGTTGGCAGAGCGCGACGGCGCTGCTGCCACTGCAGCACAATCACTGTCAGAGCGGGCAGCAATGTCAGGGTAACAGCTGCGGAGCCCAGAATGCCAAACATGACAATGACGCCCACGCCGCGATACAGTTCCGTGCCGGCCCCCGGCAGCAAGACCAGCGGCGCCAGGCCACTCAGGGTGGTGATCGTAGACATGGCAATAGGTCGCAGGCGCGCGTCCACTGCCTCCTGCACGGCCGCTACCACCTCCATACCGGCGGCGCTCACATTGGCCACCGCCCGATCCACGATAAGAATGGGGTTGTTCACCACTGTTCCCATGAGGATCAGGAAGCCCAGCATGGAAATCATGTCAAAGGGCTGCACAATCTCCGCCAGACCGAACAGTGGCAGCCAGCCCCCCACTGCATTCAGCAACCACAGGCCAACCATGCCGCCCGCGATGCCCAGCGGAATAGAGGTCATGATCAACAGGGGATAGCCCCAGTGACTGAAGATCGCCACCAGCAGCAGGTACACAATCAGCAGCGCCACCAGGTAGTTGCCCAGCAGTGAGGCACGCGTGGCGTCCAACTGGTCCGCGGCACCGGAAATTGCCAGCGTCACCCCGGCGGGCACCTCCCCTGCCGCCATCAGGCCACCCACCACATCCTGACGAACAATCGCCACGCCGGTCTCCAGGGGTACCGACCTTGGCGGGATAATATTCAGCGTGACCGTGCGGCGCCCGTTGACTCGTCTTACCTGGGCGGTGTCCACCGTCTCGGTAATGCTGGCCAGCGAACCCAGCGGCACGACGGTCCCGACCGGCGTGTATACCGGAAGATGCGGCAAGGCGTCCAACGACCCGGACTGACCCGCCTCGCTGTACAGGTAGATGTCCACCTTGTCGTCGGCGAGGAAGAATTCATCGATATAGCTACCGTCGGTCAGCGCGGCCACGGTGAACCCGATCGCCTCGGCATCCAGCCCGAGTTCGGCGGCACGCTCCCAATCTGGTCGCACTTCGACCAGCGGCTGGGCCAGCGTCAGTGACGATGGCCGGCTCTGGATACGCGGATTCTCGAAGGCCGCGTCGGCGCGGCGGTAGGCGGCCAGCGCCACGGTATAAATGTCTGTCAACTCCGTACCAGACACATCCAGGTTCACGCTGCGCGTGCCGCCATCATTGCTGGTAATGATCGAGCCGCGTGCAGCAAAGGCGCGCATGCCGGGATACCTCTCGAACACCGCGGACAGCGCATCCATCAGGGCGTCCACATCCGCCGCATTGATCGGCTCGGCGATGATGCGCACCTGGTCGGGCGCAACGCGCATGTTCATGTAGGCCATGGCCGGCACGCTTGCCTCGCCGCGCCGGAATGCTGCAGGATCCGCGTCCACGTAGGGCAGCAACTCCCTGCGTACCTCTTCTGCGATGTCTGCCATCGCAGCAAGGTTGTATCCGGGGGGTGCGCTCATCAGGGCGAACACCTTGGGCTCCTCACCCTCGGGCAGGTACTCCGCGGCCGGCGTGAGAACCATCACCGCCAGCAGACTGGCGGTCGCCACACCGGCGACGCAGGCAACACGTCGACTGCCACGGGCCAGGAGCCAGGCGACGCCTTCCAGCGTGCGTGCGCGCAGGCGCCCTGCACCGCCCTCGCTGCTGCCGCTGCGCCCGAGGTTGAGGCGCGCTGCGGCGGCCGGCAATACGGTAATGGCGACCAGCATGGAAGCCAGGATTGCCGCCGAGATTGCGATCGCCACATCGGAATACAGCTGCCCCGCTTCCTCTTCCACGAAAATGACGGGGATGAACACCAGAATCGTCGTTGCAGTGGAGGCAAATACGGCGGGCCAGACCTGGCGCACACCCTCCACCGCGGCGCGCAGGCGGTTGGCACCCCGGCGGCGCTCCAGGGCGATGCTCTCCAGCACCACGATGCTGTTGTCCAGCGTCATGCCGATGGCGAAGGCAATGCCGGCCAGCGAGATGACGTTCACGGTGCGCCCCGCCAGAAGCAGGCCCAGAAACGCCACGATAATACACAGCGGCACGCCCATCACCCCGACCAGCGTGGCACGGGCAGAGCGCAGGAACAAATACATCACCAGCGTGGCAAACATCGCGCCCAGCAGAAGGTTCTGCCAGACGTTGCGCACCGAATCCTGCACGTAACGCACATCGTCCGAGACCGGCAACATCTCCAACCCGGCTGGGGCGAGCACTTCTTCATTGATGGCGTCCAGTTCAGCCATCATCGCCCGCTTTATGGCGATCACGTTGGAGCCGGATTCCCGCCGCACAGAGAGGAAAAGGTTGGTCTGGTCGTTGAAGAAAGACAGACTGCGCTGCTCAAAGCTGCCCAGTTTCACTTCGGCGACATCACTCAAGCGCGTAATTGCGTCGCCACGGCGCAGCAGAATCAGCTGCTCCAGCGCTGCCGCATCCTCGAAACGCCCGATGGTACGCAACAGGTATTCCCGCTTACCCGACTCCACGTCACCCGCCGAGCGATCGCGATTGCGCGCACGCACGGCCTCGCGCACATCGCTGAGCGTGAGGCCGCGTTGCGCCAGGCGAGCGGGGTCGATGAGAATCTGGATCTGCCGTTCCGCACCCCCTCCCACACCGACTTCGGAGACCCCCGGTACCCGGGCCATGCGCGGCTTTACTGTGTCTTCAATAAAATCCAGTGCCAGATCCACGTCCACCTGCCGCGGGTTACCGGGCAATGGCGTAATGCTGAAGAACATAAAGGCATTCGCCGAAAAGGAATTGGCGAAAATACGTGGCTCATCGACGTTCTCGGGGTAATCCGGCACCTGGCTCAGGGCATTGCTGACCCGAATCAGCATTTCGGTGATATCGGTGCCAAAAGGAAATTCCAGCTCGATTTCGGCACTGCCCGCGCGCGCAGTCGCCACGATGCGGGACAAACTGGGCAGATTGCGCAGGTACTCCTCCTGCTCGATAAGGATCTCTTTCTCCACGTCCTGCGGCGTCGCACCCGGCCAGGTGGTGCGGATGCTGATCACCCGGACATCGAGGTCGGGAATCATCTGCACAGGAATCCGCAGCGCCGCGATGATCCCCACCACCGTCACTATCAGCGCGACGACGGTGACCAGAATGCCCCGGGCGACGATGCGGTCAAAGAAGCCCGCTGCGCCCTCGGTCATTGCGCATCTCCCGTAGGCAGCAGAAGCAGCCCCGGCTGCAGGGCTTCATTGCCTCGCACCACCACCTGCTCGTTCGCCGCGAGGCCCTGCAGAATTTCTATCTGCCCGCCAAAGGCCAACCCGGTGGTCACGGTGTTCTCACGCGCGATCAGTGCATCGCCATCCGCCTCCGCTGTCCAGACAACTACCCGCCCATCCGGGTAGCGCACCAGCGCATCCCGCGGCACCGCGATACCCCGGCGCCCGGTGGCGAGGGCCAAACGCGCGCTGACCGACATTCCGGGCAACAGGCCGGAGCGGGCGTCATCAGCGGGAGCAATACGCAGCAGGAAGGTGCGCGCCGCGGTGTCGGCAACCGGCACCAGGCTGGCGACTCGGCCGGTCAGTTCCCGCGTGGGATCGGCGGCAGTGCTAAAAGTGAGTGGCGCGCCGACCTGCAGCGATGACAGATAATCCTCGGGGACGGCAAAATCCAGTCGCAGGTCGTCCAGCCCCACCAGGTCGAATACGGCCTGACCGGGGTTCAGCCATTCTCCACGTTCCGTGCGGCGCAGGCTGATCACCCCGGGGAATGGTGCACGCAGCGTATGTCGGTCGAGCAATGCCTGCGCCAGCGCCGCCTCTGCGGTCACCTGTTGCAGCTGCGCCCGTGCCGCATCACGGTTCGCGGCCAGTTCGCGCACCGTGGTCTCGGCAATGCCTCGCTGGGGGAGCAACGACTCTGCCTCCTGCAGGCGCCGTTCGGCATCCCGGGCGCGCACCTGCGCCTGGGCCACCGCAGCTCTGGCGGCTGCGTGGCGCAGTTCGGCCAGCTCTGCATCCATGCGCAACAGGACATCGTCCCGGGCCACCTTGGCGCCAGTGTCGACGAGGATATCCTGCACCAGTCCTGCGGCGGCAACCGACAGACTCGCGTTGTGCTGCGCCGTGACTGTGCCCGTCAGGCGCAACTCACGCAGGATCTCGGTCGTCTCGACCGTGGTCAGGCTGACGCGAACACCCGCGTCCGCCATGCACACGGCCGCCACAAGCCAGAGCAACAGCGCGCCACTGCGCCCCCGCCTGAATCTGGCCCGTCCCGATTGTCCTGTCCCCTGCTGCACGCTGCTCTCCCGATTTTCACCTGCATTTGCCGGCCCCCGGCGTTCGCCGGCGACAGGCTGGATACGCGCTCCGCGGCAAATCGTCTCAGTCTGCCAGATACGCCGACCTGTGCTAGGGTAACTGAACGGGACACAAGGTTCCCGCTTGTTCACCCGAATGAGAGGCATTGCCATGAGCACAAAGTACCGCAAGGAAGCGTCCCTGGATGTGGACGGCACACAGTATACGATCTTCCCCTTAGACGCCGCCGGCGGTGACACGCAAACCCTGCCCTACTCGCTGAAGCTGCTGCTGGAAAACCTCCTGCGACATGGCAACGAGCCGTTTGTCACCGACGCCGACATCGAAGCCCTGACGCGCTGGGACCCAAGCGCGCCGCCCAGCCAGGAAATTGCCTTCGTTCCCGCGCGTGTGCTGCTACAGGATTTCACCGGTGTACCCGCCATTGTTGACCTGGCGGTCATGCGCGATGCCATGGTGGACCTGGGTGGCGAGCCCGGAAAAATCAACCCGCTGTCCCCGGTGGAACTGGTCATCGATCACTCGGTGATGGTGGACCATTTTGGCGGCGAGGACTCCCTGGAGCGCAACACGGCGATTGAGATTGAGCGCAATCGTGAACGCTACCAGTTTCTGCGCTGGGGGCAGGAGGCCTTCGCGAATTTCAAGGTTGTCCCCCCCGGCACGGGCATTGTGCACCAGGTCAACCTCGAGTTCCTGGCGCGGGGCGTGTTCAGTGCGGAGCAGGACGGCCGCACGCTGGCCTACCCGGATACCCTGGTGGGCACCGACTCGCACACCACCATGATCAACGGCCTGGGCGTGCTGGGCTGGGGTGTGGGCGGCATCGAAGCCGAAGCCGCAATGCTGGGACAGCCGGTCACCATGCTGATCCCGGAAGTGGTCGGCTTCCGTCTGCAGGGCCAGCTGCCGGAGGGCGCGACAGCGACCGATCTGGTGCTCACCGTGACAGAACAGCTGCGCAAGCACGGCGTGGTGGGCAAGTTCGTCGAGTTTTTTGGCCCCGGCCTCGCTCACCTGAGCCTGGCTGATCGCGCGACTATCGCCAACATGGCGCCGGAGTACGGCGCGACCTGCGGCATTTTCCCGGTCGATGAGGAGACCGTACGGTATCTGCGCCTCACCGGCCGCAGCGACGACCAGCTGCGGCTGGTCGAACGCTACATGAAGGCCATGGGTCTCTGGCACGATGCGGACAGCGTGGAGGCGCGCTACAGCGCCACGCTGACGCTGGACCTGGGCGATGTCGAGCCCTGCATCGCGGGCCCGAAAAGACCCCAGGATCGCGTCCCCCTGCGCAAAGCCAAACAGGCATTCACACAGGTGCTGCGGGAATTCCAGGAGCTCACGGTAGTCTCCGAAGACGAAGGCGGCTGGGAGCAGGAAGGCGGCACCGTCAGTGACGAGGAAGCGACGGCCCTCAATGGCATAACCGTGCAACGGGGCGATGAGTCGTTCCAACTGCAGCACGGAGCCGTGGTGATCGCGGCCATTACCAGCTGCACCAACACATCTAACCCCGCCGTGCTGGTGGCGGCCGGGCTGATTGCGCGCAAGGCCCGCGCCCTCGGCCTGCGGTCACGCCCCTGGGTCAAGACAAGCCTCGCCCCGGGTTCCAAGGTGGTCACCGAATACCTGGAGAAAACCGGGCTGATGGATGACCTGGAGGCCCTGGGTTTCTATCTCGTCGGCTACGGCTGTACCACCTGTATCGGCAACTCGGGGCCGCTGCCTGATGACATCAGTGCGGCGATTGCCAAGGGCAACCTGCTGGTCACCTCCGTGCTTTCGGGAAACCGCAACTTTGAAGGGCGCATTCACCAGGACGTTCGCGCCAATTATCTTGCGTCTCCACCGCTGGTCGTGGCCTATGCGCTGGCCGGCAACATGGATGTCGACCTGCTCAACGATGCGCTGGGGCACGACGCCGACGGCAACCCGGTGACGCTGGCCGATCTGTGGCCGAGCAATGCGGAGATTCGCGACATTGTGGGCGATGCCGTCGATGCCACCATGTTCCGGGAAAAATACGCCGACGTATACAGCGGCAACACCACCTGGAACGACCTGCCTGTTGCCGACAGCGAGCGCTATCCGTGGCCGGAATCCAGCTACGTGCGCAAACCGACCTTCTTCGATGACATGCCGCCGCAGGCCGACGCGGTACGCGGTATTGAGGCGGCCCGCTGCCTGGTCATGGTGGGCGACAGCGTCACCACCGATCACATCTCCCCCGCGGGCGCCATTGCGCCTGACAGTCCGGCGGGGCAATACCTGCAGGAACGGGGCATCGACGTCGACGACTTCAATTCCTATGGTTCACGCCGCGGCAACCACGAGGTGATGATGCGCGGGACCTTTGCCAATATCCGGCTGCGCAACCAGCTGGCCCCTGGCACCGAGGGCAGTTGGACCACCTGCTTTCTCAACGACGAGCAGATGTCCATCTACGATGCCGCGGAGCACTACCGTGAACAACGGGTTCCGCTGCTGGTTATCGCAGGCAAGGAGTACGGCACCGGCTCATCGCGGGACTGGGCAGCGAAAGGCCCCTCATTGCTCGGGGTGCGCGCGGTGATTGCGGAGAGCTTCGAGCGCATTCACCGGTCCAATCTGGTCGGCATGGGTATCCTGCCGCTACAGTTTGCCGACGGAGAGTCCGCTCAAACCCTGAACCTTACGGGCAGGGAGGCATTCAGTATCGGCGCGGTGAAACCCGGGCAGAAACACGTCGCGGTGCGGGTGCGCAATGCGGCGGGCGAGGACCGGGAGTTTCAGGCCCTGATCCGCATTGATACGCCGAATGAATTCAGCTATTACCGACACGGGGGTATTCTGCACTACGTGCTGCGCAAACTCGCCGGCACGGCGGACGAGGGCGAGTAGAGCTGCCTGCTGCCGCTAGCGGCGCCGGTCCTGCAACCGGCGCCGGGAGTGCTCCATCAGCGCCCAGAGGATGTTCCGCGAGCTCACCTGCCCGACCAGCACACCGTTTTCCACAACGGGGCGGCGGCGCTGACGGGTCTCCAGCATGGACTGGGCCACTTCGACGATACTGTCCTGCGGGCCGCAGGCGTTCACCTGGCACGTCATAACCTCGCTGACCAGGGCGTGTTCCGGATCCCCGTCGTTATAGATCGCCGCCAGTATGCCGCGCAGGCAGTCCAGCTCCGACAGCACGCCCTGCACCGCTCCGCTGGCATCCGTGACCGTGAGTCCTGTGAGACCGTGCTCGGTGATGATGCCCACTGCCTCGACCAGGTTGGCGTCCGGACGTATGGTCAGGGGCTGCCGGTGCATGCAGTCGTTGACGGTGCTGGGTTGGGTCATGGCGAGTTCTCCGCGCGTTGCTGATTCACTCACGAGTATAGCTGAGGGGGCCGCGGACGGAAGTCAATCATCGCCGGTGAACACGGCATATTCACGCCACCTCCGCGTTGTTGTGGCTCCGTATGCCTGTATACTATCCCCCCGATTGCAGTTCCATCCCCAAGGTATTCTCCCCATGACCGCCGAACTCTCCGACGCGACTCGCTTCGCGGACCTGAACCTGCCCGATTTCCTCCTCCGCGCACTGACCGATGTCGGCTATGAAACCCCGTCAGCCATCCAGGCACGCACCATACCGCCACTGCTGTCGGGCAGCGACCTGGTGGGCCAGGCGCAGACGGGTACCGGCAAAACCGCTGCCTTTGCCCTGCCGCTGCTGGCAAAGCTGGATATCAAGCAGAAAACCCCGCAGGTCATGGTGCTCACACCCACCCGGGAGCTGGCCATTCAGGTTGCCGAAGCGTTCCAGAAGTACGCTACGCACTTGCCCGGGTTTCACGTGCTGCCCATCTACGGCGGCTCCGACTACCGTGGGCAACTGCGCCAGCTGCAACGTGGTGTGCACGTCATTGTCGGCACACCCGGCCGCGTAATGGACCACATGCGTCGCGGCTCACTGGACCTGGGTGGGCTGCGCTCGCTGGTACTGGATGAAGCGGACGAGATGCTGCGCATGGGCTTCATCGATGACGTCGAGTGGATTCTGGAACAGACACCGCCGACCCGGCAGGTCGCGCTGTTCTCCGCCACCATGCCCACAGCCATTCGACGTATCGCACAGCATCATCTGCAGTCACCACAGGAAATCACCATTCAGGTGACCTCCATGGCCAATTCGTCGATTCGACAACGGGTATGGATGATGGCCGGTGTGCACAAACTCGATGCACTGACGCGCATACTCGAAATGGAGGACTTTGATGCCATCATCCTCTTTGTGCGCACCCGCATCGCCACGACCGAATTGGCGGAGAAGCTCTCAGCGCGCGGCTATTCAGCGGCGCCGCTGAACGGCGACATCCCCCAGCAGCAACGCGAAAAAACCGTCGAGCGGCTGAAAAACGGCAACCTCGATATCCTGGTGGCCACCGACGTCGCCGCCCGCGGACTGGACGTGGAACGCATCAGCCATGTCATCAACTATGACATCCCCCAGGATGTGGAAGCCTACGTGCACCGAATCGGCCGCACCGGCCGGGCCGGACGCAAGGGCGAAGCCATTCTGTTTGCGGCCAACCGCGAGCGGCGTCTGCTCAAGGCCATTGAACGGGCCACGTCGAACATCATTGAACCCATGCAGTTACCGAGTGCGCAGGAAGTGCAGGACAAGCGCAGCGATCGCTTCAAACAGCAGATCACGGCCACCCTCGACACCCGCGACCTGGACGCAGCGCGCAAACTGGTCAGCGACTACCAGCATGAGTACGGTGTGCCCATGGTTGACGTGGCTGCCGCGCTGGTCCTGTTGGCGGGCGGCGGCAAGGCAGACGTGGCCGGGAAGACGCAGGACAGTGCCCCGGCGGCTGCGAGCGGACGTGACAAGCCAGCGCGTGCCGAGCGACCTGCCCGGGAAGAGCGCGAGGCCCGTGAGCCCCGGGAGCGTCCGCGCCGACAGGAGCGTGACAGCGAGCTGTCAAAGGGCATGGAGCGGTTCCGCATCGAGGTGGGCCACAAACACGGCGTCAAGCCCGGCAACATCGTGGGCGCTATTGCCAACGAAGCCGACATCGACAGTGAGCACATCGGCCGCATTATCATTCACGATGAGTACAGCACAGTCGACCTCCCCGAGGGCATGCCAGCCGAGATCTTCGACCACCTTCGCGGCGTCTGGGTCAGCGGGCAGAAACTGAACCTGCAGCGAGATTCATCCGCCGCCCACGCAGCCGACGGCAAACCTGCGACGGCCCGCAAGCACAGCAGCAAACCGGGATTGAAGCCTGGCAAAAAGCCGGCGAAGCGCAAGCCCCGCGCCTGAGTGCGGGGCCTGCGCGCGGTCAGCCCATGGACTGGCTGACCATGCGCACCAGACCCACGACGCTGACCGTGAGCAGGCCCACACCGAGTACGCGAAAGAACACAGCGGTATCAGCACGCAGGGTATAGGCGTGAAAACGCAGACCCAGGACATGGCCAATCGCGGCGCAGGGGAGCAGCCAGAGGTGCTGCCGCCACTGCAGGTCGACGCCGGTCCAGGCGAACGCCGCCAGCTTTATCGCAACCAGCACAAACCAGAGCACGAACAGGGTGTCGCGCAGTTCGTGTCGGGCAACCCGACTCGCCGCCACCGGCACGACCAGCGGCGCCGCAATCAGTGAGGTGCCGCTCACATATCCCCCCAGCATGAGCAGGGCGGCGTCGACACGCGGACTGTTGCTTTTGAACGGGCGTTGCAGGATATAACTCACCGCGTAGGCCCCGACCACCAGAAAGATGAAACTGCTGACCACCGTCGCCGGCAGGGTGAGCACGCCGGCTACGCCAATCAGCTTGGGGACCAGCATCAAGGTAAAGGCGTAGCGCAGGAACGGCCAATTCACCGTGCCCGCAGCCTCGGGAGCCGCTACGTCGTCGTGCCGGGCGTCGCTGCGCCGGGCGTCGTCGCGCCGGGCGTCGCTGCGCCGGGCGCCGCCGCGCAGTGCCCGGCGCGCCCGCAGATGGGCCTGCAGGATGGTCAATCCTGAGAAGAACAGCAAGTGCACGGAGATGATCGGCAGGTAGACCAGCGGTGCGTTGTATACCATGAGCAGGAAGGGCAATGTCAGCACCGCGCCGCCAAAACCGAGACCCGAACGCACGAAGCCCCCCCAGACAAACAGCAGGCCGATCAGCGTCATCTGCCACCAGACGAGGTCAGACATAGGTATTCCGCAGGTCGTCCAGGTCATCCTGCAGGCGATCGAATCCCTTGTAGACCGCCAGTGCCGGCGGGCAGGCGTCAATGGCCTGCACCAGAGCCTGCAGCGCGCCGGGCACCGCCTCCAGGCTGCTCAAGGGGCTCAGATACACCCGTATCGTAAACAGGACAGCTCCGGTGCCGGGCAATCGGTACAATGTCTGGCGCTCACAACGATAGTGCAGGACGCCTTCGGCCGCCACGCTATCCCTGGCGCAGAGCGCAGCTCCCCGCTGCAACCCCCAGTTGAAGCGCTCGACCGGACGCGCAGCGTGAAGGTGCTGGAGAAAGCGTGCCACACGCGGCTGCAGTGCAGCGTTAAACCCCGGGATGGGGCCGTGAATCGTGGACAGCGGCTGCTCGAATTTCTCCTCCAGACGCCAGTGGCTCGGGCTGCATAAACTTGCAGCAGTCAGCACATACTCGTCACCCCGGGGTTGCAGGAGCAACAGGTCGTCCGCCACTGCCAGTGATATCGCCCACAGCGGCTCCGGGTGCTCCTCACCGATATCGACGGCGTACTCCCCGCAATCCAGTTTTGGTCCGGCACGACGGTAGAGATCGGGATGATCACGTACCAGGTGCGTGGCCAACAGCGTGCTCGCCTCGCGCTGTGCCGGCAACGATTCCGGCGTAGCGCAACAAACACGGCTGCCGAGACGGGCACGTACCGCCTGCTTGTGCGCGTGCCAAAACGGGAGCGCTGCATCGGGCTCTATCCACCGCTGCGCATCAAGTGGCGCAAGCCCCATGCTCAACACCTGCGAGTTGCTCATGTGCGGTAGGTACGGTATTGGCGAGGGCACGGGATAGCGATCTCTGGGCTGCAATCGTCGAAGCGCATTCTGCGCCGTTGCGTCGGCGGGAGCAAATTACGCTCACCGACGCTGAGCATAGGCGAGAGTACCGCGCAAGCCCTTGTCGCAAACGCCGCCATTGGTTAGTCTCGCGTTTCCGTCTCGACCACCATCAGGACCCTTGGCATGCCACAGCCGAGATTTAACCTGGCCGGAGTCGTCGCCCTGACTGCGTGCTTGATGTCCCTGGGTGCCGCAGCCGAAGAGGACACCAGAACCGAAAGCACTCCGCCAACGAGCTATTTTGCCGAGTTGGGCGTAGGTGCCGAGTACGATACCAACGTCACCATTGATGAACTGGATGCCAGCACACGGGAAGGGGATTCCGCGGTAACCGTTGAAGGCAAATTGGGTATGCGCACTTATTTCAGTCCCGAGACTGACCTGCGCCTGACCTACGACTTCAACCAGGATATGTACCAGGATTTTTCAGACCTGAACCGGCAAACGCATATCCTTGGCGCCAACCTGAAAACCCAGGCGGGTCGCGTTGACGCCGGATTCTCCACGTTTTATGTCAATTCACTGCTGGACGGCAACGGCTTCCTGGAACTCTACAGGGCGTCACCTTATGTCTCCGGCTTCCTCAGCCAGAAGTGGTTCAGCAGGGCCGCCTATGTCTTCTCCGACAAGCAGATCAAGGAGCGTGCAGAGCGCGACGCCACCACGCACACGGGGGAAATCGATGTCTATTTTTTCGCGCGCGGCTTGCGCAGCTACTTCAATATGGGTTACCGGTTCCGTTCTGAGGACGCCAACCTTGAGCGTCTGGATTTCACATCCCACGCTGCCAAGCTGCGCTACATACGCCGGGTCGATGTTGGTGAGAAAGTGCTCAAGCTGGAAATGGCCTACCGCTATGAAAACCGCGATTACAGTGGACTGACGCCTGGAATAGGCAGCATAGAGGGAGAGCAGCGTCGGGATGAGCGGCATCGGGTGCAGCTGGACCTGGAGTACCCGCTGTCAAAACAGGGCGCGCTGCAGCTCTACTTCGCCTACGGGGACTACCGCTCCAACTTCCAGATCAGCGACTTCGAACAGGGCATTGTCGGCAGCCGCTATGTTTATCGCTGGTAATCAGCCGTTTACGCGCAACACCCCGTAGCCGTACACATCATCGCGCCCGGGCACACCCTCGTCCTGCACACTGCTGAGCAGCGCTTCCCGCACATCTTCATAAGGCGACAGCAGACGCAAACGGGCAGCGGCGGTAGCCACAAACGGCACGGCAAAGGACGTGCCTGACGAGGTGGCATAGCCACCGCCGGACCGCGCATGCAACAGGCCGACACCCGGCGCCGCCAGGTCAACATAGTCGCCGCGGTTCGCCAGCCTGAACACGCGCCCGTGGGCATCGACTGCCGTCACTGCCATGACTGACGGATAGGCGGCGGGATACATGGGTTTGGCCATGGGACCACCGTTTCCCGCTGCAGCGAGAATCAGCACGCCACGCGACGCAGCGCGGCTCAGCGCTTTCTCCAACAGGCGATTGGGTGGCCCCGCCAGAGAGATGTTCACCACGTCGACGCCGGATGAGATCAACCAGTCGAGGGCACGCACCAGACTTACGGTGCTCGCGATTTCACCGCGCGCCGCGTCCTGCTCGAATACGGCGGCGGCATAGAGTTCAGCGCTGGGTGCCAGGCCGAGGTAGTCCGCATCCCGACCGGTGAAGATCGAGGCAATGGCCGTACCGTGGAAGGCAGGCAACGTGGCCCCTTCCGTGGCGAACGCACGGCTGTGAATATTGGCCTTCTGCAACGCGGGGTGCGCGGTATCCACCAGACTGTCAATCATGCCCAGACGCAACGCCAGATCGTCCATTCCCGCAGGAAAATGCAATACATTGCGCGGTCTCGCGCCTTCTACCGTATGGTGCACCGGAGCGCTCGCCGTATAAATGTGGTTCAAATCCACTTCGGCGCGCCCGCGCCCCACGACATCGATGACACCTTCACGCACATCATAGATTTCAAAGCTGGAAGGGGCTTCCACTTCTGCCAGCAGCAACCCCATACCCGGCAAGTCTGTCACGCGGTCAAATAGGTATCCCTTGACCGCCAGCTCGTCGAATACCTCGGGCTCTGCCATCACCAGCCACTGCTGTGTCTTGATGCGCGCCTCATCGATCTCCAACTGACTTTCGAGATCCTCTAGCACAGTCGCGATTTCGCTTTCCAGACGATCTTCAATCGCCGCCGCGATGCCGACCTCAACCTGGCCCTCGACCGACGCGGTTACCGTCTGCTCCACGGTTTCTTCAACCGATTTTTCAACCGCACTGGCAACATTCTGCTCAACGGAGGTTTCCACGGAATCCTCTACCGCACCCGCCACCGACTCTTCAACCGTGCTTTCGACGGCGTCTTCCACCGACTCTTCCACGCTGTCGGCGACCGTTTCCTCAACCGATTTCTCCACCGAATCGTCGATCGTTTCCTCGATGGAATCCTCGATGGAGTCCTCAATGGTTTCTCCCACCGCCTGGTCAACGGCTACCTCGAGCTCTTCCTCGATATTCTCGACCACTTCCTCTTCGACGTTTTCCGCGACCTCCTCCTCGATGGATTCTTCGAGATACTCCTCGAACTCCTCTTCATCGAGGCAGCAGGGAACCTGCGCCAACGCCTGGGTGGGCGCCAGCGCGAACAGCACAGAGGCAAGCACACAGGCCGGGAAGGACAGCATCGCGGCACGCAGCGGGGAACACGCTGCGAGTGCCATACGTTGAGAAGCGGACATTACGGTAGACTGTCGCACAGCTTTCACCCTCCACATGGCCAATGCCATCTATAGTAAAGACGAATCATAGCGCGATTAATTCCCCCAAATGGAATAGAATCCGGCGGCTAATCGTCATCTCCAGTAACAGGATCATTATGCCATCGCTGAGCCACTCACAGCGAGAAGTTCTGATGGCAGAACTGAGCAATTTGCGTCGGTTCTGCCTGTCACTGAGCGGGACGTCGGCTGACGCTGACGATCTGCTGCAGATGACCGTAGAGCGCATCCTGGAGAAGGGTATGCCCGATGATGCCGATGCGGCGAAATGGGCGTACCGGGTGTGCCGGAACGCCTGGATTGATGAACTTCGCTCCCGCGAGGTCCGCCAGCGTTACCCGCTGCAGATGGCGTGGGACACCGATGAAGCGCCGTCGGCCGAGGACGACGCGGACAGCGAGCGTGCGCTGGAAGCGGTCGCGCTGGCGCTGGATGCCTTGCCGCCCGAGCAGCGCATGGCCCTGTCGCTGGTTGCGGTGGAAGGCAAAAGTTACGCCGAGGCAGCCGACATATTGGAGGTGCCCGTCGGCACCATCATGAGCAGGGTGGCCCGGGCGAGGGCGCAGCTGCTGAAAAACCGGGAGACCCCGGAATGAGGACGATGTGAAAGGCAACATGACAGATCAGGACTGGGAAGTACTGTCAGCATACCTGGACGGCGAGCTGCCGCCCGCAGAACGCGCGGCCTGCGAGCGGCGTATGGCAGAGGATCCCGCCCTCGCGGCGAATCTGGAGGCGATGCGCGCACTGCAGGCACAATTGCGCGGGACACTGCATGCAGCGGCCGCACGGCAGTCCCTGCCTGAACAGGTGAGCGCACTGCTGGAGAACGCCCCGGTGCGGATCCAGACACAACCCCATCGCCTGCACCGGTTTGCCATCAACAACGCGCGCGGATTCGCCGTTGCCGCATCACTGGCGGCGGCTGCCGCATTGCTTCTGGTACCCCAATGGCAAGCCGAACAACAGGGTGACAGTGGCGCGGTGCTGTCCGCGGCGCTGGAAGCGCTGCCTTCGCGAGCCGACGGCTGGGAAACACTGGCCGATGGCAGCAAGTTGCGTCCGGTACTGAGCTTCCCCAACCATGAGGGCACCTGGTGCCGGGAATACCTCCTGGCCAACGAAGCGCAAACCATTCGCGGTGTTGCCTGCCGTGATGATGGGCACTGGGAAACCCGCGTAGCCGCAGTGCAAACTTCCCTGCAGGACGATGCGGCAGACGCCTACCGACCCGCCAGTGCAGCGGATAGCGACCCGGTCGCCGCCTTCGTGGAGAGCAATGCGAGTGGTGATGCGGCAAGTGCGAAAAGAGAAGCAGGGCTTATTACCAGAAGCTGGCAATAAACCCTGTAGTTCCAGGGCTGGGGGGCTAGCGTTCCCCATCCTGTCCTGAGGCGTTGAAACTCCCCTCCCCTTTACACCCAGCCGGTTGGTTAGCACCTTCTGTACGCTCAGGTTCAGCGGACCTTCAACGAAAATGGAGGCTGACGGGGAAGGCCGCGTGCCCCGGTGCTTGCGCATCCGGGGCACTACCCAAACGGCACTTCGCCGCCCCCTCAAAGTAGTGTTTCACTCCACTTTCAAACCTAAGACGTCTGGCAGCTGCCGCTTATTCCCTGCCAGGGGTAATTTTTTCCCCGCGCCCCTCACTGCTCCAGAGCCAGCACCACATTGACCGTCACCCGATAGCTGTTTTCGCCACCGGCAATGGGTACAGCACCGGCCTCGGCCATCACCGTGTCTGCTCTCGCCATCATCATCGGGCGGGGCTGGTAGGATTGCTCCGAGATATCGAGGATGGCACCCAGGCCCACGTTGGCCGCGGCGGCCAGGGTTCTGGCCCGAGCCAGGGCATCCTGCATTGCCGCCGTGCGGGCCGCCGTGATAGCGGCAGCCGGATCATCGTTGAGAAACTGGATGCCGCCACCCTGATTCACGCCCATCCGCACCGACATGTCTATAATCGCGCCCAGGCTCTCAAGCTGCCGCACACGCACGCTGAGCCCATTACTCACGGTGTAGCCGACGATGCGCGGTGTAGGGGGCTCGCCCTTGACCTGCGCTGGCTCATCGCGGTATCGCGGGTGAATGGCAAACTGTTCGGTTTGCAGGTCGCGCTCCTCGATACCCGCCTTGCGCATGGCCGCCAGCACATCCCGCATCGCCCTGGAGGTTTCCTCGAGGGCCTGTGCAGCCGTCGGCGCGTCCCGCGTCACCGCCAGGGACAACAGCGCCATATCCGGAGGCAGGGTTGCCACGCCTTCACCGGTGACGCGGATCTGCGGATAGGGCCGGTCCTCCGCTGCGACGACCGTGTACGTGAACAACAGCAGCAGGGCAAAGAGGCTCGGGATGCTGCGCGGCAGGTTTTTCATGATAGGTCTCCCTTCGTTTACGACGACTCTGGCCATCAGTCAAAGCGCAGGCGGACACGCGCGCCACCCTGGCCGCCGGAGTCAATGGCCAGGCTGCCCTGATAACTCGCGGCAATGTCTGCCGTGACCGACAGCCCAATGCCCTGCCCCTCACCGCGGCTGTCGGCACGAAAACCGCGCTGCAGAATAGCCCGACAGAGCGCCGGGGCGACGCCGGGGCCATCGTCCTCGACGATGATGTCCAGCGGATGTTCCTCGCCACCGGCAGCGCTGATACGAATACGTCGCTGCGCGTACTTGCAGGCATTGTCCATCAGATTGCCGAGCATCTCCATGAGATCGCGCTCATCGCCGCGGAAAGTGCAGCCCGCCTCCACCAGCAGCTGGATATCGAGGTCGCGGGTCGCATAGACCTTCAACAGGCTGCTGCGCAAGCGCTCCAGAACCGGTGCCACGGAAACGCGCTGCAGCAGACGGGCACCGCCGCCCGTCGCACGTTGCAACTGGTAACTCACGATCTCTTCCATGCGATTGGTCTGTTCCGAGACCACCTCGGGGTAGTCCCGAGCCTGCGGATCTGCTGTCCTGATCACCGCCAGTGGTGTTTTCAAACTGTGTGCAAGGTCGCCGAGGGTGCGCCGCACCCGTTCGCGTCGCTGTTGCTCACCCTGCAGGAGGGTATTGAGGTTGTGTGTGAGCACCTCCACCTCGCGTGGGTAGGGGCGCTGTAGCAGGGCCGTTTCACCGGCCTCCAGGCGTGCGATGTCAACCGCCAGCGCGCGCAGGGGGCGCAGGCCCCAGCCCAGAATCAGCAATTGACAGCCCAGCAGGGCGAGCGCGGAACCGCCTAGCCAGAGCAGCAGGCTGCGCCGGTACTGCGCCAGATCGGCCTCAATCGGCGCGGTGGTTTCAAGTACGGTGAAACGCAGAGGCACGTCCGACCCGGAGGCTGTCTCCCAGAGCACCTGTAGCGAAACCCGGAGCAGCCCATTCACCCGGGAGCTGGCAGTACCGCCCGGACGCAGTGGCGGCATGGCGAGGGGGATACGTCCGAGGTCCAGGCTCAGCGCGGAGCGCGACGACCACAGGAGAGTGCCGTCAGCGTCGCTGATCACGGCGTAGAACCCTGACCCAGGCTGCGCCAGACGCGGCTCCAGCAAATCAGCAGGCATTTCCAGCGCCGCGTCGAATTCTGCCTGTGCCAGCAGGTTGAGCAATTGCAGTTCCAGGCGCTCGGCCTGGGCGACCTCTATGCTGAGCCGATGGCTGCGCTCCAGGTACCAGCCAGTGGCCCCCAGAAACACGGGCAGCATCAGGGCGCTGGCAAGGGACAGGCGAGCCGCAAGCGACAGCCCCGATCTCACTCGGTCACCGGCACAAGCGCAAAGCGGTAGCCGGCGCCACGCACCGTTTCGATCGGCTGCAAGTGGCCCTGCGGATCCAGCTTGCGTCGCAGACGGCCCACAAAAACCTCGATAACATTGCTGTCGCGGTCGTGCTCCTGCTGATAGAGGTGTTCGGTGAGTTCCGTTTTCGAGACCACCGTACCCGCGCGATGCGCCAGGTAGGCAAGCGTGTTGTATTCAAACGCCGTCAGGTCCAGCACGGCGCCGTCAACGGTTACCGAGCGAGCACTGTAGTCAATGACGATGGCGCCATAGTCAACCCGCTCGGTGATGCGGCCGGCCACCCGTCGCAGCAGGGCGTTCACGCGCGCCTCCAGTTCCTCGAGATAGAACGGCTTGGTGACGTAATCGTCTGCACCGGCCTCCAGCCCCTGCACCTTCTCCTGCCAATCCGCCCTGGCGGTGAGGACGAGCACCGGGAAAGCCAGGCCCATGGCGCGCCAGCGCGCAATCAGTTCGATGCCGGGCACGTCGGGTAAACCGAGATCCACAATGGCCAGGTCACAGGGCAATTCACGAGCCAGATAGTCCGCCTCACTGCCCCCCGGGGCCTCGCCCACCACCCAGCCCAGGGCGCTGAAGTGCCCGACGAGCCGCTGTCGCAGGCGGACATCGTCTTCAACCACCAGCATGCGCAAGGCTCAACCCTTGACCGTTACAGTGATGACCCGACCGGAGTCGAGCAGCAGCTTCACCCGGTAGGCATTACCCTGGCGCGATACGTTCAAGACCTTGCCACCATGCTGTGCGCGGGCCTTGGCGGCCGCCTCGCGCGGGGTCATGGCGCTCTTCTGGGCGGCGGAACCCGCCGGCTGCGCCAGCACCGGCGTGGGCGCGCTCCAGCCTCCAGCGACTACCAGCAGGCATACCAGCAGCAGGAAAACCCGCAAACGATCACCCATACCTGTCCTCACACGCGATTCGAATCCGGCCGCGACATGCCGCCACAGGCAGGAGTGTGCCAGATGCCACACCCTCAGTGGTAGAGCCCATGCAGGGCGCAGCCGACGCCCGGGAAATATCCAGCATACCCACTGCAAGCTGAACCGTCGCTGAACGCGGGCCGTAAATGAGCCGACCGTTGTTCAGGCGTGGTTCAGGCACAGGTGTGCAGTATGGCAGCTGTAACACCGGCAACCTGGAGTCACAGTATGTACAAACACCTCGTTCTTCCCGCACTTGTCACGCTGTTGGCGGCTGCCCCCGCGGCGGCAGGCCCCGCGCACAGCCACGGAGTCATCACCTACTATCACAGTGCGGGTCATCCTGCGGCACTGCATCCCGTGCATCCACACTATCGGGTTCCCGCGCGCTGGCACCGGAACAAGCACTATCGTCAGCCCTGGTATGGGGCCAGACAGCGCCACGACATCGACCACCGCTACACCGTCGGTGCGTTCGTGCTGGGTTCCGCGCTCACCTACGGCCTGATGCATGAACATCAGGGCGCCAGCTGCCGCGAGCGCCACGAGCACCCTGCGCACTACGCACCACACCGGTAGGCGCTGGCAAGAAACAGGAGACCTTGGGGGCCAATCGGCCCCTTTTTTTGTCGGCGCACTTCCTTCAACCCGGAGGGCCATCAGGCTACACTCCAGTGCTGACAGTCACAGGAGATGCGCACATGCCCATAAAACCGACCTTTCTCGCGGCCGCGATGCTGCTCACAGCAAGCGTTGCACAGGCCGCCGACCGGGCGCAGCTGGATGCCGCCTACACGGCAGTCGAGCCGCGGGTCATTGCGTGGCGCCGCGACTTGCACCAGAACCCGGAGCTCTCCAACCGCGAGTTCCGTACCGCCGAGAAAGTGGCGGCACATTTGCGCGCGCTGAAATTCGATGCGGTCGAAACCGGGATTGCGCACACCGGTGTGGTCGGCACACTGAAGGGCGGCAAACCCGGACCCGTGATCGCACTGCGCGCCGACATGGATGGACTGCCCGTGCTGGAGCAGACCGGACTGCCCTTTGCCTCCACTGCCCGCGGCGAGTACATGGGCAAGGACGTGCCCGTGATGCACGCCTGCGGCCACGACGCCCACGTTGCCATGCTCATGGGTGCGGCGGAAGTGCTGGCGCAGCACCGCGACGAACTCGCCGGCACGGTCAAGTTCATCTTCCAGCCCGCCGAGGAAGGCGCGCCACCCGGTGAGGAGGGCGGTGCGGCGCTGATGGTCAAGGAGGGCATACTGAAGGGGCCGGATGCTCCGGAAGCCATTATCGGGCTGCACGTCTGGCCGGATGATTCCGGCTCTCTCGTATACCGCGGCGGCAGCTTCATGGCGGCGGCGGACAGTATCGAAATCACCATCACCGGACGCCAGACCCACGGCTCATCGCCGTGGCTGGGGGTTGACCCCATCTATGTAGCGGGCCAGGTGCTGAGCGCCCTGCAGGGCATTCCCGGGCGTCACATTGACATCACACGCGGGCCCGCCGTGCTCACTATCGGCAGTATCCAGGGCGGCGTACGGGGCAACATCATTCCCGACGAGGTGACCATGCTGGGCACGGTCAGGACCTTTGATCGGGGCGAGCGCGAACGGCTGCTGGAACGCCTGGATGCCACCGTCACCGCCATCGCCGAGGCGAACGGTGCCAGCGCAACGGTGGACGTCACCTACTCGACGCCGGTGACCGGCAATGATCCCCAGCTGCTGCGGCAGATGATGCCGACCCTGGTCCGCGCCGCGGGAGAAGACCGCGTATTTGAAGGCAGCCTGATTACCGGCGCCGAGGACTTCTCCTACTACCAGGAACACATTCCCGGCCTGTTCATCCTGCTCGGTGCCGGCGACCCCAGCGTGCCGCGCAGCGAGCGCCCCTCCAACCACTCCCCGTTCTTTACCGCACAGGAAGACGCCCTGATTGTCGGCGTGCGCACGCTGGTGGGGTTCGCCATGGACTACGCGGAACGCGGCGGCCTCTGAAAACCACTGACGCCCGGCGCGGCGACACCGCGTCAGGCGTTGATCTGCGGGATTAGTCCGGCGAATGTGTCAATCATCGGCATGATCTTCTCGGGCTGGTCCCACATGTCCACCGCGACGCCGACCACAACCCGCTCGACGCCGAGGTCGCGGTAGCGCTTCAGGGTGTCCAGATCGGGGGTAATCAGGGTCTGCAGGGTCACCGGGACAGCATCCGGGTTGCGGCCGTTCTCCGCGACCTGCTGCCGGAAGGCGCGCAAGCCCTCCTGCACATCGCCCATCGCCACGTCCACCGGCATCCACCCGTCTGCCCACTGTGCCGCATGCTTGACACCCAACGGCCCCATGGCGCCAAAGATGACCGGCGGACCACCCGCCTGCGCGGGTTTGGGGTTGCACCACACCGGATCGAAATCGATATAGTCACCGTGAAACTCGGGCTCTTCATCCCGCCACAGGGCGCGTGTCGCCATCACGGTTTCCCGCATCACGCCATAGCGTTTACCCCAGGGCTGCCGCGTACAATTGGTGAACTCTTCCTCGTTCCAGCCGACGCCGGTACCGATCATCAACCGGCCTCCACTCAACCGGTCGAGGCTGGCGATGGTCTTGGCCTGTGAGAACAGTTCCCGCTCCATGAGCAGGGCGATGCCCGTCCCCAGCTTCAGCGTGGAGGTCACGGACGCCGCCGCCATCAGCGTGATGTAGGGGTCACCCATCAGCTTGTAGGCCTCGGGCAACTCATCGCCTGCGGGGTAAGGCGTCTTGCGGGACACCGGTATATGGCTGTGCTCTCCGGTCCACAGCGACTCAAAGCCCCGCTCCTCGAGCGCCCGCGCCAGATCGCGCGGGTCCGGGTCGTGCGGGGTATTCATAAAACTGAAGCCCAGATGCATGGGGACTCTCCTTCCCTCTCGGTTATGGTTGCGCCATTGGCGGGCGCGTAGCTAATTCACCCGCGCCCGACAGAATACTGGAGCGCTGGCAGGCTGCACAGCCTTCTCAGCGCAGCAGGAAGTCATCCGGATTGGCGTGCCGGGTCATCTTCCAGTAGTCGATAATGCGAAACGGCAGGTTGGCGGTGACCCGCCCGGCGGCGTTCTTGTACCAGTTATCGACCAGCGGTGAGCCCCAGGCGGTCGCCGCGTTCACCGCATCAACCCGCTCGTTGTAGCGGTCGTGCACATCCTGACGACACTCCAGGCTGCGCAGGTCGTGCTCCAGCAGCAGGCGGATGCATTCGAGTATGTAGTGCACCTGGGACTCGGCGTTGTGTGCGATGCTGCCCGCCACGACGAGGTTGGTGTTCGGCCCGTAGATGCAGAAGAGGTTCGGAAAATTGGGCACCGTGATGCCCAGGTAGGCGCGGCCATTGGTCTCCGACCACTGCGCATTCAGCTGTACCCCGCCGCGCCCTGTGAACTGCATGGGGAACAGGAAGCGGTCAGCGTGAAAGCCTGTCGCGCAGACGATAGCGTCCACTGCGTGATGACGTCCGTCTTCGGTGACGATGCCCTGGCCATCGACACTGCGGATACCGGCGGTTACCACCTCGACGTTGTCGCGTTGCAGAGCAGCGAGGTAGGTGCCATTGTCCTGCAGGATGCGCTTGCCAAACGGGGGATAGGTTGGCAGCACCTTTGCCAGCAGTTCCGGGTCCCGGATCTGGGACTCGATCCAGGCCGTCAGGGCCTCCCGCATTTCGTCATTGGATGCACTCACCGAACGGGTACTGTTCCACTCCGGGTCCACCAGCGTCTTGCTGTACACGCCCTCAACCGAGGTGTAGAACAGCCAGAACCGGTACCACTTGGAATAGTACGGCAGCTTCTCCAGGGCCCAGCGCTGCCCGTGCCCCACCTCCGCGTGGTAGCCGGGGTTGGGAAACATCCACACTGGAGAGCGTTGCAGAGCCACCAGGTGCGACGCGGTGGCTGCCAGCTCGGGGATAATCTGGAAAGCGCTGGCACCCGAACCTATGACCGCCACGCGCTTGCCGGCGAGGTCCAGACCTTGCGGCCACGCCCCCGAGTGCACGACGGGGCCCCGGAAGTCGGAAAGACCGGGTATATCCGGCATTTTGGGCCGATTCAGTTGGCCCACCGCACTGATCACCGCACGCGCCTGCAGCACAGATTCCTCACCCTGCGCATCGCGTACATGCACCCGCCAGCGGGCAGTCTCATCATCGTAGTGGGCTGCCACAACGTCGGTGCTGAAGCGGATATGGGGTGTTACGCCGAAGCGGCGGGCACACTGGTCGAAATAGGCACGAATCTCATCTGCCAGCGGAAAATGACTGCTCCAGTCGTGATTGGGCGCAAACGAATAGCTGTAACTGTGGCCCGGGACATCAACGCGACAACCGGGGTACCGGTTCTCATACCAGGTACCGCCGACGCCGGGATTTTTCTCAATAATCGTGTAGGGAATCCCCGCCTCTGCCAGACGGATACCGGCAAGCACACCACCCATGCCGGCACCGATGACAACCACGGGGAAATCGGCCGCGCGCGCCTGCAGCACCGGATCGTCGAAGTGCAGGCCTCGCCGGTCCACACCATCAATCGCGACCTCCTCATCGATAAATTCGAGGTATTCCGGGTCGACGTCTGCACCGCACATGAAGCGGTACAGCGCCTGGATGGTGGCGTCTGTGAGCGGTTCCAGGGTAGCGCCGCGCGCCTGCCAGTCGGCGATCGCCGCCAGCGCCCGCTGGTGCAGATCCGCTACCTGAGCCGGCGTATATCCGCCCTCGAGCAGTTCCTCACCGGCCTCTGCGCCGGCAGCCACAACGTCCAGCGTGCGGGGTGTGGGCAGTTCCTGCAGCAACCGCGTATCGCCCGTCATATGCACGACAGACATGATCAGTGCCGCCGTATTGAGTTCTTTCAGGTACCCCGCAATGACCTCCGGGCTTTCTGTAATCGGCTGCAAAGCGGGTGTGGACTGCAACGACATGAGGTGCCACTCCGGGGAAACATTGGGGCACCATCATGCCTCGGCGGCAGCGCCCTGTCCTCCTTCATTTGGGTGAGGGGTGCGCCAATATGTCGCATACCACCGGGGGCCGCGGTTTCTATAATAGCGCCCCTGACATGGTTACCAGGACATTGGCTCATGCGATTCACCCGCAAACCGAACGCGCTGGCGACAGCTGTTATGCTGGCCAGCATCACGATGGTCGCACCCGCCCGGGGTCACGACCTCGCCATTGAACTCGTTGAGGTCACCGCGCGCGCCGAACCCACCGACGGTAACACGCTGCTCAGCGAGGCACCCATCACGCGCCCCACACATGACGCAGGCGAACTGTTGCGTTCAGTGACCGGCATGACCGCACTGCGCCGGGGCGGCCGCGGGTTCGACCCCATCATTCGCGGCCAGAGCCAGAGTAACCTCAACGTCATTGCCAACGGCGCCTACAGTTATGGTGCCTGCCCCGGACGTATGGACCCGCCCAGCACCTATGTGGGCGTCGACAGCTTTGACTCCGTATCGGTGATCAAGGGACACCGCTCGGTCATCTATGGCGCGGGGGGCAGCGGCGGCACCCTGATCTTCGAACACCTGCGCCCTGAACTGGGCAGCGACGGCATGACCGGCTCAGTGACCACCGGGTACACCGGCAACTCCGACCTCGGCAGCCTGGGCGGCGATTTCGCCCTCGGCAATGACCGGGCCTACCTGCGCGCGTTCGGCGCAATCCGCGAATCCGGGAATTATGAAGATGGCAACGGAGACCGCGTGGCCTCCGCCTTCGAGTCAACCAGCGCCGGGCTGGTGGCGGGTATCGACCTCTCCCCCGAGACCTACCTCGAGATCAGCCACGAGCAGGCCAGCGAAGACGACGTCTGGTATGCGGGCAACGGCATGGACGCGGTGTTTGCCGATTCCGCCAGCACCAGTGCCAAGTGGGTACAGCGGTCCGTGGGTGCTATCGAAACGCTGGAATTCACCGCCTACCTCAGTGACGTCGATCACCTGATGGACAACTACACCGTGCGCAACCGGTCGATGATGCCCAATGGCGCCGCAGCGCCGTCCAGCTCCACCACCTGGGGTGGTCGATTGCTCGCTACCCTGTCCTGGACGGAGGCGGAGCTGCGCACCGGCATCGATTATCGCGCCAACGATCGCCGCGCCGAGCTGTACATGGACATGGGCAAGGACGGCAGCTATGACATGCTGGTTGCGCGCATGTGGCCGGAGGCGCAGCAACGCCAGGCAGGCCTGTTCGCAGAAGCCGACTACCGCAGCAGTGCCATGGATACATTGCGGCTGGGCCTGCGAGTGGATCGCTTCGACTCCGAGGTGCGCGAGGCTGAGCTGAGCGCCGGCATGATGGGCAGTGCAACCCCGGTTCGCCTGTACGAGCAGTATTACGGGACAACCCAGACCCGCAACGACGATCACGGCGTGAGTGCAGTGCTGGGATGGGATCGCCGTCTGGACGATGCGCATCTGATGAGCGTGAACCTGAGCCGCTCCGTGCGTACGCCGGACAGCTCGGAACAGTGGATTGCGCGCAGCGCAAACGGCGATTTCTGGGTGGGCAACCCGACTCTGGACGCCGAAGTGCATCAACAGTTGGACCTCAGGCTCCTGCACGACAGCGGCCGCCTGAACTGGAGCATGAGCCTGTACGTGAATGAAGTCGATGACTATATCGAACGCTTCGCCGAGGGCAGCGCAGACCTGTATCGCAACATCGACGCCACATTGTTTGGTTCCGAACTGGATGCGGCCCTGCAGATTAACGAGCGCTGGCGCGCGCGGGTGGGCATCGCCTACACACGAGGCTACGGCGACAACGGCGATCTAGCCCAGATCGCACCGCTGGAAACACGACTGAATCTGGACTACCAGCAACGCGACTGGGCTCTGGGCCTCGAGTGGGTTGCCGCGGCCCGGCAGAACAACTTCGACCCTACGGTCGACGTCGATTCACCCACCGCGGGTTTTGGTGTATTGCACGCCTACGGCCACTGGAACCTGACAGGGCAGCTGTTGCTGGAGGCCGGTATCGAAAACCTGTTTGATCACGCCTACGCTTACCACGTCAACGCTGGCAACCTGGACCCGTTCAACCCCGATGCGGTGCGCGTCAACGAGCCCGGGCGCCAGGGCTGGGTGAAACTGCGCTATACCTTCTGAACCCCGGGCATGGCGCACTGGCTGTTTACTGCTCCGCGCAATCGGGCTACTGTCACTGTGACAGACAACCCCATTCCGGACCGAGGACACCCCCGATGCCTGCCAGCCTTCGCCACCTTGCCGCCAGCCTGCTGCTGGCGGCCACTCTGCCCAGCGCTAACGCCACCGATGTCGAACACCTGAATGGCAGCGGCTCACTGCCCCCGGACCTGCCCTTCTCCGAGGCGGTGAGGGTTGGCAACCTGTATTTTCTGTCGGGCCAGTTGGGCATCAAGCCCGGTACGATGGATTTGGCCGAGGGTGGCATAGAGGCCGAGGCCCGACAGACCATGGAGAATATCGCCGCGGTGTTGAAGGCCAACGGCCTCTCCATGAGCGACGTGGTGAAATGCACGGTGATGCTGGCCGACATGTCCGAGTGGGGCACCTTCAACGAGGTCTATCGCAGCTTCTTCACCCCGCCCTACCCGGCCCGCAGTGCCTTTGGCGCCAACGGACTGGGCCTCGGTGCCCGTGCAGAGGTCGAGTGCATTGCGGCTGATTCCGGCGCAGCCGCCCCGTGAGCCTGCCGTGCCGCATAACCCGCACATTGCTGGGTGGCGTATTTACCCTCATGTCATTGGCGGCCATCGCCGAGGACAACACCCCCTGGGAGACCATCCACCCGGGCGGTGCCACGCGCTGTGCGACCGGCACCCCCTTTAACCTTCATGTGCGCGAGGCGGACCCCAACAGGGTCATGATCTTCTTCAACGGCGGCGGGGCCTGCTGGGACGCAGACAGCTGCGATGTCACTGCACGCCCCACCTATCGTCCCTTTGCCACTGCCGAGGCGGGAAACGACCCCCGCAACTTTGACGGCGCTTTTGCGCTGGATAACGCGGAAAACCCGTTCCTGGAATGGTCGCAGATTTTTGTCTCCTACTGCACGGGGGACGTGCATCTCGGCACGCAGGACAGGGAGTACACGCGAGCGGACGGCAGTCGCTTCACCGTTGCCCACCAGGGCTGGGCCAACAGTAATGCGGCTCTGGAATACCTGTTCGAGAGGTTTCCGGAACCTGGGCAGGTAGTGGTGTCAGGGGGCAGCGCAGGCGCGCTGTCATCGCCGCTGTTCGCCGCTATCATCGCACGACACTACACACAGGCCCGCGTGATCCACTTCGCCGGCGGTGCGGGCGGCTATCGCCTGCCACCACCCGCCGCACTCTGGCGCCACTGGGGTGTCTTCGAGGCGTTTCCCGACTGGTACAACGCACCGGGAGAAACACCGGAAACCCTGACCATGCCGGATCTCTACCGGCTGGCCGCCGCTGCCGCGCCCACTGTCCGCTTCCACCTTTTCGACCACGCCTACGACGCGGTGCAGGAAGACTTCCTGCGCATGCTGGGCCACCATGCCGAGTTGCTGCCCGGCCTGGACGCCAACCTGGCTGAACTGCAGGCCGATCTCCCTGCGCTGCGCAGCTACGTCAGCCCGGGAGAATTCCACACCCTGCTGCGCTACAGCGAACTCTACACCCGGGAAACCGGCGGCGTGCGCGCCGTTGACTGGGTGAGGTCACTGATCAATGGCGGCGCCGTGGAGGACATACACTGCGCCGGGCCGGAGGGCTGCCGCTAGCCATCTGGCCGTCGATGTGTGTGTTGGCAACAGCAACCGGAAGGCGGTAGCATCCGCGGCTCACATGCCGACAGGAACACCCCATGGTTATCAACCGCTGGCTGAACTCAGTCGCCTCCGCGGGCAAGCACCTCCTGCGCCGCTCGACACGCGAGCGCCCCTCCATTGCATCACTGTGCAGTGAACTCTACTCAAACAAGGGTGAAGCGCTTGGCATTGCGCTAGCCGACGAAGTAGTGGAGGCCTATAACGGCCTAACCGGCGACGAAAAATCAGCGTTCTTCGATGTGCTGTTGCGCGACTACAGCCCCGACCCAGAGCTGATCAATCGCTGTGCCGAAGCCTACCGAGCGGCGCTCACACCCGAGGCCTACCGTGCCCTGGCGCGCGCTGTTGAATCACCGCGGCAAACCCTGTTCAGGCGCATCAACATGGCACCGACAGGCACCCGCACCGTGGTTAACATGCGGGAAGACCTGCTCGAGCGCCTGCCTGCTCATCCGGAACTGCGCATGGTGGATGATGACCTTCAGCACCTGCTCAGCTCCTGGTTCAACCCCGGCTTCCTGCAGTTGCGCACCATGGACTGGCAGACCCCGGCAGTGGTGCTGGAAAAGCTCATTGAGTATGAAGCCGTGCATGAAATGCAGGGCTGGGACGACCTGCGCCGGCGCCTGGACGCCAAGGACCGCCGCTGCTTCGGGTTTTTTCACCCCGCGCTGCCCGACGAGCCGCTCATTTTCGTGGAAGTGGCGCTGGTCACGGCCATCTCCAGTTCAGTGCAGACCATCCTCGCGCCCCACGAGGGCGTGGTGCCACAGCAGCGCATCAACACGGCCATCTTCTACTCCATCAGCAACTGCCAACCCGGCCTGCGTGGCATCAGCTTCGGCAACTTTTTGATCAAGCAGGTGGTAATGCGACTGAAGGACGAAATGCCACAACTCAACGAGTTCGCGACACTCTCACCGATTCCCGGCTTCCGCAAGTGGCTGACGTCGGTCCTGGCCAACGAGCAGCAGCCGCTGCTCTCAGCCGAGGACGCATCATTGCTCACCGCACTGGATACGCCACGCTGGCTCGAAGACAGCGCCCTGCAGGCACGCCTCAAGCCGCTGCTGATGCGACTCTGTGCCCGCTACCTGGTACAGGAAAAACGCGGCAGCTCGCCACTGGACCCGGTCGCGCGCTTCCACCTGGGCAACGGCGCCAGCGTGGCGCGGCTCAACTGGCTGGGGGACACGTCGGCAAAGGGATTGCGCCAATCGGCCGGGCTGCTTGTGAACTATGCCTACGACCTGGAGGAAGTTGAAGAGCACCACGAAGCGTTCCTCAACCGGGGCGAAATCGCCTGCGCCCCGGCGGTGAAAAAACTGCTCGCCAGCTGATATCAGGGGGCGAGCCCGTCCTGATCCGCGCCCTCGCGCACCGGCAGCATCAGATCCTCCTTGGTCACGCCCAGCATCAGCAGAATGTTGGAGGCCATGTAGATCGACGAGTAAGTGCCGACCGTAATGCCGACCAGCAGCGCCACCGCGAAGCCGAAAATCATGTCGCCACCGAAGATCGCCAGAGAGATCAACACCAGCACCGTGGTCAATGATGTCACCAGGGTACGCCCCAGTGTCTCCGTGATCGAGCGGTTGATGACCTCTGCGGGTGTCAGGCCGCGCAGCTTGCGAAAGTTCTCGCGGATACGGTCGTACACCACGATGGTGTCGTTAAGCGAGTAGCCGATAACTGCCAGCACCGCCGCCAGCACCGTGAGGTCAAACTCAAGGCCGGTCAATGAAAAGAACCCGATGGTAATGACAATGTCGTGTACCAGTGCAATCACGGCACTGACGGCAAACTTCAACTGAAAGCGGAAGGCGATGTACAGGGTAATCAGCCCCAGCGCCAGCAGCATCGCCAGTCCTCCCTGCTCACGCAGTTCGTCACCCACCTGCGGGCCGACGAACTCCGTGCGACGGAGTTCTACACCCCCATCCGCCGCATCGCGCAAAACGCTCAACACAGTCTCACCCGCCAGCTGCGAATGCCCCTGGGGCAGCCTGATCAGAACATCACGGTCGGTACCGAAAGCGACAACAGTGGCGCCCGGAAACCCACCCTGCTCCAACGTGCCGCGCACTGCGGCCAGGTTGGCACTTTCGGCGAAGTGCACCTCAACCAGCGTACCACCGGTAAAGTCCAGGCCCCAGGCGAGCTGCCGGCCAAAAAAAGACGCCACTGATACCAGCAGCAACACCGCGGAAACAGCCAGCGCCAGTTTGCGCCAGCCCATAAAATCAATTACCTGCATCGAAAGTTACCCGTCATAGACACACCTTGGATCGCGGCACCAGCCAACACCGGAGAATCCGGCATCACGCGCTTGCAGCGCCGCATTGGGCAGTGGATCAGACGAGCCCGGGGGGCCCCTGGGGAATCAGCGGATAGCGGGTAACATGAAGGCGTACCGCGGCCTCAGCCAGCGGCACAGTGTGCAGGACGTAATGGAAGATGGAAAAAGGGTGGGCGACCGACGCTGCATCGGGCACGACGTCGCCAGTGGTGTCGCCCACGGGCCGCTCGCCAGGCAGCGCCGACCCAAAGCTCGAGAGTGGCTCCAGTTTGCCCTCACCGGCGCCGGGAGATTGCCAGACAAGCAGGCAGGAGAGAATGACCCCGGACAGAAGCAGATACGCGCCACAACGGGCTATGCTGGCAATCCAAAGCGGGTTAGACACGGGGCAAAAGTGCACTCAATGCGCGAATAGCGCACGTTATACACGGCTCCGGACTGGACTGATAGCGGGAATTTTACCGATCAGGAGAGAGGCCCTGCGCACAGGGCCTCCGGGGGACGTGCACAGCCCGCCCAGCTACTGCCACCTGTCCTCACGGAAAGATAAGCTCCTGCAGCAGTGAGGGCTCCTGAACCTGGAGGTAGTGAGCACGGTTGCCGCTCTCGTCAGAGTTTTTTTAACCGCAGTGATCTTGCTCCGGGCGGCGTAGGGGTTTAGTGAAGATCGGCGCATCCCCCGTCAAGTGGGTAGAGCCCGAATTTCCCCCGAACACAAAAAACGACCCCGGAAGGTCGTTTGCAAGATGCAGATATTACAGTGCAAATTGGTCGGGACGGCAGGATTTGAACCTGCGACCACCACACCCCCAGTGTGGTGCGCTACCAGGCTGCGCTACGCCCCGAGAAGTCGCGAATGCGAGGCCGGCATTATACTGAATGAGCCCCTGATGACAAGCCTATTTGCCCGGCGCGAGCACCTTCAGCACATCTTCCAGCTCTTCGATGGTCTCCTTGATGACCGCCTGTATGTCCAGCTGCAGTGCATCGGGCTCTTCAGTGGTCATGCGTTGCCGCGCGCCGCCGATGGTGTAACCCTGGTCATACAGCAGGCTGCGGATCTGGCGGATGGTCAGCACATCCTCGCGCTGGTAGTAGCGACGGTTGCCGCGGCGTTTGACCGGTTTCAACTGGGGAAATTCCTGTTCCCAGTAACGCAGCACGTGCGGTTTCACCGCACACAGTTCGCTGACTTCCCCGATGGTGAAGTAGCGCTTGCCGGGGATGGCCGGCAGTTCGTTATTGTGACTCGGTTCCAGCATACTCTTCTACTCGCGCCTTCAACTTTTGCCCGGGACGGAAGGTGACCACCCGTCGCGCCGAAATCGGGATTTCCTCACCGGTCTTGGGGTTGCGACCAGGGCGCTGGCTCTTGTCGCGCAGGTCGAAATTCCCGAAGCCGGAAAGCTTTACCTGCTCGTTACCCTCCAGACTGGCGCGGATTTCCTCGAAAAACAGCTCCACGATCTCCTTGGCCTCTCGTTTGTTGAGCCCCAGCTCTTCAAACAGGCGTTCAGCCATTTCAGATTTGGTGAGAGCGGTCATCGTTGTTACAGCGCCTGGTTCCTGAGCTCAGCGTTATAGTTTTTTTCCAAAGAATCAATAACTTGATTCATGGACTGGTTAACCACATCGTCGCTTAGAGTGCGCGATTGATCCCTGAAAGTCAAACCAAATGCAAGGCTTTTTCTTTTAGGATCAATACCTTTGCCCTCATAGACATCAAACAACCTTAACTGACGCAGGTAAGCCCCTGCCGCCGCTCTCACATGCTGCATGAGTTCAGCGGCCGGTACCTCCTTGTCGACGATCACAGCAATATCACGGCGCACTTCAGGGAACCGTGACAGCTCGCTGAAGGCGGGCAGTTGCGCGCTCAGCAGCGCATCCAGATCCAGTTCACAGACCAGCACGGGGCCGCTGATATCCAGCGCCCCCAGCACATCCGGGTGCAGGGCACCGACAACCCCTACCTGCTTGCCATTGCGGCTGATGGCGGCTGTCTGTCCAGGGTGCAGCGCCGGGTGCGTCGCGGCGGCAAAGCTGAACTGCCCGGCACAGCGACCAAGCCCCAGCACACTCTCAACGTCGCCCTTCATGTCGTAGAAATCCGCTGCAACAGAGGCCACAGACCAGGACTCGTCGAAACGCCGGCCGCTGATCACCATGCCCAGCGATGGGGTCTGGCGCAGCCCTTGCAGGCCGTTGCCTTCCGAACCGGGCAAAAATCGCAGGCCGGTTTCGAACAGGCGCACGCGCGGCTGCTGGCGATGCACGCTGCGTTGCACGGCGCCGACCAGCCCCGGCAGCAGGCTGCTGCGCATCACGCCCATCTCGGCAGAGATGGGATTCTCCAGCGCGATGGGCATCACGTCGGGATCAAACAGCTGCTGCAACTTGCGGTCGACAAAGCTATAGGTAATCGCCTCGCGATAGCCGCGCGCAGCAAGGTGCCGACGCACGCTGCGCAGTGAGAGCTTCGCTTCCGGCTGCGCGGGAATCACCAGATCCGCCTGCACGTGACTGACCGGCAGGCGGTTGTAGCCGTATACCCGCGCCAGCTCCTCCAGCAGATCGGCCTCGATGCTGATGTCGAACCGCCAGCTCGGTATGCTACAGCGCCACCCGTCTTCCAGCGCCGATACGCCGAGGCCCAATCCCGTCAGGATACGTTCAACCTCGGCGTCGACAAGCTCAAAGCCGAGCAGACGGCGGATGCGCGCACGGCGCAGCACAACGTCAGGTCGCTCGGGCAAGTGCGCTTCGACTACCGTTTCTACCACCGGGCCCGCCTCACCTCCGACAACGTCGAGTATCAACTGCGTTGCGCGCTCCAGCGCACGACGCTGCAGGGCGAAATCGACACCGCGCTCGAAGCGGTGCGAGGAGTCGGTGTGCAAACCGTAGCGGCGTGCTTCCCCCGCCAGGTGGCCCGGTGCGAAAAAGGCTGACTCGAGAAACAGGTGCCTGGTGGCTTCGCCCACTGAACTGGGCTCACCACCCATGATGCCGGCCATGGCCAGGGGGCCGCGGTGGTCTGCAATCACCAACGTGTCGGGGCGCAGGTCAACAGTCTGGCCATCCAGCAGTTGCAGGGATTCGCCAGCGCGTGCGGTGCGCACCACAATACCCTCGTGCAGCGCGTCCAGATCGAAGGCATGCATCGGCTGGCCGAGTTCGAGCAGCACGTAGTTGGTGACATCCACCACCGCATCGATGCTGCGCAAACCGCAGCGGCGGAGTTTTTCCTGCAGCCAAAGCGGTGATGGCCGCGAGACATCCACGTTGCGAATGACGCGCCCGACATAGCGCGGGCAACGCTCTGGCGCCTCCAGGGTCACGGTGAGTGCATCGGTAATGGTCGCCGCTACCGGCTCGCAGGAAGCCGCCGCCACCGGCAGCTGGTTGAGCAGGCCCACTTCGCGGGCGATACCTGCGATGCCGAGGCAGTCTGCCCGATTCGGCGTGAGGCCGATTTCGATCAGGTGGTCGTCCAACTGCAGGTAGCCCCGCAGGTCCGCACCCACGGGCGCATCCACTGGCAGCTCCATCAGGCCTTCATTGGCATCAGACAGCCCGAGCTCGGCTTCCGCACACAACATACCGCGGGATTCCACACCCCGCAGTTTCGCTTTCTTGATCTTGAAATCGCCCGGGAGCACGGCACCCACACGGGCCAGCGGCACTTTGATGCCCGCGCGAGCGTTGGGTGCACCACAGACGATCTGTACCGTCTCACTTCCCGCATCGACGGTGCACACACGCAGTTTGTCGGCATCCGGATGCTGCACCGCTTGCAGGATTTCAGCCACCACCACATCGCTGAAATGCCCGGCCACCGGCTCTACGGCATCAACTTCCAGCCCGGCCATGGTGATCTGGTGCGCCAGCTCATCGGTGGAGAGCGCCGGGTCGACCCATTCACGGAGCCATTGTTCGCTGATTTTCACTGATTGTCTCTCCGTGGTCTGCTAGAACTGCTCAAGGAAGCGCAGGTCGTTTTCAAAAAACAGGCGCAAATCATTGACGCCGTAGCGCAGCATCGCGAGGCGCTCCACGCCCATGCCGAAGGCGAACCCGGTGTAGCGCTCCGGGTCAATGCCAGAGCCCTCCAGCACCCTCGGATGCACCATGCCGCAGCCCATCACCTCAAGCCAGCCGGTCTGGCTGCACACCCGACATCCCGCGCCGGCACAGTTCACACACTGGATATCCACCTCGGCCGAGGGCTCGGTGAAGGGGAAATAGGACGGCCGGAATCGCACGGACAGGTCCTTCTCGAAGAACACGCGCAGGAAATCCTCTATCAGACCCTTGAGGTCCGCAAAACTGGAGCGCTCATCGACCAACAACCCCTCAACCTGGTGAAACATGGGCGTGTGGGTGAGGTCGGAGTCACAGCGGTACACGCGCCCGGGGCATATCACCCGCAGCGGTGGCTGGTTGTTCTCCATCACCCGCACCTGAACGGGTGAGGTGTGCGTGCGCAGCACTGTCGTCGAATCGACATAGAAAGTGTCGTGCATCGCCCGGGCCGGGTGGTGGGCCGGAATATTCAGCGCCTCGAAGTTATGGTAGTCATCCTCGATCTCCGGGCCTTCGACCACTTCAAACCCGACGGCGGCGAAAAAGTCTTCCATACGTTCGATGGTGCGGGTTACAGGGTGTATGCCACCCGTGCTCTGACCGCGGCCCGGCAGCGTTACATCGAGCGTTTCCCGCCCGAGCTGCTCGGCGAGCGCTGCGGCTTCGAGTGCGACCTTGCGCTCGTTGATCAGCGCCTGCAGCTCCTGTTTGACCACATTGATCCTGGCGCCCGCAGCCGGCCGCTCCTCTGCGGACAGCTGACCGAGGCCTTTGAGCAGCTCGGTGACGCGCCCTTTCTTGCCGAGAAAGTCGACGCGCAACTGCTCCAGCGCCGCACTGTCAGCGGCACTGGCAATGGCATTCTTGGCCTCTTCAGCCAGAGGTGTCAGGTTGTCCATGTGTTCGTTTAATCCACTGTAAATGTATTCAATCTGCGCATGGCGCCCACAAACAAAAAAGGGAAAGAGCTCTGCCCTTTCCCTCTTCTGGTCTTTCTCGTATCACCAGCGAGCCGCACAGGCGGCAGGGTGGGCTCAGGCCAGAGCGGCCTTCGCTTGCTCCACAATCGCTGCAAAAGCCGGCTTGTCATGCACCGCCAGGTCCGACAGGACACGACGATCCAGGCCGATATCGGCTTTCTTCAGGCCGTTGATCAGGCGGCTGTAGCTCAGGCCGTTGGCACGGGACTGGGCATTGATACGCGTGATCCACAGCGCGCGGAACTGACGCTTGCGCTGACGGCGGTCACGGTATGCATACTGGCCGGCCTTGGTAACAGCCTGCTTGGCAACACGAAACACGCGGCTGCGGGCACCGTAGTAACCCTTGGCCTGTTTCAGGATTTTCTTGTGACGGCGATGTGCCGTTACACCACGTTTTACGCGAGGCATAGTCTACTCCTAATGTCAGATGGGTAAGCGTCAGCAGGCCCGCATCATGCGGTCTACGTGCACCTTGTCGCTGGCGTGAACCATGGAGGTTCCGCGCAGCTGGCGCTTGCGCTTGGTGGTCATCTTGGTCAGGATGTGGCTCTTGTAAGCGCTTTTGCGCTTGTAGCCGCCAGCCGTTTTCTTGAAACGCTTGGCCGCCCCGCTGTGAATTTTTGCTTTTGGCATCGTCAGATACTCCGCATTGGCATCAATAAAAAGTGAAGAAAAAAGGCATTCACAGGCCCTAGTTCTTCTTCTTGGGTGCGATCACCATGGTCAACTGTCGGCCTTCCATTTTCGGGAATTGCTCGACGGCGCCCAATTCGGCCAGATCAGCTTCTACCCGCTTGAGTAGCTCCATGCCGATTTCCTGGTGAGCCATTTCACGACCGCGAAAACGCAACGTGACCTTGGCCTTATCGCCTTGCTCCAGAAAACGCACCAGGTTGCGTAGTTTTACCTGGTAGTCTCCTTCCTCCGTCCCTGGACGAAACTTCATTTCCTTGACTTGTGTTCGTTTCTGCTTCTTTTTCTGCAGGTTCTTCTGCTTCTTCGCTTCGAAGATATGCTTGCCGTAATCCATCACCTTGCAGACAGGCGGATCGGAATCGGCGATCAGCACGAGGTCTTCACCGGCGCCTTCCGCGACGGCCAGCGCCTCTTTAAGGGGCACAATACCCACTTGCTCACCGTCGGGGCCAATCAGGCGGACGGGGCTGACAGTAATCTGGTCATTTATCAGGGCTTTTTTGGAGGCGCCCTTTCCCATGTCTTTCTTAATGCTGATTCTCCAATACAATACGGCCGCGACGCGCTACATCGTTGGCGATCAGCGCTTGCAGCGCTTCCAGGCTCATTGAACCCAGGTCTTCACCACGACGAGCCCTCACGGCCACAGTCTGTGTTTCCACCTCTTTATCCCCTACCACCAACAGGTAGGGCACCTTACGGAGAGTGTGCTCGCGGATTTTAAAGCCGATCTTCTCATTTCTCAAGTCCGATTGGACCCGAAAGCCCTTGTTTTTCAAGGAATCTTCCACAAATCGGGCATATTCGGACTGTTTATCCGTGATATTCAGCACAACCGCCTGGGTAGGCGCCAGCCAGGTGGGGAATACGCCCTCGTAGTGCTCGATGAGAATCCCGATGAAACGCTCGAACGAACCCAGGATGGCGCGGTGCAACATCACGGGCACCTGCCGCGAGCCGTCCTCGGCGACATATTGTGCGCCGAGACGCCCCGGCATGGAAAAATCAACCTGGATCGTACCCAGCTGCCACACGCGACCAATGCAGTCCTTCAGCGAAAACTCGATCTTCGGCCCGTAAAATGCCCCTTCGCCGGGCAGCTCCTGCCAGGGCAACGCATGGGCGTCGAGGGCGTCCGCCAGGGCTTTTTCGGCCCGGTCCCAGTCGGCATCGGAGCCCACGCGCTGCGCCGGCCTGGTCGACAGCCGGTAGATGACCTCGCTGAAACCGAAATCAGCATAGACGGCGTGCAGGAAATCGATGAACGCTGCCACTTCGGGCTGGATCTGCTCCTCGGTGCAGAAGATGTGCGCATCGTCCTGGGTGAAACCGCGCACGCGCATGATGCCGTGCAGTGAGCCGGAGGGTTCATTGCGGTGACAGCTGCCAAATTCGGCCAGCCTGAGCGGCAGGTCGCGGTAGGACTTCAAACCCTGATTGAACACCTGCACGTGGCAGGGGCAGTTCATCGGCTTGACTGCGAACTGGCGATCTTCCGCCTGCAGCATAAACATGTCATCGCCGAATTTGTCGGCATGCCCGGAACGCTCCCACAGCGACATATCCACAAGCTGTGGCGTGCGGATTTCCTGGTAGCCCTGAGCGCGCTGCGCCTGCCGCATGTACTGTTCGATCGCCTGGTACAGCGTCCAACCATCCGGGTGCCAGAACACCATCCCCGGGGCCTCCTCCTGCGTGTGGAAGAGGTCCAGTTTCTTGCCGATCTTGCGGTGATCGCGCTTTTCTGCCTCTTCGATGCGGGTGAGGTATTCCTTGAGCTGTTTCTTGTTGGCCCAGGCAGTGCCGTAGATACGCTGCAACATTTCGTTGTTGGAGTCGCCGCGCCAGTAGGCGCCCGCGACCTTGGTCAGCTTGAAGGCCTTGAGCTTGCCGGTGCTGGGCACGTGCGGCCCGCGGCACAGGTCCATCCAGGGGCCCTGCTGGTAGATGGACAGCTCCTCGCCTGCCGGCAGGCTTTCGATAATCTGCACCTTGTAGTGCTCGCCCATGTTGCGGAACAGTTCGATGGCGCGCTCGCGCCCCATCACCAGTCGCTCCACAGGCAGGTCGTCGGCGACGATCTGCTCCATGCGCTGCTCGATCTTCTCGAGATCTTCCGGGGTGAAGTGGTGGCCGCTGGCAAAATCGTAGTAAAAGCCATCTTCGATCACGGGGCCGATAGTCACCTGGGTGCCAGGGAACAGTTCCTGTACCGCCATGGCCAGCAGGTGCGCTGTGGAATGCCGTATCACCTCAAGGCCCGCCTCGTCGCGCTCCGTGATAATCGCCAGGCTGGCATCGCGGTCAATGATATGGCTGGTATCCACCGGCTGCCCGTCCACAACACCTGCCAGTGCGGCCTTGGCCAGGCCCGGACCAATCGCGCTGGCGACATCGTGAACCGATACGGGTGCCTCGAACTGACGTTGGCTGCCGTCGGGGAGGGTAATAGAAAGCATGCGTTTTCCTTGGTGTCAGTGGTGACCCCTACTAAAGGCCACGTGAGCGGGCTACAATCGGAGGCTGAGGATCAGTGTTCGTGCAGCCCCATTTCGCCGAAAATCGGGCCGCGCAGCATAACACAAGCCGCGCGACAGGTCACAAACTACAGCCTGCCCGGCGCTCGCGGGCACTGCGAGCACAGGCTGCTCATGATTGTAAAGCGCGGCGTGTGCAGTAAATCGGCGCCACGTGTTCTATAGTGGCTCCGGCACGCGCACCCACTTCGAGAGCGGCACCATGCAGGGAACCAGAGCGCTCAGGACACTACCCGGCAGGCCTCGTCGGGCCTTCCGGCAGCCAGTTGCACCCCTGCCAGGCCGGCCGCTGTCGTGAATTCCTCGCAGATCCCCCAGCAGTACCTGCAGATTGACTTCCTCAGCGCCCTCTTTGAGGCCATGCCGGATCTCTATTTTCTCGTGAGTCTGGACGGGGTCATCAAGGATTTTCGCGGCCGCCAGCTGGATCAGCTGTATGTGCCGCCAGAGGCTTTTCTCGATCGACACGTCGAAGAGGTACTGCCGGCACCCGTCGCTGCACAGTTCGTACAGGCCCTCAGCGAGGCCGCGCAGACCGATAACGTGGTCACCTTCGAATACCAGCTCTCCGTCCGCGGTGCGGATGCCTGGTTCGAGGCGCGCATCAGCGCGCTGCGTGACCACCAGCAGGCCGTGTGTGTCGTGCGTAACTTCAGCGAGCTGCACGAAGCGCGGAAACAGCTGGAGTCCATGGCTCACTACGACGCCCTGACCGGCCTCGCCAACCGTGCGCTGCTCGACAAGCTGCTCGAGCAGAGTGTGCGTTCTGCCAGGCGCAACCAGCAGCGCATGGGCGTGATGTTCATCGACCTCGACCGGTTCAAGGATGTCAATGATACTCTCGGGCACGCAGCGGGTGACCTGCTGCTGCAGTTGGCATCCCGGCGCCTGCAGGGCACACTGCGCGAGAGCGATACTCTGGCGCGGGTTGGCGGCGATGAGTTCGTGGTCGTGCTCGACGATCTGGAGAGTATTGACAGCGCATCGGGCGTTGCCCGAAAACTGATGAACGACATGTGCACCCCCTTCGACCTGCAGGGTACGGAAGTGGTGATCAGCTGCAGTATCGGTATCAGCATCTTCCCGGATGACGCCGACAACGCCTCCCGCCTGCTCAGTTACGCCGACACGGCGATGTACCGGGCCAAACAACAGGGCCGCAATGACTGGCGCTTCTACACGGCGGACATGACCCGCGCGGCGATGGAGCACCTTGAGCTGATTGAGGCCCTGCGCGCTGCGCTGGAAGACAACAGCCTGACCCAGCTCTACCAACCCCAGTTCGATTGCGAGACCGGGCGCAGCGTCGGCGTAGAGGCTCTGGCCCGCTGGCCTCGCCCGGGGCGCGACAGCCTGGGGCCCCAGCGTTTTATCACGCTGGCGGAACAGGCGGGGCTGGCCCGCCGCCTCGATCGCTGGTCGCTGGAGTCGGCGTGTCGGCAATTGCACCGCTGGCTGGAGGAGAGGCATGATCCGGGGGCAGTGAGCGTGAATCTGAGCATTCACTCACTCACCGACGAAACCCTGCCAGAGGCCGTGGCCAGCCTACTGCACGACTATGCCATTCCCGCCCATCATCTGCAGATCGAAATCAAGGAGCTGGCCCTGCTGGGCGAGCGACCGGTGGCCAGGGATTGCCTGAAGGCGCTGATTGCCCTGGGCGTCGACATCGCTGTGGATGACTTCGGGTCGGGCTACGCCGCCCTTGAGTACTTGCGCGCCCTGCCCGTCACAACGCTGAAAATTGACGCCGCTTTCATGCGCGACGTACCGGGCGACCCGGAGCAGGCGATCATTGCCAACACCGTGATCGCCATGGGCCGGGCACTGGGCATGAAGGTCGTCGCCAAGGGCATCGAGAATGCAGAGCAGGCCGATTTTATTCGCCACCAGCACGGTATTCAGGGCCAGGGCTACTATTTCAGCCATCCCCTGAGTCCCGAACAGGTCGGCGAGCTGCTGGACTAGGCTGCGCCTCAACGACATAGCGTAGCGGCCCGTTGGTCTGCCAGCTGTCAAAGGGATAGCAGGTCACCAGCAGCAGGCCGTCGGCGCCTGATGCAGGCGGCTGCAGCGTCTCCACACGGCTGTCCACCACACGGATGGCAACCACCCGAAAGTGTCGAACCCGTCCTGCGATGTCCTCCAGTCGCAGGGTCATGCCGGGCTGCAGCGCCTGCAGGAAGCGGAAGTGCGTGTCGCGATGTCCGGCGATAACAGTCCAGCGCTCCGCTGACCCGTCGAAAGCTTCATGCAACCCCGGACCGAAGGCCAGCGCCTGACCGGAAGTGCCGGCGAGCACATGGTAGTCAGCGCCCAATGCAGGTGCCTGCAGGCGTGCCGCCGGCCAGGTGTCTGCCCAGGGCCAGGGCTTGTGCGGCACGCCCTCCTCCCGGGTATGCTCCCAGGCGCGTGCCAGCAGGTGCTGGGCAAGCATGGCCTTGGCGTGTATCCACCCGGCGCCGGCGAGTTGCCAGGCTGCCAGCAGCAGCACCAGCATCAGCAGCACTCGGCGCCACTGCTTATTGGGCAGCGTCATCGGGCACATGGTCCAGCTCCGGTCCGCGCATCACCCAGACCAGCAGGGCAAAGAACAACAGCAGGCAGGCGATAAACAGTTTCGCCGCGGCAGTGGTTGCGGTTTGCGGATAGGCAAAGCCCTGCGGATCCTGTCCACGTGGACGCGTATTGCGCACGGCGTCGGGTTTCAGCGGCACATCGGCGGGGCGTTGCACCCGCTCCTCTACGGCGATAAAACTGGTGTAGGGGCTCAGCAACTGATGTTGCAGCGCGACCGCGAGGACATTGGCCCTGATCACCTCCTCACGGGTGCCGGTGAAGCGTTCATCCAGCAGCGCCTGTATACGTGCACGCGCCCACAGGCTGCCGACCCCGGGGGCTGCCGACCGTGTCTGCCCGTCCAGCATCAGCTCCTGCTGCCAGGGCTGGCCGGCCAGGTTACCCGTCACCCGGATCACACCCCCCTGCGGTGGCGTATTGAAGCGCACACTGCGCACCAGCGGTGCCCCCGCGTACAGGTCCGGCACCGGGCCAGCCGCGTCCACAACCGCCTGCGGCCAGTGCACCTGCACATCGGTCAACAGGGGGGCCGCCAGATACCCCACCAGCGCGTCCATCTGCGCGCTGATCTCACTCAACTCCCCCACATGGAGGTGACGGCCGCGACCCAGCTCCGCGGCCTTGCGCAGGAACCAGCTGTTCGGCGCCGAGCCGATACCCACGGTGAACAGGCGGGAAGCGCCCAGTTGCGCTGCGATCATGTCGATAATCGCCTGTTCATTTCCCACCGCACCATCGGTGAGAAACACAATCTGGCGCAGCCGTTCACCGCTGCTGTCGCGCCCCTGGCCAAGGGCATGCCGCAAGGGCGGCAGCATCTCGGTACCGCCCCCGGCTTCCAACCTGCCGACAAACCGGCGCGCTCGCTGCAGCGCGTCTGCAGACGCCGCGCGTGCCTCCTGAAACAGAGACCGGTACCCATGGTCAAAGGCGATGATATTGAAGTGATCGCTGGGGCGGAGTCCATCCAGCGCAGCGGCGAGGCTCTGGCGCGCCTGCTGCAGCGGCACGCCGCCCATTGAACCGGAGGTATCCACCACGAACACGAGTTCACGCGGGGGCGTGTCCGCTGCCCGCTGTAGCCCGGGCGGCACCACCAGCAACATTCCGTAGTGATCCCCGTCTACGGCTTCCGTGAACAAGGCAGCCCGGGGTTCGCTGCCGGTGACGGGCGTCCAGCGCAGCACGAAATCCCGGTCCATCTCACTGGGGCCGCGCGCCAGCTGCAGTGCATAGCGGTTCCCGTCGCGCGACAGGCGCATGGCGTGGCTGGGCGTGTCCACGCGAGCGAGGGGCAAACCGGCATTGAGCTCGACCGCAATCGAAACCGGGTTCAGCGGCAGGGCATCGGAGCCTTCCGCGGGGTGCTGCCAGGCCGTGATCAGTGGCGCATCAGGCACCTGGTCCGTGGCCGGGTGCCACCCCAGATAGTCCGGCGCCGCTGGCTCCCCATCTTCCCGCGGCAGTGACACCCCGGGAATGTAGCGCGGAGTCAGTGTCATGGGGAGCCGCAGGCTGAATACGTCGTCGGCGAACGCTACCGGTTGCACGAACTCCAGAACCACCGTCACCGTCTCGCCGGGTGCTACATTCGCTATCCGATTCTGGAACAGGTTGGGCCGCTGCTGCGAGACCAGGCTGGCCTTGCGCCCGCTGCTGGCCGCCTGTCGATACATCGCCTGCGCCTCCTGCCGCTCACGCACCCGGCCGACAATGCGGCGGTCACCCACGCGCATGTCCATGGCGCGCACTGCCGCATCACCCGGCAGCGGAAAAACATAGACGCCCTCCACCCAATCGGCACTGGCATTCTCGAAAGTCTGCTCCAGCCGCACCACCGCGACCATGCCCGCCACCTGCACGTCGAAGCGGCTGTGCTGGAGCAATGCCGGCACGGGCGGCAATCCCGGGTGCTGGAGCAGCAGCTGGCCGGAGCCGGGGGCTTCGTCGATGCCGGCTCGTGCCGTGCCCGCGCTCACTGCCAACAGGCAAACCAAAGCCGCCAGCCATCGCGGCAGGATCCGGAAACAGACCCACAGCAGGACCTCCTCTGTGCCGCCACGATTCAACAGATGCATCGCCATCGTAACCTCTCCCTCAGTAATAGACAGCGCTATTGAAGCGCCGGGAGCTGTCGATCTGATGGCATCACTGTGGCAGGCTGATGCTGAATTGTGACCAATTGTGGCAGCGCTTGAGCGGGCGGCCCGATTCTGGAACCATGGCAGCCTCTCCCGGCGGGTAGCACTGCATGCGACACCACATTGCCATTGTCGAAGACGAGGCCGCACTGGCCGCGAATTACCGCGATGCCCTGCAGCGCCAGGGCTTCCGGGTATCGCTGTTCGGCGACCGGCGCAGTGCCAGCGACGCGTTCCGTCGCCAGCTGCCCGATCTCGCCATCATTGATGTGGGACTGGGGGATGACATCGAAGGCGGTTTTGAACTGTGCCGCGAGTTGCGCAGCCTGTGTCCGGTGGTGCCCATCGTCTTCCTGACAGCGCGCGACAGTGAACTGGATGTCATCTCCGGCCTGCGCCTGGGCGCCGACGACTACCTGACCAAGAACATCAGCCAGGCGCACCTGCTGGCGCGCATCGTTGCCCTGTTTCGAAGAGTGCAGGCACTGCGGACACCGGAGCTACAGGAGCACGTCGTCGAGCAAGGCGCGCTGAGCCTCAATCTGGAGCGCATGACCGCACACTGGAGCGGCACACCGGTACCCCTGACCGTCACGGAATTCTGGATGGTGCACACGCTGGCGCGGCACCCCGGGCATGTGAAGAACCGCCAGCAGTTGATGGACAGTGCCAATGTCGTACTGGACGACAACACCATCACATCGCACATCAAGCGCATTCGCCGCAAGTTCGCCGCACTCGATCCCGACTTCGACTGCATCGAAACCGCCTACGGCATGGGCTATCGCTGGCAGGACAGCTAGGGCGTGAACCTGCGTCGACAACTCGTGCTGGTCAGCCTCCTGCTGCTGACCCTGCCCTGGGCCGGCTGCCAGTTCCTGCGGGAAATGGAGATCGCCCTGCGCCAGGGGCAGGCACAGGCGGTCGCCGCAGCCGCTACCGCCGTTGCCGCCAGCCTCGCCGAGCGGCCCGATGCCCTGTATCCCAACCGCGAACGTCTGCGCACGGCGGATGATCCCGACGGTTCGCTGTATGCGCCCATGCTGGACAGCCCCCCGCTTCTGGACGGCTATGAAGATGGCTGGGACACGTCCATTCAGGGGCGCTACAGCAGTTTGGAGACCCGCGTGCCCCGCCTGAACTACCGCGCGGGCGTGCACGGCGGCACGCTCTACCTGATGCTGCAGGTGACAGACGAGTCCGTCACCTATCACGACCCCGGGCTGAGCCCGGAGCCCAACGGTGACCGGCTGATACTGCGCACCTGGCTGGACAACAGGCGCCAGGACTATGTCATCGCCACCCCCGCCCCCGGCAGCGTGCGCGCCCAGTACGCCAGCCCGCGCCATCCCGGGGTGGATGCCGGGCAGATTCGCGGTTTCTGGCAGGACACCCGCGAGGGCTATGCGCTGGAGCTCGCACTGCCACTGTCGATAACCGGACAACGCCTCGGTGTGTATGCCATTGATGTCGACGGGCATCGCAGCAGCGGCTGGCGTACCGCCGGCAATACCGACCCCATGGACCTCACGGCACCGCCCTGGCTAATCTACCCGCCGCAGGCACTGCAAGCCGATCTGGCGCGGTTCGCACAGCCGGGCCAGCGGCTCCGCGTCACGGACCGGCACGGACGATTACTCGCGGAGGCGCTGGCACCCGCCGCGGACCGCACCGATGATGACGGAGACACCTTCTGGCTGCTGCAGGCCATATACCGACGCATACTGGCGGAAGAGGTCACTGACAACAGGGCAGCGCCACAAGGGAATGGTTATTTGCAAGGGGAAGAAATCAACGCCGCACTGGCGGGAACAACCGTTCAGCACTGGTACCGCTCGGACAGCGCAGGGCGGCACCTGTTGGCGGGCGCCGCCCCGGTGCGCGATGCGGGACAGGTGATCGGTGCTGTTGTGGTGGAGCAGAACAGTGAGCAGTATCTGTCGCTCACCGACCGGGCGTTCAGCCGCCTGCTCGGCTACAGCGCCCTGACACTCGCCTCGGCGGCGCTGGGCCTGCTGCTGTTCGCCAGCGTGCTGTCGTGGCGCATACGACGCCTGAGCCTAGCGGCAAGCCGCGTTCTCGGCCGTGAAGGTGTGCAACTTTCGCGCTTCCCGCGCAGCCGCGCGCGCGACGAAATCGGCGACCTGTCGCGCAGCTATGCGCGCCTGCTGGAAGAACTGCATGAGTACAATGAATACCTGCGTACCCTGAGTCGCAAACTGTCCCACGAGCTGCGCACCCCCATCGCCGTCATCCAGTCATCACTGGACAACCTGGCCGCCAACGAACTGGCCGGCGAGCGCGACGTCTACGTGCAGCGCGCACGCCAGGGCCTGTCGCGCCTGAGCGGAATACTCGACGCCATGACCGAGGCGACGCGGCTGGAAGAAAGCCTGCGCCAGCGCGATGTCACGCGACTGGACCTGGTGCCACTGCTGGAGTCACTGTGTGCCGCCTATCGCAACGTATACCGCGAGCACACTGTCGCGCTTTCCGTACCCTGCGGGAGCGCCTGGGTAACCGGGGCTGCCGACCTGCTGGTTCAGGCGCTGGACAAACTGGTCGACAACGCCGCATCGTTTGCGCCCCGTGGCAGCGAAATCGCAGTGCGCCTGCTACCGCAGGGGCCGGACTGGGCAATCAGCGTCTGCAACAGCGGCCCTGCCCTGCCCTCCGACATGCAGGGTCGCCTCTTCGAGGCTATGGTCTCATTGCGCGAATCACGCAGTGCCGACTCGGTGCACCTCGGGCTGGGGCTGTATGTGGTTCGCCTGATCGCCGAATATCACCATGGCAGCGCGCACGCCGCGACCGGGGACAATGGCAGCGGTGCCGTGTTTACCCTGCTGCTGCCCCGGGACGACGAACGGGTCAGCTGAGAAATGCGAGCTGGCGGGCCTCTGCCAGCTGGTCGCGCAGCGCTGCGGCCTGCTCGAATTCCAGGTTGCGCGCATGTTCCTGCATTTGCGCTTCCATCTGCTGCAATTTCCGCGCGAGGGCCGCCGGGCTGAGGCGGGCAATATCCGCGCTGAACGCCAACGACTGCTCGGCCACCTTGTTGCCTTTGGCGCGGCCCCGGGTGGGCATGCGTCGCGCCCCTTCCATGATGTCCTTGACGGACTTGTTTACACCCACGGGGGTAATACCGTGCTCGGTGTTGTACGCCAGCTGCTTCTCCCGGCGTCGGGCGGTTTCCGCCATCGCCCGCTCCATCGACCCGGTTACCTTGTCGGCATAAAGAATAGCCCGACCCTTGAGGTTGCGCGCCGCGCGCCCGATGGTCTGGATAAGAGACCGGTCAGAACGCAGGAAACCTTCCTTGTCGGCATCGAGGATCGCCACCAGCGAAACTTCGGGCATATCCAGGCCTTCGCGCAGCAGGTTGATGCCCACCAGGACGTCAAACTCACCCAGACGCAGGTCGCGAATAATCTCCACCCGCTCTACGGTATCGATATCCGAGTGCAGGTAACGCACCCTGACACCGTGTTCCGTGAGGTACTCGGTGAGGTCCTCCGCCATGCGCTTGGTCAGTGTGGTCACCAGGACGCGGTCACCCGTTGCGACGGTGCTGTGGATCTCCTGCAGCAAGTCGTCCACCTGGGTCGTCGCGGGGCGCACCTCCAGTTCCGGGTCGATGAGGCCTGTAGGGCGCACCACCTGTTCCACCGTGCGCCCGGCGTGCTCCTGCTCGTAGGGGCCGGGCGTCGCAGAGACAAACAGGGCCTGCGGCACCAGCCGCTCCCACTCCTCGAAGCGCAGTGGTCGGTTGTCCAGCGCAGAGGGAAGGCGAAAGCCGTACTCGACCAGCGTCTCCTTGCGGGAGCGGTCACCGCGGTACATGCCGCCGATCTGCGGAATGGTGGCATGGGACTCGTCGATAATCACCAGCGCATTCTGCGGCAGATATTCGAACAGGGTTGGTGGCGGCTCGCCCGGCCCACGACCCGACAGGTAGCGCGAATAGTTCTCCACACCGTTGCAGTAACCGAGTTCGCGGATCATCTCGACATCGTAGCGCGTACGCTGCTGCAGGCGCTGCGCCTCAACGAGCTTGTCATTCTCCTTGAGCTGCGCAACACGCTGCTCGAGCTCGGCCTCGATGTGCGCAACGGCTTCCAGCATTACATCGCGCGAGGTCACGTAGTGGCTCTTTGGAAAAATGGTCACCCGCGGCACCTTGCGCTCGACCACACCTGTCAGGGGATCAAAGAAGTAGAGATTGTCGATCTCATTATCAAACAGCTCCACGCGCACCGCTTCGCGCTCGGAGTCTGCGGGGTAGATGTCGATCACGTCGCCGCGCACGCGGTAGGTGCCACGATGGAAGTCGACATCGTTGCGGGTGTACTGCAGCTCGGCGAGATGACGCAGCACCTGGCGCTGATCAATCATCTCGCCGCGCGACAGGTGCAGCACCATCTTGAAATAGGACTTCGGGTCACCGAGACCGTAGATCGCCGACACCGTGGCCACCACGAGGCAATCCGAACGCTCCATCAGCGCCTTGGTCGCCGACAGGCGCATCTGCTCGATATGTTCGTTCACGGACGCATCCTTCTCGATGAAGGTGTCCGATGAAGGCACGTAGGCTTCGGGCTGGTAGTAATCGTAGTAGGACACGAAGTACTCGACGGCGTTGTCCGGGAAGTACTCCTTGAACTCGCCGTAGAGCTGCGCCGCCAGCGTCTTGTTGTGGGCCATGACGATGGTGGGACGCTGCAGCTGCTCCACCACATGGGCCATGGTGAAGGTTTTCCCGGAGCCGGTCACCCCGAGCAGTGTCTGGGACGCCAGGCCTGCGTTCACGCCTTCCACAAGTTCCCGGATGGCCCGGGGCTGGTCACCGGCGGGGGCGTAGCTGGAATGCACTTTGAACGGCTTGGACATGGAGAAAAGGCCCGATAATTCGCGAACCAGTTATTATGAGCCACTGGCAGGCGATTTGCAGCCGCAGACGGGGGCAGGCCAGATTGCGAAAAATACCCCGCGAGCTGTTGACCTGTATGGGGCGCGTCATTATCATACGCGGCCTCGGTTAACACCATTCCGCCTTAGCTCAGTTGGTAGAGCAATTGACTGTTAATCAATGGGTCGCTGGTTCGAGCCCAGCAGGCGGAGCCATTTTCGAGACAAAAAGGGGTTGCAGCGATGCAGCCCTTTTTTTTGGTTCATCGCGCATTTCCGGGG
>DIBU01000011.1:0-159534 GCA_002416125.1 Halieaceae bacterium UBA5044
CTGTGCTTCGGGGTTTTTTATGGCCCGCAGCAGCGGCGTTACACAGGCGCTGACCTACGCTCACACCCGGGTGAAGCAAAAACCGAACCCCGACGCACTCACGTGCGCCGGGGTTTTCCTGTCGATTGCGGGGGACGGCGCTCAGGCGTTCCGCGCTGTTTGTTGACGGGAACGCCGCCGGCCTCCCAGTAGAACCAGTCCGGTAGCGAGCAGGGCGAGAACCCCGGGTTCGGGTACTGCGCGTGAGGATCCGCTGATGCGCAGCGTAAAGCTGCTCTGGTTGCTGGCGTCGAAGGTGACCGGGTCAATGAAGTAGGTCACGTTGAATTTCGCCAGGTCCTCGATTTCGCCAGCGCCCGCGAGGCAGGGCCCGGAGGGGACCTCGGTGCACACCGGAATGTCTCCTGCCTGTCGGCGCAATTCCGCCTCGACGTCCGCAATGCTGTCGTACTGTACGCCCTCGTTGCCGGAAGCGAGTGTTACGACATTGCCGTCCGCGTCCAGGCCCCGGTTCATGATCCATTTGCCCGTGGCACTGTCGTAGTGGGCCATCAATATGGCATCGGTCAAGGGGTTGCCGTCGTCATCGTAGAAATAGCCATCCGGGGCCATTGAGTACGACAGCCAGTCGCCGAAAAGGGCTTCATAGCCATACTGGTCACCAAACAGTCCGGTGCTTTGGAACAGGTCTTCACCCATAAGGCTGACACCGAAGCCGCTGCGCTCGCCACTGAAATAGCCCCTGAGGCGCCCGCGTTCTTCGTCTTCACCGAAAAGCCCCTGGGAAAACAGGGCGCTGAATTCGCTGTTTTTGGGGCTGCTGCCGAAGTCAACGAAGCTCAACCCATCGCCGGCGGTCGAGGCGATGAAGTCACTGCCGATACCAAAGCCCAGACTGATGTTGAATCCGTCCAGCGCGCTGCCGGTGTTGTTTCCATACTTGGAGAACACCTTGTAGAGTCCATCATTGCCATCTGCCAGTGTGCCGTCGCTCAGGTTGAACACCAGGTCAATAGGCTCGAAGCCGGTACGGTCAAGTTTGAAGCGCTTGCCGCTCTGGAAGGGCCCATTACAGGTGGAGTCGCCAGCGGCCATGATGCAGTTGTCCACCGGTGACGTTGAGTCTTCGGTGGGTGCGTCGCTCACGACTTTCAGGCCGGGTGCTGCACCTTCATCGAGGTCGTACTTGATATAGCCGCTGCTGGTCGCGCCACTGCTGGTTGGCGAGGTATCGTAAATCGTACTGAAGTAGTTTCCATCAGCGTCGGGCCCTGAACCGGCGACATTGCCGAGGTCCCAGCTGTCTATTGCGGCACCAAATGCGGCGCTTGAGGTGATTCCTGCAATCGCCACTGCGAGCGATGACTGCAGAAAGTGGTGCATCATTTTCATAGTCGTTCTCCTGAACGTTGTCTGTGCAGTTGTGCTGCTGTGGCGCCAAAAGAACCTGTGCTGCGCCAACGGCGAAGGCACAGCAGGGTTCGTGCCATTACATTAGAAATAACTAAATATTAAATAGTTATAAAGCGTTTGCCGGGCGTGTGGGTGTGCCCAACGTGGGACGTCGGCCCTTTTGTGTAAAAAAACCTGACGCAGCCTGTGTGCCCGGCAGAAGTCACTTCCCGACAGTGGCCATGCGCAGGAATGCGCAGAAAATCCGTGTAATCATGGGCTCGACCCCGGCGATAATGATTATCGCTTTCCTTGTTGCGGAGCCAGACGCCACCATGTCATTACCTCGATACCTGCTACTGCTTTTCCTGTTCGGTGCTACGACGGCGGGGGCCAGTGAAATCGTCGTGAAGGTCCGTAATCTGCCTGAGACGGGGACCCTGGTCCTGCAGGTGTACGATGATCCCAATGCTTTCGGTGTGTTCCGTCGCCCCGCGCGGGAGCAGCGGTATGAGATACGCGTCGGGCAGGAATACCGCATTACCGATGCGCCGTCGGGCGCCATTGCGGTGCTGGTTTACCTTGATGAAAACAACAACCGGGCGCTGGATCGGAACTTTATTGGCATTCCCCGCGAGCCAGTTGGCCTGTCGAACAATTATCAGCCCAAAGGGCCGCCGAGTTTTCAGCGAGCCGCGTTCACCGCGCAGCCGGATAGCAGGATTGACCTGGACATCGCCCTCTTTGCAGTGCTGGGTGAGACCGGGCAGTGGGGCGTGGGTCTGGGCGCGATTGGCCGCAGCAGCCCCTATGTCGGCTCCGATACCAACGTTATTCAGCCAATTCCTGCGATAACCTATTTCGGCGAGCGCCTGCAGTGGGTTGGGCCCAACCTGCGCTTCGGCGTGTGGGGCGGCGATGACCTGCGGCTGGCGCTGACAGGGTCCTACCGTGTGGGCGCTTACGAGGAGAGTGACAGCGCTGCGCTCAAAGGGCTGGGCGATCGCGAGAGCACCCTGATGGGGGGCCTCGCACTGGTTTACGAAGGCGCCCGAGGCTTCACCCTGGATCTGGGTTACGAGCACGATCTGCTCGACCAGATCGGAGGTGGGTCCGTTGTGGCGCGCCTGTCGCGCGGCTTCCAGTTCGGAAATTTGCGTCTCACACCGGGTATAGGCGCAAACTGGATCAGCGGGGGGTTGGCCAATCACGATTTCGGTGTGCCGGCTGCTGCGGCCACGGCAAGTCGGCCGGCCTATCACCTCAGCGACACCTTCACCGCTGAAGTGGGGCTGGGCGTGTTCTATGAATTCACAGAAAACTGGCGCGCGGTGTTCAATGTAGCGCTGGAACAACTCGGTAGCGACATCACAGACAGCCCGATTGTCGATACCGATCAGGTGATCAAGGGCTTCGCCGCTATCACCTACACCTTCTGATTCCCTAGAACAGCGTGGCGACCTGATAGACCAGGAAGGCCGCCACGTAGGCCAGCACGAAGTACGCGCCAAACATTTTCAATGCCAGAGTGCCGGAGCGCGCCTCTTTCGACAGGATAGCCATTGTCGACACGCATTGCAGGGCAATGGCGAAAAACACCAGCAGGGCCAGGCCCGAAGCGACGGTGAGATCACTGTTCTGGATCTGCTCGACCAGAGGCACCATGTTTTCCTCGGCGCCCTCGATACCGAAAATGGTGCCCAGTGTGCCTACGAACACCTCGCGGGCCAGAAAAGAGGTCAGGATGGCTACGCCGTAGCGCCAGTCGAGACCCAGGGGCGCAAACAGCGGCTCTATCAAACGGCCCAGATGGCCCAGCCAGGATTGACCGAGGTCGGTGCCAAAGTTGGGGAAGTAACCCAGTACCCAGATCACGAGTGTCACCGTGAAGATGATTTTTCCGGCCTTCACCACGAAGTGCTTCGCGCGGTTGAAGGCGTTGCGCAGCAGCGGCTTGACCCCCGGCAAGCGGTAAGGGGGCAGCTCGAGGACGAAGGGCAGGTCGTCGAACTGGTCTTTTCGTGCGCGGGATACCACGCCGGTGATGATCAGCGCCGTCAGCATGCCGAAAAAATAGATACCGAACATGGCCAGTCCCTGCCACCCCACCAGCCCGCCGAGGAGCGTGTCACCCGGTATGAAGGCGGCGATCAGCAGGGCGTAGACGGGAAGGCGAGCCGAGCAGGGCATCAGCGGTATGGCCATGTAGGTGAGCAGGCGCTTACGCGGGGAGTCCACCGCCCGGGCTGCATAGATACCCGGAATGGCGCAGGCGACGCCGGACAGCATGGGTACAAAGCTCTTGCCGGTCAGTCCGAAATAGCGCAGCGGCTTGTGGCAGATCAGCGTGGCCCGCGCCATGTAGCCGGAATCCTCCAGCAGGCCGATCACAAACGTCAGGACAAAAATCTGCGGCACGAACACGAGAAATGCCCCGATGCCGCTGAACAGCGCGTCGGCGGTAAAATCCTGCAGCACCTGACTGCCGATCAGCGGCACGATCCCGTCGGCAATCCACGCCAGTGAAGCCTCAATGGCATCCATGGCCGGTGTCGACCAGGTGAAGATCGACTGGAACAGCAGGTACATGATCCCGAAGAAGGCAAAACCGCCGGTCAGGGAGTGCAGGAAGAAAGCATCCAGTCGATTCTGCGTGCGTACCAGCACATCGCCGCGCGGTCCGAGGCGTTGCGCCAGTTGGTGAGCGGTGCCCCGGAGGATCTCGTCCGGTGTACCGGTGAGGTGTGGCCGCTGCCGCGGCCTGTCTGCCGTGCGCGTTGCCCTGATGTGCTCGGAGATCTCCGCCAGCCCCTTGCCGGAACGCGCCGAGATAGGCAGCACCCGGGTGTGAATCGCAGCCTCCAGCGCCGGCAGGTCAATACTCAGATTGTTCGCTTCCAGTACGTCGATCATGTTGGCCAGCACGGTGACCGGCTTGTCATGCAATTCGCACTCACGGATAACCTGCAGGGTGAAAAACAGGCTTTTTTCCAGTCGCGTGGCATCGATCAGGCACAGTACATGCTCGACGTCGGCATCAGCGAGGGCCTTTTCGAACTGCGCCACCGCCACCTTTTCCTCTGCGGAAATCGCTTTCAGGGAGTAGGTACCGGGAAAGTCGACCAGATACACATCATCCATACCCTGCAACTTGCCACTGGCGACATCGACGGTTATGCCGGGGAAGTTTGCAACCTTCTGCGACAACCCGGTGAGGCGGTTGAACAGCATGCTCTTGCCCGAGTTGGGGCTGCCAATCAGCAGGACCTTGGTCACGGCCCGGTGCTCTCTACAAGAATGTGATCCGCAATCTCGTCATCCAGCGAATAAATGGTGTTGTTGACGCGGTAGACCTTGGGAGCACCGAAGCCCGGGGATTGCAGGCAGGACACCCTTTCGCCGGGGTAGAAGCCAAACTCCATAAGGCGTACCTTGTAGGCCTCTGCCAGCAGGTCGTCGTAGCCGGCGATAGCACAGTGTTCCCCGCGGCGCAGTGACCACAGCGTTTTCGGCGCCCCCGGGGGCTGCGTTTTCTTCATTGGCGGTGTCACCCGAGTATGATGGGGAGTGGTTGGCAAAACGTCAGTGCGCGCACCATAACGCGAATGATTCCCATTTGGAAGGCTTTTTCTCAGCGACGTGCCGGGTATTATGTAGGGGCCGCGCTATTATACTCCGCGTGTTGGCGAACCGGTGCCGGAATTTCTCTGCGGGCCGGGAGCGTTGCCACGTGTTTACTGTCATCCTGGTGCACTTGTGAGGAGTTCAAAAATGTCCGACGTGTCAGAGCAGGAACTGCGGGAAAACTTTGATCACTTTGACCGCAATGGCGACGGTAAGATTGAGCTGAAGGAGTTTGCGGCCTTGCTGGAAGGGCTGGATGCCCTCGAACCCGGGGAAGACCCACAGGTCGGGTTCCAGGCCATCGACAGCGATGGCAGCGGCGTCGTTGAGTTTGATGAGTTTGTCGCCTGGTTCCAGGACCGCTAGGCGCGCCACCCACAGCGCAGCAAGCTCCGGCAACTCGCCGCGTGAACCGCTACACCCGAGGTGCGACACTGCATGGCAGAACAGGACACACTGCAGATCAGCGCAACGCTGGCCGTACCGCTGGCCGAGGTTGAACTGCATGCGATTCGGGCACAGGGTGCCGGGGGGCAGAACGTGAACAAGGTCTCCACCGCCATACACCTGCGCTTCAATGCTGTGGCGTCTTCCCTCCCCGAAGACTGTATCGCCGCGTTGCTTGCCTGCCGCGACAGCCGAATTTCGGAGGAAGGGATTGTTACCATCAAGGCGCAGCGTTTCCGCAGTCAGGCGAAAAATCGCGAGGACGCCCTGGCGCGCCTTGCCGAGTTGATCGCCGAATGCTGCCGTCCGCGCAAAGCGCGCAGGCCGACGAGGCCCACCCTCGCATCCAGACGCAGGCGTCTGGACAAGAAGCAGCAGCGCGGCACCCTCAAGGCCCAGCGCCGCCCCGTCAGGCGGGGAGACGAATAATACCTTTCCTGCGTCGACCGCGTATGTGGGCAGTTTCAACCAACCGCCGCGACCGTCACCGGTTACCGTCATTGTATCGGGCGTTGGCTGCCTCGTTGCTGATGGCGGGGATGGCCGTGATGGCCGCCGAGCCCAGCGCCACGCCGGCCACGGAAGCCTCCCGTTTCCAGCGTCTGGTAGAGCAACTGGCGGCTGACGAGGCCGGTCGGCAGCAGTTTGCGGATATCGCGCTGATGGAGCTGGCCGAGGTGCTGCTCGCGGAGGCGGCACTGGCGCGGCGCCAGGCCGCAGAAGGGGAAGCCGGCGCTCGCAGCCCGCTTGGCTGGGCGGTCGCGGTGGAACAGTACGCGGGCGAGGTGCTGCGCCTGCAGCGTGCGGTGCAGGCAAACACGCCGGTCCAGCTGCGGATGCCGCCGCTGGCGGACCCGGCGATACAGGTGGGCGCTGCCAGCGTTATGCTCAGTCACCCGCGCCGAGACCAGCAGGGGGTACTGGAGGCGCGTATTGCCTCGGCGTTCTGTGCAAACAATGACTGTGCCCGCGTGTTGGCGCCCACGACGGCGCCGCAGGCCGCCAAACAGGAACCGATACCCATCACGGCAGAGACGCCGGAGCCTACATGGAGTTTCACGCGCGATGGCAACGTCTGTGCACAGCGCGGATTGCGCGTGGAATTCCCGCCGCCCGCGGAGCGCGCGGGCAGTCGGCTGATGGATGAGCGTGCGCTGTGTCAGCAGCTCTTCGCCGAACTGGGCAACCTGGCGCTGGAACTGCGCTGGCAGATGCGCCAGGGCGTGACGCTGGAGTGGTCCGCGATGGTGAGCACGTCGCTGCCGCAGCGCACCGATCACGCACTACTGCTCAACAGTGCCGGTGATACCCTGCTCATTGCGCTGCCGCTGCTGCACGGTACCCCCGGCCTATTGTACGTGTTGTTGCCCTGGCTCGCCGCCGAGGTGGGCAGTGGGCCCCCGGCAGACATCACCCTTGACGCGGTCAAGCTGGGCTGGACAGCGCCCGCTTCGCGTTGACCCTAGCGGTCGCTGCGCGCCCTGGCAAACGCCGCGGCGAGAGCCGTTGAGGGTTCTGCACCCTTGCTGGCAGCCTTGCGCGTGGCGTTGCCCCGCGCGGCTGATTTTGGCCCGGCGCCTCGCGGTTCCTGCCGCCGCCCGCCCGGTTGGCGTGCAGCGTCCTGCGCCTTGTCGTTGAGGCGCATGCTCAGGGCAATGCGCTTGCGCTCCAGGTCCACTTCCATGACTTTCACTTTCACCACGTCACCGGCCTTTACCACCTCATGCGGATCCTTGATGAAGCGGTCAGCGAGAACCGATATGTGCACGAGGCCGTCCTGGTGGACGCCGATATCCACAAAGGCCCCGAAATTGGTCACGTTGGTCACTGTGCCCTCCAATACCATGTCTGGCTTCAGGTCGGCAATTTTCTCGACGCCGTCCTGGAAGCTCGCCATGCGGAACTCCGGACGGGGATCGCGCCCCGGTTTGTCCAGTTCTCGGAGAATATCGAGCACCGTCGGCAGGCCCACCTGTTCGGTGACGTAGTCGCTGGGCCGCACGCTGCGCAGGAATGCGGAGTCCCCAATCAGGCTGGACAGGGATCGCTGCTGGCGCTCCGCAATGCGCTCGACCAGCGGGTAGGATTCGGGGTGCACGGCGGAGGCATCAAGCGGGTTGCTGCCGTTGTTGATGCGCAGGAAGCCCGCCGCCTGCTCAAAGGTCTTCTCGCCGAAGCGCGGCACCTGCAGCAGGTCCCTGCGGCTGGCGAAGCTGCCTGCCTGGTCGCGCAGCGCCACAATGTTGTTGGCCAGATTCTGGTTCAGGCCCGATACCCGTGCCAGCAGCGGCACCGACGCTGTATTCACGTCCACCCCCACGGCGTTCACACAGTCCTCGACGACGGCGTCCAGCTGGCGTGCCAGCTGGACCTGGCTGACGTCATGCTGGTACTGGCCGACACCGATGGATTTCGGGTCGATTTTCACCAGTTCGGCCAGTGGGTCCTGCAAGCGCCGGGCAATGGATACAGCGCCGCGTATGGTCACGTCGAGGTCGGGGAACTCCCGTGCAGCGAACTCCGAAGCGGAGTAGATGGAGGCGCCGGATTCGTTCACCATGACCTTGCGGCAGTTCAGCTCGGGGTGTTCCTGCAGCAGGTCGCCGACAAACTTGTCGGTCTCCCGGCTGGCGGTACCATTGCCGATGGCGATGAGTTCGACCCCATGCTTCTGTATCAGCCGCAGCAGTTCCGCGCTGGCCTCGCGCGTGCGCTTTTGCGGCGGGTGGGGAAACAGTGCGCCGTGGTCCACCACTTTGCCTGTGGCATCAACAACGGCCAGTTTCACGCCGGTGCGCAGACCCGGATCGAGCCCGATCGTGACATGGGCTCCCGCGGGGGCTGCCAGCAGCAGGTCCTTCAGGTTGCGGGCGAAGACGCCAATCGCTTCCTGCTCGGCGCGCTCCCGCAGCTGCGTGAGCAGGTCCGTCTGCAGGTGGCTGAGCAGTTTGACCCGCCAGGTCCAGCGCACGCTATCCGCCAGCCAGCGATCAGCGGCGCGTCCGGCGTCGCGAATCGACCAGTGATCCGCGATCATGGCTTCGCAGGGGTGTGCATCTCCCGGCTTTTCTTCCGGGTCGAGCAGCAGGTCGAGCTGCAGGAAACCTTCATTGCGTCCGCGGAACATGGCCAGTGCCCGGTGCGAGGGCGTGGTTGCCAGCGGCTCTGTGTGTTCGAAGTAGTCGCGGAACTTGGCGCCCTCGGCTTCCTTGCCGGGCACCAGGCGGGAAGCTAGCAGGGCGTTCTCCAGCAGGAAGCTGCGCAGGCGCGCCAGCAGGTCGGCATCCTCTGCAAAGCGTTCCATCAGAATCTGCCGCGCACCGTCGAGAGCCGCCTTGATATCGGCAATACCCTGATCCGGGTTCAGGTAGGATTCGGCGAGTGCCTCGGGGCTCTGCTGCGGATCCGCGAGCAGTGCCTCTGCCAGCGGTTCCAGGCCCGCCTCCCGGGCAATCTGCGCCTTGGTGCGGCGCTTGGGTTTGTAGGGCAGGTAGAGATCCTCGAGACGGTTTTTGGTGTCGGCCTCCAGCAGCGCCTGTTCCAGCGCAGGGTTGAGCTTGTCCTGCTCGGCAATCGATTTGAGAATCGCTGCCCGACGCTCGTCCAGTTCCCTGAGGTAGCGCAGGCGTTCATCGATGTGGCGCATCTGCGTGTCATCCAGCCCGCCCGTAACCTCTTTCCGATAGCGTGAGATGAAGGGCACGGTGGCGCCGTCGTCCAGCAGGCCGATGGCGGCGCTGATCTGGCTTTCATTGACGGCGAGTTCTTCGGCGATACGCTGGGAAATGCTCTTGCTCATGGTGTCCGGTGCGGTCCTGTAGTGTCGCGGCGCGCCATTATGCGTGACCCCGGCGCTGAAAACGATCTGGTTTTTTTCGTCGTTTTGTGCGTGACTGGCCGGGTGGGTACAGAGGAAAACCCGATGAAAATCCTGCACATCCTGCGTCACGCCAAGTCCGATTGGGGGGAGCCGGGTCTCGCCGACCACGACCGGCCACTGAACGTCCGAGGCCTGCGTGACGCTCCCCGCATGGGTGCGGCATTGCAGCGGCAGCTGGCGCCCATGGGTATCCATGCCAGCACGGCGCGGCGCGCGCAGATGACCCTGCAGGGACTGTGTGCGGGCTGGCCCGGACTGGCCGCCGCATCACACCGCAGCGAACCGGATCTGTACACCTTTAGCGCAACCGACCTGCTGGCCTGGTTACGCGCTCGTCCCGACGACGAGGAGCAGCTGTTCCTGATCGGGCACAACCCGGGTCTGACCGATCTGGCCAACCAGCTGCTGCCGGCGCTGCGGTTGGGCAACCTGCCGACGGCGGGCTATCTTCGCATGCAGCTGCCTGTGCAGCACTGGGCGTCCGTGGGCGACGCCGCCGGGACCCTGCAGCAGCAACTGTTCCCCAGGGACCTGCCGCCGGGCGGTTAGCGGCGTCCGTGGGCTGACGTGTAGTCGATGTCAGGGCCGACGGGCACCACGCCGGTTGGATTGATGTTGCGATGCGACGCGTAATAGTGGGTTTTGATGTGGTGGAAATCCACCGTGTCCGCCACGCCCGGACGCTGGTAGATGTCGCGGATGTACCCCGGCAGGTGCCGGTAGTCCTCGAGCCGCTGCCGGTTGCACTTGAAATGCCCGTGGTACACCGCGTCGAAGCGGATCAGCGTGGTGAACAGGCGAATGTCCGCCTCGGTCAGGGTGGCGCCGGTCAGGTACCGCTGGTGCGCAAGATGTGCATCAATGTGATCAAGCTCCTCGAACAGGGCATGGTAGGCCTCTTCGTAGGCCTGCTGTGTGGTGGCAAAGCCGGCGCGGTATACGCCGTTGTTGATGGCGGGGTAAATGCGCGCGTTCCAGTCGTCAATGGCGGCGCGCTCGGACGGGCCATACAGGTCGAGCGTGTTCCCGGTGATGTCGTTGAAGGCGTTGTTGAACATGCGAATGATGTCAGCGGATTCGTTGCTGACAATGGTATTGCGTTCGCGGTCCCAGAGTACCGGCACCGTTACCCGCCCGGTGTAGGTGGGGTCCGCCCGGGTGTAGACCTGGTGGTGGAAGTCGGCGCCGCCCACCTTGTCGCCGGTGCTGCCTTCGTCGCGATGGAAGGTCCAGCCGTTCTCCAGCATGAGGGGGCTGACCACTGACACATCAATGAGCGCTTCCAGACCCTTCAGCGCCCGCACAATCAGCGTTCGGTGGGCCCAGGGGCAGGCGAGGGATACGTACAGGTGATAGCGCCCGGATGCGGCGGCAAACCCGCTGTCTCCCGTCGCGCCCGCCGCGCCGTCGGGGGTGACCCAGTGCCTGAACCGGGCGCTCTCGCGGACGAAGCGCCCCTCGTTGCTGTCGGTGTCGTACCAGACGTCCTGCCATTGCCCGTCAACCAGCATACCCATTGCATTGCTCCTGTCGTGTTTGCTCAGAGGCAGTGTGCATTCGAAGGGCTGCTTTTAAAATCGCATATTATTGGCAAAATCTTTCGAGAAAATAGAATTTAAACAGGCTTTATGCCCCATTCCGGCCTTCCTGGCAGAATAATTCAGCGAGGTGGCGCGCTGCGGGGCCGGCACAGTCGGGGTCGGCAATCGTCAGGTACAAGGTCGCGTGGCGGCGGGCTCCCTGCTCCAGCGGCAGTGCCTCCAGCTCGCCTGCGTCCAGGGCGGTTGAGATGCGCGTGCGCGGTAGCCAGGCGAAACCGAGTCCACGGCTGACAAGCTCAATGGATGTGGCCACGTGGCTTACGGTCCAGCGCTGTTCCGCGCCCAGCCATCCGGCGTCGGTGCGCCGGTCCTGGGCGGAGTCGCGAATGACGATTTGTCGCTCCCGCGCCAGATCCTGCAGCGTCAACGTGCGGCCCAGCGCATGCAGAGCGTGCCCGCGCGCCGCGACGGCAACGAATTCCGCCTGCATGACGGGTTCGCCCAGGTAGCCCGCGGGAACCGAACTGGCAATCAGTAACCCGACTTCGCCCCGCAGCAGGCGTTCTGCGCCACCGGAAAGGACAGTCTCGTACAGTGCAATCCGGGTATTGGGATAGCGTTGCGAGAACGCCGCCATAACCTGTGCCAGCTGTGCCGTGGGGTACAACTCATCCACTGCCAGATGAATCTCCGCCTCCGTACCCTGCGCGAGGCTGCTGGCGACGTCCTCCAGCTGGGCCGCCTGTGCCAGCAGCTGCGAGGCCCGGCGCAACATCAATGTGCCTGCCTCGGTAAGCTGCGCCTTGCGGCCCACGACTTCCAGCAGCCTGACGCCCAGCTGATCCTGCAGTTTGTGCACCGCGTGATTGATGGTTGACTGGCTCTTGTGGATGGCCGCGGCAGCCTGGGCGAATCCGCCGTGTTCGATCACGGCCTGCAGCATGCGCCACTGTTCAAGTGTTGTGCGGTTCACGTCCAGACCTTTCTGTATTATCGAAATTAACAGGCGAAATAATGCAATTTATTTTCGTAAATAACGAGCTTAATCTGCGCCAACAGTCACCGGGAGCAATGTGTATGAAAGAACGTTCGGTACAGGAACTACGCCGGGCCACGCCTGCCCAGGATGGAGACGGCGTGGCGATCCAGCGGGTGACCGGCATGCGGCATGCGGCGATGGACCCGTTTCTCATGCTCGACGAACTCCGCGCGCAGCGCCGCGAGGATTTGGGCGGCGGTTTCCCGCCGCATCCCCATCGGGGTATGCAAACGCTGACGTACATGAAGCACGGCGGCATCATCCATGAGGACAGCCGGGGCAATCGCGGTGAGATTCGCGACGGCGGCGTGCAGTGGATGTCGGCCGGGCGCGGCATTATCCACTCGGAGATGCCCACCGCAGACACCCAGGGCCTGCACGGCTTTCAGCTCTGGATCAATCTGCCCGCGGCGGAAAAGCTGAGTGAGCCACGCTATCGGGATATTCCTGCCTCTGCGCTAACCCATGTCGAGGGCGAAGGCTACAGCGCCGCGGTGATCGCCGGTGAGTGGCAGCTGGGTGAGTGGCTGGGCCATGGGCCCCTGCGGGAGCTGGCACCGCGGGCCGCGCTGGTTGACCTCACCCTGCATCCCCGGACTGTCCTGACACTGCCCGTGGCGCCGGGGGAAGCCATGCTGGCCTATGTGTATGCGGGGTCGCTCGAGCAGTCGGCCCAGTCCATTGCCGCCGGGGCACTGGCCATTACGACGCAGGGCGATCGCTGGTCGCTCTGTGCAGGTAGTGCAGGCGCCTCCCTGCTGCTGTTGCGCGGAGAGCCGGTTGCCGAGCCCGTTGCCCAGTACGGCCCCTTCGTGATGAACACCCCGGCCGAAATTGAACAGGCGATTCGCGACTACCAGGCGGGCGAATTCGGCTGAACGCTGGCGGACCATTGTCTGTCGCGAGGCCCCGCAGGACGGCTGCGTTTATGTGGTGGCGGTGGTACCCTAGCGCTTTGCCATGGGAAAGGATGAGACATGCTGCGATATCCGGCGCTGTGCCTGATTTTGCTGCTGGCGGGCTGTGGTGTAAACCAGCCTCCGGCGCCAGAGCCACCGCAGGAGCAACCCGCCGGGGTGGCATCGCCTGAGGTGGTGGAACCGTCGTTGCAGAACGCGAGTACTGAACAGGCCTGCACCGAACCTCGACCGCAGGTCTGCACCATGGAATACAACCCCGTCTGCGCGCTGCGCGACGGCGGCCGGCGCGAGACGCTGTCCTCGCCCTGCAATGCCTGTGCCGATGCAGGCGTGGTCAGCTACACACCGGGAGTGTGCGACAGCGATGCCTGATGTCGTGAGCCCGGCGCCAAGCGGTTGGAGGCGCACCCTGCTATGAGCCTGACCAAGCGCATTCTCCTTGCGATGGTGGCCGGCATCGTCCTCGGTTCCCTGTGCAACCTGTTGTTGCAGAGCAGCGAGCTGGACGACGTGTGGCGCCGGGCGGTCAATGACTGGCTGGTGCTCGGCGTCTTCGATGTCATAGGCCGCATGTTTGTCGCCTCGCTGAAACTGCTGGTGGTGCCCCTGGTGCTGGTATCCCTCATCTGCGGTTCGAGCTCCCTGGGCGACAGTGCCCGCATGGGGCCCATCGCGGTGAAAACCATCCTGTTCTACCTGGCGACCACGGCCATCGCCATCAGCATCGCCCTGTTGGCGGCGGTGGCCATCGGCCCGGGTGCCGGCGTGGAAATGGCGGGGGATGCGCAATTCGAGGTGGCCAAGCCGCCGCCGCTGACGGATGTGCTGGTGGGTATCGTGCCCTCCAATCCGATCGCCGCCATGGCCGAAGGCAACATGTTGCAGGTGATCGTGTTTGCGCTGCTGTTCGGTTACGCCATTTCCCACGCCGGTGAGCCGGGGCGTCGCATCGCCAGTTTTTTTACCGATATGGAAGCGGTGATCATGAAGATGGTGGGCCTGCTCATGGAGCTGGCCCCCTGGGGGGTATTTGCCCTGCTCGCCAAGCTGTTTGCCGAGATGGGCATCAGTGCGATCATGGATCTCGCCGCGTATTTCTTCACGGTCCTCGCGGTGCTGCTGTTCCACGGTCTGGTCACCTACAGCGCCCTGCTGGCGACCATCGCCCGCGTGTCACCGCGGATGATGATGCACAAGATGCGCTCGGTGTGGGCCTTTGCCTTCAGCACCGCCTCCTCGGGCGCTACCCTGCCGATCACCCTGCGCACCGTGGAGCGCCGTCTGGGGGTGCACAGTTCCGTTGCCGGGTTTACCGTGCCGCTGGGGGCCACGATCAACATGGATGGCACGGCGATCATGCAGGGGGTTGCCACGGTGTTTATCGCCCAGGTGTATGGTGTGGAACTGGGCATGGCGGCCTATCTGACGGTGATTCTTACCGCCACTCTCGCCTCCATCGGCACCGCGGCAGTGCCCGGTGTCGGTCTGGTTACGCTGGCGCTGGTGCTGGAACAGGCCGGTCTGCCGGTTGAGGGGATCGCTCTCATCATCGGTGTCGATCGTCTGCTGGACATGGTACGCACCGCAGTCAACGTCACTGGCGACGCCACCGTAGCCGTGATTGTGGGTAAAAGTGAAAACCAGCTGGACATGGCGGTCTTTGGCGACCCCCGTGCCGACCTGGAATCAAACCGGAAGTAAACCATGTCTATTCAGGTGACGATCGTGCCGGTCACGGCCTACCAGCAGAACTGCTCTATCATCAAATGCCTGGACACCGGGCGCGGGGCTCTGGTGGACCCCGGTGGTGATGTCGAACGCCTGTTGCAGGCCGCGGAGAAAATGGGGGCAACTCTGGAGAAAATATTGCTGACCCATGGCCATATGGATCACTGCGCTGCAGCAGATGTGTTGCGCCAGCAGCTGGGTGTACCGATTGAAGGCCCGGAAAAAGAGGACGCGTTCTGGATTGACCGTCTGCCCGAGTGGTGCAGGATGTCCGGCTTTCCACACGCCGATGCCTTTGTGCCCGACCGCTGGCTGGAGCAGGGCGACACGGTGACAGTAGGCGCGCAGACTCTGCAGGTCTTCCACTGTCCGGGCCATACCCCCGGTCACGTGGTGTTTCTGCACGCGGGACAGCGGGTGGCCTGGGTGGGCGATGTGCTCTTCCAGGGCTCCATCGGGCGCACCGATTTTCCCCGCGGCGATCACGACCAGCTGATTGCCAGCATTCGCGAAACGCTGTTTCCCCTGGGAGACGATATCACCTTTGTCCCCGGCCACGGCCCCACCTCAACGTTCGGCCAGGAGCGTCGCAGCAACCCGTTCGTGGCTGACACGCGCTACGGCTGACGGTAGCGCCGACTACTGGATAATCTTGATCCAGTCCCCGGTGCGCGGCTCACCACTGGGATACAGCCCATTCAGCAGCCGCAGCTGTGCTTCCGCGTCCGGTAGCCGGATACTGGCGGCGAGGCTGGCCATGGTGGCGCCCCGTGGCACCTGGATATAGCGCACATAGCGCTGTTCACCGGCGTTGCGTTCCTGCGGGTGCAGCGGGCGGAAGCTCTGGATCATTGCCAGCAGGTCGTCATCCGCAGCTTTGAACTGTTCCGCCTTGCCCTCAAACAGAAACTGCCAGTTGTGATTGATCACCGCCAGGCGCCGTGTTTCTCCGCCGCCACTGGCGAGGGCGCTGTACCCCTGCAGACCCGCCTGCTCAAGGTCCAGACCATTGCTGATACCGCCGCTGGCTGCCGCCTCCAGCGCCTGTTGCGGGGTTTGTTGCGGGTCGGGTTTCTGCAGGGTAATGGTGAGGCTGGCGCTGCCATCTGCGGCGCTGGCGACGATCGCGCGGCTGCCGCTGCTGACCTGCCAGCCCGGCGGGTAGGCAAAACTGAATGCCAGCTTGTTGTGGTAATAGCGATTGTCTTCACGTTTTATACGTGGGCCCCAGGGTAGCCCATCAGTGCGCCGCTGAAACTCACCGGGCACGCTGGGGTCCTCAAGCACCTGTCCGGTGTCCAGCTCGCTGGCGGCGCGGATCACGGTTTGCAGGCGCTGGTCGTTGCGCGGGTGTGTGGCGTACAGCCCGTGGTAGGTGCCGGCGGGCTTGCCGCCCGCCTTGGCGCGCACGCGCTGGTACTGTTCCTGGTCCTTGAGCACGCCAATCACGTTCAGCAACGCGTCGGGTTCGTAGCCGCTCAGGTACATGTAACGCGCCCCCAGACCGTCCGCCTCCAGCTCGTGCTCCCGGCCGTAGCCGCGAACCAGCTCGGTGCCGTACATCCCCGCAGAGTCCATGATGTCCCGGCTGCCGGTGAGGACGCCGGCGGTAACTGCCAGCACCTGCGTGGTGAGTGAACCGGCGCGCTGGCGGGCGGCGTGCCGCGCTGTAACGTGGGCGATCTCATGGCCGAGCACGCCGGCCAGCTCCGCTTCGGAGTCGAGGTAGGCGAGCAGTCCCCGGTGGATATAGACATAGCCGCCCGGCGTTGCGAAGGCGTTCAGGTCAGGGCTGTCGATGACGGTGAAGGTGAAGGGCAGGTCCGGCCGGTCACTGTTGGCGACCAGGCGCTGACCCACACGGTTCACGTAGTCCTGCAGTTCCCGGTCATCGTAGATTGCACCCTCTTTCTGGATCTCGGCGTACATCTCCTGCCCGATTTTCGCTTCCTTGGATTCACTCATGACCACCACGCTGGCACCACCGGTTGCGGGGTTGCCGGCGCAGCCGGTGAGCGCGGCGAGCAGTGCAAGGCCCAGCGCGGCGTGACGTATGAGTGCGGTCATCATGGGCGGCTCCTAGGGTGTGTGCGAGAGGAATTCCAGCAGCTGGTCGCCCACGCTGTCGCAGGCAGTGCCCTGAACCGGAGCGATAATGGGAATCGGCAGCACCACGGCGGGCATATAGGACTGGCCACTGGCCGTGGCGCTGATGCGGCCGACCTCGGCGCGCTGGGTGAAATCCCAGATAGTGGCTTCGTAGCTGGCGTCGTCCGACCAGGTGCCGAAGCCGAAGCAGCCAGCGCCCCCCGGGCCAATACCGCAGGTCATGGAGCCCGCCGAGTCGCCCCGCACCGTGCTGCCGTCAATCCAGATCATGTAACGCGTTTGCAGGGCCGCAAACTTTTCGGCCACATCGCGGTGCTCGAAGAGCTTTTCCAGATCGGTGGGGCGCAGGGGCGCGGTGCGCGGTTCGAACCACGGGTAGAGGGCGTTCAGAAACTCCAGTTCATCAATGACGCGAATCGAGGGGTCGCGTGCTTCGATATGCCCGCCGACACAGCGGATAAAGCCCGGCTCGGTCTCGTAGTCGCTGGCGTGGCGGCGACCGAGAATCACCACCGAGGCGTCACCGATACCCGCTGTCGGTGAATTGAATACCATCTGGTCCACGGTGGCGTTCACGCAGCCGGTCAACCAGGGCAGCAACACGGCACTCAGCAGCAGGAGACGCAGGGTCACGGTGTCACCTGCGTCTGGCCGCCGGCGCGGGGCAGGCTGTTGAGCCAGGCCTCGACCTGCGGCACGCGGGTAAAGGTGGTGGCGAAATGCGCACCCGCATCGCGCAGGGCGACGATGGCGGCCAGGCGTACGGCACCTTCATCGCTCTGCATGAACGCGGTGGGGGTTTTGCCATAGGCCGGCATCGTCCACTCCGCAATGGGTTCTCCCCCCAGGGTGACCAGTTGGAAGCGGTAGCGCATCCAGATCTCGTAGACCTTGACGTTGGTGTGCGCCGGGATGGCGTATTGCAATTCATCGACCGTAGGCAGCAGGACGGCATCCACCAGCGGATTCATCTGCCCCGGCCCGGGTTTGCCGTTCATGAATACAACGTCGCGGAACATGCCCCGGAGCAGGGTGTGCCACAGCTCCACCTGTGCCTGGCCCGTATTCACCAGCCAGCTGGATTCTGCCCGACCGCTGGCTTCATCGAAGAACTCGTGATTGGCGAAGTCGTCGTCGTACCAGATGCCCAGCGTCAATGGCAGCGGGTTCATCACCGGGTCGGGAAACTCGCTCTCGACAACCACCTGCTTGGTGCCGCAGCCCGCGAGCAGGCAGACGAGCGCCAGTGCCGCGAGCCAGTGGCCGCGCTCAGGGGCGGTAGTCATTGAGCCCGACAAAGGTGCCTCCATTGCGATAGGTCATTTCTCTCATCAGCGCCGCGAAGCGGTGTGCAGTGTTCTGCTGGGCGGGTGCCTGTGAATAGAGTACGGGAAAACCCACGGCATGGATGCGTATCAGGCGCTGGTCACCACTGTCGCGGTTGAGCCGGTCAACGGTGGTGAGCACCTGGCTGATCGAGTTGCCGGTGAAGTCGTCGCCGAACACGTAGATGCTAATGCGTTTCTTGCCGTCGTAAAAGCTGCGGATGGCCTGGGTGATACCCTCCACCGGGCTCGAGTTGCTGAACACGTTCCAGTTGCGCAGATTCTGGATGATCGCCGTGCGCCGCGCGGCGGTATCCGGTATCCACTGGCCGCGATAGCGGCTGAACATGTAGTCACCCATATCGTTCATGACCTGGATACCCTTCACCTCCGGGTAGATGCTCAGCACCGATTCGACCTCTCTCAGCACCCGCTCCCAGGCGTAATAGAACATGGAGCCGGACGTGTCGATAACAAAGATGATGTACTCGCTGTCGACCGGTATGCCGCCAATGTAATTGTTTTTTGCCTGCGACTGCTGGGCCTGCAGGCGCTTCTGTTCCTCGGTGAGGGACTGGCGTGCAATGGCCAGCTGCTCGGCGATCACGTCACTGGTGCTGGCGTTGACCTGCAGGCTGTCGTGGCGGGAGCGCGTGCTGGCCAGTTGTGCCTGGAGAATGGCGATGCGCTCGCGGTAGGCCGACAGCTGTTCCTGGCGCGCGTTCAGGTCGCGGTTGAGGATGCGCGTTTCGCCCCGTATCTCGAAGACTTGCTCCTGCAGCTCGGCAACCTTGCCCTGCAGGTTGACGGTGGATGCTTCGATGATTTGCGGCTGCACCGTTTTGGTAATCATCAACAACAGGATCACGGCGCCAAAGCCACAGCAGATGACGTCGAGAAACGACAGCGAGAATTCTTCGGTAGTGCGTCGCTTGCGCATGTCGACTCCTAGGGCCAGTCCCGCGAGGGTGTCATGAAGCTGCCACGGGTCGCCTGGGCGAGTTGCCAGAACGCCGAGGCCGCCATCGGGTCCCCCTCCATCGGCGCAAGAATGATATTCACCGGCACGTTCCGTGGCAGCCGCCGCAGCGCCTGCTGGTAGAGGTCCAGGCGCTGTTTACCGCTGACGGTGCTGCCACGCGGCGCCGTGGTGCCCTGGGTCGGCAGGCCGTCCGTAATCAGGAATATGTTGTCGGCTGCCGGGCTCAACCGCCCCAGGGCGATGAAGGCATTTTCCAGGCTGGTGCCGCCGCTGGGCAGGATGCTGCGCAGGGCGCGTGTGGCGGATTCCAGCTGCGGCTGATTGGCAACCTCCAGCCACTTGCCGGCGGTTTCAGGCAGCGCAAAGCCGGCCTCGGTATTGAAGGTTATGATCTGGTAGCTGCTGCCGACCGGCAGCTGCGCCGTCAGCCAGTCAACCGTGCTCAGTGCACGACTCCACTTCTCCGCGCCGCGCTGTACGTCGGCACCCATATTGCGCAGGCGGATAATATTGACCAGGCGATCAGCCAGCATGCTGGATGAAATATCCAGCAGGATCACGATATGCCGCCCGCCCAGATTGAGCCCGGTCAGGTACTGGCGGTTGCCGTCGCCGGTGAACGTGCGGGCGCTGTTGCCGCTGGTGTCCTCGGTGGATTCCCGCAGGCGCTTCACTTCGGCCTCCAGCGCCTGAATCTGGGATTTGAGCCGCTCCAGGTCGGGGCTGCTGCTGGTGGCATCGCGCAGGCCCGCGATCAGCGCTTCATACTCGTCGATCTCCTCGGTCACCCGTGTGGCCCTGCCCTGGGCCTCCACCATCTGCTGGTCGATGTCACTCAGGGCGTTGCGCAGTTTCACCAGGCCGGCCTCGCCGTTGGCGATATCCTCCTCCAGCAGGTTGACCTCCGAGAGCAGGTCGCGGTTCAGCTCGCGCGATTGCACTTCTATGGAGTGGTCAATGATCAGAAAAACCAGCACGACCGCGCCGAAGCCGCAGGACATGATGTCCAGAAAGCTCAGGTTGAAGGTGGTAAAGCCGCGTTTGCGCCTTGCCATGCTGAGCCTCGCCTAGTCGCTGACCCGGATCAGCAGGGCCTCGGTGCCGTCCGCCAGCAGCAGGCGATCCCCGTTCGCAACGCGGTCACCGTCGTGACAGGGGGCATTGTTGACCGTCAATTCCCCCGCATCCGGTCCTGCGTGCAGCCGCCAGCCACCAGCGGTATCCGCCACCAGGGACCAGCCTGCGCCCAGTGAGGTGCCATCAATCCGCAGTGCGCGCGCCTCCCCATGCCTCAGCAGGTGGGTTGCGCGGGGCGGCGGCTTCGGCGCCGCCGGCTCTGGCGCAGTGTCGTCCGCTGCTCCCGCCATGGCGGGCAGGCGCTCGACAAAGACCAGGGCTTCGGCGCGCTGCAGCAGGCGCGGCTCGTGCAGGGCCAGTGCACGCTGCATATCGCCGGCCTGCAACACGGTCGCCGTCAGGCGTGACTGCAACTCGGGCAGGAGGGCAGCCACAGGGTCCAGCAACAGTGTCGGTGGGTGTTCGCGGGGCAGGTTGCCGCTGACCGCGTCGAGCAGGGTGCGGCTGGCCGCCTGCAGGTCGTTGCGCGTCAGTCGCGCGTGGTAGCCGTTCACGCTCAGGCTGGTCTCAGAGGCGTCGCGCAGGCTGCGCAGGGTGTCGGGCAGGGTATTGTAAAGCTGCTGCTCGGTTTCCGCTCGGCGGCGGGGGTCGAACCGGGTCTGGCGAATGAATGCGCTGGCCGCTGCCTCTACCACCCGCTCCTGCAGGGCCAGCAGCCCACAGCCGGGCAGTGGCGTTACCTTGTGCAGGATGACCTCCGCCCCATCGCGGCGCACCTCGCTGAGCAGGGCCTGATGCAACTGGATTTCCAGGTGGAACAGCGCGGCCTCCGGAAGATGAAGACTGGCCAGGGCGACACTGCGGTTGACCAGGCCTACCGCCGCGAACGGGCACTGCTGGATAATCCCCAGAAGCAGCGCGACCTGTTCCTTGCGCATGCTGCCAGGCGCGGCCAGCAACAGCTCCTCCGGTGCACCGGCCTCCCGGTGCAGCGCCTGCAGGTGGGCGTGGACCAGGTCCGCGGTGTGCCTGGCCGGGCCCAGCGCAGGCTGCAGTGCGTCGGTATTGAGTTGCCACCAGTAGCGCGTGGAGATGTCACGCGGCCGCAGCCGTGCCGCCGCGCGCGCATCCTGCCCGAACCGGTACTGCCCGGCGTCCAGCAGCGCATAGCCGGGGCTGCTCAGATGCAGGTCACCGTGCCAGATCTGCAGGTTGCTGTCGTGGATGTCGAGCCAGGCGACCGCCATGTCAGTGAGCCACCAGATGGCGCAGCAGTCGCTTGTCGGCGTAGCGCTGGCAGTCCAGCACCAGTTTCTCTTGCGACTGTTGCAGCTGGTGCAGGCAGAACATGATGATGATGCTCAGCACCAGCGCGACGAACGTGCTGTTGAAGGCGACGCCGAGGCTCACGGTGACACCGGAAATGTCGCCCTCGACGGCCTTGTAGGCCTGCGCGAGCGCATCGCCGATGCCGCGCACTGTCCCGATGAAGCCGATGGAGGGAATTGCCCAGGCGATATAGCGCACCATCGACAGTTCCGAGTCGAGCCGATCGGATTCCACTTCGCACTCCTCCTTGATGGTGTTGGACACCGCCTGGATGCTGCCCGTGGTGGCGAAACGCTGTAGTGCGCTCAATAACGTGCGCGGCAGCAGATAGTCCTGCTCCGCGGCGGGCAGCGCCTCCAGTGAACGGCTGTACTCGCGCGCATCCTCCGGCAGCAGGGTGGTGCCATCGGGGATGTCGAGCAATGCGCGTTCCAGCAGCGCCTGTTCGCGCAGGGTACTGCGGCCCTTGTAGGCCATGATGGCCAGGGCCCACAACAGCAGGATGAAGCAGGCCTCCTGCTCGAAGTCCCGTATGACAACCGCCAGGCTGCGCTCTGGCACGATGTCCTCACCGGCGGCCTGCAGCGCCATCTGCTCCTGCAGCTGTGCGTCCGCGCTGGGCCGGATCACGCCGACGTACAGCCCGTGCACAACGATGATGGCAATCAGCAGCGCGAACAGCTGGAAGGTGAATTCCGGGGATAACTTGATTTTCATGGTGGTGTCCTAGATATCCACGGGGAATGAGACGGAGAGATCTTCCGAGATCTGTTCGGAGGCTTCGTACTCCAGCGGCGATCCCGGGGGGGGTGCTGCGCCTGCGCTGCCTGTCGCTGCGGGTTCCGGGGGCTGCGGTGGCGTCGCTTCGCTGGCTTGCGCACCGGCGTCGTCCGCTGTGTCCTGGCCCGCGGCCGGGTGCGTGGTGGCCCAGCCAACCAGCAGCAGACAGGTCAGCAATGTAGTGCGTGTTCCGCTCAGCATGGTCGGCCTACTCCGCATAGCGCGCGATCCGGAATCCTACGTCATCGCGCCCCGCTTGCCCATAATCGCGAAACGGGAGCCGTAGTTCCGACATCCTGCTCATGGCCCAGCTGGCGCCGCGTATAACGTAATTGTCACCACTCTGCGGGCCCAGCGGATCCGTTTCCGCCGGCGCGTTTGCGGCGGGAATCTGGTAGACATCGTGCACCCATTCGGCGACGTTGCCGCCCAGGTCGTGCAGGCCGTGGTGATTGGCGGGATAGCTGGCAACGGTGGCGCTCACCACCTGACCGTCGTTGTACCCGTTCACGGTCCTGCCGGTCACATAGGCCGAGCTGCTGTCGGCATAGTTCTCCAGCACTGTGGTCGGCGGGAACGTGTCGCCCCAGGGGAAGGTGAGCCGTGTTTCCCCTTTCACGCGCGCGACCCAGGCCCACTCGGCCTCCGTGGGCAGGCGGTAGCCCGTTGCCGCCGGATTGAAGCCGGTGACGATGCCCTGGTTCTGCGTGTAGAACGGCGGCAGGCCTTCGCGCTGGCTCAGCCAGTTGCAGAACTGAGCGGCCTGCTGCCAGCTCACCTGGGCGACGGGCTGGTGTTCACGGTTCAGGCTGTTGCCTTCGATCTGGCCCGAGTTGTGGCTCGCCAGGAACTGCCTGAACTGGGCGTTGGTCACCTCTGTGGTCTGCAGGTAGAACATGCGGCGCAGCGTAACCGGGCGCAGAACCTCGTTGGCGCGGCGCCCGGGCTCGCGGCGCGAGGCGCCCATGGTAAAGCTGTCCGGGCCATGTTCGCCGGGAATAAACAGGCGCAGTGTTTGCCCCAGCGCCGAAGTGACCTCAGGCTGCAGCTGTGCCACCCGGGCTTCCTGCTCAGTCTGCAGGGCGACTTCGAAGCGCTGCTCCAGCCCCTGCCGCGGGGTAATGCGCCGGGACTCGCTGCGATGCCCCGGCAGACTGATTTCCACACGGTGTTCAACAGTGGGCAGTGACAGGGACTGGTTGCCGCGCCCGACCAGGCGACCGTTGACGCGCACTTCCGCCTCGGGCGGACTCACCCGCAGATCGATCTCGCCCAGCTGGGCGGCCAGTGTGATGGCCTTGCGCCCCGTGGCGCCGGCGGCCAGCTGGACGGTTTCACTGTGGCGCCGGTATCCCGGCCGGGTCAGCATCAGCCGTTGCGGCTTGTCCGGAACAAGGTTCAGGGTGAGCGGCGTCTGGCCCTGGAAGTCGCCATCCAGGGTGACATTGGCACCGCTGGGCGTGCTGGCAAGTTCCAGCAGTCCGGCAGCGGGTTGCAGGGTGACGGTGCCCAGCTCGAGCTCGGCGCCCGCCTTCGCTGCCAGCGTTTGTTCCCAGGGGGCATAGCCGGGCAATCGCAGCTGCAGCCGCCGCTCGCCCTGCATGACTTCGACCGAGGCGGGGGTCGTCGCCACCGGCTCGCCGTCGACGAGCACGTCGGCGCCGGCCGGCTCGCTGTTGATCGACGCCACGGCCCAGGCCGGTGACAGGCGGAACTCGAAAGTCTCCTCCCGGTCGCGGCCGGCGACCTGCAGCGTCTCGTCCAGTGGCAGGTAGCGCGGATGGCGCAGTTGCAGCATGTGTGTGCCGGCAGCCAGTTCCAGTGCAGCCAGGGGTGTACTGCCGGCCTGCTCGCCGTCGATGGTTACCGTTGCCCCCTCCGGCTCTGCCAGCAGGGTGACACGGCCCGGGCGTGGCTGCAGGGAAAACGGCCAGCGCTGGCTGGCGGCATCGCTGACGGTGATACGGGTCTCGAGCGGAACATAGCCGGGTGCGCTGACTTCCAGTGCATAGACACCGGGCAGCATCAGGTAGCGGCCCCCCAGCGGCAGGTGGAAGCCGCCCAGGTCGATGTCGGCGGGGGTGCTGGACGTTACGCTGATTTCCACTGAACGCGCGGTAAACAGGAACGCCATGACCAGCGTAAACAGCAGGATGGCTATCGGGAGCAGCCAGCGCCGCCAGCCCCATCCACCCTTCGTTTCGGGCTGCTGCCCCTGATTCAGAGGCTCGAAGCTGCTCGGTGTGATGGCCTGCGTCGTGTCGCGGTCAGTGCTCATTCAAACAGGGTCCGTGCAGGCGATAAAAATGGGTTCCGGTGGACTGCCGGGAGTCACCGTGAACGTCTTGCGTACATCACGGTAGCCATCGCGGGTGCCGACCGCCGTGTAGGTGCCAGGGCGCAGCGCCAGGCTGTGTTCGCCGAACTGTCCCAGCCGTGCCACGCGCTGTACTAGCACCGCGGTGAGCTGATCCGAGCGCAGCGTGACGATGACCGGGGTGCTGGCCCGTTCCAGCAGCTGCGTCAGCTGTTCGATCTGGCTGCCGAGCAGCGTCCCCTGAGGTGTCACCGTACGGGCCTGTGCCAGTACCTGTTCCAGGCTTCTGGCAACCGCCGGATCGGACAGCCGCTCGGGTGCGGCCAGTGCCTCGCGCAGCTGGCTGTCCAGCCGCGCCCGGGGTTGCGCACGTGCCAGGCCCTCCTGGGCAAAGACCAGGGTGGGATCCACCGCGAGGGCTTCCTCATAACCGGCGACGGCGTCGCCCCAGGCCTCTTGGGCCTCGAGGTCCTGCGCCTTGCGTCGCAGCTTGCCGAGACGGTCGGCAGTCTGTGTAGCGCGCAGCTCCGCCATTGCTGCTTCGGTTTCCGGGCTGCCAGGCTGCAGCGAACGGGCCTTGGTGAAGGCGCTCGCCGCGGCGTCAAAGCGACCGTCGTCGAGCGCGGCATAGCCCTCACTCATCGCGCTCTGGTAACGCTGCTCCGTGTGCGCGGTCTGCACGCGCTCGAGTGCGTTCGCCGCGCGGCGGCTTGCCGGATCGAGTTGTGTAGCAGCGCGCAGTGTGGCCTCCGCGCCCGCCAGGTCGCCGTCGCGCTCCAGCGCCAGCGCGGTGTCGAGCTTGTCCTGCAGCGCGGTCATCACGGCAGCCCTCTGGCGCAGTGCCTCCAGCGCGGAATCAGCCGGTGCCAGCAGTGCCGCCGTCTCCAGCGCGGGTTGCAGCGCATCGGCATCGCCCTGTTCCAGCGCGTCCTCTGCCGCCGTCAGTGCGGCTTGCAGAATATCCGGAATACGTGTTTCCAGAGCCTGAAGCTGTGCCAGACTGTCCCGGTACTGCTCGGTCGCGTCTGTAAACTCGCGGGCCTGATAGTGTGCATCGCCGCGTGTGGCGGCGGCTTTGGCGTTGTCCAGCGCCGGTCCCCCCCAGGATGCCGCGCCCCGCTCCTCCAGTGTGAACTGCAGTTCCACCAGCTGTGCCAGTACGTCCTGCGCTTCCTGCCTCAGGCGTGCCTGCTGGGCATCAGACCAGGGGCTGGCCGGCGGCTCCGGCGCGGGCGGCGCGGCTGCCGCGGGCGGCGCGCCGGAGGCAGCTGGCGGCTTGACATCCACAGCCAGCGTCGCCGCTGACTCGTCATCGCCCAGCTGGCCCGGTAGCCAGAACACCACGGCCAGCGCCAGTATCACCAGCAACAACAGTGCGGGGACCAGCCAGCGTGACTGGCCGCTGGCGCTTGCGGGGGCGGCAGCCTCAACGGGCGTGGGCTCGGCGACGCTGAAGGGTATCGGTTTGACAGGATCGTTGGGTCTGGTCATGCAGAGTCTGGCCTTGTGTCGGCTGTCCCCGAATCAGGGGTTGCTGGTCGATGGCGTGGCTTCCAGCAGGCCGACCTCAGCCTGGTAGATATCGGCCAGCAGCTCGCGCCACTGGGCGTATTGTTCCTCGACATTGCCGCTGAGCATCACCGTGCGGTCTTCCAGTTCGATGACCTGCGGAGTGATTTCCGCCTCCAGTGACATGCCGAGTTCCTCCAGTGCGGCCACGTGAATCTGCGCCTCGGCGCGCTTTTCGAGGCCGCTCTTGAGCAGGTAACCGCCGCCGATGATGGCCACATTGCCCGCTGCCCGGCTGGAGCGATCGCTGCTGCCCGCGGCGTAGATCCCGGCGAGGATCGCCGCGCCGCCGGCAATCAGGTTGCGGCGGCTCTCGGCCTGCAGCTCCTGCAGCGCGATGGCCTCCTCATAGCTCATCTTGCGCCATTCCTGGTAGGGCACCTGCATCTCGCCACTGAAGTGGCCGTAATGTTCCTGCAGTGTGTCGACAAACAGCTGGTCGCGCTCGCGAATGCTGCGGATGCGCTCCAGCATGGGGTCGCCCTCGGCCGGCAGGCGTCGCACCTCCATCACGCCCTTGCGGTTTGCCTTGAGGTAGCCATCGAACGCTTCGGGCGAGAAGCTGCGGGCAAACTGCAGTTCAGTGACCAGGCGGATGTCCTCGCGTTGGGCCAGCGTCAGTGACTCCTGATAGCGCATCAGGTCGTTGGCGATCAGGTGGTAGATCGCCTGGAAGGGGTCGTAGCTGTTGCGGGTGGAAGGCGCATAGGCATACTTGCTTGCATTGGCCTTGTAGCGCTTGTCCAGCCACTCTGCGCCGCGGGCATCGCTTGCGGTGATATGCAGTTCCAGGGTTTCCCCATCCGATGCCACGATGCGCCCGCGCACCAGCAAGTCTACTGCCTGTCGGTCGGAGGGGACGACGCGCACAGCGCCCCAGGCCCCGCTGTTCTGCATGGCCTCGGCCAGCAGGCGCGGCATGAACCGCGCTTCGGCCTTGCGCACCTCGGGGTAGACCTGCTGGTCTTCATCGTAATCGTCGAGGCCCGGGTCGAATACCAGTACGCCCACATCCAGCAGTGCGCTTTCAGGCGCCGCCTGAGCCGGACGCTCCAGCGGCGGCACGGACGAGGTTTTGACGGTCTGGTTGACGCAGGCGGTCAGGCTGACCAGCAGCAGCGAGACAAGCGCCAGCCGGGCGGTAGTCATGGAGTGATTCCCTTGTACTTGCGATATTCTTCCCAGAGCTTCTCGCGCACGGCGGGGTCGGGTTCGCGCATGGCGGCCTCGCGCAGCTGTCGGGCCACCACGTCGTCGTCATTGCCGTTGGGTATATCGTCGGGAGGCGGATAGCGTGCCGGATTCACCGGCCCCGAGCGTCCCGGGGTGTTTACGCTGCCCTGGCCGCCGCCTGCGCCGGCAACCGTGATCTCCTCGCCGTAAGGACCTTCACGACCCCCGGGCGCTGCGCCGCTGGCGGCGTCCGCGCTTGCGGCGTCCGCGCTGGCGTCGTCGCTGCTGGCACGACGGGCACTGCGCTGCCGGGCCTGCTCCTCGAGAATCATGGTGTCGAACTCCCCGGTGCCCGCTTCCAGCCGCGCATCAAGTATGGCCACCTGTTCGGCCGGCGTGAGCGGACCGGCGCTCGTGCCCGCGCCGCCCGCACCCGCAGCGTCACCGGGCCACTGCCCGGAAGCGCCAGCCGGTGCCGCGCCGCTGTCCGCGTCGCTACCGTTGCCCGCCCCGTCACCGCCCGCAGCGGCCGCTTCCATGGCGGCCTCAAGCGCGGCCAGGGTACCCGGATCAAGGGTCGGGGTGTCGCGCATGTCAGGCAGGGCCTCACCGCCGGACCCGGTTTCGAAACCGGGCTCTGCTGCCCCCTGCCCGTTACCCGCTTCCGCAGTGCCCCCCGCCGCGCTGCCTTCCGCCGCAGAACCCGGTGGGGATGACGCGCGCCCTGTGCCGTCTTCCATGGTCGCACCCTGGCTGCCAGCATCCGGCGCGCCGGCACCGGCAGTGCCCGGCGCCTGGCCGCTGGAGGCGGAGGGCATTGTCGGGCCGCTACCAGCGGCGGGCGCGCTCTCACTGCCGCTCGCTGTCGGGCTTTGGCTGCCACTGCTGGTCGAGCTCTGGCTGCCGCTGCTGGAGGAGGATGGCGGTGTGCTGGGTGTGGAGGGGGACTGTGTCGGATTGCTGGCGCTGGGGCAGCCTGCCAGCGCCAGGCACAGCGCTGCGCAGCCCGCGCTGCGCAGCAGGGTCAGTGCAATCGATGTCTCAGCGCTTACTGTCATAGGCCATAACCAGGTTGTCGGTTGCTACCGGGGTGCCGGAAGCGAGATCAAATCGCGGACGGAACGGCGTCTTGCGCAATGCCCGCATGAGCCGGTTGGCCAGTCCGTTCGCTTCGCCGGAATCGTCCAGCCGCTCAAGGTTGGATACCTTGCCGTCAGCCGCCACGGCAAGCCCGAGCAGTATATCCCCATCGCCTTCAACTGCGAGAGGCCCGTGCACATTGATTCCTTCCAGCGCCGGCAAGGGTACAGGTTCACCGAACAGCTCAGTGCGTAAGGCTTGGGCAGCGGCATCGTCGGCAAGTTCCGCGAATGCCTCGGCGTAGGCCGTCATCGCGCCCTCCCGGTCGCCGTGGAACAGCAGCCAGTCGCCCATCAGGGTGCGCGCGCGGACCGGCGCTGCGGGGTCGGTAGCGCTGTGCAGCCGCTCCAGGTCGTAAATAGCCTTGAGCACCGCCTGGCCCTTGCTGAAATTGTCGCGCAGATAACTGCTGGCGAGTGGGCGCGTGCTGTTGCCGAACCCGTTGCCAAAGTCGTCCGCGGGTTCTGCCCAACGGTAGCCGGCGATAAGGTACTGCGCCTGCAGCATGCCGTACAGCGGTGGCAGCAGCTCGGGAGACGCTTCGCCCTGGCGCTCGAGCACCTCGCTCAGTGCCAGCCGATAGTACTCCCACATCTGCAGCAGGCGCAGGCCGGGTTCTTCGTCGAGGCTGAGCAGAAAGGCCTGCCGCTGCCAGTCGCCCTGCTGCAGGAGGCCGCGCACACGCTGTTCCGGCGTCAGGTCCGCCTTGCTCTGCACGCGCTCCAGATAGCGCTGCCGCTCATCGACAGCGCGGTAGTCTCCCAGCGCCTGCAGGCTGATGATCTCCGACTCCAACAGAGGCAGCTGGTCGGTGCTGTACAGGCCGGTGCTGACCCGGGCCAGGTGGGTGCCCCGTTTGAACACCGCAGCCGCTTCCGCGTGTCGCCCCTCGGCTTGCAGGGCGAGCCCGAGGCTCAACAGGCGCTCGGGCAGCACCGGACTGTAGGCACCGTACTCACTTTCCAGATCGGTAATGGCCGCCTGCAGCGCACGGCGTTGCTCCAGCGCACGGGTATCGGCGGCTTCGGCACTGCCGGTAGCCGGTGGAACCTCTGCGAGAGCCGAGCTCGCAGCCAGCGCGCCTGCCATCAGGAGCGCTGCAAGATACAGTCCTTTCATGGCACAGATCACCATCGCGAAGGCGCCTGCGAAGTCCCCGCAAGGGCGGCAGGCGCCACTCAAGTATATACATTTACCGCTGCCCCACACAAAATACGCAATTGCGCCTGTTTTGGTGCATTCCCCAGTGAAGCGGATGCCGGAGTTGTCATGCCCACCACACCCCAACCCAGTCAGTTTGCCCGTGACACCGCTGTCGAGCGGCGTGGCGAGAACCTCTGGAGTGCCGAGTTGTACGCCGGTTGGCGTATTGGTGCGGTGCCCAACGGGGGCTACGTGCTGGCCATCGCCGGGCGCGCACTGAGCGAGGCGCTGCCTCACAAGGATCCGCTGGCCGTCAATGCGTTCTATCTGGCGCCTACCACGCTGGGCCCTGTCGAGATTCAGGTAGAGGTGTTGCGAACCGGGGGCAATACCAGTCATGCCAGCGCTCGCCTCTTCCAGGACGGTGAGCTGAAGGTGGTGGTGACGGCGGCCTATACCACGTTCGAGCGCCTGCAGGGCCCCAGTTGGTCGGCCCAGCCACGACCTGTATTTCCCGCCTGGGAGGACAGCGTGGCGGGTGGTGACAGCAGTCTCGAATTCAGGCAGCGTGTGGATATTCGTCTGGCGGAGGCGGCGGAAGTGTTTCGCGGCGGAGCGCCGAGCGGGGCGGGCGAATTCCGCGGCTGGGTGCAACATGCGGATGGTGCAGCGCCGGACGCCATCTCCCTGCTGATGTTCGCAGACGCTTTCCCGCCACCGGTGTTCGACGTCATCGGCCTGGTGGGCTGGGTGCCGACCGTTGAGCTCACGGTGCAGCTCCGCGGGCTGCCAGCGCCCGGGCCGCTGCAGGCGCGCCTGTTTTCCAAACACCTCACAGACGGTGTGGTTGAAGAGGATGGTGAGTACTGGGACAGCGCCGGCAAGCTGGTCGCCATCAGCCGCCAGACAGCAAAGGTCCGGGTGCCTCGCCCTCAGTAGCCGGCGACGTGTCCGCCCGGCCTGCGGGTGTCGGTTGCACCCAGCAGGTAGCCCCGCTCCAGCATGATCGACTGCGTACGGCCGAGGGTGCGCCCCGCGACATCCACGTTGTGGCCCAGGGCGCGCAGCAGCTCCAGTGTATCCGGGCTGATACCCTGTTCGACGACAAGTTTGTCCGGCAGCCACTGGTGATGAACCCGGGGTTCAGCCGCCGCGGTGGCGATATTCATGTCAAAGGCCATGGCATTGAGTATCGTTTGCAGTACCGAGGTGATGATCAGACTACCCCCCGGGCTGCCGGTTGCCAGCCACGGCTTGCCGTCACGGAACACCATGGTCGGGCTCATTGACGACAGCGGGCGCTTGCCGCCTTCGATGCTGTTGGCTTCGCCCTCCACCAGTCCAAAGGGGTTGGGCTGTCCCGGGTTGGCGGCGAAGTCGGCCATTTCGTTATTCAGCAGCATGCCGGTACCCGGCACGGCGATGTGAGAGCCGAAGCTGAAGTTCAGTGTGTAGGTGTTGCTCACGACATTGCCGAAGCGGTCTGCGACCGTGTAGTGGGTGGTGTCATGGCTGGCGTCCACCAGTACCTCGCCCGGAGCGACCTCCGAGGACGGTGTGGCCCGGCCCGGCTTGATCAGGGCACGTTGGCGCTCGGCATAGGCCTTGTCGATCAGATCCGCTACCGGCACCGGCTCGAAATCGGGGTCCGCCAGATAGCGGCTGCGGTCGGCGTAGGCCAGTTTCATGGCCTCCGCGAGGTGATGGATATAGGCAGCGCTGTTGTGGCCCATGGCTTGCAGGTCATAGCCCTCCAGAATATTGAGGATCTGGAGGATATGGATACCCCCGGAGGAGGGCGGCGGTGTGGAAATCACCTCAAAGTCGCGGAACCGGCCGCGCACGGGCTCGCGCTCGATCGCCTGGTAGCCGGCGAGATCGGCGGCGGAGATCAGGCCATCCCCTGCCTGCATTTCCGCCACGATGCGCTCCGCCACGTCACCGGTATAAAATCCGTCGCGCCCCTGTTTCGCGATCTGCTGCAGGGTCTGTGCCAGATCGGGTTGCTGCCAGACGGTGCCGACCTCAGGTACACGCCCCTCGGCGTCCAGGAACAGCTTGCGCGCTTCGGCGTTGAGCGCGAGGCGCTCGGCGCGCGCGGCAATCTCCTGGTTGAGGGCGAAGGATATTTCGAAGCCGTCCCGGGCCAGGGCGATCGCCGGTGCCATCACCTCGGACAGGGGCAGCGTGCCGTAGCGCTCCTGCGCGAGCACGAGGCCAGCGACAGTGCCGGGAACGCCGGCAGATTTATGGCTGAAATAGGCGCGTTGCTGGTCGACCTCGCCCTCGTCGTTCAGAAACAGGTCACACGTGGCGGCGGCCGGCGCTGTTTCGCGGTAGTCGATAAGGGTTTGCCGGTTGTCCTCGGCAAGGTGGACCAGCATGAAACCGCCGCCCCCCAGGTTGCCCGCGCGGGGATAGCTCACAGCCAGGGCAAAACCTGTGGCGACCGCGGCGTCCACGGCATTGCCCCCGCGGCGCAGCATGTCCAGGCCGATCTCGGCGGCGAGCCGTTCCGGGCCGACGACCATGCCCTGGCGCGCCACCGCGGGCAGAAAGCGACTGCCGAAGTCGATGATCGGTGTCTCCGCAGCGGATTCCTGTGCCCGGGCAAAGGAAGCCGGCAACAGGCAGATACCGAGCAGGATGATCAGGTGGCGGGTCAGTTTCATGGGTGTGGGTCTCCGACGCTGAAGGGCCGCACTTTAACTGTTTTGGCTGGCAACGCATACTCACGGGCTGTTGCACTGCTGGCGGGAGATTGTGGTGAATACGCTGCTCAGGGAAATAGAATTGCGTCTCGATGCGCTTTTCGCACAGCTGGCTGAGGGGTTCGACGCGCCGCCGGCGCAGCGCCTGCGACTTGAGGGCTTGCTGGAAGCCGCGGCCCTGTTGGGGATCGCGACTCAGGCGGAACTGGAAGCTGTGTTGACCGAGCGCTACTGTGCCGCCTTCTCCTGCTCGCCGGCAGAGGATTTCGGCGCGCAGTGGCAGCGCCTGTTTCCGTTTCCGCAGATACCCGCCATGCAGCGGCGTGCGCCGGTCGTGCCGAGTACCTCTGATGATCTATAATCCAGCCTTGGCTACGGGAAGCACAGTGTGAACTACGAAGAATTCCGGCGCGAGTATCTGGCCGGTGGTCTCAGGCGCGAGATGCTCGCGTCCTGCCCGATTGCCCAGTTTGAAACCTGGCTGCAGCAGGCGGTGGCGGGTAACATCGCCGACCCTACCGCCATGGTGCTGGCCACCCTCGACGAGCACGGTGGACCCTGGCAGCGGATAGTCCTGCTCAAGGGTGTCTCCACCCGCGGCTTCGTGTTCTACACCAATTACAGCAGCGCAAAAGCGGCCGACATCAGTCGCGAGCCCCAGGTGTCACTGCTGTTCCCCTGGAATATGCTCGAGCGGCAGGTCATCGTAGCCGGGCGTGCGGAGCGCCTCTCGGCACTGGAGTCGGCGCGCTATTTCCTCAGCCGGCCGCGTGAAAGCCAGCTCGCAGCACTGGCCTCGCGCCAGAGCCGCCCCATATCCGCGCGCGCTGTCCTGGAGTCGCAAATGAACGCGCTGCGGCGTAAATTTGCGGAGGGCGATATCCCGGTGCCGGATTTCTGGGGTGGATACCGCGTGGTGCCGCAGCGCATCGAATTCTGGCAGGGCGGCGCGCACCGCCTGCACGACCGCTTCCGGTATTATCGCGAAGGCGATGGCTGGCGCATCGAGCGCCTGCAGCCCTGAACAGACAGCATACGGAGCAAGGAGTAGAACAGAGCGATGGTTGAACAGCAGCAACTGGTTGGGGCCTGGCAGCTGGAGTCGTGGTCAATCGGTTACGAGGGGCGGGACGATTTCAGCAGCCCCTTTGGCGAGGACCCGCTCGGGCTTCTGGTGTACACCGAAGACGGCTGGATGAGCGCCTCCATCAGCCGCCGCGACCGCGCGCGGCTGCCAGAGGACGCCAGCCCGCGCAAGGTGCCTGACGCCGAGCGCGCCGCCGCGTACAGCAGCTATTTCCACTACGCGGGGCGCTATCGCGTGATCAGGGGCAGCGTGGTGCACTATGTGACGCAGAGCCTCAACCCGAACTTCCCGGGGACCGAGCAACTGCGCCACGCAGAGCTGGATGGCCAGACCCTGGTGCTGACTGGCAAGGATGAAGCGGCGGGCACCGTGCGTTACCACACCCTCGTCTGGCACCGGGCGCCCGTGACCCAACCTGCCACGGAGTAGTCAGCGCGCGCGGCGCTGTGCAAAGTAGCGCGGCTCGCTGTCGAGGCCGAGGAGTTGCCGACGCAGCATATCGAGACCGGCCGCGGCGATCATGGTCTGGAACAGGGTGCGTTCCACGGGCCAGACGAGGCACCGGGTGCGCAAGTCCTGCTCGCTGCCCCAGGCCAGCCACACCGTGCCCACCGGCTTGTCCGCGGTGCCGCCCTCCGGGCCGGCGATCCCCGAGACGGCAATAGCGTAGTCGGCGCTGGCGCGCTCCATGGCCCCCAGTGCCATTTCCCGCACGACGGGCTCGCTCACCGCGCCGTGGGCCTCCAGGGTCTTCTTGCGAACGCCCAGCACGCTTGACTTGATGTCGTTGGCGTAGGTCACAAAGCCGGCGTGGAAGGCCTGGGATGAGCCGGGTATGCGCGTCAACTCGCTGGCGATCAGCCCGCCGGTGCAGGACTCCGCCGTGGTGACCGTCGCCCCCCGGGCCGAGAGCAGTTCCAGTACGCGGGCGGCGAGCCGTGTATCGCCCTCGCCGATGATGTGGTCGCCGACCAGTGCGCGCAGCCGCTGCTCGCACTCCGCCCGCAGGGGCAGGTCGGCGGCATCGGCAACAGACAGCTTGATTTCCATTTGCGGCGCACCGGCGCGAAAGCCCAGCTCCACTGCCGACGGCCAGTCAGGGATGGCGTCGTTGATCAGCTGCTGAGCATTGGATTCGCCCAGTCCGAAGGTTTGCAGACGCAGGATATGACGCTGCGCGGGGCGATCCAGCGACGCCGCGAGATCCGCGACGATCTGGTCGAGCATGCGCCGCAGCTCGCCGGGCACCCCGGGGGTGCACATCACCCGGCAGTCGCCCAGCATCAGTTCGAAGCCCACAGCGCTGCCCACGGCGTTGTCGAGGATGCGGGATCCGGCGGGCAGCTGTGCCTGCTTGCGGTTGGCAGCATCCAGGGGGATGTTGCGCTGGGCACACCAGGCCTCCAGGTGCGCGACAGCCTGCGGGTGCTCCTGCAGCGGCACCCCGGCCGCCTCGGCGAGTACCAGGGCCGTCAGGTCATCCACCGTTGGTCCGAGGCCACCGTTGACGATCAGGACATCCGCGCTGGCGGCCATCGCCCTGAGCTCGCGGCAGAGCAGCGCCCGGTCGTCACCCACTGTGACCTTGCGGTAGATGCCAAGCCCGATGTCCGCCAGGCGCTGGGCGATCATTGCCGAGTTGGAGTCGACGGTATCGCCACTCATGATTTCGTTGCCGGTGAGCAAAAGCTGCACCTGGGGGTCGCGATGCACGGCCACACTCCTCACAGGGAAAGGCGCACAGTGTAGTGCCGATGCTTTTGTCGAGGCAAAGTGCTATTTTTGCGTTTTCCGTGACCCTGCAGGAGACTTCCGCCCGTACAGGGCGCTGCGCCGATGACCCGTTATTGCCCCCACTGTGGCGCAACACTGGAGCAGCACGTGGTTGGCGGCGAGTTGCGCAACCACTGGCGCTGCACCGCCTGCGCGCGCTTGCACTACGATCACCCCATGATTGTGGTCACCACCTTCGTTGCCTGTGGCGAGCGCCTGCTCTGGGTGCAGCGGGCATTGCCGCCGAAAATCGGGGCGTGGGCCATTCCCGGGGGCTTTCTCGAACAGGATGAGACGCTGGCTGAAGGCGCTGCCCGCGAGCTGCGCGAGGAGTCGGGCGTGGTGCTGCCTGCCTCCGCGCTGACGTTTTACATGATGGGCACGATCACGTTCATCAACCAGGTCTACGTGGCGTTCCGGGCGCGTGTCGCCGAAGAATCGCTGAATCCGGGTCCGGAATCCCTCGCAGCAGGGTTTTTTTCCCGGGATGAGTGCCCCTGGGGGCAGGTGGCCTACCCGGAGGTCAACGATTCCATTATCCAGGCCTACGACGATCTGGACTCCGGGCGGTTCGACGTCTGGCACACAGAAATGACGGCCGACCGCTACGCGCGGCAGCGGGTGAGTGAATCACCCTAGGCCAGCTCCCCAGGGCGGCCGCAATCCGTATCGGACAATTCAGTCCCGGCCCCGGATATGCTACGGTCAGCGCCTTTATCACAGGCGACAATGGAGCCCCGCATGTCACTATACCCCGAGGTCGAACTGGCCACCGATGAACAGAAGGTCAGCTATGGCTTCGGCCTGCAGTTTGGTGACCAGCTGCTGCGCAACAACTTCCCGGGGCTGGATCTGGGTGCCGTGATGGCGGGTTTGCAGCACTGGTACAACGAGCACCAGTCACTGCTCGCCGACGGCGAGTTGAACCCCAGTTACGACGCCATCAAGGCGAAGCAGCAGGCGATCGCAGCCGATCAGGCGGCCCAGCGCGAGGCACTGGCCGCCCAGTTCATGCAGGCCAACGCGGCCCGCCCGGAGGTCAGCACCACAGCCAGCGGCCTGCAGTACGAGGTGCTGGAGGCGGGAGAGGGTGCCAGCCCCGGGCCGCGCAGCAACGTGGTCACGCATTACCATGGCACCTTCATTGACGGTAGCGTGTTTGACAGCTCGGTAGAGCGCGGTGAGCCTGCGCGTTTTGGCGTGCATGAGGTGATACCGGGCTGGACCGAGGCCCTGCAGTTGATGCGTATCGGCGACAAGTGGCGTATTGCCTGCCCCCCTGAACTGGCCTACGGACAACAGGGTGCAGGGGATGCCATCCCGCCGAATACGGCGCTGGTCTTCGAGATTCACCTGCTGGGCATCGAGGAATAACCGGCGTGGTGCCGGCCAGTGTGCACCTGCCGCGTATCCTGCGCATCGGCGCCGGTGCCAGTGAGACGCTGGTGGATACCTTGCGGGAGCTGGATCTGGCCCGTCCACTGCTGGTAACGGACCCCTATCTGGCGCAGCAGGGATTTGCCCAGCGGTTGCTGGCCCCGTTGGTGGAGGCCGGTATTCCCTGTCCGGTATTTGCCGACTGTGTGCCAGACCCAACCACTGACAGCGTCGCGGCGTGCCTCGCCATGTTGCAGGCAGGTGAGTTCGATTGCCTGGTGGCGCTCGGGGGCGGGAGTTCGCTGGATACCGCCAAGGCGGCCGCCGTGCTGGCGCGGCATGGCGGCGTCATGCGCGACTACGCGGTGCCGGCAACGGTGGCCAGCGGCCTGCCGGTGATTGCCATTCCCACCACGGCGGGCACCGGGGCCGAGGTGACGCGGGCAGCGGTGATCACCGACACGGCAACCCAGGAAAAAATGCTCTGTATGGGGCTAGGCCTGGTGCCGGTGGCGGCGCTGGTGGATTTTGAGTTGACCATGAGCATGCCGCGCCGACTGACTGCCGATACCGGGCTGGACACTTTGTGTCACGCACTGGAGGCCTTTGTCAGCCGGAAGGCACATCCGTTCACTGACAGCATCGCGCTGACCGCACTGGCCGGCATCAGTCAGCACCTGCGCACGGCCTGCGACGACCCGGGAAACCGGGTCGCCAGGGAGGCGATGATGCTCGCTGCCACCCAGGGTGGTATCGCGTTTGCCAATGCCTCAGTGACCCTGATCCACGGCATGAGCCGCCCTCTCGGCGCACTGTTCCATGTACCCCACGGACTCAGCAACGCCATGCTGCTGCCCGAGGTCACTGCCTGGTCCGTATCCCATGCGCCACAGCGCTATGCCCAGTGCGCCCGCGTAATGGGCCTGGCCCAGGCAGGCGACAGCGACGCCGCTGCCTGTGAACAGCTGGTGACCGGCCTGCGCCAGCTCACCGTCGATCTGGGCGTCCCCAGCCCGGCTGACTGGGGCATTGCCGAAGAGGACTGGTGCGCCAGTCTGGACACGATGGCCGAGCAGGCGCTGGCCTCCGGTTCGCCCGCCAACAATCCGCGGATCGCCGACGCAGGGGACATCGTGACCCTCTATCGCCGTATCTGGACGGGTTGACGCCGGGGCCCTACCCAATATCGGGCGCATTGGCTACACTCCCCGACCCCAGCAACAGGCAGCCCGGAGGCATCAGCAGATGAAACGCGTCGTATTCAACCAGAAGGGCGGTGTGGGCAAGACCAGTATCACCTGCAATCTGGCGGCAATCAGCGCCGCCCGGGGCCTGCGCACACTGGTTGTGGACCTCGATGTGCAGGGCAATACAACCCATTACCTGGTGGGAGAAATCGATGCCGATGCGTTCCCGGCGGAGGCGCAGGGAGCGGCAGGGCTGTTCAAGCAAACCGTGGGTTCCCGGAAAATGCGCCAGAACCCGGACTCCTTTGTCTGGGAAACCCCCTGGGAGAACCTGTTTCTGCTGCCTTCCAGCCCGGTGCTCACGCAATTGGAGCGCGAGCTGGAATCCCGCTACAAGATCTACAAGCTGCGCGATGCGCTGCAGAAGCTGGATGCTGAATACGATCGGGTGTACATCGATACGCCGCCCAACTTCAATTTTTACTCCAAATCCGCGCTGATCGCGGCGGATACTGTGCTCGTGCCCTTCGACTGCGACAGCTTTGCCCGCCAGAGCCTGTACTCCCTCATGGACAACATTGCCGAACTGCAGGAAGACCACAACCCCGACCTCGAGGTCGAGGGTATCGTCATCAACCAGTTCAACAGCCAGGCGCGACTGCCAGGTGAACTGGTGGCCGAGCTGGAGGAGGAGGGCTACCCGGTGTGCAAAACGTTCCTCAGCGCGTCGGTCAAGATGCGCGAGTCGCACCACGAACATCGCCCGCTGGTGGACCTGGCACCCAGCCACAAGCTGACACAGCAGTTCCTGGCCCTCTACGACGAGTTGGAGAGCGCTCGGGCCTGACGAGGGCTTTGGGTGCGGGCTAGACCTTGGGTAACAGGCTGCCGGCTTTTTCCACCGCGTCCACGTACTCGTCCAGCAGGCGGAAGATCACCTGTCGGCAGGACTCCACGGTGTTGAGCTGACCGATCACCTGCCCGCAGGGGTTGAACGCGATTTTCTGGCAGTCCCCCGCATCCGCATAGACCGCGGTGCGGCGGATGCCGTCCGAGGTGACCAGTCCCTGCAAGGGCATGCCCAGCGGGTCGGGGGTGTCTGGGCGATCCCAGGCTGCGGTCCACTCGTTTTTCAGCATGCGGCAGGGTTTGCCGGTCCATGAGCGCGAGCGCACGGTGTCCTCACTGCTCGCGTTGAGCAGGGTCTGTTTCTGAGCCGGTTGTGTGTGCGCCTCTTCGACGGTCAGCCACAGGGAGCCGGTCCAGACGCCTGCCGCGCCCATGGCCATCGCGGCGGCGATCTGGCGCCCGTTGCCGATCCCGCCGGCTGCCAGCATGGGCAGGTCGCCGATGGCATCGACGATTTGCGGCCAGAGCACGATGGAGCCGACTTCACCGGTGTGTCCGCCACCTTCGCCACCCTGGGCGACCACGAAGTCGAGCCCCGCTTCCTTGTGTTGCACGGCCTGCTTCACCTTGCCGCAGAGCGCGCCGATCAGTCGGCCGGAGTCTTTCACCTGCTTGATTTTATCGGCGGGAGGCGTGCCCAGCGCGTTGGCGATCAGGCGGCATTTCGGGCGGGTCAGGGCTTCCTCCAGCAGTGGCGTGGCGGTGGCATCGGTCCAGCCCATAAGTCCCATGGTCTTGCTGCCGTCTGGCCACTCGGGTACCCCCGCATTGGCCAGCAGCTGCTCGGCAAACTCGATGTGTTCCTTCGGCACCATCGCCCAGAGCTGTTTTTCCATATCTTCCGCGGACAGGGCGTCCATCCCTTCATACTTCTGCGGGATCACGATATCCACGCCGTAGGGACGGTCGCCGATGTTGGCATCAATCCAGTCCAGCTCTTCTTTCATCTGCTCCGGCGTGAACCCGACAACGCCAAGCACGCCGATACCGCCGGCCTTGCTCACGGCGACCACGACATCGCGGCAGTGAGTGAAAGCGAAAATGGGGTAATCGATACCCAGGCGTTCGCACAGTGAGTTGGTCATCGGGTGTCCTCCGTCGGTCTACCGGAGTGAGAGTATTATCCGCGCCGCCCGCGGAGGCAATGGTCTTGTCGGGTCGCTGGAGTGTATGCACCGGACCAAACCTGACTATAACCTTATAAAAACTGGTTATTTGTCAGCCCTGTTTTGATTCTTTAAAGTTCGCGGTCTTCGATATTCTTGGCTCGCCAGGTGGCTGTGGACATAGATCTGAAAAGCGTTAACGACAGGCTGAGAGGCGCCAGTGCGCCCGCAGTGGTGGAGTGGGCGCTGGCACAGGGGCGCCCGACCATCGCGACCACCAGCATGGGGCGCAATGCCGCACTCATGCTGCATCTGGTAAGCCAGGTCGACCGCTCCGTGCCCACGGTCTGGATCGACACAGGCTACAACCTGCGCGATACCTACGTGGTCGCCGAACGTCTGATCCGCGAACTCGATCTCAATATCCACGTCTATAGCCCGCTGATGACCTCCGAGCGGCGCAACGCCATCATGGGGGGTATTCCCACCGTGGATGAAGAAGAGCGGCATCGCGAATTCACCCGCCAGGTCAAGCTGGAGCCCTTTGCCCGGGCGCTGGACGACCTGCGGCCGGAAATCTGGCTCACCGGTATCCGCCGCGAAGAGACGGAACACCGCAAAACCCTGGATATCGTGTCCATGGACGATCGCGGCATTCTCAAGGTGGCGCCCATCTTCTACTGGTCGGAAGCGGAGGTCGAGGACTACATGCAGCGCCACCAGCTGCCGACGTGCCGCCACTACTTCGATCCGACGAAGGTGCACGATGGCCGCGAGTGCGGCCTGCACACCGCCGCCTGATACGCCTTTTCCCGCTATGCCCAGCGTACGCTGCCCGGGCGGGGCGCGCGCGTGGGCTCCGCTATACTTGAGGTGAGGGTCACCGTGTGTCGTGGGCAGCGGAGGAGAGCATGTACGCAGGGCGGGTGTTGCGGGCCGGCATTATCGCGTGCCTCACAGCAGGTGCACTCGGCTGCGCCTCGCAGGGTGCGCCGCCCCTCGACCTGAATACACTGCCCGCCCTCCAGGTGGCGCAAGCCGTGCCCCTGCGCGCTGTGGATGCGGTGGCGAAGCCGGATGCTGGCGACCTGCTGGCCACGACACCGGCAATGCGTGACTTTGTCGCCCGCTATGCCCCCGATGGCAGCAGCCCCCGGCATCGGCTGCTCAGCCTGCATGAAGCGGTGCGCGGGGCCGGCGGGTTATCGATCCGCTATGACCCGGCCGCCGATGGCAGCGCAGCGTGGGCATTTACCCAGGGCGACGCCAATTGCCTGTCCTTCGCCCACCTGTTCGTCGCCCTCGCCCGTGACGCCGGGCTGGAAGCCCACTACCAGTGGCTGGATGTTCGCCCGCAATGGACGCGTGTCGGTGAAAGGCTGACCATGCGTGTGCACGTCAATGTTATGGTGCGTATGCCCCAGGGCGAGCAGTTCATGGTGGATATTGATCCACTGCAGCCACGTGATGTGGCGGGGTCGCGGCTGCTGGCGGACCGCGAGGCGGCAGCGCTGCACGACAATAACCTGGCCATGGCGGCACTGGCGCAGGGCGATCTTGTTGCGGCTTTTGGGCATGCGGTCAAAGCCCTGCAGTTGAGTGCCGACCTGCCGCTGCTCTGGGTCAACCTGGGGGCGATCTACCGCCAGACCGGACAACTGGATGCGGTGGAGTGGTCGCTGCTGCAGGCGCTTCAGCGTGACAGCAGCGAACGCTCGGCGATGAATAACCTGGCTCTGCTGTACGACAAGGCCGGGCGCACTGCCGAACGCGATGAGTTGCTGGGTCGTATCCAGCGCCATCGGGAGCGCAACCCGTATTTTCACGCCTGGCGGGGTGACCTGGCGGGAGAGCGCGGTGACTGGGAGGAAGCGCTGACGCACTACCGCGAGGCCCTGCGGCTGCAGCCGCAGGACAGCGCGCTGCTCGCGGCAACCGGCATCATCCATTTCAGGCTGCAGCAGTACGCTGCAGCGGAGCGCCTGTTGCAGCAGGCCATTGAGGGCGCCAGCCTGCTCAGTGAGCGCAGCGAGTATGCCGCACAACTGGAGCGGGTTCGTCAGGCCGGGCTGCACTCAGCCGGGCTGCGTTCAGCTGGGCTGCATTCAGCCGGGCTGCGTCAGCCAGCTGGGGAGGCGCCGGGCTCAACCCGGATATAGGCCCGCTTGTGCATCTTGCCGCCGAGGCGCGACAAAGCGTCCAGGGCGCGCATCTGCCAGCCATATTTGCGCCGCAGGGCCGCTAGCGCGCGGTCGATTTCCGCCGGCGAGTCAACGAGAAAGGCGCTCACGTCGTGCCAGTCGCCGGTGAGTCGCCCACTTACGGTGCAGGGCGCGATACGCGCGGTGCTGAAATTGCGGAGGCGCTTGACCTTGCCGGCATCACCTGCAGAAAACAGGTAGTACACATCGCGGTCCGGGGCAAACCACACCGGGGTCGGTACGAACTCGCCACTGCGCTTGCGCGTGGCGAAGCTCAGGTAGGCGCAGTGCTCAAAGGGGTTGGCGTGGGGTTTTTTCATGGGGTTTTCCGCGCAAATGTTGACGGTTCGGGCTTACCGGGCGCAGGATAGCCCGGCACAATAGGTCACCATAACAGAACAGCCAAGGGAAACAGTAGATGCGCACATTCGGATTTGAATCCACAACAGAGGACGTGATAGCGGGGCAGGACCTGACTGGCAGGGTGGCCCTGGTGACGGGCGCCTCCGCCGGGCTGGGGGTGGAAACGGCGCGCACATTGGCTGGCGCAGGTGCCACGGTGTGCCTGTTGGCTCGCGACCGGGACAGGCTCGATGCGGCACTGGCAACCCTGCGGGGAGAGAATCTGCCGGGTCGACTGGAGTCGGCACTGCTCGACCTTGCAGATCTGGACCAGGTCCGGGCGGCGGGGGAGGGCTTGCTGAAAAGCTTCCCGAAGATCGATATTCTGGTTAATAACGCCGGGGTCATGGCCTGCCCCTTCGGCCACACGGCGCAGGGGTTCGAGATGCAGCTGGGCACCAATCATATTGGCCATTTTCTGCTCACGGGGCTGCTGCTGCCGGCGCTCAAGGCTGCCGGGACGGCGCAGCACGCGGCGCGGGTGGTCAACTTGAGTTCCGCGGGCCATCGTTTTTCGGCGATGGATTTCGATGATCCGAATTATGAGCGCCGCCCCTACGACAAATGGCAGTCCTATGGGCAGTCGAAGACCGCCAACGTGCTGTTTTCCGTAGCGCTGGATGCGCGGCTTGCAGACAGCCACGTGCGCGCGTTTGCGGTACACCCCGGAGCGATCAGCACGGAGCTTGGCCGGCACCTGAATCCGGATGACATGGCACAGATCGCCGCCTCCTTCCCCGGTGGCAAAATGGCCTTCAAGTCGGTGCCGCAGGGCGCGGCGACGTCGGTCTGGGCGGCAACCGCGCCGGAACTGGAAGGAAAAGGCGGCCTCTACCTGGAAGACTGCCAGATTGCGCAGGCGGGTGGTGAGGACAGTATGGCCGGGGTGCAACCCTGGGCGACAGACCGGGAGGCTGCCGAGCGTCTCTGGCAGTTGTCACAACAGTGGGTGGAGCAGGAGTTTGCGTGATGATGCAGTTGAAGCGATGGAAGAGGCTCTGTGCGGCGTTCATGGTGACGCTGTGCTTCGGCCTGGCCGCAGCAGCCGCCAGTGCGGATAGCCGAGAGGATATCGAGGCCAAATCCGACAGGGCGCTGGATGAGCTGCGACGCTACTCGCCGGGGGTCAACTCGCTGCTGAGCAAAGCCAGGGGTGTGCTGGTGTTTCCTGACATCGTCAACATGGGCTTCGGCGTAGGCGGGCAGTATGGCGAGGGTGCGTTACTGGTCGATGGCGATCCGGTCGCCTATTACGCCTCCTCGGCCGGCCCCGCTGAGCTGCCACCGGGCGCCACGCGGGCGGCCAAGGTCATCCTGTTCATGACCACGGACGCACTGGTGTCATTCCGCAATACGGTGGGCTGGCAGGTAGGCCTGCACGGCGAGGTCGACCTGGTGCAGACCGCCGGCGGTAACGTCCGCCTGGCGCGGGCCGAGCACCCCGTGCTGGCCCTGAGTTTTTCCGACAAGGGCATCATTGAGGGTGCCGACCTGAACGGCAGCACCATCAACCGCATCGCGCGCTGAACGGTGCTGCTGTGGCGGCCGCGCCGGGCATTGGGTATGCTGCGCGGCTTTCCACCCTGGCACACACGGAGCCCCTTCATGTCTGACCACAGTCCGGTTGTTGCTGTCCTCAATGGTGAGCTGCCCGTTGGCAGCGAGGTGACCGTCAAGGGCTGGCTGCGCAGCAAACGCGATTCCAAGGCCGGTATTTCGTTCCTGTCCATTCACGATGGCACCAGCTTCCACCCGGTGCAGGCCGTAGTGCCCGCGAGCCTGGACAATTACGAGCGTGAGATCATCAAGCTGTCCACTGGTTGCGCAGTCGCGGTCCGTGGCGAGCTGGTGCCCTCGCAGGGGCAGGGGCAGGCGGTGGAGATCCAGGCCAGCGCAGTGCAGGTGCTCGGCTGGGTGGACGACGCTGAAACCTACCCGATTGCCAAGAAACGCCATACCTTCGAGTATTTGCGCACCCAGGCGCACCTGCGTCCTCGCACCAACACCTTCGGCGCCATTACCCGTGTGCGCCACACACTGGCCAATGCGATACACAGCTACTTCCACGACCAGGGGTTCTACTGGGTCAATACACCCATCATCACCGGCAGTGACTGTGAAGGTGCCGGCGAGCTGTTTCGTGTGAGCACGCTGGATTTCGCCAATTTGCCACGCAACCCCGACGGCTCGGTGGACCATCGCGCAGACTTCTTCGCCGGCGACGCATTTCTCACGGTGTCCGGGCAGCTGGAGGTGGAGTCGTACTGTCTCGCGATGAGCAAGGTCTACACCTTCGGTCCCACCTTCCGCGCTGAGAATTCCAATACCAGCCGGCACCTGGCGGAGTTCTGGATGGTGGAGCCCGAAGTGGCCTTTGCCGATCTGCAGGACAACGCAGATCTGGCGGAAGCGCTGCTCAAGCATGTGTTCAGCCGCGTATTGAACGACTGCGAAGACGACATGGCCTTCTTCCAGCAGCGTATCGACAACACGGTCATGGAACGCCTGCGTACGGTGATTGACAGCCCCTTCGAGCGTATCGATTACACCGAGGCGGTAAATATCCTGCAAAACTGCGGCAAGACCTTCGAGTTTCCGGTGACCTGGGGGACGGATCTCGCCTCAGAACACGAGCGCTATTTGGCGGAGACCCACGTCGGGCGGCCAGTGGTGGTGATGAATTACCCGAAGGCCATCAAAGCCTTCTATATGCGCCTGAACGACGACGGTGAAACCGTAGCGGCCATGGACGTGCTGGCCCCTGGCATCGGTGAGATCATCGGTGGCAGCCAGCGCGAAGAACGGCTCGACGTGCTCGACGCGCGCATGGACGCCCAGGTGCGGGAAGAGCTGTGGTGGTATCGCGACCTGCGCCGCTATGGCAGTGTGCCGCACGCCGGTTTTGGCCTGGGCTTCGAGCGCCTGCTCAACTATGTGACGGGTATGGAAAACGTGCGCGATGCGATCCCCTTCCCGCGCACCCCCGGCAACGCTAGTTTTTAGGCGCCCGGCTAGGGGCGCCCGGTTAGGGGCGCCCGGCCAGGGACGCAATCAGCTGGCTGGTGAGCTGGTCGCGGGTTCCTTCGGCGGCTTCAGGCCACTGCCCGGGCGCACCGCAAACAGCGTCTGGTAGCCGTTCTCGACGTCGCAGCCCAGGTAATCCACCTCAATAGTCTGTTCGAGGTGGAAGCGCCGTGTGGTGCTGGTCAGGCTCGCTGTCCACTTGTCGTAGCTGAATTTCTCGGGATCCTTGCGCAGGTCGATAAAGCCCTCCAGGCCGCAGTCCAGCAGGCGCACGCTCATGCCGGAGCTGTTGATGTGCACAATGCGTCCACTGAAGCCGTCGGTTCTTTCACCGGCGATGCGTGCCAGGTATCTGCTGGCCAGCCACCGTTCGGCCTCCTGCGTCGCGGCGCGCACGTTACCCAGGCGCTCCTTCAGCGCGGTTAATTCGGCAGCACTGACCAGCTGTGCCGGCTCACCACGCAGCACCGCCTTGATCTGCAGGTGTACAAGGTAATCAACGTACTTGCGCAGGGGCGAGGTGCAGTTGGTGTAGCACTCCAGGGCCATGCCCATGTGCAGCCCGGCGCGGGTCGACAGCTCTGCACGGGTCAGCAGGCGGTTGATCATGGCCCGCAGTGGTAGCTGGTTCTCGCTGGCGGCGAGGCGCCGCATGATGTCGCGGTATCCCTCGCGCGAGGTCGGGTCCAACCCGGCGACTTCCGGTGCATGCAGGGCAAGGAATTTACGGCATTCCTCGAGTCGGTCGCTGCGAAAGCCCGGGTGGGTGACAAACGGGCCACTGCCATCATGCTCGGCAAGAAAGCGGGCGGCACAGCGGTTGGCGGCGATCATGCACTCTTCAACCAGCTTCTGCGACAGCAGCTTCTCGTGGGGCTCTATCGTCTCAATCTGCTTCTGGTCGTTGAGGATCCAGCGATACTCGCGGCGATCTTCCATCACCAGTTCTTCTGCCTCACGCTGGGCGCGCAGCGCGCGGTACACCTGATAGAGCGCCTCCAGCGGTGTGGCGTGGCTCATGAGGTCGTCGCCGTGACCGTTGAGGTAGCGATCCACGGCGAAGTAGGACAGCTTGGCCCGGGAGCGCACCGTGGCCTCAATAAACTCGAAGGCACCCACGCGGCCGCTGTCACTGACGGATATCCTGCAGACCAGGGCCGCGCGATCATTCCCCTCGGACAGCGCGCAGGTGTCCTGGGCCATCTGCTCGGGCAGCATGGGCAGTACATCGCCGTGGAAATACACGGTGGTGCCGCGTGCCGCAATGTCCTGACGCAGGCTGGAGTCGGCGGGCACCCAGGCACTGGGGTCGGCGATCGCTACATACAGCGTCCAGCCGTCGCTGCTGATGTCGGCGTACAACGCGTCGTCGATATCCTGCGTCTTGGCTGCATCAATCGAGACAAATTCCAGGTCGGTGAGGTCCCTGCGCCGCTCGTCGTCCAGTGGCCGCACGTCAGCAATACGCTTTTCCATGTCGCGCAGCGCCGGTGGACTCCAGCCGGCGGCAAGCCGGTACTTGGCAATACTGTAGAGGTTCTCGATGCCCGGGGTGCTGTCGTTACCCAGCACCTGCAACACCTTGGCCTGCGGCTTGCCGTCCCGGATGGGGTGGCGGAGGATCGCGCAGCGCAGATAGTCGCCCTCACGCACACCGTTGCGGGCGTGTGGCGGTATGAACAGCCAGCGCTTAAGCTGGGGCAGGTCCGGCTGCACGAACAGCGCCTTGCCCTTGCGCACACAGCGGCCGCTGAAGTCGCCCAGCGGGCTGTCGATCAGCTTTTCGATATCGGCGATCAGCTTGTTGTCGCCCGAGGGGCGCACGCAGACGCGAACACGATCGTCCGGGAATGCCTTCAGCATCTCATCCGGCGGCACGAAAATCTCCCGGCCGTCCGCGAGCACGGCAAAGCCGTAGCGGGACTGGGTGCCCTTTATCACCGCGTCGGCGCGCTCTTTCTCGGCCTCCATCTGGGATTTGAGGCCCTTGAGCTGGGCGAGAGAGTCCGGGTTGAGCATCGCGGCAATCGAGTCTTTGGCTGGTGGCTGAACAAGCTGGCTATCCTAGCCGAAAACGGCGGTGCTGTCAGGATTCCCCGGACGTTGACATTGTGGGGCGCAGGGTTTGTAATCGAGGCACGCTTTGGTTTCGCTGTTACCAGGAAGCGCATTTGAGACAACCCGGTTGTTTTCGCTTATCCCCACCCCGGCCCCGGACGCCGGCAGTACGCCCCGCACACCACTCGCCCCCCAGCACTGAATGCCCACCCATGAGGATGTCACTATGGACTCAGGCTCACCCCTGCGCGTCGAAAAAACCCCGCTCAAGGCCGTTGTCAAGAAAACCTACGTGTTGGACACCAACGTCCTGCTGCACGATCCCACGGCGGTAACCGCCTTCAACGAGCACCACGTGGTCATTCCCATGACGGTGCTGGAGGAGCTTGATCACATCAAGGACCGCCATGAGAAAACGGTGAGCCGCGAGGCGCGTATTGCGATCCAGATGATCGACAAGGTCGTTGATACTGCGTCGCCTCAGGCCATACAGGCAGGGGTGCCGATCCCCGGCAGCAACATGGACGGGGTGCCGGGCACTCTGGCCATCTACCCGGACCAGCTGCTCAGTGATGCCAGCGATGTGCCCTACCTCGACGTGACCCAGGATCAGGCCAACGATAACCGCATTATCAACGTGGCCCTGCGGCTGCAGGCGGAAAACCCGGCGGCTTTCGTTTGCCTGGTCACCAAGGACATCAATATGCGCATCAAGGCCAAGGGGTCCGGCCTGGTGCATGTGGAGGACTATCGCCGCGACCGGGTGCTGGATGATATCGACCTGCTGGCGCGCGGCTATGAACACATCCAGGGTGATTTCTGGTCGGATATCTCCGAGGTGGATACCCTGCGCGAAGGCGATTGCACCCTGCACCGCATTCCGCGCCGGTCCCTGCCCGATGTCTACCCGAACATGTTCCTCTATGACGACCAGGCGTTCATCGCGTTCGTCAAGCGTATCGACAGTGAGTACGTGTATCTGCACTGCGACAGCCGCGACAAGTTGATGCACCGTCGCTTCTGGGGGTTGGCGCCGCGGAATCTCGAGCAGGCCATGGCGATGTCGTTACTGGAGAACGACAACGTCGACATGACGGTGATGACTGGCCCGGCCGGCTCGGGCAAGACGCTGCTGGCACTGGCCTATGGTCTGCACGCGATCCTCGAGCAAAAGCGGTTCAGCAAGCTTATCGTGGCGCGCTCAACGCCACCCATCGCCGAGGATATCGGTTTCCTGCCGGGTACTGAGGAGGAGAAGATGGCGCCCTGGCTGGCGGCCTTCGATGACAATCTGGAGATCCTGCACGGTACCGACGAATCCTGCCACGGGAGCATCGCCTATGTGAAAGAGCGCGCCAATATCCAGTTCAAATCGTTGAATTTCATGCGTGGCCGCTCCTTCAACAACGCCTACATCATCATCGACGAAGCCCAGGGGCTCAGCCAGTTCCAGTTGAAGTCGGTAATCAGCCGGGTGGGGGCAGACTCCAAGATTGTGGTGCTGGGGAACCTGGCGCAGATCGACAACAAATACATATCGCCGTTGACCTCCGGGCTGACCTACCTGGTGGAGAAAACCAAGGCATACCCCCACGCGGGCATCATGCACGTGAACGGCATTGTGCGTTCCCGTCTGGCAGCGTTCGCCGAGGAGCAGCTGTAGCGCTGCCCTTCGGGTGCTTTTCTGCTAAGGTACGGGGCGCTGCTCGCACGCAGCGCCCCGTACCTGATCCCGGAATTCATAGCCTATGAACGCTGTTTTCATTCTGCTGCAGTACCTGGTCCCACAGCATGCGTTGTCACGCCTTGTGGGCTGGCTGGCCGAAGTGCGGCACCCGCGCTGGTTGAAGAACGGGATGATCGCCACGTTCATTCGCGCGTTTGGCGTTGACATGAACGAGGCTGAGGAGCGCTACCCGGAGGCCTACGCCAATTTCAATGCCTTTTTTACCCGCCCACTGCGTCCCGGGGCGCGGCCTCTGGCGGCTGCCGGCCTGGTGTGTCCGGCCGACGGCGCGGTAAGCCAGATAGGGCGTATTGAGGAACACAGTCTGCTGCAGGCCAAGGGTCGTCGCTATTCCACCTGGGCGCTGCTGGGCGGGGACGAGGAGCGCGCGGCACAGTTTCGCAACGGTCACTTTGCCACCATCTACCTGTCCCCCCGCGATTATCACCGCGTACACATGCCCATTGAGGGTGAGTTGGTCGCCACCCGCTATGTGCCGGGGAAGCTGTTTTCGGTCAACGGCACGACGGCTGAAGGCGTTGACCGCCTGTTCGCCCGCAATGAACGACTGATCTGCTATTTCGAGACGCCCGCGGGGCCGATGGCGCTAGTGCTGGTGGGCGCCATGATTGTGGCGGGCATCGATACCGTGTGGGAGGGCCAGGTGGCACCGCCACCCCGCGCTGTGCGCGATCGCGACTACCGCAGCCTGCCAACGTCGGTGCGGCTTGCACAAGGCGAGGAGATGGGGCGCTTCAAACTGGGCTCGACGGTCATCCTCCTGTTCCCGGAGGGCGCCGTGGAGTGGGACCCCGCGCTGCAGGCGGGCAGTGCCACCCGGCTCGGCCAGCCGCTGGGCAGCCTGTCGCAGGGCGCAGGCGCTCACTCGGGCTGATTGAGGCTCTCCACAATGTGCCGGTAGCTGTCCAGCCGGGCCGGGCTGATCGCGCCCCTGGCCGCCGCTTCCAGGATCGCGCAGCCCGGCTCATGTTTGTGGCAGCAATCGCGAAAGCGGCAGTGCCCGAGCAGGGGGCGAAATTCCCGAAAACCGTATTCAACCTGCTCACGTTGCATGTGCCACAGGCCGAATTCGCGAATGCCCGGTGAATCGATCAGGCTGCCTCCCCCCGGCAGGTGAAACAGCTGTGCGGTGGTCGTGGTGTGGGTGCCTTTCTGGCGCAGTGCGGACAGCTCGCCGACCCGTAGCTCCGCACCGGGCAGCAGTGTATTGACCAGGGACGACTTGCCAACCCCCGATTGCCCAACAAACACGCTGACACGCGCTTGCAGGGCTTGCCGAAGCTGGGCCAGGCTGCCGCTTTGGCTGCTGACTTCCAGCACCCGGTACCCCAGCGTCGGGTAGATGGCGAGCAGTGCGTCCAGGCGCGCGCGAAGGTCGGCGTCCTGCGCCAGGAGGTCACATTTGTTCAGCACCAGCACCGGTTCGATACCGACGACCTCGGCGGCGACCAGGTAGCGGTCGATAAGGTTTGCATGAGGCTCCGGCAGCGGTGCGATCACCACCAGTATCTGGTCGATGTTGGCGGCGATGGCTTTCAGCTTGCCGTAGGGGTCTGGCCGGCGCAGCTCACTATGACGCGGCTCGCGCGCCACCACAACGCCGGTGCTGTCACCGGGGCACCAGGTCACCCGATCTCCGGTGACCAGGCCATCCAGATTGGCGCGCAGGTGGCAGCGCTGGCTGTGCCCGGTGTCATCCTCGATGTCCACCTGGGTGCCGTAGTGAGCGATCACCAGCCCGCTCTGCTCCGGCCCCAGTTCGCCTGCCCCAAGCGCTTCGTCCGCCCTGGCGTCCCGTCGCTGTGCACGCGCCGTGCGCTCCTCCTGGATCCTGCGGATGCGGAAACTCTGCTGGCGACTCAGTTTGCGTTTGCTCATGGCGCCATTATTGGTGCCCGACGTGGCGCTGTACAGGCAATTTGTTACACTGCCCGGCGGCGCGTAAAGCAACAGGATGTGAGGGTATGCAGCAGCAGGGGAACCTGATCTGGGTGGATCTGGAAATGACTGGCCTGGACCCGGAGCGGGACGTGATCATCGAGATGGCGACGATTGTCACCGACAGTGCGTTGCACACCCTTGCCGAGGGGCCGGTGATCGCCGTGCATCAGCCCGATTCCGTGCTGGCGCAAATGGACGAGTGGAACACGACCCACCACACGCGTTCCGGCCTGGTGGAGCGCGTCCGCAACAGTCGCATCGACGCCGCCGCCGCGGAGGCGGAAACTCTCGCCTTCCTCGCGGAGTGGGTTCCAGCCGGCAGCTCCCCCATGTGCGGCAATACCATCTGCCAGGATCGACGTTTCCTGGCGCGACACATGCCGCAGCTGGAGGCCTTTTTCCACTACCGCAACCTGGATGTCAGCACCCTGAAAATACTCATGCGCCTGTGGCGGCCCGAGCTGGAAGCGGGGGTGGTCAAGGCCGGGAGTCACCAGGCGCTGGACGATATTCGTGAATCGGTTGCCGAGCTGCGCTACTACCGGGAGCATTTCCTGCGCGCGCCCTGAGCGTGTCCAGCGCCCACTGCACATGTTCGCGGACCAGCGCTGAAGGGTGTGCAAGGCGGGATGCCAGTGCCGCCATGGCGCGCGGAGTCGCCGGGCCGTTGCCCAGGCCCACGGCCAGGTTGCGCAACCACTGCTCGTGTCCGATGCGGCGCAGCGCGGAGCCCTCCGTGCGTGCCAGGAAGGTCGCCTCGTCCCAGAGAAACAGTGCCACCAGTTCACTGTCCTGCAGCGCGTGGCGCGGCTGGAAGTCTGCCTCTTCGCTGTGCCGCGCGAACTTGTTCCAGGGGCAGACCAGCTGGCAGTCATCGCAGCCGAATACCCGGTTGCCCATGAGGGGACGAAGCTCGGGGTCGATGCTGCCGCGGTGCTCGATGGTCAGGTAGGAGATACAGCGGCGCGCATCCAGCGTGTAGGGAGCAGTGAATGCCCGGGTCGGGCAGATGTCGAGGCAGGCGGTACAGCTGCCGCAGTGCTTGCTCGCCTGCGGCGGATCCGGGTTCAGGGGCAGGTCGGTGTAGATTTCTCCGAGGAAGAACCAGGAGCCTGCGCGCTCGTTGATCAACAGCGTATTTTTTGCCAGCCAGCCCATCCCTGCGCGCTCTGCGAGGGCACGCTCCAGCACGGGTGCGCTGTCCACGAAAGCGCGGTACTGCCCCGCTGCCGCGGCGCCCTCGATCAGCTCCGCGAGTCGCGCCAGCCGCTTGCGCACCAGTTTGTGGTAGTCCCGTCCCAGTGCGTAGCGTGATATGTAGGCCTTTTCCGTGGATGCAAGCACCTGCAGCGGCCGGGTGTCTGCAGCGAGATAGTCCATGCGCACGGTAATGACCCGGAAGGTACCGGGTACCAGCTCCGCGGGCCGCGCGCGGCGCAGCCCGTGTCGCGCCATGTACTCCATGCTGCCGTGATAGCCAGCATCCAGCCACTTCTGCAGGTAAGGCTCGTGGGCAGTGAGGTCGATGTCGCTCACCGCCCACTGACTGAACCCCAGCTCCCGGGTCCAGGTGTCGATGCGCTGGCGCAGCGCGCTCTCCTGCTGTGGGGTCAGTGTCGGTGCCATCGGGCTTTGCTGTGCATAGGGCTGGGCCGGGCAGGGAAAGCTGCCTATAATCCGCGGGTTTGCGGGCGTATTCCGGGCTCGCCAGTGTAGCAGCGCGAGGTTGGTTTTGGCGACGTCAGTCAGGCAGGGTTTCAACGCCTCGGAGCACGAAGGTTTGTACAGTGCCAGCGAGACGCGCGCGCTGGATCAGTGGGCGATTGAGCGCGCTGGCATCGAAGGCGCGGTACTGATGTCCCGGGCGGCCGCTGCGGCCCTGCGCCAGCTCCTGCTGCGTTGGCCCCAGCCTGCCTTGCTGCAGGTGCTCTGCGGCACCGGGAACAATGGCGGCGATGGCTATCTGCTGGCCGATCAGGCCCGTCGCCGCAACATACCGGTGCGGGTGCTGCAGGTGGGAGACCCGGCGAAAATCCGCGGCGACGCGTTGCGCGCCCGCGAGCAGGCGCTGGCCAATGGCGTGCCCGTAGCGCCGTTTACCGGCAATGCGCTGGAGGCCGAGGGTGTACTGGTCGATGCCCTGCTTGGCACCGGTCTGGGAGGCGATGTTCGCGAGCCCTTCGCCGCCGCGATCGACGCGCTGAACCGTGCAGGCCAGCCGGTAGTGGCCCTGGATATACCCTCCGGGCTCTGCGCCGATACCGGGCGCGTGCTCGGCACGGCGGTGCGCGCCCACCTCACGGTCACCTTCATTGCCCGCAAGCGCGGTCTGTTCACTCTGCACGGCCCCGATTGCAGCGGCCAGCTCGAGTACGCTGATCTCGCGCTGCCCACAGAGGCACTGCAGTCGGTAGCGCCGGCCTGGCGCCGCCTCGATCTGCAGCGCCTGCTCAGCGCATGGCCGCAACGCCCCGCGGCCAGCCACAAGGGTGATTACGGCACGGTGCTGGTGGTGGGCGGCGATTACGGCTTTCCCGGCGCGGTGGCACTGGCCGCAGAAGCCGCACTGCGCTGCGGCGCAGGTCTGGTACGGGTGGCGACGCGGCCAGAGCATCTGACCGCAATCGTCGCGCGCACACCGGAAGCGATGGTCAGCGCGGTGCGCTCAGGGCAGGAACTGCAGCCGCTGTTGGCCGGCGCGGATGTTATTGTGCTGGGGCCGGGCCTCGGTCGCAGCAGCTGGTCCGGCCAACTGCTGCAGGTGGCGCTGGCGGCACCGCAGCCAGTGGTGATTGATGCAGACGCCCTGAACCTGCTGGCGGAATTGCCGCGGGAATCGGCGGTGTTGCACGAAAACCGGGTCTATACCCCGCATCCGGGGGAGGCCGCGCGTCTGCTGGGCGGTTCCACGGCGGCAGTGCAGTGTGACCGGTTTGCCGCGGCGGACGCGTTGCAGGCACGGCTTGGCGGGGTTGTGCTGTTGAAGGGTAACGGCAGCCTGATTGCCGACGGACAGCAGCAGCTGCTGGCGGATTACGGCAATCCCGGCATGGCGTCGGGGGGCATGGGCGATGTACTGAGCGGCGTGATTGGTGCCCTGCTGGCGCAGGGCCTCAGTCCCCTGGAGGCCACCGCGCTGGCGGCCTGTGCACACGGTGCGGCAGCGGACCTGGCGGCGGCCGCGGGACAGCGCGGCCTGCTGGCCAGCGATCTGATGCTGCCACTGAGGAAACTGCTGGGATGACGGCAGCGGCTACGTTTTCGGTACCGGATGAAGCCGCCATGGTGCGTCTGGGCGCTCTGCTCGGGGCGGCCAGCCAGCCCGGTGCGGTCGTGTATCTCTGCGGCGGCCTGGGTATGGGCAAGACCACCCTGAGCCGCGGTCTGGTGCAGAGTTTCGGTCATCGGGGTGCGGTGAAAAGCCCCACGTACACGCTGGTAGAGCCCTATCAGTTCGGTGAGCTGGAGGTTTTTCACTTCGATCTGTACCGGCTCGCCGACCCGGCGGAGCTCGAATTCATGGGGATATGGGACTACTTTGGCCCGCACAGCCTGTGTCTGGTGGAGTGGCCCGAACGTGGCGCGGGAGTTTTGCCCCGGGCAGATTTAGCGATTACCATAACCGCAGCGGGTAGCGGGCGCAGCCTGCAGGTGCAGGCTGGAAGCGATGTGGGTGAACACATCCTGGCGCGCTGGCAATCCGCGGCCCGAGCATAGCGACGGATACGCGTCTGGAGTGAGATGAACAGGGGTTTCTGGGCGAGTCTGGTGCTGTGGTGCCTGTGTGTATCGACGGCGCTGGCAGTGGAGGTGCATGACGTCCGCTTGTGGCGTGCGCCGGATCACACACGTGTGGTGTTTGACCTGAGCGGCCCGGCGGATCATCGCCTGTTGACCCTCAGCAATCCCGACCGCATTGTCCTCGATGTCAGCAACGCCACGCTGAAAGCCAGCCTGAGCGGCCTGGAACTGGCCAACACGCCGATTTCACTGGTGCGCTCGGGGGTCCGTGAAGGGCGCGACCTGCGTGTGGTGTTCGATGTGCGTGCCGCCGTGGACCCGCGCAGTTTTGCGCTCAAGGCCAACGCCCAGGCCGGCGACCGGCTGGTGCTGGATCTCTACGACCGGAACCCCGTTAGCGAGAAGGCTGTCACGGCCGAGCCGGTGAAGACGTCCGCCGCGACGGAGCGCGGCAGTCGCGACATCGTGATTGCCATTGATGCGGGGCACGGTGGTGAGGACCCTGGTGCCATCGGCCCCAATCGGCAGCGTGAAAAGGATATCGTGCTGGCCATTTCCCGGGAGCTGGAGTCCTTGCTCAAGCGCGATGAGGGGTTTCGCCCGACCCTGATCCGCACGGGCGATTACTACGTCAGCCTCAAGGGGCGCCGCGACCTTGCCCGTCAGCGGCAGGCTGACCTGTTTGTCTCCATCCACGCAGACGCGTTTACGCGCCGTGAAGCCAACGGCGCGTCGGTGTACGCGCTGTCGACCCGCGGCGCCACCAGCACCGCCGCCAGTTACCTTGCGCAGCGCGAAAACGCGGCAGACCTGATCGGCGGTGTGCGTCTGGGTGACAAGGATGACGTGCTGGCCAGCGTGCTCACCGATCTCTCCATGACCAATACACTGGACCACAGCCTCAAAGTCGGCGCCAAGGTGCTGTCGCGTATGGATACGGTGGCCCGGCTGCACAAGCGCAATGTCGAGCAGGCCGGCTTTGCGGTGCTGAAGTCACCTGACATTCCCTCCATCCTGGTCGAGACCGGCTTTATCTCCAACCCCGGTGAGGCACAAAAGCTCAGCACCCGTGCCTATCAGCAAAAGGTGGCACAGGCCATTCACGCCGGTATTCGTGACTGGTTTCTGGCCCAGCCACCGCCGGGCACGCTGATTGCCCAGCGCAAGCAGCAGGGTGATCAGGAGTACACCATTGCCCGAGGTGATACACTCTCGGGCATCGCCCAGCGTTTCAATGTGCCGGTTCGCCGTCTGCGGGAACACAACGGCCTGCGTGATTCCTCGCACATCATGGTAGGTCAAACGCTGAAAATCCCTGCGACCTGAGCCCGACTGAAGCCCCATTCATGTCCAGAATCCAGCGCCTCAGCCCGAGGCTAGCCAACCAGATCGCCGCCGGCGAAGTGGTTGAGCGACCCGCCTCCGTCGTCAAGGAAGTGCTTGAAAACAGCCTTGATGCCGGTGCCACGCGAGTCGACATCGATATCGAGGCTGCGGGTTGCAAGCTGATCCGTATCCGGGATAACGGTTCCGGGATCGATCCGGAAGACCTGCCGCTGGCGCTGTCCCGCCACGCTACCAGCAAGATCGCGTCCCTGGACGACCTGGAGCGCGTGGGCAGCCTCGGTTTTCGCGGCGAAGCACTGGCCTCCATCGGCTCGGTGTCGCGGCTGACGCTCACCAGCAATCACCGCGACGGGACCAGCGAGGGGTGCAGTGCACTCTGCGAGGGGCGTGACATGGACGTGCAGCTGCGCCCTGCACCCCACCCACGGGGCACCACGGTAGAGGTCCGCGACCTGTTCTTCAACACGCCGGCGCGGCGCAAGTTCCTGCGTACGGAAAAAACCGAGTTCAATCACCTGGAAGAGGTCGTCAAGCGCCTGGCCCTGTCGCGCTTCGATGTCGGCTTCACCTTGCGCCACAACGGCAAGGTGATTCACAGCCTGGCAGGTGCCGCATCGGAGGCGGAGCGGCAGCGACGTGTTGCCGCCGTGTGTGGCCCGGCTTTCATGGAGCAGGCACTGTTTATCGAAGTCGATCGCGGCGATATGCGGCTCTGGGGTTGGCTGGGGCTGCCGACCTTTTCCCGCAGTCAGGCAGACCTGCAGTATTTCTTTGTCAACGGCCGGGTGATTCGCGACAAACTGGTGGCGCACGCAGTGAAACAGGCTTACCGCGACGTGCTCTATCACGGCCGCCACCCTGCCTTTGTGCTCTTTCTCGAGCTTGATCCGGCACAGGTGGACGTCAATGTGCACCCCGGCAAGCACGAGGTGCGCTTCCGGGACAGTCGTGCCGTACACCAGTGTATTTTCAGCGGTCTGCACCGCGCGCTGGCGGATGTCAGGCCCGCCGCGGCGCCACCGCCTGTGGCGACGCCCGAGGGCCTGGCGGTAGATACGACAACCGGTGAGATCGCCCGCCAGCCCGGCCTGGGCTGGGGGCCGCAGGCGACCTACCGGCCGACCTCCGCACCCCTGCCGGGGCAGTCCGGGGAACAGCTGCGCAGCTATGCCGGCCTGCATCCCCGCGCGCTGCCCGAGGTGGAGACCCCGGAGGAGGTGCCGCCGTTGGGCTATGCCCTGGCGCAGTTGAAGGGTATCTACATCCTCGCGGAAAACGCCGAGGGCCTGGTGCTGGTCGACATGCACGCGGCCCACGAGCGCATCACCTATGAACGACTGAAGGCAGCCAGGGCGCTGGATGCCATTCCCGGCCAGCCCCTGCTGGTCCCTGAGGCGATAGCGGTCAGTGAGCGTGAGGTGGCCCTGGCCCAGGACCATGCCGAGGTGTTCGCGCGCCTGGGGCTGCTGGTGGAAGTCGCCGGTGAGGAGTCGCTGCTGGTGCGCCAGATCCCCGTGACGCTGCGCGGCTCGGATGTGGCAGCCCTGGTGCGGGACGTGCTCTCGGATCTGGCCGAATACGGCAGCTCGGACCGCATTGAAGCCCATATGGATGACATCCTGTCGACCATGGCCTGCCATGGCTCGGTGCGTGCGAACCGGCGCCTCAGCGTGCCGGAAATGAATGCCCTGTTGCGGGACATGGAAGAAACGGAACGCGCGGGCCAATGCAACCATGGGCGTCCCACCTGGACACGCATGTCGCTGGAGGAACTGGATAAACTGTTCCTGCGGGGCCGCTAGGCGCACATGGCCCGACAGGAGGCGCAGAAGCCGCTGTTGCTCTGTATCACCGGGCCGACGGCCGCCGGCAAGACTGATCTGGCGGTGGGGCTGGCCGAGGCCCTCGGGGGCGAATTGATCAGCGTTGACAGCACGCTGGTGTATCGCGGCCTGGATATTGGCAGTGCGAAACCGGACTACCCCCATCACCTGGTCGACATCCGCGACCCCACCGAGTCCTACTCCGCAGCGGAATTCGTTCAGGACGCGTTGCGCGCTGCCGCGGATATCGTCGGACGTGGTCGGGTGCCGATCCTCGTGGGTGGCACCATGCTGTATTTCCGTGCGCTGCTGGACGGGTTGGCGGCAATGCCCCCTGCCGACGCGCAGCTGCGAGGGTCGTTGGCCGCCGAGGCGGCAGCGCAGGGCTGGCCTGCGCTGCATGCGCGGCTGGCGGCGGTGGACCCTGTCTCCGCGGCGGCAATCCACCCTCACCACTCGCAGCGTATAAGCAGAGCATTGGAAGTGTTTGCCAGCAGCGGTGTGCCGTTGAGCGTATGGCATGAGCAGGTGCCGGAGAGTCCGGTACGTGACTATCGTGTGCAGCAGCTGGCCATATGCCCCCGGGACCGCGGGGTGCTGCATCAGCGCATAGCCCAGCGCTTTGCACAGATGATGGAACAGGGTTTTTTGCAGGAGGTTGCCGCGCTGCGCGAGCAGTTGGCAGGGCACAACGAGCTCCCGGCGTTGCGTGCTGTCGGCTACCGCCAGCTCTCCCGACATCTGGACGGCGAGTGCAGCCTGGAGGAAGCGGTGCAACAGGGCGTCGCCGCGACCCGGCAGCTGGCGAAGCGGCAGCTGACCTGGCTGCGCAAATGGCAGGGGCTACACTGGTTGCTGACCAACGCGGCGGGGAACGTTTGTGCGGTGGGAGAGTCAGAGCACAGCGCAGGCGACCTGAATGAAAATTCGCTCACCTGTGCCTTGAAGTATCTGCGGGAGAGCCCCATCTAGGGGGGAATACCAGCTATACTGTCAACAATCGGTCGGGGAGCGCCCCGGGGGTCGGCAAACCGACCCGCCAGGGTGAGAGAAGGCGAGAGTACATCCATTATTATCAGGCTCCAGTTGAGCCAGCCAAGGAGAGAGTTATGTCAAAAGGGCACACGCTACAAGACCCTTACCTGAACATCCTGCGTAAGGAGCGCGTTCCGGTATCCATCTATCTGGTGAACGGCATCAAGCTGCAGGGCCAGATCGAGTCATTTGACCAGTTTGTCGTGCTGTTGAAAAACACAGTCAGCCAGATGGTGTACAAGCACGCCATTTCCACTGTGGTCCCCTCCCGCGTGGTGCGCATGCCCATGCAGAATCCGCCGGAAGATGATGACGGCGACAGCTAGTCTGCCCAGATTGTGCGGGCGCTGCGGCGCCCCCACCTCACCCACAGCCGACCCCCGAGGCGAGCGTGTTCTTTGAGCGTCCAGCATCCGGCGAGCGCGCCGTATTGGTGCACCTCGCCATTGCCAGCGAAGACGAGCGTGAAGACCCCCGCGAGTTCGAGGAACTGGTCCTGTCGGCAGGGGGTGATCCGGTCGCGTTTGTTGTGGGCAGCCGCGACGTACCGGATTCGCGCACCTTCATAGGGTCCGGCAAGGTTCGGGAAGTGCTGGACGAGGTGCAGCTGCACGAGGCGGAGCTGGTGATTTTCAATCACGCGCTGAGCCCCAGTCAGGAGCGCAATCTGGAGCGGGAGTTCAAATGCCGCGTGCTGGATCGTACCGGGCTGATCCTCGACATCTTCGCCCAGCGTGCCCGCACCCATGAGGGCAAGCTGCAGGTGGAGCTCGCGCAACTGCAACACATGAGCACGCGCCTGGTCCGCGGCTGGACTCACCTCGAGCGACAGAAGGGCGGTATCGGGCTGCGTGGGCCCGGCGAAACCCAGCTGGAGACCGACCGGCGTCTGCTCCGGGTGCGTATCAAGTCGATTCTGGCCCGGCTGGAGAAAGTGCGGCGCCAGCGCGACCAGGGTCGGCGGTCCCGGCGACGGGCGGAAGTGCCCACTATTGCGCTGGTGGGGTATACCAATGCCGGCAAGTCGACGCTGTTCAACCGCCTGACCAATGCCGAGGTGTATGCCGCCGACCAGCTGTTTGCCACCCTGGACCCCACGCTGCGCCGGCTGGAGCTGGAAGAAGTCGGGCCCGTAATCATGGCGGATACCGTGGGCTTCATTGCCCATTTGCCGCACAAGCTGGTCGAGGCCTTCAAGGCGACGCTGGAGGAGACGGTCAGCGCCGATCTCCTGTTGCACGTGATCGATGTCGCCGCGGGCGCGCGCGAGGACAACATCTACCAGGTGCAGGCTGTGCTGGAGGAAATTGGCGCACAGGACATCCCGCAGCTGCAGGTGTTCAACAAACTTGACCTGTTGGAGCAGGAGCCGCGTATTGATTACGATGAGCACGGCGTCCCCGAGCGCGTGTGGCTGAGCGCGGCCACCGGAGCGGGCCGCGACCTGCTGTTGCAGGCGATCGGCGAGCGCGTTGGGGCTGATATGGTGGAGGAAGAGCTGCACCTGCAGCCACAGCAGGGCCGTCTGCGTGCCGCGCTGTACCAGATGGGGGCGGTGGCGGCGGAACAGTACGGCGATGACGGTACAGCACACCTGAGCGTGCGCCTGCCGCGGGCCGACTGGAATCGGCTGATGAAGCGGGGGCCAGAGCTGGTGCCCTAGGAACCCGGGTCGGGGGTTCAGATAGTTTTGGTAAACTGCAAACATGGTGAAAATGGGAGTTCAGTATGGCTTGGAATGAGCCGGGTGGTGGAAGTAACAAGCCGAAGGATCCCTGGGGCGGCGGTGACCAGGGGCCCCCAGACCTTGATGAGGCGCTGAAAAAGTTGCAGGAGAAGCTCGGCGGCCTGTTTGGCGGTCGCGGCGCCAGGCGCGGCGGCTCATCGGGTGGCGGTGGCGGTGGCGGCCTCTCCGCCGGCCTGCTGGGGGTGATTGCACTGGTCGCTGTACTGGTCTGGGGCCTGATGGGGCTGTACCAGGTCGACGAGCAGGAGCGCGCCGTGGTGCTGCGTTTCGGCAAGTACCTCGAGACTGTGCAGCCTGGCCTGCAGTGGAACCCACCGCTGATCGATGAAGTGATTCGCGTCAACACCACCAAGGTGCGCGCCGCGACCTTCCGCGAGATCATGCTCACCCAGGACGAGAATATCGTCGAGGTGCGCATGTCCGTGCAGTATGTGATCGTCGATCCAACCAGTTTCGTACTGAAGGTGCGCGACCCTGAGGATTCCCTGCAGCATGCGGCCCAGAGCGCATTGCGGCATGTCGTCGGCGATACCCGCATGGACTCGGTGTTGACTGAGGGGCGTGCCCAGATCGGCACCGACGTGCAGGTGCGCCTGCAGCGCTACACCGACATGTATGAAACCGGCATTCGTGTGATCAAGGTGAACATCGACGAATCCAAGCCGCCGAGCCAGGTGCAGGCCGCATTCGACGACGTGATCAAGGCGCGTGAGGATGAGGAGCGGCTCAAGAACGAGGCCCAGGCCTATGCCAATGGCATCGTGCCTGAAGCGCGCGGCCGTGCCCAGCGGGTGCTTGAGGAGGCCGGCGCTTACCGCGAACAGGTGGTCGCCAGCGCCGAAGGTGAGGCGGAACGCTTCAAGGCGCTGTTGGCCGAGTACGCCAAGGCACCGGAAGTGACCCGTGAGCGGCTGTACCTCGAAGCCGTGCAGGAGGTGCTCACCAACACCAACAAGGTGATGGTGGATGTGGAAGGCGGCAACAACGTGATGTACCTGCCGCTGGACAAAATGACCAGCTCGTCCGGTGCCAGCGTGCCGCGCAGCGGTCGGCTGGATGCCAACACGGTACGCGAGCTGACCGACGCCGTGACTGAGCAGCTGCGTCAGGACGCCGCTGCAGCCAATAACCGCAGAGGAGGTCGCTAAGATGGGCGGAAAAGGTATGACCTGGCTGCTGGTAGCTGCCCTGTCGCTGTTCGTACTGAGCAACACGGTGTTTGTGGTCAAGGAGACCGAGCGCGCGGTGATGCTGCAGTTTGGTGAAGTGGTCAATCCGGACATCAAGCCCGGCCTGCACGTCAAGGTGCCCTTCGTCAACAACGTGCGCAAGTTCGAGGCACGGCTGCTGACGGTGGATTCAACGCCCGAACGCTTCTTTACGCAGGAGAAGAAGGCGTTGATTGTCGATTCCTATGCCAAGTTCCGTGTGGCCGACACCGCGAAGTTCTACACCGCGACCAACGGTGAGGAAGCGCGAGCCAGCGCGCTGCTCGGGCAGCGAATCAACGACGGTTTGCGCAACCAGGTGGCGGTACGCACCATTCAGGAGGTGGTATCTGGCCAGCGTGACCAGCTGATGGAAGCGCTGACTGAAGAGCTGAGCGAAGTGGCACTGGAAGAATACGGCGTTGAGGTCCTGGACGTGCGGGTCAAGCAGATCGACCTGCCGCCGGATGTCTCCGAGTCCGTGTACCGCCGCATGAACGCCGAGCGGGAAAAAGAGGCCCGGGAGCACCGCGCACTGGGCCAGGAGCTCGCTGAGGGTATTCGCGCCGCGGCGGACCGCGAAGTCACGGTACTGGAGGCGAACGCCTACCGCGATGCGCAGCTGATCCGTGGTGAGGGTGACGCCCTGGCGACCAATATCTATGCCGAGGCCTTCAACAGCAATCCCGAGTTCTACTCGTTCACGCGCAGCCTGCGGGCGTATCGGGAGTCGTTCCAGAACAGCGGCGATATCATGCTGATTCAGCCAGACAGCGACTTCTTCCGCTATCTGAAGGATTCCGAAGGCAGTCAATAGGGGCAAAAAACGCAGGTGCCTTCAGTGGCGCCTGTGGTAGAATTCTGCAACCGTGGGATCCGGCGTTTTACCCACAAACGCTGGCCCCGCGGTTTTTTTATGAGCACGGCTTCAGGGGGATAATGTGGAATTCTGGCAGGTTCTGCCGGCGGCCCTGGCGCTGGTACTGATTATCGAGGGTGTCTTGCCCTTCCTGAGCCCCCGCACCTGGCGACAGATGGTGATCGGGGTGGCGCAGCAGCAGGACAAGGTCATCCGCAATGTCGGCCTGGGCAGCATGCTGCTCGGGGTGGCAATGCTGTATTGGGTGCACTAAAGGGCATTTATGACGACGGTGGATCGCTGGCAATTGCCCGACGGGGTAGAGGAAGTGCTGCCCCGGCAGGCGCGCATTGTCGAGCGCCTGAGGCGCGAGATTCTCGACCTTTACCAGCAGTGGGGCTACCAGCTGGTCATCCCCCCCCTGATGGAATTCACCGAGTCGCTGCTGATTGGCCTGGGACGTGATCTCGACTTGCTGACCTTCAAGATGACGGACCAGCTGAGTGGCCGTACCCTGGGCATTCGCGCCGACATCACGCCGCAGGTGGCGCGCATCGATGCGCACAGCCTCGCCGAAGCCGGTGTGACGCGCCTCTGCTATGCAGGGTCGACCCTGCATACCCGGCCCAAGTCGCTGCTCGCCTCGCGCTCGCCCATTCAACTGGGGGCGGAGCTTTACGGCGACGACAGCCTGGCGGGCGACGTGGAGATTATCCGGCTCATGCTTGCCACCCTGGGTGCCGCCGGCGTCACCCAGGTGACGCTGGACCTGGGCCACGTGGGTGTGTACGAAGCGGTGCTCGCGGCGGCGGCACTGACGGCGGAGCAGGAGGCGGAGGTGTTCGACGCCCTGCAGCGCAAGTCCCGCCCGGATCTGCTGCTGGCTCTTGCCGATGTCGCGGCCCCGGCCGCCGGGCTGATTCTCGGCCTGCTCGAGTTGCACGGCGATGCGGTGGTGCTAAATGCGGCGCGCGAACTGCTGGCGGAGGCAGCGCCGGACGCGCTGCATGCCGTGGCGGCGCTGGAGGCCGTGGCCGCCGCGATCGCGCGCAGTCACCCCGGCATTACCGTGTACTTTGACCTCGCAGAATTGCGTGGCTACCACTACCACACGGGCATGGTGTTTGCGGCCTACGCCCCCGGGCACGGCCAGGCGCTGGCAAATGGCGGTCGCTACAACGATGTCGGCAAGGTCTTCGGCCGCGCGCGACCGGCGACCGGCTTTGCTACCGACCTCAAGGCCCTGATGGCGCTGGTACCGGCAAGCGCAGATGAGCCGGGTGCCGTGAGTGCGCCGGACAACGACGATCCTGCACTGCTTGCGGCAGTGGCGGCATTGCGCAAGGGCGGTGAGATCGTCATTCGCTGTGCCGGCGAGCGCCCCGATCCGCGGTGTGACCGCGAACTGGTAAAAGCTGACGGTGAGTGGGCGCTGCGCCCGCTCGATTCCTGATCAATCAGACGAGTTGAATGTTCATGAGCAAGAATGTAGTGGTTCTCGGCACCCAGTGGGGCGATGAGGGCAAGGGCAAAATCGTCGACCTGCTGACCGATCGCGCCAGCGCCGTGGTGCGCTTCCAGGGTGGGCACAACGCGGGCCACACACTGGTCATCGACGGGCAGAAAACCGTATTGCACCTCATTCCCTCGGGTATTCTGCGCGCCAATGTGCAGTGCCTGATCGGCAATGGTGTGGTGCTGGCGCCGGACGCACTGCTCAGGGAGATTGGCACACTGGAGGAGAAAGGGGTGCCGGTGCGCGAGCGGCTGCGCATTTCACCCTCCTGTCCGCTGATCCTGCCCTATCACGTGGCGCTGGACGTGGCGCGTGAGGCGCGCCGTGGCGAGGGCAAGATCGGCACCACCGGGCGCGGCATCGGCCCCGCCTACGAGGACAAGGCGGCCCGCCGCGGCGTGCGCCTGGGTGATCTGAAAGACCCCCAGCGCTTTGCGGAGAAGCTGCGTGAGGTGATGGATTACCACAACTTCCAGTTGCAGCACTACTACAAGGTTGCGCCGCTGGACTACGACTCGGTGCTGGCGGAAACACTGGCGATGGCGCAGGAGTTGTTGCCCATGATTGCCGATGTAACCGCGATCCTCCACGAGTGCCGGAAAACCGACGCCAATATCATGTTTGAGGGCGCGCAGGGTTCGCTGCTGGATATCGACCACGGCACCTATCCCTTCGTGACCAGTTCCAACACGACGGCGGGCGGCACGGCGACCGGCTCCGGCTTTGGCCCGCTGTTCCTCGACTATGTGCTGGGCATTACCAAGGCCTACACCACCCGCGTCGGCTCCGGGCCGTTTCCCACCGAACTGTTCGATGCTACCGGCGCCCACCTCGCGGCACGCGGACACGAGTTCGGCGCCACCACGGGACGGCCTCGCCGCTGTGGCTGGTTCGACGCGGTCGCCCTGCGCAATGCCGTCAACATCAACTCGGTGTCCGGCCTGTGCCTGACCAAGCTCGATGTTCTCGACGGCCTGGAAACCATCCAGATTTGCGTAGGCTATGTGGATGCCAGCGGCAAGCCGGTGCCCAACCCGGTGGATTCCGACGATTACGACGGCCTGGTGCCCTTCTACGAGGAGGTGCCCGGCTGGAGCGAGTCCACAGTGGGTGCACGCACCCTGGATGAGCTGCCCAAGGCGGCTCGCGACTACATCCAGAAAATCGAGGATGTGGTCGGCGCTCCGATCGATATCATCTCGACCGGGCCAGACCGGGTAGAGACGATTGTGCTGCGCCACCCCTTCGACGCGGTCTGACCTCGCGCACTACAATCGCTGAGCTTTCCAGGCGCTGAACCCAACCCCGGTCCAGCGCCTGAAGGCGCGGTAGAAACTGTTCACCTCCAGATAGCCCAGCTCGTCGGCCAGACATTTACCGGGTAGCCGCGACGCACGCAGTGCCTGCTCGCAGCGGTACTGTCGTGCGCGGTCGAGCAGAAACTGGTAGTGGGTGTGATCCATGCGCAGCCGGCGTCGCAGCGTTGTGGCGCTCATCCCCAGCTGGCTGGCAACGGATTCGACCCGCAGCCGATAGAGATCTCCCTGCAGCAGAATCTGCAAGACCCGGTCGGTCGTGCGGTACTGGCTGTCGCGGCGCTGTGTGTGGTTCGACGTGGTGGTGTGTGCAACCCGGGTTGGGGCTGCGCTGTGCAGGTGTTGCATAACCGGAACCTCCCTGTTCTGGTGTCGTCATGAAGCAGGCAGCGCTTCTGCACCCCGTCCCTGGAGCTCGCGCTACACTGGAAAAGATAGCAGAGAAAATGTGCCTGTGCGTTGCGCACGTCGCTTCCGGACGAAAATGATGGGAAGGGTTCAGCGATCGGTGTTTGCCTGATTCCCCAGGGCATCGGGCAGCGGACAGTCCATGGCGGCGGCAATGGCGGCCAGCAGTTCCTGCTCCAGCGCGCTCACGCGGCCATCGGCGTTGGCGGCCTTGCGCATCGCCTTGAGGATTCTGGGTTTGAGCAGGGGATAGCAGTCCGCGAGTTCCCGCACGGCACGGGAGAAGGCGGCAAGTGAACAGTCTGCCTGTGGCAGCAGCGTCAACGCGGAGTCATCCAGCGCTTCCGCTGCCGTGCGGAAACAGAGCAGAGTGTCACCACTGCTGTTGTGGGCGAGCATCGACAGCACTACGCGCAGGTGCTCGCGCACCTTGCGCAGGCTGCGGTACCGCGCCGTTGCGGGCTTCACCTGGAAAAATTCGGGGTCTATGTAGTGGCGCAGCAGCTGGTACAGGCACCACTCCAGCAGTTCGGTGCGGCGGTCCGCGCGGATCAGCCCCAGCAGCAGGCGCTTGAACTGTCGGTATTGCCCGACGGACTGGCTTTTCAGGGCCGGCAGGCACAGTTCCAGCAGTGGCAGCCGCTGCCCCGCCGATAACGCTGCAACCCCGGGTGCCAGTGTGTGCGTCAGGTCCTCCAGACCCCGCACGCCGCTTTCCCTGAGCAGGGCATACTGCGTGGCCTGCACCGACGCATCGTCGCTGATCAGCAACGCGAGCATGAGCGCGCTGGCGCCGAGGGGTTCGTGGCTGTAGCGCAGGAACGCCTGCGGCAGGCCATGATGCGCGGGGAACTCAGCCTCGGCGCCGTCTCCGGCAAAATGCGCATCCGCAGCGTCGGGCGCCTCCAGCGGGCCGTTGCCGGCCTCCACCGCCGCCAGCGCTGCTGCCACCAGCGCTGCGCGTCCCACACCGACCTCGGCCGCAGCCGGATGGGGCTGGGCGTGTTCGTAGTGCTCCACCTTGCGTGTGATGTAGGCGCCATTCCAGCCCGGCTCCAGGCGCCGAATGCGGCTTGGCAGCGGCGGGTGGGTCGCGAACAGTTGCCACAGGCGGTGGCGGATCTGGCCGAAGAAAATGTGTGACAGTTCATCCGCCCGCGCCGTATGCACCAGGGAACCGGGCACGTAGCCGCCGATCACCTTCAGGGCGTCGGCAATGCCGCTGTTGTCGCGGGTGTACTGCACGGCGCAGGCGTCTGCCAGATACTCTTTCTGGCGGCTGATGGCCGCCTTGATAAAACCGGATGCGAGCCCTCCCAGCCAACCCAGAATCCACAGCCCCAGCCCCAGCAGGGGCAGGGCCGGGCCGCCGTTGCTGCGGTCCCGATCATTCCCGGTGCGATGGTGGCTGCTGGCACGCATCAGGATGTAGCCGACATCGCCGATGAAGGTAATACCTTTCAGCAGCGCTGCGAGGCGGATGTTGAGGCGCATGTCGCCGTTCAGGATGTGGCTGAACTCGTGCGCGATAACGCCCTGCAGTTCGTTGCGCCGCAGGTGGGTGATGGCGCCTCGCGTCACGCCGATGACGGCATCGGCCGGCGACAGTCCCGCGGCAAAGGCATTGATGCCGCGCTCCGCATTCATCACGAACACTGGCGGCACCGGCATACCTGCGGCCAGCGCGATTTCATCGACGATATTCAGGCAGCGGCGCTCGGCGCTGTCGCTGGTCTGGGGCAGTATCCGCGTGCCGCCCATGGCTTCGGCGACAACCTTGCCGCCGGCGGCGAGTTGCAGCCACTTGACCATTGCCACCAGGCCCACGGTGGCGGAAATACCCAGCCCGATCGTGCCGAAGCGCTCCCAGCTGAAATAGCGCAGAAAATCCCTGAAGCTGCCGCGGCTGCCCGCGTAGAGGTTGTAGTGGTCGCCCCACCAGAGAAAGCCGGCGACCAGGGCGTTGGTCAATACAATGAGTGCGGCAACGGCACACAGGAACAGCAGGGTGAGCAGGCGCGTGTTGCGGCGCGCCAGATCCTGCTGGGCGAAGAAGTCCATTGCAGCCCTTCAGGCGCCGGCTGCGATAACCCTAGAAGCTGACCTTCGGCGCTGCCTGGATTTGTGCAGAGTCGTCGAATTCCAGCAGCGTGGCATCCTGTGCGTGGCCAAAGGTGGACGCCACCGCTACCGGTGGGAAACTCTGGCGGTACGTGTTGTAGGCCATCACCGCGTCGTTGTAGCCCTGGCGGGCGAAAGCGACACGATTCTCGGTATTGGTCAGCTCCTCGGAAAGCTGCTGCATGTTCTCGCTGGCCTTGAGATCGGGGTAGGCTTCCATGGTGACGTTGAGTTTGCCGAGTGCACCCTGCAGCGCGTTTTCGGCGCTCGCCAGCCGGGTCATGTCGGCACCGCCGATGGCGTCCGGCCCCAGCGCCTTGAGCAGCGCGGCGGCGTCGTTGCGCGCTGCAGTCACCGCCTCCAGCGTCTCGCGTTCGTGGCTCATGTAGGCCCGTGCCGTTTCCACCAGGTTGGGTATCAGGTCGTAGCGCCGCTTCAGCTGCACTTCAATTTGTGCAAAGGCGTTCTGGTAGCGGTTTTTCAGGGCAACGAGGCGGTTGTAGATGCCGATGACATACATCACCAGGCCCAGCAGGACCAGCCAGAACACAATCGTAGAAACGTCCATGCAACACCCTCCCAGGCGGTAGTGGTAGCCCGATTCTACCCGAAAACGGCGCGGGTGCGAGGACCGCTCAGGCCAGTGCCACCTCGACGTCAATGCCGTTGACGGCGGCGTTGCCGGACAGGACGTCCAGGGCGAGGTCATCGGTGACGTCGTTGCAGCTGACCCCCGCATGCCTGGCCGCGGTGTGCAGGCGCACCCCGGGCCGGCCGTGGCCGTAGCCGTGCGGCAGGCTGACCACCCCGGGCATCACCCCGGTGCTGGCTTCCGCCGCGACGGTGACGCTGCCGGCTCGGGAGCTCAAGTGTACGCGGTCACCGTCGCTGATGCCGCGCGTCGCCATATCCTGTGGATGCATGAGCAGGGTGCAGCGCTCTTTGCCCTTCACCAGGCGGTGATAGTTGTGCATCCAGGAGTTGTTCGAGCGCACGTGCCGGCGCCCAATCAGACGCAGGGCGCCGCTGTCGCCTGCGCTGAACGCTGCGCGCAGCCGGTCGAGGTCCGCCAGCGCCTGTGGGGTGGCGCAGTCGATGGTTTTGTCCGCAGTCTGCAGCCGGTCCGGCAGTTGCGGCTGCAGGGCCCCGAGGTCGATACCCGAGGGATTCTCCCGCAGCTTGTCCAGGGTCAGTGCGTGTACACTGCCCTGGCGTTCACTGTAGGGCCCGATCTGCAGGCCCATGTCGATGATCTCGTGGGGCGCCGTCACCGGTTGCGCGGGCTGGCCCAGCAGCGCGGCGACCCGGTTGCCCAGCTCGGTGAATATCTCCCAGTCGTGCAGTGTGCCTTCCGGTTTTGCGAACACCGCTTCGTTGTACCGGGCCGTGTTGCGTATCGCGTTGATGTGGAACGCGAGATCGTAGTGGTCGTGTTCCAGCGGCGATGTCGGCGGCAGGATAATGTCCGCATGGCGCGTGGTTTCGTTGAGGTAGGGGTCCAGGCAGACCATGAACTCCAGTTGCGCCAGCGCCGCGTCCAGCTGGCGGCCGTTTGGTGTCGACAACACCGGATTTCCCGCCCCCACGAACAGCGCGCGGATCTGCCCCGTTCCGGGTGTGGTGATTTCCTCGGCCATGGCCGAGGCGGGCAGTTCACGGTCAAACTCCGGCAGCTGGCGCACGCGGCTGTGGTGCCGGGCAAAGCCGCCGGGGCCGATGCTGCTGACCTGGTCCACGGCGGGCAGTGTGAACAGCGAACCGCCCTCCCGGTCGAGGTTGCCGGTCAGGATGTTCAGCAGCTGTATCGCCCACTGGCACAGCGCGCCGTAGCGCTGTGTCGATACGCCCATGCGCCCGTAGCAGATGGCGGCCCCGGCCTGGGCGAACTCCTGCGCGATGCGACGGATTGTGCTCGCCTCGATGCCGGTGTGGGCGGCGGCGAACTCGGGCGTGAAGTCGGCAAGCGCCGCGGCCAGTTCCGACAAGCCGGTGGTGAACGCCCCCAGAGGGCCAGGCGCCACCAGATCGTCGGCAAACAGCGTATGCACCAGCGCCAGCAGGAACAAGGCGTCACTGCCGGGGCGTATGAAGAGGTGTTCACTGGCCAGCTCTGCCGTCTCGGTGTAGCGGGGGTCGACCACGACCAGCTTGCCGCCGCGCTTGCGCAGGGCCTTGATCCGCTTGCGCACATCGGGCACGGTCCAGATGCTACCGTTGGAGGCGATGGGGTTGGCGCCGAGCATGAGGAAGTACGCGCTGCGATCGATATCGGGAATCGGGAACAATGATTTGTGGCCGAACAGCCAGAGGCTGACCAGGTGATGTGGCAGCTGGTCGACGGACGTGGCGGAGAAGCGGTTGCGGGTGTGGAAATGGCGGAACAGGTTTTTCTGGTGCGTCATCATCCCGTAGTTGTGCACTGTGGGGTTGCCCAGGTAAACGCCCAGCGCATCCACGCCATCCCGTTGCGTAATCTCCACCAGCCGCTGCGCTGTGCTATCCAGCGCTTCCTCCCAGCTGATTTCGCGCCACCGGTCGGTGCCGCGTATGCGCTGCACTGGCCGGCGCAGGCGGTCCGGGTCGTTGTGAATGTCCTGCAGGGCTACCGCCTTGGGACAGATGTGGCCGCGACTCAAGGGGTCGGCCGGGTCGCCCTTGATCGACAGTATGCGATCCCCGTCAGTTTCAATCCGCAGCCCGCAGATAGCCTCACAGAGGTGGCAGGCGCGATGGTGCACGGTAGCCGGCATGGAGGGCACTCTCGTGTTATGGGTTTCCCCGGAGTGTAGCGGGTGCACGAATAAAGTGCACTCGCCGCGCTGTGCGCGAGTAGTCGGGTCAGCGCTTTTTGTGTAGTGTGGATGCAGGTTCCAATGCGGGTTGCCAGAACGATGAACGAAAGCTGGAAGTCGTATGCGTCGGGCAGTTTCTTCGACGAACTGATCACGCCCAAGGGGCAGCCGCGCGCTGCTGCGCGGGGTGTAGTGCGCTTGCTACAGAAACTGCCGGGGCAGGAAATGGCGGAACGCCGCGCTGCGGCGGAGCTCGCCATACGGGAAATGGGGATTTCCTTTACGGTCTATAACGAGGCCGGCAATATCGATCGCGCCTGGCCCTTCGACATCATTCCGCGGGTGATATCCGCGCGGCAGTGGCAGGCGGTCAGCGACGGTCTGCGCCAGCGTTCGCTCGCGCTCAATCACTTTATCCAGGATATCTACAACCAGCAGAAAATCCTCGCCGACGGCGTGGTGCCGGCGGATATCGTGCTGGAATCCAGCAATTTCAAACCGCAGTGCATGGGCATGTCGCCGCGCTTTGGCGTCTGGGCGCATATCTGTGGTTCCGATCTGGTGCGTGACGGTGATGGCCGTTTCCGCGTACTCGAGGATAACCTGCGGGTGCCCTCGGGGGTGTCCTATATGCTGGAGAACCGCGAGATCACCAAGCGGGTGCTGCCGGAGCTGTTCGAGAACTACAGTATCCTGCCGGTGGACGATTACCCCTCGCAGCTTTACCAGACACTGGCATCGCTGTCTCCCAGGGAACGCCGCCGCCCCTGTATCGTCGTGCTCACGCCGGGTATTTTCAACTCAGCCTATTTTGAGCACGCCTACCTGGCCCAGGGCATGGGGGCCGAACTGGTGGAGGGTCGCGACCTGATGGTCGCAGATGACAACTGCGTCTACATGCGCACCGTGGATGGTCCCGTGCGCGTGGATGTGATTTACCGGCGCATTGATGAAGACTTCATGGACCCCGAGGCGTTCCGGCCGGAGTCGCTGCTCGGTGTCCCCGGTTTGATGCGCGCCTGGAAGGCAGGCAATGTGGCCATCGCCAACGCACCGGGCAGCGGCGTGGCAGATGACAAGGTCATCTACGCGTTCGTGCCGGAAATGATTCGCTATTACCTCAAGCAGAAGCCGCTGCTCGCCAGCGTGCCCACCTGGCTGTGCATGCGCGAGAAAGATCGCGAGCATGTCCTCAAGAACCTCGATCAACTGGTGGTCAAACCGGCCAATGAATCAGGCGGCTACGGCATCATGGTCGGTCCGCACAGTACTGCCGCCGTGCGTCGCAAGTTTGCCCGCCTGATCGAGGAGAACCCGCGCAACTATGTGGCACAGCCGACCCTGGCCCTGTCGACCGCGCCCACCTACATCGACGAGGCGGTCGAGCCACGCCACCTGGACCTGCGCCCCTTTATCCTGCAGGGACGGGATACCTGGGTGACGCCGGGCGGACTGACACGGGTGGCCTTGACCAGGGGGTCACTGGTCGTGAACTCCTCGCAGGGCGGTGGCAGCAAGGATACCTGGATTGTGGAGGGCAAGGCATGACAATGCTTTCCAGTGTCGCCGAACGCCTGTACTGGATGGGGCGCTACCTGGAGCGTGCGGAGGACAGCGCTCGTCTGGTGGCAGCCTATAACCACCTCATCATGGACATTCCACGCGCAGCCGAGCTGGGCTGGGACGTGCTGGTGCGTATTCTCGATGCCGAGCCCGTTTTCTATCAGCAGTATCGGGTGGGTAATGAACAGAATGTCCTGCGCTTTCTCATGGCAGAAGAAGACAGCTGTGCCAGTATCCCCTTCGCTGTGCGCTGGGCGCGTGAAAACGTGCGCACCACGCGCGATGTGCTGCCTGAGGAAACCTGGGAGCAGATCAACGAGCTGCACCTGTATGTGACTGATGCGGCGGAAAAGTCTGTGGGTCGGCGTAATCGCCAGGCCTTCCTCGAGGAAGTGATCAGCCGCTGCCAGCGGGTGAACGGCATGCTGTCCTCCAGCCTGCCCCGAGACCATGCGCATCGCTTCCTGCGCCTGGGGCACCTGCTCGAACGCTCCGATATGACCACCCGCCTGATGGATGTGGGCACCGGGGAGATTCTCGGGCGGGCCGGTACCCATGAGGCCACGGACCCGCTGATCTGGACTTCCCTGTTGCAGGCCCTGTCGTCCTTCGGAGCCTACCGGCGAATGATAGGCCCGCTGGTGCAAGCGGAGGAGGTGGTGGAATTTGTGTTTCAGGAGCCGCTGTTGCCGCGTTCGGTGGCCTTCTGTCTCGCAGAAATCCGCGCCGAACTGAAGCCGCTGAAGAACCATGAGCGGGCTATGCGCACCCTGAACCGCGGGCGGCGAAAACTGGGCAAGCTGCAGCCGGAACAGATGTCCCGCGAGGCGCTGCATGCCTACATCGATGAGTTCCAGGCACTGCTGGCCGACCTCCACGACGCGATCACCGCGTCCTGGTTTCAGCCGGATACACCATGAAGCGGCTGGAGTGCAGCTGCGGCAGCCAGGTGTTTTTCGAGAGTCGGGACTGTGTGCACTGCGGCAGGGAGCTTGGGTTTGACCCTCTTGCGCTGGAAATGGTCTCACTCAGCGACGCGGGCGATGGCATTCTGCAGTCTGCCGCGGGGCGTCGTTACCGTATGTGCGCCAACGGCTCGGAATGGGATGTCTGCAACTGGCTCTGCGCTGAAGAGGACACTCACCCCCTGTGCTGGGGCTGCCAATTCAACCGTACCATTCCCGACCTTTCGCTGCCCGGCAACATCCAGCGCTGGTGGGTACTGGAACAGGGCAAGAAACGCCTCCTGTACACCCTGCGCAGTCTCGACCTGCCGTTGATCAATGGCTGGCAGGACGCCGAGAATGGCCTGCTACTGGACTTTATCGAGGATGGACGCAGCCGGGAGGAATACGCGGAGTCCTTTGTCAGCACGGGGTTCGCCGGCGGCGTGATTACCATCAATACCCTGGAGGCGGATGATGTTGCGCGGGTTGCGGTGCGGGAGCAGATGAACGAACCCTACCGCACGGTCCTCGGGCATATGCGCCACGAATCCGGTCATTACTACTGGGCGCGCCTGGCACGTGACGAGACCATTCGCAGCGGCTTTGCGCAGCTGTTCGGGGATGAAAAGATGGACTATCGCGAGGCGCTGGACCGCCACTACCGCGAGGGCCCGTCACCCGACTGGCGCAAGTACTACATCAGCGCCTACGCCAGTGTGCACCCGATGGAAGACTGGGCGGAAACCTGGGGACATTACCTGCACATCCAGGATGCGCTGGAGACGGCGGCGGCCTACGGCGTTATTCGCAAGGACGTGGCGAGTCTGGAGGTCGGTGAACGGATCGGACTCTGGCGAGACCTCAGCATCACCCTGAACGAACTTAACCGCAGCGTTGGCCGGGGGGACGCCTATCCCTTCGTCATCAACCACTTCGTCGAATCGAAACTGGCCTTTGTCGACACGGCGATTCGTCGCCTGCAGCAGCAGCCGGGGCAGCGCTAGCCAGCCCAGCGCTGTAGCAGGGGGTTCAGCGCCGTGGCCAGCAGGGGCGCCATGGAGACGGCATTGCTGGGGTGTTGAATGCAGTCTGTGCTCCACACGGTGCCGATGCCCGCGCTCTCCATCACGGCCAGGGCATCGCCGGCAAACAGGGCGTGAGTCACCGCGACATCCACAGAGCTGGCGCCCGCCTGTAGCAGCAGTCGCGCGGCGCCCGCCAGGGTGCGCCCGGAGCTGGCCACGTCATCCAGGAGGACCACCGCACGCCCCGCGACGGCAACGTCAGGCAGGGTGATAACCACATCGCGGTCACCGTGGCGCTGCTTGCTGCACACGGCGTGGTCCAGCTGGCGGACCGCCGCCGCGCTCTCCACCCACTGCCGCGACTCGGCATCGGGGCCAACCAGTAGCGGATGGTCGCGTTCACTCGCCACCCGTTCCGCCAGGCTGCCCGCAGCCGACAGGGCGATGGCGTCCTGCAAGGGAATGGCCTCATCCAGGCGGCTTATCCTGTGCAGGTGGGGATCGACCGTGATAACCGCGTCAAACAGCTCCGCAAGGAACTTGCCGACGATGGTCTGGCTGACCACTTCGCCCGGCTGGAAGGCAATGTCCTGGCGCATGTAGCCGAGATAGGGGGCAACCAGCACCAGCCGTGGCACGCCGGCGCGACGTGCATGGCGCGCCAGCAACAGCAGTTCCACCAGTTTCTCGTTGGGTCGATCCAGGCTGCGGTAGACCACCAGCGTCTGCGTGCCCGCGGGCAGGTCCAGCAGCAGCTTCAGTTCCTCGTCGGGAAAGCGGTGCCGGGCAACGGCAAGGGTGGGCAGTGCACAGGCGCTCGCGAGGCGCAATGCGGGCTCCCGCTCGTCCGCCAGATAGGTCAGCAGCGCGCTCATCAGAACTCCATGAATGCCGGGGTAATGTCAGCCGCCTGGCCCAGGGTGAAACCGCTGCTGCGCTCGCACAGCCTGCGGGCAAAGCCGAGCTCGGTCGGGTAGGCCGCGTAGACGGTATACAGCAGGTCGCCGGGCTGTACCGGGTCGCCGAGCTTGGCGCGCAGGTCGACCCCTGCGCCCTGTGCCCGCGGGGCACCGGCCTGCCGCGCAATGCGCGCCAGCTGCAGGTTGTCAATATTGACCACCGTGCCTGCAGTGTCGGCGCGAACCGCGTAGGTCAGTGGTGCCAGCGGCGGGTTGCCGAGATCAAATGGCTTGCTGCCCTGGGCCTCAATAATGTCCTGCATCTTGCGCAGGGCGCGCCCGGAATCCAGGATGTCCCGGGCGATAGCGAAGCCGTCGCCACCGCGCACATCGGGGTCGAATTCCAGCATGCGACCGGCCAGGCGCAGCGACTTCTGGCGCAGATCGGCGGGCGCCGCAGGGCTGTTCTCCAGCACCTGCATCACGTCCCGTGCTTCCAGGGCCGGGCCGATGCCGTTGCCAATGGGTTGTCGTCCGTCGGTGATCACGACTTCCAGCACCAGCCCCATGCGCTTGGCGACGTACTCGAACAGGCGGCGCAGCCGCTGTGCTTCGGGCATAGACGTGACTTTCGCGGTAGGGCCGACCGGGATATCCAGAACCAGGTGGGTGGAGCCGGCCGCGACCTTTTTGGACAGAATGGATGCCACCATCTGCCCCGGTGAGTCGATCGACAGGGGACGCTCAACGGCAATCAGTACATCGTCTGCCGGCGAGAGGTCACTGGTGCCGCCCCAGGCGAGGCAGCCGCGGTGGGTGCGCACGATACTGTTGAGCTGCTCGAATTGCAGCTCAACGCGCGCCAGTACCTCCATTGTGTCGGCGGTGCCGGCCGGAGAGGTGATGGCGCGGGATGAGGTCTTTGGGCACAGCATGCCGTGTGCGGCGACAATCGGCACGACCAGCATGGAGGTGCGGTTGCCCGGGATACCGCCGATGCAGTGCTTGTCCACCACCGGGTGCTCACCCCAGTTGAGGCGGCGCCCTACACGGCTCATGGCGTCGCTGAGGAAAAAAACCTCCTCGCGGTCGAGTTCCGCCTGGTTACAGGCGACGACGAAGGCGGTCAGTTCAATCTTCGAGTAACGGTGTTCGGCGATGTCGTTGACGATGGCGCGAAAATTCTCGCTGCTGAGGCGTTCGCCAGCAATCTTGCGGTGCAGGGCGGGTATCGAGGTCGGCGGTTCAGCCTGCGATACGCTTACCCGGTGGCCCTCTGGCAGGCCCAGCAAGGCGAAGGCGTCTTCCGAGAGGCCGAGCTCGCTGCAGCCGACGATGGTGTCGTCGTCGACGACGTTGACGCTGGCAAGGATACGCCGGCCGTCGTCGGACACCTCGACTTTCGCCAGTGCCTGGAAACCCTCGGCGCGGTACAGCTCGCAATCCCGATGCAGATAGGCGACGTTCTCCCGGTAGGTGTCTATGGCAACCCGCTTCAGCACCAGCGTGGATGCAGCGTCCGCCGCATGCAGGGCGTCCTGCTGGCTTTTGCCGCTACTGTGGCTCATGCCTCAGTCGTCCTCACCGATAACCTCGCCCAGGGAGGGCAGCTTGGCGAAGGCCTCGCGAATATTGTCGTCCCAGCTCTGGCGCAGCTTGGCCAGGTAGGGATGATGCTCCTCCAGCGCAAAGTAGCGCGCATGCGGTTTCAGGCTGTCGTTGCGGTAGAACAGGCACTCCAGAGGCGGCCCGACGGTGGCATTGGAACGTATGGTGGAGTCCATTGAGACCAGGGCACAGCGCATGGCGGTCTCATAGGGTGTGTCCGGGCGCACGATACGGTCGAGAATGGGCTTGCCGTATTTGGTTTCGCCAATCTGCAGGTAGGGGTAGAGCTCTGAGGCGGTGATGTAGTTGCCTTCGGGGTAGATCAGGTAGAGCGCCTGGGCGTGTCCCTTGATCTGGCCGCCGAGTATGAACGTGGCAGAGGCATCAAAGCTGGCGCCTGCGCCCGGCCCCGACGGCTTTTTGTGCCGAGCCTGTTCTGCGACATTCAGCTCTCCGATATAGTCCGCGACGTCGGCGACATAGCGCGCCTTGAGAATGTTGAATTCGGCATCCTCCTCCAGGTCCCGCTGGATATGCGCAATCACGGCCTGGCTGGTGGCCAGGTTGCCCGCCGTCATCAGCACCAGAGAGCGGTCGTAGGCCACTGAAAAGCGATGCATTTTGCTGTAGGTGCTGACCCGGTCGGGCCCGGCATTGGTGCGCGAGTCCGAGCAGAAGATCAGGCCGTCCTGGACGGCGATGGCGAGGCAATAGGTCATGGCAGCAGTGTCTTCGCTCCGGGGCCGTGTTGAGCGGGCAAGCATACTCATAGCGAGGCGGCAATGCCACAGTCCTGCTCAACCCCGGTGATCTGTGCATGGTATCGACCGCATCGCCCGCGTATCATTGGCTGCCTGTCGTTTCGGTGCAGTGGCGGTAGCGCGATACCGGCCCCTGCCCCCCTGATCACGGAAGTCGGTGACTATCATGTCTGGAAAAAAGGTGCTCTTCAGTCTGCGCATGTGGCTGATGCTGCTGGTCACCCTGCTGGTATTCGGCGGGCTGTTCGGCATGCAGTGGTTCGGCAACAAGAAGATGAACGAGTTCATGGACAACATGCCGGTGCAGCCCGCTACGGTCACTGCCATGGAGGCGGGCACGGCCCTGTGGCGTGACAGCGTGGAGAGCGTCGGCACGCTGGTGGCGATCCGCGGCGCCGAGTTGGCAACGGAAGTGCCCGGCACGGTGGAGACCATCCATTTCGAAAATGGCGCTGCGGTGAACGCCGGCGACGCCATCATCACGCTGAATTCGGCGCCGGATCGGGCGCAGCTGGCGGAGCTGCAGGCCGCGGCGGAGCTGGCCCGGCTGGAACTGGAGCGTGCCAGGCGGCTGGTGGCGCAGCGCAACATTTCCGAGTCGGAGCTGGACCAGCGCAGTAGTCTGCTGGAGCAGGCCCGCGCCCGTGTTGCGGCACAGCAGGCGCGGATCGAGCAGAAAACCCTGCGCGCGCCCTATGCGGGACGGCTGGGCATCCGTCAGTACAACGTGGGCGACTATGTGCAGGCGGGGGACACGGTGATTGCCCTGCAGGCATTGGACAGCCTGTATGTGAACTTCTCACTGCCCGAGCAATACAGCCAGCAGGTAGCGGCGGGGATGCCTGTGCAGGCCCGTCTGGAGGCGCTGGACGGTCGTATCTTCGAGGGCACTGTCACCGCCATTTCGCCGGTGGTGGACCCGAATACCCGGAACTTCACGCTGCAGGCGACCCTGCCCAACCCGGAGGAATTGCTCCGCCCCGGCATGTTCGCCCGCCTGGTGCTGCCAATCGGCATAGAGCTGGAGCGGGTTGTGGTGCCGCAGACGGCGATTGCCTACCGACCCTACGGGGACTCGGTGTACGTCATTACCGGGCAGGATGGTGCCTTGCGGGTATCGCAGCGCTTCGTCACCCTGGGGCCGGTGCGCGGCGATCTGGTGGCGGTCGAGGAGGGGCTGGATCCGGGTGAACGCGTCGCGACCAGCGGACTGCTGAAGCTGGATGGCGGGATGACGGTGAACGTTGACAACAGCTCCCCGCCAGCGGCGGAGCTCGACCCGCAACCGGATAACGGCTGACATGAAATTCACCGATATCTTCATCCACAAACCGGTACTGGCAACGGTGGTCAGCCTGTTCCTGCTGATTCTCGGCCTGCGTGCGGCGACCGAGCTCAACGTGCGGGAATACCCCATGATCGAGACGGCGGTGATCACGGTGAGTACGCCGTACATCGGCGCCGACGCGGAGCTGATCAAGGGTTTCATTACCACGCCGCTGGAACAGGAGATCGCCACAGCCGAGGGTATTGATTACCTGACGTCCTCCAGCACACGGGGGCTGAGCATCATCTCCGCCTATGTCAGCACCGAGGCCGATCCCGACGAGGTCCTCACCCAGGTGGTTACCAAGGTCAACAAGCTGCGCAACGAGCTGCCCCGCGAGGCCGAGGATCCGGTGCTCAACCTGGCGATCGGCGAGCAGGTGGGCAGCATGTACATCTCGTTCATCAGCGACCAGTTGCCCACCAATCGTGTAGCGGATTACGTGATCCGCGAGGTGCAGCCCAAGCTGTCGACCCTGCCCGGCGTGCTGCGCGCAAGCGCTAATTCCACCAGCGTGTTTGCCATGCGCATCTGGCTGGACCAGGAGCGCATGACGGCGCTCGGGATGACCGCCAGCGAAGTGCGCGCTGCCCTCGCCGCCAACAACGTGCTTTCGGCGGTGGGTGCCAGCAAGGGCAGCATGGTCGAGATCAACCTGAAGGCCGATACCGATCTGCGCTCGGTGCAGGGTTTCGAAGAGATGGTCTTGCGCGAGCAGGACGGCGCCATTGTGCGCCTCGGCGACATCGCAGAAGTCGAGCTCGGCAATGAGGGATACGGCTCCTCATCCATGTTTATCGACCAGGAAGCGGTGTTCATGCAGATCGACGTGGCGCCGGATGCCAATGCCCTGGAGGTGATTGCCCGGGTGCGGCAGGTCTACGCGGAGGACATCGCGCCACGACTGCCGGAAGGCATTGTTGGCAATATCAATTACGACGCCACCGTCTATATCCAGAACGCTATCGACGACGTGGAGGCCACCATCATCGAGGCGATGATTATCGTCATCCTGGTGATTTTCCTGTTCCTGGGCTCCCTGCGCTCGGTACTGATCCCGGCGGTGGCTGTGCCGCTGTCGCTGGTTGGCGGACTGTTCCTCATGCAGCTGATGGGCTTCAGTATCAACCTGCTGACGCTGCTGGCTATCGTGCTCGCCATCGGCATCGTGGTTGATGACGCCATCATTGTGCTGGAGAACATTCACCGGCACATTGAAGCGGGCATGGCACCCAAAGAGGCGGCGCTGCTGGGGGCCAGCGAGCTGGCCTGGCCCATCGTGGCGATGACCACCACCCTGATCGCGGTCTATATTCCCATCGGCTTTGTGGGCGGCCTGACCGGCACCCTGTTCACGGAGTTTGCCTTTACCCTGGCCGGTGCGGTGTTGATCTCCGGTGTCGTCGCCCTGACCCTGTCGCCGATGATGTGCGCGCGGCTGCTGAGAAGGGACGAAGGCGACAACAGCAACCGGCTGGAGCACTGGCTTGACCAGCGCTTTGAGGCGCTGCGCCGGGTCTACCAGCGTGATCTGGATCGCGTGCTCGACGACCGCGGCGGGGTTCTGCTGTTCGGCGCCATTATTATCGTCTCCTGCTATTTCCTCTTTGTGCGCTCGCCCTCGGAGCTGGCGCCGTCTGAGGATATCGGGCTGATCTTTTATCTCGCCGAGTCCGACCCGTATGTAACGCTGGACTACATCGAGCAGTACACGGCGGAAATTGGCCAGATCACCCGCAGCACACCGGAAATCGACGTCAACTTCCTGTTCAATGGCGTGAGCCCCGGTGGTGGTGGCGCCACCAACGGCGCCTTCGGCGGATTCATCTTCAAACCCTGGAGTGAGCGCGAGCGCAGCTCGGAGCAGGTTCTGCAGGAGAGCATTCTGCCGCGCACACAGCGCATTGCGGGCTTGCAGGTAAACGCCGTGAACCCGGCACCGCTGCCCTCCAGCGGCGTGCTGCCGGTGGAGTTCGTGCTCACGTCCACCCTGGATTTCAACATCATGTTCGAGGATGTACAGCGCGTGCTGCAACGCGCGCGTGAGACCGGCAAATTCATATTCATTGACCAGGATCTGCAGATCGACAAGCCCCAGCAGCGCCTGACGGTGGACCGTGACAAGGCCGCGCTGCTGGGCGTGGAGATGCAGCAGCTCAGCGCCGATCTGTCGGCACTGCTGTCGGGCGGCTATGTGAACCGCTTCACCATGAATGACCGGTCCTACAAGGTCATTCCGCAGGTACGGCGCGGGCAGCGCATGACGCCGCAGGACCTGGCGGGCTACTACACCCGTACGCGCAGCGGCGACCTGATCCCCATGAGTACACTGGTGCGGCTCGAGAGCGAAGTGGTGCCGCGCTCCCTGACCGGCTTTCAGCAGCTCAACGCGGTCACCCTGAACGGGATTCCGCGCCCCGGTATCGCCTTGGGTGACGCACTGGCGACGCTGGAACAGATCAGCCGCGAGGAGCTGAGCCGCGAATACAGTGTGGACTACGGTGGCCAGAGCAGGCAGTTCAAGACGGAGGGCAGTGCCCTGATCATGACCTTCTTTTTCGCCCTGCTGTTGATTTACCTGGTGCTGGCAGCGCAGTTTGAGTCCTTCCGCGACCCGATCATCATGCTGGTGACGGTTCCCATGTCGGTGTGCGGTGCCCTGCTGTGCCTGAATGTCCTCGCACTCTTCCAGGTCACCGGTGCCACGCTGAATATCTATACGCAGGTCGGTATCGTCACCCTGATCGGTGTGATCTCCAAGCACGGCATCCTGATTGTGGAGTTTGCCAATCGCCTGCAGGAAGAGGGCATGCAGAAGCGCGAAGCGATCGAGGAGGCCGCGTCAGTACGCCTGCGGCCCGTGTTGATGACCACCGCCGCGCTGGTCATTGCCATGGTCCCGCTGCTGCTGGCATCCGGCCCGGGTGCCTCTGCGCGCTTTTCCATGGGCCTGGTCATCGCCTCCGGCATGACGATCGGCACGCTGTTTACCCTGTATGTGCTGCCTGCGGTCTATCTGTATCTGGGGCGGGACCTGGCGGCAAGGTGATGGGCGTCGCCAGCATGTCGCGGTTGGCCTAGCGCTCGGCCGGGGTGTTCAAGAGCGCGAAATACTGTCGCAGCGCCTGCTCACCCAGTACCTGCCGTGTGCAGAGTTCGCGCAGGCAGTACACGGCGAGGTCCGGGCTGTCGAAGAACAGGTCGGCAAACAGCACCTGTCGCTTGAGCTGGTTGTCGCTGTAGTGCTGCAGCGCAATAGGGTTCTTGATGTAGACCGCGTCGGCTTCCAGAAGCTGGTTGAAGGGAATACGGAAGTTGTTGTTGCGGACGGTGGGGGATATTGACCAGCGTTTGATATCCATGAAGCGGTGGGGGAGGTAGCCGTTGGCACGCATCCAGTGGTCGATATCGCCAAAGGTGGGCTGACCCTCGTAGAGGCCGATGAAGGAGACTTCAAGCTGGATCGCCACGCACTCGCGCAGTTTTTCGCGACCGTGTTGCAGAACCCGCAGCTCGGAGCCCTGGATATCCATTTTCAGAAAGTCGATCCGTTCAATGGCATCGATGGCGTCCAGCCGCGTGGTGTGTACGGTCTCGGTTTGCAGCACCCGTCCGAAGTCATCAAAGCCGTTGAAGAAGCCCAGGGCTGCCGGTGAGGGTTTGAACAGCGATGTCATGCCCGATGCCGCGTCGCACACGTAGGCGGTGTGAGCCTCGCCATCGCCGACGTAGTGCTCCAGCACGGTTGCCTTGTCGCCATAGTGCGCCTGCAAGGCGGCAATCTGTCGCGGATCACCGTCGAAGCTGAACAGCTGCGCCTGTGCATACTCCCGGACCAGCGGGGCGTATACCGGCGTTTCAGCCAGCAGGGCGGCGCCGATGTCGGCAATATAAATGCCTGTGTCAAGCTCCAGAAGCCCGGAGAGTGTCGAGATGCGTGCTGCCACTGTTCCTGGATCTCCTGCGCAGAGGTCGGTTCGTTGTTGGAACAATCTTCAGGAACAGCTATCCTGTAGGAGTGTTTTTTGGGTCGTGTGGCACATGTTGCAGCGCAAAGCCGGATTATTCGTTGTGCTTTTGGTCCTGGTGACGTTCACCGGGCAGTTGGTGTCGGCTGCCTCTTCACCCTGCATCATGTTGAACACGGGTAGTGTGCCGGAGTCTGCCCATTTTGCAATGGGCATGAACCATGCGGGCCACATGGCGGCCTCTGGCGTTGTGGCAGACGAGCCGGCCTGCTGCGATGCGCTGCTGTGCTCCCTGTTGCATTGCCTGTCCTCCGGTGCGGCGCTGTTGGCCGCCCCGCTTGCGACGCGTCTGGCGTTTTCTTCCGTTCTCAACGCAGGTGACTCACTGTCCAGTGTTGTCGCCGAAGGCTCCTCCCTGTTTCGCCCACCCATTTTCCGCTGACACGGGGTTAGTGCGCCCGAAATTCGGGCCCACACCGGGTTAACGCGGGAGCACCCGACTCCCCTACCTAGAAATCTGCTGCTCTGCTGCTGTCCCTGGTCCGTTTGCCCAGTAATACGCCGCGGCATGCGGCGCCGTCCATAGCCTGCCCGATACCTTGCACGGACCGGCGGCGTGAACAACTGTGAGAACGTGGAGGAGACACCATGAATAGATTGCACAGGGCCTGGTGGAGCGTGCTCTGGCTCTGCTTGCCAGCGCTTGCCGAGTCGGCGCCAGCGGCGCTGGCGCTGGGGGATGCACTGCGGCTGGCGGTAGCTGCAGACCCCTGGCTGGTGGGCAGCCAGTACCGCGAGGAGGCCCTGCTCAGTGAGGCTACCGCCGCGGGCAGCCTGCCGGACCCGAAGCTGAACATCGCCGCTGGGAACCTGCCGCTGGACACCTTCGACGTCAACCAGGAGGCAATGACGCAGTTTACCGTGGGGGTGAGCCAGGCGTTCCCACGCGGCGACAGCCGGGCGCTGTCCCGACAGCAGAGAACGCAGCTGGCGGAGCAGGAACCCCTGCTGCGTGAGGAGCGCAGTGCCCAGGTGCAGCGGACGGTGACGCAGCTGTGGTTCACGGCCTATCTGGCACAGGAGACGATAGGGCTTGTCGAGCAGAGTCGAGGCCTGTTTGATCAACTGCTGGAGGCTGCCGGTACGCGCTATTCAGCCGCGCTGGGCAGCACACGGCAACAGGACCTGGTGCGGGCCCAGCTCGAGTTGACGCGGCTGGAGGACTGGCTGACGGGCCTGCAGCAGCGGCGCGACGCCGCCCAGCGACAGCTGGCTGAATGGATTGGCGCGGACGCCACCTTGCCGCTGGCTCCACCCCCGCGCGACAGCTCTTCCATCAGTGCAGCCGTGCTGCGGGCATCTTCGCAGCAGTACCGCGACTGGATTGTCCGCCATCCCGCGGTACGGGCGGTCGACAGACGTATCGACGCCGTCACGACCGAGGTTGAACTGGCTCGCCAGGGCTACCGGCCCGCCTGGGGTGTCAGCGCACAGTATGGTTACCGGGACGATGACCCGATGGGGCGCGACCGCGCCGACCTGTTCAGTGTCGGCGTCACTCTCGACCTGCCGCTGTTCACCGATGACCGTCAGGACCAACAGGTGAGTGCCACCCTGGCGCGCGTTGAGGCACTGCGCACTGAGCGTCAACTACTCGCGCGCCGGCTGCTGGCTGAACTGGAGACTGCGCTGGCACGCCTGCAGCGGGTTGACGAAAGAGCCGATCTGTACGCGACGCGCCTGTTGCCGCAGATGGCTGACCAGGCGGAGGCGGCGCTGGCCGCCTACAACAACGACGATGGAGATTTTGCCGAGGCAGTCCGCGCGCGCATCGCACAGCTCGATGCGCGCATGGCGTCGCTGGCCATTGCCGTGGAGCGACAGCAACTGATGGCAAGCATCCACTACCTGACGGTCGCCGCCGGATACGGGCATGCGCAAGCGCCCGCACAACAGATGGGAGAAACACAATGAATGTCACGATGAAACTGATCGCCGCGGCGACACTCGGTGTGATGGCTGGAGCTGCGGGCCTGCGCTGGTGGGGCGGCGAATCCGCGACATTGCAGGTAACCACTGACGACCCCGAGCCCCTGTACTGGGTAGCGCCCATGGACCCCAATTACCGTCGCGATGCGCCGGGCAAGTCACCGATGGGTATGGACCTGATTCCGGTGTACGCCGACACGAACGCGGATATGACGGCCGGCACGGTTCGCATCTCTCCCGAGGTGGTCAACAACCTGGGTGTGCGCACCGCGGACGTGGTCCTGGGGCGACTTCCCGCCGGGATCGAAACCGTGGGCTTTGTGCAGTTTGACGAAGACCGCCTGCAGCACGTGCACCCCCGTGTGGAAGGCTGGGTTGAGGCGCTGTTCGTGCACGCGTCCGGTGAGCCCGTGACGCAGGGGGAGGCGCTTTACACTCTGTATTCGCCCACGCTGGTCAATGCACAGGAGGAGTTGCTGCTGGCCTGGCGGCGCGACAATCCCGCCTTGATTGCCGCCGCAACGGAGCGCTTGCAGGCGCTACAGGTGCCCGCTGCGGCCATCCGTGCGCTGCGGGAAAGTGGCCGTGTCAGCCGTACCATCACGGTAGAGGCGCCCCGGAGCGGTGTCGTCGAGACGCTGCAGGTGCGCCAGGGTATGTATGTCAAACCGGGCATGGAGACCCTCTCGATTGCATCGCTGGAGCAGCTGTGGGTGATTGGTGAGGTGTTTGAGCGACAGGCCTCGCAGGTGCAACCGGGTGACACGGTGCGCATGCAGTTTGACCACCTGCCAGGCCGTGATTGGCAGGGCGAGATCGATTACGTATACCCCACCCTGAACCCGCGCACACGGACCCTGCAGGTGCGAGTGCGCGTCGCCAATCCGGATGGCGCACTGCGTCCCGGAATGTTCGCGCGCCTGCAGATTGCCAGTGATCCCGGAGAGCAGGCGCTGCTGGTCCCCCGGGAGGCGCTGATTCGTACGGGCGCCCAGACCCGCGTCGTGCTAGCGCTTGGGGACGGGCGCTTCAAATCGGTCGCCGTGACCCCCGGGCGCGTGGGCTCGGAGCAGGCGGAAATTCTTGACGGTGTGCAGGCGGGGGACCGCATTGTCACGTCGGCGCAGTTCCTGATCGATTCTGAATCCAGCAAGACGTCGGATTTCCGGCGCATGCAAGCTGCGCCGGATGACAGTCATGACATGCACGACCACAGCGGGCACAGCATGGGGCACACGCCATGATCGCCTCGATTATTCGCTGGTCGGTGTACAACCGCTTCTTCGTGTTGCTGTCGACCCTGGTGCTGGTGGCTGCCGGCGCCTGGTCACTGAGAAATACCCCGGTGGACGCCATTCCCGATCTCTCCGATGTTCAGGTCATCATCAAGACCCGGTATCCCGGACAGGCGCCCCAGGTGGTGCAGGACCAGGTGACCTACCCGCTGACCACCGCCATGCTCGCGGTGCCCGGTGCGGAAACCGTGCGCGGCTTCTCCTTCTTCGGTGACTCCTATGTGTACGTGATCTTTGATGAGGACACCGACCTCTACTGGGCCCGTTCGCGAGTGCTGGAATACCTGTCACAGGTGGCGCCCACGCTTCCGGACGGTGCCCGGCCGCAGCTTGGCCCGGATGCGACAGGCGTGGGCTGGGTGTATGTGTACGCGCTGGTTGACCGCAGTGGCCGGCACGATATCAGCGAGCTGCGCAGCCTGCAGGACTGGTTCCTGAAGTACGAGCTGCAGACCGTGCCGGGTGTCGCCGAGGTCGCCACCCTCGGCGGTATGGTCAAGCAGTACCAGGTGAGGGTGAGCCCAGAGAAGCTGCGCGCCTATGGCATACCCCTGTCGCTGGTACAGACGGCGATCCAGCGCGGCAATCAGGAAATCGGCGCATCGGTGGTGGAAATGGCCGAGGCGGAATACATGGTGCGTGCCACAGGGTATATCGCCAGCGTGGAGGATCTGGCCGAGATTCCGCTGGGCCTGGATGCCAACGGGACGCCGCTGCGTCTGCGGGATATCGCGGATATCCAGCTCGGCCCGCAGATGCGCCGCGGCATCGCCGAGCTGAATGGCGAGGGTGAAGTGGTCGGCGGCATTGTCGTCATGCGTTACGGCGAAAATGCGCGGCAGACAATTGAGCAGGTGAAGGCGCGCCTCGAGCAGTTACAGGCCGGGTTGCCGGAGGGTGTGGAGGTGGTCACCGTCTACGATCGCTCTGCACTGATCGAGCGCGCCGTGGACAACCTGTGGCGCAAACTGCTGGAGGAGTTTCTGGTGGTGGCGCTGGTATGCATGGCGTTCCTGTTCCATGTGCGCTCGTCGCTGGTGGCCATTATCAGCCTGCCGGTGGGCATTCTGGCGGCCTTCAGCGTGATGCACTGGCAGGGCCTGAACGCCAATATCATGTCGCTGGGCGGCATTGCCATCGCCATTGGCGCCATGATCGACGGCGCCATTGTCATGATCGAGAACATGCACAAGCACATGGAGCGCACCCCCCTCACCGAGCAGAATCGCTGGCGTATCGTCGCGGACTCTGCGGCGGAGGTCGGGCCGGCGTTGTTCTTCACCCTGCTGATTATCACGGTGAGCTTTTTGCCGGTGTTCACCCTGGAGGCCCAGGAGGGGCGCATGTTTGCGCCCCTGGCCTTCACCAAAACCTATGCCATGGCAGCGAGTGCCGCCCTCGCCATCACCCTGGTGCCGGTGCTGATGGGCTATTTCATTCGCGGCAAGGTGCTTGCGGAGGATCGCAACCCGATCAATCGCCTGCTCACGGCAGGCTACCTGCGTGTACTGCAGGTGGCGCTGCGGTATCCGGCAAGGACCCTGTGCCTGGCCGCGCTGGTGACAGCGGTGGGCTTCTGGCCCGCCGGCAAGATTGGCAGTGAGTTCATTCCCGATCTCGACGAGGGCGACCTGATGTACATGCCCACCACCTACCCCGGGCTGTCTATCGGCAAGGCTCGCGAGCTGTTGCAGCAGACCGACCGGCTGATTGCCACCGTGCCCGAGGTGAAGAGCGTGTTCGGCAAGATCGGTCGGGCGGAGACGGCCACCGACCCCGCCCCGCTCACCATGATCGAAACCTTTGTGCAGTTGCATCCGAAGTCGATGTGGCGCGAGGGGATGACCACGGACAAGCTGAAACAGGAACTCGACGCGCTGGTGAAGCTGCCCGGGCTCACCAATGCCTGGGTAATGCCGATCAAGACCCGCATCGACATGCTGGCAACCGGCATCAAGACGCCGGTGGGCATCAAGGTCGCCGGGCCGGACCTGCGGCAGATTGAGCGCATTGGCGAACGTCTGGAGCAGGTGCTGCAGGACGTGCCCGGTACAGCGTCGGTCTATTCGGAGCGCGTGGCCGGCGGGCGCTATATCAAGGTAGACATACAGCGGGCCAGCGCGGCGCGCTACGGCCTCAACATCGCCGATGTGCAGCAGGTAGTGGCCACGGCCATCGGTGGTGCCAACGTGACGCAAACCATCGAGGGTCTCGAGCGCTACCCGGTGAACCTGCGCTACCCCGAGGACTATCGCGACTCACCGGAGCAGCTGGCGCTGCTGCCGATCGTCACTCCGGGTGGCCAGCACATCGCGCTGGGGGACGTGGCGAAGGTGTACATCGAGGAGGGGCCGCCGGCGATCAAGAGCGAAAATGCTCGGCTCAACGGTTGGACCTTTGTGGACATCGAGGGCGTGGATGTGGGTAGCTATGTCGAGCGGGCGCGGGGTGTGGTTGCCGAGCGGGTTGAGCTGCCGCCGGGGTACTCGATCACCTGGTCCGGCCAATATGAGTACATGCTGCGCGCCAAGGCAAAACTCACCTATGTCGTGCCACTGACCCTGGGCATCATCGTGGTGCTGCTGTACCTGAACTTTCGCAGCGTGGCGGAGGTCGTGATGATTCTGGGCACGCTGCCGCTGGCGCTGGTGGGCAGCATCTGGCTCATGTATCTGCTGGGCTACAACTTTTCGGTGGCGGTCGGCGTTGGATTTATCGCCCTCGCCGGTGTGGCTGTGGAGATCGGCGTCATCATGCTGGTGTATCTCGACCAGGCCTGGCGCCGCCTGCTGCAGGACAGCGGCGGGCAGCCGACGTCGACACAGCTTGTTGAGGCGGTGCTCAGCGGCGCCGGGCGGCGTATTCGCCCGGTGATGATGACCTCGGCGACCATCATACTCGGCCTGCTGCCCATCATGTTGGGCAGCGGCACGGGCACGGAAATCATGCAGCGTATCGCAGCGCCGCTGGTGGGGGGCATGGCGAGTGCCGTGGTGCTGACGCTGTTGGTATTGCCGACGGTGTATCTGCTCTGGCGGCGCCGGGGCCTGCCGCACCGCGCTGAGGGCACAGGGGGCGAGTGAGGCGTGCAGCGTCTACACTGTTCAACAACGCAGCAAGCGAGAGGAGGTCGCTCATGACAAAACAGGCAACGCTATACCGCATGGAAACGGCGGAGCACATCTGTCCCTTCGGGCTGAAATCGCGGGACCTGCTCCGGCGCGAGGGCTTCGCGCTGGACGATCGCGTGCTCAGCTCGCGACAGGAAGCCGATATCTTCAAGCGCGAGCACGGCGTGGACACCACGCCCCAGGTGTTTATCGAGGGTGAGCAGATCGGGGGTTACGAGGCGCTGCGGGCGCACTTGGGCCTTGACCAGGAGGGCGATTCCGGCACCACCTACAAGCCCGTCATCGCCATCTTCGGGGCCTCCGCGCTGGCTGCCCTGGCGCTGGCCTGGAGCGGTGGCGCGCTGAACCTGTCGGCTGCGGTGTCGACGTTCATCGGCTTGAGCATGGTGGTGCTGGCGATCCAGAAACTGCAGGACCTTACGGCCTTTTCCAACCAGTTCGTGACCTACGACCTGCTCGCCATGCGCCACGTACGCTACGCCTATGTCTACCCCTTCGCGGAGGCCTACGCGGGTATCGGCATGCTGGCCGGCGCAGCGCCCTGGGCATTCGCACCGGTTGCGCTCTTTATCGGCTCTGTCGGGGCGGTCTCGGTGTTCAAGGCCGTGTATATCGACCGGCGTGAACTGAAGTGCGCCTGTGTGGGTGGCGACAGCCAGGTGCCGCTGGGGTTTGTTTCCCTCACTGAGAATCTGATCATGATTCTGGCGGGGGGCTGGATGCTCACAGCCGCCTAAGCCCTCGCAACCCGGTACCTGCCCGTGGCCCAGTTTCTTGAACCGATTCACACGCCGGGTTCGATTTCACCGCGGGAGCCTGTATACATCGACGACGTGCAGATTCGCGGTTTCTGGATCACCCACTACAACTTCTGGGCCGGTGTTTGCAACGATGCCGTGGTGGACCGTCAGCCAAACCTGGATGACCAGGGTTATGACACCGTGGGGCTATGTGAATGCAATCAAGCGGGATCGTCTGGCAACCTGAAGGCGATCAGGTAGTCACCACGCCCCATGGCGTCATTCAGACCGCCGACCGCGACGACCACGTACTGTTTGTCATCCGGCCCAATATAGCTCATGGGAGTAGATTGCGACCCTACGGGCAGTGCCCCCCGCCAGAGCTCTTCGCCGTCGACCGACGAAAATGCGCGCAGATAGTAGTCCTGCGTTCCCGAATAGAAGGTGAGGCCACTCGCGGTGGATATGGGGCCGCCCACCAGCGGCATGCCCACAGGCATTCGCCAACCGGTACGTATACCGAACGGCCCGGTTTCCTCAATAGTCCCCACCGGGCGCTGCCAGAGTATTGAGCGCTGGTTCAGGTCAATGGCGGTTATGGTGCCGTAGGGCGGCTCTTGGCAGGGTACACCGACAAACGAAAAGAAGTTGGAACGCATTGCCGCGAAGGGTGCGCCATCCTGCGGTGCAAGGCCGTCGTGTGGTCCAACCACCTCCACCCCGAGGCTGTCGGCAACTTCGCGTGGAAGCAGTTGTAGAAGGTGTGCAATGCGGGTGTCGTTGACGATCAACAGACCACGGGTCTCGTCTATCGTCCCCGTCCCCCAGTTCATGCCGCCGAAGTAGCCCGGCCAGATTAGCGTGCCCTGTTCCGACATGGGCGTGAAGTCGCCCTTGTAAAGGGCCTGACGGAAACGGATGCGGCAGTAGAGCTGGTCCAGCGGAGTGGCACCCCACATGCGCGCCTCAGTAAGCGCTTCAGCACCGATGACCGGCATCTCCACGGAATAGGGCTGAACCGGTGACATGAAGTCGGGTTCCACACCGCCATCGGTAGGCACGGGAATATCTTCAACTCTGGCGATCGGCGTGCCGTCGCGACGATCGAGCATGAAAATCTGCCCACGCTTGGTCAGTTGCACCAGGGCAGGAATCGTTCCTCCACGGCCGTCGTCTACGTCGTAGAGCATTGGTTGCGAGGCGAGATCATAGTCCCATATATCGCGGTAGGTCGTCTGGAAGCTCCACGCAACCTTGCCGGAGCGTACGTCGATCGCAACCACTGATGAGTTCCAGTCGTGTGCCGCGTTGATGCGCGCGCTGCCATAGAAATCCGGTTGTGCGTTCCCTGTGGGCAGGTAAACCAGCCCCAATGCCTCGTCGAACGCCGGGGTTGTCCACACGTTGGGCGTGCCGGGGGTATAGGTCGTTCCCTCTGGCGGCAGGGATTCAATGTCGGGATTGCCTATGTCCCAGGCCCAGACGACTTCACCGCTGCGCCCGTCGAATGCCCTCACGACGCCGGAGGGTTCATCCAGCGCCATGCCGTCCCAAACCCAGCCGCCGATGATGATCTGGTCGCCCATGACGGTGGGAGCAGCAGTCGGGAAGTAGTAGCCGGCTTTCACGTCACCCATGTTGCGAGTGAGGTCGACCGTGCCCCCGTTGCCAAAGCTTGTGCACAGTTCCCCGGTCTTTGCATCCAGTTGAATCAGGCGCGCATCGATGGAGCTCAGAACGATGCGGCGTGCACACGCACTTTCCCGGGTCGGTTCGGAGGCCGTCTCAGCAACGTTCAACGGAGTTGGTTCATAGTAGGTGACACCCCGGCAGCGCTGCCATAATGGTGAACTGGCTTGGGGGTCGAAGCGCCAGATTTGCGTGCCGCTAATCGCGTCAACCGCGCTGACGATATTGTTGGGTGAGCAGTGGTACACCAGGCCGTCAACGTAGAGTGGTGTGTTCTGGTCCTGTCCGGTGCCGGCGGGCGCATCGCCGTACTGAAAAGTCCAGGCGACCCCCAGTTGATGTACGTTTCCGGGTGTAATTTCACCGGCGGTGGTGAAGCGAGTTCCGCTGGGTGTTCGGCCATAGTGTTTCCAGTCTGTGCTTTTGTCCGCCGGAAGCGTCGACGCGTTCGCCACTGCTGCCGACGGCGCGTTGACAATGACGCCCTGTGGCGTCGCCATGGCCCAGAAAAAAGCGACTACGGTCAATGTCAGTGCGCCGGCTACGGCGAATGAGCTGCGCCCGCCGCGGCCGTCAAGCAGTGATGGAGCAACAATGGCCGCGAGCACCCCAAGCACCGACAGTGCAACGATGCGGGGGACCAGAGGCCAAACCTCTGTTCCTGCTTCCCACACAGCCCAGATACAGGTTCCAGCGTAGATTCCGGCAAACAGCCAGATGCCCGTGGGGCTTCCTCGCCAATACAGGAGTGCAGAACACAACAGTCCCGCACCTGCAATCGCGTAATACGGTGAACCTCCGAGACCGGCGAGCCATATGCCTGGCACGAGCATCAGCAGGCCGAAGGCCCCCAAAAGCGCCGCAAAAAGTTTGGTCATCCCGCCACCTCCATGATCGACGAATTTGTTTATTCTCAACTGCGCGCAGACGTCATTGTCATACAGGCGGCCACAACGGCGTGAACATAAGCGATAATTCACGGGGACGTGTGTCTGGTGCCGGTACGCGTACACGCCCCGGCGCTTGTCCGTCCTGGTTGTTACGTTGCCGAAAACCAGGTCGTATTCAACCCGGTTTTTCGCAAAGCTGCACAGTTTGGAGGTGGCATTTGCATCACTACGACCTTATTGTCCTGGGCACCGGTGGTGTGGGCAGCGCTGCGCTGTATCACGCCGCGCGGCGGGGGCTGCGATGTCTCGGGTTGGACCGTTTTCCGCCCGCACACGACCGCGGCAGTTCGCACGGCGAGTCGCGTATTATTCGTCAGTCGTATTTCGAGCACCCCAGCTATGTGCCCATGCTCAAGCGCAGCTATGCGTTGTGGGACCAGTTGGATCCCAGCTTGCTGGTGCGCAGTGGGGTGGTGTATTTCGGTCCGACCGGTGGCCAGATCATTGACGGCGTACTGGCGTCGGCGCGGCAACACGATCTGGGCGTGGATCTGCTTGCGGAGAATGCGTTGCCCCATTTCAGGGCGCCAGCCGGTTTTACAGCGCTCTTCGAAGCCGATGCAGGTTGGCTGCCGGTGGAACAGTGCGTGCTTGCCCATCTCGATCAGGCTGTTGCGGCGGGCGCCGAGCATCGCTGGGGAGAGGCCGTGGTTGACTGGCTGGCCGTTGACTCGGGGGTGGAGGTGGTCACCGAATGCGGTCGTTACAGTGCCGGTGCACTGGTCGTCGCCGGCGGGGCCTGGAGCGCCCGATTGCTGCAGTCACTCGCGCTGCCACTGACGGTGCATCGCAAGCATCTGCACTGGTTCCGCTGCGAAGACAGCCGCTATCAGAGCGGCTTCTTCTTCGACCTCCCGCAGGGCCAGTTCTATGGCTTCCCCGCAGCAGGCGGGCGTTTGAAGGTAGCCGAGCACACCGGCGGGGAGCCTGTGAGCGACCCCCTCAGCGCAAGCCGTGAGCCGAGCGCACTGGATAGCCAGCGGATCGAGGCGTTCGTTCGCGAGCATCTGCCCGGCGTCCTGGATGAGCGTCTGCATCATCAGACCTGCTTCTACACGCGCACGCCGGACGAACACTTTATCGTTGATCGTTACCCGGGCAGGCGCAATGTGGCGTTTGCCGCTGGCCTGTCGGGCCACGGCTTCAAGTTTGCGTCGGTATTGGGCGAAACGCTCGTGGACCTGGCAACCGGAGAGACCCCCGCTGCGGACTGCGCGTTTCTGGGATTGTCACGTTTCCAGCAGCCATAAATCGGGGCCGCGCGTGCACCTGAAGGGTGTCGGGCGGCGCGCTACTGCGGGGATGTTCTGAACCGTCGTGTTCGGGAAGATGGTGCCCAGGAGAGGACTTGAACCTCCACGCCCTTTCGAGCACTAGCACCTGAAGCTAGCGTGTCTACCAATTTCACCACCTGGGCATCGTGCAATCGCGGTGGATTACCCGAGGGCGCGCACTTTACTTTTCCGCAGCAGCTTTGTCAATCCTCGCGTATACTGTTGCCAATTAAAATTCAGACAACGTCAAAATACGACAGGAAGCCCCTTTACCTATGGCCAAAAAAGGCAAGATTGCCGACCCCCACGCCGAGCGCGAAGCCGCACGCTACGACAACCCCATCCCCAGCCGCGAAGTCATACTCGACCTGCTCACAGCAGCGGATAAACCGCTCAGCCATGCGCACATCGCCCGTGAACTCGACCTGCATGAAGAAGAGCAGGTGGAAGCCCTGCGCAAGCGGCTCCGCGCCATGGAGCGCGATGGACAGCTGATGGTCAATCGCCGCGGTGCCTACGGCCTGGTGGACAAGCTGAACCTGCTGCGCTGCCGTGTGCAGGGACACCGTGACGGCTATGGCTTTGCCGTGCCGCTGGACGAAGGCGATGACGTCTACCTCAGTTCCCGCCAGATGCAGTTTGTGTTCGATGGCGATGAAGTGCTGGTGGGCATTATCGGGCTGGATCGCCGCGGGCGCCCGGAAGGACGGGTGGTGGAGGTGTTGCATCGCGGCACCTCGCGCATTGTCGGCCGCTACGAAGAAGAGAGCGGTATCGGTTTTGTGGTGCCGGACAACAGCCGCGTCAATCATCGCATTCTGATTCCACCGAAGCTCAAGGGGGGTGCGAAGTCGGGTCAGATCGTGACCGCGGAGATTACCGACTACCCCACCCGCAACCTGGGTGCCAAGGGGCAGGTCGTCGAGGTACTCGGCGACCACCTGGACCCGGGGCTGGAAATCGATGTCGCCATCCGCTCCCACGGCATTCCCCACGAGTGGCCGGAGGCCGTGCTGCGTGAGGCGGGCTCACTGGAGGAGGAGCCACGGGAAGAGGACAAGAAGCATCGCGCCGATTTGCGCGACCTGGGCTTCGTCACCATCGACGGTGAAGATGCCCGCGACTTCGACGATGCGGTGTACTGCGAGAAGCGCTTGCGCGGCTGGCGCCTCTGGGTGGCCATTGCCGATGTATCGCATTATGTGCGCCCGGGGTCTGCACTGGACGAAGAGGCGGCCTTGCGCGGCAACTCGGTGTATTTCCCGGAGCAGGTGGTGCCCATGTTGCCGGAGGCGCTGTCCAACGGCCTGTGCTCGCTGAAGCCACAGGTCGACCGGCTCGCCATGGTGTGTGAAATGGAACTGAGCGGCGCCGGCAAACTGACCGGCTATCGCTTTTTCGAGGCGGTTATCCACTCGCAGGCGCGGCTCACCTACACCCAGGTCGGCGAAGCGCTGGAGGCCGGTAGCCACCCGCAGATCGACAAGGCGCGGCTCAAGGATCTGAAGCGCCTGCAGTCTCTGTACAAGGTGCTGCGCAAGGCGCGGGATGTGCGCGGGGCCATTGATTTCGAAACCACGGAGACCCGCATTCTGTTCAACGAGCAGCGCAAGATCGACGCCATTGTGCCGGTCGTGCGCAACGATGCCCACAAGCTGATCGAGGAGTGCATGCTCTGCGCCAACGTGGCGGCAGCCCGGTTTTACGAGGAACACAAGCTCCCGGTGCTGTACCGTGTGCATGAAGGCCCCACGCCGGAAAAACTGGAGAACCTGCGCGCCTTTCTCGGCGAACTGGGGCTGGAACTGCGCGGTGGTGAGAAGCCCACGCCGGCGCACTACGGTGAGTTGCTCGACGCAGTGCAGGGGCGCGATGACGTCAACGTGATCCAGACCATGCTGCTGCGCTCCCTGCGTCAGGCTGTCTACACGCCGGAGAACGAAGGCCACTTCGGCCTGCATTACCCCGCCTATGCGCACTTCACCTCACCCATACGGCGTTATGCCGACCTGCTGGTGCACCGGGGCATCCGCCATATTATCCGCTCCAAGGTGCGCACCAAAACCGTGCAGCGCCAGCGCGGTGCGCCGGAAATTGCGCGCGAGGCCATTTTCCCGTATACCGAGCGCGATATGGTCGCCCAGGGCCTGCACTGTTCCATGACCGAGCGGCGTGCGGACGATGCCACCCGTGATGTGGAATCCTGGCTCAAATGTGAGTTCCTGCAGGAGCATGTCGGCGACGAGTTCGATGGCGTCATTGCCGCAGTCACCTCGTTTGGGCTGTTTGTCGAACTGCAGCCGATCTATATAGAAGGCCTGGTGCATATCAGCGCGCTGCCCGGCGACTACTACAGTTTCGATGCCGCCAAGCAGCGACTGGTGGGAGAGCGCAGTGGTCGCAGCTATCGGCTTGGCGGCCGGGTGCGGGTGCAGGTGGCGCGGGTGGACCTCGATGACAAGAAGATTGATCTGGAACTGATCGACGCGCCCTCGGCCACCAAGAGCAAGGCCGGTAAATCGCGCAAGCGCAAGGGGGAGGCCACGACGCCGTCTGCCGGCGCGGCGCGCAAAAAAGCCGGTGATGCAAAGCCCAGGGCGGCTGCCAAGTCGAAGGCAGGCAGCGGCAAGGGTGCTGCCGATGGCAGCGCCAGGCCCGCGGGCAAATCCCGGCGCCGCAGGCGCTGATCAGCCATGCAGTATCTGTTCGGCATTCACGCCGTAGACGGTCTGCTGCGGCGCAAGCCCGAGTCAATCCGCGAGCTCGCGTTACAGCAGGGCCGCTCGGACAAGCGCATTGCCGCGCTGGAGACCCTGGCGCGCAACCAGGGGGTTGCTGTGGTGCGCGAACCCCGTGCGGTGCTGGATCAGCGGGTGGCTGGCCGTCACCAGGGCGCTGTCGCAACCCTCGCGCCGACGGCGGCCGAGACGGCGGGTGACAACCTGCTGGATGAAGTGGCGCTGCTGCAGCGGGTGGATGACAGTCCCCACCCCGTGCTCCTGCTGGTGCTGGACGGGGTGACAGACCCGCACAATCTGGGTGCCTGTCTGCGCAGCGCCGATGCCGCCGGGGTGGATGCGGTGATTGTGCCGAAGGACAAGTCCGCCGACCTCGGCCCGACGGTCAGCAAGGTGGCCTGCGGCGCCGCGGAAGTGGTGCCGTTTGCCCGCGTGACCAATATTGCCCGCACACTGGAGGCCCTGAAGGCGCGCGGTGTATGGATCTACGGTACCGCCGGAGAGGCGGAGGCCACGCTCTACGAAACGGACCTGCGGGGCTCCGTGGCCCTGGTCATGGGCGCCGAGGGCGATGGCATGCGCCGCCTGACCCGGGAGCTGTGCGATTACCTGATCAAGCTGCCGATGACGGGGACCGTGAGCAGCCTCAACGTCTCGGTGGCGACCGGTATCTGCCTGTTCGAGGTGGTGCGCCAGCGCCGCGGCGCGGGGGCTTCCTGAGCGCTTGCGGTAGGCAAACAATGTCTATACAATCCGCGGCCTGAATTTTGCCCGGCTGTTTTGGCAGCCGATTCTCCTTGCTACACCGCTGCGGCGGGTAGCATTAACCCGTAAGGAGCCACCATGCGTCATTACGAAGTTGTTTTTATGGTCCACCCGGACCAGTCCGAACAAGTGCCCGGCATGATCGAGCGCTACTCCAACACCATCCAGAAGGACGGCGGCAGTGTGCACCGTCTGGAAGACTGGGGCCGCCGCCAGTTGGCCTACCCTATCAACAAGATTCACAAGGCACACTACGTGCTGATGAATGTTGAAGCGTCCAACGAAGCGATGGAAGAACTCACTACGACATTCCGTTACAACGATGCCGTGCTGCGTAACCTGGTGATTCGCCGCGACGAAGCCATCACTGATGAGTCATTCATCATGAAGGCCGAAAAGGAAAGCCGCGAGCGCAAAACCCGTTACGAAGAGCGCCAGTCAGCTGATGCCGAGCGCAGTGCGCGCAGCAGCAGCGATGATTCGGCTGACAAGGGCGATGACGAGTCCGGCGAATAAGCTGACTGTCACGTTGTAACGACTAGCATAGTTTACGAGGAGTAGCACCATGGCACGTTTTTTCCGTCGCCGTAAGTTCTGTCGCTTCACTGCCGAAGGCACGAAGGAAATCGACTACAAGGATCTGGAAACCCTGAAGGCGTACATTTCCGAAACCGGCAAGATTGTTCCCAGCCGCATTACGGGCACCAAGGCCCGGTACCAGCGTCAGCTGTCTACCGCCGTCAAGCGTGCGCGTTTTCTGGCGCTGTTGCCCTATTCGGATTCCCACAAGTAAGGAAGTCCCCAGGGTGATGACCGCCAGCGGTCATCCGGTCACGGGAGGCCCAGATTGAAAGGCCTGGCCAGTTTCATCATGCGCGGCCGCCTGCAGGCATTGCTGGTGGCCGTTGCCGGTTCCGGCAGCCTGCTGTTTTGCTGGATCAGCGCCGCAGCCATTGCGCTGGTGGCGCTGCGCCGCGGGCCGGGGCAGGGTCTCTGGCTGCTGTTGTGGGCGGTATTGCCGGCAGCCGTATTGATGGTGGTGTTCGGCGACAGCGGCCCGTTTGCCCTCTTGCTGGGTACCACGGCCCTGGCGCTGGTGCTGCGGGTCACCGTAAGTTTGCCGCTGGCACTGCTGGCCAGTGTGCCGGTGGGGCTGCTGACAGGGCTGGCTATCGCGGTGTTTGGCGGCGAGTTGCTGGCGCAGATGTTGGTCTTCTTCGACCAGTTTCTGGCGGGACTGGAGCAGCAGATGGCGGCGGAAAGCGCAGCTGTCACCCTGCCACGGCCCACAGCAACGCAGGTGGCCGGTATGCTGGGTGCGGCGAATGCCATGCTCAGCGTGTTGTGCCTGCTGCTGGCTCGCTGGTGGCAGGCGGCCCTGTATAACCCGGGCGGCTTTGGCAGCGAGTTCCGTGCGCTGTACTACCCACCGGTGGTCAGTACACTGCTGGTGGTTGTGGCCGCAGCCCTGGTCGCCCTGGGTGCCGAGTTTCGGCCCTGGGCAGCGGTGTGCGCGGTACCGCTGACGGCCGCTGGCCTGGCCTTGGCGCATGCGCGGGTCGCCGAGCGGGGGCGAGGTGGCGGCTTGCTTACTGCGTTATATGTGGGCTGGCTGTTGGTCGATCTGGTCAAGCTGATGGTGGTGCTGTTGGCGGTGGTAGACAGCTGGTGGGGGTTCCGCCAGCGCTGGGCGGCAGCAGCGGCCGGAAAAGAGGTGAGTCGGCGCGACGAAGACGATCGCGATAACCGGCACTGAGTATTTACACGTAAGGGGGCCTGGCTCCCGAAAAGAGGAAGTCAAAATGGAAGTCATTCTGCTGGAAAACATCGGCAACCTGGGTGGCCTGGGGGACAAGGTAGATGTGAAGGCCGGCTATGGCCGCAACTACCTGGTACCCCAGGGCAAGGCCGTGCCTGCAACGCGCAGCAATATCGCCGAGTTCGAAGCCCGTCGCGCGGAACTCGAAGCCGCCGCTGCAGCAGCACTGGCCGCGGCCGAGCAGCGCGCAGAGGCGATCAACGCCCTGCAGCCGGTCACCATTGGCGCCAACGCGGGTGAGGAAGGCAAGCTGTTCGGTTCGGTCGGCACCCGTGACATCGCCGAGGCCGTCACAGCAGCCGGCTGCGACATCGACAAGTCCGAAGTGCGTCTGCCCCAGGGCCCGCTGCGTGAGCTGGGCGAGTTCGAGGTGGATATCCAGGTGCACGGTGACGTCACCGCCACCGTTGTCATCGCGGTTGTCGCCGAGTAAGCAGCCAGCGGGCTCGGCTCCGGCCGGGGCGTATCCCGCCGTAACGCCGCGCACGGGCTGATGCGTGCCGGGAGCATGTGTGCCCGGGCTGCCCGTCGCGGACGACGCGCCCCGGACTGCGCGTCCCGGACTGCGCGTCCCGTACGAAACCCGGGGGCACGGTTTACCTTGCGGGTAAAAATCCGCTAATCTGTGCGGCCGCGTTGGCCGCAGTCCCTTGTTATGTCCAAGCCCGACTATCCCGAGATGATCGCCGAACCGCCCTTTGCCGGCGGTGGGCGCAGTTTCGACAGGGACGTCGCGCGCATCAAGATGCAGCCCCACTCCATCGAGGCCGAGCAGTCCGTGCTGGGCGGCTTGCTGTTGTCCGCCGATGGTTGGGATGCTGTGGCGGAAACGGTCACCGCGGAGGACTTTTACCGCCCCGACCACCGTCTCATCTTTCGCCAGATCGCGCGCCTTGCCGAGGTGACCCAGCCCATCGACGTCATCACGGTGGCCGACCGGCTCACCGCCAACGGCGAACTGGAGGCTGCGGGAGGGCTCGCCTACCTCGCCGAACTGGCCAGCAATACGCCGAGTGCCTCCAATATTCGCGCCTACGCAGAGGTGGTCAACGAGCGCGCCAGCCTGCGCAAATTGATCGAGGCGGCGCAGACCATTGCCGAGAGCGGCTTCAGCCCCGAGGGCCGCACCTCCGATGAGCTGATCGACGAGGCCGAGCGGTTGATCATGCAAATCTCGGAGCAGGGCCCGAAAGCCGGCGGCCCCCGGGACGTGAACCCCTTGCTGCAATCGGCCCTGGCGCGCATTGAAGAACTGTTCCACTCCGGCGGCGATATCACCGGCCTGGACACCGGATTTATCGAGCTCAACCGCAAAACCTCCGGCCTGCAGCCGTCGGACCTGGTGATCGTTGCAGGCCGTCCCTCCATGGGTAAGACCAGTTTTGCCATGAACCTGGTGGAGAACGCCGTACTCGGCCAGTCCAGGCCGGTTCTGGTGTTCAGTATGGAAATGCCTGCCGAGCAGCTGATCATCCGCATGCTGTCGTCTATCGGTCGTATCGACCAGACGCGCATTCGCACCGGCAAGCTCGAGCAGGAGGACTGGCCCAAGCTCAGCGGCGCGGTATCGAAACTGAAGGATGTGCCGCTGTTTATCGATGACACGCCGGCGCTGACGCCCACCGAATTGCGCAGCCGCGCCCGCCGGATCGCCCGCGAACACGGCCAGATCGGGATGATCATGGTGGACTATATTCAGCTGATGCAGGTGGCCGGGTCCTCCGAGGGGCGTACCGCGGAGATTTCCGAGATTTCCCGCAGCCTGAAGGCCATCGCCAAGGAGTTTGCCTGCCCCATGGTCGCGCTGTCACAGCTAAACCGCTCCCTGGAGCAGCGTCCGAACAAACGCCCGGTGAACTCTGACCTGCGGGAATCGGGCGCGATTGAGCAGGACGCCGACGTCATCATGTTCATCTACCGGGACGAGGTGTACAACGAGGACTCCCCGGACAAAGGCACGGCTGAGATCATCATCGGCAAGCAGCGGAACGGCCCCATTGGCACCTGCCGGCTCGCCTTCATCGGCCAATTCACCCGTTTCGAGAATCTCGCGCGCGGGCATTACGACGAGGAATAGCCCCGTCACACGGGTCCTCGTGCACGCTGCCGGCTCAGGCCCTTGGTGTCGCCCGCTCGATAATGGCTGCACAGTCCAGGCCACGGGGCAGCGCCCCGACGTTGTGCTGGCCTTCAGCGCCCAGGCGGGAGCTGCAGAAAGCCTCCGCTACCCCGGTCGGCGCATGTTGCAGTAACAGCGCGGCCTGTAGCGCCCGTGCCATGCGGTCCACGATGTCCCGCGCGCGGTACTCAAAATCCTCGGGCGCGCTGAGATCCTGCTGCAGGCGCTGCATGTCGCGATCCAGCGCGGGGTGCGCGCCGCGGGCCGCGCCCAGTTCATCGAGAAACACCTCGACCACGCGGGGTGACTTCTGCAAGGCGCGCAGCACGTCCAGGCACTGCACATTGCCACTGCCTTCCCAGATCGCGTTCACGGGCGCTTCGCGATACAGCCTGGGCATCATGCTGTCTTCCATGACACCGCTGCCGCCAATGCACTCCATCGCTTCATAGGCGTGGTTGGGGGCCCGCTTGCACACCCAGTACTTGCCAACGGCGACGCCCAGGCGCATGAACAGGGCTTCGCGCTCATCTGCAGCGTTGTCCAGTGCCCGCGCCATGCGCATGCCGGTCACCAGGGCGGCCTCGCTCTCGATGGCGAGGTCGGCCAGCACATTCTGCATCAGGGGCTGTTCGTTCAACACGCGACCGAATGCCTGGCGGATGCTGCAGTGGTGCAGCGCCTGCGATGCAGCCATGCGCATGCCGGCGGCAGAGCCAATCATGCAGTCAAAGCGGGTCAGACTGACCATCTCCACAATGGTGCGCACGCCGCGCCCCTCTTCGCCGAGCAGCCAGCCAAGTGCCCCGCGCAGCTCAATCTCGCTGGACGCATTGGAGGCGTTGCTGAGCTTCTTCTTCAGACGCAGCACCTGCAGGGGATTCTTGCTGCCATCCGGGCGCCAGCGCGGTACCAGGAAGCAGCTGGGGCCGGCTTCGGTTTGCGCCAGTACCAGGAAGGCGTCGCACATGGGAGCCGACAGGAAAAACTTGTGACCGACCAGTTCGTAGGCTTCCCCCATACCGCGCGCGCCCAGCGGGTGCGCGCGGGTGCTGTTGCTGCGCACGTCCGAGCCCCCCTGCTTCTCGGTCATGCCCATGCCGATGGTGACCGCGCGCTTCTCGACGTCAGGCACGTTGCGCGGGTCGTATTCCCGAGCCGTGATCTTCGGCTCCCAGAGCGCCGCAATGGCCGGGGTTGTGCGGATTGAGGGAATACAGGCGAAGGTCATGGTAATGGGGCAGCCATGGCCGGCCTCCACCTGGCTGTGCAGGTAGGTGTGTGCGGCGCGGGCGACATGCGCACCGGCGCGCGGTTCCGTCCAGGGGGAGGCGTGCAGCCCGTGGCGGATCGCGGTGTCCATGAGGCGGTGGTAGGCCGGGTGGTAGCTGACCAGGTCTACGCGGTTGCCGAAACGGTCGTGGGTGTCGAACTCCGGGGTGTACTTGTTGGCGGCGAAGCCGAGTTGCAGGTACTCCGCCCTACCGACAGCGTGGCCGAAGGTGCTGAGGCTCTCCCCGGCCCAGGCTGCGCCCTCGCGAGCCACCGCCTCCTGCAGCGCCTTGTCCTCGGTGTAAAGGTTGTAGTCCTGCAGCTCCCGCGATACGTTTTCGACGGTGTGGGTATCGGCGAGCGCCGAGGCGCGTTCGGCGGTATTTTGCAAGGCGGTCATGGCGGGCTCCGGTGTGCGCTTTTCCGGCCCCCGTTATATCAGTCCGCGAGGGCCTCTGCCAGTCGCGCGGCCTGCGCCTCCAGCGCCCGACGGGCGGGCGTGTCGCGCTGGCCGGCCAGTTGCTCGCTGGCCGCGGCGAGGAGCGCGCGGGCTTCCGCCTGGCTGTTGGCCTGCAACATCAGGTCCACCCGCTCCAGTTTCCAGCGTGCGCTGTCACGCAAGGGTATCCTCAGAGTTTCCTGCCGGGCAAGGGCTGCCTGCAGCCTACCGGCGCCGAGTTCCAGTGCGATTGCCTCACGCTGCAGCTGCGGTACCAGCCCTAGTTGCTCCAGGCCCTGGTCGAGCACGGCGAGCGCATCGTCGGACGACCGGATGCCTCCAGCATCGTGGCGGCGGAGACGAACAGCCCGGGGCTGGGCCGGGCCTGCAGCCTGAAGTGGGTTTGCAGGTCCGCCAGTGCGCGCTCGTGATCGCCGGCATCGCGGGCGATCAGGGCTCGGTGGCGAAAGCCTTCCGGGTCATCCGGGAAGGCCGCGATGTGGCGATTTGCCAGAGCCATGGCCTGCTCCAGGTCACCCTTGCCGTAGAGCATGATGCTCTCGGGCAGGTCCGCGTACTGCGCCGGGCCCAGCTCCCGTGCCCGGGCAAAGTCCGCCTGGGCCTCGGCAAAATGGCCGATTTCCCCGTACACCTTGCCCCGCTGCAGATACAGCGCCTGGTTCCCGGGGGCCTTGGCGAGGGCCTGTTCGATCGCCCTCAGCTGGTCCTCATGGCCGGGATGCGCCACCACAGGCGCAGCGCCTGCCGGCGCCAGGCACAGTAGCAGCATTAGCAACAGGGGGCGCGACATTATTGTAGTGCTCTTGGGTAACCGGGCCGCGGCACTGGGCCGCGGCCACACGGGGGTCAGCGGGTTATGGTGAACTGATCCAGCACCTGGCCGTTGACGTCGATAAAGGAGTGGGTCAGGGCCGTGTCGCTGGCGTCGATGATGGCAGAGCCGAGCACCGGCAGGCCGCGGCGTGGCGGTTCCTCGGTATCCGCAGGCTGCTCGATGTGCGCCGGGTGACGCAGCCACTCGTCCGCAGCAGTCAGGCTGCCGGCGTCCTTGTCTGCCTTGCCGGAGTTGCCCACGACGCTGTAGATCACCCGGTCGTCAACACCGCCGCTGGTCGGGCTGAGCTGGGCGTAGGGCAGATCACCGCGGCCCGTCGCGGGCTTTGCCGGATCTCCGTCCAGCAGTTCGGCATGCTCTGCCGTGGAGAATGTGTCCGAGGTGCCGGTGTGGCTGGTGATGTAGTAGCTGCGCTCGTAGGAGTGTGAGTGGCCGTTGTACACCAGATCGACGCCGTAGGCGTCAAAGATCGGCACGAACTGTTCGCGCATGTCCCGCTGCGGGCGGTCGAAGCCATTGACCTTTTCCACGTCGTCCGAGTCGTGGTTGGCGCCCTTGGAATAGGGCGGGTGGTGGAAGATCACCACCGTCCAGTCCAGGTCGTTGCTGCTCAGGTCGTCAATCAGCCACTCGCGCATGGTCGCCAGCTGCTCAGGGTCCCGTGCCGAGAGCTGTGAATCCAGGCTCACCACATGCACGTTGCCGTGATCGAAGGAATAGTACTGCTCGGTACCGCTGGCAACGCCGCCCGCCTCACCCTCGGCGGGCAGGGAGAAGATGTCCAGATATGGCATGCGCCCCGGCTCGTCATCGGCTTTGGCCTGGTAGGAGTCCGGGTCTGCGCTGGTGCCCAGCCCGGGTAGGCCCAGGGTCGGGGAGAGAAAGCCCAGGCCCATTTCGTGGTTGCCGATGGTCGGCCACAGGGAGACCGATTTCAACAGGTCGGGGTAGGTCTCGAACACTGCCTGCTGGTAATTGAAGTCGCTGCCCACGTTGTAGGCGTTGTCACCGAGCATCAGGAACAGGTCAATGGCCTTGCCGTCAGCTTCGATGAAGGCCTCCATGCCCGCCAGCACCTCGGCGGCCTCGCCCTCGTGTTCTTCGCGCTCGTCATCGCCGCCGGTGCCTGAATCGCCGATCACCCACAGGCGCGTCTTGCCACCGGCCGCCGCATCGCCCCGTGCGGGCGCCGTGGTGAACTGCTGTCCGGCGGGTGCGGTGGGCGCGCCGCCCACGGAGTAGTAGTAGGTGGTGCCCGCCTCCAGGCCATCGATACGGACTTCCTTGTGGTCGCCCTCTGTGTCCTCGGCGGCAAAGCGCATCGCCAGACCGTCGGCGCTGCTGCCGATGCAGGCGGCGGTGGCTTCCCCGCGCCACTTGATGATCACGCTGCTGCTGGTCAGCTGCTGCAGGAACAGGCGCGAGGATTCGGTTTCCGTGCCGTCACAGGGGTTGGGCGGCGGCAGCACCTCTGCCACCTGGTCACTGCCGTCGCTGCAGCCCGCGAGCAGTGCCGTCACGGCGACTGCCAGTATCGTCTTGTTGTGCTGGGTCATGTTGGGTGTCCGTTCTTATTGTTGAGAGTAAGTGCACAGGAATACGCCGCAAAAATAACAGTTGCCTCCAGGCTCGGCAACACATCGCTGCCGCGCGCGCCCGCTCAGAGCTGCGTTTCGCGACGCAGCCTGGCGAGTGCCTCCAGCTGTTGTTCGGCTGACAGCGGCGCCGGCTCGTGCTGCTCCAGTGCCGCCTCGCGGGGTATGGTCAGCGTTTCACCGCGCAGGGCACGCGTGCACCAGGCCTGGTAGTGCTTGCGAAACACCGGCCAGGTCAGGCGTTCCGGGTTGTTGGCGAGAAAGAACCAGTCGCTGTCCCGGCCGGCGAGGTAGACCGCCGTGTGACTCCAGCGCTGCGCCGAACGGGGGCTCCGGGCATCACAGGCCTCGCGATAGGCCGTGTAGGCATCGGGCAGACCGAGGCTGGCGATACTCTCCTGGCAGCACTCCAGCATGCGATGCAGCGTGGGCAGGTACTCACTGTTCTCGATGGCGTGGCGGGCGCCGCGCAGGATTTGCTCAACCGGATAGTCCGCAAGGGATTCCAGCCACAGTTTCTTGATCTGCTTGAGCTGTTCGGCGTCGGGGTAGGCCGCGTAATACTGGTTGTGGTAGTTCAGCCGGAACAGGGCAAAAACCTGGTTGATGGCTTCGACATGGGCATCGCTGGCGGGCCGACGGCGGGCATCAGTCGGCCCAGGAGGTGTCGTTGAGGTCGTCTGCGAGGCTTCGATCCCGCGTGCGACCCGTTCGAGAAGATCCTTGCTGTCCGTCATGGCTGTGTCCTGCCTGGTCAATGCGGTGCTGTTTTGCCCAATGGAATTTCACGTGCTGCAGGAACTTGCTGTTCCAGGATGTGTGGGCCTGGTTGCTGTCGCGCCAGTAGACGATGAATTCCGGCAGCAGCCCCCGGGCGAAGTCCTCATCGATGTGGGACAGGCGCAGGATATCAAAAACATCGTCATCGGGCTGCCAGTCCTCGGTGATGCGCCGTGGCTCTGTGCTGTGGCGCATGCTGGAGGTGTACTTGGCCCACTGTATGCGGATGTGCTGGATGAATTTTGAGTTCAGTTCTTTCGGGGCATCGCCGCGTTCACGCCAGTAGAGGATGAACTCCGGGGTGGCTTCACGAATGAAGTCGCGGTCGATGCCGCTGCGCAGCATGATCTCCAGGGCGTCCCGGCTGGGTTGCCAGTGATTGTCCAGCGGCTGGTTCTGGTCGACGCGAAATGCCTCGGCACGGTGCTGCTGTTCACGCCGCCAGCAGCTGATGACATGCTGGCGAAACTTGTTTTCCCAGGCGTGGCTGGGCTCACCGCGTTCGCGCCAGTAAAAGATGAAATCCTCCAGTTGGTCCAGGGCGAACTGGCGCGGTATGTTGTGGTTCAGCGCCAGTAACTGCAGAAGATCCTCGCTGGGACCCCAGCTGGCCGGAAGCTGGGCTGCACTGCGCGGCGCAGCTGCCGCCGGCTCGTCGGAGGTTTTCACCACGCCCGCGGGTTGCCCTCCGGGTCCGGCGGGGGCCGCCGTCGGTGCATCGCTGTGCTGCTCGTTCATGGCGAACAGGAGTTCAGGATGGCTGTGCAGGGGCGGGGACTCCACCAGAATGACGCCCTTGTCGACCAGGCTGCGGCAGATGCGGTAGAGGTCGGCGGGGCCCCAGAACGGCATCTGCTGCAACAGGACATCGCGCTCGACCCGCAGCCAGCGATAGCCGCGATGGGGCTGGGTCGGGCGGTGCGCGAACAGTGTGGCCAGCTGCTGCAGCAGAATGGCCTCCTCCAGCCCGATCGTCGCCGCCAGCCCGGGCGAAAACACCAGTGGCGGTTCGGGAATCAGGGAGGAATGGGGCATGGACTGTCCGTTAGTGTTGGGCAAGTGGTGGCGGTGTGCACTAGGATACCGACCTGACCCGGCGTCTGATAGCAGGGTGACCGATTTTTTCCGATGAGACAGGAGCAGGGCAGGGCATGGCGAAGAGCAAAACGGCGTTCGTGTGCAACGAGTGTGGCTCGGACTATGCAAAGTGGCAGGGTCAGTGCAACGATTGCGGGGCCTGGAATACCCTGTCGGAGGTTCGACTGGGCGGCCCGACCGGAGGTGGCGCAGCGTCCCGGGGCGGCAAGGCGCGCGGTGGCTTCGCCGGCAGCGTCAGTGAGGCGCGCCTGCTGGGTGACATCGACCTCGCCGAGCTGCCGCGTTTTTCCAGTGGCGCCGAGGAGTTCGACCGCGTGCTGGGTGGGGGGCTGGTGCCCGGCTCCGCCATTCTGGTGGGCGGCAACCCGGGTGCCGGGAAAAGCACACTGCTGCTGCAGACCATGTGTCACCTGGCCGCGAGCATGGATGCCCTGTACATCACGGGTGAGGAGTCCCTGCAGCAGGTGGCGATGCGGGCGCGCCGCCTGGGCCTGGCCACCGACCGTCTGCGGCTGATGGCCGAAACCAGTGTGGAGGCCATCATTGCCGCCGCCGAAACCCACCGTCCACGCGTACTGGTGGTGGACTCCATCCAGGTCGTGCACTCGGATGACCTGAGCTCCGCGCCGGGCAGCGTCTCCCAGGTGCGCGAGTGCGCCGCGTTCCTTACGCGTTATGCCAAACGCAGCGGCACGGTGCTGTTCCTGGTGGGGCACGTCACCAAGGACGGCTCGCTGGCCGGGCCCAAGGTGCTGGAACACATGATCGACTGTTCCATCCTGCTGGAAGGCGGGCACGACTCCCGGTTCCGCACCCTGCGCGGGCAGAAAAACCGCTTCGGTGCGGTGAATGAGCTGGGGGTCTTTGCCATGACCGAGCAGGGTCTGCGGGAGGTGCGCAATCCGTCGGCCATTTTCCTGGATCGCAGCAGCGAACCGGCCTCGGGCAGCGCGGTGATGGTGGTCTGGGAGGGCACGCGACCCCTGCTGGTGGAAATCCAGGCACTGGTCGATGCCAGCGCGCTGGGCAATCCGCGCCGCGTGGCGGTGGGTCTGGAGCAGAACCGTCTCGCCATGCTGCTGGCGGTGCTGCATCGACACGGTGGGCTGCAGGTGGGCGACCAGGATGTGTTTGCCAATGTGGTTGGCGGTGTGAAGGTACTGGAAACCAGTGCCGACCTCGCGCTGTTGCTGGCCATCGTTTCCAGCTTCCGCGACCGGCAGCTGCCGCGAGATATGGTGATCTTTGGGGAAGTGGGACTGTCCGGTGAGATTCGCCCGGTGCCCAGTGGTCAGGAGCGCCTCTCGGAGGCGGCGAAACACGGCTTCCGGCGGGCGATAGTGCCCAAGGCCAACGCGCCGCGCGGCGAGATTCGCGGCATGCAGGTGATCGCGGTGTCGCGGCTCGAAGAGGCCCTCGCCGCCGTCGAATGATCCCGGCGGCGGGGGCCTGATGCCTCAGTCGTCCTCGTCTTCGGCCTGTTCCTCAAGCTGGCGCAGTTCCGTGTCCAGCACGTCGGGGTTGCTCATGTGGGCGGCCAGCAGGCGCCGCAGCGGGTCTATATTCTCCCGGTCGACGTGGTCCACCTTGAACCCCAGGCGCCCGGCCTCCACATGTTGCAGGTAGGCGTACAGTTCAAGCGGTTCCGCCTCGCCGGTGTCGATCAGCAGCGTAAAGGGCTCGTTGTACTGTGCATCCCAGACATCCGGCTGATCCGTAGCGGCGCCGCCCAGGGAAATGTCGATGAGGCGCTGGTGCCAGCTGCTGCCGCCCTGCTGTACCTCCACGGGAAGGTCGATAGCGACGCGGGTGTAGGCTCGGCGTTCGTTGGGGGAGTCGGTCATGCCTGGTCTCGTGCGTATCAAGTTGGCTAAATCATAGCCCCGCTGCGGGCCTATTGCGAGGCCGGCGCAGCGGGTGGATAACAGGGGCGCCCGCTGCTACTTCAGCTTGCGGTACTTCACCCGGTGTGGCTGTGCCGCGGCGGCGCCAAGGCGGGTCTTGCGGTCCTCCTCGTATTCGGTGAAGTTGCCCTCGTGGAAAACCACGTTGCCATCATCCTCGTAGGCCAGGATGTGCGTTGCGATGCGGTCCAGGAACCAGCGGTCGTGTGAAATGACCAGGGCGCTGCCGGGGAAGGTCAGCAGCGCTTCTTCCAATGCGCGCAGGGTCTCCACGTCCAGGTCGTTGGTCGGCTCGTCGAGCAGCAGTACGTTGGCGCCCTGCTTCAGCAGGTTGGCCAGGTGCAGCCGGTTGCGTTCGCCACCGGACAGGTCCTTGACGAACTTCTGCTGGTCCGAGCCCTTGAAGTTGAAGCGCCCGAGGTAAGAGCGGGAATTCACCTCGTAATTGCCGATGCGGATCACGTCCTGCCCGCCCGACACCTGCTCCCAGACCGTCTTGCTGCCGTCCAGGTCGTCGCGGGACTGGTCGACATAGCCCAGCTTCACCGTCTCCCCGACCTTCACTTCACCGCCGTCCGGTTGCTCCTCGCCCATGAGAATGCGGAACAGTGTGGATTTACCCATGCCGTTGGCGCCGATGATGCCGACAATGCTGCCCTTGGGTACGGTGAAACTGATGTTGTCGAACAGCAGCCGCTCGCCGTAGGTTTTCTTGAGCTTGGTCACTTCAACCACATTGTCACCCAGGCGCGGCCCCGGCGGGATGTAGATCTCATTGGTCTCGTTACGGGCCTGGAACTCCTGTGACTGCAGCTCCTCATAACGCTGCAGGCGCGCCTTGCTCTTGGCCTGGCGACCCTTCGGGTTGCTGCGTACCCACTCCAGTTCGGCCTTGATGGCCTTCTGGTGCGAGGCCTCCTGCCGCTTCTCCTGTTCCAGGCGGGCTTCCTTTGCGGCCAGCCAATCCGAGTAGTTCCCCTCGTAGGGGATGCCGCGACCCCGGTCCAGCTCCAGGATCCAGCCGGCGGCGTTGTCGAGGAAATAGCGGTCGTGGGTAATGGCGACCACGGTGCCCGGGAAGTCGTGCAGGAATTTCTCCAGCCAGGCAACGCTCTCTGCGTCCAGGTGGTTGGTCGGCTCGTCCAACAACAGCATGTCGGGTGCGGACAGCAGCAGGCGACAGAGTGCTACACGGCGCCGCTCACCGCCGGACAGCGTGGTCACGTCCGCATCCCAGGGCGGCAGGCGCAGGGCATCCGCCGCCACTTCCAGCTTGTGATCGAGGTTGTGGGCGTCGGTGGCCTGAATAATGTCTTCCAGCCGTGCCTGCTCCTTCGCCAGTGCGTCGAAATCCGCATCCGGCTCGGCGTAGGCCGCATACACCTTTTCCAGCCCCGCCAGCGCATCGACCGCTTCCTGCAGGCCCTCCTCGACATTGCCGCGCACATCCTTCTCCGGGTTGAGCTGCGGCTCCTGCGGCAAATACCCGATTTTGATGCCGGGCTGGGGCCGCGCTTCGCCGAGGATATCCGTATCTATCCCGGCCATGATGCGCAGCAGGGTCGACTTGCCCGAGCCGTTCAGGCCGAGCACGCCGATCTTGGCACCCGGGAAGAAGGACAGGGAGATATCCTCGAGAATTTTCTTTTTCGGCGGCACAACCTTGCCGACGCGGTTCATGGTGTAGACGTACTGGGCCATCTGTATGCGTTGCCTGTGGTGGTAAAAATGTGGGCGGATTCTAGCAGGAATCGGGGTTGGGTTCAGTGCCGTGCTTTGTTCGTTCAGGTATCAGGGCTCGGTTCAGGTGCCGGCCGCGAACGGTGCAGGGCTGCCGGGACACGCTCAAGGCCATCCATGGCTCGCTTGACCTCGACATCCTGTCTCGGACAGTCCCGGCAGCCCTGCACCGCCCGCAGCCTCAGCAGTAAGCGATGGCCTTGAGCGCGCCTCGAATCGCCCCCACCGTCGCCCCGGCCGGTCCCGAACGAAGGCACCAACTCCGTCAATCCGCAATCGGCGCCGAACTCAAATCCTCCGGGTCCAGCTCCGAGGCGTCCGGCTCGTGCGCCTCGTGGAACTCATCCACCTCCCAGTTGGCCTTGTCGCTGATCTCCGCAATGTGGAACAGCGCATCGCCCTCGTAGGCGAGGGGCAGGTTGGTGCGGCCGATAACGATCCCGTGGATGTCCGCCACCACGTCGGTTTCACTGGTCCCCATAGGATCGGCAATAAACCCGATGGTCTGCCCCTGTTGCACCTCTGCGCCCAGCGGCACCAGCACGCGCAGAATGCCGCTCTCCGGAGCGCGCAGCCAGCGCGTGTTGCGGCTGATGGTCGGCGGTCGGGGGCGCGCGCGCGAGCGGCGCAGCATGCCGATATGGCGCATCACGTTGAGCACCCCTTTCACCCCCGCGCGGATGTAGATCTCGTCAAAGCGCAGTGCCTCGCAGGACTCGTAGAGCAACACGGGGACACCGAGGTCACCCGCGGCCTGGCGCAGGGAGCCGTCGCGTATCTTGGCATCAATGGCGATGGGCGCGCCGAACGCCTCAGTCATGCCCAGCACCACGGGATCCTCCAGGTTGGCGCGGATCTGCGGGAAGTTGCTGCGGTGGCGTGCACCAGTGTGCAGGTCGATGCCGTGGGTGCAGTGCGCCACAATCTCCTGCAGAAAGGTGTGCGCAATGCGGCCGGTCAGCGAGCCGCGGGCAGAGCCCGGGAACGAGCGGTTGAGGTCGCGGCCATCAGGCAGGTAGCGCGTGTGGTTGATAAAACCGTACACGTTGACGATGGGAATCGCGATCAGGGTGCCGCGCAGCCGGTCCAGATGCGGATCCTTGAGAATACGACGGATGATTTCCACACCGTTGATTTCGTCACCGTGCACCGCGGCACAGACGAACATCACCGGCCCGGGTCGCCTGCCGCGCACGACTTGCACGCTGATGGACAGGTTATCGCGGGTGTAGGTGGGCGCGACGGGGATGTCGATCACCTTGCGCTCGCCGGGCTGAACCCGCTGGCCGCCTATGTCCAGTGCCTTGCCGTGTGCCGGCATCTGCCGTTAATCCTGTGTGCGTGCCCGCCTGCCGAGCAGGTAGGACTGGCCGGGGTCGACGAGGCAGCGGCCACGCATGGCGGTGCGGCCCAGCAGCATGCGAAAGCGCATGTTCTCCCGGTCGGTGAGTGTGATTTCGGCTTCGATGCGCTCGCCACCGAGCTCGATCAGGGTCTGGATGACGAAGCGATTTTCCCGGTGACCGCCCGAGTCGGTGACCTGGCGCTGGTCCACAACCCGCGCTTCGCAGTCCACGACCTGTTCTGTATCGCCCTGGCGCGGGTGGATGCCAAAACGCACCCACTGCTCCCCATCACGTTCAAACGGCTCAACGTAGAAGGCATGCAGGGCACTGGTGCGCGCGCCGGTGTCGATTTTGGCCTTGATATGGGCAATACCGAGCTCCGGCAGCCCCAGCCACTCCCGCCATCCCAGGGTGACCTGCCCGTTCACGCCGGCCTGGCCAGAGAGCGGCCGCGGCCGATGCCGTAATATTCGATATCCAGCTCTTCCATTTGTGCCGGGTTATACAGGTTGCGGCCGTCAAAAATCAGTGGCGTGCTGAGCTCGCGCTTGATCAGTTCGAAATCGGGTGACCAGAAGGCCTTCCACTCGGTGCAGATTACCAGCGCATCAGCGCCTTTCAGGGCATCTTCCTTGTGCGCACACAGTACCAGTTCATCGCGTTCGCCGTAGATATCGCGACAGGCCTGCATGGCCTGGGGGTCGAAGGCCTGTACGCGACCACCACAGGACCAGATGCCCTCGATCAGGTAGCGGCTGGGGGCTTCGCGCATGTCGTCGGTGTTGGGTTTGAACGACAGTCCCCACACTGCGATGGTCTTGCCGCTGAGGTCGGCACCGAGCCGCTCCATGACGCGCTCCGCCAGCTTGTTTTTCTGCCGCTGGTTGGTGTCGTGTACGGCAGTGAGAATGCCCGCGCGGTGTCCGTGCTGCTCTGCCAGGTGTTTGAGCGCGCGGACATCCTTGGGGAAACAGGAGCCGCCGTAGCCGCAACCGGGGTAGATGAACTGGTAACCAATGCGCGGGTCCGAACCCATGCCGCGCCGGACCAGCTCGATGTCGGCGCCCACCGCTTCCGCAATGGCGGCCATTTCATTCATGAAACTGATCTTGGTGGCGAGCATGGCATTGGCGGCCAGTTTGGTCATCTCCGCGCTGCGCGGATCCATATGCATCACTTTCTCGTGATTGCGGTTGAAGGCCTGGTACATGCGCCGCAGCTCTTCCAGCACGCGGGGGGACTCGGTGCCGATAATGATGCGGTCGGGGCTCTGGCAGTCGGCGACCGCGGAGCCCTCCTTGAGGAACTCCGGGTTGGAGGCGGCCTCGACAGCAATCGAGCGGCCCTGTTTATGCAGCGCGTCCAGGATATACCTGTGAATCCTGTCGGTCGTGCCTACGGGCACCGTTGATTTGGTGATCACCACCTTGCGGCTGGTCATGTAGCGGGCGATGGAGTCCGCCACCTGCATCACATAAGTGAGGTCTGCGGAGCCATCGCTACCGGCAGGCGTGCCGACGCAAACGAACAGGTAGTCGCTGGCCTGCACGGCCTCTTTCGCATCCGTGGTGAATGACAGCAGTCCGCTGCCGATACCGTTGCGGATAAGCTGCGACAGGCCCGGCTCATAGAACGGTACATCGCCCTCGCGCAAGCGGTCCACGCGACCCGCGTCGATATCCATGCAGATCACCCTGTGGCCCACATCCGCAAAAATCGCTGCCTGTACGAGGCCCACGTAGCCGCTGCCAAATATGCTGATATTCATCGATTACCGGGGGTTCCTGTATCGCCGTTCACTGATGGCTGCCCACTGTATGTCACAACAGTGACAGAAATAATACAGGAATCCCCTCCGGGTGACTCGCCACTTATATGCCGGGCCGAATTTGGGTAAAATGCTGCGCTCTTTTCACGGGCCACCGCGGCCCCGCCTGCCAGGGGACACCGATGTTTGACCAGCGCATGACCATCGAGGGGTTTGACGACGAGATCTTTGCTGCCATCAAGGAGGAAGAGCGTCGCCAGGAAGAGCATATCGAGCTCATTGCCTCGGAAAACTACACCAGCCCGCGCGTGATGCAGGCCCAGGGCACCGTGCTCACCAACAAGTACGCAGAGGGTTATCCAGGCAAGCGCTACTACGGTGGCTGCGAGTACGTCGACAAGGCCGAGCAGCTGGCGATTGACCGCGCCAAGGCCCTGTTCGGGGCGGACTATGCCAATGTGCAGCCGCACTCTGGCTCCCAGGCCAACTCCGCGGTCTACCAGGCCCTGTGCCAGGCTGGCGACACGGTACTGGGCATGAGCCTCGCCGACGGCGGGCACCTGACACACGGTGCCAAGCCCAATTTCTCCGGCAAGATGTACAACGCGGTGCAGTACGGCCTCAAGGCGAGCACCGGCGAGGTGGACTATGACCAGGTTGAGGCGCTGGCGCTGGAGCACAAGCCAAAGATGATCGTGGCCGGTTTCTCCGCCTATTCCCGTGTCATGGACTGGGCATGGTTTCGGGAGATAGCCGACAAGGTGGGCGCCTACCTGCTGGTGGACATGGCACACGTCGCTGGCCTGGTGGCCGCCGGGGTTTACCCCAACCCGGTTCCTCATGCCGATGTGGTCACCTCCACGACCCACAAAACCCTGCGCGGTCCGCGCGGTGGCATCATTCTGGCGCGCGCCAATGAAGAGCTGGAGAAGAAGTTCCAGTCCGCCGTCTTCCCCGGCGGCCAGGGCGGCCCGCTGATGCACGTGATTGCGGCCAAGGCCGTCAGTTTCAAAGAGGCCCAGAGCCCCGAGTTTGTCGCCTACCAGAAGCAGGTTGTGGCCAACGCCCGGGCGATGGCGAAGACCTTCATCGATCGCGGTATCAATATCGTTTCCGGGGGCACCGACAACCACCTGATGCTGGTGGACCTCATCGGCAAGCCCTACACGGGCAAGGATGCCGATGAGGCCCTGGGCAACGCGAACATCACGGTGAACAAGAACGCGGTACCCAACGATCCGCGGTCACCGTTCATCACCTCCGGCCTGCGCGTGGGCACGCCGGCCATCACTACCCGCGGCTTCAAGGAGGCGGAAACTGTGCAGCTGGCCGGTTGGATGTGCGATGTGCTGGAGGCGCTGGAGCAGGGTTCCGCGGATGCGGCGATTGCCGAGGTGAAGGCCAAGGTGCTGGACATCTGTGCGCGGTTTCCTGTGTATCGGTGAATTGGGTGGCTGATTCACAAGAAAGGGGGGGCTTTGGCTCCCCTTTTTTGTGGGCTGTGCTGGGCTGCGTTGGTGTTGGGACTTCGTAGCGCGGCCCGATGCGGTGCACGGGTGGGCGAACGGCCACTGTCTCGCGATCACCTCCGGGCCGCTGCGCAACTCGACCATTTTTGCTGTGCAAAATTGGGACTCGAACAGTGCTCGCGGACTACCCCCTACGGTGATCGCGAGCCAAAGCTGTGGCCTGATTTTTCGCCCACCCGTGCACCGCATCGGGCCTGAAGACGGAGCCTGCGAAAGGAATTGGGGATATAGCAGGCGGCAAGTCCGGAACGCGTCGGGTCAACGCCGCAACATTCAGAATAAGCGACACGGTTTAGCTTAATCCGCCTCAACCCGGGGAGCGTGTCAACTCGGCCACCTCTGGGCAATCCCCACTGTGCGAGCCGGTCGCCTCTGAGAAATACGCACGGTACGCGGGACAACGTGGGGGATCGCGGCGAGAACAATCAGGCCACAGCTTTCGTTTTCCATCATCGGAGGGGGCTTTGCGGCGAGCACTGTTCGAGTCCCAATTTTTGCGCAGCAAAAATGGTCGAGTTGCGCAGCCGCCCGGAGATGATGGAAAACGAGTGGCCGTTCTCGCCGCGATCCCCCGCGTTGTCCCGCCGCTACGAAGCTCCACACGCGCCAGCCCGCCAGCCCGCCAGCTGTTACCACGCAATCCCGTAGTCATCCCCGTAGTCCGACGCGCCACCTTGCATCACTCCATGCTCGTGATCGAACCAGATCGCCGTGGTCGGGTTGTAGGTGCGCTCCACCACCTCCACGTCGTACCCCATGCGTTCCAGCTCGGCGCGCGTGAACGGTGATACAAGCGGTGTGACCTGCAGCCGCCCAGGTTCGGACTGGTGCGCGCCGAATGAGCTCTGCATCTGGTAGCTGAGGATATTGTGCGCCTCCGCCGCCTGTTGCACGTTCATGTCGAACTCCACCATGTTGAGGAAAAACTGCAGCAGGTTCTGGTCCTGGGTGTCGCCGCCCTGCACGGAGAAGGCCATGAGCGGCTTGCCGTCACGCAGCGCCAGCGACGGTGTGAGCGTCACCCGTGGACGCTGGCCAGGTTGCACGACATTGTAGGGGTTCAGGGCCTCGTCCAGCACGAAGCTCTGCATACGCTGGCTCAGGCCAACGCCGGTGTTGCCGGCAATGAACGCCGGAATCCAGCCGCCGGAGGGGGTCACGGAAATCACCCAGCCCTCTGCGTCCGCCGCCTGTATCGATGTGGTGCCGGCGAGGAAGGCCTCGTCCGCCGTCATGCGGCTGGCCTGCTGGAAGCTCTCGGCGCCAGCCGCGTCGGCGGCAGGCGGTATTGGCGTCCATTGCTGGCGCAGTGATTCGAAGGGGTTCTTGCCGCGCTGGAACCGGTAGGGGTCACCCGGTTTCAGGTCCGTGAGGTTGTGGTCTGGGGGCATCAGTTTGCGCCGCTCTTCGGCGTAGCGCTTGGAGAGCAGCCCCTCAACCGGTTCCTCAGGGGGCAGGTAGGGATCGCCGTAGTAGAAGTCACGGTCGGCGAAGGCCAGGTTCATGGCCTGGTAGAGCGTGTGGATGTAGCGTGTGCTGTTGTAGCCCATGGCCTTGAGGTCGAAGCCCTCGAGCAGGTTCAGGGCCTGCAGCATGGCCGGTCCCTGGGTCCAGGTGGTGAGTTTGTAGACATCGATGCCGCGGTAATTGACGCTCACGGGTTCTTCCAGAATCACCTCCCACTCGGCGAGGTCATCCGCGGTGATCAGCCCGCCGGCGGCGCGGTTGCTGCGCACGATTTCGGCCGCGATGTCACCGCGGTAAAAGCGTTCGTAGGCAGCCATGATGGCCGCCTTGCGGTCGGCGCCCGCGGCCAGTGCAGCGGCCTCCGTATCCACCAGTTTCTGCAGCGTGGCGAGCAGATCGGCCTGCCGGAATATCTCGCCGGGCGCCGGTGCCGCGCGCTGTTCCGGGCTGTCGCTGTCGTAGTGGGGCAGGAATACCCGCTGCGAGTCGGGCCACTGCTGCAGGATGTCGCGGCGGCTCTCGATGAAGCGTGCCTGGGTGGCCTCAATCGGATATCCCCGGGCCATCTCCATGGCGGGGGCCAGCACCTCGGCGAGGCTCAGCCGGCCGAACTCCGCCAGCATGACCATCAGGCCACCCGGCGTGCCCGGGGTCACCGCCGCCAGCGGCCCATATTCGGGGGGGTAGAGCATGCCCTGGTTGCGAAAGAACTCGGGCGTTGCGCCGGTGGGTGCAACACCCAGGGCGTTCAGGCCGATGACCTTGCCGGTATTCGGGTTGTAAATCAGCGCCTGGGTTTCCCCACCCCAGCCGAGCACGTCCCACAGGGTCGCGGTGACCGCCAGCATTGCAGCGGCCGCGTCAATGGCATTGCCGCCCTGCTGGAACATCATGGCGCCGGCGGTAGCGCCCTGTGGCTTGCCGGTCAGCGCCACCCAGTGTTTGCCGAGGAGTACGGGGCGCGCCGTCTTCTGTGCCAACACGGCGGTGGGCCAGGCCATGCAGCAGGCCAGCGTGAGCGCCAGGGCGCGGTGGAAAAGGCATTTCTGCAGGCTCTGGGGCATGAGCATCTCCTCTGGTGGACTCCGGAGGATAGCAAAGTTGTGATGGTAGCCCCAATGGCGCTTCCGTTGCCGCGCTAGTCAGAGCCAAAATGTGTTAGTCTTCAGGCACTTGTACTGAAGGTGAGAGCCAATGCACTGCCCGTTCTGCGCTGCTGATGATACCAAGGTGATCGACTCGCGGCTGGTCGCTGGTGGCGACCAGATACGGCGCCGTCGCGAGTGCCTGAGCTGCCACGAGCGCTTCACCACCTACGAGGTAGCGGAGCTCGTCATGCCGCGGGTGATCAAGCATAACGGCAACCGCGAGCCCTTTGATGAGGCCAAGCTGCGCGTTGGCTTCCAGCGCTCACTGGAGAAGCGACCGGTGCCGGTGGAAGAGGTCGAGGCGGCGATCAACCATATCAAGCACGCCCTGCGCGCGACCGGCGAGCGCGAGGTGGGCTCCCGGGTGGTGGGCGAGCTGGTGATGGAGCATCTCAAACAGCTGGATCAGGTCGCTTACGTGCGTTTCGCCTCGGTCTACCGGAAGTTCCAGGACATCGCCGAGTTTCGCGATGCCATTGAACTGCTGGAGTCCGAGCCGCGGCCGGAGCGCGGCAGCGCCTGAGTGGCGCGGCCGGACGTCATGCCTGACCCGGTCTTTGATACCCGGATGATGGCGCGAGCCCTGCAGCTTGCCCGGGAAGGCCGTTATTCCGCCATGCCCAACCCCCATGTGGGCTGCGTGCTGGTGCGCGACGGCCAGGTGATTGGTGAGGGCTTCACCCAGCCTGCCGGCGGCAACCACGCGGAAATTGAAGCACTGGCGATGGCCGGCAACGCGCGCGGCGCCACGGCCTACGTGACGCTGGAGCCCTGCAGCCACCAGGGCAAAACCGGGCCCTGCGCCGACGCCCTGCTGGCGGCCGGTGTGGTGCGGGTGGTGGCGGCAATGCAGGACCCGAATCCGCAGGTGGCCGGTGAGGGTCTCGCCCGTTTGCGCGCCGCGGGTGTGGCGGTGGAATGCGGTGTGTTACAGGCCGAGGCTGAAGCGGTGATTCCAGGATTTATCGCCCGTATGCGGCGTGGCCGCGGACGGGTTCGGGCCAAGCTGGCCATGTCGCTGGATGGCCGCACGGCCATGGCCTCCGGCGCAAGCCAATGGATCACCGGTGCGCCGGCCCGGCGTGACGTACAGCGCCTGCGGGCCATGAGCTGCGCCGTGGTGACGGGGGCCGGTACCGTGCTCTCCGACGATTGTGCCCTGACTGTGCGCGCGGAGGAACTGGGTTTACCGGACGCCACCGCCGCGCGCGCCAGCGCTCGTCAGCCCCTGCGCGTCGTGCTGGATTCACAGCAGCGTGCCCCGGTGACGGCGCGTGTGTTCAGTGCCGAGGCGCCCACACTCTGGTGCCACGACGCGGCCCGCGGGCCCGTCAGGCCTGCGCCCTCCGCAGGCACCGAATTGCTGGCGTTGCCCTGTCTGGCCCACGGTCTTGACCTGCAGGCGCTGTTTGCCGAACTCAACAGGCGGCAGTGCAACGAAATTCTGGTAGAATCCGGCCCCCGCCTGGCGGGTGCACTGTTGCAATTGGGCCTGTTGGACGAACTGATCGTATACATGGCACCAACCCTGATGGGGAGCGCAGCGCGACCGCTGCTGGAGTTGCCACTGGAGCACATGGCGGACAAGGTGCCCCTGCTCCTGCGCGATGTGCGGCAGGTGGGCCAGGACTGGCGATTTACCGCCGTTCCCGCGAGCTGAGCGTTGGCCCCGACGCCGGACTCGCGTCAAACGACACAGGACAGACTATGTTCACAGGAATCATCCAGGCCGTGGGCTCCATCGCCGCCCTGCAGCCCGCCGGGGGCGACCTGCGCCTGCGGGTACACACCGGCAAGCTGGATCTGGCCGATGTGCAGCTCGGCGACAGTATCGCCACGAATGGCGTCTGTCTCACAGTGACTGAATTGCCCGGTGACGGCTATTGGGCAGACGTGTCCCGCGAAACCCTGGACTTCACCACGCTTGGCGGCTTGCAGCCGGGCAGCCGGGTCAACCTGGAAAAGGCCCTTACGCCGGCCAGCCGCCTGGGTGGCCATATCGTCAGCGGCCACATCGACGGCGTTGGTGAGGTAGTCAGCGCGGTGGAAGACGGCCGTTCCTGGCGCTACGTGATGCGCGCGCCGGACGGCCTTGCAAAGTACATCGCCCACAAAGGCAGCATTTGCGTGGACGGTACCAGCCTTACCGTCAATGCCGTGCGCGGTGCGGAATTTGACCTCAACATCATTCCCCAGACCCGTGCGGAAACCGTGTTTGCCGAGTACCGCCCGGGTAGCCGGGTGAATCTGGAGGTGGACGTGATTGCGCGTTACCTGGAGCGCCTGGTGCTGGGGGATGCGGCCGCCGTACCGCAGCACGAGGCGGGTATCTCCCTCGCGACCCTGGCCGATAATGGCTACCTGCGCGGTTAGGCGCGCACTGTCCCAGAAGGATTGCAAAGGCATGCAGACAAACAGCGTAGACGAATTGATCAGTGACATCCGCCAGGGCCGCATGGTGGTGCTGATGGATGACGATGACGACAGCAACAACGAAGGCGTGGTGATGGTGGCGGCCGATCATGTCAGCGCGGCGCATATCAATTTCATGGCCCGACAGGCGCGCGGACTGGTGTGCCTGGCGCTGACCGAGGAGCGTTGCCGCCAGCTCGACCTGCCGCCCATGGTGCCCGCCGCCCACGGGGAAAAATCCAACTTCACCCTGTCCATTGAGGCCGCTGAAGGCATCGATACCGGCATCTCGGCGGCAGATCGCGCCCGCACCGTGCAGGCGGCCGTCGCCCCCCAGGCGGTGCCTTCCGATATCGTCCAGCCGGGGCATATCTTTCCCCTCACGGCGCTGCCGGGCGGTGTGCTGACGCGGGCCGGCCATACCGAGGCGGCCAGCGACTATGCGGCGCTGGCGGGCCTGCTGCCAGCGGCGGTGATCGCTGACATCCTGACGCCGGAAGGGCTGCTGGCAGATGGCCCGGCACTGGTCGAGTTTGCGCGCAGCCACGGGCTGAAAATAGGCACGATTGCCGATCTGATTCACTTCCGCATGGTCAATGAACGCACCATTGAGCGCGTACGCGAAGGAGACATCGACACCGCCTGGGGTCGTTTTCGCCTGCTGGCCTACCGCGACAACACCGCCGGCGATCTGCATCTGGCGCTGACCTGCGGCGAGATCACGGCTGAGGAGCCCACGCTGGTGCGGGTGCACGTGGCTTCGACCCTGCGCGACATGGTGGCCAGCCGCATTGACGGGCGCGCCTCCTGGCAGTTCGGTGCCTGCATGCAGCGCGTGGCCGAAGCGGGTCGCGGGGTGATTGTGCTGCTGGCCGGCGATGAGAGCAGTGAGCAACTGCTGGACAGTATCGATATGGCGCTGGGCAGGGCGCCTTCCAGCGCGCGTGCCCTGCCGGACACCTACACCAAGGTAGGCCTGGGTTCCCAGATCCTGAAGGACCTGGGCGTGGGAAAAATCCACCTCATGGGCGCACCCATCAAGTACAATGCCATTTCGGGTTTTGACCTGGAAGTGCTCGAATACCTGGCACCCTAGCGCCGGGCACACACGAACAAGGAATTCGCATGACAAACATCAAGACGATTGAAGGGGATTTCACGGGGGCCAGCGGTCAGTACGCACTGGTGGTGGGCCGCTGGAACAGTTTTGTGGTCGAACACCTGCTGGAGGGTGCAATCGACGCCCTGCGTCGACACGGCGTGAAGGATGAGCAGATGACCGTAGTGCGGGCGCCGGGTGCCTTCGAGATACCGCTGGTCTGCCAGCGCGTGGCAAAACAGGGCGGTTTCGACGCGATCGTCGCGCTGGGTGCCGTGATTCGCGGCGGCACGCCGCACTTCGACTACGTGGCCGGTGAATGCACCAAGGGCATCGCCCAGGTGAGCCTGGAGCACGGCATTCCGATCTCATTCGGCGTACTCACCGTGGACTCCATCGAGCAGGCGGTGGAGCGCTCTGGCACCAAGGCCGGTAACAAAGGCGCCGAAGCGGCGCTGTCAGCGCTGGAAATGGTCAGCCTGCTGGGCCGGATCGGGAGCTGACCGCTACCGTGACCAAACAAGCCCGCAATACCCTGGCGGCCGAGCGCCACAAGGCGCGGCACTACGCCATGCAGGCGCTGTACCAGTGGCACATGGCGGAGGCGCCGATTAACCAGATCGAAGCCGAGTTCCGCACGGATTACGACTTCAATCATGTCGACATCGAGTACTTTCAGGCGTTGCTGCACGGGGTGCCGGGCTGCGTGGACGAACTCGAGGCGGTGCTGGCGCCCCTGCTGGACCGCAAACTCGACGAGCTGGACCCGATTGAGCGCAGCCTGTTGCGCATGGGTGTCTTCGAGCTGCAGCAGCGCATTGATGTGCCATGGAAAGTGGTCATCAACGAAGCTGTCTCCCTGGCCAAGAAATTCGGTGCAACGGACAGCCACAAGTACATCAACGGTGTACTGGACAAGGCGGCTCGCCAGCTGCGCAAGGCCGAAACCGACGCCAGCGCCTGATGCCGGCTGACGAATTCTCCCTGATAGCCCGCTATTTCTCATCTCTGGGTGCCGGCCCGGCCGTGGTGCTGGGGGTGGGCGACGACTGTGCCCTGCTGCAGCTTGCTCCCGGCGAGCGCCTCGCCACCTCCGTCGATACCGCACTGGAGGGGGTGCATTTCCCCGCTGACAGTCTGCCCGAGGACGTGGCCTACCGTGCGGTGGCTGCGGCTGCGTCAGACCTCGCCGCGATGGGTGCGCGCCCCCTGGGCATGACCCTGGCGTTGACATTGCCCGCCGCCGACGAGCTGTGGCTACACAGTTTCAGCCAGGGGCTGGCCGCCGCGGCCAGCGAGTTATCACTGCCGCTGGTAGGAGGCGATACCACGCGCGGGCCGCTGACCATTACCGTACAGGTGCTGGGTGCCCTGCCGCCTGGCCGGGCGCTCACGCGCGACGCAGCGCGGCCGGGGGACAGCCTGTACGTGTCGGGTACGCTGGGGGATGCTGCAGCGGGCCTGGCGGTGCTGCAGGGTCGCTACCGGCCGGAGCTTGAGGTCGCTGAATACCTCGAGGGCCGTTTTTTCCGGCCGACAGCGCGGCTGCAACTGGGCGCATCGTTGCTGCATGACGCCACGGCGGCGATCGACCTGTCCGATGGCCTGCTCGCGGATGCCGGCCACATCGCCGCGGCCAGCGGCGTGCAGCTGCGCATCGATGCCCATGCGCTGCCACTGTCTGCTGCGTTGCAGGCCCATCCGGACCGCGCGCAGGCGTTGGCCTGGGCGTTGGCCGGCGGCGATGACTACGAACTGTGTTTTTGCCTGCCTGCCGGTGCATCGCCACCCGCCGGCTGCACCCGCATCGGTGAGGTTGCAGCGGGCGCCGGCGTCGTCTGCCCCGGTTTCGAGCACCTCGCGACGGGCTACCGGCATTTCTGATCCGCGATGGCAGGTGCCGGGTTGCCGGTACCGGGTTGCGTGCGCCCGCCAGGGGAAATGACCGGTTGTTCCAGCGCCAAAGCGCAGTAAACTGGCACGACGTCAGGAAGGATAGATGCCCCATGGCCAAGCCCGCTGCCACCCCGCCGCCCGCGCTGCTGCGCAACCCCGTGCAGTTGCTCGCCTTCGGTTTCGGCAGCGGTCTGTCGCCAGTGGCCCCCGGTACGGCGGGTACGCTGGCCGCAGTGCCGCTGTTTCTGCTGGTGGACGCCGTGCTGGCGCGCACTGCCTTGCCCCTGCTCTGGTATACCCTGTTTGTGGTAGGCACCGCCCTGGCAGGGGTCTGGATTTGCGAGCGTGCGAGCCGGCAACTGCGTGTGCACGATCACCCGGGTATCGTCTGGGATGAGTTTGTGGGTTACTGGATCACCATGTGGGCGGTGCCAGCCGGCTGGATGTGGGTGATCATCGGGTTTGTGGTGTTTCGGGTGTATGACATCGCCAAACCCTGGCCGATAGGTGCACTGGATCGCAGGGTCGGCGGCGGTTTCGGCATCATGGTCGATGACATGGTGGCAGGTGTAATGGCCTGCATCACCCTGCACATCGCGCTCTGGCTGATGGCGGCAGGGTAGCGTGATGCAACGGGCCCAGCGACAGCACAGTGAGATGTTCACGTCCCGCATCGCCCCTTGCCGCGGATGGCTGCCGGCCCTATTGCTGCTGTGGTGGTTGGGCAGTGGCGGTGCGTTTGCCGCCTCGGTTACGGTGGAGGCCCTGCTCCCGAACACTGCGGTGCTGATGATCAACGGCCAGCGCAAGACCCTGCGCGCCGGCGACAGCGTCGACGGGGTGAAGCTCCTCAGCGCCGACGCCAGCGGGGCGGTGCTGGAGATCAACGGCACTCGCCAGCGCGTGGGTCTTAACCGCAATATCACCACCAACTACGTGGCGCCCGAGCGGCGTGAACTGCAGATCCCCCGCAACGATCGCATGCAGTACATCACCAGCGCCCTGATCAACGGCCGCAGCGTGCAGGTGATGGTGGATACCGGTGCCAATGTGGTGGCGCTCAACACCCGCCAGGCCGAAGCGCTGGGCCTTGATTATGCAGCGGGGATACCCTCCACGCTGGAAACCGCCAGCGGCGTCGTCGATGCCTGGCTGCTGAACCTGGACCGGGTGGAAGTGGGGGGGATTCCGGTTGAAGGCGTCCGCGCCACCGTAGTGCTGGGCGAGTACCCGACCACCATCCTGCTCGGCATGAGCTACCTGCAGCATGTGGAATTGCGTGAGCGTAACGGCGTGCTGTCCATCTCCCGTGAATGGTAGTGGCCTGCCCCACACCCGGGACGATTAAGTGCTAAACTACGCCCCTTTTTTTCGCCACCGGATTCCCCCGTGCCAGTACGCTACGTAGAGACCTCCCGCCTGCCCACTGCCTGGGGCGTGTTTGATATCCACGGCTTTGAGGATCCGGATTCCAACAAGGAGCATATCGTGCTCACCATGGGCGATGTCAGCGACGGTGAACCGGTGCTGGCACGTATCCATTCTGAATGCCTTACCGGTGATGCCCTGTTCAGCCTGCGCTGCGACTGCGGTAACCAGCTGGAAGCGGCGATGAAGGCAGTGTCAGAGGCCGGCCGTGGCGCCATTTTCTACCTCCGCCAGGAGGGCCGCGGTATCGGTCTGCTCAACAAGATCAAGGCCTATAAGTTACAGGACGCCGGCGCCGATACCGTGGAGGCCAATGAACAGCTCGGTTTCGGCGCCGACATGCGCGACTACTCCATCCTCGGCCCGATGCTCAGGCACCTGAAGATCACCCGGGTGCGGCTGATGACCAATAACCCGCGGAAAGTTGCCGCGATGGAGGAAAACGGGGTGAGCGTGGTAGAACGCGTGCCGCTGCACTGCGCGAGTAACCCGCACAACGAAAAATACCTCAAAACCAAAGGTGCGAAGCTCGGCCACCTGTTTACCGGGCGCGCACAATAGGGCGTGGCGTCAGGGGCCACTGAAGCCTGGTCGCTCGGGGCGTTCAGGCCTGGCGTTGCACAATAAATCGGGCGAGTTCGCGCAGAGGGTCGGCCTCGCGGCCAAACCCGCCCAGCGCTTCCAGACCCTCGGCGAGCAGCGCATCGGCAGCGGCGCGTGCGCCCGCCAGCCCGAGCAGGCTGACATAGGTGGTTTTGCCCGCGAGGGCGTCCTTGCCCCCGGTTTTACCGAGGGTGGCAGCGTTGCCCTCCACATCGAGTATGTCGTCCACCACCTGGAAGGCCAGGCCGAGATGCTGGCCGAACGTTTCCAGCGCTGAACGCTCGTCGGTTGAAGCGCCGGCCGCGATGGCACCCAGGCTCAATGCGGCGCGGATCAGGGCGCCGGTTTTCAGGGCGTGCAGACCCTGCAGTTCCGGCAGGGTCAGGGTGCTGCCGGTGGCAGCGATATCGACAAACTGGCCGCCGACCATACCGCCCAGGCCGCTGGCCCGGGCGAGCACCCTGACCATGGCAACCCGGCCTTCGGCCGAGACACCTTGCGCGTCTGCCAGCAGTTCGAAGGCCAGCGCCTGCAGTCCATCGCCCACCAGGATGGCCGTGGCCTCATCGAAGGCCTTGTGCAGGGTGGGGCGTCCTCGACGCAGCGCATCGTCGTCCATGGCCGGCAGGTCGTCATGGATCAGAGAGTAGGTGTGCATCAATTCCATGGCACAGGCCGCATTGTCCAGCGCCGCGTCTGCGTCCGCTGCGGGGGCGATGGCCTGCGCCGCGGCATACACCAGGCAGGGCCGGATGCGCTTGCCGCCAGCCTCCAATGCATAGCGTACCGCCGCCTCAAGGCCGCCGAGCGCGGCCGCGGCACGCGCGTCTTGGGCGGCTATGCCACCCACGGCCTGCAACCGCGCCTCACAGCGCGCGCGGCTATGGCTCATGAAGGTGCTCAACGCCGGGCTCACTCTGCTGTGCCTTCCTCGTCTTCGCTGTGGAACGGTGCAGCAACGGGCTTGCCCTCTTTTTCAAGCAGCAGCTGCACTTTCTGTTCGGCTTCCTGCAGGGACTGCTGTGCCTGGCGAATGAGTTGAACGCCCTGCTCAAAGTCTTTCAACGACTGCTCCAGAGAGGTGTCGCTGTCTTCGAGGCGCGCGGTAAGCGCTTCCAACTGGCTCAGGGTTTCGGCGAAGGTGGTTGGCTGCTTCTTGGTCATGGGGTCCGACTGTGTGGGTTGGGGTGGGGTATGATAACAGTCGTTTGCCCATTTTTGAGTGAATAGCGCCTGGTCTGCACTGCCTGGTTATGCAACGGTATACTCCGTTGTCTTTCTGGCGCCTTGTCGGATCGGCTCAATGTCGTCAGTCTCGCCTCAGGAGAGCGCGATACGGGGCGACCCGAGCCGAAGGCAGTGCGCTTACAAGCGGCGCGACGGGCGCGCAGCGCCACTACAGGGATAAAGTAAGATGGACTTTGAGGGAGTGCTGGGTGCAGAGCAATATTGGAAACAGCGGCTCACCCGGGAACGTACATCGATTTGAGTATCGTCCCTGACATTCTAAGGCGCCGCGTTGCCCATCGGCCCAATCTGCTGAAGGTCATCGACAACATCGGCTGGCTCTTTTTTGACAAAGTGCTGCGTATGGGCGTGGGGCTTTTGGTAGGGGTATGGATCGCCCGCTACCTGGGCCCCGAGCAGTTTGGTCTGCTCAGTTTCGCCACCGCGTTTGTGGGGTTGTTCGGGGCTGTTGCAGGCCTCGGGCTGCAGGGCATTGTGGTCCGGGACATCGTGCGGGAACCGGCCGGCAAGGGGGTGACAATCGGCACCGCCGCTGCGTTGCAATTCGCGGGTGGGCTGCTGGCCTACGGGCTCATTCTGCTGGTTATCTTCTGGCTGCGCCCCGAGGACAGGCTGGCGCTAGTACTGGTTGCGATACTCGGCTCCATGATGCTCTTCAAGGTGAGTGACGTCGCCACCTACTGGTTCGAGTCGCAGGTGCTGTCCAAGTACACCGTGATGGTGCAGAACGCTGCCTTTCTCGCCTTTGCCGTGGTCAAGATAGTGCTCATTCTGCTGAATGCTCCCCTGGTGCTCTTCGCGTGGGCCGTGATGGGCGAAGCGCTTGTGGGCGCCGTGCTGATGCTTTGGGTTTTCCGGTTCTATGGATTTTCTCTTGCCGAACTCAGAGCCTCTGCCAGCAGGGCAAAGGCGATGCTGACAGCCAGTTGGCCCCTGCTGCTGTCGGGCGTGGCGATCACCGTTTATATGAAAGTAGACCAGATCATGCTCGGGCAGATGATTGGTGATACAGAGGTAGGGTTATACAGCGCTGCGACCCGCGTGAGTGAGGTTTGGTATTTTGTCCCCATGGCTGTTATGGCGTCGGTGCTGCCAGCCATCCTGGAATCCCGGATGGCCGATGAGGCACAGTACTACCGGCGCTTACAGACTCTGTTCGACGTCATGGTCTGGCTCTCGGTGTGTGTCGCCGTGCCCATGACATTCCTGTCTACCCCTGTAGTGACCCTGCTGTTTGGCAGCGACTATGCGGCTGCCGGCGAAGTGTTGTCGGTTCACATCTGGGCGGCGATATTTGTATTCTTGGGGGTTGCCAGCAGTAACTGGTATCTTGCTGAGAACCGGCAGATGTTGAGCATGCAGAGGGCGGTTCTGGGGATGCTGGTGAATGTCGCTTTGAACCTGCTCCTCATTCCGTCCTATGGCGCGTTGGGTGCGGCTTGGGCTACGGTGCTGTCCTATGCAACAGCTGCGTTCTTTGCCGACTTGTTGCAGGGAGAAACGCGCAGAATTTTCGCGATGAAAGTGGCGTCGTTCAATATTGTGGCTGTGACGACCAGAATGGCCCGGTCTCATTGGTGATGGCTAATGCGTGAGTTTATACGGGAATACGTGCCCGATTTTATCAAGAGCCTTGTCAGGCGGGTGCTCTATAACATCCGCTGGGATCAGTGGCAGCAATGCTCCTGGGCGCAGGAGGGCGAAGACCTCATACTGAAACGGATTTTCTCGGAGAAGAGAGATGGCTTCTATGTCGACGTCGGGGCACACCATCCACAGCGATACTCGAATACCTGCCTGTTCTACAAGGCAGGCTGGCGCGGCATCAACATTGATGCGATGCCCAATAGCATGCGTGCTTTCCGCAAGCACCGTAAGCGCGATATCAACCTTGAAATGGGCGTGGGCGCCGTGGCGACGGAGTTGGACTACTACATGTTCAATGAGCCTGCGCTGAACGGTTTTTCCGCGGCACTCTCAGAACAGCGGGCGCAGGCCGACAACCGATTCAGGATCATCTCGACCCGAAAGATTCAGGTGTTACCCTTGGCAGAGATACTGGAGGCGCATTTGCCGGCCGGGCAGCAGATCGACTTCCTGACGGTTGATGTTGAGGGCCTGGATCTGGATGTGTTGAAGTCTAATGACTGGAACCGTTACCGGCCGCAGTATGTGCTCGTTGAAGTGCTGAAGAGCAGCCTTCACGAGGTTGAAGGCAGCGACGTTGGGTGCTTCATGCGGGAGAGGGGGTATGAGGTGTATGCGAAGTGTATGAATACGGTGATCTTCAGGGAAGCAGCGGCATAACAGCTGCCTCATTCTCAAGGAACCATGTATAGGTTTCCTTTAATCCCTCTTCCAAGCCCATCGTTGAATGCCAGTCCAGCATTGCCAGCTTCGATACATCAAGCAGCTTCCGTGGGGTGCCGTCCGGTTTGCTGGTATCAAACTCCAGCCGCCCCTTGAACCCCGTGACCCTGGCAATGGTCTCGGCCAGTTCGCGGATTGAGCAGTCTGTCCCCGTCCCCACGTTAATGTGGCTGAGTCTGGATTGTGTGTGCTGTTGGTAGCGCTCGATAGGAAGCTCCATGATGTGCAAGCAGGCACTGGCCATATCGTCGACGTAGAGGAACTCGCGCCGGGGCGTGCCGGTTCCCCAGACGCTGACGCTCTCCGCCCCGGTCTGTGCCGCTTCATGAAACCGTCGCATGAGGCCGGGAATAACATGACTATTTTCCGGGTGGAAGTTGTCGCCGACCCCATAGAGATTTGTCGGCATGACTGACCGGTAATCGCGTCCGTACTGGCGGTTGAAGCTTTCACAGAGCTTGATGCCTGCGATTTTGGCGATGGCGTAGGGCTCGTTGGTAGGTTCTAGTTCGCCGGTGAGCAAAGCATCCTCACGGATGGGTTGGGCGGCGTGCTTTGGGTAGATGCAGGAAGATCCCAGGAACAGCAGCTTTTGTACGTTTGTCCGGTGGGCGGCCTGTATCACATGCGTCTGGATGAGCAGGTTGTCACCCAGAAACTCGGCCGGGTAGCTGTTGTTGGCGTGTATGCCCCCGACCCGGGCGGCTGCCAGATACACCTGATCGATCGCGTGCCCGGAGAAGAAAGCCTCTACCTCGGTCTGTCGCGACAGATCCAGCTCGTCGTGGGATGCCGTGACCAGGGTGACGTCCTCACGTCTCTCAAGAAGTCGACAAATGGCAGAGCCAACCATTCCCTTGTGGCCGGCAACGTATATGGTCTTGTGAGGCATCAGTTTTCTACCGTGACTGACACGTCGTGGCCATGTTGCCTGAGGAATGCGTTTCGTTGCGCCACCTTGAGGTCCTCCTCGACCATCTCTGCACACATTTGCCGCGCTGTAATTTCAGGCTCCCAGCCCAGTTCCCGCCGTGCACGTGTCGCATCCCCCTTCAGGCTGTCGACCTCTGCGGGTCGGAAGTAGCGCGGATCGACACGGACTACCACATCACCTACCCGCACCGCAGGCGCCTTGTTCCCGAGGATCTCTGCCACGATACCCCGCTCATCGAGGCCCTTGCCGTGGAATTCGAGTTTGATACCCAGTTCTTGGGCGCTCCAACGCACGAAGTCGCGTACAGAATGTTGCTTGCCAGTGGCGATAACAAAGTCTTTCGCCTCACTTTGCTGAAGCATCAGCCATTGCATGCGCACGTAATCCTTCGCATGACCCCAGTCACGCAGGGAATTCATGTTGCCCATGTACAGGCAGCTTTCGAGCCCCTGGGCGATGTTGGCGAGGCCGCGGGTGACTTTGCGGGTCACGAAGGTTTCACCGCGGCGGGGTGATTCGTGGTTGAACAGTATGCCGTTACAGGCGTACATGCCGTAGGCCTCACGGTAATTCACCGTGATCCAGTAGGCGTAGAGCTTGGCCACTGCATAGGGTGAGCGCGGATGAAAAGGAGTTGACTCGCGTTGCGGTGTTTCCTGGACAAGCCCATACAGTTCCGAGGTTGACGCCTGGTAAAAGCGCGTTTTGTGCTCCAGTCCGAGCAACCGAATGGCCTCCAGAATACGTAAAGTGCCCATCGCATCAACATCGGCGGTATACTCGGGTGACTCGAAGCTGACCGCTACATGGCTCTGGGCGCCGAGGTTGTAGACCTCGTCTGGCTGCACGTGCTGGATGATGCGGGTGAGGCTTGAGGAATCGGTGAGATCGCCGTAGTGCAGGATGAACCGTTGGTTGTCCACGTGAGGATCTTGGTAAATATGATCGACGCGCCGGGTGTTGAACGAGGAGGCGCGGCGTTTGATGCCGTGAACTTCGTAACCCTTATCCAGGAGCAACTCGGCCAGGTAGGAGCCGTCTTGGCCGGTGACGCCGGTGATGAGTGCTTTGGGTGCCAAGATTGAACTCCTTGAATATATAGTTCGCTTCGATAGCGTTGAGTTAGTGGGCTTCTGACGACCGGAATTTCGGAAATCTCATCAGTCAGGTATTCTACGCACTCACCAGTGGAATAGAAGCGCCGGTAGAAGCAACGGTCGCAGAATCAAGATTTGATAACACAGTAGGTCTACGTTTGTATCTATCCTTATCTCTATCTATTTCTGAGAGTTGATTGAGGTCTCGTAGAATCAGTTCGATTGGTCGATTAGAATACACACGGTCAGCGGCTAAACAATCCGATAGGAACCAGCAGCTGTCTTATGTGACCAAGCAGAAACACGTAGTAAAATAGAGACTCAACCACAACCGCATAGGTATACTGGGCATCCACAACCTGGTCAGAATCGGGTGGGTCTATTGAATCAGGTTCTGAGTGGCAACCAGTAGAATCCAAACGATGCTCAAAGTGATGCTCGCCAACCAAATTCACTTCGACTGCCAGCCAGAGCAGAGGATTCTGGAGGCTGCCCGACATCACGGTATTATTCTGGAGCACAGTTGCCGGACTGGTAGATGTGGTGTCTGCAAGGCGGTGGTAGTAAGCGGCGAGACAACTGCACTGCAGCCGGAAGTCTCCCTCACGGAATCGCAGCTGGCAGAAGGCTACATTCTTACCTGCTGTCGAACCGCCACCACTTCGGTGCAGCTCGATATCGAAGACCTGGGAGCGCTTGGAAAGCTGCAGGTAAAAACGCTGCCTTGTCGCATCGACCACTTGCAGCCGTTGACCGACGACGTCCTGGAAGTGACTCTGCGCACCCCTCCGGCCATCCATCTCGGATATGTGCCGGGCCAGTACGTGGATATGATTGGCAAGGATGGCCTGCGCCGTAGCTATTCCATTGCCAACGCCCCGCGAAATGATGGAAAACTTACGCTACAGATCCGCAAGGTTCCCGATGGCGAAATGAGCCAATACTGGTTCTCTGAAGCCAAAACCAATGACCTGCTCCGTTTGGAGGGGCCATTGGGGACCTTCAGTCTGCGTAAAACGAACCTCAAGCAGATTATCCTGCTGGCGACAGGTACTGGCATAGCGCCCATCAAGTCGCTGCTTGAGCAGTTGTCGGCAGCCGCGCGACCCGGGTTTAGCCGGATTCACCTGTACTGGGGTGGGCGAACGGAGCAGGATATTTACTGGCAGCCCAAGTTTCCCAACTTACCCTTAGAGTTCACCTCTGTCCTATCGCGCAGCCCAGAGTGGTCAGGGCGCAAAGGTTACGTGCAACACGCCGTCCTCGAGGATCGACTTAACTTGCCCGATGCAGTGGTCTACGCCTGCGGTTCAGAGGCAATGATTCATAGCGCGCATGACGAACTTGTCGCGGAGGGGCTCAGTGGCAAGAATTTTTTCTCTGATGCCTTCGTGAGCTCAAATTGAGGTCAGAACAGGAGTAAGGATGAAAGCGGTTATACTGGCTGGCGGGCTGGGCACAAGGCTCAGCGAAGAAACCAGCACCCGCCCCAAGCCGATGGTTGAAATTGGCGGCAAGCCTATTCTCTGGCACATCATGAAGATGTACTCAGCGCACGGAATCAACGATTTTGTGATCTGCTGCGGCTACAAGGGCTACCTTATAAAGGAGTACTTCGCCAACTACTTCCTGCATATGTCCGATGTCACCTTCAACATGCGTGACAACACGATGGAGGTGCACGACAAACGCGCCGAGCCCTGGAGTGTGACGCTTGTGGACACAGGCGAGCACTCCATGACCGGCGGTCGATTGCGGCGGGTTGCCAGCTATGTCAGGGATGAGGAAGCCTTCTGCTTCACATATGGTGACGGGGTAGGCGACATAGACATCTCGGAATCGGTGCGCTTTCATAAAGCCCACGGGAAAGCCGCAACCTTGACCGCCACTTATCCGCCAGGTCGTTTTGGCTCACTGGATATACGAAACAAGCAGGTGATGAACTTCAAGGAAAAGCCGAAAGGTGATGGCGGCATGATAAACGGCGGCTTTTTCGTGCTTTCACCTAAAGTGCTTGATTTCCTCGCTAGCGACCTGACTATGTGGGAAGACGCGCCGTTGATGCAGTTGGCGGAAGCGGGCGAACTTATGGCCTATGAGCATCAGAGTTTCTGGCAGCCCATGGATACGCTGCGGGACAAGGTCTTGCTGGAGCAATTATGGGAAAGTGGCAAGGCCCCCTGGAAGGTGTGGGGCTAGTTCGATGAGCGCAAATGTTAATCCAGATTTCTGGCAGGGCAAGAAGGTATTTCTGACCGGGCATACGGGCTTCAAGGGCAGCTGGATGACGCTTTGGCTTAAGAGTATGGATGCCAAGGTCAAAGGCTTTGCCCTCGAGCCGCCGACCAGTCCAGCGCTGTTTCTGGAGGCCAGAGTTGCCGAGGGAATAGAGTCGGAGATCAGAGACATTCGCGATCTGGACGCCGTTACGAGCAGCATGACCGAGTTTGACCCGGATATTCTGATTCACATGGCCGCTCAGCCGCTGGTACGGCTTTCGTACCGCGAGCCAGTGGAGACCTACGCTACCAACGTCATGGGGACCGTGCACGTGCTGGAGGCCGCACGCCAGTGCAAGAGCCTGAAAGCGATCGTCAACGTAACAACAGACAAATGTTACGCGAACCGCGAGTGGGTCTGGGGCTATCGCGAATACGAGCCCATGGGTGGCCATGACCCCTACAGCAGCAGCAAAGGCTGTTCGGAGCTGGTGACCGCGGCCTACCGCAGCTCTTTTTTCGACAGCCCAGAAACGGCTTGGCTGGCCTCAGCGCGGGCAGGTAACGTGATTGGCGGGGGTGATTGGGCCGATGACAGGTTGATTCCAGACATCCTACGGGCGTTCGAGAAGAAGCAGCCGGTGATAATCCGCAACCCGCAGGGCGCCCGCCCATGGCAGCATATACTAGAACCTTTGAGTGGCTACCTGCTTCTAGCTGAAAAGCTATCTACCGAAGGTGCGGAATACGCGCAAGGTTGGAACTTCGGGCCGCGAGATGAAGATGTTCGCGCTGTAGAGTGGATATTGAACTACATGGTCTCAGTCTGGGGCGAAGGAGCGAGCTGGCATTTGGACCGGAGTTCATTGCCTCATGAAGCACAGCTGCTGAAACTGGATATCTCCAAAGCCGCCGGCAAACTACATTGGCAGCCGCGCTGGCCTTTGGAGCAGGCGCTTTTGTCCATTGTGGACTGGCAACGATGCTGGTTGGGCAAGGGCGATATCCAGCAAAAGACCCTCGACCAAATAACGCAGTATCAAGCCAGTTGACCCTGAAACTCACCGAGATAATCTGCAAAGGCACTTCATGACTCCAGAAGCACTCCGACAGGAGATCGGCAGACTGGTTGAACAGTACGCCGACACAGCGTTGGCCCCCAAAGCGTTTAGCCCAGGTGAAACCGTCATTCCACCATCTGGCAAGATTATTGGTGTGCGCGAGCTGCAACTAATGGTGGAAGCGTCGCTGGACGGATGGCTGACTACAGGCCGTTTCAACGCCGAATTTGAGAGGAAACTGGCGGAATTCATTGGTGTCGACCACCTGATCACCGTAAATTCCGGCTCTTCCGCCAACCTGGTTGCCTTCAGCGCATTAACGTCACCAAACCTGGGGGACCGCGCCATCAAAAAGGGGGATGAGGTCATTGGCGTGGCTGCGGGCTTCCCAACTACTGTCAACCCGATTGTGCAGTTCGGAGCCGTGCCAGTATTTGTTGATGTTGATACTAAGACCCACAATATCAATGCCGACTTGATTGAGGCGGCGATTACGCCCAAAACCAAGGCCATTATGCTGGCACACACGCTGGGGAACCCGTTCAACCTCGCCAAGGTTAAGTCCCTCTGTGAGAAGCACCAGCTCTGGCTGGTAGAGGACTGCTGCGACGCGCTGGGCGCCACATACGATGGCAGAATGGTCGGTACCTGGGGTGACATTGGTACGCTGAGTTTCTACCCGGCGCACCACATCACCATGGGGGAGGGTGGCGCAGTATTCACCAACAACCCAACACTGAAGGTGATCGCTGAGTCCTTCCGTGACTGGGGCCGGGACTGCTACTGCGCACCTGGCTGCGATGACACCTGCGGTAAACGCTTTGGCCAGCAGTTCGGCACTTTGCCGCACGGCTATGACCACAAGTATGTTTATGCCCACATTGGCTACAACTTGAAAATTACGGACATGCAGGCTGCTTGCGGGCTAGCCCAGCTGGAACGCGCCTCCGAATTCATAGCTACGCGCAAGCGTAACTTCGCGCTGCTTAAGGAGCGGCTTGCCAGCCTTAACGAATATCTGGAAGTCGCCGAAGCAACACCCAACAGCGACCCCTCCTGGTTTGGCTTTCCGGTGACCCTCAAAGAGTCCAGCGGGGTAAGGCGCCTTGACCTGCTTAAATACCTTGGCCAATACAAGATTGGCGCTCGCCTTCTGTTTGCCGGTAACCTTACCCGACAGCCCTACTTCAAGGATGTTGAGTATCGTGTGGTTGGCGAATTGACCAACACCGACCGTACCATGAACCAGACGTTCTGGTTGGGCGTTCAGCCTTCGCTTTCTGCCGAGCATTTCGACTTCATCGGAGAAAAGATGGAGGAGCTTTTCGGAATCAACTTCTAGAGCGGGCGATACTTGCTTTGAATATTCTGTTGACTGGCGCAAGTGGCTTTTTGGGAAGCGCTCTTGCTCTCCATTGGCTCAAGGCCGGCCATCAGGTGGCGCTGCTACTAAGGCCCGGTTCGCAGTTGCACCGCCTGAGCGGTCTGGATCCCTCGTTCAATATCGGCCGCTATACTACTGATGCTGAAGTTTATGCCTTTATCAAAAAGACCCAGCCAGAAATAGTTGTACATACTGCGTGCTCCTACGGCCGACAGGGCGAAACTAACCTACAGGTTTTTGATACCAATTTGCGGTTTGGAGTTGTCATTACACAGGCTCTCCAGCAAAGCACACTGCCCGTCACCTTTATCAATACTGGCAGCGCCTTGGCCCCTGAGGTAAGCGTTTATGCGCTTAGTAAACATCAGTTTGCAGGCTGGGGCCGTATGCTCCCGCTCCAATCGGGCGGTCAGTTAAAGTTTGTCAATGTGCTACTCCAACACATGTATGGCCCGAATGATGATGCGTCTAAGTTCACCACGCATGTGCTGAACGCATGCCAGCGCAACGATCCTTTGCTCAAGTTAACCGCAGGTGAGCAAGCGCGTGACCTGATCTACATTGACGATGTCGTTCACGCCTATGATACATTGTTGAAGAAACGCCACCAGTTGGATGCGACGCAAGACATAGATGTGGGCTCTGGGGTGGCAACCACTATCCGGGAGTTTGTCGAAACAGCGCATCGACTGACGGCATCACAGACCGAATTGCATTTTGGTGCATTACCGTATCGCCCAAATGAAGTGATGCATTGCCAGGCCAATACCGATCGCATCAGACAACTTGGCTGGCAACCAGCCTTTGACCTGGAAGCAGGCCTCCAAAAGACTATCGAGCTGGAATTTAACACGTGAAACTACTGATTACCGGCGGTTGCGGATTCCTGGGCAGTAATCTGGCATCGGACGCCCTCGCCCGAGGCGACGAACTGGTGGTTTTCGATAATCTCTCCAGAAACGGCTCGCGCGACAACCTAGCCTGGCTGCAAGGACAGGGGAAATTCTCCCTCAAGCACGGCGACATCCGCAACCAGAATGACATCACCCGCGTTATCCAAACGTTCAAGCCAGATACCATTTTCCATCTTGCTGGCCAGGTGGCGATGACCACCTCAATCGCCAATCCGCGAATGGACTTCGAAGTGAATGCGCTGGGTACGCACAATCTTCTGGAAGCGGTGCGCCAGCATGCACCACAGGCTATCGTGGTGTACTCTTCGACCAACAAGGTCTATGGTGATTTGGAGCAATATAATTATCAGGAAACTGAAACGCGCTACCAATGTGTGGAGCACCCCAACGGTTTTGACGAGCAGACACAGCTGGATTTTCATTCGCCCTACGGTTGTTCCAAGGGTTCTGCTGACCAGTACATGCTGGACTACGCGCGTATCTTTGGCCTGAAGACCGTCGTGTTCCGCCACTCGTCGATGTACGGCGGCAGGCAATTCGCTACCTATGATCAGGGCTGGGTAGGCTGGTTTTGCCAGAAGGCCGTTGAAACGCGAGCAGGCAAGGTAACAGAGCCTTTCACCATTTCGGGCACAGGTAAGCAGGTACGCGACGTACTCCATGCGGACGATATGAAGCAGCTATATATGGCCGCGGTCGCCCATATCGAACAGGCCAGGGGTCAGGCTTTTAATATCGGTGGCGGCATCCGAAACAGCCTTTCGCTGCTGGAGCTTTTCTCAGTCCTTGAACAACTACAGGAGATCGAGCTGGAGTTCACCCGGCTTCCCGTTCGCAAGAGCGACCAGCGCGTCTTCGTCGCGGATATTGCTAAGGCCAGACAACTGCTGGAATGGGAGCCACTGGTCTCTGCTCAGAAAGGTGTGGCGCGCATGGTTGAATGGGTGGGCACTGCCTGATGAACGAGGCCGGTTCCACGGAGCGGACCCATAACTACCTGCGTCAGATAAAGGGCGCGGTTGGGTATCGTGCTATCGCTATGGGCGCCTCCTTCCTCGCGATTCCCCTTATGATCGGCTACCTAGGCCAAGAGCAGTTCGGCGTCTGGTCAACCCTGCTCACTGTCATGTCTTGGGTCCTGTTTTTTGACCTGGGTGTCGGTAACGGTCTGCGCAACAGAGTCGCCGAGTCCCTGGCCAAGAACGAGCGCGGCGAAGCCGCCCGTTTTATCGCCTCTGGATACACTCTTATTGGCTTGATCGCGCTGGCGCTATGGGTGCTCGTCACGGCGGTTTCGTTCTTTATACCGTGGCAGGTAGTGTTCAATACCCAGACGATTTCGGACGCCGCCCTGCGGGCGACCGTGCAAATCGGGGTTTTCTTTATAGTGCTCAACTTCTGGATCGGTCTGATTGGTGCGCTTCTGGGAGCTGTACAGAAAACCTCGGTGATAGCCTTGGGCCAGCTGATCTCGAACGTCGCGGTGCTCGGTCTGGTATATGTCCTCACCAAAACCACCGGTGCGTCGATCAGCCATTTGGCACTTGTTTACGGCCTATCCTTGACTGCCGCCAACATCTCGTTGAGTCTGTGGTTCTACCAACGTTATCCAGAGCTACGCCCGCGTCCGTATTTAAAAAAACAGCATGCGCACCCTTTATTGCATGTAGGCCTGCAGTTCTTCACCATCCAGCTCGCCGTGCTCGTTCTTTTTACTACCGACAAAATGTTGATTACCCAGCTGTTCGGCCCACAATACGTTACTCAGTACGAGGTCGTTTCCAAGCTTTTTGGTGTAATCACCTTCGTGCACGCACTGGTCGCTGGGCCGCTCTGGTCGGCCTATACCGATGCGTACCACCGCGAGAACTTTGCGTGGATAGAAGACATGCTCCGCAAACAAATGATGATCTTTGGGGGCATCGTGGTCATGGTTATTGCGCTGTGCCTATCGGCACGCCCGATAATTTCCGTGTGGATAGGCAGTGATCTGGTAGTTTCTTTACCTATCATAATTACAATAGGTTTATTCGTCCTAATCTCCACCTGGAACACCATCTTCGTCATGTTGGTAAACGGTATAGGTAGAATCAGACTGCAGCTTTACACAGCTATTGTGGCCATGCTGGCGAATATCCCGCTGTCCATATTTTTGGCGAAACATCTTGGCTTGGGATTGAGCGGGATTGTGCTGGGAACCATCTGCAGTTTGCTGCTTGCTGCTGTAGCATTGCCAATTCAAGTTCATTACCTTATTAAGTCTCACGTATAAGTACAGGCAGCATGACCGACACAAAGGCTTCACCGAGAGTCAGTATTCTCATCCCTGTATACAATCGGGAAAATTTGATAGCTGAGTGCATCGAGTCAGCGCTGCTTCAAACCTATCTGGATTTCGAGGTCGTGGTGGTGGATAACGCGAGCGACGATGGCACCTGGAAAATCTGTCAGCAATTCGCCGCCCGCGACCCGCGTGTGAGAGCGTTCCGCAACAATAGGAACATTGGCCCGGTGCGCAACTGGAGGCGCTGCGCCGAACAGGCAAGGGGCGAATTTGTCAAGATCCTGTTTAGCGACGACACGCTGGAACTGAACTGTCTTGCCGAAATGGTACCAGAGTTGGAAGACCCCGATGTGGCACTCGTTTATTGCGCGGCTCGAATCGGCAGGAGCAAGGACAGATCACGCACTGACTATTCATTAGGCAATGCCGTGCGTTTGGACTCGACTAAGTTCATCAATCTAATTTTGTGTGGCGATGCTCCAGTCAGCCCAGGTGCCATTGTAATTCGCACAAAGGACTTGATCGCCAACTTGCACACAAATTTCCCGACCGCAACGCCTAGACCCTTCGATGCTCACGGGGCAGGACCAGATGTAATGATATCGCTGTTGACTGCCGGGAGTTATAGCTGCGTTGTTCACCTCTCTACGCCACTCGTCTTTTTTCGCGCCCATAGTGGATCTTTTTCAGTTTCAAACACCCGCAATCAGATTTCTCAAGGTTACCGGTCTGCGTTAAGTCACTACTTGATAGAAGAAAGAGGGCGAGCGTCATGGATGCGATATCTGGCTGATGAATGGCTTCGCGAACTTCGGTTTGATCGAAAATGGATTCAACCCAGGCAATATTTGATTGAATATGAGGGCAGCGGCCAACTTTCTGAACAGTGTGCTTTCACGTTTTATGCGTTGCTAAGTCTTCTCACGCGACTCTGGGGTGGCAAGCTAAACTACGTTTAACAGCTCAAATGCGATGGATTTAGTCGGAACGGAACGCCGAGTCTCGGAGGTATCTCGTCTTTAGTTCCAGCCAGGAGTGAAAATGATACATCAGACGCTGCGCACATAGACGCTAGTTAATCGAAATTAGTGTTGGTGAATGAGCGCTGATGCGATAGTTCACTTGGAATACCCTGAAAACACAGCATGGTCTTAATGGCTCTGATAGCGGTCATCTAGGAAAACTTTGGCATCAGATTTCATAAATATCAAGTCAAACTGCCAAAGAACACTATCGGTAGGGCGTAACATTGGATCTGCAAGGTCCATCGGTCTAAAACCGATTTTTTCCAGAGCCAGACACATATCTGGAAATCGCAAGCTGCTTTTCGTGATGCTGAAGTTATAGCATTCCATAATGATTGCTTCAGTGGTGTGTAGCGTTTTTCTTGCTCCTTCAAGAATTTCTCGCTCGAATCCATGTGTGTCGAATTTGAGAATAAAAGGACCCGTTAGACCCTTCTCGACAACCAACTGATCTATGGTCTTACTTGGCACTTGGCGACCTGAGGCGCCATCGATATCAACTGCACTGCCGTCAAGATCTTCTGCGACACGTATTCTAAGAATCTCATCGTTTGGAGAGCCAGCAACGCACAGTGCATAGTCAAACCGTGGGGTTCGGGACTGTATCGCCCGAAGGAAGTGCTCCCGCTCGATCAGGGGTTCCACAGCCAGAAAGCTGGATTTTGGGAATGTGCGCATCGCGGCTTCACTCCACATGCCATTGGATGCACCGATGTCAATGACTGTCTTTGTATTCGGAATGTGTACAAAGAGCCTTTCGAGCGCTTTAGTCATCTGGAAGGCATCGGCACTCTTGGGGATGAGTTTGAGGCCCACCAAGCCCAGCAAATAGTTAACTATTCTAGCCAAGAGTTTCATTGCTTTCAGTATCCCGTCGAGGTAACGTTTTATAGAGAAGAGCCCTTAGTGTACACACGCAAGGTTAACCAAGTCGACAAGTGCTACAGAGCGAACCATGAATTTCTGCATCGTGACTCCCTGTCTCAACGCGGAGCGCTACATTGAGCGCACTATGCACTCCGTAATAAAGCAGACGGCGCTTTCGGCGGGTGATGGCAGTATATTTTTGGAGTATATAATATGCGATGGAGGGTCGACAGATGCCACTCTGGCTATAGCTGAACGCATTGCGCATGACTTTTCGAGTATGGTAGATAGTATCTCAATACGAGTACACTCTGAATCAGATTCGGGGATGTACGACGCGATAGCCAAAGGTTTTCAGCGCGCTGCCGTTGCAGATATATACGCTTACGTAAATGCCGGTGATTATTATGCGCCGCATGCGCTCGAAATACTTGATGAGGTTTTCTCCATTAGCTGCGTTGAGTTCGTCACCGGATTTGACGTTGTCTATAACGAACAAGAACATATGGTATCTTGCCGGTTGCCTTATGGTTATAGCCGTAGGCTTATCGATAAGGGCTTTTACGGAGGGTTGCTTCCACATATTCAGCAGGAATCTACTTTCTGGTCGGCATCACTACATAAGAGGATTGATTTCGATAGATTGCGTAGATTCAAGCTGGCTGGCGATGCTTATCTCTGGAGTGTTTTCAGTCAGCATGCGAATCTCTATGTTGTATCCGCGTGGCTGGCTGGGTTCACAATTCATGTGGGTCAATTGAGCCAGATCAGGGCCGAGAGTTATAGAGAAGAGCATCTCTCCATTTGTCGCCGTCCACGCTTTCTGGATTTCTTACTGGCTGCTCGGTTTCTTATGGCGAACTATCTTCCCGATGCGATCAAAGTGGCATTGAGTTCACATCTGATTGCTTACGATCATTCTAGCGGAGAGTACCGGGTGCGCGGAGATAGGTGAGTACCACAGAGCTATAACTTTCAATTTGCTATACCTGTCGGGCTCAATTTTCATCTTCACCGCACCTTAGAAATACTCTGAATAAGCCTGGAATTTTGCGATAATACGCCATGCCCCAAGCACAGGATGTCAGCATGACCCAGATGACCTTCGCCGAAGCCGAGTTTGCCAACAAGAAGCGCAAAACTCGGCGCGAGATTTTTCTGGAACGGATGGACAAGCTCATCCCGTGGGCCAGGCTGGAGAAGAAGCTCCGCAAGCATTACCAAACCAGGCGCTGGACGCCGTCGCCACAGCGCCATGCGTAACGCATCGGTCACTGCTTTTGTCTTCATCCGTGAGCTAATGCTCCAGCCCACGACTTCGCGGTTAAACAGGTCGATAAACACTGTCAGGTACAGCTAGCCTTGCTGTGTCCATATATACGTCAGGGCAGATACCCACGCCTGGTCCGGCCCTTCCGCCGTGAACTGTCTTTGCAGCACGTTCTCAAATACCGGCTGCTTGTGATTGCTGTTCGTCGTTGCCTTGTACTTCTTTCGGTAGCGTGCGCGAACCTGCGCTTCACGCATCAGGGATCGCGTTTTGCGTCGTCCCACAGGATACGCAAGCGCGTTCAGCGCCCGCCGCATCCGGCGCGACCCGTACCTGTAACCACTGGACGTGGCGACCGCTTTCACCGCTGCAAGCATACCCTCGTGCTCCGGATCCGGCTGCCGGTATTTTTGATACACGCAGTGCCGGTAGTAGGCGACACCCAGTAGTCGGCACATCAGATCGACAGGCCAGGTCTTCTTGTGCAGGGTGATGAACGCGTACTTCACCGCGTTTCCTTGGCAAAGAAGTGGTCCGGCATTCCGGCCGTCGCCTTTTTTAAGATGTCTTTCTCCATCTTCAGACGCCGCACCTCGCCTCGGAGATTTCGAATCTCAGCCTGCTCCGCTGTGAGCTTGCCGTTGCCACGGAAGGCCGTGCCATCGTCCGTCTCGCTCTCCTTGATCCACCGGCACAGTATGTTGGCGTTAATGCCCAGACTGCGCGCAGCTTCTGCGCGGCTGTAGCCCTGCTCCAATACCAGGCTGATCGCATCCAGCTTGAATTCCTTTGAGTACTTCTTCCTCGTGTCCATCTTGTACCACCTCCAGTTCAGGATATTATTCCTTGACTGGGTTTGTCACATCTATTGAACCACCTCAATGTCAGAGCGCATGACGGCGCAGTTGGTCCGCGATGCACTGAAAGTATCCCTGCGCTTTCGCGGTATGCCTACCGGGATCAGTGTACACTCTGATCGCGGCGGCGAGTTTTATTCAAAGGCCTACCAAGCGGTCCCAGGCGAACATGGTATGAGTTGCAGTATGAGCCGGAGCAGCTGCCAAGGCGATGCCTGCGCAGGGAGCTTCATCCATTGGCTCACAGTGGAGGCAGTCTATGGCTGGCACATCGGTACCTGGGGAGAAATGAGGCAAACGGTATCCGAGTGTAGCGAAGTGGATTAAAATCAAGGACGCCGACACAGCGCCAATGGGAGTCTCAGCCCAGCGGCATTTGAGGGAAAACTGGTTGCCTAAGGACGTACCCACTGCTGGTGTGTAGGTTTAGCTATCGCACAGAGAACTATATGAAAAGTGCTCTACAATACATTCCGCCATTTTTAAAACGTTTCGCCAGAATTTTATTTTATTTTTTCATAGACGCTTATCGATCGCTCACCCGGACCAGGAGGCCGATGTCTCCTCCAGCTATGACGGCGCTTTTGGTTGGCGGCGGAGACTTTGCGGCTATAGGAGCGGCGATCAAGCACGACTTGGTAGTGACAACGGGTTTGAATAAGAGTTCAGCAATCCTTGAAATAGGGTGTGGTTATGGCAGGGTGGCTATCGCATTAGCAGATTTAGTGAGTCCCCCGGGTCGTTACGATGGCGTTGAAATTGTAGAAAAGGCTGTTGAGTGGTGTACGAATGAGATTACATCACGATACCCCAATTTTTTGTTTCATCATGCGGACGTATCAAATCCATATGCGGGGCGTGAGAATGGCCAGCCGGCGGCAAAATACCGACTTCCTTTTGAGAATAGTACCTACGATGTAGTTTTTCTTACGTCAGTTTTTAGTCATATGCGCCCCGATGACATTAGTGCCTACTTGAATGAGATTTCGCGAGTTATGAGAAGAAATGGGAAGTGCTTTATAACTTACTATTTGATTAACGAGTTCACGATGGCGCAGATTCTCTCCAAGCAGGCATCGCAAAATTTCTGCTATGATTTCGGCGACTTCTTGTCGACGCACAAGCGAACGCCAGAGCAGACGATTGCCGTATCCGAAGAGCTCGTAAGAGGATTCTATGTCGATGCGGGGTTGGTGATTGAGGAGCCAATTCTTCATGGAAGCTGGTCAAATAGAGAGAGGCACTTCTCATATCAAGACGTGATCGTTGCGAAGAAACCATAGCTTAGATCTGTAAATTTAGGAGATTGTGATTGAGCGAATCGTAAATATAGTCTCGGATAGGTCTGCTTTCAGATGTTTCTAAATTCTATGAGTCCTTTTTTCTTTTTCCTAGTCGCGAGGTGATAGATTTTTGTTATCGTTGGCGAGATGTCACATAGAAGCTTCGACCAGTAGCCGTGGAATTCACGAAACAATTTCGCCTTATCTCTTTTGAACTGTTTATCTTCATAAGTTGAGCTTAATCCGTGATTGTCATTGTAAAGCGCAACATCCACATTTACATGCTGGAACGGTGTGCTGGCAAAAAGGCGAATATTACTAGCCCAGTCAGATTTGATTGGATAATCGAGCGAGTAAGGATGCTGCTTGAGAACATGTGTTGGGAAAAACATGCTTTGATGACAGATGTTGCGGAATACGAGTTTGACGGTTGAAAAAGAACCATCATATCGTTTTGCACTACTTCCAAGTCTCACATTCCCGTAATAGATATTATCAGTGCTGGTCAATTGGCTTAACATGACTTCGAAACCTGGGAGAAGACGGTCATCAGAACCCAGAAAATATATCCACTCTGTGTTCGTTCGTGCGACAGCTCTGTTCATTGCGTCATAGACGCCTTTGTCCTCTTCTGACACGAAGCTGATTCCATTACTACTAATGTTCTCCACATATTCCTTTGTGCCGTCTGTAGAAAGGCCGTCTTGGATGACGACGAAAACGGTCTCCCCGACTAGGTGGCCAAGTATGCTCTGGACACTTTTCAGACATGCTGGAAGGTCTGTTATCGAGTTGAAGGTTGGAATTACGATGGTCAGCGTAGAGCGCCAAGTCGCAGCGATGTCTGCATTATTTCTCAAGTGAAGGCCAACCGTAGTGCCACAACATGGTTAATTTTCTCGGGCGCAAGGTGAAAGTTCGGAAGTAATCCCGTGGATTGATTGAACTCATTCTTTGTGCTGAAGCCCGGCATTCCTGCAGTAGTTTTCTTTGACACCACGATGAAGTGAATACATTGGCATATACTTCACGCAAGATTCGACCGTCCCTTCTGATCAGAGTCAAGATGAGGCCCTCAACGAAGACTAGCAGAATGTGGAGTCCGAGCAGGGGCCACATCAGTCCGGTCGGAGTGACTACGAATAATACATAGGTCTTATTGCGCTCGCTCAGACGCCGGCGACGGTAGCTGGAAGAGATCTTGTTTCCGTCCACTCTGTTGCCACCAAAGCTATGCCCCTGCCTGTGTCGGTACCCGCTTTCGCAGGTAACTTCCACAGGCCCACCACCAAGACGAACCGCGCAACACAGATAAAGATCCTCACCGACGGACTCAAACCACTCCGGAAACCCGCCCAGCCGCCCCCACACTTCTCTCTCAATCCATAAACACGCCCCAATCACCATCGCCACGTCCCTGCGGTCCGGGTTTAGGTTGGGCACCGGGTTGTAGAAGGGGTCCAGCAAGCAGCCGCGGTCCACCAGTTCGCCGCTTTCCCAGTCGTACTGCGGCAGCGTGAGAATGCCCGGCGGATCCTGCTGTGCTGCCGCGTCCGCCAGAACAGTCAGACCATCGGGGAACAGCGCAGCATCGTTGTTGAGCAGCAGCACAAACTTGCCTCGCGCATGGGCCACCATCCGGTTGTTGGCCACGCAAAACCCCGCGTTCTCCCCGCTGACGAGGAGCTCCACTTGGGGGTAACGTTTCCGCAGGAACGCCACCGAATCATCCGGAGACGCATCGTCATGCACGATGATCTCCAGATCGAAAGCACAGTCCTGCGCCAGTACGGAATCAAGACATGCCGCGATCAACTCCGGGCCCTTGTAGTGGGCGATACAGACCGAGACCAGCGGCGCAGCAGGCCGCGTTAGAGCGGGGTAGTGTTCAACCACAGCCATGTTCGCTTGAGTCCCTCTGCCAGTGGCACTGCGGGCCGCCAGCCCAAAGTCTGGCGAGCGCAGTCCGCGCTGATGCTTACCCTGCTGGCATCCACCGTGCGGCCCAGTATATATTGTCTTCGCAAGGCTTGGCCGCTCGCCAGCTCGGCGAGGCTGAGAAGCTCGTTGAGGCTGACGCACTCGCCGCTGGCGGCGTTCAGTGTTCGTACTTCGCTTGCTGATGCCTGTTCCAGTGCGGCGAGCGTCAAGTCTACAAGGTCGTCAATATACAGGTAGTCGCGCACGGCGGAGCCGTCTCCCCACACGGTCAGTGCTTCGTCCCTTCTGATGCAGCCGAGGGCTGCTGGCACGATGCCGAAGCCTGCTTTTTCTGCCTGGCCGGGGCCGTAAACGTTGGAAGGCCTTATGATTGTTGCGCCTCCACCAAACTGCCTTGCCCAGGCTCCAATGAACTGCTCTGCGGCTACCTTCGCTGCACCATGGTAGGAGCGAGGCCGCGGCAGGTCACTTTCACAAGAGGCCACCGCAGCCTGCTCGTCATAGATTGCACCGGCTGAAGAGAAATAGATGAGAGGTATGGAAGGGTGGCCCTGCAGCGCCTCAAGTGTAGCCATCAATGGCGCCAGGTTCTCGCTGAGCTCTGCAGACGGCTTGCCAGCACTGCTGCCCGGTGTGCTGCACGCAGCTAGGTAAACCACGGCGTCGATGTCGCCCAGCGAGGTGGCCACCTCGGAGGGGTTGCGGCAATCGCTAGCAATCTGTTCGATACCCGGGAGGTTCAGGAGCTGTCCTCTGCGCGAAACCGCCTTCACTCGTGTGCCTTGGACATTAAGCGCTTGACACAGCGCTCTGCCGATGAAGCCTCCAGCGCCAATGACCAGCACACGGCTAATCATGGGCGTGTGTCAGCAGCTCGTTGTAGAGCGCTAAAAAGCGCGCCGCACAGTCATCCCATGTGCCGACGGCTTCCTGTGCCCAGTGTCGGGCGCTGGCGCCGTACTGCCCATTACCCGTCTCGTTTTCGAGGTTTTGCAATGCGGTAGCATAGCTTTCCCGGTCACTAACCAACTCGCCGGTGATGCTTTGTTGCACAAGGCTGGCGTGGGCTGGCATATCGGATGCGAGAATGGGCAAGCCTGCGGCCATGGCCTCCAGCATAACCTGCGGGCGGCCTTCTGCGTGCTCGCTGAGCGTTATCAGGCCGTGCGCCTTGGGGAACCACCGGGTTTCCAGCTGCACTGGAGTGGCGGGCCCGTGGTAGTGCACCCAGCTTGGGATTTCTGTTTGCTCCTGCATGGGTCCCAGAAGGTGCAACTGCCTAGATTTGCCCTTGAACAGCGGTTCTGACCATTCGAACAGTGGACCCAGTTTGTCGCGAGTCAGGCGGGTGACCGCCAACCATACCGGTTGCTTCGGCTCCAGTTTTCGTTCGATGTCATACCACAGGGGGTCGATGCCGAAGGGAACCGGTTGAACGTGTGCAATATCCCCGAAAGCCTTCTCGAGAGGCGCCTGCATCCACTCGGCATTGGGGCAGATGGTTACCGCACGTTGTCGCATCACTCGTCGTAGCAACGATTTCACCAATGGAAGCTGCAGTAGCTTCAAATCCGTCCCCAAAACCGTAACCAGCACCGGTTTTCCATCGGCAGGAAGCGGCAGAGCCGTTTGCAGCCAGTTCAGGTGGTAAAGATCGGTTTGTGACTCTCTGCGAAACGTTGAGTGAAGGGAGCGCAATAGTTTGAGTGGCGCAGTTAAACCACTGAGGCTGCGGCTTCTCATCAGATGTGCGATGCCCCCGGCGGCCATGAGTTCGGAGAGCATGCGCTCTTCATCATGGTTGGGGAGGTAGCGCACGTTGTCTGGCAAGGGGCCCGGTGGGGCCCACAAGGAGAGTTGAATATCCGGGCGGCGGGCCAGTGCATCGACCAGATGGCGGATGAATACCCCGCGCCAGTCGCTGGTGTCCGCAGGATAGGAGGTTGCAGCGCAGAGCACCTTGATGGGGGCCACGTGTCAGGCGCCCTCGGTGTTCAAGCGATCACCCCACCACCGGCACAGCATTGGCCCGAACCTCGCCATGCGCAAGCTCCACGTCGATCAGGCGGGATTCCACCGCTGTCACAATACCCGCCGCGTCCAGTCCGGCCGCTGCGTATTGCTCGGCCTGGCTGCCGTGCTCCACAAACGCATCTGGAATGCCCAGATGCAGACAGGGCGTGTCGACGCGCCTCGCCGCGAGTAGTTCGTGAACCCCGCTGCCCGCACCACCGGCAATCGCGTTGTCTTCCACGGTGACCAGCAAGTCGTGCTTCCCAGCAAGCGCCAGCACCAGGGCTTCATCCAGCGGTTTCACCCAGCGCATATCAACCACCGTGGCATCCAGGGCAGCTCCGGCTTCGAGCGCTGCCGGCAGCACGGTGCCGAAGGCCAGAATCGCCACGCGATGGCCCTCGCGCACGGTAACAGCCTTGCCGATGGGCAGCTCAGTCATGGTTTCCGCAATCAGTGCACCCTTGCCCGTGCCGCGCGGGTAGCGGACTGCCGCGGGGCCCGCGTGCTGGTAGGCCGTGTAGAGCATTTGCCGACATTCATTCTCATCGGAGGGCGCGCCTATCACCATGTTAGGGATGCAGCGCAGGTAGCTGAGATCGAAGGCGCCATGGTGGGTGGGGCCGTCCTGGCCCACCAGGCCAGCGCGGTCGATGGCGAAGGTGACGTCCAGGTTCTGGATGGCGACATCGTGGATGAGCTGGTCGTAGGCCCGCTGTAAAAAGGTGGAGTAGATTGCCACAACGGGCTTCAGGCCATCGCAGGCCATGCCAGCCGCCAGGGTGACGGCGTGCTGCTCGGCGATGGCAACGTCGTGGTAGCGCTGGGGGAAGCGTTCGGCGAATTCCACCATGCCTGACCCCTCACACATGGCTGGCGTTATGCCCGCGAGCCTTGGGTCCCGCTCGGCCATGTCGCACAGCCAGCGCCCGAATACGTCCTGGAACTTGGGCTTGCGCGGTGCAGCGGGCGGAGCGGGCAGGTTGGCCTGCGGTCCCTTGGGTACAGCTTCGATCTTGTTGATGGCGTGGTAGCCCACCGGGTCTTTTTCCGCCGGTGCGAAGCCCTTCCCTTTCATGGTGCGGATGTGCAGGAACTGGGGCCCTTCCAGGTCCTTCATGTTCTCCAGGGTTTGCAGCAGTTGCGGCAGGTCGTGGCCGTCCAGCGGGCCAATGTAGTGCCAGCCCAGCTCTTCAAACAGGGTGCCGGGAGCAACCATGCCCTTCATATGCTCTTCGGTGCGCTTGGCCAGGTCCCAGGCGGGTTTGATGCGCTTGAGGATCCTCTTGGAGCCCTCTCGCAGGCTGATGTACGTCTTGCTGGCCCATATCTTGGCGAAATAGGTGGCGAGGCCGCCGGTGTTGTGGCCGATGGACATCTGGTTGTCGTTGAGGACCACCAGCATGTTGGGCCGCACATGGCCCGCGTGCGCCAGCGCTTCAATGGCCATGCCGCCCGTGATGGCGCCATCGCCGATCACCGCGACAACATGCCGGTCAACGCCTTGCTGCCGTGCGGCAAGGGCCATGCCCATGGCGGCGGAGATGCTGGTCGATGAGTGGCCCACCCCGAAGGTGTCGTACTCGCTCTCGCTGCGCTTGGGGAAGCCCGCGAGGCCGCCGGACTGGCGTATGCTGCGCATCTGCTGCATGCGCCCGGTGAGAATCTTGTGCGGGTAGGTTTGGTGGCCAACGTCCCACACGATGCGGTCTTGTGGTGTGTCGTATACAGTGTGCAGTGCCACGGTCAGCTCTACCACACCGAGGCCGGCACCAAAGTGGCCGCCGCTCTGCCCGACGCTGTAGAGAAGATAGGCGCGCAGCTCTTCGCACAATTGCGCCAGCTCTGTCTCGTTCAGCGTGCGCAGGGAGCGCCCCTGATCGACGGCGCTCAGTAGGGGCGTGGTGGGAAGTGTGACGGGAATATCGCGTAACATGGTCAGATTTTAGCGTATTCGGAGAGGATTGCGATCATTTCCGTGTGTTAGCACTGCCACTTACTCGTCGCCCGGCAGTTCCTTGAAACGGTGGATCTGTCGCCGCTGCTTCTTGGTCGGCCGGTGCAGCGGTCGTTCTATCATGCCCCCGGCAGCCTTGCGGGCCTCGGTCTCACTCTCGCGGCGCGCGACACTGGCCTCGGTTTCGGTATAAAGCTGGCGGGCCTCCGGGGCGCCACGGCGCTGGTCGGAGAGCGCGTCGACGATCACTTCCCGCAGGTCCCAGCCCTGACGAATCAGCAGTCGGTCACCCACGGTGATTTCCTTGGACACCTTGATGCGTTGCCCATCCAGTTGCACCTTGCCCCCCTCGATGGCGGTTTTGGCCAGGCTGCGGGTTTTGAAGAAGCGCGCCGCCCACAGCCATTTATCGATGCGAAGTTTGTGCTCGCTCACGTTATAGCACTCGCAGAATGAGCATCCGGCATGATCTCATCAAAGTGATGGATGCCGGGGAAACGGGTGTCCAGACGCTTCTGCAGCTGACTGTCGGGTTGCAGCAGGGTGAGCAGGTGGGCAATGCCATAGTCATGCGCTGACTGCAGCACACTCTCGGTATCGTCAATCAGCAGGGTGCGAGCGGGGTTGAACGGGTGCAGCGCCTGCAGGGCGTGCCAGAAGGCCTGATCCTCCTTGGGTGCGGCGAGATCGTGCGACACCACCAAGCGGTCGAACCACGGTGTGATATCCACCTGGGCCATCTTGATATCCAGTGTTTTGCGGTGGGCGTTGGTCACCAGTACCACTTCGCGGGGGCCGGCGTGCAGCCGCTGCAGAAACTCGAGGGCGTGGGGCCGCAGCCGTATCATGTGCCGCAGTTCCTGCTTCAGCGCCGGTACATCCATGTCCAGTTGCGCGCTCCAGTAATCCAGCGAATACCAGTCCAGCGTGCCCTGGCGGCCATCGAAACGCCCGTGCAGGGCAGCGGTGGCATCTGCTGCCGGGATACCGTGTTTCTCCGCATACAGGCGGGGCAGGTGGTCCAGCCAGAAGTAATTGTCGAAGTGCAGGTCCAGCAGGGTGCCGTCCATATCCAGCAGAACTGTATCGATGCTGTCCCAGTTGATCATGCCAGCGGCTCATCGTTGTTTCGAGGCAGCCTAGTATGCCGTTTTTCGGCCCGAGCCGCATGCCGGGGGCTGGGAGCAGGCGGGGTTTACCCCGGGCAAGGGGTCGGCGCGACAGCGCGCAGCAAAACAGGGTGTTACAATCGCCGCTGGATTCTGCAGGTGCTCGCCGTGCACGATTTAACCACGCTCATCCCTCCGCTTCTCGAACTCTGCCGGACGGCAGGAGAGCTGATCTGTGAGCATTATCACGCCCCCGGCGACAGTGGTCTGCGCGCCAAAACGGATAATTCCCCACTCACGCACGCCGATATGGATTCCCATACCTGCCTGCGCGATGGTCTGGCGGCGCTCACGCCCGACCTGCCGCTGCTCTCGGAGGAGTCATCTCCCGCGCAGAAGGCCCGCCGTCATGCCTGGGCCCGCTTCTGGATGGTGGACCCGCTGGATGGCACCAAGGAGTTCATCGCCGGTACGGGCGAGTTCACCATCAATATCGCGTTGATCGACGCGCACCGGCCTGTGCTGGGGGTGCTCTATATACCGCTGCAGAAGGTCGCCTGTGTGGGTGTACCGGGCAAACTGTCGGCGCGTTTCACGGCGGACACCCGGGGCGGATGGCAGCAGCAGGCGCTGGCGACCCGGGCGCTGGGCGACGCTCCGGGTGGTGTGACGGTATTGGCCAGCCGGCGCCATCGCAATGCCCAGCTGGATGCCTGTCTGGCGTGGCTGGAGTCGCGTTGTGGCACCCTACAGCGCGAAAACAGCGGCAGTGCCCTCAAGTTCTGCCAGTTGGCGGAGGGGCGAGGGGATGTCTATCCGCGGTTTTCGCCCTGCTGTGAATGGGATGTTGCGGCCGGCCAGGCGGTGGTGGAGGCGGCCGGGGGCAGTGTGCTCGGTATGGACGGCCTGCCGCTGCGTTACAACTGCCGGGATTCGCTGCTGAGCCCGCATTTTCTGGCGGTTGGGGAGGCGCACAACGCGCTCTGGCCGGCGCTGCTGGAGCATCAGCGGCAGGTTGCCGGCGACGCCTCTCGGTGAGCGAAGACTAACGGGGTGCTTGTGCCGACAAACCCGGAAGGTATAGAGTTGAACACGATCAGGACACGGCGAGTGCAGGAGCCAGCCCCACAATGAACGAGCCACCGCGCATCCCATTTGGACGCGGCCACGTTGAAACCGACGCCGCCAACGAGGAACCGACGCCCGCCATGCGGCTGATGGAGCTGATGGCGCGGCACCGTGCGCTGGATGAAAAGATCGAAGAGCTCTATGAGTTCCCCTATAAAAACCAGATTCTCCTGCAGCGCCTGAAAAAGGAAAAACTGCGTCTGAAGGACGCCATTGAACACCTCAAGGATGATCTTATTCCCGACCTCAATGCGTAGGGGTCACCGTCGTATCCGCAAAGAAGGACGTCCCATGTCGTTGAAACGAAAACAGATCTTTCCCACCTTGCCCGCAGGGCAGCGCGTCTCGCTGTCGGCTGTGCTGCTGGGCGCAGCGCTGTCCCTGGCCGCTGCTGTGCCAGCCCAGGCAGACAACCACGAACCCCTGCCCGAGGTGACCTCCACGCCGCTGACCGGCACACTGCACCTGCTGCAGGGGCGTGGCGGGAATGTTGTCGCCTCGGTGGGTGAGGACGGGCTGCTGATCATCGACGACGATTACGCGAACATGGTACCCGCTTATGAAGCGGCGCTGATCGACCTCGCCGGCGCGGATGCCAACCCGCGGTTTGTCTTGAACACCCACTGGCACTCCGACCACACGGGTGGCAACCTGTTCTGGGCAGATCGGGGCGCGGTTGTGGTCGCTCACACCCGGGTGCGTGAGCGTATGGCGACACGGCAGGACATGCCGGCAATGAACCGCGTGGTGGAACCCAGCCCCAAGGGTGCTTTGCCGGTGGTTACCTACGGAGATTCCGTGGCCGTGCACTTCAACGGTGACGATCTGGAGGTGCAGCACTATGCCGCGGCCCACACCGATGGCGACAGCGTGGTCTACTTTACGGCGGAGAACGTGGTGCACATGGGGGACCTGTTCTTCAAGGATCGTTTCCCCTTTGTGGATATCGGCTCCGGCGGTACGGTGCCCGGCTATATTGCCGCGGTAGAGGCGGTGCTTGAGCGTGTTGACGGCAGTACCGTAATCGTTCCCGGCCACGGCAGCCTGGCCACGAAGGCGGATCTGGAGCGCTACCTCGACATGCTGCAGCTGACCTCCACCTTTGTCGCCGACAAACTCGCGGCGGGTGAGTCGGTGGAGTCGATCACCGAAGCCGGCCTTGGCGAGGTGTGGGCCAGCTGGGGTGGCGGGTTCATCAACGAAGCTACCTGGATCAGCTTCATCGCCAACAGTCCCTGATCCGCAGCCGTGGGCAGGCTGCGTTAACGACTGCGCGTCGGCAGACTGCCCTCCAGTTCCAGCAACAGTCTCTTCGCCTCCAGCCCACCGGCAAACCCGGTGAGGCTGCCGTCGGCGCCTATTACCCGGTGGCAGGGCACCACGATCGGCAGCGGGTTGCGGCCGTTGGCGGCGCCCACAGCGCGCACCGCATGCGGGTTCCGTAGCGCGCAGGCAATGTCCCGGTAACTGCGCAGTTCGCCCCAGGGAATCTCGCGCAAGGCCTGCCAGACCGCCTGCTGGAACGCCGTGCCCCCCGCCGCGAGCGGCAGGTCGAATGCGCGCCGCTGACCGGCGAAATACTCCGTCAACTGCAGGCTGGCCAGTTCCAAGACAGCGCAGGCGCCGTCGTCCGGCGTGTACGCCCCGTGGCGGCCGGGAAAATGAATGGCGCTGAGGTGTGACCCCGTTGCGACCAGTTGCAGTGGTCCAAGGGGGCTGTCTATCACGCGTGCTGTGGTGATGGGCATGGTGGGGGTGTCCTGGTTTGAGGGCTCGGGGGCGGGTGCGCCTTCGGGCAGCGTCGGCCGGCTAGGCACCGAGGCTGAGCCACAGCAGGTTGGCGGCATAGGCCCGCCATGGGCGCCAGCGCTCGCAGGCGTGGTCCAGCGGAGCCTCGGCGTCGGGCAGTGCCTCCCAGGCGCGCATCAGTCCCAGGTCCCGGGGCGGGAAGGCATCTGGCCGGCCTTCGCCACGCATCTCGATCATGGCGACGGTCCAGGGGCCGATGCCCGGCTCTGCCAGCAGCGCCTGCGCGCTCGTGGGTTCGCCGCTGGCCAGGCGACGGCACACGGCGCGCAGCGTGTCGCGACGCCGTGTGGGCATGGCAAAGTGGCTGTCGTCCAGCGCCGCAATGGCCGCTGCGGTTGGAAAGCCGGCACCCTGTCCTGGCTCCCGTGTGGCATCGGCCAGCCGGGAGCAGACGCTGCGCGCCGCGCCGATGCTGACCTGCTGGCCCACGATTGCCCGAACGGTGGCCTCTTCGGCACTCCAGCACAGGGGGGATCGTACCCCGGGAAAGCGTTCCAACAGCGCCGCCAGTGCAGGATCCCGGGCGAGGCTGTCGGCGATGACCCCGGGGTTGGCATCCAGGTCGAACATGCGCCGCACCCGCTGTACCACGGCCATCATGTCCGCGAGATGGTCAAGCCGCAGCTCAAGCAGGATGGCGCGGTCTGCGGGCCGGTGGCGCACGGTAATCGCACCGCCGTTCCCCGGCCAGCGCAGTTGACGGTGATACACGCCGTCCTGTACTGACTCCACACCACTCACCGCATGCCGTTGGAAAAAGTCCAGAACGCCCTCCCAGTCGTAGGGTGGGCGGTAGCGCAGCTGCAGCCTGATCGATTGGCCCGGTGTCGCCGGGTCCCGGCCCCGACGCATGGCACTGGGTGGTTTGCCGAAACTGACGCGGAACGCGCTGTTGCAGCGCCGTACGCTGCCAAAACCTGCGGCAAAGGCGATATCGGTGACGGGCAGGGCGGTTTCCTGCAACAGCTGGCGGGCGAAAAGCAGCCGCTGGTTCTGCGCGACGGCATTCGGCGAAACGCCGAGTTCGCGCTGGAACAGCTTGCGCAGGTACCGCTCGCCGACGCCCAGGCGCTCACACAGCGCGGCCAGCGTGGCTGTGTTCAGGGCGCCCTCACGAATCAGGCGCAGCGCCCGCTGCACGGTCACGGAGCTGCCCTGCCAGGCGGCGCTGCCGGGTGCCGCCTCCGGGCGGCAGCGCAGGCAGGGGCGAAAGCCCGCCTCGGCAGCCTGGCTGGCCTCCCGGAAGTACACCACATTGTGTTCGGCCGCTGCGCGCGCGGGGCAGATGGGCCGGCAGTAGATGCTGGTGCTGCGCACCCCGAGGAAGAACTCGCCGTCGAAGCGCGGATCCCGCGACAGGCGCGCCCGGCGGCAGGTCTCGGGGTCGAGTCCTTCGCTGGGGAATGCTGTGGAGAGTGTGTCCATCGCGGCACTCTAGCGCCTGCCCGCGGTGCTGACTAGCCAGAATCGGCCCCGACCTGGTGCAAGGCACGCCGGGTTGCCCTGCGGTAGCCGCGGCCGGTGGTCTAGATGCTGGGCAAGTGGCGTACCGACCAGAGCACGTTCAGGCACACCACCGCGACGATGGCATCGCCCGCAATGCGCAGCTGTTGCAGAGGAGACCAGTTCGCGAGCGGCAGGTCGGGGGCGAGAAGCAGCGCGCTGCTGCCGCAGGTGGCAACCGCGACAACCAGCGCAAAGCGTGAGCGGCCGAACAGGCCCAGCGCAACCAGCAGGTAGATGCTGCCAATCAGTGCCGTCACCAGCAGATCTTCACTCAACCGGTTTTGCCACAGGGCAGCGATCTGCAGCACCCCGCTGACCGCCACGGTGGTGGCGGCGAGCTGTCGCTGCAGGGTGACGGAGGAGACGGGCATGGAGCGTTCCGCTGCGGTTTGCGCCGCACTTTATCACGCCCGGCAGGGCCCCGTGTATATCAGCCCGCGGAGGCTAGCAGGGCGTTTGCCGCCCGCGAGCTGTTGCGGCGTCCCAGGGCCTCCGATATGCGTGCACCGGCGCCGACCAGCGCGCTCAGGTCGATGCCGGTGTCGATACCCATACCGTTGAGCATGTACACCACATCCTCCGTTGCCACGTTGCCCGTGGCGCCGCGTGCATAGGGGCAGCCACCGAGACCGGCGACCGAGGCATCGATGGTCGCGATGCCGTGTTGCAGCCCTACCAGGATGTTCGCCAGGGCCTGGCCGTAGGTGTCGTGGCAGTGCAGCGCGAGTTGCCGCGCCGGGATGTCTGCCAGCAGGGTCTCCAGCAGCCGCTGGGTACTGCCCGCAGTGCCGGTGCCGATGGTGTCGCCCAGCGATACCTCGTAGCAGCCCATGGCAAGCAGCGCGCGTGCCACCTCCAGCACCGCCTGGGGCTCAATCGCACCCTCGTAGGGGCAGCCGAGCACGCAGGAAATATAGCCACGTACGGCAACATTGGCGGCCTGCGCACGCGCCATCACCGGCTCAAAGCGCTGCAGGCTCTCGGCGATGCCGCAGTTGATGTTTTTGCGTGAGAAGGCCTCCGAAGCGGCGCCGAAGACGGCCACTTCATCGGCTCCCGCGTCCAGTGCCCGTTCCAGGCCCTGCAGGTTGGGTGTGAGCGCGGTGTATCGCACGCCGGGTCGCCGCTGCAGGCCCCGAAAAACCTCGGCACTGTCCGCCATCTGCGGTATCCATTTGGGATTCACGAAGCTGCCCGCCTCAATCACCCTGATGCCGGCGGCGGCGAGATCGTCAATCAGTTGCAGTTTGGTCGCCACGGAAATCCGGGCAGATTCGTTTTGCAGGCCGTCGCGCGGGCCCATTTCGACGAGGGTGACAGAGGTGGGCAGGGTCATGCGCGGGCATCCTCGCTTGCGGCGAAGGCCAGCAACGGAGCGCCGCCGTCGACGAGATCGCCCGGAGCAAAGTAGAACTGGCTCACGGTGCCGTCACCGGGCGCGCGAATGGTGTGCTCCATTTTCATGGCTTCCATGATCATGAGGGGAGCGCCGGCCTGCACATCGCTACCGGGCTCGACCAACAGGCTGACCACCGTCCCGTTCATGGGGGCGTTCAGGCCGCCTGCCGCCGCGTTCTGCGCAGTTTCTCCGGTGTCCGGCCGCAGTTCACGGAAGTGGCAGGCACCGTCGGCCAGGTACAGGGTAAAACCCTCCGTGGTGCATGCCAGGGTAGCGCGCCTGCGGTGGCCGTCCTGCTCGAAAACCAGTTCGTCGCCCCGCAACTCGCCGCGCAGTTCGGTGTGCTGCCCTTCGATGCAGATGCTAAAACCGCCACGGGCCAGGGGTTCCAGTGTGGCGTTCACGTCGTGCTGGTGGCAGTGCAGCATGACATGGTGGAGGTGCGGTTCATTGAGGCGCCAGCCTGTGCCGCTGCCCCAGGGTGACCACGGGTCAAGGCAGCCGGGCGGCGCTGCCTGCTGCTGGCGATGCAGGAACAGGGCGAGGGCGGCCATGGGCAGGTCCCGCTGCAGATCCTGCTGCCGTTGGCGGAAAATCAGCGTCTGATGGCGTTCGATGAACCCGGTGTCCAGTTCGGCGCGGCGAAAAGGGTCGGCGGTGGCCAGGTTGTATAGAAAATCCAGGTTGGTGACGGTCCCGCCGATGCGGTAGTCGCGCAGGGCGGTCGACAGGCGCTGCAGCGCCCGCTCCCGGGATTCATCCCAGACAATCAGCTTGGCGATCATCGGGTCGTAGTGCACGCTGATTTCGTCACCCTGCTGCACGCCGGTATCCACGCGTACATGGCTGGACTCATCCGGCGCCCGCAGATAGGCAAGGGTGCCGGTCACCGGCAGGAAGTCGTTGTCCGGGTCCTCGGCGTAGATGCGCGCCTCGAAGGCGTGGCCGCGCAGCGTCAGGTCCTGCTGCTGCAGTGGCAGCTCCTCGCCGGCGGCTACCCGCAGCTGCCATTCCACCAGATCCTGCCCGGTGATCAGTTCGGTCACCGGGTGTTCGACCTGCAGGCGCGTGTTCATCTCCATGAAGTAGTAGCTGCCGTCTTCGTCGAGCAGGAACTCCACGGTACCGGCACCGCGGTAGTCAATGGCGCGTGCAGCCTGCACGGCGGCGGTGCCCATCGCGTCGCGCAACGCAGCTGTCATGCCGGGGGCGGGGGCTTCCTCAATGACTTTCTGGTGTCTGCGCTGCACTGAGCAGTCGCGTTCGGCAAGGTAAATGGCGTTGCCGTGGTTGTCGCAGAACACCTGCACTTCCACGTGGCGCGGCCGGGTCAGGTATTTCTCCACCAGCATGGTGGCATCGCCAAAGCTGGCGCTGGCCTCGCGCTGGGCCGCGGCCAGTGCCGCGTCGAACTCATCCCCCGACCACACCTGGCGCATGCCCTTGCCGCCGCCGCCGGCGGTCGCCTTCAGCAGAACCGGGTAGCCCATGCGCTCGGCTTCCTGTCGCAGCAGGACCGGTTCCTGGTTCGCACCGTGGTAGCCCGGCACCAGCGGTACGCCCGCTTCGCCCATGATGTGCTTGGCGGCAGCCTTGGAGCCCATCGCCTCGATGGCGGCGCTGGGCGGGCCGACGAACACCAGCCCCCGCTCCGTACAGGCGCGCGCGAAGCCGGCGTTCTCGGACAAAAACCCATAGCCGGGATGTATGGCCTGCGCCCCCGTGGCAAGCGCCGCAGCAATGATGTGCTCGGCCTGCAGGTAGCTCTCTCGCGCGGGGGCCGGGCCGATGTGTACCGCCTCATCCGCCATGCGCACGTGCAGAGCGTTGCGATCCGCGTCCGAGTAAACGGCCACCGTGGCGATGCCCAACCGACGCGCTGTACGGATGATGCGGCAGGCGATCTCTCCGCGGTTGGCGA
>DIBU01000011.1:159723-160105 GCA_002416125.1 Halieaceae bacterium UBA5044
GATCTCTCCGCGGTTGGCGATCAACAGCTTGTCGAACATGGCTAGGTCTCCTGCCAGTTGGGGGGGCGCTTTTCCAGAAAGGCGCTGAGGCCTTCCTGGCCTTCGCCAGAGACCCGAATGTGGGCAATCCTGGCGCAGGTATCCTCGACCAGTGCCGGGCTCAGCGGTTCTCCTGCAACGCTGGCGATCAGGTCCTTCGCCGCGCGCACGGCCTCGGGCCCGTTGCCGAGGATGGCGTCAACCAGCCGTGATACATCGGCCTCCAGCGATTCCTCGTCGGCAACCTCGCTGATCAGGCCCAGCTCCAGCGCCCGGTGGGCGTCGAAGCGCTCGCCGGTGAGGAAATAGCGACGGGCCGCGCGCTCACCGATGGCACGTATGA
>DIBU01000017.1 GCA_002416125.1 Halieaceae bacterium UBA5044
CTGTGCTTCGGGGTTTTTTATGGGGTTACTCCGGAGATTTACTGGTCTTTCGGTACGCCTTGATCGCGCGCGAGGGCCACCCTCTTCAGCATGAACTCGACCGCACTGCGAATCTCCGCATCCGAGCAATTCTCGCACAGCCCTCTCGCGGGCATGTCGCCAATGCCGTCCAGTGTATTCTGGTACAGCACGTCGAGGCCCAGCGCCAGGCGGCCCTCCCAGTCAGCCGGGACATCGATGTTGGGGGCTCCGGGCACCTCTGCGCTATGGCAGCTGCTGCATAGCTGTCGGTACAGCGTGGATCCGTCCCGTGCCTTGGTGGCGTCGTTGCTCAATTGTGGATCGCGTCGCAGTCGCAGCAGTCGGCCACCGTTCTGTACCAGCAGCAGCAGAGAGCCGTCGTCAGCCACTTTGATGTCGCGAAAACGCCCCTTCGCTTCCACGAGGATGCCGCGCTCGGAGCGCACCTGGCCATCCACCAGTGCCAGCTTGCTGACATGTGCGCCTCTGAGCGCGCCAACCAGCAGGTGCCCTTCCCACTCCGGGAACATGTCGCCGCGATACAGTGTGACCGGTGATGCGGCGATAGAGGGCAGGTAGTAGTACAGCGGCTGCTGCATTCCCTCATGGCGTGTTCCCAGGCCAATCTTCTCGGTGGTGTAGTTGGCGCCATAGGTGATGGTTGGCCAGCCATAGTTCAGGCCAGCCTCGATGATGTTGACCTCGTCTCCACCCATGGGGCCGTGCTCGGTCTGGAAGAGCTGTCCGGAAAGAGTGTCGAATACCAGGCCCTGCGTATTGCGCACTCCAGAGGCATAGATTCTGGCGTCGACATCGGCGACGCCAACGAAGGGATTGTCAGCGGGGATGCTGCCATCGTCCATCAGGCGGAGTATCTTGCCGTGCAGGGAGGACAGGTCCTGGGCGCGTGTATTGACGGTGCGATCGCCGATGCCCACGTAAAGATAACCTGCAGTATCGAAAGCGATGGCACCGCCAAGGTTGGCGGGGGCCCGCGTGAAGGGCTCGGCGGTCAGCAGACGCTCCACATTTTCCAGTGCCGAGCCATTGAGTCGTCCCCGGCTCAGCGCCGTCGTGTAGTGACCGGGTGCCTCGGAGCTTTCCGCGGCATGCGTGAAGTACAGTAGTCGATTCGTCTCGAATTCGGGGTGCAGGGCAATATCCATGAGCCCGAGTTGCCCCTTGCCCGAGGGAATCGCGGGCAGTCCCGAAATCTCGGTGCGACTCCCGTCCCGGAGATCGATCCGCTGCAGGGTGCCACGAATCTCCGTAACCAGTACCTCCGTGGGTGACAGGATTTCCATGGCCCAGGGGTACACCAGGCCGCGGGTGACGGTGTCCAGAACGGCATCCCGGACATTGACGGCAGCAAGCGACTTCAAGTCACCATCGTAGGGCGCTGGTTGTCCGGGGCGGACTTTACGGGGTTTAGCAGGGGGCGGGGTGCGCGGAGGCGGTGTTGCCGCAGGCTTGGCTGGCGCTGCCGCCGTGGTTGGCGTCGCTGCGGGCGCATCGCCCGCGCGCCATATACCCGGTATGGCCGAGAGAGTGCCTCGCTGTTGCAACCAGGCTCCTGCCACGAATGCGCTGCTAAGCGCAGCCGCCACCAGCACTGTCCTGGCGGCGGTTCCTGTAAATGTCATTGCCGCTGTGTCCGCTCGACTGGCCTGTGTAAGCGCAACGATAACACGTACCGGGCGTTACTAGCGCTCTGCCTTGAAGCCTGCCTTCTGGGCATCCCAGGTGTCTTGGGTGATGCCGGCTTCGCGCAGCTTGAACTTCTGTACCTTGTTGGTCGGCGTGTAAGGCAGGGCCTCCACCTGCTCAAGGTACCTTGGCACGAAAAAGTAGGGCGCATTGTCGTTGATAAACTGCGCGAGTTCCTCAGGCGGCAGTGTCTTGCCCGGTTTGAGTATGTAGTTGAGCTTCAGCTCGGTTTCGGAATCAAGAATCTCGCTCGGCACGCCAAAGGCGGCGCAGTCGGCTATTGCGGGGTGGCGTCGCGCGACCATCTCCACTTCGAAGGTGGAGATGTTGCGGCCCTTGAGGCGCACAGCATCTTTCTTGCGATCGGCGAAATAGTAGTAACCGTCCGCCTTTTTGCGCAGCATGTCTCCCGTTTTGTACCACTCACCCTCGAAGGCATTACGCGTCGCTTCGGGGTCGTCGAAGTAGCCGTTGAAGATGGCGAAGGGCTCCCGTGGCCGTACCCAAAGCTCGCCGGCTTCACCCTCGGGGACATCCTTGCCTGCGTCGTCGACCAGGCGCGCATCCAGTTTGGGGGAGGGCAGGCCGCAGCTCCCCGGTGGCGGTAGCGGCTGGCCGGGCGCGGTGATCACCAGCTGCATGCATTCGCTCTGCCCCAGGCCCTGGGGCATCAGCTCCAGGTTGAATCGCTTGCTGAAGGGGCCGGCGATATCCGGGGGTATCGGCACGGCCATCAACTTGCGCAGGCTGTGCTGGCCGTCGTCCGGCTTTTCCGCTGCGTTCCACAGGAACATGTGCATGGCACCTACGGTGAAGCTCTGTGTGGCCCCGTAGTAATCCACGCGCTCCCAGAAATGACTGACCGAAAACGCCGGGTCCACCGCCAGCGGAATGCCAACGATGAGCGCGCGCAGGATGGAGGTCACCCAGGCTGCGGAGTTGTACATGGGCAGAACGGAGTAGATGACATCACCCGGGCGCGTACCGAACTGCGCGTTGCCGGTCTCTACCGCGTTGAACCACACGTTGTGGCTTTGCATGACGCCCTTGGAGCGGCCGGTTGTACCGGATGTCCAGAGCACTGCACTGGTGTCGCCGTAGGTTTGGCCGGCAAGGTCCGGCTCCGGCGCGCCCTGCCGGTAAAGGCTGTCAAACGGCGTGGCCGAGGGCAGCCCGGGAACGTTCCCAAGTGCCACCAGGTGGGCGACGTCGAGATCGGAGACGACCTGCCCGACCCTGTCGGCGTGTTCACTGTCCGTCACCAAGACGTGCGGACGGCTGCGATTGATAGTCTCGGAGAGCCAGCTGCCTTTATAGTCACCGTTGATTGGAATCCACACCCCCCCGAGTTTGTTGGTGGCGAGCGCAAGGAATATGACTTCGGGCGCGCTGCCCATGAAAAACGCGACCCGGTCGCCCTTGCCCAGCCCCAGCTCCCCGAGCCCGGCAGCGAGCTCATTGACGCGCCGATTGACCTCGGCGAAGCTGTAGTGCGCCTCGCCAAACATGATAAATGTGGCGTCGGGCTGCTGGCTGGCCTGCAGACTCAGGGCGCGGCCAAGGTGGCGGTCTTCGATGCGGTCAAATTGCACTACGTTCATGCGGGGCTCCGGAGCAGGGGTGGGTGTGCCGAGGTGTGGATCACAACGTTATGCCAGAATGTGGGTCGCTGGCCAGATGCCGGCCCATGGCCGCGAGCTGGTGAGCCGCACCGCCGAGGTCGAACTCGAGCTGTTTGGACCAGAGAAAGAAGCGGTGAATCGGGTACTCGATGTCTGCGCCGATGCCGCCGTGCAGGTGCTGTGCGGTATGCGCTACCCGGTGTGAGGTCTCTGCCGCCCACCAGCGCGCAGCGCCCGCCTGTAAGGTGGCGTCCAGTCCCTCTTCAATGCGCCACATGGCACTGTCCACGACTCCCCTCAGGGCTTCGATATCCATATAGCCGTCTGCCGCACGGTGCGCCACGGCCTGGAAGCCGGCGAGCGGCTTGCCGAACTGTTTGCGTTCGCTGGTATAGGCAGCCGTGCGTGCAAGGGCTTCACTGGCGACGCCCAGTTGCAGAGCGGCAGTCATCACTTCCTGGCGCTGGCGCAGTGCAGCGATCTGCTCGCAGCCGCCCAGATCGATGGCCTGCGCGCGGTTGACACGCACCAGCGCCGTGGGCCGACCGTTGCTGACCCGCTGCGCGGTCATGGACAGCTCTGCCTCTTCAACAGAGAACCCAACCAGACTGTCACCGGCGCGGGTCACAATGTACAGGGCTCCTTCAGCCCATGGGACAAGGCTGAGCGTGCCGCTCAGCGTGTCGCCTTCACGCTCCAGCCCCGGTGCAAGGCACAGGGTCAGGTGCGTCTCACCCGCCGCGACTGTGTCGAGGCCGCGAGTGACACCGCCTTGCTCCAGCGCGTAGCCGGCCAGCAGGGTTTCCGGCAGCGGAATCTGTGCCAGTACACCTCCCTGTGCCTGCGCCACCAGGCACTGGGCTACGAAGCCCATCCCCGAGCCACCGTTGGCTTCCGAGAGCCCAAGTCCGGTGAGGCCAGAGCGTGCCAGCGTTTGCCACAGATCGCGATCGAAGCTGTCCTGATGGCGCACGCGAGCCGCGTCATCAACCTGATCGCGAAAGATCCGTGTTGCAAGCTCCGCGATTGCGGCCTGATCTTCGCTCAATGAGAAGTCCATGTTGAGTCTCCAGTTGTGCGGCGTGCGGGCCGCTGTGTGTCCGGTAGAGGTTTCATCGCCGGATGGCAAGAATCTTGTCGGCGTAGTTCATGGCCCGCCTCGGCGGGTTGCAGGCAAATAGCCCGCGGTAGAAGAGGGCGGCCAGCCACTCGGCAAGTTCATCCTCTGTCAGGCCTAGGGCCAGGAGCTCCGGGTTGCGCTCACCGTAGCGGGCGCGCAAGACGTCCTGCCCGATGCCACTCAATGCGTGCACCACAAGGCTGACCTCGTGTTCGCTGAGGTCGCTTTCCGGGAATACGTAGGGAAATACGGCGGTGAGTAGCTTGAGTCGCCGGTTGTAGGACGCCTGCCAGCGTGCGCGGAAGGCCGGATCATCGCTACAGAACTGATCGATGCAGCGCATGATGCCCGGGTGCGCTGCGTGCGCGTGCACGGCCACCCGATAGTGTGAACGCAGCCGGCTGAACCAGTCACCTTTGCTGACATCCCGCTCGATCTGCTCTGTAGCCTCGAAGGCGGCAATATGGTCCTCAAGGATTTCCTCGATCAGGGCATCCAGCCCGCTGTAGTAATGATGGAACAGTCCGGCTGCGACGCCGGCCTCGGCCGTGATGTCCTTCACGCGCAACTGATGGTAGCTGCCCCGGTCGAGGAGGGCGATGGCCGCGCTTTTGAGGCGCTCGCGGGCGAGTTCACCCTTGGGGCGTCGCGGTGTCGATGACGGGCTGCTGCTCGAGGGCATGGTCTTCGCGTGTTCTGGACTGTGTGCGGATTATTATTGATATTGAATCCAAATTCAATAATAATCCTGCGACCATCATTGAAGTCAGGAGGCAGGTCCGTGCACATCGACTATACGGCAGGGCAGCAGGCGTTGCGTAGCGAGCTGCGACAGTATTTCCAGTCGCTGATGACCCCCGAGCTTATCGAGGCGACGCGCGGCAATGAGGGGGGAGATGCCTACAAGTCGGTGATCCGCCAGATCGGCAAGGACGGCTGGCTGGCGCTTGGCTGGCCCAAGGAGTACGGTGGCCAGGGACGTGGCCCCATGGACCAGATGATCTTCTTCGAAGAAGCTCAACTGGCCTGCGCGCCGCTACCCTTTGTAACCATTTCGACGGTGGCTCCGGCCATCATGGCGCACGGCTCCGAGGCGCACAAAGACTTCTTCCTGCCCAGGATAGCAGCGGGTGAACTCCACTTCGCCATCGGCTACACAGAGCCCGACGCGGGCTCGGACCTCGCGGCCCTGAAAACCACCGCCGTCGCCGAGGGTGATGAATGGGTCATCAACGGGACCAAGGTCTATACCTCCAGCGCGGAAGCCGCGGACTATATCTGGCTCGCCGCGCGCAGCGACGTAAACGCCGCTCGCCCCCACGCTGGCATCAGTATTTTTATGGTGGATGCCCACCAGCCGGGCTTCAGCTTTGCCCCGATACATACCGTGGGTGGCGTCCGCACGAACATCAGCTACTACAACGACGTGCGCTGCCCCAATGACATGATCTGTGGCACGCTCAACGGTGGTTGGAAGCTGATCACCTCGCAACTCAATCACGAACGGGTCGGTCTGGCCGCCATCGGCATTTATGCCTATGGACTCTATCAGGACGTGCTCGCCTGGGCCCGCGAACCCGATGCTGCTGGCGTCAGGCCTATAGAAGACGCCACGGTGCAGCGCCTGCTCGCCGAATGCTATGCGAGGCTGGAGGCGATGCGGCTGATGACCTGGCGCATGGCCTGGAGCATGGAGCACGGCGAGCCGGAGGTGGCCTACGCCTCGGCGATGAAGGCGTTCTCCACTGAGGGCCTGATCGAAGTCTACCGCTTGCTCATGGATGCCATGGGGCCGGCCAGTATGCTGCGCCGCGGCAGCGCCGGCGCGGCGTTGGCCGGTGAGTTGGAGGAAGAGTACCGGAAGTGCCAGATCAACACTTTCGGCGGGGGAGTGGTGGAACTCATGCGCGATCTGGTGGCTGCATTTGGGCTGAACATGCGCGCTTACAGCCGGTGAGCCAGACTTTTTTCTTGCCGCAAGCGTGGCATTGGGGTGGCTTTAACGATACATTGCACAAGAGGGTAAAATAATAGACGGTAGTTAAGATCATGGGTGCAGTCAGCAAAGGCGAGGGACGGCGCGAGCGCAAAAAGCGCGAGACGCGGGAACGAATCCTGCTTGCGGCGCGGCGTCTGTTTACGCGCCACGGCTATGAGGCGGTGACGGTTGAAGCCCTGGCCGAGGCGGCAGACATATCCAAGCCCACGTTGTTCAATTATTTCCCAAGCAAACTGGCGATCCTTCAGGCTCTGGTGCCCGGTGTTGATGAGCGCTTCTCCTCCGCCATCGAGCGGTTTCGCGCTGAAGGCGGTACTGCCCAGCAACAGTTGGCCCGGTTCTTTGCCTACGGCGCCGAAATGACCCGTAGAACCCCCACACTGACGCGGGCCCTGTTGCTGCTCGCCCTGCGTGCCTACGACGACCCCAACTTCAGCATCGGCCAGCATCGCTGGCCGCTGTTACATGAGAGCTTTTGCGCCATGCTACGGGAGGGCCTTGCGCGCGGTGAGGTGCGGTCCGATATCAGTGTGGAACGCATCACCCACTACATCCTCGGCATCTATGTGTACGGGCTGCTGAGCTGGCTCTCGGATCCCCAGTACAGTGTGGAAGCCGAACTCTCGGTGGCGGCCGCGTTCCTCGGTTCCGGATTTTCCGTGCGTGCAGAGGGCATCGCAGCCAGCAACTGACTGTCTTGCGGACCACTGCCTCGCTGGTATTGCTATCTGCACTACTTCATCACTTTTTGGTAATCCATCACTGTTCCGGGCGGGTTGTGCCGTGTAAAGTTGGCCCGCCGTCTAAAACATGACCGTGGAAAGGTTTTAGTTCGTCTACAGGCAACACTCTGCCGAGATAAAAATGCCTGCACGCGCCTTGAGCAGTGCAGTGATAAGTGTTCCATCCGCATGAGAGGATCCCCCATGAAGAAGTTCAGATTTGCCCCGCGTCCGCTGGCTCTGGCCCTGTCATCGATTGCCGTCGGCATGAGCATGGCATCGCAGGCCCAGGTAACCGCCCTGGAAGAAGTCATTGTCACGGCGCAAAAACGTGCCGAGAGTTCACAGGAGACGCCTATCTCCATCACCGCCCTGACCTCGGATGCACTGACTCAGCGTCGCATTGAGAACACACAGGACCTGATTGGTCAGGTGCCGGGTGTTGCCGGTTTCAACGCTCCCGGCTCACGTGGCGCCACCAGCCTTGCCATCCGCGGCTTTGGCGGTGGCAGCCCGGCCAACCTGTCGCTCGATCCCGCTGTTGCCGTCTATCTGGATGGCGTCTACGTGGGCAAGATGCAGGGCTCGGCGATGGACGTCGCCGAACTGGAGCGCATCGAAGTGCTGCGCGGCCCGCAGGGCACGCTGTATGGCCGTAACGCAACCGCGGGTGCCGTGAACTTCATCTCCCGCAAGCCGACAGGTGAACTGGGTGTGCGCGCCAAGGGCACGCTGGGCAAATACGACGAACAGGAACTGAAACTGAATGTCGATCTTCCCTCGGTCGGGGAAGTCGGTCAGGGCCTCGGTAAGCTGTCGGCCGCCTTTGGTTACCAGACTCGCGAGCGCGATCCGCTGTATGACAACCTCAATGGTGGCCCCGGCTATGACAGCATTGATCGCGAAGCCTACCGTATCGCACTGCTGTGGGAGCCGACGGACGCACTGAGCGTTGACTACAGCTACGACAGCAGTGACCTCGATGAGCAGGGCGGCCTGCAGAAAGTCACGGGTTTCACCGCACTGGATCCTGCCGGTAATGTGGATCGTATTTCCGCCATGCAGGGTGTCCTGCAGGGCGCCCAGTTCTGGGCCACCATCCCGGGCAGCGACCCGCGCATTGCGTCGCGCTGGATTCCCTCACTGCAGGAAACCATCGGGGTCTACCAGGCCATTGCAGCGGATGGGCAGGGCCGCGTCGATGCCGGTGCTTCTGACTTCGTGCCGACCTCTGACAATGAAGTCGAAGGGCATACGCTGACACTGAACTGGGAACTGGGTGATATGGGCGCGCTGGGCGACGTCACCCTCCGCTCCATCACCGCGTACCGTGAACTGCAAACCTACGTGTTTGGTGACCTGGAGAACATCGACAGCACGCTGGACGAAAACGGCATCGGGGCCTATTCCGACCTGGTGCACCTGACTCTGGCGCAGCTGTACGGCCCCTCGTCGGGCTTCAGTTACCCCTTCGTTGATGGCCTCTGGGCTTCAATCGACCAGCTCGGTGTAAACCACTCGAAGCAGGACACGTTATCTGACTACGAGCAAACCTCGCAGGAGTTCAACATCATCGGTGCGACCGATCGTGTGGACTACGTGCTGGGCCTGTATTACTTCGAGGACGAGGGCAGGTTCGACCGCCGGGCGATTTTCAGCGCCCCGCTGGCGGGCGCCGGCACGCAGGTCTATGAGAACAGCACCGATGCCATTGCCGGTTTCACCCAGGCGACCTGGCGTCCCGCGGCGATGGACGATCGTCTGTCGTTGACGGCGGGCCTGCGCTACACCGAGGAAACCAAGGATATCTTCTACGACTACTCGGCGGTAACGACCCCCTTCGGTCAGACGCCGGCCCGCTCAGTCAGCCGTGAGGAGAACTTCTACAACCTCAGCGGTAACCTGACGGCTGCGTACCAGTTCACCGACGACCTCAACGCCTTCCTGCGCTACGCAACCGGCTACCGCAGCGGTGGTTTCAACGGCGAGGTGTTTGATAACGCCTACGACGAAGAAACCATGGAGCAGTGGGAACTCGGGGTGAAGAGCGACTGGTGGGACAACCGCCTGCGCATCAACGGCTCGCTGTACACCTACGTGTACGAAGATCTGCAGGTGAGCCAGATCAAGTCCGACGGTGGTACCGCCACTTCCCTTATTACCAATGCTGGTGAAGCGGATCGTTGGGGAGGGGAGCTGGAAGTGCAGGTTGCACCTGTGGAGGACCTGGTTCTGAGCGTTGCTTACGCCTATGTTACGGGTGACTTCGAGAAGTTCCCCGAGTTGTGCGGTACTGGCGGCACCTGTATAGAAACCAAAGATGCCGCCGAGCGTACAACGCCGGGCAACCAGATCAACGCCTCGGCTGACTACGTTTTCGCCCGTACCTCCTTCGGTGACATTCGCGGCTATGTGCAGGTCAACTGGCAGGATGAGTGGGCGGAATCCGCCCTGTGGACAGCCGATGTCAGTGGCCAACCGGTGATCTACGATCACGCGATCATGGACGAACGCACGCTGGTGGATGCCCGCCTGAGCCTGGAGAGCATTCAGGTTGGCGATGGCATGATGTCTGTCGCCTTGTGGGGCCGGAACCTGACTGACGATGACTATCCGACCTTCGGTATCAACTTCGGTGGTCTGGGCTTGACGACGGAAGAGTACGGTCCTCCGCGTACCTACGGTCTGGACATTACCTACGAGTACTGAATGTAGCGATCAAGCGTTACTGGTTGCAGGGGTGTCCTTTCGGGGGCGCCCCTTTTTTTTGGTTCATCGC
>DIBU01000018.1 GCA_002416125.1 Halieaceae bacterium UBA5044
GCGCAATTCCTCGACCCGGACGCGGTGAGTTCGGAGGCACCGCGCCCGATTACAGCGGATGCCGAAACCATTGTCGCGGGCAGTGATCCCGCTGCCAGTTTCCGGGAGCTGTTGCAGAACTTCCGCAACCTCTCGACCAGCGTCTTGGTAATGCATCCAGAAACCGCAGCGCACTTGAGCTTGACAACTGTGAACGGGGCACACGTATTCCCTGACGTTGGCGTGCTGGGCGGAACAATCTGCGGTCTGCCCGTGATCTGCTCGCAGCGCGCGCCCCTCGACTCTAATGGATCAACCATCACCCTGCTGGACGCCTCTCGCGTTCTCCTCGCAATGGGCGGCGTTTCGATCTCACGCACTGAATCAGCCTCTATTGAACTTCAGGACGACATTGATTCGGACGGCATGGGCCAAGCGGTATCGCTGTTCCAGAGCAACGCAGTCGCGGCGAAATCCCTGCTGTTCGCTAACTGGAAGCTTCTCGACCCGGATGCCTGCCGCATCCTGGTAGGGGCGAACTGGTGATGGATTTAAAAATGTTTGGAGCGTTTGCCAAGGCTGTTGCGCCGGTCATTCGTGGTCACGTGAAAGACTCCATTGACGCTCACGACCAGGCATTGCGCGCTGAGTTCGCCGCGCTGGAATCCCGCATTGCCAGATTGGAAGCGGAGTCATCAACCGAGAAATCAATTGCAGACTCATACGATGGCCCATGGCAGTTCGGCACTGAATACGCGCGCGGTCGCCTTGTGACAGATCGGGGCAGTCTCTGGTTATCCCTGGGCGACAACGAGAAAAACACCCGGCCCGGTAGCGGCCCAACATGGCGGCTGGTCAGCAAGAACGGCATCCCGCACACAGGAGAATGACTCATGGCGGCACTCGCAGACATATTGTCTAACACCTATTTTCCCCACGTTGTTCGATGCCCCGGTGACTACGCCAAGGCTATTCGTGTACGCCACGTTGGGGGGCAAGGGTATCAAGCTATCCTCGAATGCAAGTCTGGTCACACCATCGCAGAGGACTTCGCAGTGCCGGATACGCTGCCCGTCTGTGACGCAGTTATCGCAAGCTTGAACGCAATGCTGTTTCGGGGAACCGCCCTCATTGATGCCGCCATTGATGCTGCGCTGAAGAAGCACATCCCTGGTAAACCCGAGGTGGTCCACTGATGAGCGGGCCAAGATTCCAGCGTGACGGATACCTCATTGAGCGCGGCGAGCCAAGCACTTGCCGAGCGTTCCTGGCTGCACGCGAGAAAGCCCATGCGGCAGGATTCCGGCTGTACTCAACCGGAGATCCCGGCGGTAAATACTGGCTTGCTCGACCGCTGGCAACGGCGCGATTGTTTGAGTCCGATAACCTGGATCATGTCGCGCAGTACATCCATGCGCGTGCGTAGGGGGGGGTGGGTCTAGTCTCAATAACTTTGGTCTAGGAAATCGCGCCCGAAGTGCTCTTTTCACAGAACTAGGAAATCGCTTTGAAAAAGTCCACGACAACCGCGCCACCCAAAACCCTATCGCCTGCTGCCGCATCCTGGTGGAAGCGGTTACATGCCGAGTTCGATCTGACCGATGAAGGGGCGGCATTCCTGCTTGAAACCGCGCTAAGGGCATTTGACCGCATGAATCAGGCCGCTGAGCTGGTAGACAAGCATGGTGTCGCCATTGCGGACCGTTACAACCAGTTGAAGGCAAACCCCGCTGTAGCGGCTGAGAGAGACGCCAGAGCGGCGATGCTGGGCGCGTTCAAAGCCCTGAACCTCGACATTCTGCCACCCCTTAAACCAGGCAGACCAGGGGGCCGCTGATGGGCACACCGCGCAGACGCCGACACAGCCAGACCACCAGGATCACACGGGAGACCGTGGACGCATACAATGCTGGCGAGGCAATGGGCCTGCACCGACTGCTACGACTTCCACCCTGGCAGACTTCCCCGGTTGATGCCGTTGGCGACTGCCCCTGGCCTGCGGGAACGGGCGGCTACCTGACGTGGCAGGATTCGGTAGAGTTGAGGCATGAGCTTCAGTCATGGCCAGCATAAAGCGCCGCAGCCGCCGCAAGGTGGAGGAACGCGATCCGATCACCCTGGCATGGGACCAGGGACTGCCGCCACCGCAAGAGGCATTGCAGGCTAACAAGCGCGACGAGTTGATCGGCCTGATGTTTTTCCGCTGGCATGAGACCGGCAATCACGCATTGAATCAGCCGTATCTGCGGGACTGGCGAGAGGTGTTAAACATGGGCAAGCCGAACGGTTAAACCTGACTCCCTGGCAAACTCTGGCCAGCTACCCCGCCAAGAGCGGCGGTGTTCTTGGGCTGGAGAATGCCCCAAAGGGGGTGAGTAGATCAGGCGACTGCCTGCGGTTTGACCTGCTGTCCCTCAAAAGCAATTACCTAAACACTAACATGTCGCCTGCCAAGTCTGGCGTGGGCGGAGGTGATAGATATACTTGTCGCTGATAAGGATGAGAGTCGGGCCATTATATGATTTGGTGGATAGTTGGAATCGTGGCTGTGGTCGGTTTTTTCTATGCTGTCGGCAAAGCGAGCAGCAGTGGCAAAAAGGCCAATGATGTCGCAAGAGTTCGCAGTGGTGAGGGGCTAGACACTGAGGGTATCTTTGTCGATCAGCACCAGAATGAGCACTCATTTAACCTACTCGATAGCCCCGCATGGATAGAGTGGACTCCGGGCGTCAAAGCTGTGCGAGTTCGATGCAGAACCAGATTTTCTAAAGGTAAGGCGGTGACACAGACGTACCGCGCCTATCATTATAATTTTCCAGAAAAGCACTGGTATGGCGACAAGCCAGAGGGCGCTGTTAAGGCGTGTGAAGCCGAGATAAAAAAGGTTGTACGCCTTTAATCTGGGGGCTACACGTCTACTCCGTTGGCAGGGATAAAGATCACCTCCTGACCACCTATCCAGCGTTCAGCTACCAGTATGCCCAGCGCAAGTCCAATCATGATGCCCAGCGCAAGGCTGAGCGCCATAAGCTTGTGCAGAGACCGCCTATCCTCGCGATGAGCTTTAGAGAGGCGTTTAGCGGCGTCCTGGCGGACCTTGGCTGGCATGTCGCTGTCCAATGACTTGATAACCTATTTCCTGTAGCCACGGACGCCCCAGTACCTAGACCTGCGGCGGTTTTGGCAGCGCGGGAGGCAAGGGGGGAAGTGTTGTTTTCAGCCCGTCTATATGCTCGCTTAGGTCTGGCCTTATAGGATTCCTCATCGGGTCAAGATAAAATTGCACCCCTTCTCGCCTGGCTAGTTTTGCAGCGGGCACAAAATCACTGTCCCCAGATATGAGGATGATTTTGTCCACGAGTTTCTTCAAGGTTAAAGAGGCGATGTCCAAGCCTATTCTCATGTCCACCCCTTTTTGAGGGGCGAGATAGACATAGTCATCTTCAGTTAGATTAGCTGCGGGCTGTCTTCCAGTGATGACCTGTTTGTGTAGCTTTGGATCTCGAATATGCCATCTCGCGTTATCCTCATCAAGATGACCAAGCCTCAAAGCAACATTACCCCACCTAACGATCTCTTTAAAAAACGCCTTCCGGAATATCGCAGTGGCAGTTTTCTCTAAGACAACAGCGTTATTGGTTAGGGGATGATGAACTCGTTTAGTAACAGGCGGACAATCGTAAAATAGAATCCTGTATATTTGGTCCTTGTCCCGATCCAGATGCTTCATGCAATGAATCCAGAGATCTCTGGCCACTTTCCTTGGGTTTGAAGCTCGCTTGGCCCCAAAGTGAGAATGGTGACGCCGGAGATAAAAATTTCCATCCACCAAGATTGCGACTTTTCTCATAATTTATTCTCACGCATAAAAAAGCCCCCGGGGTTGGTGATGTCATTATCGAGCGACATACGAACAGCCGGGGGCGCTATGGGCGTCACTATAGTAACCCGTGGATAACTTGTCAATACGCGGTCGATAACATGTCACCGACGCGGCTAGGGTCGCCTCCAAACAATTTTTTGGCTTCTATCTGGACCCGCCTATGACCCTTACTACATTAGTTCGGTGCTGAATGGTGCCCGAGGCCGGACTCGAACCGGCACGGCCTTGCGGCCTTCAGATTTTAAGTCTGATGTGTCTACCTATTTCACCACTCGGGCGTGGTCTCGTTGTTTTCCTGAAAAAAGTAGCACTCTGCCAGTCTGCTACCTAAATGCTACCTATTTTATAAATCTATTGTGCAACCTATTGTATTTAAAGCTTTTTTACTTATTTTAAGGGGATTTTAAGTCTCCTGTGTCTACCAATTTCACCACCCGGGCCCTGGGCAATGACGCGGGACCCGCGCGGCGCGCATCATAGCACAGCGCCCTGTGGTGGCAAAAAATCGGGATGGTGGCCGTGCTACACTGGCGTCTTCGAGGAATGCGTCGGGACATCGTATGCGCAAGCTCTGGATCATACCGCTAGCTCTGCTGCTGTTGGTCCCCATTGCCGTGTTCTCCCTGCTCTCGTTTCCTGCGGTTCTGGTCAAAACGCTACATTGGGGCACGACCGCCCTCACTGACTACCGCTTGGAGGTGCACGGCCTGCAGGTCTCGCCCACCGGAATGAGTGTGCGCTTTGACACACTGAGCCTGTATCCGCAAGGCTCCGAAGGCCCGGCGCTGATCACCGTTCTTGACTTCGAGGGACACTCCCGGCTCACCGACCTCTGGCATACCAATCTTGAGGCCACTTCACTGAAGAGCAGCAGCATCGTGGTCTATGTTTCCGCAGACGACGACAGCGAGGACCCCACACCGGCACAGTGGCTGCAGTACCTGCGTTTTCTGCCCGAGACGCTGGAAGTGGACACCGTGCATGTGGTGAATCAGGACGGTGATGTCTCCATCTTTCCCCTGCGAGATATTCGGGGCGGTCGCGTGGGCCGGAACGCCTTTCGCGCGAGCCTTCTGGCGGACCTCGACGGCGCACCGCTGGACGTCAACCTGGACCTCACCGCACAGGAAATCTTCAGCGACAGCGGGAGCGTCCAGTTCAGGGCACAGCTGTCTGCACCGGAGGCCGGTACGCAGGGCTCACTCTCGGGGCAGCTGACCGCCTCCGGCGAATCGCTGCAGTTTGATGTTACCGTGGATGCCGCATTCGCGCGGGTCGAGACCTTCATGAGCGCTTTTCCAAAGGCACCCCCGCTAGCCGGGGCACTGGCGCTGCAGGGCAAGCTGGAGGGCGACCTCGGTAGTTTTTCCCTGTCCGACGCCAGGTTTGAGCTCGACAACCGTCCAGCCTATTATTTTGAGGCCAGCGGCTCGATGGCAAGCCAGGGAAATCCCGACCCCAGACTTTCACTGATCGCCTCAGGTGAACTGGATTCCGCAAAATACTTCCTGCGCTGGCTGGACCTCGACCTCTCGCCATTGGGCGGGATCCGGGCCAGCATTGCCCTCTCAGGCACTCTGGCCAACCCGGCCATTGAGCAGCTGACCGTCGTGACCACCAGCAGCGAGGGTCTGTGGATCGCCCTGAACGGGTCTTCGGGGCCTGGCTCGCTGGGCAGTACAGATCTGCCGCCTGACACCGACTTCACCCTCCACGCCTTTGCTCCCTCACTGGCTGTGCTCAGTCCCTGGCTGGGGCAGGCACCTTCTGTCGATCCCGGCCCCTGGGAACTGGCAGCCGAACTGCGGGAAAATGACGGAGCGCTGCGTGTCGACAACATCAGGGGGCAAGTGGGCCGCGCAGACGGCACACGCCTGCAGGTCGCAGGTGAGATCGCCCGGGTCGCCATCGATACGGCCGCTGACGGCGAACGGGCCTCCGGCATTGAGCTTGCCGTCAGTGCAACCAGCACCGACCTGCAGGAACCCGGACGCTGGTTCGATGCTGACCTGCCACCCGGGTTCGCACTCGAGTCAAAGGCGCGGCTCAGTGGCACCGATGCCGAGCTGATACTGGCAGAAGGCAGCGCACAGCTCTCCCATGAGCACCTCATCATCGACATCAGCGCGCTGAGTACGCGCTTGTCACGTGACGCTGCCTACACCCCCGCCACCGTGCGCGCGACGCTGCAGGCGCTCGCCCCTGAGGCCTCTGCGCTGGGCAGCTTTGTGGCATTGGAACTGCCCGTACTCGGGGCGCTGAGCGTCGATGCCGACGTTACCTACACTGCCGCCCAGGTGTCCCTGACCGACATTCGCGCTGCGCTCCGTGGTGCGCCGGGTAACTTACTGATCACGGGCAGCCTGAACGACGTGACCGGCGCCCGGAAAATCACACTCGACACCAAGGTGCAGGCGCTGAACCTCGATGCCCTGCTCGCAGGCTTCGCACCCGACCTGCAGCCACCGGCAGCACTCGGCAGCCTGCAGGGCAGCTTTGCGCTGCGCGGAGCACAATCGGCCTACAGCCTGGACAAACTGGAACTGAACAGCACGGAGAATGCGGCGCTGAACCTGAAGATCAGCGGCGAAGCGCAGTATCGGGAAGCAGACTGGCGCACAGCGGCGAGCATACGCTACTCCAGTGAGGACCGGGATTGGCTCGCAGCGCTCACCGGACTGCCTCTGAAACCTGTGGCCGGCGAAATTCAGTTCGCGGCAGATACCCACTCGGCGCGGCTGCAGGCGGACACGCGTCTGGAGGAGAGCGACCTCGCGCTGTCTGTCGAGGTGACACACAGCAACGGCAGCCTGAACAGCCTGCGAGCAGCGCTATCTTCCGCGATGGTACGCCTGGAGGATCTCGGCCTGCAAGCGGCCGGCAAGGATGGGGATACGCCGGAGGCTCAACAGGGTACGGAAGTCGATGCCGACGCGCAGACCACCTCGGTACAACAGCTGCTCGCAAGGCTGCCACGCTACCCGGTGGATTTAACGCTGCAGGTGGGCAGTCTGCGGGGCGAGATTACGCGCTTTGACGATATCAATGTCCACATCAGCGGCAGTGGCACCACCTATCTGCTCGACCAGTTCGACTTCAACTACGATACGGCGCCGGCCGCTATTCGGGGCATCGTCGATATCAGTCTGGACCCACCGGGAGTGAGTATTGCGGGGCAGGCACAGTCGATTCCTCTCAACACACTGAGCCGCGACCTGGGTATCGAAACGGATATCAGCGGCTCACTGAACCTGCGTGGCGGCGTGAGCGCCCAGGGCGCGACGGGGGCGGAGCTGCTGCAGCAGCTGGACGGCAGCATGGCCTTTGCGCTGGAGAATGCGACCGTGGAGGGCGCTGCCTACGATGTCCTCGCGACCGGCATCCTGACCTGGCTGTTTTCAGGTGCTGCACTGGAAAAATCCACGTTTCTGGACTGCACCATGGCGCAGTTCACCCTGGAGGATGGGATCGCGCGCACCGACAGCCTGTTCGTCGAATCACCCAACATGATCGCCACTGGCGTGGGCAGCTTCAACCTGCCCAAGCGCACCCTCGCACTGACACTGACGCCGCGGTCCAAGTCGCGGAGCATCCAGTTCCCTTCCAGCATCAGCCTGCGCGGGGACATGGCGAGCCCGCGCACCAGCGTGTCCCCCATCGCCGCCACCCTGGACATTTCCGCCGAAGCCATGCTCTTCGTGCCGCGTTTGCTGGTGAAAGTCTTCGGCGGCAGTCGGTCGCAGTCTGACACGACGCGACCCTGCGAAGTCATGCTCGCGCAATAAGCCCGCACCACATCACCGTGCTACACTTTGCGCCATTACCCGGCAGGCACTTACGGACGATTTTATGGCATCTCCCCGCGGCGAGTTCAGCTCGCGCTTTGGCTTCATCATGGCTGCCGCGGGCAGCGCCGTAGGGCTTGGCAATATCTGGGGGTTCCCGACGCAGGCCGCGAGCAACGGCGGCGCCGCTTTCCTTCTGGTCTATCTGTTTCTCGCCTTTACCCTGGCCTACCCGGCGCTGATGGCGGAGCTGATTATCGGCCGCCATGCGCATGCCAATGCGGTCAGTGCCCTGCGCCAGATCTCTCCGAACCGTGTGCTGCGCAGCATCGGCGGCGGTACGGGCGTTATCGGTCTGGTTGTCGCCAGCTTTATCCTCAGCTTTTATGCGATCGTCGCTGGCTGGATGCTGGCTCACTGTCTGGCCGCGCTCACCGATCTGGCTGGAATGAGCGCAGCCAGTGACTGGCTCACGGACTTCAGTTTCTCGCGAAATCTGGTGTTCATGCTGATCTTCATGGCACTGACCGTCGGCATCATCTCCGAGGGTGTGCAGCGGGGCATTGAACGCTGGTCCAGTCGCCTGATGCCGCTATTGCTACTGTCGCTAGTGTTGCTGGTCATTTATGTACTGACCCTGGACGGAGCAATGGAGGGCCTGCGTGTCTACCTGCTCCCGGATTTTGAACGTGCGCTGGCACCGGGTTTGATTGTCAAAGCACTGGGGGCTGCATTTTTCTCGCTCTCCCTGGGCGTGGGTACCATGCTTATCTACGGCTCCTATATCAGCGATCGGGAAAACCTGCCCGTTGTGGGGGGGCTGGTTACGCTGGTCGACATCTGCATCGCCGTACTGGCCGGCTTCCTGGTGTTGCCTGCCATGTACGTGGCTCTGCACAGCGGCGTGGAAATCTTTACCGCGGGCGGCGCGCTGATTTCGGAGGACACGCTGATCTTCACAGTACTGCCCAAGCTGTTTGACAGCATGGGCCTGGCGGGCATTGGCGTGAGCCTCGTGTTCTTTTTCCTGATGACCATCGCCGCTCTGACCTCCTCGATCTCCATGCTGGAGGTGCCCGTCGCCTACACCATTGAAGAGCACGGCGTGGCCCGCAAACCGGCGGTGCTGGTGATCGGCGTAACGATTGCGCTGGTCAGCACGGTTATCCTGCTGAATTTCGAGGCGCTGTTCGGACTGGTCATCGCCGTTACGACGCGCTACAGCCAGCCGCTGCTCGGCTTCATGTTCTGCCTGTATGCGGGGTGGGTATGGCACCGCGACACGCTGCTGCAGGAGTTGCGCAAGGGCAACGCCGGTGTCGAACACAGCCTGTTCTGGAAACTGTGGCCGGGCTATGTGCGGGTGGTCTGCCCGCTGATCATACTGCTGATCTTCGCCCAGTCCCTGCTGGATTGACCTGCCCGTCGATCAGTTCAGACGCAATTCGCCGCTGTCCTCGACGTACTGGGTAGGAATCAGACCGCGAAAATCTATTTTTGCCGTAAACCGGTAGGCCAGCGCATCGCCCCGGGTTCGACCGAGGCTGCCCAACAGCTTCAGCGCCTCCAGCAGGTTGACGCCGGCATCAATCGTCACCTGTTCTTCGGTATAACCCTCTATGGTGGGTACCTGATTGGTCACGCCACTGAGCAACTCGCGATCGAGCAGCGCAATTCCGTAGCTGATCCCCGCGATGTCCAGAGCCTGCGCGTTGGGATTCGCAATGCGCAACACGATGCGAAAGCGCGGGCCGGAATCGACCATCGGCAGGCTTTTCACGCTGTCGACACTGATTATGGGTGGGTCGATCGAGGGCCCCAACCCGGCGCAGCCAGCCAGGAAAGACGCCAACAACAACGCACAGAGAACTCGCCAACGCGGCTTCATCAGGTGGTTCATCACGAGTCGCGATCCCGAGGTGTGATTGAGAAAAAGAAAACGCCATAACCGAGGCTGAACACGGCAAAGACCATGGCCACCCAGTCACCGGTTTGCAGGTACATCCAGCTGCTGAACACCAGCATGCCCAGCGTGACGACAATCCCCGTATTGCGAGCGGTCGGCGACACAAGAAAACTCCTCTGTGCTATCCTGCGCTCCAGCGCAGCGTTCATGGTCGATGATAGCACCCGCATGGCAAAATTTATCCTGATATTCCTTGCCGTGCTGGTTGCGCTGTTTACTGCGGAAATGCTCGCTCCCGTGCAGGCGGCTGTGGTGCAGCCCTTCACGGCCTCCCTGGCAACACTGAGCGCCGCCCTGATCACACCCTTCGACAGTGACGTCACCGCCTACGGACGGGTCATCGCCCACAGTGTTAATGGCTTTGCGGTCTCCATTGAGTCGGGTTGCAATGGTGTCGAGGCAGCCATCGTGCTGGTGGCCGGAGTCCTCGCCTACCCCGCACCCTGGCGCTACCGGCTGGTGGCGATCCTTGCCGGATTCCTGACCATTCAGGTGCTGAACATTGCACGTATCATCAGCCTGTTTTACCTGGGACAGTGGAACCTGCAGATATTCAACTGGACCCACCTGTACCTGTGGCCGGTCTTTATCATGCTGGATGTGCTTGTGGTGTTCATTCTCTACCTGCGCTATCTCGAACAGCGACCCGGCGCCGCCAGCGGATGACGCTCTACCGATTCATCGGCCTGGTGCTGTTGTTGATGGTTCCCTTTTTTGCGCTCTGGTATGCGCTGGGTGCCCTGCCCGCGGCACCCGCTCTGTGGCTGACCCAGGCTGTGCTGCCCTGGGCCCTGCCGGGGGTGGTGCAGTCGGTAGCGATCGAAGGGCATCAGCTGTTGGTGCTGACGCAGTTTGGCGAGACGGGGGAGACCGTGGTGCCTCTGCAGCAGGCCGATTACCAACTGGCATTCCCGTTGAACACCCGGATTCTCTCCTACTCCATCCCGTTCTACGCAGCGCTCCACTTTTCGAGCCGCATTGACGGCTCGCTGGAGCGCTTTGCACGCGGACTGCTGGTGCTCTGGGTACTGATGTTCATCGGCACTGTGTCGGTGACCCTGAAAAATCTGATGCTGGGGCTGGGTGGCGATCTTCTCTGGAAGACCACCACCACACCCCTGCCCTCCGCCGACGCTATCGCGCTGCTGTTCCAGTTCAGCACGCTGATTGTGCCAACGGTCGCACCCGTGTTGCTGTGGGCCTGGTCGGTGCGGGACAGCCCGCACTGGCGTGCCCTGCTCTTGGGTCAGGGCGCCGAGTCCGACGCGCGGAGTCGCTAGCTCACGACACTAGGCGGCATCGCCCACCCGGCCATTGGCCAGTTCACGCATGAGTGCCTGGTACTCCTCGCCCCGGTCCTCGAGCACCGCCTGCAGGGCCTTTTCCATAAGCCACCGTGCCTGACAGGTGTAGGCGTAGATACAGGCGTGCACGGCAGCGTCACTCCAGTTGTCGACCGAGCAGTTAGACGAATATTCCTCAAAGTAGGCGAGCGAGCGGATGAGGTCGGCGATGTGGCGCGGACACTCGCAATCCAGCGTGCTCTTCAACTGCCGCGCCGCACTCAGCTGCAGATCGGTAAACTGCCGCGGCTTTGCCGTCATCAGCTCACCGAGATTGGTATCGCCAAGGCTTGCCGTCTTGTCGGCAACACTGCGCGCCAGCTCAAAGGCCAGGTAGGCCGGGTCTGGCGGGAAGGTCGTAGCGGCAATATTCTGCTGCTCCAGCGACTGCAGCCAGCGTTCGCTGGCAAACTGGTAGGTGACCAGGGCTTTCTCCACCTGAAGGTTGCGAATCAGGTCGCCCAGCTGACGGGTCTGAGCGCCCGTGAGGTTGGCACACTCCACGACGAGGCTGTCGGCACGGCCGATTTCCTCACACTCCTTTGCGGTAATCTGGCTCAGGGACAGGCGGACCAGCAAGGCATCGACCCCCGCGAGACAACCCTGGTGTTCATCAAGCCACTCGCAGAGCTGATTGCCGATGAATACCACGCGAGGCTTGGGTGCTGGCAGCGCACCGCGGCCGCCCTTGCCCCTGCCGCGCAGTAGCATTTCCAGTGTCTTGCGTTCGTTCGACGCGATTTCTCCGATGCGTGAGCCGCTGTTGACGAGGGCCGCAACCAGCTGCAAATGCTCCAGGTCTGCCTGCGTATACTGTCGGCGACCGGTTGCCGTCTTGTGGCTCGCGCCCAATCCGTAACGTCGTTCCCACACCCGGAGCGTGTCCGGCTTCAACCCGGTCAGCCTGGCGACTGTACCAATGCCGTAGAGAGGGCGAGGTTCCATTACCGCTGCGTTCATATCACGTGCCTCAGTTGGTGTACGGAGTTATTACGCGAAAGACCGCATGCCGGATGAGTTGTCGAGGTTATGTCTGCATGTTATCTGGACAACTGTCCGGAATTTTTGTCCAAGCGGGTCGGTGCAGCGTATATATGCCAAACCAACAGGAGCGACGACGTGGATAACTGGAAGACCGAAACCGACGATCGCGAGCTTGAGCGGCTGTTTGCAGAGGCCCGCCGCTATCCCCTGCTCAGCGCCGAGCAGGAACGCGACATAGATGCCAGCAAGTGGCGTGCTGTCGATGATCTCTGCACGCTTTTCACCGACAGCGAGGGCGGTCGCCGGTACTTGCAGGACTTGCTCGCGCGCATCCAGCACGAGCCACCCGAGGTCGCGAACTTTGCCAACCGTGACCACCACTTCCTGCTGCGTCGCGAACTGGTCAGCTATCTCAGCGGAGGCGAGCAGGTCGCCTCGGTCACGCTGCTCGCGAGCGCCCTGTCCGCCGGGGACCTCGCCGCTGCACGCGACACCATCAAGGAGATGGCACTGCCCGCCAGCCTCGCGGTGGGTATGGCGGGCGCACTGGCCCGCTGTAACCAGCGACCGGTCAAATGCCGGGTTGCTGATGCACTGGACGCCTGGCAGACAACCGCCGAAGGTCGCAAATCGTCTGGCGCACGCTACCGGCTGGAACCCGCGCAGCTCAGTGCGCTGGCGCTCTCGCTTTCACGTTTCAACCAAGCCCGGGACACGCTGACCCTGCACAACCTGCGCCTGGTGTACTCCATCGCCGGCAAGGCCCGGGGCAAGGGAGCACCCTATCGCGACCTGATTCAGGAGGGCACGCTCGGGCTGATTCGGGCCGCGGAAAAGTTCGAGGCGACCAAGGGATATCGCTTCAGCACCTACTGCTACAACTGGATATCCCAGGCGGTGCGGCGCTACATCAGTGACTCCGCGGCACTCATCCGCTACCCCACCCACGTACGTGAGCAGGTGGGGAAACTGTATCGCGAGCGCAACGCGCTCTGGAGCAGCAGCGGTGAGGAACCCAGTGAAGCAGAGCTGGCCTCCGCCGCCGGCATCGATACCGACAAGGCACGGGAGTTACGGCAGCTGCGCAACATGGCCATATCGCTGGACCAGCCGCGCTTCGACGACGATGAAGAGTCCCTGCTGGACAGCCTGCCGGGCGGCCCCTTCGAAGACATCGATGCGCCCGCGGAATCGGCCTCCTTACAGCGCTGCCTGTTGCAGGAGATTGACCATCTGGACCCTGCGGAGAAACAGGTCGTCATTGCCCGCTGGGGTCTGCACGAGGGCCCGCCGCTGACCCGGGCCGAGGTCGCCGATAAACTGTGCGTCAGCCGTGAGTGGGTGCGCCAGCTGGAAAAATCGGCGCTGGACAAGCTGAGCCGGAACAGCGTGGTGCGCAAGGCAGCCAGCGATCACGGCAACCTGTCACCGGCGTGAGGACCCAGTATGGCCTCGAGTGCGCTGTTGATATCCGGGTGCCGCCAGAGGAAACCCGACGCCTGGAGGCGTCGGGGCATGACCCGTTGACCGGTAAGAAGCAGTTCATCCGCCATTTCACCGAGCAGCAGGCGCATGACCGCCCCGGGCACCGGCATGCCGGGCAACGTTCTGAAATGCTCCCGCATGGCGGTACAGAAGTCGCGCTGTGTCACGGGCGCTGGCGCGGTGACATTCACCGGGCCGGACATCGCCTCCTGCTGCAGCAAAAAGTCAAAGGCCGCGACAGCATCCGCACGATGCACCCAGCTCAGATACTGTCCGCCGCCCCCCGGCCAACTGGCGATTCCCATACGGAAGGGCTGTGCCATCTGCACGAAGGCGCCGCCGCCGGCATCCAGTACCACACCCAGCCGCAACAGGCAGACGCGAACGCCAAACTCTGCAACCGCCGCTGCCTGAGCCTCCCATGCCTGGCAGAGTTCACTGGCAAACCCGCTGCCCGCAGCCGCATCCTCGCCCAACGGTTCACTGTCACGGAGGCCGTAGAAACCGATCGCAGAGGCGTTGAGCAGCACCCGCGGAGGCACTGGAAGGCCGCGCATCCACGCGACCAGCGCCCGCGTGCCCTCGACACGGGAATCTACCAGCGTTTTCTTGTACGCAGCTGTCCAGCGTGCGCCCGCGAGAGAAGCACCCGCAAGGTTGACCACGGCCTCTGGCGAGGGGCTGGCGGGCACCGCCTCCAGCGTCTGCACATAGCGGCAGTGATGCGTGTCCGGGTGCGGCGAGCGACTGAGAATGGTGAGTTCATGCCCCGCAGCCAGCCAGTACTCGCGCAGGGCCTCACCCACAAACCCGGTACCGCCGGTCATCAGAATATGCATGGTCTGTATTCTCCCGTTGTCGCCGCTCGCCCACCCGGCAGCGGACTGTGCCCTGCCCCCCTTCGCGGGGTCCCGACACCATGATGAGCAATACGGAGCAGGAACTGCAACAGTTGCAGGACTTCATTACCCGCTACCCGAGGGTAGTCGCGTTAACCGGTGCCGGTATCAGCGCCGGCTCGGGCATTGCCACCTACCGCGATGCCGCGGGCCGCTGGCTCTACAGCACGCCGATTCAGCACCGCGAGTTCCTGCACGCGGCGGCTGTCCGCCAGCGCTACTGGACGCGCAGCTGGTTCGGCTGGCCAGCGGTGCGTGATGCACGGAGCAATGCGGCACATCGGGCGGTTGCCACGCTCGAACAGCAGGGTGTTATCCGCCTGGTCATTACACAAAATGTTGATCGCTTGCACCAGCGCGCGGGCAGCAGCGCGGTGATTGACCTGCATGGCAGGCTGGACCGGGTACAGTGCCTCGGTTGTGCCGCATTCACCGACCGCGAAGTGATGCAGCAGCGACTCGCCCACGACAACCCTCACCTTGCAACGCTTTCCATACCCCGGGGACAGCGACCCGATGGTGACATGGCCCTGCCTGACGCGATGTCGGCCAGTACCCGGGTCCCTGCCTGCGAAGCCTGTGGCGGTATCTTGATGCCCGATGTGGTGTTTTTCGGTGGCAGCGTTCCGGCCGAGCGGGTCACTAAGGCCAGAGCGGCGCTGGCGGATGCGGATGCCCTGCTGGTCATTGGCTCATCGCTGCAGGTCTACTCCGGCTTCCGCTTCTGCCGCCAGGCCGCCGCTCAGGGCAAGGCGCTGGCGATCGTGAACCCGGGGCAGACCCGGGCCGATGCACTCGCTACACTACGCCTGAAGACGCCCTGCGAAACGCTGCTGAATGCCCTGGTAAGGGGCAACGTCACCGCCTGAATGCACAACCTGCCGGGCATGCCATACGCTGAAAACCTTTGGACCAATCACCATGGCCACCACAATCTATCTGTTTCGCAGTGACCTGCGCCTGACTGACCTTCCCGGACTCGCTGCGGCCAGCCGAGCGGGAGATGTACTGCCGCTGTACGTGCTCGACGACACCAACGCGGGAGAGCGCGCACTCGGCGCTGCCAGCCGCTGGTGGCTGCATCACAGCCTGAGGTCACTGGCTGACACCATCGCCGATAGCGGAGGCACCCTGAACCTGCTGCAGGGGGACACCAACGCCCGCCTGCGGGACCTGTTGTCCTCAGGCAATATCGATGCAGTCCACTGCAGCCGGGCCTACAGCCCCTGGGAAGTGGCGCTGGAGGCACAGTTGCGCGACACCTGCGAGGCCATGGGCGTTACTTTCAAGCGCTATCCCGGCCCGCTACTGCACGAACCGGAGCACATCGCCAACCAGTCGGGCGAGCCCTTCAAGGTCTTCACGCCCTTCTGGCGCCATTGCTGCCGCGCAGAGGCGCCGTCCCAGCCGGTGCCCTTCCCTTCCCGCACCACCTGGGCAGATCCCCTGGCACAGCGCAGCAGTCTCGATGACCTTGCACTGCTGCCGAGAAAACCTGACTGGGCCGCGCACTGGCCGGAGTTGTGGACGCCGGGCGAGGAAGGCGCACGCAACACGCTTGCACACTTCCTGCGGGAACGCGTCTCAGGCTACGCCAAAGGTCGCGATCATCCCGCGGACAATGCGACATCGCGGCTGTCGCCGCACCTGCGCTTCGGCGAAATTTCACCGCGCCAGGTGTGGCACGCAGCGCGCGCATGCCTGCAGCAGGAACCGGTGCTGGAGGAGCAGATCAACAAGTTTCTCGCCGAGCTAGGCTGGCGTGAATTCTCCTATCACCTCTTGTTCCACTTTCCCGATATTGAGCAGGCACCGTTCAAGGCTCAGTTCGAGGACTTCCCCTGGCTCGGCGACGAAGCGCTGTTGAAAGCCTGGCAACGCGGCCAGACCGGCTACCCGGTGGTCGATGCGGGGATGCGCGAGCTCTGGCACACAGGCTACATGCACAACCGCATCCGCATGGTCACGGCGTCGTTTCTGACCAAACATCTGCTCACGCACTGGCGCGCCGGCGAGCGCTGGTTCTGGGACACCCTGGTCGATGCGGACCCGGCCAGCAATGCCTGCAGCTGGCAGTGGGTAGCGGGTAGCGGAGCGGATGCTGCGCCCTACTTCCGCATCTTCAATCCGGTCACCCAGGGTGAGAAATTCGATGCAGGCGGTAGCTATGTACGCCGCTGGGTGCCGGAGCTTGCCGACCTGCCCGATCGCTACCTGCACAAGCCCTGGGAAGCCCCTGAGGCCGCGTTGAGAGAGGCGGGCATCACACTCGGCAAGGACTACCCGGAGCCCGTGGTGGACCACCGTGACGCCCGCGAAGCGGCCCTCGCTGCCTATCAGCAGATACGCAAGGGTTAAGGCGGGCTTCACCGTCCTGTGCGGGATACGCACGTGACGCTGGAAATCTGCTGAAAGAGCGTCAATACTATCCGCCGTAACGCAGACGATGCGCAACCCTCTTCCCACACGGAGCGACCCAACCATGGCACTGAAACATTCCCCACTGTACACGGCACTGCTACTTGCACTGGGTTTGTATGCGGCACCCGGCAGCGCGGATACCGCCGAGGTTGTTGATGCAGAAGGCAACCGCATCACCTTCGAATACGAGGGCAGTAACCTGCGCGTGAACATGGCGCAGGAACAGGGCAGCTACATGCTGGCCAATGCGCAGAGCCTGTACGTTGTCACCAACAACGACGGCCAGATCATGGTCATCGATGTGCAACAGGCCATGTCCATGTTCGGGGGCATGGCACAGGCAGCGGTACCTGACCTCGCGGAGGTTCGCGTCGAGACCCTTGAGGCCACCGGGCGCAAGGAGACCGTGGCAGGCATTGAGGGGGAGGTCTATACGCTGAGCTTTGTTGACCACAACGGCCAGGCACAGCGGGCGGAACTGGTGCTGTCACCGGATGCGCGGGCCGTGGGCTTCCGCGACGCCATGCACCGGATGGCGTCACGTGTCGGCGACATGGTCGACCAGCAGGATGCAGCCAACCTGCTGCAAACCCGTCTCAACGACAAGGAGCTGGGTGTACTGCGCTACGGCCAGGACATGCGAGTGGCCAGCATCAATGCCGGACGCGTTGACCCCGCACGCTTCGTGTTACCGGCAGAACCCACCGATCTCTCCGCGCTCGGCGGCCTCTTCGGTGGCGGCAACGGCAGCGAGGAAGGGGGTATGGGCGGCATTATGTCCGGCATATTCGGCGGTGGTGCGAAAGAGGCACCCAGCGACGAGGCCGCGCCCGCGGATGACAGCCTGGAGAATGCCACCAAGGAAATCGGCAAGGCTTTCGGCAAACTGTTCGGCAATTGAGCGGCAGTTTTGCCGCATATTGAACTGGTACACGCGGCGGCTTTAGTGCAAAATGCGCCCCTGATTTTACGAGGGACTGCCGCCGCATGGCAAAAGAAGACCAGATCGAGATGGAGGGTGAAGTCGTCGACACCCTGCCCAACACAACGTTTCGTGTCAAACTCGAAAACGGACACGTTGTGACCGCCCACATCTCGGGCAAAATGCGCAAGAACTACATTCGCATCCTGACCGGCGATAAAGTTCGCGTGGAACTCACCCCCTACGACCTGACCAAGGGCCGCATCACGTATCGCGAGCGCTGATACCGCGGTAACCCCACGGTATCACTGCGCGGCTACCGCCTCCCTCAGGCGGGTTCCGCTTCCGTTTCCTCTACCCGCACCTCCAGGCCGTCTCCAGCCTCATTGAGGCGTACCTGAGCAACACCACCGCCCTGCGCCAGCGAGCCGAACAGCACCAGCTCCGCCAGTGGCTTCTTGATGTACTCCTGAATCACCCGCGCCATAGGCCGGGCGCCCATATTGCGGTCGTAGCCCTTTTCCACCAGCCACAGCCGCGCATCTTCGTCCACGTCCAGCGTCACGCGCTTTTCATCGAGCTGGCCCTGCAGTTCGGTGAGGAATTTATCGACGACCGTGAGGATCACATCTTCGCCCAGCGGTTCGAACTGCACGATGCTGTCGAGGCGGTTGCGGAACTCCGGCGTGAACATCCGGTTGATCGCCTCCATGGCATCGGTACTGTGGTCCTGGGTCGTGAAACCGATGGTGCGCCGACTGATGCTCTCGGCGCCGGCGTTGGTGGTCATCACCAGGATTACATTGCGGAAGTCCGCCTTGCGACCGTTGTTGTCGGTGAGCGTGCCGTGATCCATCACCTGCAACAGCAGGTTGAAGACCTCCGGGTGGGCTTTTTCAATCTCATCGAGCAGAATCACCGCGTGCGGATGTTTGGTGACGGCATCGGTCAAAAGGCCGCCCTGGTCGAAGCCCACATAGCCCGGCGGTGCACCGATCAGGCGCGACACGGTGTGCCGCTCCATATACTCGGACATATCAAACCTGATCAGTTCCAGCCCAAGCTGGCGCGCGAGCTGTTTGGTCACCTCGGTTTTACCGACGCCGGTGGGCCCTGCCAGCAGGAACGAGCCAATCGGCTTGTCACCCGAGCGCAGCCCTGCGCGCGCCAGCTTGATCGACGTGGCCAGGCTGCTGATGGCGGCGGTCTGCCCAAATACCACCATCTGCAGATTCTGCTCCAGCTTCTGCAGTGTTTCACGGTCGTCGGAGCTGACCGACTTTGGCGGAATCCGCGCTATTTTGGCCACCACCGCTTCAATGTCGGCAACGCCGATCACTTTCTTGCGCTTGGAAGGCGGCTGCAGCTGCTGATAGGCACCCGCCTCGTCGATGACATCGATCGCCTTGTCGGGCAGGAACCGATCCGTGATGTAGCGGGCCGACAGGTCCGTGGCCACGCGCAGCGCCTTGTTCGTGTAGCGCAGCCCGTGATGCTCCTCAAAACGCGACTTCAACCCCTTGAGAATCAGGTAGGCGTCATCGGGTGAAGGTTCCAGCACGTCAATCTTCTGGAAGCGCCGGCTCAGGGCCTTGTCCTTGTCGAAGATACCGCGGTACTCCTGGAAGGTGGTGCTGCCAATGCAGCGCATCTTGCCCGAGGTCAACAGCGGTTTGAGCAGATTGCTCGCGTCCATGACGCCGCCAGAGGCTGCCCCGGCACCGATGATGGTGTGGATCTCATCAATGAACAGGATGGCACCTTCACGTTTCTTGAGGTTGGCGAGCAAACCCTTGAAGCGCTTCTCGAAGTCACCACGGTACTTGGTGCCGGCCAGCAGTGCGCCGAGGTCCAGCGAATACACCACGCTGTCCTTCAGCATTTCCGGCACGTCACCATCGACGATCATTTTTGCCAGACCCTCGGCGATGGCCGTTTTACCAACGCCAGACTCACCGACCAGCAATGGATTGTTCTTGCGGCGGCGCGCGAGGATCTGGGCCACGCGCTCCACCTCAGGCATGCGCCCAATCAGGGGGTCGATGCGCCCGGCGCGGGCCTCCTCGTTCAGGTTGGTTGCAAAGGTATCGAGCGGGCTCTCTTCGCCATCCTCCGCGGCGGTGGCATCGCCTGTCGGGTTGCCGCTGGCACTGCCCTCGCCGTCCTCGGACACCCGGGAAATCCCGTGCGTGATGAAGTTGACCACGTCGAGCCTGGCAATGCTCTGCGTCTTGAGAAAATAGACGGCCTGGCTTTCCTGCTCGCTGAAAATCGCCACCAGCACATTGGCACCGGTGACTTCGCTGCGGCCGGAGGACTGCACGTGGAACACCGCACGCTGCAGCACACGCTGGAAGCCCAGCGTGGGCTGGGTCTCGCGGTCGTCGTTGTCCTCGGGAATCAGCGGCGTGGTGGCATCGACGAACTCCATGAGGTCGCCGCGCAAGGCGTTGATCTCTGCGCCACAGGCCTTGAGTACGCGAATGGCGTCATTGTTGTCCAGGAGGGCCAGCAACAGGTGCTCGACCGTCATGAACTCATGGCGCTTGCCCCGGGCCTCGCGAAAGGCCTCGTTCAGGGTCAGTTCCAGATCCTTGCTCAGCATACTCTACCACTCCCGGGCTACTCGCCCTCCGATGCCTCGATTTCGCACAACAACGGGTGCTGATTGTCTCGCGCGTACTGATTGACCTGGGCTGCCTTTGTCTCGGCAATGTCCCGGGTGTATATACCGCATACGCCCTTGCCCTTGGTATGGACTGTCAACATGACGTGCGTGGCCTGCTCGCGGTTCATCCGGAAGAACACCTCGAGTACTTCAACCACGAACTCCATGGGGGTGTAATCGTCATTGAGTAGCACCACCTTGTACAGCGGCGGCTTCTTGAGCTCCGGTTTCGAGTCCTGCAATGCCAGGCCACCGTCGCGATCGCGCTCCCCCTCATCGCCGGACATGCGCCACGCGCCGGCCAGGATTACCTCGTTCACTCCATCCCTCTCAAACGTTTGCCCTGCCATAGATAGTGGATATTGGCCCATTATAAGTCAATTCAACCCCGACCTGTTTTTCGCGCGAAAACCCCGCCCACAAAAAAAGGGCCCGTGCTGCCACGGGCCCTTCTTCGCAAGCCTGCCGGGCAGGTTTACATGTTTTCGATCAACTTCTGGCCAAACTCGGAGCAGCTGACCAGCGTTGCCCCTTCCATCAGGCGCTCGAAGTCGTAGGTCACCGTGCCCTTCTGGATGGCGCCGTTCATGCCTTTGATGATCAGGTCAGCGGCTTCGTTCCAGCCCATGTGGCGCAGCATCATTTCTGCCGACAGGATCAGCGAACCGGGGTTCACCTTGTCCTGGCCCGCGTACTTCGGCGCAGTGCCATGGGTGGCCTCGAACAGCGCGATGTTGTCGGACAGGTTCGCACCGGGCGCAATGCCGATGCCGCCGACCTGCGCCGCCAGGGCGTCTGACAAGTAATCGCCGTTGAGGTTCAGCGTGGCGACCACACTGTAGTCCTTGGGACGGGTGAGGATCTGCTGCAGCATGGCATCAGCGATCACGTCCTTGATGACGATGTCCTTGCCATTGTTGGGGTTCTTGATGCTGACCCAGGGGCCCCCATCCAGCAATTCACCGCCAAACTCCTGCTGGGCCAGTTCGTAGCCCCAGTCGCGGAAGGCGCCTTCGGTGAACTTCATGATGTTGCCCTTGTGCACCAGCGTCACGGAGGGCAGATCCTGGTCGATTGCGTATTGAATGGCCTTGCGCACGAGGCGCTTGGTGCCTTCCTCGGAGACCGGCTTGATGCCGATGCCGACATTCTGCGGGAAGCGGATCTTGGTGGCGCCCATCTCGTTGATGATGAAATCGACAACCTTGTTCGCCTCGTCGGAACCGGCCTTGTATTCGATACCGGCATAGATGTCTTCGGAGTTCTCGCGGAAGATCACCATGTTGCAGGCGCCCGGATCCTTTACCGGCGAGGGGACGCCCTCAAACCAGCGCACCGGTCGCAGACAGGTGTAGAGATCGAGTTCCTGGCGCAGCGCTACGTTCAGCGAACGGAAGCCGCCACCGACGGGAGTGGTCAGGGGACCCTTGATGCCCACAGAGTATTCCTTGATCGCCTGCAGCGTTTCCTCGGGGAACCAGTCACCGTCGTACAGTTCGGCGGCTTTCTCACCCGTGTAGATCTCCATCCAGGAGATCTTCTTGCTGCCACCGTAGGCTTTCTCAACAGCGGCGTCGACCACGTTGATCATGACCGGGCTGATATCAACACCAATGCCGTCGCCCTCGATGTAGGGGATGATCGGATGGTTGGGGACGTTCAGGCTGAAATCGTCGTTGACCGTAATCTTTTCGCCGGTCGCCGGCACCTGGATGTGCTTGTAGCCCATAGATTGTTCTCCGTCGCTGTGGGTCCATTGAGTCCCGGGGTGCGGTATCCTTGTGGGAGCCCCCGTTAAAACGGCGCTTAGTGTATCAGGTTTCCCGGCCTTTCTCTTGAACCGGGGAGCAGTTTTTTCCCCACGGCGGAGCCGCGATGGCCACGGTCATTCTGTTCAATAAACCCTTTCAGGTACTGAGCCAATTCAGCGACCGCAGCGATCACCCGGCGGCGAGCGCGGCCGCGTCCACTGGCGATACCCGGCAGCCCGCTCGCGCCACGCTGGCCGACTACCTGCAGGCGCCTGGCTTCCGGGTAGCCGGGCGCCTCGATTTCGACTCCGAGGGCCTGCTGCTGCTGACGGACAGCGGCGCTCTGCAGCAGCAGATCACCCATCCACGACACAAACTCTGGAAGACCTACCAGGTACAGGTGGAGGGCACGCCCGATGCGGCGCAGGTCGCCGCATTGCAGGCAGGCGTCACCCTGCGCGACGGACCCACCCTGCCCGCCCGCGTGCATGTCATCGGCACACCGGCGCAGCTCTGGCCACGCACGCCCCCCGTGCGCTCACGATTGACGGTGAGCGACAGCTGGCTGGAGATCAGCATCCGCGAAGGCCGGAACCGGCAGGTGCGCCGCATGACCGCGGCGGTCGGCTTGCCGACCCTGCGGCTGATCCGCACGCGGATCGGCGACTGGTCACTGGAGGGCCTCGCACCCGGCGCCCATCGCAGGCTCACCGTGCACGCCCCGCAACAGCGCGCCCCGGGATCTGTGCGACGCCCGCGAGCCGCGGCGCCGAGACGGAAACCATGAGCGATTGGCAGCCCCATGTGACCGTCGCGACTGTGGTGTTTGACGGGGCCCGCTACCTGCTTGTCGAGGAGCGCGACAAGACGACGGGCAAGCCCGTATTCAACCAGCCTGCAGGCCATCTCGAAGCGCGGGAGACACTGTTTCAGGCGGCACTGCGTGAAACCCGGGAGGAGACCGGCTGGGAGGTCATGCTGGAGGGGGTGCTGGGGCTTGCACGCTATGTGGCACCCGGCAATGGGGTCACCTACTACCGCACCACGTTTTGCGCGCGTCCACTCCAGGCGTTGCCCGATGCGGTACTGGACAGCGACATCCTCGCCGTGCACTGGCTGCGTTACGAGGAAATCCTCGCAGTTTCTGCTAGAATGCGCAGCCCGCTGGTGCTGGCCGCCATTGAGCAGCATCGCAGCGGCATTCGATACCCTCTGGACCTGATTTCACCCGCATGAGCCTCAACGCAGCGACCAAAGTCATTGTCGGCATGTCAGGTGGCGTGGACTCCTCCGTCGCCGCGCTACTGCTGCGCGAGCAGGGCTATCGGGTGGAAGGCCTGTTCATGAAGAACTGGGACGAGGACGACGGCACAGAGTATTGCACTGCAAAAGCCGACTTCGCCGATGCACAGGCCGTTGCCGATGCCCTCGACATCCCCCTGCACGGCGCCAACTTCGCGGCCGAGTACTGGGACAACGTGTTTGAGCACTTCCTGGCGGAGTACAAGGCAGGGCGCACCCCCAACCCGGATATTCTCTGCAACCGGGAAATCAAATTCCGCGCCTTCCTCGACTACGCACTGCTGCTGGGCGCCGACTTCATCGCCACCGGACACTACGCGCGTCGCGGCGAGAGCCACGGCAAGGCGGCGCTGCTGCGGGGGCTGGATGCCAACAAGGACCAGAGCTATTTTCTGCACGCCGTGGGACATCGGGAACTGGCACAGACCCTGTTCCCGGTGGGTGAGATCGAGAAACCGGAAGTGCGCGCCATTGCTGCGCGCCACGGCCTCGTCACCTCGGACAAAAAAGACTCCACCGGCATCTGCTTCATCGGCGAACGCCGTTTCAAGGATTTTCTGCAACAGTATCTGCCTGCACAGCCCGGCGACATCTACAGCCTCGACGGCGAGATCCTGGGGCGGCACCAGGGACTCATGTATCACACCATAGGCCAGCGCCAGGGGCTGGGCATTGGCGGCCTTGCCGACCACGGGGATGAACCCTGGTATGTCGTGGGCAAGGACCTCGAGCACAACGTGCTGCGCGTCGCCCAGGGCAATAACCACCCCGCGCTGTTCAGCAGCGGCCTGCAGGTCAGTGATATTTTCTGGATCACCGGTGATACACCCGAACTGCCGTTTCGATGCACTGCCAAGGTCCGCTACCGCCAGGCAGACCAGTGCTGCAGCGTCATCGCCGAAAACGGTGTTTATCGGGTCCACTTCGACGAACCACAACGCGCGGTCACCCCGGGACAGTCCGTGGTGCTCTACGATGGCGAGCGTTGCCTGGGGGGAGGCGTCATTGAACGAACCGACTGAGCGCTCTGCACAGCCGCCGCTGCTGGATCAGCAGACTATCGCCCTGGCGGGTGTCGCGCAGGCCGCGCGGCTGGTCGATCAGGTTTCACGCACGGGCAGCTGTCCGGCAGAATTCCTGCAGGCCTCGCTGAACAGCCTGTTTGTGTTTGACAGCGACTCGGTGGAAGCCGTTTACGGTGGGCTGGGCAGTGTGAAGCTGGGTCTCGACACGCTTGCAATGGTGTTGAACAACCAGCAACCACCGGAAATGCGCGACATGGTGCGTTACGTTTTCAACCTGCTGTATCTGGAACGCAGATTCGCCGCGGATCCGGCCATGATGCGGGTGGTTCACTCCCGGCTGCAGCACACCAGCTTTCGCGCCGAACACTTCGCCGGTAACGTAAATGATATCTGCCACAGCGTGTCCGGTATCTACCAGGACACACTGAGCACCCTGAAATTTCGCATCAAAGTGAACGGCAACGCTCAACACCTGCAGAACCGCCAGAGCGCAGACACCATCCGCGCCCTGCTGCTGGCTGGCATCCGCTCCACGCACCTGTGGCGGCAGCTTGGCGGCCGGCGCTGGAAGCTGCTGCTGCAGCGCCGCAGGATTGCGCGCCGCGCCTATGACCTGTCACGCCAGTTGGGCGTGGCCCACCATCCGACAGATTCTCCGGAGTAAGCCATGGAACTGACCGCCCTCACCGCCATATCGCCCATCGACGGACGCTACGCTGCACGCACCGCGCCCCTGCGCGAGGTCTTCAGCGAATACGGCCTGATCAAGCGCCGCGTGCTGGTTGAGGTGCGCTGGCTACAGCAACTCGCGCAACTGTCCGGCGTAGACGAAGTACCCGCCCTCTCACCGCAGGCGAATGCGCAGCTTGACGCTATCGCCGAGGACTTCAGCGAGGCCGATGCGCAGCGTATCAAAGCCATTGAGGCCACCACCAACCACGACGTCAAGGCCGTTGAGTATTTCATCAAGGAGCGGTTTGCCGGCAACCCGGAACTGGAAGCCATCGCCGAGTTTGTCCATTTCGCCTGCACCTCGGAGGACATCAACAACCTGTCCCATGCCCTGATGCTGCGCGATGGCATGAACGACGTGTTGCTGCCCGCCATGCAGCGCCTGCTCTCCGCACTCTCGGAGCTGGCGGTCGCCCACGCCGGGGCACCGATGCTGTCGCGCACCCACGGGCAGACCGCGAGCCCCACCACCATGGGCAAGGAGATCGCCAACGTAGTAGCGCGCCTGCGTCGCCAGGTGGCACAGCTGGAGGCCGCAACGTACCTGGGCAAAATCAACGGCGCCGTCGGCAACTACAATGCCCACCTCAGCGCCTACCCCGAGGTGGACTGGCAGGCCAACGCGAAGGCCTTCGTGGTCGGACTCGGCCTGGACTGGAACCCCTACACGACCCAGATTGAACCCCACGACTACATGGCGGAACTGTTCGACGCCGTGGCGCGTTTCAACACGGTATTGATCGACCTCGACCGTGACCTCTGGGGCTACATCTCCCTGGGCTATTTCCGCCAGCGCACGGTCGCTGGAGAAGTCGGTTCCTCGACCATGCCCCACAAGGTCAATCCCATCGACTTTGAAAACTCCGAGGGCAACCTGGGCATCGCCAATGCGGTTTTCCAGCATCTGGCCAGCAAACTGCCCATCAGCCGCTGGCAGCGCGATCTGACCGATTCCACCGTGCTGCGCAATATGGGTGTGGGCTTTGGCTACAGCCTGATCGCCTACGAAGCCAGCCTCAAGGGCATCGGCAAGCTGCAACTCAATGAGGCACGCCTGGCAGAGGACCTGGAGCAGAGCTGGGAAGTGCTTGCGGAGCCGATTCAGACCGTCATGCGGCGCTATGGCATTGAGAAGCCCTACGAGAAGCTCAAGGAACTGACCCGCGGCCAGGCGATGACCCGGGAGACCCTGCAGGCCTTTATCGCAGGGCTGGACATCCCCCCGGAGGCGAAAGCCGCGCTGCTCGCACTGACCCCCGCGAGCTATACCGGCAATGCCGCCGCGCAGGCGCGCGCGATCCGCGAGGACTAGCGCCGCGTGCAGGGGCTGGACCCGGCGCAATTTCTGGCCAAGTACTGGCAGCGTGAACCACTCCTGCTGCGCGCTGCTGTCCCCGGCTTCACTCCGCCCGTCAGCGCGGACGAACTCGCCGGCCTGGCGATGGAGGACGCCGTGGAGTCGCGAATCGCTGAATGCAGCGGTCCCGCCGACAGCGCAGCCAGCTGGCGGCTGAGCCAAGGCCCCTTTGACCCGGGTGACTTCCAGCGACCGCACCCCTGGACATTGCTGGTGCAGCGCGTGGATCAGCTGCTGGACGACGTGGCCCAGCTGCGCCAGCTCACCGATTTCATCCCCCGCTGGCGTTTCGATGACGTCATGGTGAGCTACGCCACGGACGGCGGAGGTATCGGCCCTCACTACGATCTGTATGACGTGTTCCTGCTGCAGGGCGAAGGTGAGCGCACCTGGCGGATCGGGCAGCGCTGCGATGACGGCACACCCCTGCTGCCGCACAAGGACCTGAAACTGCTGGCACGCTTCGACTGCCACACCGAATACACCCTGCGCTGTGGCGATGTGCTTTACATCCCCCCGGGGGTCGCGCACTGGGGTATTTCCCGCGGTGAGTCCACCTGTTTTTCCCTCGGTTTTCGCGCTCCCCGCCTCGCTGACCTGCTCTCTCACCTCACAGATGCCTGCCTCGAAACGGTCGACAGCAGCCGACTGCTGGAAGACGCCGGCCGCAAGCTGGCAGACCGCTGCGGAGAGATCTCCACGGCCGACATCCAGACGGCGCGGGAGCAGGTATTGCGCCTGCTGGTCGACACAGCCGACGACCACTGGTTTGGTGAGCTGATAACCGCTGCCGATGGCCTACCGCTGCCAGAACAGGAGGTCGGCCGGCTCCGCGGGCATCTGCGCGCCGGGGCCTCCGCCAGACTGGCACCGGGCGCCCGCGTGGCCTGGCAAACGACGGGCGCAGAACTACGCGTTTTCGCCAATGGTATGAGCTGCACTGCACCGATACCTATGGCGAGCTGGCTCGCCGAGCTCTGTGCCGACATCCCGGTGCGCACGCCGGGCGGCGAAGGCGCGGCAGCCGTGCTACAGTTTCTGCTGCAACAGGGGGTATTGGATGTCGAGTAGAACGACACAGACATTGCAGTTGGCACTCGTTGACTGGGAAACCCACCGGGAGGCGTTGCGCGCACTGCGGGAAGCCGTCTTCATTGTCGAACAGGGTGTGCCCCGGGACATTGAATGGGATGGACAGGACGAGCAGGCCCTGCATGTGCTGGGCACGATCGACGGCCTGCCCGTCGCCTGTGGACGCCTGCTACCCAACGGCAAGATCGGGCGCATGGCGGTACTCGCGGACCACCGCGGCCATGGCCACGGGGCCGCAGTACTGGATGTGCTGATCGGTGCGGCGAGGGAGCGCGGTCTGGACAGCGTCTACCTGCACGCGCAACAGCACGCCGCAGATTTCTACGCCCGTGCAGGCTTCAGCCCGGAGGGTGAACCCTTCGAGGAAGCCGGTATTCCGCACGTTGCGATGCGCCGTGACACCGGCCTGGGCAAGGTCTACGCCAACGGCATTGCCTACCCGGAACCTTTTGCACGCTGGGCAGCCGCCCTGTGCCAAAACGCATCGCGCGAGATCTGCATCCTGAGTCACGACCTGGACCATCGGGTGTTCGACAACAGCGAGCTTGCGGCGGCATTAAGCGCGCTCGCGCGCCGCGCCGCACAGTCCCGAGTGCGTATTCTGGTGAGCGACTACCGGCCAATCATCCAGCGCGGCCACCGCCTGTTGGCACTGGCCCGACGCCTGCCCTCCTCTGTTATCCTGCAGCAGCTGGACGAACACCCGGACTGGAAAGGGGAAACCCTGGTCCTCACCGACCGCAGTGGCGTACTCTGCAAGCCCGCAGAGAGCGACCAGGCCGCGTTCTGCGAGCCCGACTCTCGGGCCCGCGCGGAACGCTACCGGGATTTATTCGAGGAACTCTGGCGCCACAGCGGTCCGCACGTGGAATTCCGCAGCGTCCCGCTTTAATCAACACCCTTCGCGGGATCTGCCCAAACCCCACAAACGCTGGCGGCTTGCGTCAATCCCGGGCCACAGACGCGCCCAGCCAACGCTGCGTTACCACGCCGGCGGTCATGGCGCCGTTCACGTTGAGGGCGGTACGGGCCATATCGATGAGCGGCTCGATCGAAATCAGTACGGCGGCTACCGTCACCGGAAACCCCATGGCCGGCAACACAATCAGCGCGGCGAATGTCGCGCCCCCACCCACCCCGGCGACACCGAAGGAACTGATGGCGATAATGCCCACGAGGCCGGCCATGAAATCCCATGCCAACGGATCAATGCCCATCGACGGCGCGATCATCACGGCCAGCATGGCCGGATAGATACCCGCACAGCCGTTCTGCCCTATGGTGGCACCCAGTGTCGCCGAAAGGCTGGCAATCGGTGTCGCTACCTGCAGTTTGTCGATTTGGGTTTCAACATTGAGGGGAATGCTGGCCGCCGAACTGCGCGAGGTGAAGGCAAAAGCGAGTACCGGCCAGACCGACCGGAAGTAATGTCGCAGGCCCATGCCATGTACGCGCAGCAGCAGCGCATGCACCGCGAACATGATGCCGATGGCCAGATAGGAGGCAACCACAAAGGCGAGCAGGTTGAGGATGTCCGCGGCGTCCGACCGCGCCACCACCCCGCCGATCAAGGCGAGTATGCCGTAGGGCGTAAGCGCCATCACGATATGCACCAGCCGCAGGACCACCAGCCGTGCTGTGTCCACAAACGCCTCTATCTGCGCACCCCGTGCCGGCTCTGAGCGCGCAACCTGCAGGGCGGCTACGCCAAACAGAATGCCGAACAGCACAACCGCGATGATCGACGTGGGACGCGCCTCGGTCAGATCGTAGAACACGTTCGCCGGCACAAAGCGCACCAGCATGTCGGGCAGACCCAGGCCGGCAACGGTTTCATAGCGCTGCGCCAGCAGATCTGCTGAGGCCAACTCGCGTGCACCCTGGGTGATGCTGTCGGCGGTCAGGCCGAAAGCGCTGGTCACCAGAATGCCGACGACCGCGGCGACCATGGTCGTCGCAATCAGCAATCCCACCACGGCGCCGCCAATCTTCCCGAGATCCGCGACCTCGCGCATTTTCAGCACGGCGGCGACCATCATCACCAGGACCAGCGGCATGATGATCATGCGCAGGAGACTCACATAACCACTGGCGACGATACCGGTCCACTGCAGTGTATCGGTGAGCAGATCCGCGCGCCCCGACCAGGCGACCTGCAGGCCCACACCGTACACGGCGCCCGCCATCAGGCCCGCAAGAATCTGCCGAGACAGCGGCCAGCCGCGACAGCGCAGTCGGTATAGCAGATAGCACAGGGCAGAAAATGACAGCAGGTTGACGAGCAGAAGCATGGCAGGTTCCTTGTGGTACGCGGCGGCCGCGTTCAGTCGGGCAACAGCAACCCGACCTCATTGCCCTCGTAAATCAGGGGCCAGGTTTTCAGACCTCGACACGGCTCTTCGGAGGCCTGCACCAGAGCGCCATCTGTCAGCCGAAAGCGATAGCGGTGCAACGGGCACTCCAGCACGCCATCGCGAATGGAGGCTGCATCAAGTGGATGTTCACGGTGCGGGCAGCGGGCCTCCAACAGATACAACTCGCCGTCCTGTTCTACCAGCAGCAGCGCGAGCTCGTCTATCCGGAAGCTGCGACGGTAGCCATCGTGCAGGTTGATCAGTTTTTCCAGCGGACGAAAGCGCATGGGAGCTCACTCGAAGAGAGGTCTTGCGCCATACTGGCAGCGCAGGTCAGAGCAGGTCAATCAGGCGCCGGGCCGCGGCATAGGCCGTGGTTTCACCTGCCTCGACCGCCTGTTCCAGCTCCGGCAGCAGAGCACGTATTCTGGGATTCTGCTGCAAACGCTGCAGCAGCAGATTGTTCAGCAGTGAATGCATCCAGTCGCGGTTCTGGCGTGCCCGTTTGGCATCGAAAGCGTTGGCCTTGCGCGCGTCGGTCCAGTAATCAACCAGCATGCCCCACACCGCATCGATGTTCTGATTCTTCAAGGCCGAACAGGTCATCACCCGGGGTGTCCAGAAGGTGGTCTGGCGCAGCAGGTGCATTGCGGCGTTATAGTGCTGTCGCGTCTGTTTGGCCAGCTGCTCGCTGTCACCGTCGGCCTTGTTGATCACCAGGGCGTCCGCCAGTTCCATGATGCCGCGCTTGATACCCTGCAGCTCATCGCCGCCGCCGGGCAGCATCAACACCATGAAAAAGTCGACCATGCCGGCGACCTGGTACTCAGACTGCCCGACACCGACTGTTTCCACCAGGATGACATCGTAACCGGCGGCCTCGCACAACAGCATGGTTTCACGGGTCTTCTGTGCCACCCCTCCCAGCGCCCCTGCCGCCGGTGAAGGACGGATAAACGCCTCCTCCCGCCTGGACAGCATTTCCATACGGGTCTTGTCGCCAAGGATGGAGCCGCCGGTCATCGGTGAACTTGGATCCACGGCGAGCACCGCCACCCGCTTGCCCTGGCTGATCAGGTACAGTCCAAACGCCTCAATGAAGGTCGACTTGCCCACACCCGGCACACCGGAGATACCGACCCGGATGCTGTTACCTGTGTAGGGAAGCAGTGCTTCGAGCAGCTGCTGCGCACCCTCGCGGTGATCGGCAAGCGAGCTTTCCACCAGCGTAATGGCCTTGGCCAGCGCTCGGCGATTGCCCGCCCTCAGCGCATCGGTATCGACAGCAGCCATGGCCTCAGGCCGCGCCTTGTGCCTCGTTGACCGCGTCCAGCACCTCGCGAGCACACTGTGGGATCGGTGTGCCGGGGCCAAAGATGCACTTCACGCCCGCCTTGTAGAGGAAATCGTAGTCCTGACGCGGAATAACGCCGCCGGCGATCACCACGATATCCTCCGCGCCCTGCTTGCGCAGTTCTTCGACCAGTGCGGGCACCAGGGTCTTGTGTCCTGCCGCCAGCGATGAAGCGCCGACGACATGGACATCATTCTCAATGGCCTGCCGGGCCACTTCTTCCGGCGTGGAAAACATGGGCGACAGGTCGATGTCGAAACCCACATCGGCGAAAGCAGTGGCAACCACCTTGGCGCCGCGGTCATGGCCGTCCTGTCCCATCTTGCACACCAGCATACGTGGACGGCGACCATACTTTTCGACAAACGCATCGATATCCATGCTGATACCCTGCCAGTTTTCATCCTGCTGGAACGCCGAGCCGTACACGCCGGAGACGGTTTGTGCCTGGGCATTGAAACGGCCGTACTCGCGCTCCAGGGCGAAGGAGATTTCCCCCACGGTGGCACGCCGGCGGGTCGCCTCAATGGAGAGTTCCAACAAGTTGCCTTCGCCGCTGACCGCAGCCTGGTACAGCTGCTCAAGTATCTCCTCGACCGCCGCTTCGTCGCGATTGCTGCGCACAGTGTCCAGCCGGGCAAGCTGCGAGGTGCGTACGGCATCGTTGTCGATCTGCAGCACCTCGACCTCACTGGCATCGTCCGTCCGGTACTTGTTGACGCCGACAATGACATCTTCACCGCGGTCAATGCGGGCCTGCTTGCGCGCCGCGGCCTCTTCGATCCGCAGCTTGGGCATGCCGGTTTCGATGGCCTTGGCCATGCCTCCGGCTGCTTCGACTTCTTCAATCAGCTCCCAGGCCTTGTCGGCAATGGACTGGGTCAGGCTCTCCATCATGTAGGATCCGCCCCAGGGGTCCACCACATTGGTGATGCCGGTTTCCTCCTGGATAATTAGCTGCGTGTTGCGCGCAATCCGCGCCGAAAATTCGGTCGGCAGTGCAATGGCCTCATCAAGGGCGTTGGTATGCAGTGACTGGGTGCCCCCAAACACGGCTGCCATCGCCTCGATGGTCGTGCGCACCACGTTATTGTAGGGATCCTGTTCCGTCAGCGACCAGCCAGAGGTCTGGCTGTGTGTGCGCAGCATGGAGCTCTTGGGGTTCTGCGGGTTGAACTCCGCCACGATTCGCGCCCAGAGCAATCGCGCTGCGCGCAACTTGGCGATCTCCATGTAGAAGTTCATGCCGATGCCCCAGAAGAAGGACAGCCGCGGTGCAAACTCATCAATGCTGAGGCCCGCTGCGAGCGCTGTACGGATGTACTCCTTGCCATCGGCGAGCGTGTAGGCCAGCTCCAGCGCAGCGTTGGCGCCCGCCTCCTGGATGTGGTAACCGGAAATGGAGATGGTGTTGAAACGCGGCATGTTCCGCGAACAGTGGGCGATGATGTCGCCGATGATCTTCATGCTGGGCGCAGGTGGGTAAATGTAGGTGTTGCGCACCATGAACTCTTTCAGGATGTCGTTCTGAATGGTGCCTGCCAGCTGCTCCTGGCCTACGCCCTGCTCTTCCGCTGCGACGATGTAGCCCGCAAGAATGGGCAGCACCGCGCCGTTCATGGTCATGGACACCGAGACCTTGTCGAGCGGAATGCCGTCGAACAGGATCTTCATGTCCTCCACGGAATCGATAGCCACACCCGCCTTGCCGACATCCCCCGTCACCCGCGGGTGATCCGAGTCATACCCGCGGTGTGTCGCGAGGTCGAAAGCGACGGAGATACCCTGCCCACCTGCTGCCAGCGCCTTGCGGTAAAACGCGTTGGAGGCCTCAGCGGTAGAGAAGCCCGCGTACTGGCGAATGGTCCAGGGCCTGCCTGCATACATCGTCGCCTGGGGGCCGCGAATATAGGGTGAGAGGCCCGGCATGGTATTGGTGTATTCGAGGGCTTCGATATCCTCGGCGGTGTACAGGGGCTTTACCGCGATATCTTCCGGCGTGTGCCAGGTCAGTGAGTCCAGTCCCTTGCCCCGCAGACTTTTCTCTGCCTCGGTGCGCCAGGCCTCCGGCGTTGCCGCGTCACGGTTGTAGATCTTGTCGCTCATAGGTGTTCTCTCCGCTGTCTCGATCAGTGCGCGTCGCCGGGCTGGCTGAGCTCAATGAGTACGCCGTCACAGCTCTTGGGATGAATGAAGATCACGCGTGAGTTATGGGCACCGGGGGTCGGGGCATCCGACAGGAACTGGTACCCCTTGGCCTTCAGCCGTGCGACGTCTTCGTCGATATTGTCGGAGCGAAAGCAGAGGTGATGCATGCCCCCACCGCGCTTCTCCAGGTAGCCCGCAATCGGGCCCTCGCCATTCAGCGGGTGTACCAGCTCGATACTGGTCGGTGGCAGCGGGAAGAACGCCGTCGAGGTCTTCGCCGGCACCACATCCTCGGTGCCCTCAAAGGGCAGTCCAAAGTCTTCCATGAAACGTTTGATGGCCTTTTCAAAGTCAGGCACGGCAATGGCAATATGGTCCAGCGCGGTAATCATTCAGGGCACCTCAAATCACTTGCTGCAGGAAACGTGCTGTGGATTCCCGGCGTTGCTCTGCAATCACCTCAGGAGAGACCACCTCGATCTTCTCGTCCGGCGTCACCTTGAACAGGGGCTGGCCCTTGTGGATGATCACGCCATCGGTATCGACCAGTACTTTGTCTACGCTGCCGGCAAAGGGCGCGTACACCTTGTTGAACATTTTCATCACCTCGATGATGTACAGCGGATCGCCCGCTTCGAAGTGATCGCCTTCCTGCACATACAAGGTGTGCTGCGGCGACTCCCTGCCGTAGAACATGCCGCCGCTTTCGGCGAGGATTTCATCCGACTTGGCCACCGGCGGCGGTACCAGCACCTTGGCCATAGCGTGCTGCAGGTCCGCATCGAGCAGTCGCTCGGGGATGTGGATGGTAAGGTCTTCATTGACCGTGAGATCGAAGAAGCCTGTCGCTTCGGCGATGCTGGGCAGGACGGCGAGGATTTCCACACCCGCCTGGAAACCGGCATGGGCCGCTCGCGCAGCACTCCAGCTGTCCGCCGTGAACGCCTCAGGCACTTCCGTGCTGGCCAGCACGCTCTCCAACTGTACCCAGTCCCCGGCATCGAGACGCTGCGACAGTTCCATGTAGAAGTCCAGCGCCTCCTGCAGGAGTGCGTGGTCATGATCCCAGATCACCGTCGCGGCCGGCGCGTCCGCGCTGTAGTCCATGTTGAGGAAATGGTAGGTGTCTGCGAGCATTTCGATCGGGTTTTCGTTCCAGCTCACCTTGCCGTCTATCAGGGTGTAACAGTCGCGGTTGACGCTGAGCCAGCCAGCGAGGATATGGGGTTCTGCCAGCAGACGCTCCAGCGGTCGCAGCAGCAGGGTGGACTTCAACTCCAGGCAGCTCCTGAGCGCCTTGGCCGCCTCGTCGTTCAAGCCTTTCAAGGTTGCGCGGCTGATCTGCTGCCAGGCAAAGTCGATATCCAGCTTGTTGGCCTGTGCCTTCAACTCGCCCACCGCCGTGAGATACGGAACGATAAAGCGCGTCGTCGGCCGCGCGTTGATGTTCCGCCCGATGAACCAGTTCACCAGCCCGTAGTGGAACTCCAGGTTGGTGGCCAGGTCCTTGCCGCGCATACGGGTGCGGCGAATAACCTCGGCCATGCGCTCGTAGGTTTCGAGGCGTGTGTCGCCCACGGTGAGAAGCAGGGCAATGTTGGAGTCGTAGGCGCCGGCGAGCGTGTACTTCATGAACACGTCAGTGTCCGGGTTGTGCAGGCTGATGCCCTGATCGTCGCGGATTTCGCCCTCGAGGGCGTCGCTCCAGCCCTCAATGACACCGCCCGCTGAGGGCTGCAGTGCCTGGTTGGTCGCATTCAGACGCGCCTCGACCGAGTCGTTGTGGCGCAGAATACGCTCGGGGCGTGGCAGTGCACTGCCGTGCGCAGCCAGCAACACCATCGCCTCCACCAGCGATTGCACCACGAAGAAGTCACGCTCATCGTCCGGGTTGGTGAATTTCAGGGAGTAGCACAACTCGGTAACCCGGTGCTCCACCTGGATGCGGGTGTTCATTTCCATGAAAAAGTGTTTGTCGCGGTCGACAATGCACTCAAAGGTGGATACGGAATCCAGTCCCACCGCCGCGCCAAAGCGTGCGGCTTCGTCTTCCATTTCCTCCAGCGTGATCAGGTCCTGGCGCAGCACGGCAGCCTCGGTACTGCGCCCGGCCGCCTCGGCCTGAGCCAGCGCAGCCTGCAGCGACTCGATGGTTACCGACACCTCAAGCAGTTTCTGTTCGTGCATCTGCAGGGAACAGTCCCGGCCGCCCAGTGTGATACACCAGTCGCCGTTGCCGATCACCTGAATTTCCTGATGGCGGGTTGTTTCAATGTTCAGCTCGACCAGAACATTCTTGTTGTCGCCCACGCCAGTCGTTTTTACTTCGTTGAGGATTTCCCGCACCAGCTCCGGTGTCCGCTCGGCCTCGCCAATGCCGAGGATACGCTGACCCTTGCCGCCGCCACCGCTGATGGCCTTCAGACGCACCCGGTTTTTCGGGTAATCCTCGGCCATCTTCTTCACCGCCTCGGTGAGGGTTTCACACAGCTCGTCCACTGTGTAGAGGTCGACGCCTTTGGTATAGGAAGCCGCCAGCACGATGTCGGCCTTGTCTTCCAGGGTGATCTCCGGGTCATCCAGCTTGTCCAGGTCCGCCGGCAGATCATTGGCGGCACAGAGCGCCTTCAGCGCGTCGACGTCCGGGTGCTTCTTGAGCAGCGTCAGTGCGGTGCCATTGTCGATACCGGGCGTTACGGAAACGCCGGCTTTCAGAGCCGTGCGCTTGGCTTCATCCTTGAGGCCGGCATCGTGCACCGTGCGGGAGCAGGGGCCAATGAAATTCAACCCGGCCTGCTCCATCGCCGCTACCATGGTCTGGTCTTCTGCCATGAATCCGTAGCCGGCGAAAATCGCGTTGTAGCCGTTGTCGTGGGCAATGCTGATGATCTGCGCGATACGCTGGTCGCGCTCCTCTTTATTCGCCCCGGTGTAATCGGGCACCCGGTGTACGCGATCCGGGTCGGTCAGTGAACGCAACTCGGGGGCCTGGGCATTGCGGTAGACGATGGAGTCCTTTTCCGACAGCAGGATGCCGAAGTGTTCGATACCCATCTCGGAGAACACGTCCATGGCCTCTTTGCGGATGGGGCCGCGACAGATGATCAGCGGACGCAACCCGGAGCAGTCGAAGCGACGTACCCAGGCTGAGGGATGCTCCGCCAGCCGGCGGTCGCGGTGAATCAGGGGATTGCGCAGATAGTATTCGTTGGACACGCGGTATTTCCTCAATCAGGCGATGGCCTTGGCCGTGGTCAGTGGAACTCGCGCTGCACAGAGGCAAGCGGTTCAGGCGTGTAGTGGCGCAGACAGAAATCCATGTGTTCAGCCAGCACGGTACGCAGGTCTGACGGCATCACGATCTGCGAGATAGACCCCAGGCTCAGCGCCTCGTTGGGGTTCATCAGTTCCTGTTCATAGCGCTGGGCGAGCGCCTGTTCTTCCGATTTAACCCAGCCCTGGACCAGTTGCTCGGCGGTGGCACGCGCCTCGTCCTCCGACAGGCCAGCCGCTTTCTGGGCTTCGGTCTCGGCGGCTATCTTCCCCGCCACACTGCCGCGAATGCGCCGCAATTCATCCTTGTAGACATATTCGACGCCCGCCGGACCCATCACTGCAACACGCGTTGTGGGCAGGGCAACCACAAAATCGGCGCCGGTGGGGTAATTGTTATAGGAGGCGTAGGCACCGCCAAAGGCGTTGCGCACCAGCACCAGGAAGCGCGGAGTGCGCAGGTCCACGATCGCGTCGAGCATGGCGCGCCCGGCCTGCACGATACCGCCGGCCTCCTGTTCGCGCCCCGGCAGGAAGCCCGTGGTGTCCTCCAGGAAGATAATGGGAATGTTGTAGAGGTTGCAGAAGCGAATAAAGCGGGCGTTCTTGTAGGCGGCGGCGATATCGATCTGCCCGGACGCCACGGCCGAATTGTTCGCCACAAAACCCACCACGTTGCCACCCATGCGACCCAATGCGGTGATGGTATTGCGCGCTCGCTCGGCCTGGATTTCCAGGAAATCACCGTGATCGCAAAGCTGCTGGATCAGTATGCTGATGTCCACCGGCGTGTTGTAGCCGGTGGGCGAGTTGAACGCCTTCTTGAGCAGGATATCGATATCCCAGGTCTTGCGCGTTACCGGATCGGAGGATGCCTGGTACGGCGCCAGCGCGCTGTTGTTGTCTGGCAGGTACTTGAGCAGTTCCCGCACCTTGCGCAGGGCAGCCACCTCGTCGGGCACCACGAAGTCCGTAACGCCACTCTGGCTGTGCACACCCGGACCGCCCAGCTCATCCGGCGTAACGTCCTCACCGAGCACCGATTTCACCACGCCGGGGCCGGTGAGGCCGAAGAACGTGTCATTGGGCTGGATCAGGAAGCTTCCCTGCCGCGGCAGGTAGGAACCGCCGCCCGCGTTGAAGCCGAACATGCACATGATGCTGGGTACAACCCCGGAAATCTTGCGCAGGGCGGTAAACGCGTCGGCGTAGCCATCGAGCCCGCCGACACCGGCAGGGATATAGGCACCGGCAGAATCATTCAGGCCGACCAGGGGGATTTTCCGTTTGGCGGCCAATTCGAACAGCCGCGCCAGCTTCTTGCCGTTGGTGGCGTCCATGGAACCGGCACGAACCGTGAAATCGTGCCCGTAGATCGCGACATCGCGACCATTCACCTTGATCAGTGCGGTAACCAGGGAGGCACCGTCCAGGTTGGGTCCCCAGTTCTGGTAGAGCACCGTTGGCGCCTCGTCGGCGAGGCACTCAATGCGTTCCCAGATGGTCATGCGGTTCTTCTGATGCTGACGCTGGGTATTGCGGACACCCGCGGCACGCAGCGGCCGCTGCTGCAACTCCCAGCCTGCTTTCAACGCTTTCTCGTATAAACCGGGCTGCGAGGCGACCTGACCCGGTACGCCGAACTCCCGTTCAGGGGCGCTGGCGAACGGGTTTTCCAGCGTCGCGATCAATTCTGACTCAGTGTTTTTCTTCATGCGTTTTCCCATACTGGTACGTTACCGCTCTGTGGAAGCCGGCAACAGCTTCTACCTTCTGTCTAGGTTCCCGGGTTTACATGCGACGGCGGCGGGGCTTACGATGACACCCCGCCCGAATTCGGCGCACCACATTAATTCCATGCCCCATGAATGTCAATTTAACGACAGGCTGACGCGACGGGTCGAGTCCTCGCAATTACCCTGCTGTTCCCGGCTGTACATAGCGGATTGCGTAATTTTTGCGCGATCCGGCTACGAAAATATGAGATGTCAACATTCGACACCCCACGCTCACAGGGTCCGAAGCTCACCGTGAACCTGCATATCGATGAGCTTCCCTGGCAGCAGGACAGTGCCCATTACTTCACCGCCCTGCGTGCCCTGCCCTGCCCCGCCTGGCTGGACAGTGCGCAGCCCTGGGCCAATGGCGGACGCTACGACATCCTCGTTGCAGATCCGGTTGACGAAACACCGCGGGTACCGCCGGCCAGCGCTCCCGGTACCGCCTGGAACGCCTATCTGCAGGCGCTTGCCGAACTCCACCGGGAACGCTACGCAGGAATCGCGCCCGCAAGCCAGCGCCTGCCTTTCTGCGGCGGACTGCTGGGCTACCTGGGCTATCAACCGGGCAATGCGCTGCATGGCGTCGCACACCACGACGCGGCGCAGCCCACCTCGCCGCCCGCCGCCATCGGCTGCTATGACTGGTGTGTGGTGCAGGATCATCTGCTGCAACGCAGCGCGCTCGTCGCGATGCCCTGGGTCAGCGGCCGTGTACGTGAGGACCTGCTGGCTCGCCTGGCAGCGGCCCACGCCGCGCGGGGTCCGTTTCAGCTGCACGGCGGCTTCCAGCCCGCCATGACGCGCGAGGCCTACTACAGCGCCTTTGCGCGCATCCAGGCGTATATCCAGGCAGGTGACTGCTACCAGGTCAATCTTGCACAGCGCTTTGATGCAAGTTACGACGGTGATCCCTTTATCGCCTATCGCGCATTGCGCGAAATCGCCGCGGCGCCGTTTTCCGGTTATCTAGAGCCCGAGGCGGGGCAGGCGCTGCTGTGCCTGTCACCGGAACGCTTCATCTCGCTGCAGGGACAGCAGGTTGAAACCCGGCCAATCAAGGGCACCCGGCCGCGTTTCGCCGACCCGGCGCGCGACCTGCAGAGCGCCACCGCGCTGCGCGAGAGCCCCAAGGATCGCGCCGAGAACCTGATGATCGTCGATCTGCTGCGCAACGACCTGGGGCGCAGCTGCGTACCGGGCAGCATTCACGTCGAGCAACTGTTCGGGCTGGAAAGCTATCCCACGGTACACCACCTGGTCAGCACCATTCGCGGCGAGCTTGCGCCCGGGCGCGGTCCCCTGGACCTGCTGCGAGACAGTTTCCCCGGTGGTTCCATCACCGGTGCGCCAAAGCGACGCGCCATGCAGATCATCGCCGAGCTGGAGCCCTGCAGCCGCGAAGCCTACTGCGGCTCACTGCTGTATATCAGCGCCGACCGCCACATGGACAGCAATATCGCCATTCGCAGCCTGGTTGCCAATCACGGCAGCCTGCGCTGCTGGGGTGGCGGCGGGATCGTAGCGGACTCGGAGGCCGAGCAGGAGTACCAGGAGACCTACGACAAGGTCGGGCGCTTCCTCAGTGCGCTGGAGCAGCGCTTCCGCTAGCGGCCAGCCTATAGGGTCAGGGGGCGGTCACTGGCCTCGACAAAGGCCTGCTTCAATGACGGAAAATCGTGCAGCGCCCTGAACTGCGGGAACTCATCGATGACATTCTGCGGTGCGTGGAACAGCAGGCCCACGTCCGCCTCTGCGAGCATCGATGTATCGTTGTAGGAATCACCGGCGGCAATGATCCGATAATGCAGACTGTGCAAGGCCTGCACCGAGGCGCGCTTCGGATCCTTCTGGCGCAGTTTGTAGTCCACTACCCGGCCCGTGTCGTCGACCTGCAGACGGTGGCAGAGCAAGGTTGGCCAGCCCAGCTGGCGCATCAGTGGCGCGGAGAACTCGTAGAAAGTATCCGACAGGATGATCACCTGAAACCGCTCGCGCAGCCAGTTGAGGAACTCGGCAGCGCCGGGGAGCGGCTCCAGCGTGGCAATCACGGCCTGGATGTCGTCAATCTTCAGCCCGTGTTCGTCGAGCAGGCGCAGGCGCTGCTTCATCAGCACATCATAGTCGGGAATATCCCGGGTCGTGGCGCGCAACGCCTCAATGCCGGTCTTTTCGGCAAACGCGATCCAGATTTCGGGGATGAGCACCCCCTCAAGGTCAAGGCAGGCCAGTTCCACGTTACACACTCCGAGAGGCTTCGAGAAAGCCGCCCAATCTACCCAAGCGCTGCACCGGCCACAAGCGCAGCGGGCACAAAAAGTCAGTACACCGGCAGTTCTATATCGGCAAACAGCGCTTCCAGCTCTGCCTTGCTGTGATGCGCAAAAGCTTCCTTGACGATATCACGCGTAAGGTGCGGAGCGAAGTCTTCGATGAAGTCGTACATGTAGCCACGCAGGAATGTACCGCGCCGACAGCCGATGCGGGTCACACTGCTGGCAAACAGCCGGGTGGCGTCCAGGGCAACGAGGTCGGCATCGGCGCGCTCATCGTAGGCCATGGCGGCCACGATGCCTATCCCCAGGCCAAGACGCACATAGGTCTTGATGACATCGGCATCCGCCGCCGTAAACACGACCTTGGGCACCAGGCCACGGGCCATGAAGGCTTCATCCAGCTTGGAGCGCCCGGTAAACCCGAATACGTAGGTCACGATGGGGTGTGCGGCCACGTCCTCCAACGTCAATTCGGACAGCTGGGTCAGGGGGTGATCGCGCGGCACCAGCACGCAGCGGTTCCAGCGGTAACAGGGCAGCATGATGAGGTCGCTGAACAGCTCCAGCGCTTCCGTGGCAATGGCAAAATCCACCGTGCCATCTGCCGCCATTTCGGAGATCTGCATGGGGGTGCCCTGGTGCATGTGTAGAGACACATCGGGGTAACGCTCGATGAACGAGCGGATGGTGGCGGGCAGCGCATAGCGTGCCTGGGTGTGGGTGGTTGCGATGGAGAGGCTGCCCTTGCGCTCGTTGGAATACTCCTGTGCAACCTGCTTGATGCTCTCCACCTTGCGCAACACCTCTCCCGCCGTCTGCAGGATGGCCTCCCCCGCCGGGGTGACGTGGGTAAGGTGCTTGCCGCTGCGGGCAAAGATCTCGACGCCCAGTTCGTCTTCCAGCAGGCGAATCTGCTTGCTGATACCCGGTTGCGACGTGTACAGGCTCTGGGCAGTCGCCGACACATTCAGGTCGTGGTGGGCGACTTCCCAGATGTAGCGCAGTTGCTGCAGTTTCATTCCCGAATCCCTCGCCTCGCCCATACACCGCGGGGCAGCGGTTACCGGAGGCTTATACAGAATAGTAGTTAAAGCCGGCTGTTGCCAAGATCAATGGAATAAGAAAACGCCGTTGGCTAGCGGTTCGCGACCCCGTGGGGCACGTGTCCGGTGGCGATATGCGGGCTGGCCAGCTGGCAGTGTGTCTCCTGGTCATCAAAGAACACATCCGCCTGGTAGGCCCGCAGAAATTCGGTTTTATTCAGGCCGCCCAGGAAAATCGACTCATCAATGCGGATATTCCAGGCGCGCAGGGTACGAATCACGCGTTCGTGTGCGGGTGCCGAACGGGCGGTCACCAGTGCCGTACGTATGGGTGCCTCGCTGGCGGGAAACGCCTGCTGCAGCCTGTGCAGGGCCGCGAGGAAGGGCTGGAATGGACCGCCGCTCAGCGGCGTGCGCGCGGCTGCCCGCTCGCTGGCCGTAAAAGCCTCCAGACCCTGTGACTTATACACCTGCTCAGCTTCATCGGAGAACACCACCGCATCGCCGTCGAAGGCGAAACGCAACTGGTCGGAACCGGAGTTGCCACTCTTGTTCGAGACCAACGTGGCCGCTGCCACGCCGCAGGCCAGTGCGTAGCGGACATCCTCCGCTTCGTTGGATAGAAACAGCTGGCAACCGAAGGCGTTGATGTAGCGCCAGGGGCTTTCGCCACCGCAGAATGCGGCCCGGGTGATCGGCAGTTCATAGTGCTGGATCGAGTTGAACACGCGCAGGCCGGTATCAGCGCTGTTGCGCGAGAGCAGAACCACCTCGACGCCGGCGCTGTCACCGAGCAGGGAATTCAGACGCAGCATCTTCTGCACCAGCGGAAATGCCTCGCCAGGCTCCAGGGGCTCCTCTTCATGGGCAATCTGGTATTCCGAATAGGCCTTCAGACCCTCCTGTTCGAACACCTGGTGACTGGCACCGAGATCGAACAATGCCCGTGAGGAGATCGCGATAACCAGCTTGTTGGACGTGTCTTCAGCCATACACGGAGTGTACTCCCAAGCCTGCAGGGCGACCAGCAGGCGCCCGCCGCCACGGCGTCGGGGTCATCATCAGGCCTCGGGAGCGGGCTGGCCGTCGAAATAGGCCCGGCTGATGCGGAACACCAGCGGTGCCAACAGCAGCAGCGCGATCAGGTTCGGAATGGCCATGAAGGCATTGAGGGTATCGGCAATCAGCCAGACCAGTTCCAGGTCAATGAGGGTGCCCACCGGGATGGCCAGCACCCAGAGCAGTCGGAACGGCAGACTCGCTCGAATGCCAAACAGGAACACAGCGCAACGCTCGCCGTAGAACGACCAGCCGATCATCGTCGTGAAGGCAAACAAACACAGCCCGATCGTGACCACGTACTGGCCCCCCGGCATACCCTGCGCGAAGGCCATGGAGGTCAGGCTGGCACCGCTCACCCCGGTGGGCAGCACGTCCATAATCACAATGACCAGTCCCGTCATGGTGCAGACGATCAGGGTATCGATGAATGTTCCCAGCATGGCGATCATGCCCTGCTGTACCGGCTGGCTGGTTTGCGCGGCGGCGTGGGCGATAGGCGCACTGCCCAAGCCTGCCTCGTTGGAAAAAATGCCCCGCGCCACGCCAAAACGGATCGCCGCCCACACCGTTGCGCCGGCAAAACCACCGGCAGCCGCGGCGCCGCTGAACGCCGCATCCACGATGGTCAGCAGCGCCGCCGGAATCGCCGTGATGTGGGTTACCAGTACCAGGGCGCCCATGATCACGTAGCCCAGCGCCATCATCGGCACCAGCCAGCTGGCCACCCGTGCGATGCGCTTGACACCCCCGAGAATGACGGCCGCCACCAGCCCCATCAGCACCAAACCCGTTGCCAGCGGCGGTACCGCCATGAAGTCCTCAAGCACCTGCGCGACCGAATTGGACTGCACCGTATTGGCGATGCCAAAGCCAGCCAGCGTGCCAAAAACGGCGAAGGCCCAGGCCAGCCAGTGCCAGCGTTTGTGCAGACCGTTGCGGATGTAGTACATGGGGCCGCCACTGTAATTCCCTGCGGCATCCTGCTCCCGAAAGCGCACGGCACAGACCGCCTCGGCGTATTTGGTGGCCATACCCACCAGCGCAGTGATCCACATCCAGAACAGGGCACCGGGCCCGCCCAGCGCAAGTGCCGTGGCTACCCCGGCGATATTCCCGGTGCCAATGGTTGCCGACAGCGAGGTCATAAGGGCACTGAACGGAGAGATATCTCCCTGCCCCTGCCCCTCACGGCCGCCGAATAACAGGCGAAAGGCACGCGGGATATTGCGTAGCGTGAGAAACCGCAAGCCAATGCTGAGGTACAGCCCGGTCCCCAGCAGGAGCACCAGCATGACCGGACCCCATGCCCAGCCGTTGAGGGTGATAACAAAATCGCTGAATGCCTGCATGATGAATGTGGTCCTGGGTCAACCGCCCGACACGGCGTGTAAAAATTGGAATTGATCCGCCTGCGGGAACACGCCAAACACGCCCCCGGAGTGCAGAAAGACCACGTCGCGCGTGCCCTCAAAACGCCCCGCCTGCAACTCCTGCACCAGGCCGTGGAAGGCCTTGCCCGTATACACGGGGTCCAGCAGCAGGCCCTCCAGTGCGGCCAGCTCGGCGATGAGCTGCAGCACGGCGCTGCTCGCCACGCCATAACCGTCGCCGACATAGCCATCGATCACGCGCGCTGTCACGGCAACCTCGGGCTGCCCGGGGAAGCGGCTGCGCCAGTCCGCGACATCCGCGGCAACCTTGCCGAGAAAGTAGGCCTCGTCATCGCAGACATTGACGCCCCACACCGTGAGGGGCACGCCGTACAATGCGGCTCCCAGTGTGAGGCCCGCCTGGGTGCCCCCGGATCCAGTCGCCGTAACCAGCTGCGCCGCCTCAATGCCGGCGCTGCGCAGGTCATCATGCAGTTCTTCACACGCGGCCACGTAGCCCCAGATACCGAGCCCGTCGCTGCCCCCGGTGGGAATCACCAGCGCCTTCCTGCCTTGCTGCGCGTAGTGCGCGCGCCAGCCATCCAGCAGGCCCGGCAACTCGGCCACGTAGCGGCTCTTGGGATAGCAGCTGATAACCGCGCCGGCCAGTTGACCCAGCAGATAATTGCCCTGGGGTGCCGTGGGGACGTCGCCGCGCAATACCAGGTGTGCACCCAGACCAGCCTGTGCTGCGGCGAACGCGGTTGCCCGGCAGTGGTTGCTCTGCAGGCCGCCGCAGGTGATAAGCGTGTCGTAGCCCTCGGCGAGCGCATGGGCGACAATGAATTCCAGTTTGCGGACCTTGTTGCCGCTGAGCAGGCAACCCGTCAGGTCGTCGCGCTTCACCCACAGCCTGTGTCCGCAACCCCAGCGCTCACTGGCACGGGGCAGATACTGCAGGGGCGTGGGGCGCTGGGCCAGCGCGACCCGCTGTGGCAGCGCCAGCCGGCTCATCAGCCGATGGACTTGAGTGTTCCCTTGGGCAACACCGCGTGGACGTGTATGCGCTGAAACTTCATGTCCACATTGTTGGCCACGTTCAGCACCACGTAGTTATCGTCCAGGCCGGTTATCCGGCCGAGGATGCCGGAACTGGTGACCACTTCGTCGCCCTTGCCCAGCGCCGCCACCATCTGCGCATGCTCTTTCTGGCGCTTGCGCTGCGGGCGGATGGCGATGAAGTAGAACAGTGCGAAAAGACCCACCAGAAACACGATCTGGAAAATCTCGCCGCCACCCTGGGCGCCACCCTGGGCCTGGGCGTGAGCACTGGCAATGAACAAACTCATGACAACTCCTTGCAGCCTGCGCCAGCCGGCGCGAGCAATAACGGGTGGGAAGGAACAGGCGCCAAATGTACAGCGAAACCCGCGACCCTGCAATCTGGGTAGGTCGGCACGCGTAGGTCGGGCCGCGTAGGTCGAGCCGCGTAGATCGAGCCACGCCCACTGCGCGGCAGGACGTTCCTCAGGATTCCAGCTCGAGGTCATAGACCATGGTCTGCGGCGCATGGTCAGAGAATCGCTGGGCGGTATAGATCTCTGCTGCGCGCACACGCGGCTGTAACCCCGGCGTGATGACATGGTAATCGAGCCGCCACCCCACGTTGTTCGCCCAGGCCTGCCCGCGGTTGGACCACCAGGTATATTGTTCAGGCTCCTGGTTCACCAGTCGGAAGGCATCACAATACCCCAGCTCGTCATACACGCGATCCAGCCAGGCGCGCTCCTCGGGCAGAAACCCGGAGTTTTTCTGGTTCGCTTTCCAGTTCTTCAGGTCGATGGGCTGATGACAGATGTTCCAGTCGGCACAGATAATAAACTCGCGGCGCTTGCGACGCAGGGCGCGCAGGTGTTCGTAGAATCGCTCCATGAAGTCCAGCTTTTTCGCCAACGCCGCCTCGCTGCTGGATCCCGAGGGCATGTACAGCGAGATCACGCTCACGGCATCGAAGTCTGCCTGCAGGTAGCGCCCCTCAGTATCCGCAGAGGACCAGCCGAGTTGTGTCACCACGGCGCGCGGTTTGACCCGCGTATACAGCGCCGTCCCGCTGTAACCCTTGCGCTGTGCGTCGTTGTAAAAACAGTGGTAGCCGGGCGGGCTGAACACAGGATCCTGCAACTGTTCTTCCTGGGCCTTGGTTTCCTGAATACACACCACGTCCGCGTCCTGCTGCGCCAGCCAGTCAAAAAAACCCTTGCGCGCGGCCGCGCGAATGCCGTTCGTATTGCAGGTGATAATCGTCGCCACTGCCCGCCCCCCTGATAAGTCCCGCCCGCGATAACCAACGCCGCTCGTCCCGGGCAAAGCCCTGCAGTGTAACGGAATGGACTGTCGCCGTTCAATTCACCACGGGGTCGGCACCGAGACTGCCCCTGCACACAGCCCTTGTGTATGATGCGAAGCGTCCAATCCTGAATCCGAACAGACGACGACCGGAGAGTATCGACCGCCATGAATGAAGTCGCCGCCCTGAGCGCCAATCTGCGTGCTGCCACCGAACAACTGACCGCCCCTGGCGCCCCCTTCGAAATGTCCGAGAGGAACGTGAATGGCGTCATGCTGCGCTGCTATATCAATGCGCCTGTCAACCTGCGCGACGCACTGGACGCAGGCCGCGCGCACGGCGAGAAAACCGCGGTCACCTACGAGGACGAGCGCTACACATTCTCGGATTTTTTCTCGGCTGCCGATCGGTTTTCCCACTACCTCGTGCACGAGGCAGGCATTCGCAAGGGTGACCGGGTCGCCATCGCAATGCGCAACTACCCGGAGTGGATGTTCGCCTTCGTCGGCATCCTCGCCACCGGGGCCATCGTAGTCCCCCTGAACAGCTGGGGGCGCGCTGAAGAGCTGGGCTATGCGCTGAAGGATGCCGGGGCACGTCTCGTGGTGTGTGACGTGGAGCGCTATGGGCTGGTGCAGGACCAGCTCCAGGCTCTGGATTGCCAGGCAGTTGTCGCGCGCAGCGGCGGTGCCGACATAGCGCCGGCGACATCCTGGGAGGCCACACAATCGGGAAGCGCCCAGCGGCCAGACATCGCACTGAACGGCGACGACCTGGCGATGATCATGTATACCTCGGGCACGACCGGCAAACCGAAGGGTGCCGCCTCAACCCACGCCGCGATCTGTCAGGCACTGATGAATTTCGAGCTGATGTCCTACGTATCTGCCATGACCAATCCCGAGGTCATCGGTAAGATGATGGGCTCGGGCTTTGAGCCCTGCACGCTGCTGGCGGTGCCACTGTTCCACGTGTCCGGCTGCTACGCGATCTTCCTGCTCAACCTGCGCGGTGGGCGCAAAACCAGCATCCTCTACAAATGGGACCCGGAAGAGGCCCTGAAGGTCATCGAGCGCGAGCGCATTACCGTATTCACCGGCGTGCCCGCGATGACCATTGCCATGCTCGAATCACCCGCTTTCGAGCGCACCGACACGCGCAGCCTGTTCTCTCTGGGCGCAGGCGGCGCCGCCTGCCCGCCGCACCTGAAAGACCTGATCTACCGGAAGGTACCGGATGCCTATCCGGGCACCGGTTACGGCATGACGGAAACCAATGCCACCGGCAGCAGCTGCACCGGCGAGGCCTACCGGCTGCAGCCCACAGCGGCGGGCACCATCTCTCCTATCGTGGACATCCAGAGCGTGGATGCGCAGGGCACGGTGCTTCCGGCGGGCGAGCGCGGTGAACTCATGGTGCGCAGCCCCACCAATGCGCGGGAATACTGGAATCTTCCGCAAGCGACTGCGGACACGTTCGTCGATGGCTGGGTGCGTACTGGCGACATCGGCTATGTGGATGAGTATGGCTTCGTGCACGTGGTCGACAGAATCAAGGATATGGTGATTCGCAACGGCGAGAACATCTACCCGGTTGAGGTTGAGGGCGTACTCACGGCCCACCCCCAGGTTATCGAAGCCTCTGTTTACGGGCTACCTCACCCCGACCTCGGTGAGGAACTCGCCGCCACCGTGAACGGCGCAGCCGACCTGCAGATCGAAGACCTGGTGAGCTACCTGCGAGAGCACATGGCGGGCTACAAGATACCCACACAGTGGCAACTGACCCGGCAACCGCTGGTGCGCAATGCCACAGGCAAACTGTTGAAGCCCGATATCCGCGCCGCGCATCTGGCGCAGTGGCCGCACCGGTAGCGGCGCTGGCACATCAGGTGTTTGCGTCGCCCGCTCCGGTAACCATGGCGCGCGCATTGCGTGAAAACGCTTCAGCATCCTCGCTTTTCTTCGCGTCCATGAGTTCGGCGATATCGATCGGCACCTTTGTGCCGGCTCGCGCCAGAGGGCGCTCGCCAATCACTCCCAGCCACCGTGACAGGTTGTCCAGCCCTTCAATGGAGATGCCCGACCAGCGATGGGTTCGCACCCAGGCCCAGTTGGCCATGTCGGCAATACTGTAGTCACCGGCGAGAAACTCATGGTCTGCCAGACGCGCATCCATGACTTCGAACAGACGCCGACCCTCTGCCTGGTAGCGATCGATGGCGGGCTGTATCTTCTCGGGGAAATAGCGGTAGAACACATTCGCCTGCCCCATCATGGGCCCCACACCCCCCATCTGGAACATCAGCCACTGAATGACCAGCGAACGACCCTTGCGGTCTGCGGGCAGAAACCTGCCGCACTTCTCTGCCAGGTAAAGCAGAATCGCGCCGGACTCGAACACCGCGAAGTCGCCTTCATCACGATCCACAATCGCCGGAATACGGCCGTTGGGGCAGATACGCAGGAACGCGGGCTCTTTTTGCTCGCCAGCGCGCAGGTCAACCGTGTGTACAGTGTAAGGCAGCTGCATCTCTTCCAGCGCAATCGACACCTTGTAGCCATTCGGTGTCGGCGCGGTATACAGATCAATCATGTGTGCCGCCTTACAGCTGCATGAAGTCAGGGGCGTTGAACACCCAGCTCTTTTCCTCGGCGCGTCGACGAATACGCCAGCCCTGTGCGGTGCGCACGTAGTCGTCAACGTACCAGAGACCCAGAAGGAACACGTGACGACCGCCCTCCGGCAGCGCCATTTCCATGGGGTTGAAGCACATCACACGCCCTGTCGCCGTGTCGCCATCGACGACAAACTGCAGGTTGGCATTCAGATGCTGGCTGTTGGGGAATACACCATCGGAAACGGCATCCTTGAGGTAGGCGATGGTCTCCTCCAGATTGCCGACGGACCCGCCGAAAGCGGAGTAATCCACGTGTGCATCCTCGGTGAATACATTGCGCAGCTCATCAAACGCCTTGCTGTCGATCAGGTGCGAATAGTGAAAGACAAGATCCTGCAGTTCCAGACGGTCTGACAGTTCCTGTTGTGAAAGCATGGCATTTCTCCCTGTTTGTTATCGAGTTTTGATGCGCCACTGAGCGCCGCCCTGCCGCTGCTGACTAGAAGTCCAGCGGCAGACGTATATAGTCCTGGTACATGCGCTCGCGATGCGCCAGCAGGCGCGGGGTCAGCCAGCGCGCAGTCTCTTCCACACCCGATGCGTACATGTCGCGCAGATAATCCGGCATCGGGTTCACCTCCGCCGGCAGCGGCTGCACCATGCCGAGAAAGTTGGCCCAGTAAAAATCTGCCGCGGTCACCGAGTCGCCAACCAGCCAGTGCTTGCCCGCGGCATCCTGTGCCGCCAAACGCTGGTCCAGGAGGCCCGCAATACCCGCCATGCGCTGACCGGCCTGCGCGGCGGCCTCCTGACTCCAGCCATACTTGGCCGCCATACGCTGAATCGCCGCCGGCGGCTCGTCCATGGACATGCCGGGCACAAACAGCTGCAAGCGGCGCTGCCAGCCAAAGCCGTCCACACCCGCAATCAGAGCCGACAGGCCGAGCACCTCGGCGCGCTGCGCCGGGTCATCAGGGAGCAGTGCCGGTGTCGGCGCGAGTCGCTCCGCCAGATGCAACAGATCCAGCCAGTGGCAGACCGGCGGCAGATCGTCGTACACCGCAACCGGCGCTGAACTCTGTCCGGTCCAGGCCACCAGAGCCGGGTTTTCACCTCCAGCCTCCTGCCGCACAGGCAGGTACTTCAGCCCCTTGTAGTCAAACAGGGATTTCGCAGCCTCACCCCACGGCCCCGGCACACCGGCGGTGAGCACCAGGCGCAGGCCCGGTGCCCGCACCGCCTGTTCGATATCTGCGTAGTCCATGGACGACTCCTGTTATTGATCGAGTTTGAATACCCGCAGCGCATTCTCGCGCAAAAACTTGGGCCACACTTCGTCCCGGAACGGCACGTCCGGCATCTCCCGGAAGATCCGGTCCAGCGACAGCCCCATGGGGAAGTAGCCTGCATACATCACCTGATCCGCACCGCGGGTGTTGGCAAAATGCACGATATCCTTCGGGTAGTGCTTGGGCGCGAAGGCGCTGGTCATGTAGTGGAGGTTCGGATACTTGAGCATCATCTTCCAGGCCACATCGGTCCAGGGCTCACAACCGTGCCGGGTTACCACATTCAACTCGGGGAAGAACCACAGCACTTCATCCAGCAACTCGACCTTCTGCGGCCCGAAGGGTAACCGCGGCCCGGGAATGCCCATGCAGGGACAGAACGGAATATCCAGCTCCACAAGCTTGGCGTAAATGGGGTACCACTTTTTGTCGTTCACCGGCACGGGTGGGCAGATCATCGCCGGCGATGCGGTCACCGCCTTGATATCGAACTCCTCCTTCAGCGCGACGATGGTGCGTACTTCATCCATGCCGTTGTTGGGGTTTGCTTCGTAACAGGCAAAGAAGCGGTCGGGAAAGCGGCGCAGCGCCTCTTTGTGCTGCTCCGCGTAGGGACCGACGCCTATCATCGCCCGCTCGATGTTGTGCTTGTCCATTTGCGCTACGGTGTAGGCAACGTAGTCATCCTGGCCATCGATCTGGGGGATGTCCTTGAACATGTACTGCGCGGGCATCTTGAACATCTCATGGCTTTGTTTATCCATGAGCATCGGCTTTATCCACTCGTAGAAGTTGCTGTTATCCTCGCCGGGTACAGCCAGCATCAAGTCGATAACACCGATATTGGTAGGCATGGGCATGGTGCGGTTCTCCTTCAGTGACAAGCCGGCCATTGTGCTGCCAGCGCGGCGCGACACCAAGGTCAGCGCCCGCACAGCGGCCAGAATTCAGGCTTGGGCACAATAGCATGAACCGAGGGGAAGCGCGGTTGCGCCCTCGCGGCCGCCTACCGCTTCAAGAGCGTGTGTTCAGGCCACATCAAACACAATGGGCATATGCTTGATGCCGTGAATAAAGCTGGAGCGCAACCACTGGATGTCACCGTCAAGGCGCGGGTTGCGCATGCGCCGGACAATTTCCTCAAAGATGACGGTGAGTTCCAGCCGCGCCAGGTGCGAGCCGAGGCAGAAATGCTGGCCGACGCCGAAGGCGCGGTGACCATTGCGTACGTCTTCGCGCTGGTTGCGCAGGATATCAAAGCGCTCCGGGTCATCGAACACCGTTTCATCGGCACTGGCCGCGCCGTAGAACAGCTGTACCAGATCGCCCTTGCGAATCTGTTGACCGCCGAGGATCGTGTCTTCCATCGCCGTACGCCGAAACGCGATCACGGCGGGGTTGTAGCGCAGAAACTCCTCGATGGCGTCGGGCACCAGGCCGGGGTTGTCGACGAGCGCCTGATACTGGTCAGGGTTTTCCAGCAGCATGCGCATGCCCTGGCTGGTGACCGTGCGTGTTGTTTCATTGCCGGCCACAATCAGCAGCATGAAGAAGTTGCAGAACTCTTCATCCGTGAGTGGTTCGTCCTCTACTGTGCCGTCCAGCAGCGTAGCCACGATACCCTCAGAGCCGTTTTCCCGATGCGCGGTCGCCAATTCCATGCCGAGCATGAACATCTCAATCATGGCGTTCATGCCGTCCTCTTCCGAGGTGGTCAGGTCAGGGTCATCCATGCCGAGCATGATGTTGGTCAGTTCGAACAGGCGCTGGCGCTTCTCCAGCGGCACCCCCATCAGCTCGCAGATCGCAATCAGGGGCAACTCCATGGCGATGTCTTCGACGAAATCACAGCGTCCTGACGGCAGGGCTCGATCGAGAATCTCGCGGGCGATCTCGCGAAACCGGGGTTCATAGCTGTCCACCTTGCGCGGGGTGAAGGCAGACCGCACCAAACGGCGATACTTCAGGTGCTTGGGTGGATCCATATTGATCATCAGCGCACGCATCATCTCCACTTCTTCGGGCGTGGGATTCTTCAGCATGCAGGTGCGTTCAGCGGAGGAGAACAACTGGGGGTTTTTGGACACCTCGTCGATTTCCGCCTGGCGCGTGACCGCCCAATACCCCGGGCTGCCGTGGCTGGGCGCGTGCCAGTACACGGGTTCCTCACGTCGCAGGTAGGTGAAGGCTTCGCGAGGCAACCCGCCCCGGTAGCTCTCGGGGTCATTGAGATCAATATGGGGACAGCGGTTCATGGGGCACTCCTGCGACGTGGGTCGGGTACAGACTAATGCGTGTTAGTCTGTACCGGGCGCCGCCCGCCGTCAAGCGCTTACCGGCGCGACAGTGACCCGCGTCACCACAGGGAGACGCTGCCAGAAACACGCACCCTGCAGCGCCGCCCAATGGCGACCCCGGGGCTTCAGCCCAGGCGCAATGGCAGACGTCGCTGTCGCTCTCCGGTCGCCGCAAACAGGGCGTTGGCCAACGCCGGCGCCGCGGGCGGCGTACCCGGTTCACCAACCCCGGTAGGCGGCGCACTGCTGTCGACCAACACCACCGTCATGGGTGGCGTGTCGGTCTGCCGCAGCAGGGGATAGTCGTGATAGTTACTCTGCTCCACCGCGCCATCCTTGAGCGTGATCTCTCCGTGCAGCGCTGCACTCAACGCAAACACGATGCCGCCAATCATCTGATCCCTGACAATATCCGGGTTGATCACCTGGCCACAGTCAATCGCGCAGTAGACGTGCTCCAGTTGTACCTTGCCGTCGATGCGCGACACTTCAACCACTTCAGCAACGCAGGAGTGGAAGGAATCGTGCACGGCGATGCCCTGGAATCGGCCTGCAGGCGCATTGCCCCAGTTGGCGGCCCTGGCCACCGCATCGAGCACGCGCCGCTGACGTGACGACTCGGGGAGATGCTGCCGGCGGAACGCCAGGGGGTCCATACCCGCGGCATGCGCCAGCTCGTCGACAAAGCTTTCGACCACGAAAGCGGTGTGACTGTGCCCCACCGAACGCCAGTACCCCAGCGGTATCGGCACTGGCACATTGCAATAGCTGACACTGACGCCATCGAAAGCGTAGGGCAGCTCCTTGGAGCCCTCTACCGACGCAAAGTCCTTCTTGCCAACGAAGTCACCCACCCATTGCCGCGGCCCACCGGGAATCCACTGGGGCAGCATGGCGCCCATCATCACCGGCAACACCTGCTGGTTGATACTCGGACCGGCAATCCGGTGTTGCCAGTGGCTGATCCGGCCATCCGGGTGTACGCGGGCTTCGATGGCACCGGCCATGGCAGGCCGGTACCAGTCATGGCGCATGTCGTCTTCCCGGCTCCACACCAGCTTCACCGGTCGCTTCAACTCGCGCGCAATGGCGACCACCTCCGCCACGTTGTCCGCGGCGGCGCGCCGGCCGAAACCGCCGCCGAGAAACTGGTTGTGAATGACCACCGCCCCGCGGGGCACTCCGAGCACGCGGGAGGCCACGTCTCGTGCCAGATCCGGTGCCTGGGAACCCACCCACACCTCGCAGCCGTCGGCCGTGAGGCGGCAGGTCGCGTTGAGCGGCTCCATGGCCGCATGGGCCAGAAACGGCACCGCATAGCGGGCGCTGACCCGCTCGCCCTGTTCCGCCGCCGCGGTAGCGGGGTCGTCCCGCACACTGGCAAAGTCCTCGCCGTCCAGCGCCGCCTCCAGTGCCGCGCTGATCGTCGCACTGTCGCGCAGCCCGCCGCCGGGTGGCGTAAAGTTCACCTGAACCTTGCCCGCCGCCTGGCGCGCCGGCCAGTAACCCTCTGCAACCACGGCAACACCGAACTCGGTGGCAAACACCGCAACTACCCCGGGAAGCGCGAGGGCCTCTGTGGCCTCGAAGGATTCGACCGCACCATCAAACCAGGGGCAGCGCAGCAGCACCGCCGTCAGGCAGCCCTCGGGACTGGCATCCATACCGAAGCGGGCGCTGCCGTCCGTCTTCGCGACCGCGTCCACACGCTGGTCATAGCGGCCGATCCAGCGCCACTGGTCTGCGGGTTTCAGGACAACATCGCCAACCACCGCCAGTGTACGTGCCACGGGAACCAGCTCCGCGTAGCCGAGGTCCACACTGCCGTCGACGCTGCGCACGCGCCCTTCCCGGGCTTCGAGACTGGCTCTGTCGAGGCCGCTCTGCTGCATGGCTGCGGCGACCAGGGTTTCCCGGGCGCTGGCACCGACCTGCCGGAGGATTTCATGGTAAACGCGGATGGAGGCACTGCCGCCCGTAATCTGCAGGCGCATCTCGGGATCGCCGAAGGCGCTGTGCACCGGTGCCATGGCGTAGTCAATGCGCGAGGGGTGCACTTCCAGCTCTTCGGCGACAAGCGTGACCATACCGGTGATCACCCCCTGCCCCATCTCGGCCTTGGGAACCTGCAGAATCACGGTGCCATCCGGCTCGATACGCAGGAAAGCATTCGGCTGAAAATCGGCCTCGCTACCGAGTTGCAGCGGCTTTCCCGAGCATCCCGTCAGCTGGAAACCCAGCGTGAGTGCACCTCCGGCCACGGACACATTGCGGATGAACTGGCGTCGGGTCAGGTTCATGACGCATCCTCCGCAGCGGGCTGCCAGTGCGCCACTGCGGCTGCACTGAGGATTGCCTGCTGTACCTTATGGTAAGTCCCACAGCGACATAGATTGCCGGACATCGCCTGGCGGATACTCTCCTCGTCGGGCTGCGGGTTGGTCGCGAGCAGAGCGGCGGCTGACATGATCTGTCCTGACTGGCAGTAACCGCACTGCGGCACGTTGTGCTCGACCCAGGCGTGTTGCAGCGGGTGGCTACCCCCCAGCCCTTCAATCGTGGTCACCCTGCGCCCGGCCACCATCGACAATGGCGTCGAGCAGCTGCGAATGGCAGCGCCATCCAGATGCACCGTGCAGGCGCCACAGAGGCCCATGCCGCAGCCGAATCGCGTGCCCGTGAGCTGCAAATGGTCGCGCAGCACCCACAGCAATGGGGTCTCGGGATCTACCTCGAGTTCGACCTCGCGCCCGTTAAGGCTGAAAGCGACCATGCGCTACAAGCCGAGTTCTTTGATCAGGGCGAGCACATCATCGTGGTGGCTCTTGGTCGCCACCTTGTCCATCACGTGCTTGAGACGCCCGTCCTTGCCGATGATGAAACTGGTGCGCAGGATCCCCATAAACTCACGCCCCATGAACTTCTTCAGACCCCAGGCACCGTATTTTTCGGCAACGGCGTGGTCCTCATCGGACAGCAGGGTGAAGTTGAGTTCCTGCTTTTCGATGAACTTGCCCAGCCGCGCCACCGGGTCGGGGCTGACGCCAAGCACCACGGTATCGGCCTTTTCCAGTGCCTTCTTGCTGTCGCGGATGCCACAGGCCTGCACGGTACAACCCGGCGTCATCGCCTTCGGGTAGAAATACAGCACCACGTTTTTCTTGTCGCGGAACTGCTTCAGGGTGACCGTGTTCCCGTCCTGGTCAGGCAGGGAAAATGCGGGAGCCAGGTTGCCAATTTTGGGGAATGCCATGGGTTGTTCTCCTTGTAGGTAGGAATCGTTTCCGGTGCCAGTCCGCAATTACCGACTCGAGGGCCGACGGCGCTCGATCGCCGACACGCGCACCGGGAAATGCCCCGACTCGCAATCGGCAAAATATTCCCTCAGCGTTTCCTGCACAACGGGAAACGCAATCTCGTCCCAGGGAATGTCCTGCTGTCGGTAAAGGGCGGTTTCGGTGCTTTCCGGACCAACACCGAACTCACCGTTCACCACCTGGCAGCGGTAGAACATATACACCTGGTTGATATGCGGCACATCAAACACGCGGTAAAGCTCCAGCCCGGTAACGCGGGCTCGCGCCTCCTCCCAGGTTTCGCGTGCCGCACCCTGCACGGTGGTTTCGCCATTCTCCATAAAGCCCGCCGGCAAGGTCCAGTAACCCGAGCGCGGCTCGATGGCCCGCTTGCAGAGCAGTATGCGGCCTTCGTAAACCGGCACACAGCCGACGATGACCCGCGGGTTCACGTAGTGAATCACCTCACAGACGGTGCAGACGAAGCGCTCGCGATCATCCCCGTCGGGAATTCTCAGGGCGACCGCCGCGCCGCAACTTGTACAGAAATTCATTCCGTCATCCCGCCCGGCGCAGTCTCAGGCCAGAGCCCGGTAGGCACCGCTGTAGAACACCAGCGGTTCACCTTCGGCCAGTGCATGCATCGCCTGCACCCGGCCGACAATAATCAGGTGGTCGCCACCCGGGTGCGTGGCCTCGAGGCTGCACTCGAACTGCACCAGGGCGCCGTTGATCAACGGCGCCCCACCCTGCTCACCGGGCGTGAAATGTTCCGGATCAAGCAGGTGATCGCCCTTGCGGGCATAGCGCGAGGACAGCTCCTGCTGGTTGCCCGCCAGTACGTTGATCGCATAGTGTTTGGCGCTGGAGTAGAGGGAAAACACATCCGAGTTGTTCTGCAGGCTCCACAGGACCAGCGGCGGATCCAGCGATACGGAGCTGAACGAGTTGGCCGTCAGCGCGAGTGCCTCCCCCTCCTCGTTGACCGCGGTAATGAGGCACACGCCTGTGGCAAACCGTCCCAGGGCGTTGCGCAGCTCCCGTCCGTCCAATTCCATATCCTGCTCCTGTCTGTTGTTGTGTTAATACTGTTTGTGGACGCTACAGGTTCACCTGCATGGCCCCGTGCCGGCATCCCCTGTTCGGGTTAACTGCCAGCGTTCTGCGCGCGAAATGTCACTGTCCCGGGCCTCCACCCAGCGTGCATCCTGCGCGCCATGCTCTTTTTTCCAGAAGGGTGCCCGGGTTTTCAGGGCATCCATGATGAACTCGCAGGCCGCGAATGCCTCGCCACGATGATCGGCACACACCCCCACCCAGACGATGGCCTCGCCCGCTTCAATGCGCCCTACCCGATGCAGGATATGCGCCGCCCGCAACGACCAGCGCGCAGTGGCCTCGGAGGCAATTGCCTGCAGGCTGCGTTCGGTCATCCCGGGATAATGCTCCAGTTGCAGGGCATGCACCGACCCTGCCGCGCTCAGATCGCGTACGTTGCCGGTGAAGGTCACCACCGCGCCCGAGGGGGGAAGCAGGTCCTGCAGTTGACCGGGGTTGAACGCTGCTTGCTGCACCTGCACCCGGCAACGGTCTGCGGACATCGTCACCCCCCGGTCACCGGAGGGAAAAACGCAACCTCATCCCCCGCTGCCAGCGGCGTCGCCGGTTCGGCCAGCGAGTGATTTACCGCCATCAGGAGATTCTGGTCTTCCAGCGCCTGCTGCCAGACTGGCCCCCGCGATGCGAGCGCGCTGCGTAGCGCCGCTACAGTGCCGAGGCCCGGTGCGCAGGGGATCTCGAGGACCTCGCAGGCCAACTGCTCACGCAGTCTGGCAAAAAAGCGCACTGTCAGCATCATGCGCCTTCGCCCGCGTTGCGCTCCCAGCTGCCTGAACGGCCACCGTGCTTCGCCTGCAAACCGAGGTCCTGTATCTGCATACCGCGGTCCACGGCCTTGCACATATCGTAGATGGTCAGCGCCGCCACCGATGCCGCGGTCAGGGCCTCCATCTCGACACCGGTCTTGCCCGCCACCGCGCAGCGCGCGGTCACGTGGACACAACCGGCGTCCTCATCCAGCGTGAAGTCGAGGTCGATACTACTGAGCATCAGCGGATGACAGAGGGGAATGAGATCCGCGCACTTCTTCGCGCCCTGAATGCCGGCGACCCTCGCCACCGTCAGCACGTCGCCCTTGGCGTGCGCGCCCTGACGCAACAGGCGCAGGGTTTCTGGCTGCATGGTCACCCTTGCGCTGGCAACCGCTTCGCGCCGCGTCTCGGGCTTGTCCCCGACATCAACCATGCGCGCGGTGCCCGCCGCATCCAGGTGCGTCAGCTGAGCCATAACGTCATACCCTTTTCCCGATTCACGCTGCCGCGGAAGTGTATCCAATGGTCGCCCAGAATAACACCGACGCAGGGCGGATCACACTCTGACGCCACGCCCGCCTGCTGCCGTCCGGTTCCGGGATAACGCCGCCGACGCATTGACGAATTGACCTCCGGGCGGCAAGCGCTATATTGGGCGGACTATAAAAACGACAGGGACGCCAGCACCGTGCACACCGGCCAGCAGGATTACTCTCCAGCCTACAAGCGTTTCGTGCTGGTCATGCTGACCGTCGTCTACGCCTTCAACTTCATCGACCGGCAGATCCTGGTGATTCTGCAGGAGCCGATCAAGGCAGACATGGGCCTGTCCGACACCCAGTTGGGCCTGCTCAGCGGATTCAGCTTCGCGCTGATCTACGTGACTGCAGGCATTCCCATCGCCTATTGGGCGGACCGCGGCAACCGGCGCAACATTGTGTCGATTTCCCTCGCCGTGTGGAGTGGCATGACGGCACTGTCCGGGTTCGTCCAGAACTACGCGCAACTGCTGGCAGCACGCATCGGCGTTGGCCTTGGCGAAGCGGGCGGCAGCCCCCCCTCCCACTCCATGATCAGCGATTACTTCCCGCCGGAGCAGCGGGGCCGGGCGCTTTCCTTCTATTCCATGGGTATCTACGTAGGGATTCTGTTCGGCTTCCTGTTCGGCGGCATGATTGCCGAGGCTTTCGGCTGGCGCGTGGCGTTCCTGGTGGTTGGCATTCCCGGTGTCCTGTTCGCCATCGTCCTGCGGCTGACGGTGCAGGAACCCCTGCGCGGGCGCTGGGAGACGGCAGCTGACAACGCCGCGGCAAAACCCTCGCTGAAGCAGACGCTGACGCTGCTGCGACAGCTGCCCTCCTTCTGGCTGATCGCCATCGGCTGCGCCCTTACCGCGTTCGTCAGTTACGGCGTGGGGAACTTCTTCCCCTCGTTCCTGATTCGCAGCCACGGACTGACGGTCGCGCAGGTCGGCGTGGTGCTGGCACTGGTCTCCGGCATCGGCGGCGCTCTGGGGACTTACCTCGGCGGCTATCTGGGTGACCGTTTCGGCGCACAGGATCCACGCTGGTACCTGTGGGTGCCCATGCTCGGTGGGCTGGTGGCCTTCGTGCCCTACCTGTATGTGCTGCTGACCGACAACACCCTGCACCTGCTGGTGATTCTGGTGTTCACCAACATCCTCACGGCGATGTATCTGGGGCCCTGCATCGCACTGTCACACGCACTCGTACCGCCGAACATGCGCGCGCTCACCTCGGCCATACTGTTCTTCGTGCTGAACATGATTGGTCTCGGGCTCGGACCCTTCCTGACCGGCCTGGCCAGCGACCTGTTGACCCCGCGTTTCGGCACCGACGGTCTGCGCTACGCGATGGTTCTTGCCTCGCTGTTCGGCCTGGTCGCCATCGGGCTGTTCTATTTCGCTGCCAGGCAACTGCCCGCCGACCTGGCCAAACGACGTCGCAGCGCTGAAACGTTCAGCGTCGTGTAACCACGGCTCACTACAGACACGGGACGCCATCACCATGACAGGTTTTTCGCTCACCAGAACCGTTTTCCGCTGCGCACTGCTGCTCTGCGTTGCCAGCAAGGGCTACGCAGAGCCCTACTCGCCCTGGGCGGATCGCGACTACCCGCAACAGGTGTACTGGGGAGATACACACCTGCACACGGCAACCTCCCTCGATGCCAACCTGTTCGGGGTACACAACCTCACCGCTGCCGACGCCTATCGCTTCGCCCGCGGCGACACGGTCACGACCAGCACCGGTCTGCGCGCGCGTATGAACCAACCCCTGGATTTCCTCGTCGTCGCCGACCACGCGGAATACATGGGCATCATGCCGCCGCTGCGTGCCGGCGACCCCACATTGATGCAAAACGACACAGCCCGCCGCTGGCGCGATGTGCTTGCCAGCGGGGACCCCGTCGGCTTTGGTCGCATGATGCTGGATATCGGCGCTTCCTATGCATCGGGAACACCACTGGTGACGCTGCCCACGACCCTGCCTTCCCCCTGGGAGGCCAATACTCGCATGGCGGATGCCGCCAACGAGCCCGGCGTCTTTACCGCATTGATCGGTTTCGAATGGTCTGCCATGCCCAATGGCAACAACCTGCACCGTGTGGTCGTGTTGCGGGATGATGCAACACGCGCCAATCAGGTCACGCCGTTTTCCGCCTTCGACAGTGAGGACCCGGAGGCGCTCTGGCGCTACCTGGCGGACTACGAAAAGAACACCGGAGGCCAGGCACTGGCGATTCCGCACAACGGCAACCTGAGCGGCGGGCTTATGTTTGCCGACACCCGCGCCAACGGTGAAGCGATCAGTGTGGCCTATGCACGCGAACGGCTGCGCTGGGAGCCGCTGGTCGAAGTCACGCAGATGAAGGGGGATGGCGAGGCACACCCACTGCTGTCGCCGGATGACGAATTTGCCGATTACGGCACCTGGGACCAGTACAACATCGATATGAGTACCGCCCAGGAAGACTGGATGCAGCGTTTCCAATACGTTCGACCCGCACTGCAGACCGGATTGCGCATCGAGCAGCGCACTGGCGTCAACCCGTTCCAGTTCGGGATGATTGGCAGCACCGACTCCCATACCGCCCTGACAGCGGTGGAGGAAGACAACTTCTGGGGCAAGATGTCCAGCCATGAGCCCTCCGCCGAGCGGGCCAGCCGCCTGTGGGGCATCCCCGAGGCAGAGATGAGCAGCGCCGGACTCCTCGCGGCGGGCTATGCCGCGGTCTGGGCTACGGAAAACACCCGCGAGGCCCTGTTTGACGCCATGCGGCGGCGCGAGGTCTACGCCACCACAGGGCCGCGTATGCGGGTGCGTTTTTTCGGTGGCTGGAACTTCACCCCGGAGGACCTGCAGTCACCCGATTCAGCCCTGCGGGGCTACACGAAGGGCGTGCCCATGGGCGGCATCCTGCCGCCGCCCGGCAGCGACCCACGGGCACCGGTGTTCATGGCACTGGCACTCAAGGAACCCGAAGGCGCGCACCTGGACAGACTGCAGATCGTCAAGGGCTGGGTGGATAGCTGGGGAGAAAGCCGCGAGAAGGTCTACGACGTGGCGTGGTCCGACGACCGCAAACCCGGCGCAGACGGCAAACTGCCGCCCGTGGGAGACACGGTGGACACAGAATCCGGTCACTATGCCAATAGCATCGGCAGCGCCGAGCTGAGCGCCGTGTGGACCGACCCTGACTTCGACCCGGGCCTCGCTGCCGTCTACTACCTTCGCGTTCTGGAAATCCCGACTCCGCGCTGGCCGCTGTACGACCGGATGAAACTGGCCGCAAACCTGTCGACGGATACTGAGCTGACTCATCAGGAGCGAGCCTATACCTCGCCGATCTGGTACCAGCCAGCAGGGTCGGCGCAGCCATGACGGAGACGGTCCACGACCTGCCCGAGGGTCTGCTGAGTTGGGTGGGTGAGCTCGGACCGGGGCAGATCACTCGATTGGAGCGCCACGTGGCCCGGCGCGAGGCCTGGGTCGTCGACGTCACGCGCAGCGATGGCAGTATTCTCGAGGGCTTTCTGCGCCTGGATCGTCAACCCGCGGCCGCCAGCAATGTCTCTCTGCGTCGCGAGGCTGCCATCTGTCGGGCATTGACTCCCACTGACGTGCCGGTGCCGGCCCTGCTGGGGTGGAGTGAAACCTACCATGCCGCGCTGTTCAGCCGGGTTCCCGGCAGCGCCGACCTGCCGAGTGTGACCGATCCCCGGCGCCAGCGGCAAATCATGGAGGACTTTATTGCGGCCATCGCCCGCCTGCACTGTCTGGACATCGACGCACTCGGGCTGGACGCTGAACTGGGTCCGCGACCTACCACACCGGAACAGGCTGCCCTGGGCGACCTCGATGCGCAATTGCACAATTTCGCCGCCTTCCTGCAGGGCTATCAGGACCCGCTCCTCAGTTACGGCGCGGCATGGCTGCGCCGCTTCGCGCCCGCCAGCGTCGCGCGGATTTCCCTGGTACAGGGCGATACCGGGCCGGTGAATTTCCTGTTCAGCGGCAACCGCGTCAGCGCCGTGGTCGATTGGGAGTGGGGTCACTGGGGCGACCCGATGGAGGATCTCGGGAATATCTGTGTGCGCGAATTCTGGAACCCCAGCGGCGGCCTGACCGGACTGTTCGAGCGCTACGAAAGCCTCTCGGGCATTCCCTACACGCGGGCGGCTGCGCAGTACTACCGCATTCAACAGAATGTCCGCGGCATGATCCCGATTCACGCCGCCTGCCACCAGCCCGGCCTGCGCGAATCACTGGCCTGGTACCTGAGCTATCGCTACGTCGGGGACCGCTCAACCTGCGAGGCGCTTGCAGACGCCATGGGCATTGCGGTGGAACCACCGGCGATGCCGGATACCGCGGCCGCTACATCGGTGCTGCTGACCGCAGCGTCATCGACCCTGCAGCGGGACGTACTTCCTGCCGTCACAACCCCCTTCGCGCGCTCCCGCGTGGCAGACACCTGCGTCCTGGTCGCCTGCGCCGAGCGCGAGCAGCGCTATGCGGATGCGGTGCGCGCTGCCTGCTGTGAGGACATTGGGCGCCTGCTGGGCACGCGGCCAAAACACTATGCACAGGCTCTGACCCGGCTGCTGTCCGCCATTCATGAGGGACAGCTTGCCGACGAACCGCTCATCCAGTTACTGGCGCGCAAAGCTTATCGCGAGGAGTGGCTCTATCAGCCGGCGGCGGCTCTCCACCCCAACCGGCGCTGGGCCGCGCTGGACTGAGCGTCAACGCGGGTGCCGTGGCACCCGCACACTGCGCGCCTGCCAGTCAGGCGCTGGCAGCCGCTTCCAGCTTGGCCAGCATGTCAGAGTAGATACCTTCCAGCATCGCCTGGCCTTCACTCTCGGAAATACCCTCCGGCTTCGCCGAGCATTGCCAGCGCGCCAGGGTACGTTTTCCATCGTCCAGGGGTTCCAGTGAAACCTCTGCGCGGTATTCGCTGACCGGCATGGGCATTTTCGGGATGGTATAGCTGAAGGAGCGAGTGGCGGCATCCATCGCCTCGAGAATCTCGTCGATGGGGTCCATACCTTCCATGTGAATGCGGCGAATCATCCCGGGGCCATCGCCGATTGCCTCGAGATCCGTCCAACCCGGGTACCAGTTCAGGTTGCCGAAATCTTCCAGCAGTGCCCAGACTTTATCGACAGGCGCATTCAGTTCACGTTCTACCTTCACCTTGATCATCAGGCGGCTTCCTCTTTTTTGTGGGTGGGTGTGGGGTTGGGGGTGCGGCGATCACCCTGCTGGCCGGCGCGCACGAGGCGCCCGGGCAATGCACCGGTAGCTTCACCGTCCTGCATGATGACTTCGCCGGACACCAGGGTATACCGGTAGCCCGATGCACCCTGGTAGACGCGCCGGCCACCGGCCGGGAGGTCGTAAACCACCTGCGGCGATGCAATCGCCAGGTGATCGAGGTCGATGATGTTGATATCCGCTTTCATGCCCGCTTCCAGGGTCCCGCGGTCCATGAGCCCCATACAGCGGGCGGTTTCCAGCGTGTGCATGCGCACGGCCTGTTCCAGGCTGAAACGCTGGCCGCGCTGGCGGTCGCGCACCAGGTAGCTGAGCAGCCAGGTGGGAATACTGGCATCCGAAAGCACCCCGCAGTGGGCGCCGGTATCCGCGAGGCTGATGACCGAGCTCTCATCCGCGAGCATCTCCAGCTGCCGATCCAGATTGCGCTTGTCATAACCGAACAGCGGGCAGTACAGCATGCGCTTGCCGTCATTCTCCAGCAGCGCATCGTAGGCATACTCGGCCGGCGTCACGCCGGCGCGCTGTGCCCGCTGCTGGATGCTGTCCTCGGCGGCGGGCTCATAGTCGGGGTTCTCGTCCAGGACGTACAGGTTGTCGAAGCCGTCGACGATTTTGTCCATGATGTCATGGCCCATATGCGGCGGTGTTTCCTCAACGATGGCGCGGCGCACTGCGGGGTCCCGCAGCCGCGCCAGGCGTTCCTCCGGTGTGAGGCCCGCGAGCGGCGCATAACTCTGGTGAAACATGAAGGGGTTTACCGTGCCTTCCCACCCCATGAGGATATTCACCGGTCGCGCCCCGACATGCGGAATCAGGCGTGCGCCCTCAGCGCTCGCCTGCTTGACGTATTGCAGTTGCTGCTGCACGCGCGGCCAGTCGGCTTCAGAGCGGTAGAAGAGGACAAAGTTGACCTGGCAGTCGTTCTCGATCGACAGGCGTTTCATCCACGCCATCTCCTCCTCCCACTGGTCGAAGTCCGACACCAGCCCGTAGATCCCCTGCCCCGTCTCGCCAATCACGCGGCCGATGCCGAGCAGCTCATCGGCATCCGCATAGGTGCCCGGCATGACATCGCCGTTGCGGGTGGTATGCAATGCGGTGCGCGACGTCGTGAAACCCACGGCGCCGGCAGCGAGGCCTTCACGGACAATGCTGGCCATGCGCTGCACATCTTCGGGGGTCGCGGGCTCGTTGCGCACGCCGCGCTCGCCCATCACGTAGGTGCGCACCGCGCAATGGGGCACCTGCGCGCCAATATCGATGGCCCGTGGCATGCGATCCAGGGCATCGAGGTACTCCGGAAAGCTTTCCCACTCCCAGGTGATGCCTTCGGCGAGCGCAGCACCGGGAATGTCCTCGACATCTTCCATGACTTCTATCATGCGCTGCCGCTCAGCCTCGTCCGGTTTACAGGGCGCAAAGCCCACCCCGCAGTTGCCCATGACCAGCGTGGTGATACCGTGGTTGGACGCCGGACTGCAGTAGGGGTCCCAGGTTGCCTGCCCATCCATGTGGGAATGTGTGTCCACCCATCCCGGTGCCACCACAAGGCCACTGGCGTCTATCACGCGCCGGGCTTCACCGTGCACGTCGCCCACGGCAACGATGCGTCCATCGCGCACGGCCACGTTGCCTACGTAAGCGGGCTGCCCCGTGCCGTCAACAATATTTCCGTCACAAATCAGCAGATCGTACAAAGGTCTATCCTCCGGTATTTGCTTATCGTTTTTCTGTCGAACAGACTACTGGATTGCCCGCAAGGGTGAAAGCGGGCCCGCTCGGCTGCCAGCGGAATTTCGTGCTGGTCCAGAGAGTTAGCCCGTTTTCATGCCCTGCAACGCGGGATAGCGGACGGCCACACCCAGGAGAACGCAACCCATGCCTATTCGGTTCCCCAGCCTTGCCCCTGCCCTGGCAGTGGCGTGTTTTTCGCTGACCGGCTGCGGCGCAGGCGATGTCCCGCCAGTGCAGCGCGAGGCCTTGCCCCCGGTGTTGGCCGAGCGCCACGCGGACTGGCGTCACTACGGCGGTGACGAAGGTGGCGCGCGGTTTGTCAGCCATGCCCAGATCACGCCGGACAACGTGGCCACCCTGCAGCCTGCCTGGACCTACCACACCGGGGACCTGGCACCCGAGACTTTTCCCGACGCCTTCAACAGCCCCGCCCTGCAGGTCACGCCGATTCTTGCCCGCAACACCCTTTACCTGTGCTCGCCGCGCAATCGGGTCATCGCGCTGGACCCGGTGACCGGGGAAGAGCGCTGGCACTACGATGCAGACCCGGCACTGGTCGGCCTCTACAGCGTCACCTGCCGCGGTGTGGCCTTCCATGAGAGCCCCGCTGCGCCGTCCGGACAGGCCTGTGCGGCGCGCATTCTGGCCGGAACCCTGGACGGTCGCCTGCTGGCGCTGGATGCCGACAGTGGCCAACCCTGCAGGGACTTCGGTGAGTCGGGCGAAATCGATCTGACCGCGGATCTCGGTGATGTGCGGCCCGCCGAGTACGCATTGACCTCGGCGCCTACCGTGGTCGGCGACCGCGTGGTCGTAGGGGCCCATGTCGCTGACCTGCGCCGCGGCGGCGTACCCAGCGGCGTGGTGCGCGCGTTTGATGTGCACAGCGGCAAACAGGTTTGGGACTGGGAGGCATTGCCTCCGGAGCAGCGCGTGGAGGGCAGTTATCTGCCGGGCACGCCCAATGCCTGGGCGCCTTTCTCTGCCGACAGCGAGCGCGGCCTGGTCTTCATTCCCACCGGCAACCCGGCCGGGGACTACTACGGCGGCGAGCGCAACGGTCGCGACACCTTTGGCAGCTCGGTGGTGGCGCTGGACGCCCTGACCGGTGAGCGTCGCTGGTCCTACCAGACCGTACACCATGATATCTGGGACTATGACGTGCCCTCCCAGCCGGTGCTGATTGACTATCCCGGCCCCGAGGGGCCAGTGCCGGCACTGGTACAGGCCACCAAGATGGGTTTCCTGTTCGTCCTCAACCGGGAGACAGGAGAACCCCTGCTGCCCATTGAAGAGCGGCCCGCACCGCGCGGCGGACCCGCCCCCGAGGCGCTTTCACCCACCCAGCCCTGGCCAGTGCTGCCCGACCCCCTGCACCCAACGGAGCTCACCGAGGACGACATGTTCGGCTTCCTGTGGTTCGACCGGCAGGCCTGTATCAAACAGTTTCGCAGCCTGAATTATGCGGGACTCTACACCCCCATCAGCACAGAACCCACGCTGGTCTACCCGGGTTTCATGGGCGGCAGCAACTGGGGCAGCGTGAGCTGGGATCCGCAGCGCAAGCTGTTGCTGGCCAATACCTCGCGGGTGCCCGCCGTCATCGAATTGATTCCTCGCGACGTGGTCGAAGCGCCCGGCTTCAGCGAGCGGGTCGAGCTGCAGCTGGACACGCCGTATGCGGTCAAGCGGCGGCCCATGCTGTCGCCGCTTGGGGCGCCCTGCACCCGGCCACCCTGGGGGGTGCTCACCGCCATCGACATGACCACCGGCCGCAAAGCCTGGGAAGTGCCATTGGGCGGCACACGTGACCTCGCGCCCTTTCCGCTGTGGCTCAACCTCGGTGTGCCCAACAGCGGCGGTTCTCTGGTCACTGCCAGCGGCCTGACATTCATCGCCGCGGCCACCGACAGTTACCTGCGGGCCTTCGCAACCGATACCGGTGAGGAGTTGTGGAAAGCGCGCCTCCCCGCCGGGGGGCATGCCACGCCGATGAGCTACACCGGGGAGGATGGCGCGCAGTATGTGGTGATAGCCGCAAGCGGCAACCGCATGCTGGGTTCCAGAATGGGTGACGCGATCGTGGCGTTCCGCCTGCCCTGAACCCGACGGCCTGCATCCGCTCGGGCGGGTGCAGGCTGTTACAGAGACTGGCCGATCACCTACTCCGGGTTGCGGCTGGCCACTTCCCGGCCGGCAAGTCGACCGAAGAAACTGCCATCACCCAGGGAAATGCCGGAGCAGTAGGCCTCGCCCCAGCGAGGCAATCCACAGCTGGTGCGACCGGCGGCGTACAGCCCGGGTACCGCCCCGCCGTCTGCATTGAGGACCTCACCGGTCACCGACGTTGTCAGGCCACCCAGGGTGAAACCGGTGGCAGGGTAATCCTCGCCGGTAAAGCTGAGTGCGGCAAAGGGCGGTTCCACCAACGGCCGCATCCAGTCTGAATGCTTGTGTAGTACCGGGTCTTCACCGTCGGCGGCATAGCGGTTGTAACTCTCCACTGTGTGCACCAGTTCGCCGGCCGGTATGCCCAGTTCAGCCTCCACTTCCGCCCAGGTCTCGCCCACAGCGGCGATGTTGATATCCGGATTGAAATCGGGGCGCGCGAATATCCCGTTGTCCATCAACAACCAGGCACGGCCATTGGGTTGGCGCAGAATGTAATGCGTTGCGCGTCCATGGTAGGCGTCCTCATTGATGAAACGCTGGCCACGCTCGTTGACGAATATCCCGAACACCATATTATCTGGCGGGAACGATGGCTTCGTGGCGAAGAACTCGTTCATGTGGCTCACCGCGCCGCCCACAGACATGCCCATGCGGATGCCGGAGCCGTCGTCGTTACCGCCGCTGGTGGGAAATTCCGCCGCCACCAGCGCCTCCGGCGCGAACCGACGCACCATATCCTTGTTGCAGATGAATCCACCGGCGCAGAGCACCACCCCCTTGCGGGCCCGCACATAGGTGATCTTGCCATCGATGCGCGCTACCACCCCATGCACGGCGTCGTTCGCATCGGCCACCAGGCACAGGGTGCGGGCATTGAAGCGCGCCTCTGCACCGCAGGCCAGGGCGCGCTCTGCCAGCTTGTCCATCACCAGTCGACCCGCACCCATACCCTCCATCTGCGCGGCATGGGCACGGGGTGCCGGGCTTGCCACTGCAGAAAACGGCCAGGCGCGTTCACTGCCCGACCAGATCAGGGTGTCGTCAGTCACCGGCTCCAGCCACTTGCCGGGCAGGTAGGTGCCCTTGAAGGGAATGCCCTGTTGCACCAGCCACTCGTAATGCGCCACGGCCTGCTCCGCGTAGAGCCGCACCTTGCCCTCATCTGCACCGGGACCACCGCTGTGCAGCAGGTACTTGAACAGCTCTTCGCTGCTGTCCTCGAAGCCCGCCGCCTGTTGCACCGGTGTGCCGCCCCCCAGGTAAAACTCACCACCGGACAGTGCCGCGCTGCCACCGTAGGTGCCCGCCACTTCGAGTACCGTCACCGACGCACCGGCGCTGGCGGCCTCAATCGCCACACAGGCCCCGGAGATACCGAAGCCCACGACCACGACATCCGTTTCAAGGTCCCAGCCGGGAACCTGGTCCAGCCGACAGGGTGTTGCCGCAGAAAAACTCGCCGTCACAAACTCGTCTCCTCTGTTGTTCCGATCCTCACCTGGCAGGCGCTCACCGCGCCCGTGCCGGATGTCAGGCCTTGCGGGATACTAACCGTTCGCGGGGCACGGCGCCGCTCTCACCCGGATAAAGCGCTATCCGGTTAAACTCTGCAGACCCCCGGGACGCAGCGCGGGCCAAAGTACCGCCCTGCCCGCACCCCACTACAGGAGAGCTGCCATGCAGAAACACCTCACCCGCGAAACGCCTGCAGCGCTCGGCCTGCAGCACAGCAAGGTGAGGGATCTTGCCTGGGCCTGCTTTGCGCCCCCGATGATACAGGGGCAACAGGCAGGCATCGCCACCGCCGACTTTCCACTCACCCCGACGCGCGCAGCGTGGTTGCAGGCACTGGATCGGGATCCATCTTCCCTGACGCAGTGGCTGAACGCCCGGCCCGCGACCCGGCTGGGCCTGTATTTCGAGCAGCTCTGGCAGTTCTTTCTGCAGCAGGACAGCGAGACAACGCTCATCGCCAACAATGTGCCCGTTCGCGAGGCCGGCAGAACCCTCGGCGAGTTCGACTGCCTGTACTGGTGCCGAAGGCGCGAGCGTCCAGTGCATCTGGAGCTCGCTGTGAAATTCTATCTTGGCTACCCCACACCCTGTGGCGATGCCGATCACCCAACAGCGTCTTGCTGGCTGGGCCCCAACACCATCGACCGACTGGACCGCAAACTGCAACGCCTGACGCAGCACCAGATCCAGCTCAGTCGCCAGCCTGCCGCACAGCCGGTGCTGGAGGCTCTGCATGCCGCAGAGCCGTTGCGGGAGATCCTGCTTTCGGGTCAGCTTTTTGCACCGGCAGCAGAGTCCCTGCCACCACCCGCTGGCTATAACCCCACGCTACCGGTGGGTCAGTGGCTGCCGCTGAGGCAGTGGCGCAGCACCCGCCGCGGCCACTGGATGATTATTCCACGTCTCGAATGGCTGGCGCCGGTGCGTGCGGCACCCACCGGACATTCCGTTCAGCAGCTGGCCGCGCAGCTGGAGACGCGCTTCGGGGGCGCGGGCAGGCCGCAGTTGCTGGCGGCGCTGGACGAAAACGGCGACGAACGCAGCCGGTGTTTCGTGGCCCCCGATACATGGCCAAATTTACAGAAATAGTTCAGGCGGGCATGGGAAGCAGCTGCTAGAGTCTGCCGTTATAGAGGGGATCACCCTCAGGACCTGTGCCCATGCCTACCCCCCCGCTACTGCCGCTGCGCCTCCTCCTGATGACACTGTGTCTGATGCCAGTGACGCTCAGCGCTGAAGAGGAAAAGCGTGAAGACGAGTCGCCCTGGCTTGATCAGGGCCATCGTTATGTCTCCACCCGCGCCGACGACCTTGCCACCTGGATGGACAGTTTTTTCGGTGTGCGACGGGTCGACAACGAAGCGGCCTACTCCACGTTGCGGCTGCGCCCCTCCCTCGAATGGAGTGAGCAATACGGCTGGGATACCGGGCTCAGCCTACGCGGCAAAGTCAACCTGCCCAACCTCAACGAGCGCGTCAGCCTGCTGTTTTCCGACGAAGACAGTGGCAGCCTGGGCGACGAACTGCTGCGCGACCAGCAGAACCAGTCTGATGATGTCGCCCTGCAGGTGGTAGGCCGCGAAGGCGCGCGTGACCGTATCGACTTCCGTCTGGGTTTCAATTCGGGCCTCAACCCCAAACTCGCCGCGCGCTACCGCTACCAGATGCCATTCACGGAACAGGTATCCGGCCGCTTTCGCCAGGAACTGCTCTACCGCACAGACGACCGGTTCGGCACCGACACCCGCTTCGACGTTGATGTCGTGGTGCGCAGCGACCGACTCCTGCAGTGGTACAACCGTGCGCGATGGGATGAGAAAGAGGACGGCTTTGGCTGGAATACGGGCGTGACCGTGAATCAGCGACTGAGCAACAACCGGGTTATCGGCGTCTACGGCACGCTGAATGGCAGAACACAGCCCACCCAGCTGACCCAGGCCTACGGTTTCGGTATGCGCTACCGGCAGAATCTCAATCGCAAGTGGCTGTTCCTCGAAGTGCAACCCGGCTATTTCTGGCGTCGTGACACCCTTGAAGAGGAGCGCAACGGCAGCGCGGAGATCGTCCTGCGGCTGGAGGCGGTGTTCACGGGCGACGTAGAGGAAGCGCTTTCGCGCTGATTACCGCAGCAGCGCAACCGATTTGATCTGCAGCCAGAAGCACTCTCCCGGCTGCACAGCGATACGCGCTTGCGACTGACGGGTGATCCGGGCCAACAGGGGCGTCCCCTGCGCATCAAGCCTCACCATCACGTGCGCGGGCGACGCGGCCGGGGCCAGTTCCACCACCTCCGCGGCCACCAGATTGACGATACTGCTCTGTTCATTACGCTCACGGGTCAGGCTGACGTCACGCGCCAGCACCCGGCAGCGCAGCCGTTCGCCCGGCGGTTCCGCGCACCGCGACACCCACAGGCTCCCCCCCGGAAACGACAGCCGCGACAGGTGCCACTGTGCATCGTGCTCCGCCACAACCGCATCGATGACTACGCCGGCGTCGTCCGCCGCCGCCAACGACAGATCGAGGCGGCTCAGCATCTCCTGCACGGGGCCCTGGGCACGCACGCGCCCCCCTTCAAGCAGCACCAGGTAATCGGCCAGTCGCGCCACCTCCCGCATGCTGTGGGTGACGTAGAGCATCGGCATCGCAAACCGCGTGCGAAGCCGCTCCAGGAACGGCAGGATTTCTGCCTTGCGCGCCTCATCCAGCGCGGCCAGGGGTTCGTCCAGCAGCAAGAGCTGCGGGCTCGCCAGCAGAGCCCTGGCCAGGGCGATACGCTGTCGCTCACCGCCGGACAGGGAGTCCGGATAGCGTGGCAACAGAGGCGCGATCCCCAACAGCTGCACCACCTCATCCCAATCGACGCAGCGCTCGCCGATGGGTGTGCGCTGCAAGCCAAAGCGCAGGTTCCCCGCCCCGGTCAAATGCGGGAACAGGCTGGACTCCTGAAACACCACACCCAGCGGGCGCCGGTGTACCGGCAGGAACAAACCCTCGCGCTGCCAAACCTCGCCATTCACCGACAAGACGCCCTGAGCCGCTCGCTCCAGTCCCGCCACACAACGCAGCAGGGTGCTCTTGCCAGCACCCGAGGCGCCGAAAACCGCCGTCACGCCCTCACCGGGCAGTGTCACGTCCACATCCAGATGAAACTCACCCCGTTGCAGGCAAAAACGCGCATCGATGCTCATCGCGGCACCCCGACCGACTGCCCGCGCCGGTTGAGCGCATACACGAGCGTCAGCAACACTAGGGAAAACACCACCAGCGTCAGGGCGAGCGCGTGGGCCGACCCGTAATCCAGCGCTTCCACATGGTTGTAGATGGCAATGGAGGCGACCCGGGTTTCACCGGGGATATTGCCGCCAAGCATGATGATGACCCCGAATTCCCCCAGCGTGTGGGCGAAGGCCAGTACGGCCGCGGTGAAGTAACCACGTCGCGCGAGGGGCAGTGCAACCGTCAGAAAACGATCCAGCGGTGAGGCGCGCAGCGTGGCCGCCACCTCCAGCAGACGCGTCCCGGTTGCCGCAAAGGCGTTTTGCAGTGGTTGCACGACAAAGGGCAGCGAGTAGATCATCGAACCCACCACCAGCCCGCTGAAGCTGAACGCCAGATGGCCGATGCCGATATCTTCCAGCACAGCGCCCACGGGGCCCTTGGGCCCCAGCAACAGTAACAGGTAAAACCCCAGCACCGTGGGCGGTAACACCAGCGGCAGCGTCACCACCGCTTCCACCAGCACCCGCCCCCGCGCGCGGGTCTGCGACAGCCACCATGCGAGCGGCGTGGCCAGGACAATCAGCAGCACCGTGCTCACAGCCGCCAGTTTGAGGGTCACCCACAGTGCGGTCAGGTCATCCGGAGACAGCATCAGCCGTTGCCACCGTCAGTCACGGCGATACCCCGCGGCCTCGATGATCGCCGCCGCCTCCGCATCCGTTTGCAGCCACCGTAAGAAGTGGCGCGCCGCTGACCGTGCACGCGCACTGCTCAACAACACCGCGCCCTGCGTCAGGGGGGCGTATAGCTCAGGCGGTGGTATCCAGTAGGAGCCCGGAATACCCTCCGCGGTTTGCACCTGCGCCAGCGCCACGAACCCCAGATCGGCGGCACCGCCTGCCACCTGGCTGTGGGTTTGGGCCACGGAGCTGCCGCGCACCAGCTGCTGGCGCCGTTCGAGGGTATCCCACAGGGCCAGCGCCTCCAGCACACTGCGCGCCGCCGCGCCGTACGGCGCCGTGCGGGGTTCGGCGATGGCAAGATAGCGGAAACGCCCGCTGCGCAGCACAGAGGCCTCTTCATCAATCAGGTCCGGCTGCGGGCTCCAGAGGACGGGAATGCCCCGGGCGTAGACAAATTCCGTGCCCGCCACGGCCATGCCCTGGTCGATCAGTTTACGCGGCCGCAGTTCGTCCGCCGCCAGCAGGACATCAAACGGTGCCGCATTGGCGATCTGGCTGTACAGGGCTCCGGTGGCGCCGGGGCTGACCACCAGCCGATTGCCCGACGCCGGCTCATAGACCGCCGCCAGGGCCTCCAGGGTCGCCGTGAAATTCGCTGCAACCGCCACACGAATATCAACACCCGCCTGCACCGGCCGCGCCAGCGCCACAAGGCAAGCCAGCAGTACCAGGAAATCGCGCATGCTGTGTGTCATGTCATCTCTCATCACATGAGGATACGTGTTGCGGCGGTTTCTGGGAATGACGCCGGGGCAAACCGCTGTCGGAATGCTCGCCTTCGCGGGTGCTGGACGGAACTGCTCGTGCAGTGCATGATCTGGCCGTCAAATCCATAATAAACAGGAGCACGACCATGACAACCCTGCTGCAGCTGGTTCTCTACATGACGGTTCTCACCTTCGTCGCCATAATGCTGGGCGCCATCCTGCGCAATCGGGAGTGGACCGCCGAGGGGCTCAAGGCTGGGCTCAGTAACCGGGACCAGTTGCCCGAGCCGACGGCCCTTGGCGGGCGCGCCGAACGCGCGGCCGGGAACACCCGGGAAGGCTTTCTCCTCTTTGTGCCCCTCGCGCTGGTTGCCCATGTCAGCGGCCATGGTGCTGAAGCCCTGCTCGGGGCACAGGTGTTCTTCTGGGCGCGCGTCGCCTACCTGCCTGTCTATCTTGCCGGCATCACCTACGTGCGCAGTGCCATCTGGGGTGTTGGCGTGGCCGGGCTCGCCATGATGCTGGTCGCTATGCTTTAACCGGTTTGCGGCGTCGTGCACGAGCCGGTCGATTGTTTGCGGGCTCGGCGGCAGTGACCCGCTGCAGGGCACACAGCACCTCCGCATGGCACATGAGTCGCTCGACATAGCCCGGGGACACTGCCTGAGCATGTGTTAGCGCACGAATCACCAGGGTCTCCGGGTTCAGCGGACCCGGCGCCTCGGGCAGTGCGGCGCGAAAGCCCGTCAGCAGCTGGTCAACCACCTGCCCCGCCTGTGCTTCACGGTAGCGACGGGCCGCTAACAGACCACCTGCGCCGTGCGCCTCGGTTGCCGGATCATCGGCGCTACCCAGTGCCGAGAACTCCTGCGCCCGCAGCCTCGCCTCCAGCGCCCGACGCGGAGACGGCGGCGACAGGGCCTGTAGGCCACGCTGCAGGAGTGCTGGCAGCTCCCGTAAGGCCTTTCTGCCAGGGCGCTCCGTAGACGTACCCCCCCCCTCGCAGCGGGGCGATTGACTGCTCACTGACTCTGTTCCCCGCGCGGTGTGCGCGGCACCGGTGCGATCTCCACGCGCCGGTTACGCGCGCGGTTATCGGCACTGGTGTTGGGCGCAATCGGCTGCTGCTCGGCGAAGGCCGAAGCAAAGACCAGTTCCCGGGACAAACCCGCCTCCACCAGCGCCCGGGTCACCGTCAGCGCACGCTGGGCCGACAGCTCCCAGTTGTCCGCGAACACCTGGTTGTCTGCGTGAACGGGCAGGTCATCCGTAAAACCGCTGACCATCAGCAGGTGGTCGCTCTGGCTCAGGTAGCGGGCCAGCGGTGCGGCCAGGCTGGCAATCAGCGCCTCCCCTTCAGCCTGCAGCGCAGCAGAATTGAGCTCAAACAGCAGCTGGCCGCTGATGCCAATACGGCCATCCTGCAAAGTAATACGATTGCTGGTCAGGGGGTCAGACAAGGCCTGCTCCAGTTCCATGCGTCGCTGCTGTTCAGCCTCGCGCAGCGCGACTTCATCCTCCAGCGATCGCGATAACTCTACCTGCAAGCCCAGAGTCCACACCAGCAGCAACACGAAAATGCCCACCAGCGCCGCCATGAGGTCTCCAAACACGGCCCACACCGGCGTGTCCTGTGCCACCTCGTCATAGTCGTACTCAGCCATGGACAGACCCTGCGAACCTACACACTGCGACTGATCTCCCGTAACTGGTCGAGCAGCTTCTGCTGGGCCAGCGCGCTGTGATCAATCACCTCTCTCGCCTGCGCAACATAGTAGGCGAGCTGCTCGTCGCTGCGACCGGCCGCTTCTTCCATGCCCTGGGCTGTGTGCTGCAGGGTATCGGCGAGACGCTGCGCCACGCTATCAAACTGCGCCACCGCGCTCCCCAGGGCCTCACCCAGCGCCACCAACTCCTGCGCAGCACTGCCAAACTGGCCAGTCACCTCGGCGAGCCTGCCGGTCTGCGCTTCCACCGTGGAGACAAACCCGGCACCGGTGGATGCCAGGGCGGCGCGGGTGTGCTCAGAGAAGGCTTCCAGCGTGCTGCGGTATTGGGCGGCGTCCTCTGCCAGTGCGCTAGCCGCCGTGTGCAATTCCGCAACCAGCCCCCGCTGCGCGTCGAGCAGCGCCTGATCGCGTTGCAGGGCGGCACCGGACTCCTCCCGAACACTGGCGACGGCGCGGTCCAGGCCCGCCATGCTCGAGGCAATCAGCGGTTGCAGGGTATCCACCGTGAGTTGCGCATTTGCCGCCAGAGCCCGGGTAAGGGCGTCCTCCACGGTTGTCGCCTGTGTCTCGATGCGTGCCAGCAGCTGTTCGTCGAAGCGCCTGCGTTCAGCCAACCACTCCTGCTGCAGGCGCTGCCGATGATCAGTCAACTGCTCTCCCAGTTGCTGCAGCAAGGTCGCGGCGCTGGTGGACTGTGCCTCAAGGAGGATGCGGGAGTCCGTCACGGTGGCCTGTAGCGCCTCGCGCAGGCTGTCCTGCGCGGTCACTGCCGAGGCCTGGGCGCTGACCAGCGACCGGGTAGACGCCACAGTCTGGGCGACCTGCTCGCGCACTGCCTGCAGCGCATTCAGCTGGTCTGCGACGGCGCCTCGCAGCGCCGACTGCGTTGCATCGGTCTGCGCCGCCATCGCCTGCAGGGCTTCCCGCAGCAGCGGCGCCATGCTCTCTCCCGCCTGCCGCCCGCTGTCGGCAAAACTCTCGCGCAGCGACTGGCCAACATGCGCCAGCAGGCCGCTATGCAATTCAAGCAACTGATGTTGCAGCCCCTGCTGACCCTCGAGCATACGGGAATGCAGGCTGTCGGTTGCGGTATCGACACGCGTCACCAGTGCTTCCACCTGCGCCGCCAGTGCGGGCAACTGAGCGGTTTGCGCTCGAGCCTCCTGCAACATCTGCTCGTTATGGTGGCGCGGACCGCGACCGGGGAACAGTTGGACACCGCGCACATCCAGGTCACGGGCCACCGCCAGCCGCTGGCGTCTCGCCATGGTGGAGAGCAGGCCCAGCACGGCAGAGGCCGCCACGCCCCCAACCGAGGTTCCGAAGGCCATGCTCAGGCCCTTGATCGGCGCGGTGAGGCCGGCGCGAATGGCCGCAAGCTCGGTGCTGCCCTCCAGCGCGCTCACTGCTCCCTGCAAGGCGATCATCATACCGATGAAAGTCCCCAGCAATCCGAGCATCACCAGTAATCCGCTGAGGTATGGCGTCAGCAACGGCCCCGGCAGCGCGGCCGGCTCACCCTGGATACGCCTCGCCACCGGGCTGCGCAGCGTCGTTGGCAGCTGCGCCAGCCAGTGTTCGAACTCGGACGGCTCAGGCTGCGCGGGCTGCAGGGCCTGCTGTAGCCGCCCGGTGTCACGCTGGAAACCCCAGAGTTCCAGCGCACCCACAGCATAGGCCGCCGCGATGACCAAGGTGACCAGTAGCGCCAGACTGCTGCTTGCGGCAAATCCCAGCGCGAGCCAGGCAATCAACCCCGCTCCAAGCAAAAAAATAGAAGCTGCGAAAAACCGCATGATCAATCCCTATCCCCATACGCCAAACAGGCCTCTACCAGCCCCAGAACCGGTTGCAGACGCTGCTCCAATTCAGCCAACAGCAATTCCTTGAGTTCGCTCACCCGTTGTTCACTTGCCGCGGTGTCTGTTGTGTCCGCCGCCAGTGTCTCCCACCGGGGCACCAGCAGGCCCGGGAGGCCGACCAGTGCCGCCTCCCCTGCCCGCAGTACCTGCTGCTCGAGCGCCTCGTCCAGTGCGGCGAGCGCAGCCAACGCCGGCGCCCGCTGCTGCAGGTGCGTGCGCAAGTCTCGACGCAGCGCAGCAATACGCAGCTCCATTTCCCGCTGCCACGCGGCGTGAAACCTGCGCAGCCGCTCGGCAGCGTCTGGTCCGTCGAGGACACTGGGTGCATCAAGCCTCGGCAGGGGTATCCGCACGCCCTCGGCGGCGGCAAAACTGCCCGCGATATCCCGCAATAGCGCCCTGTGAACCGTCAGCAAGGCCTCCTCGCAGTTTTCACAGCCCTCCGCCGCCTCACTGTGTGCGTGCGTGCTGGGAGCGACCGCGGCCAGCACCTCGGCCAGTTTACTCGCACTGTGCAGGTCCAACGGCTGTCCCAGCCAGGCCAGCAGTTCCCCACGAGGTACCGTCGCGTCCGCAGCCACGACAGCAGACAGGGCTCGCTGCAAACGTGAACTGATCGGCGGACGGTCGGAGCGGATGCTTGAGGCGTGGGACATGGGTAACGGAGCTGCAAAGGGCGTGCATTCTAGCGAAGATCAACGCTGGCGTCCCCCCCGCGTTGCGGGTGGCAGCCTGCACGATGCAGGCTATGATGATGCGCTGATAAAGGAGGCAAGTGATGAGCCCTGTAGAGTATCCCGATATGCGTGGCAAAGTCGCACTGGTAACCGGGGCAGCCTCCGGCATTGGCGAAGCCTGCGCCCGGCAGTTGGCAGCCCAGGGCTGTCATCTGATCCTGCTGGACCGGGACGAGCAGCGGCTGCGCGTCCTGAGCGAGGCCCTGGAATGCGTGGGCCACACGGGGAGCGTGGTCGATGAGGCCGCCGTCATGGCAGCGGTCGAGCTCTGCGAATCCCGTTACGGCCGGCTGGATTACGCCGTGAACAGCGCCGGGATCGCCGGGCAGCCCGCTGCGATCCCGGACACCTCGCTCGATGCCTGGCGGGAGGTGATCGACATCAACCTCACCGGAGTGTTCCTGTGCCTGAAACACCAGCTGCGGGCGATGCGTGCCGTCGGCGCCGGTGCCATCGTGAACATCGCCTCAGGCGCCGGCTTGATCGCCACACCGCAGCTGTCGCCCTACTGCGCCAGCAAACACGGTGTGCTCGGGCTGACACGCACCGCCGCCATGGAATCGGCCACGGCAGGTGTGCGGGTCAATGCGGTGTTACCGGGCTCGACGCAAACGCCCATGCTGGAAGCATCACTGCAACAGGGCCCGGAGTTGAAAAACATGATTCTCGCCAGCATACCCTGCGGCCGCATGGGCACAGCCGATGAAATTGCCGCAGCCGCTGTGTGGCTCTGCAGCGCACAGGCAAGCTATGTCAACGGTCATTCCATGGTCGTGGACGGCGGCACCCTGTGCCGGTAGGTTGCTGAAGATGCCTCTGCAGCCACCCCGTGATACACAACCCTGTGCCCGGGTGCCGGACTATACAAGGTCCTGGGTTTATTCACTCTACTTCGACATGAAAATACGCGGGAGCGCGGTCACGAGTCAGCTTGATCTGACCAAAGTAGGAGCGTGATTCACCCGCGTTCAGCTCAGGGTTCTCCGCTTCCAGGGACGTATCGTCTTGAGCAAGCTTCGCCATTCCAACCTGGACGCCCAGGGCGTCGAACAGGATTATGGTGACATCAGGGGTAACGCTTCGTTGACGATCGTTCTGTAGCACGGCGAGGTACCCAAAACGTTTTTTCTGCTCCGTGCCTGTCCGTGTGAAGCTAATACTCTTCAGGTAGCGCTCCCCGATGGGAACGATCGCGTCGAAGGACAGGGGATTGAGATCCGGAATCCGATTCTGCACCAGACGCGCATTCGCTTCCCGCAGTTGCGCTACCTGCTGTTCCAGAGCCGTGACCGTGTTGCGCAGGTTGCCAGCACTTGCGTCTTCTCCCCGCATGGCAACCTCGCGGCCAAGCAGCAACTCGTTCGTCGAATAGAGCTTGTAGGCAGTCACCATCCAGCCGATGCCGGTCACTACCAACAGTGCCCCAAGCACGATGGAGACAAGCATGTACTTGACCGCTTTTCGATAATTGCGGCTGTATCGTCGAGGTACGCGATTTTCCACCAAGAGTTCCCGGTTCAGTTGAAGCCGTTTTTTTTCGGAGGTCTGATTGGCGCCTCCACACCGGCGTCGCCCGGACATGGTACCAGACCTCGCTGACTATTCCTCTGGATGTCGTCTGGAAAAATGCCCTTTGCCGAACGGATCACGCTCAACTGCCAGCCCGCGATGTCAGTGCCACGGTTCTGGACCGCCAGCGGCCTGCCCCTCCGCTGCCCGCTCACCCGCCCGGGGCCAGCGTGCCATCCACCAGTTCAGCGATCACAAACGTAGCCCCACTCACGCCAGTCACGTAAAGATCGCAATCCCCCCAGGATGCGGGAACGATCCACCCCTGACCCACCGTGTAAGACAGCCGCTTGACGCCTCTTTCGCAGTACAGCAAGACGTCGTCTATCTGCCCAGAGACATCACGTAACTCGATCTCGCGCCTCAGCAGCCGTGTCGTCCATGTTGACCGGTCTCCGCCGTAAATCGGCGTGAGCAATTTCCCCCGGATCCAGAACTCCTGGTTTTCAACCCGGGCGATGACCCTTTCACTGTGTGCGCGCATCTGTGCTGCGAGATCAGTTCCGGGCGCCATTTGCTCCAGCCATTGCGCGGACAGGGAGGCATGGCCGAGCATCATCGTCGCCATTTCGTATTGATAAACCAGCACCAGAAAAGGCACGAAATACTCGGCCTCCTCAAGGAGCGACTTGTCCCCTTCCTCTGCGTAGAAATCCAGCACGCGGGTGGCATGCAGGTACTCACGATCCTTGTCGCCCGTCAGGCCGTAATACATGACATACAACGACTGCCGGTAGAGTTCCTCGTACAGACTCAGGCCGGTCTTTGCTGAGAGTTCTTCAAGCTGTAGCCAGGCTGCGTCCAGCTCGCCATCCTGCAGCGCGGACTGGATTCTACGATAGTTCCGCATGAAGGGTCTTCTGGCGGCGCCAGGTTTTCCCTCCAGCATGAAAACGGCACGCCCTACAAGACTCTGCTCAGTCACCGCGACGCCATTGTACCTCGCAGGTTCATACACACTTGATTCGATGCTCTCGCGGAGCGCCTCGTTCAATGAAGTGAGGCCGTTGGATTCCAGAATCGAGAAATCATGCGCACGCCCGTCGGTGCCGATGTTAAAGGTGTAGTAGGCCCATCCATCGTTGTCGTGTACCCGAGCAATGTTTGGATACTCGATGGCATCACGTGTAACGAGTTTGGCGAATACATAGTCGTCAGCCGCGAAGGCTGTGTGCAACGGCAAAAAGGCGATGAGTCCCCGAAGGACACAAGCATGGATTCTTCGCATCAAACACCCGGTCATTCTTATACTGAGAATACGATCACGTGGCGCAGGTCACCGTACGAAGGCGCTGCGAACGGGTTGGAGCATAAGAAAAACACCCTGCGGTGTCTACTGGGCTGTGCGGGGATACGATGCGGAGAAATGGCGGTGAGGGAGGACACTCCTCGGCTTTATCCATTGAGGCTGTCTACCCCTCATGCATAGCGCCATAGCAAAAAAATACAGCTGTTTTCATGATGCTCTGTTGCACCCAGCCCTCGTAATCAATGATCACTTCCAGTGTTTATTGTTGGTAATAATGCGTGGGCCCACTGATGCCAAGGCAAGCCAGGCGATTAAGCGACCGGCAGATTACTGCGTTAAAGAAGAGAGCAACGTTGTCGATTACTGACAGCGACTTCCCCAGTCGACATGAACGTCCGGCCTCATCGCTATAAAGTGGTCACGCTCACTACAGGGAAAAATAGTGTTCTTCAAACTCAGCCGTTCTAATCCAGCCATTTCTAGCAGAGGCCAAAGTTCAAGAAACCTATTACTGTCTAGCTGGAGGCTCGAAACATCATGCAGTTGAGCCAGCGGGATCAAATCGATGATTCTGTTGGTATTGAGAGAAAGCGTGGACAAACTCGTTAACGCAGAAAGTTCAGAGATATCTTCAATGCGGTTGTCGTTCAGGGAAAGCGTGTGCAGCTTGGATAACATTCCAAGATTGTGGACAGTAGTCAGTACATTCTCATCTATCACCAACACTTCCAGATTAGTAGCATCGTTTAGGGAGCTGATATCGGAGATTCTATTGTCGGTCAATTTCAATTCCTGGAGCTTTGGGAGAGCGGCAAGGGGACTAACATCAGTGATCATCTGATGCTCCAGTTGAACATGAGAGAGGTTCTCCAACTCAGCCAGAGGGCTGATGTCAAAAATTTTCCCTTGGGGTTCGAAATCCAGTTCCTGCCAGACCAAGGTCAGCACCTCGAGACTGGCGACTGCCGACAGTGGGCTGATATCGTCGATGTATGAATCGTGTATTCTCAGCAACCGCAGTTCTTGTAGACTGGAAATGGGCTGAAGGCCTGCCTTAACTGAATCTCCTGCCAGATAAAGCTCCCTGAGTCTGTTCAGATTGGCAATCTCACCAATGTCTGAAAGTCGCGTACAGCCGGTTAGATTTAAAATGCGTAATTTCGTGAGGTCTGCCAAATGGGGCAACTCTTTGAGGGTCTCGTTACCCCAAAAAGATAGCGCTTCGAGATTGATCAAATTACTGACCACAGCGTAATCCTCGGTCGCGAAACAACCCTCCAGATGCAGCAGCTTCAAGTTAGTCAGGTCAGCCAGAATACTCAAGTCAGCTACGCCGGCGTAAGCGGCGCAGCCAACGCCACTGCCATCGCTGAAACCTCGTAAAACAAGTTCATCCAAATCCAGCAGGCTTGCCAAAGGGGAGATGTCAACGGCTCTAAAACCGCGTAGTGTTAAGGATGCTCTGAACAACCCATGAC
>DIBU01000010.1:0-28617 GCA_002416125.1 Halieaceae bacterium UBA5044
CGCGATGAACCTTTTTTTTGCCTGATTTTTGGCGACTCCTGCGAATATCGCCGGCTGTGATTGCGGCTGGTGCGGTCTCTGTCTTTTCTGCTTTACTGTGCCTTCGGCGATGGCTTCATGGGTCAGGGCATGTATTTGTGGCAGCAGGACTGGATTGGCGAGCTTCCCGGAGAGGTGCAGGAACAGGTTCTTGCGGGCATGCCTCGTCGGCACTATCACAGCGGTGAGACGATCTACCGCTGTGGCGACGCTGGCGATGAGTTGTACCGCGTTGAACAGGGTGTTGTGCGTATCTACAACGTCACTGATGCCGGTAAAGAGCTGCTTTATGACCTGTTCCCGCCGGGGACCTGCTTCGGTGAGTCCAGCCTGATTGACGATGATGTTCGACCGCACAGCACCCAGGCGGTTGGGGAGGTGGTCCTCCGGGTCCTGTCGCGCAGTCTGTTCCAGCAGCTCTGGCGTACGCACGAGGAGATACCCTGGGCGGTTGCGCGACTGCAAACGGCGAGGGCGCGGCGTTTCTACCTCATTTATGAACAGGTCAGTCTCGGCGTCCTGTGTCGACGTGTCGCACGCCGTCTCTACGGGCTGGCGCGGACTGTGGGTCGCAAGCACGAGGATGGCGGGATTCATTTTGATATCCGTCTCACCCAGGAGGATATCGGGGCGCTGGTGGTAGGTTCCCGCCAGTCGGTCAACAAGGTGCTGCGTCAGTGGCAGGAGGATGGGATGATCGACCTGACCTATGGCTCGTTGCTGATTCGTGACCTTGACGCACTGGAACAACTGGCGCTGGAAAACGACTGAATCCACATCCAGATTATCGCCTGGCTGACAGTCTTGCGATGGGATATAACGTATTGTCGCCACAGTCGGAGCTGCTGCAGGGCAACTCCTCCCGCGGATACGTCGCCAGCGACGGCGACACGAACAATAAGGAATCGCCATGAACGGTGCAGAAAGTCTGATTCAAACCCTGGTCAACGGTGGTGTGGATGTCTGTTTCACCAACCCGGGCACCTCCGAAATGCACTTTGTGGCTGCCCTGGATGAAGTGGATGGCATGCGCTGCGTGCTGTGCCTGTTCGAGGGCGTCGCCAGCGGGGCAGCGGCGGGTTACGCCGCGATAGCAGGCAAGCCTGCGTCCACGTTGCTGCACCTCGGGCCGGGGCTGGGGAATGCGCTGGCCAATGTCCACAACGCGAAAAAAGGCAACCTGCCCATGGTGAATATCGTGGGCGATCACGCCACCTACCACCTGCAATACGATGCGCCGCTGACGTCCGATATCGCAGGCATCGCAGGCCCGGTGTCGCACTGGGTGCATGCGACAGGCGCCGCAGCAGACATCGCCCGGGATGGCGCTGAGGCTATTCGCCAGGCCGGCCGGGGTCAGGTAGCCACGCTGGTGCTGCCGGCCGATGTGTCCTGGGGTGACAACCCCTCCGGTGCAGCTGATGCGCAGGTCCCTGATGCCGCAACTCCCGTACCCGAGGACCGGCTGGACAAGGCCGCCAGCATGTTGGGGAACGGCAAGGCCACCGCTATCATGCTCGGCGGCCGTTGCGTCAGCCAGGCACAGGGAGAGCTGGCCAGCAGATTGGCCCAGGCCACGGGTGCCCGCGTGCTGACCGAGACCTTCCCGGCCCGGGTGCGCCGCGGTGCCGGAACCGCGGCGATTGAACGTCTGCCCTATCTGGCGGAGCTGGCGATCGCGGAACTGGAGGGTACGGAACAGTTGCTCCTGTTGGGCGCCAAAGCGCCGGTGTCTTTTTTCGCCTACCCGAATGTGGCCAGCGTGCTGTCGCCGGAGGGCTGCGACATCCTCAGTCTGGCAGGCCCGAACGACGACATTGAGGGCGCATTGCAGGCTCTTGTCACGCGTGTGGGCGCCGCCAGTCAGGCGCCAGCGCTGCGTGAGCTGCAGTTGCCCGAGGCGCCCACGGGCGAGCTCAATGCGGGCACCGTCGCCCAGGCGTTGGCCTGTTACCTGCCCGAGAACGCCATCGTGGTTGATGAGGGCATCACCTCCGGGCTGGCCTGTTTTCCCGCGACGGCGCATGCCCGGGCCCACGACTGGCTGAACCTGACCGGTGGCGCTATCGGGTGGGGGCTCCCGGCGGCCGTGGGTGCGGCGATCGCCGCGCCGGAGCGCAAGGTGCTCTGTCTGGAGGGTGACGGCAGTGCCATGTACACAATTCAGGCGCTGTGGACCATGGCGCGCGAGCAGCTGGATATCACCGTGGTGCTGCTCAACAACGGCAAGTACAGCGTACTTGAGGTCGAGTTTGCACGCACCGGTGCCCGCGGGGGCAAGCCGGGGCCGAAGGCGGCCAGCTCGCTGGCCATTGGCAACCCCGGCATGGACTTTCAGGCGATGGCGGCCGGTATGGGTGTGCTGGCCACGGTGGCAACAACTGCGGAGGCGTTCAATGAGCAGCTGGCGTCAGCGATGGCGGGCAGGGGCCCGCGTCTGATAGACGCCCGTATCCCGCCGCTGGATCTGAACTGGTAAGGTCTTGCCCGGGGCCGTCTGGCGCATGGGCAAAAGGTCTACAGTGCAGGTCTGGGCTGCAGGGCACCTCGTAAGTTCCTGTGCCGTTGGGTCGTCGATCCAACATATCTGGTAACTTGCGAGGTTCCATCATGCGATTCATTACGAAGTATCTGTCCCTGGCCGCGATCAGCGGTCTGCTTCTCACGTCTTTTGCCGCGACGGCAGGTGATCATGAGCACCACGGGTCAATGGCCAAGCCGACGATTGTAGAGATCGCGGTCGGCAATCCGGATTTCTCCACGCTGGTCGCCGCGTTGCAGGCGGCTGGCCTCGTTGAAGCCCTGTCTGGCGAAGGTCCGTTCACCGTATTTGCACCGACCAACGCTGCCTTCGCGGCGTTGCCGGCCGGCACGCTGGATGATTTGCTCAAGCCCGAGAACAAGGATCAGCTGACGGCTATCCTGACCTACCACGTGGTATCCGGCAAAGTGATGGCGGCTGATGTGGTCACCTTGACGGAAGCGACCAGCCTGCAGGGCGACACCATTGCCGTATCGGCATCCGATGCCGGCGTGAAAGTGGATGCCGCAAACGTCACAGCGACGGATATCAGCGCCTCCAATGGCGTGATTCACGTCATCGATGCGGTGATCCTGCCCAACAGCTAGCATCTGCTGCTACCGATGGTCTATCGGGACTATCGGTAGCACCCCTCCCTGTTTACTGGTCGCTCGGCGAATCCACGTTCCTTGCGCAGGGCGTTCTGCCCTGATTTTGTAGTTAAGCGCATCGCGTCGTATCATGTGGAGCTGCAACACGGCTGGAGGGAGAAGAATGCTCACACTCCGATATCTCCTCGTTTTACTTTGTACTGCCGTATTGGGTGCGTGCAAGATTTCAATCTCGGTGCCTGAAGGGGGTTCTGTCACCACCCGCTCCGGGTCACTCAGCTGTCCCGGCGGCGAAACCTGTGTCGTTAACGTGGTAGATCTCCTGTTTGATGAAACCTTTGTCGCCCGGCCTGCGGACGGCTACCGCTTCGAAGGATGGCGCAAGCAACACCGGGGTCTCTGCGGTGGTACAACTGCCCCCTGTCGCCTGTTCACCTCGGGGTTTGCAGGCAATGATGCGCTGATGGCCTTCCTCGCCAGCGACGAGGTCTTCTTCCTCAACCCGGTGTTCGAGGCCGCCTCTGGCAATGACTATGGCACGCAGCCGTTAAGTGCCTGTTTCAGTCCGGATCTTTTCCGGCAAGGTACGCGGTTCGTGTCTGAGTACCGCAGGCCAGGGCCCGGTGGTGGCTATTTTGTTGCCGAGTTCGATCAGGTGATTGACGGCACGGGGCTTTTCCAGGGTAACCCTGCTATCCGCATGCGGCTGGAACAGCGCAGCGAGGGGGAGCTGTTGGCCACCAATTTGACCTGGTTTTCGATCAACCTGGGAGCCCAACGGTTGCAATATTATGGCAGCGAGGTCGAAACCGCTCAGCCTCCGCTTACGTCGGCAACGTTGACACTGGCGCCGTTCAAACTCAACCGTTGGGATTTGGCGGCAGGGCAGAGCTTTCAGCAGAATTATTCTTCGACGCTGCAGGACAGCCGTGGTAGCTCTTCAAGCCAAACCGTCGAACTGAAGACCACTTACCTGGGCACGGAGACCATCACCGTGCCGGCTGGCACTTACACGGCCTGCCGGGTACTCGAGGAGTCGGTGGAAACTGGCGGTACTGGCGTTCCCGCTCGCTCCTCGGAAACACAGTGGTATGCATTGGGCACTGGAATATTGTTGCGCTCGGAATCCGAGGATTCGTATCAGGAGTTTTTGCGCGGCGCGATCAATGGGGTCCCACAGTGATCCGATTGCACCAGACTCACCCGATTTGAGCCGATCAAGCATTTCCCCGTTTCTACGGCCACTCCTTTCGGGAGAAGTAGTGCTGCGTTGAAGCCTGTTGCCGGCCGATTCCCGAGGGCTGCATCGGTTGGCAGGGCTCCGTGTGCGCACCCCGCCACGAACGCCGATTTCTGAGCGGTTGAAAATTTTTTACGCACGCTATGCATCTTTTGCTCTTCCGGGGGACGTAACGCCAGTGAAATCCCGGAATTGGCAGGAGATGCACATGCAAAAACTGGTACTGGCGGCTTCGGTCGCGATGACGTTATCGCTCCACGCGGGGGCGTCCAGCCACCGCGAGGCCCCATTCATCACGAAATATCCGCAGGTCGACGCCACGGATTTCTATCTCTTCATGAGTTACGAGCCCGCCCGATCGGGTTACGTTACGATGATCGCCAACTATATCCCGCTGCAAGCGGCGTACGGTGGACCAAACTACTTTCCACTGGACAGCAACGCACTCTACGAAATTCACGTCGACAATGACGGGGATGCGGTCGAAGACAAGACTTTCCAGTTTCGCTTCAGCAGCAACGTGCCCGCTGGTGGCGTAGTCCCCCTGACCATTGGCGATAAATCGGTCACGTCTGTACTGCGCAATATCGGGCCGGTATCCGCTGACAGCGCGCCCGGTTTAAGCCACTTCGACACGTATAGCGTCGATATTGTGGAAGGCGCGCGCCGCAGCAGCGGCGAGTCAGTCACTGATGCGCGCAACGGCAGCGCAGAATTTGGCAAGCCATTCGACTACGCGGGGACCAAGACGTTTGGCGGTCCCGGCAGTTACGAAACGTATGCTCGCAGCTTTGTGCATATGATTGATATCCCGGGCTGCAATCAACAGGGACGGGTTTTCGTTGGACAGAGGTATGAGGCGTTCAAACTGGCGCTGGGGGAGATTTTTGATCTCGTCAATTTTGTGCCCGTGGAGGGCGACAGTGCCCCGGGAGCTGGTGATGGCGGGGGATTTCCGGGTGGCATAACCCAGGACCCGGCGCGGAATGTCCTGTCACGCCACAACGTCACCTCCATCGCACTGGAGGTGCACCGCGAGTGTCTTGCGGGAGACGAGGGCATCATCGGTGCATGGACGACGGCGAGCCTGCCGCAGGCAACGATCCTGAATCCACAAGCGACGCTTGAAAAACCCGAGGTTGGTGGCGGAGCATGGACCCAGGTCTCAAGGCTCTCCGCCCCGCTCGTGAATGAACTGGTCATCGGTTACGACCAGAAGGACAGGTTTAACGGAAGCCGACCTGCAGACGATGGACAGTTTGCAGACTTTGTCACGAATCCGGTGCTTCCCGCGATTCTTGATACGTTGTTTCGCGATGCCGTCAACGCAACGCTCGGCACATCGCTGACAACCCTGGCGCCGGTGAACCTTCCGCGCACGGACCTTGTCGCGGCCTTTCTCACCGGATTTGCCGACGTGAACCAGTTTTCCAATGCTGTGCCAGCGGAAATGTTGCGACTCAACACCATGGTTGAACCCACCCCGCGTTCACAGCAGCAGCCTCTGGGGCTTGCTGCGGGTGATCTTGCGGGGTTTCCCAATGGCAGGCGGCCTGGCGACGATGTGGTGGATATCGCGTTGCGCGTGGTGATGGGCGCGCTGTGCCACGACTTGCCGTTGGGCCCCGGGGGATCAGGTGTAAACCTCGGTTTCTGCCTGCCAGAGGACGCGGCGATCGGCAATGTCGCCCTGACCGACGGTGCGCCACTGTCTGCGTCGGAACTCGACAACCGCTTTCCGTATCTGCTGGAACCGTATCCCGGTAGTCCCGCTGACGCGCCGCTGCCAACACCGACGTCCTGACAGGCAGAAGGAGTTGTGTTTATGAGACATTCATGTGCGATTCTGCTCGTTTCCCTGTTCCTGGTTGCTTGCTCAGACGGCGGTGACCGGGTGGTAGTCCCGGCTCCACCGCCGGGCGGACAGCCGCCCGTGGCGCCCGAGCCGCCGCGCCTGCAGAGTTTTTCCGCCTTTGTGCGCGATGTGTTTGCCGATCCTGCAGACGCGTCGCCGCGTGACATCAACGATCTGGAGTTTGTTTCTGATGCTGAGGATGACGATTTCGCCGACCTGTTGCGTTAGCCTTGTCGCGCTCCTCCTGCTCGTTCTCGTCCAGCCGGAGGCTGATGCGCACAGTGTGCATCGACACACTGGCGCGGAAGCAGACTCGACGACCGGTGCGGCTACGCCACGGGATCTGCTGCAACGCTACTCGGTGTCTGGTGACGATCATTTGCTGGCCGTGGCCAGGCAGGCACTGGCAGACAGCACGGGTGCAAGTGCCGCAGAAAAACTGCTGTACCTCGCCTGGCTGGCGCAGGCGGAACACGATTTTAAGCAGGCCAGCGTTCTCCTGGGACGCTTGCTGGCCGAGCAACCCGGCAATGGCCAGGCATGGTTGTTGGAGGCTGCCGTCGCCCAGGTTGTGGGGGATATTGATCGGTATCGAAGGGCGTGTTCGCGAGTGGCACTGAGTATTTCGCCCATGGCCTCGGTCACCTGCTTTGCGCGTCAGGCTGTTTCGCTGGAAGAGCGCAGACGCGCCTACGAGAGGCTGCAGGACCTGACCGCAAACACCGATGACGTCAACCTTATGGCGTGGCACTTTTCGGTGAGAGCTGAACTGGCGTGGAGTCTGGGCGAGATGGCTGCGGCAGAGCGGGACCTCCGCTACGCGATCGCGGCAGTTCCCTCAGTACAACGGCGTGCCGCACTGATGGATTTGTTGTTGCAGCAGCAGCGCTACACAGACGCACTCGCGGTTGATCCCGCGGCACACGCCGTCCCGGCGATTGCGGTGCGACAGGTGCTCGCAAAGCGCGGCCTTGGATTTCCCGTTGATCTCACTGTGCGCACTATGGATCTGCGCTTCAAAGAATGGTTGGACGCAGGCGATTACCGGCACGCTCGCGAGATCGCGATGTTTTATCTGGATGTCCTGCCTGATCCGGAGCTGGCCTATGATGTTGCGCGCAGAAATGCGAGACTGCAGCGCGAGGCCGAGGATATGGCGCTTCTCGCCAGGGCAGAGGGCATGCAGTAGCGGATGACACATCAGGCTGAGTTGGAAGTCATGCTGGCGCGGAGCGCGCTGGGGGACAGAGACGCCTTTCAGAGGCTCTACGAGGCGACGGCACCGCGCGTCTACGCCGTGCTGCTCAGCATGCTTCGTGACTCAGCCCTGGCCCAGGATGTGATGCAGGACGCTTACGTCAAGGTGTGGGGGCAGTCGCGCGACTACCACGCCGACCGCGGTCTGGTACTCTCCTGGATCATCGCCATCGCTCGCTATCGTGCGCTGGACTTGCTCCGGGCCTCGAAGCGACGGGATGCCCTGGAAATGGAAGCTGTCCAGCAGCAGTCGCTGACTGAGCCCACTCAGGAAGGGTTTTCGGACCTTCTTCAGGAATGCCTCGGCAAACTGGCAGACTTGCAGCGCCGGAGTATAGTCGCCGCATTTGTTAACGGCTTCACCCATGAAGAACTGGCGGCCAGGGAAGCGACCCCTGTGGGTACGGTAAAGAGCCGGATTCGGCGCGGCATGCAGCGGCTGAGAGAGTGTTTGCAACAGTGAACTACGAGAGCGCAAGGCTGGTCGACCTCCTCGCGGGCGAATATGTTTTGGGGACTCTCCGCGGTGGCGCACGACGCCGTTTTGAGCGCCTGCTGCACAAGCGGCCGGATGTGCGTAGCGCTGTGTGGCGTTGGGAGTCCTCCCTGGGTGAACTCGGCCTCACGCTGGCTCCCGTGTCACCACCCTCGGCTGTGTGGTCGGCCGTTGCGCGCCGCATTGAGCCTGCGGATCTGCACCCTGCCTGGTGGCGCTCAATAGGACTCTGGCGTGCCTGGAGCCTGGCAGCCAGCACGGCGCTGGTTGTTCTCCTGGTGGTGTCTTCCCCGTTCACCACGTCCCCGCCGCCTCCTGATTCTGCGCCCGATCACGTCAGTGTGATCGGGGATGGCAGCGAGCCCCTCTGGTTACTCAGTGCAAACCTGGAGACAGGGGCAATCACAGCACGTGCGGTAAACGCCGTAGCGGCCGATGTCGATAAAGTCTTCGAATTGTGGATGCTGCCCGAGTCCGGACCTCCAATTTCAATGGGGCTGCTGCCGGTGGGTGGTGAGTCAGTGACCCGCTCGCTGCCCGCGGGACTGCGAGCGCTGCTCAGGCAGTCCAAGGGTATCGCGGTAAGTATCGAGCCTGCCGGGGGTTCGCCGACCGGCGCGCCGACCGGCCCAGTGGTGCACACGGCCCGGGTAGTCTCTCTGTAGCCCTTGGAACCCGTGGTGCACCAAAAGTGTGCAATTCGGGTCGATAAAGCATACCGCCAGTGGGCATACACATGCGCTGACAGGCAGAGCGGAGTGCTACATTGAGTCCCGTTGCCGGCCGCTCACCGAGGGTCGCAACAGACACTGTTAACGAGACCCGGTTTGTAGCCGGGCGAGTGAAGGGATCTCTGTATGCCACGCCCCAACAACCCTATCAGTACCGACGAACAGCGCGCCCACGAATTGCTGGCGCTGGAGTATTTCAACCACCCGGAGATTGTCAGCGCACGTGAGGCGGTGCGGACATTCTGGTTGGAGCACGCTGCACCCAGTGATGCCATGCGTCGCGCATTTGCATGGGCGTTTGAGGAAGTCATGTTCGGCGCCACGGTCTGGGCGCTGAACCAGGACCCACTGTATCCCAAGGTCATCACCATCAGCCGCCTGCCGCACACGGTAGCGGGAAAGCGTATCCCCGGCAGCCGCTGGGGCATCGACAATCCTGACTCGGTGTACCGGGTGATTCCCATCAGCGGTGCGGAGCGCTACGTGATTCGAGGCCGGGTTTCCGAGCCGCGTCTGGTGGAAAACTACTTCACACTGTGGGACCCCACCATGAAAACGGTAGGACTGCTGGATGGCAAACAGCTGAAGGTGGATGCGGAGGGATATTTCGAGATCACGGTGGACGGGAGTCCGGCGGCTGGGCGCGCCAACCACGTACAGGCGCCGCCAGAGAGCCATGAATTCTACATACGCGACGTGATCGCCCGCTGGGGAGAAGATCGCGTCAATGAACTGTCTATCGAGCGGCTCGGTTCGCCGCCCGCGCGGGCGCCGTTCAGCGAAGCGGAAAACCTCGAGCGCATCAAGACCTACATGCGCCGCTGGGCCACAGAGACCACACGCTGGAATCGTCAGGCGATGGACAAGCCCGCCAATGGTTTTGAGTTCACGATTGATCGCGACAGTGACGGCGCGTTGCGCAACCAGATTTATATCATGGGCTACTTTCGGCTGCCGGACGCGGATACTGCCATGGTGCTGGATATCAACCTGGGTGGCGCGGACTACTTTATCGCACCCATCACCAACATCTGGGGCACGACCAATCGCATCACCGACCGCAATGGCTGCCTGAATCGACATCAGTCTCTGGCCAATCCGGACGGCACCCTGACCTATGTCCTGAGCCTTACCGACCCGGGCGTACACAACTGGCTCGATCCCTCAGACCTCGACGAGGGTATCCTGACCCTGCGCTGGGCCGAGTTCGCCGGTGGGGAGCCGGGTGCCGATCTGTCTGTACAGCAGCGGCTGGTGCCCCTGGCCGACGTGCAGCAGCATGTCTGCGAGAATCAGCGCATGACCGCGGCGCAGCGCGCGGAGCAGCTGCGCGAGCGGGCCGCGAGTTACGCGTGGCGACTGGAGGAATGAGCATGCCCGTAGTGCAGGATTCAGTGTGGTTGATTTCCGGGTGTTCCACCGGCTTCGGGCGCGAGATAGCGCGGACGGCCCTGGAGCGTGGCGCACGGGTGGCAGTGACGGCGCGGCGTCCCGAAGCGGTTGCCGATCTGGTAGAGGCCTGGCCGGAACGCGCGGTGGCGCTGGCACTGGATGTAACCGACCAGGGTTCCATCGCCGCCGCGGTTGCCGACACCGTCAGCACCTTTGGCCGTATCGATGTGCTGGTCAATAACGCCGGTTATGGTTACGTGGCAGCGGTGGAAGAGGGAGAGGATGCGGCGGTTCGCGCCATGTTTGAAGCCAATTTCTTTGGTGCGCTCGCACTCACGCAGGCCGTGCTTCCCCATCTGCGCGAGCAGGGCAGCGGCCATATCATCAACAACTCGTCCCAGGCAGGTATCATGGCCAACCCGGGCACAGGCTTTTACAGCGCCTCGAAGCACGCTCTCGAGGGTTTGATGGAGGCGCTGGCGAAGGAAGTGGCGCCGCTGGGGATCCGGGTGACCTCGGTGCAGCCGGGCGCATTTCGCACCGACTGGTCCGGCCGTTCCATGCAGCGCAGCGGCGTGCGGCTGCCTGCCTACGAAGAGCATGTGCACAGCCGCCTCGATATGATCGCGCAGATGGATGGCAAGCAACCGGGCGATCCCGTGCGCGCTGCCGGGATCATGGTCGACCTGTATGCCATGGAGGATCCGCCGGTGCAGCTGCTGCTGGGCGCCGGTGTTCTGGCGGCGTACCGCGACAAGCTTGGCGCGCAGCACGCCAACCTGGAGCGCTGGCAGGCGCTGACGCAGGCGGCGGATTTTCCGGCGGATGAGGGTCAGGGCACATAGTTTCTAAGGTGTCCGGCAGTTGGCGGCACCGCAAAGCTGTATTAAGCTGGTTGCGTCCCATTCACAGGAGAGCAGTGCCCCATGGCCGGTAAATATGACCTGAAGAAAAGCCCCAGTGGAAAGTTCATGTTCAACCTGAAGAGCGGGAATGGGCAGATTGTCCTCACCAGCCAGCTCTACGACAGCCGCGCCGCGGCGGAAAAAGGGATTGCCTCGGTACGCAAGAATTCGCCTGAGGATGGCCGCTATGAGCGCAAGGTGGCGACCAGCGGCGAAACCTACTTTGTGCTGAAATCCGGCAACAGCCAGGTGATTGGCAAGAGCCAGATGTACAAGAGCAAGGCTGCGATGGAGAACGGTATCGCCTCGGTGAAGAAGAACGGCGCCGAGGCCGGCGTGGTCGATAACACCGCCTGAGGCTACTCCAGCCCGGCCTGGCGGGCGGCAGTATCGGCCCATTGCACGGCTGACATGTAAATGTCAGCCAGTTCCAGTGCGTTCAGGTTGCGAAAATCCACAGCGCCCGCTTCACCGGCCTCCAGGCTGAGGGCACAGCTCAGGGCTTCTCCCCGATCGCCGAGTCGCTGTACCAGCGCTTCCTGCAGTTCCTCGGGCAGGGGCAGGTATTTCAGCGCCTCTTCCAGCGGAACATCGAGCAGTGCGTCCAACACGGAAAACAGGCCGACGGTGAAGTAGCTGTCGGCGTTGGGCAGGCCACAGTGCTGCGCCAGCAGTTCGCAGAGCCGTCCGCGCACCAGGCCCATGGTGACAATCTCGTCGGCTTTGCCGTCAACCCCGCTCATGATGTAGAGCACGACCCAATTGCGGATGGTGCCGCGCCCCAGGTATACGATCGCCTCCTTGATGGATTCGATCTTGCGGTTCAACGCGTTGGCGGCGGAGTTCACGTAGGCCAGGGCCCTGACGCTGAGGCCGACGTCCTGGCTGATCAGGGTCTGCAATTCTTCGAGGTCGGTGTCCGGGTCGCTGATACGCGACAGCAGGCGCAGCAGCGCAATCTTGTTGGTGGGCAGTCGCTTGCCGCTGACGATGCGCGGGCGCGCAAAGAAATAACCCTGGAAGTAATCCACCCCCAGCGCCTTCAGGGTCTGGAACTCCTCTTCGGTTTCCACCTTTTCCGCCAGGACCTTGCAGCCATATTGCTTGATGCGATTGATCTGCGTTTCCCAGTTCGCCTCCGGCATGGCGCGAATATCGATCTTCACGGTGTCGATGTGCGGCATCAGGCGGTCATAGGCTTCCGACTCGACGACGTCATCGAGGGCGATCTTGAAGCCGGTTTCACGCAAGGACTGGACCCCCGCCATAACATCATCGTCAGGCACGACATCTTCGAGAATCTCCAGCATCACCCGCACCGGGTCGATAGGCAGCAGGTCGGGGTCCAGCAGGAACTGGCGCGGCAGGTTGATGAAGGTGATGTGCCCGCGTGACAGGCGATCAATGCCGATTTCCATCGCATTGGTGAGTACCTGCGCGGTGGCGGCGTCGCCGTCGAGTTCTTCGGGCGCGCTGTTCTCAGCCGATGAACGGAACAGCAACTCATAGGCGTAGAGTTTCAGGTTCCGGTCCAGAATCGGCTGTCGCGCGAGGAAGAAATGATTCTTCAAGAAACTCCTCCCTGTGTTTCCGTTGGCGTAAGGTGCGGCGAAGTATAGCTTAACGGGGCCGTCTGCGCCGTTGGCGTGCCGGGACTGCGACACAGATCACGCTCCGGGGCGCGCGGCGCCGGTGCGTCGGTCCCCGGTGCGCAACGCCGCTGAGACCCTCAGGGCGCGGGCCCCGTGACGATGTCGACGCGGCGCAGGCTGGCGCCCGCCAGCGGGTAGCCGATGGGGCTGTCGGCGGGGTAAGTCCCGGCGGGCGAGCCGGTATCCACGCCCACATCGAAGGTCTCATCGATGGAGAAGTAGCTCGGTGGCGTTGCGGCAATGCGGCCCTGGTCGACGGGCTGTCCATCCACCAGCAGGCTGAATTCTCCCCCGCGGGCGTAGCCCCCACCGTCGTAGGCGAAGTTCACTGACAGCTGCACGTCACCGTCCACAGCGTTGTCACCCTGCAGGATGATCTCGCCCACCTCAAAGCTGCGATAGCGGAAAACCGGGCGCGAGTGATTGTCGAGATACAGGCTCCATCCCGCGACGGTGCCCCCCATGGTCGCGATAACGCCCCGGGGCGCGGGCCCTGTCAGGGTGGCGTCCAGTGTCCAGGAGCGATTGAACAGCGGTGGACCCTGTGCTTCAGGTATGCCCACGGCGTCGGGCCCGTAGCTGAACTCGCTGCGATCGCCGCGCAGGTTTGGCAGCGGGTGACTGTTCATGGTGTCCATGGCGCTGCGCAGTGGCAGTATGCCCAGGCGCTGCGCCTCCTGCTGGAACAGGGCCTGCAACTCGGCCAGCTTGCCAGGCTCGGCGCTGGCGAGGTTGTTTGCCTGGCTGAAGTCTTCATTGAGGTTGTACAACTCCCAGCGGTCGTCTTCCATGGGGCTTGGCGCGGTGCGCACGCCCACGGTCCAGGGCAGGCGCTGGTGAAAGGCCGAAGCCATCCAGCCCTCGTGGTAAATGGCCCGGTTGCCGTTCACCTCGAACAGCTGGGTGCTGTGGTGCTCTGCCGCATCGGCCCGTGTGAGGCTGGCCAGGAAGCTGCTGCCGTCCATAGGCCGCTGGGGGACGCCTCGTACTGTTTCCGGGACGCCGATGTTCAGTGCATCGAGTATGGTGGGTACCACGTCGTTCACATGGGTGAACTGCGAGCGCAACCCGCCGGCCCCATCACGGATTACCCGCGGCCAGCTGACTACGGCGCCGACGCGGGTGCCGCCCAGGTGCGACGCCACCTGCTTCACCCATTGAAAGGGGGAGGTCAACGCCCAGGCCCACCCCGCGGGATACTGCGGGTAGGTTGTTTCATCACCGATGCGCTCCAGGGCAGCCAACTGCTGTTCCAGGCTTTCGGGCAGGCCCTGCAGCGCGCCCATGTAATTGATGCTGCCGCCCAGCCCGCCCTCGGCGCTGCTGCCATTATCCCCGGCGATGTACACAAACAGCGTGTTGTCGAACTGCCCCCGCTGCCGCAGCGCGCTGGTGAGCCGGCCGATCTGGGCATCCGTGTGTTCCAGAAAGCCGGCGTAGGTCTCCATCAGTCGTTCGGCAACCTGCTTTTGTTGTGCGCTCAGGCTGTCCCAGGCAGGCAGTGCCTCCGGGGCCGGGGTCAGCGCGGTGTCCGCGGGCACCACGCCAAGCGCCTTCTGCCGGTCAAGAATGGTCTCGCGCATGCGGTCCCATCCATCGGCAAAACGGCCTTCGTAGCGGCGAATCCAGGGAGCGGGTACCTGCAGTGGCGCATGGGCTGCGCCGGGCGCCAGATAGACGAAAAACGGTTTGCCGGGTGAGATGGACTGCACGAGGTCGACCCAGCCGATCGCCTCGTCCACGATGTCCTCTGTCACATGGTAGCTTTCCCCGGCCGGGCGCCGGACAGCGGCTGTGCCGCGGTAGAGGGTGGGTTCGTACTGGTCTGTCTCGCCGCCGAGGAAACCGTAGAACGTATCGAAGCCGACACCCGTCGGCCAGCGGTCGAAGGGCCCCAGCGGGGAGGACTCCCAGTTCGGCGTCAGGTGCCATTTGCCAAACGCGCCAGTGCTGTACCCCTGCTCACGCAGGATCTCCGCGATGGTGGCGGTTTCTGGACGCAGCACACCCTGATAGCCCGGGATGGTGCTGGCGGAGTTCAGCACCGCGCCGACGTTCGCGGCGTGGGCGTCGCGGCCGGTGAGCAGCGCGGCCCGCGTGGGGGAGCAGATGGCCGTGGTGTGAAAGCGGTTGAAGCGCAGGCCAACCTGGGCCAGCGCATCGAGTGCAGGCGTCTCCACCGGGCCCCCGAAGGTGCTGGTGGCACCGAAGCCCACATCATCCAGCAGCACGATGACAATGTTCGGGGCGTTCTTGGGGGGCGTTGGCAGGGTGATTGCGGCGGCAGGGCCGGCAAGCAGCAAGGCCGCTGTCAGCAGCCAGGACACACAGGGCAGCGATGGCGCGGTCTTCTGCGGTCGTCCGGACATTAATGAAAAGCGCATCACGTGGTATCCCCCAATGGTTGTGTGGCGTTGTTGGTCTACAGCCTGCCCGCACTGTCGCAATTGTGGATTTCCTTGTATACCCCTGAAAGCCACACCGTCAGCAGCATTTAGCACGCGAGTACGTCTTTTTCAACTACACTCCGTGTTTGTTCGGCGGTATCGTTTCGTGCAGGCTGTTGCTCTGCTCGGTGGTGGGTATGCGTGGCGTGGAACAGGTGACGACAGGTGGCGTTGGGCGACAGGGCGGCCGCGGACTATGGAGTCTGTGGCTGGGTAGTTTTCTCCCGGCAGTGGCAGTCATTACCCTGTTGTGTTTTGCCTGGTTGGTATCTGAACGTGAGCGCGCTTCGCAACTGATGGTTGCACGCGACCAGACAGCCCTGCAGACAATCAATCTGGCGCTGCAGAGCCAGCTGATCAATTACGCCAGCCTGGGGCGGTTCTTCATGCAGCTTCATGCTCGGGCACGGCGCCACCCTGGCAGACCAGTCGCCCGCCGTCTGGTACCGGCTGATGCAGGCGCCGCAAGGCAGCCTGCAAGAGGGGGGGCGCTACTGGAGCTGGCTGCAGATTGCCCCCTTCGATAGCTTTCCGATGGGCGTGTCGGAGCAGTCGCCGGATTCCCGTTCCGATGCACCAGTGAGCACGGCGCGCTGGTATCTGCTGATAAACCGGCCGCAGCCCGCAGTGCTGGCGTCGGTCTGGCGCGAGCATCGCTACATCGCCTCGCTCTACGCCGTGTTGTTGCTGATCAGCTTTGCCCAGAGCTATCGATTGGCACGTACGCAGCGCAATGAGGCACGTCTGAATGCGCAACTCGTTGAGCAGGTGCGAATCGCCGAGGAGGCGGCAGAGGTCAAGGGACGCTTCCTCGCCAATATGAGCCACGAGATTCGCACGCCGATGAATGCGGTGCTGGGTATTGCCTACTTGCTGGAAAAGCAGATGCTGCCCCGGGACGCGCGCAATCTTGTGCGAAAACTGTCGCTTTCCGGGAAGCTGTTGTTGGGCATCATTAACGACATACTGGATTTTTCCAAGTTTGAACACGGTAGCTTCGAGCTGGCATCTGAACCGTTCCAGCTCAGCAAACTGCTGGAGAGCATTTCCAGCGCCATGGCGAGCCTGGCACTGGAAAAGGATATCGATCTGGCAGTCGCGGCGCCGGAAGAGAGCATCGACTGGTTGCTGGGCGATGGTCTGCGTCTGGAGCAGGTGCTGATGAACCTGGTCAGCAATGCCATCAAATTCACCGATGAAGGCCACGTGGATCTTTCGGTCAGGGTCCTGTCATCCCAGGGCAAGCGGGTTCGTCTGGAGTTCACGGTGCGAGACACCGGAATAGGGATTCCGCAAGAGCAGCAGAAGCAGCTCTTCCAGCCGTTTACACAGCTGGACAGTTCTTCCGCGCGGCGGTTTGGTGGCACCGGGCTGGGACTGGCCATCAGCCAGTATCTGGTCGGTCGAATGGGTGGCCAGATTCGCCTGCGAAGTGACGTGGGCGCAGGTACGGAGGCATCCTTCACCGTCGAGTTCGAGCGCAGGGACGACATTGCAGCGTTTTTCAGTGACTTGCGCGCGCTGGAGATGCTCATAGTGGACGACAACATGGTGTCGCTGGAAGCACTCTGTGCCACAGCCCGAAATCTGGGCTGGCGGCCAGTGCCGGCGGCGTCAGGCGAGGAGGCGCTGCAGATACTTGCCCTGCGCTCAGCCGAAGGTACGCACTTCCGGGTCGTGATTGTGGATTCGAACATGCCGGCGATGGACGGCCTGGCGACAGCGCAGGCGATCAGGTCGCAAGTGGATTCGGATGACAACACCAACACCATCATCCTGCTCGCCACACCGCACTCCATGGAGCAGATGGATGGCACGGCCCGACTGCCGTTTGTCAATGGAGTGCTGCGCAAGCCGGTATCGCCCTCGGCGCTGTATGAAGCCGTGGTGTCCGCAGCCTTTTCTCACGAGGGTACCCCCCATGACAGGGTGGGCGTGTCCCTTGCAAGGCTTGCGGGCCTGCGTGTTCTGGTGGTTGATGACAGTGAGACCAATCGCGAGGTGGCGCGACGTATCTTTGAGGGCGAGGGTGCTCTGGTGCATCTTGCGAACAACGGTCAGCAGGCGGTCACCTGGCTTGAGGCGCACCATGCCGAGGTGGACCTGGTGTTGATGGACGTGCAGATGCCGGTCATGGACGGCTACGCAGCCACCCGTGTGATACGCGCGCATGCCGACTCACAGCTCGCCGGGCTGCCGGTGATAGCGTTGACCGCAGGCGCATTCCAGTCGCAACAGGATCAGGCGAAGGCCTGTGGTATGACGGACTATATTGCCAAGCCGCTGGATGTCGATGCGGCGATCGCGAGGCTGGCGCAATACCGGCCGCGCGATGCGTCTGTCGCAGAAGCAGCGGACGTGACGGAGGGCGCGCCGCAGCCGGCCGCACAGAGCAACGTACTTGACGTTCAGGCAGGGCTCAGGATCTGGCGTGATGAGGCCGTATACTCGCGTTATCTACACAAGTTTGCGCGGGATTTCTCCGGCGTTGCCGGCACGCTGGCGGCTCTTGATGCGGAGGCCGCAAAGGCGCTTCTGCACCGCCTTCGTGGCGCAGCGTCCAATCTGGGCGTGGTCAAGGTGGCGCGTTGCGCGCGTGAACTTGAGGAATGCATGGTCAGTGGCGACGATTGCGCGCCCCTGGTAAACCGGTTGCGGGCGGCCATGTCCGAAACCGAAGCGGCCATTGCGTCCCATGTGGGTCATGTCTCGAGGGTAACTAGCGCCACGGAAAACGCCGCCACCGAGCGGTCATATCACGGCCTGTGTTCGCTGCTGCGCGAGCTTTTGCAGGCACTGTCGCTGGACGACCCGGCAGCCGTCGAGCCTCTGCTTGACGAACTTGGGGGGCATGTCCCGGAGCTGGCGCTTACCCCGGTCCGGGTGGCCGTTGAAAATTTCGACTTCCGGCAGGCAGAGCGGTCGGTAACGCTGTTGCTGGAAACGTATTCTGATGAACCGCGCAAGTGAGGGAGACCTGCCTGTGAGTGACCCGCCACTGTTGATTGTTGACGACGATCCCCGCAACCTGGCGGCCATGCGTCAGGTGCTGGGGAACGACTATCCACTGGTATTTGCGCGCGATGGTGCGGGTGCCCTGGAAGCTGTGGCAAAGCACGCGCCCTGCATGGTATTGCTGGACATTCAAATGCCGGATATGGACGGCTACGCAGTCTGCCGTCGCCTGAAGGCATCGCCCGAGTCCGCATCCATCCCGGTAATTTTTGTCACAGTCCTGTCGGATGATCTTGATGAGGAGGCGGGTTTTGCGGCGGGCGCTGTGGACTACATCACGAAACCCATTTCACCGGCGATTGTCCGTGCCCGGGTGCGCACCCACCTGTCTCTCGTGTCTGCGGCCAAACTCGAGGAGAGTTACCGGGAGTCGATCTCCATGCTGGCTGCGGCGGGGGAGTTCAAGGACATGGAGACAGGAGTCCATATCTGGCGTATGGCTGAGTATGCTGCAGCGCTGGCCGAAGCGGTCGGCTGGCCAGCAGAGCGCTGCGATCAATTGCGTCTGGCTGCGCCCATGCACGACATGGGCAAGATTGGCATTCCCGATGCAATTCTGCGCAAGCCGGGCAAGCTGGACGCGGCAGAGTGGAAGGTCATGCAGCGCCATTGCCAGATCGGGCACGACATTCTCAGTAAGGGGCAGTCGGCCGTGATGGCTTTGGCGGCAGAAATTGCCCTATGCCACCATGAGCGTTGGAACGGACTGGGGTATCCCTGTGGTCTGCAGGGGGAACTGATTCCGGAAAGTGCGCGGATTGTCGCGCTGGCAGACGTGTTCGATGCACTGACCATGAAGCGCCCCTATAAGGACGCCTGGACGGTTGACTGCGCCCTGGCGGCGATGACGTCCGAGCGGGGCGCACATTTCGAACCCAGGCTTCTGGACGTGTTTGAGAGCATTTTGCCCAAGATTCTGGAGATCAAAGCCAATTGGCATGATACCCAGCCGCCGCACTGAGCGCGGCAGTGCGGCGCTATCCGGCATCCGGCTGATAGAGCTCGCGCAGAAGCTCCGGCGGGCTCTCGCACACCTCCGTGAGGAGGGTGCTCGCCATTTCGATGCCTGCCGGTGGGGTGCCCGGTGTCGGAAACTCGTCGCTGTCCAGCCACAGGCTCAGCAGTGCCTGATAGGGAAAGGCGTTGTCACCGCCCGGTAGCTGGCTCATGGTCTGGTCCAGGGTCACCCGCAGCACGCTGCCATCTGTCGCGAGCTGTTGCCCCCAGGCTGCTACGCCGGCGGTGAAGTCGCCACCGGCACCGGCGATGGGGTTCAGGAGCAGCATCAGGCGCCTGCGCCCCGGAGCCTCCACGCCACGCGGTGGGCCTGCCACCAGTGTTTCCTCGGCGCCCGCCGGCCGGATCAGCCGCTGGTCCATGAAGCGGCGCTCATCGGCGTCGAGTATCTCCCGCACACGGCCACTGTGCACCCCGGCCACATCCAGGTCCGGGGCGAAGAAAAACTCCGTGATGACATCAAAATCCACGGCAGGTGACGCCGAGATGATGTGGTTGCGCACATACTTCACGAAGGGGAAGTAGCGACTACCCAGCCGCGAGTGGTTGTGCTCGTAGTAGTCTCGGAAGGCCTCCGGGGTGGTGCCCGGCAGGCGACTCAACAGGCAAACTGATTTCATGGGTTGTATCAGGGCGCCTTAGCGCCCCCTCTCCCGGAATTTCTCCATTTCCTGGTCTATGGTGAAGGATGCCGGGCGCTGCCGAGGCGGGAATTCCTCAAACGTTGCAAGGAACTGCCGAACCAGGATGGCGCCGGGAATGCCGCGCGCTGCGATCTTCTTGTCCCACCACCGGTCATACATGTTGGAATCGGTATCGGCGCGCTCAAAGGGGTCCTGCCGCAGGTTGAACACCTTGGGAACGCGCAGGGTGACAAAGGGGTCCCGCCAGACATCGAAGGAGTGCGCGCGCTGCTCGGCGAAGACCAGTTTCCAGTCGCCATCCCGTACGGCGAGCATGTCGCCGTCGTCACTGGCGTAGAAAAACAGCTTGCGCGGGCCCTGCTCCTCGCTGCCGGTCAGGTAGGGCAGGAAGTTGTAGCCATCCAGGTGCACCCGGAAGTTCTTGCCGCCCACTTTGTGGCCCTTCAGAAGTTTGCCCTTGATCTCGCTGTCGCCGGCGGCGGCCATCAGGGTGGGCACCCAGTCGAGGTGCGACATGATGTCGTTGGAGATGGTGTTGGACGGTACCTTGCCGGGCCAGCGCACGATGGCCGGCACGCGGAAACCGCCTTCCCAGTTGGTGTTTTTCTCGCCGCGGAAAGGCGTGATGCCGGCGTCCGGCCACTGGTTGTAGTGCACCCCGTTGTCGGTGGTGTAAATGACGATGGTATTGTCGGCTATGCCCAGTTCGTCCAGCTTGGCCAGCAGGGTGCCTACGTGGTTGTCGTGTTCCACCATGCCGTCGTTGTAAAAGCCCTGGCCTGACAGGCCACTGCTTTCGCTCTTCAGGTGTGTGTAGTAGTGCATGCGCGTGGAGTTGAACCAGACGAAGAAGGGCTGCTCTTTGGCGTGGGCGCGATCCATGAAATCGAGGGACGCGGCGAGGAATTCCTCGTCCACGGTCTCCATGCGCTTGCGGTTGAGGGGGCCGAGGTCCTCAATCTTGCCGTCGGCACTGGAGCGGATAACCCCTCGCGGCGTCACCAGACGGGTGATATTGGGGTCGGTAGGCCAGGCCGGATCTTCCGGCGCCTCTTCGGCGTTCAGGTGGTAGAGGTTGCCGAAGAACTCATCGAAGCCGTGGTTGGTGGGCAGGAACTCGTCTCGGTCGCCCAGATGGTTCTTGCCGAACTGTCCCGAGGTGTACCCCAGGGGCTTCAGCAATTCGGCCAGGGTCGGATCCTCGGGCTGGATGCCGATTGCGGCGCCGGGTACGCCAACCTTGGTCAGCCCGGTGCGTAGCGGGTGTTGGCCGGTGATAAATGCGGAGCGGCCGGCGGTGCAGCTCTGTTCACCGTAATAGTCGGTAAACATCATGCCCTCGTTGGCAATACGGTCGATGTTGGGTGTTTGGTAACCCATCATGCCGTGGCTGTATTTGCTGATGTTGGTGATGCCGATGTCATCGCCCATGATTACCAGAATATTGGGTCGCTCCGCCGCTGCCGCACCCATGGCAAGGGTCAGGGTGGAGCAGAGCAAAAGCAGATAGCGGTACGGGCGCTGGCGACGCGGATTCATTATTGTTCTCCTGCTGCGTGACGGATAAATAGCGGCGCTGGGCTGACGCAGAGAAAGGCAGCGGCTGTCCGCTTGAGGTTATGGGCAGATCCCCCGGGTGTCAATGCGGCGGCGGCCCCGGGTGCGTGGTGACCAGTTCCTGCAGGGCCACACTGAAGGCGCGGGACAACGCTGCCGTGGACACACCGATCATGAGTGCGCCGTTGATGGCTTCCAGCGGGCCCAGCAGGCGATGCTCCGCCGACATCACAACATCGCCATAGCCCAGCGTGGCGAAATTGACCGCCGAGTGATAGATGGCCTCATTGAGGGTGGCAAATTCTCCCAGCCAGTAGAACAACAGCGCCCAGGCAGTAAACTGCAGCGTGTTGCCGGCGATGAGAATCAGCATCAGCGCGCCCGTCACCCGCATGGAGGCCAGAAACCGTGAGGGCATCGCCTGCCGTTGACGGGCGTAGTAGCGCAGGGCAGCGACGACCAGTATGCCCTGCAGCAGCAGGCAGATACTCATCATAGACAGGCCCAGCAACAGATTCTGCAGCACTAGAACACTCCTTCGGGTTTTGGCCGCAGTGCGCGGCGCGCGGCGAGCGCCGTCCGCAGCCGTTCCAGCAACGACATGGCGAACACGGCATAGAGGGTCACGGCAAAGAACAGTGTCATGCGCACGGCGAAAGCCTGAAACACATCCTTGCCTTGCTCGCTGTCGGCGACCGATGCGCCGAGGAGGATGATCATGGTGGTCAGCGAGTTGACCCAGAAGGTCGGTGGCCAACGGGTTCGCCAGACGCCGTAGATGGGAGCCCCCAGCAGCAGGCTGACCAGGGTCACCCAGCCGACAAAAAACCACAGGTTGACGGCCATTTGCAGGCAGAACCAGATGAGGACGGCGCAGGCACCACCCAGGGCGGTCGAGCCCAGCAGCTCGCGACTGGCGTAGCGCAGGGAAACTGTCGTGGACTCGCGTCCGAGGAGAATACTCTTGACCGCGAGGGGGACATACAGGGTGGGGTTTATCAGGGTGAGTATGAACGCCGGCAGTACGATCAGGGTGGCGCGCAGCGAAAGCCAGTTGGCCTCCGCAAGTGCCGGTGGTTTTTCCGGGGTCGGGGCATCGCCCGGGTCTTCCGGAAACAGCAGATAGGCAATCCAGTGGGTGAAAACGGCGCTGGCGATACCCAAAACCAGTGCGGCGATAACGGCACTAGCCAGTGCCTGGCTGAGCACGCTGGTGGCCGGAATGACGGTCAGTCCCATGGCGACGAGCGTCGCGGGAGCCTGCTGGCCATGCGCCAGTGCCAGGCGATTGCTGAAAAACAGCCCGAGTAGAATGGCCAGCAGGGCAGACACTGCGGCGTATTGCAGCATGGGGCCGAGTACCACGCCGATGCCCAGAGAGGCCATTACGAACAGCAGCAGCGCCAGTAATTTGCGCGGCCCCGGGGGTGGCCCGGGCAGGATGCCGAGCATGACCGCAAACAGGGGTGCAATGTAGGCGATGGTCAGTCCCGAACCGTAGCCCAGGGCCAGCGACAGACCAACGCTCGTCGCCAGTCTGAAGGTCCGGCGTGCGGCAATTGGCAGGGTGTGAGCGCGGCGCATCGTCAGTAGGCGTAGGACAACAGGCTGAGGAAGCGTATGTAGAGCTTGCCCAGCATCCCGAGTACGCCGTGGCCTTCGGTATAGGCGATGACCGAGGCCTGTCCGCCGATGCGCAGCTGTGCCCTGACATCATCCTGCAGGGGCAGGTCCAGCGCCACCTGCACCGGGAAGCGCTGCGCCTGGCGCAGCCAGTCACGGCTGTTCTGCACGGTGGGCAGCGCGCCGGGTGGCGGTTTGCTGCTGGCGCTGACGCCCACCCCGATGTTGCGAACCGTACCGCTGAGCACGCGCCCGGGGAGCGCATCGAGGACAATCTCCACGGGCGTTCCACGGCGCAGGTTGCCCAGGTTGTTCTCGGTGTAGGCGGCATTGATCCAGACGTCCGCCACGGCGATCAGCGTCATCACCGGGGTTCCGGCACCGGCAAACTGGCCGACCTCGGCGCGCAGGTCGGTAATGACGCCGTCGGATTCGGCCACCACGGTGGTGTTGTCGAAGTCCAGCTGGGCGCGGGCGACGCCGGTGCGCGCGGACTGCAGCATGGTGTTCTCGGCGAGGGAGTCGCCACCCTTCTGCTCGATGGCGCGCTGGATATCGGCCTCTGCGGCGGCGACGCGAGCGCTGGCCTGCTCCAGGCTGGCTGCGGACACTTCCAGCCGGCGCTCGGAGAGGGTGCCCGGGTCTTCCTCGCGCAGCCGTTTGAGACGGGTGTAGTCCTGCCGCGCCTGGGTTTCACTCGCCAGCGCCGCGCGCAGGTTGGCGCGTGCCGCGGTGACTGCGGCATCACCGGCATCTACCTGCTTCTCGGCGTTGGCCAGTTCCGCCTGTGCCCGTTGCAGGGCGAGTTCGTACTGCGACTGGTCAATGGTGAACAGTGGCTGTCCTGCCGTCACCCGACTGTTATTCTCCACGGCAACGTGGGTCACGATGCCGGCCACCTTGGGTGCCACGCCGACCACATAACCCTCGATGCGCGCCTGTGAGGTGTAGGGCGTAAAGCGGTCGGCGAGCAGGTACCAGCAGAGGGTCGCCAGCAGCAGGGCCAGCAGGCCCAGGCTTCCTCTCGTGACGCTGCGCGATGCCGGTGTGTCCGCCACTGGCGTTGGGGTCGAATCCGCGGTATCGGCTGCGGCCTGCGCTTGTTCGCTCATTGTGTGGAATCCGGCTCTTGGGCTAGGGGGGATTGCAGCAGTTCGCCCCAGTCGGTGCGCTGCTGCATGGTGTCGCGAATGTCGGGGGGTAGCAGGGTGTCCAGGGTGGCCGGTGTCCAGCCACCGCCGAGTGCCCGGTACAGGTCGATGACGGCGTTGACATGCTGGCCCCGGTTGAGAACAGCGCGGTCCGACTGCGCGAAGGTGACCGCCTGCGCATCGAGCACCCGTTGAAACCCTGAATAGCCCTCCTGGTAGCGGCGGGTCGCAATGTCCAGTGAGCGTTCCGCAGCCTGCAGGGACTGGTCCAGGATGTCCTGCGTGTCCCGGGTGCGGCTGATGCGGTTGGCGGCATCATCGATCTCGCGGGCGGCATTCAGGGTGACACCGCGGAAGCCCTCAAGGGCCTGCTGCAGACGCGCGTCCTGGATACGCACGGCGTTTTCCAGCCGGCCGTAGTTGAACAGGTTCCAGCTGAAGCTGGGCCCGATCGCCAGCTGGGAGGTCTCACTGACCAGGTTCAGGCTGTTGTCGCTCCAACTCAGTGTGCCAAACAGCGAAATGGCCGGGTACAGGTCAGCCCGGGCGATACCGATTTGCGCCGACTGCGCAGCAGCCTGCCAGGCCGCTGCCCGCACGTCAGGCCGCCGCAGCAGCAGCTGTGCGGGAATGTTTTGCAGCATGTTGGGGGTGAGCGTGGGCAGTGTGCTGTCGACGGCTGCTAGTTCCGGGACATCCCCGGGGGCACGCCCCAGTGCCGCCGCCAGTGCATTGCGTGTCTGGGTCAGCGTGAGCTTGAGTCCGGGTATCGTTGCCAGCGTGGAGAGGTACTGTGATTTGGCCTGTTGCAGGTCCAGTTCCGAATCCTGGCCACGCAGGTACAGGCGTTCGGTGATCTCGAAGCTGCGCTCCTGCAGTGCCACGTTGCGTTCGGCAATTTCAATGCGCTGCAGCGTGGTCTTGTAGTTGAAGTAGAGCGAGGCAATTTGTGCGGTCAGCAGAACCTGGGCATCACGCTGGGCGGCGATGGAGGCAAAGTAGGCGGCATCGGCCGACTCTATGCCGCGCCGGAAGCGGCCCCAGAAATCCAGCTCCCAGCCCAGGCTGAAGGCCAGTTCGCCGGTGCTGAAATCGCCCGTGCCGCTGCCCGCGCGATGCTGGTTGACCCACGCCGCGTTTCCGCCCACGGTCTGTACCTGTGGATAGTTCAGGCCAGAGGCGATGCCGGCCAGTGCCCGGCTTTCGAGAACGCGCAACCCCGCCACGCGCAGCGACACGCTCTCCGAGCGTGCCGCGGCGAGGAGCTGGTTGAGCACCGGATCTTCCAGTTGCCGCCACCAGTCATCGAGGCCGGCGTTGCTGTCCGTCGCAGCGTCGGCCACGTTGGCGTACAGCTCGGGCTGCCATTCGGCAAGCCAGGCCTGTTCGGGTTCCTGAAAATCGGGGCCGAGGGGCGCACAGGCCGCCGCGGTCAGCGCTAGCCCCAGGGCAACTGCAATTCTGCCGTAGTGGGTCACCCGCCGCGCTCAGTCCTTGAATTCCTGGGTGAAGTCTGTTGCACGCGTCTCGTTTACCCAGGCCATGAAGACCTGGTAAGCGATGGCCAGAATCACGGCGCCGGCAAACAGACCGATAATGCCGCTGATCAGCATGCCGCCCAGGGCGCCGAGCAGGATCACCGGCATGGGTGCGGCGACGCCGCGGCCCAGCAGCATTGGCTTCAACACATTGTCCGCGAGGCCGGCAATCACCAGATAGATCGTGAGCAGACTATTCACCACACCGGAGCCGTCGCCGGTGGTCCAGACGTAGATGATGGCGGGTATGGTGAAAATCAGCGCGGGTACCTGCATGATGCCCAGGATCAGCGCTGCGACAGCAAAGATTCCGGGCGCCGGAATGCCGGCGAGCAGGAAGCCCACGCCAAAGAGCACTGCCTGGATAAACGCTACCCCGAGTATCCCGGTAGCGACGGAGCGTACGGTGGCCACCGAGAGTTGGTGCAACTCGTCGCCGAACTCCGCACCGCAGATGCGCCGGAAAATACGCGTGCTGGTGGCAGCGCCCGGCTGTGCATAGGCCATGAAAATGCCCGCGATCACCAGCGCAAAGAGAAAGGCCAGCAGGCTGCCAAGACCGCCGAGCAGCAGGGACGCAGCCTGCTCCGAGGCGGTGCGAATTTGCCCGGCATGCTGCTGCAGGAATTCACTCAAATTGCTGGAGGCTGCCAGCCACGCCTCGTAAATCTGTGGGCCAATCAGCGGCCAGCCTGCCACGTTTTCGCCGGGGGGCGGAACGTGCAGCGTGCCCTCCATGAGTGCGGTGTAGGTGCGCAGCATGTCTTCGGTGAAAGACATGCCCAGCATGACAGTGGGTGTTCCAAGCAACGCCAGGCCCAGCACCACCAGCAGTGTGGAGGCGCGGCCGGTGCTGGTGCCGAGTTTGTCTGCCAGTCCGCGGGTGAGCGGGTACAGGGCGATGGCCAGCACCGTCGACCAGATCATCAGGGAGAGAAACGGCGCAAAAACGCGCATCGCGAGCCAGACCAGGAGGGCGGCCATACCGAGGCGCACGGCAAGATCGACCGCTGGCGTCTGGGGAGAAGGGGTGTCGGGATTGGTCATCGGGGCGCATCCTGGCGGTCTGTTATTGAGGTGTGCCAGCGGCTGAGGCCTGTCACGCTTGCAACATAGCGAAAAATGCGGCTCGATACCACGCCAACGCAGCCGATTCGCCAGGACAGACAATGAAAAATGCGCTTCTTTCACAGCCCCTGCAGCTGCCCTGCGGGGTCGAGCTGCCAAACCGGTTGGCGAAAGCCGCCATGACGGAGGGCCTGGCGACGCCGGATGGTGTGCCCACCCCGGCGCTGAACACCCTGTATCGCCGCTGGTCTGCTGGCGGCGCGGGCCTGCTGCTGACGGGCAACGTCATTGTCGACCGCGATCATCTGGAGCGGCCCGGCAATGTGGTGATTGACCGTGAGCCGGACCCCAAGATGGCCCAAGCGCTGGCCGCGTGGGCGCAGGCCTGCACCGTTGGCGGGAATCAGGCCTGGGTGCAGCTCAGTCATGCCGGGCGCCAGACCATGAAAACCGTCAATCCGCATCCGCGGGCGCCTTCAGCCGTCAAGCTGGGGCTGCCGGGCGGGCAGTTCGGCGCCCCCGTGGCGCTGACCGTGGAGGAAATCACCGGGCTGGTCGAGCGCTTCGCAGTCGCGGCCCGCGCTGTGTGCCGCGCGGGCTTTACCGGTATCCAGGTGCATGCGGCGCATGGCTACCTGCTCTCCCAGTTCCTCAGCCCGCGCAGCAACCAGCGGCAGGATGCGTATGGCGGCAGCCTGGAAAACCGGGCGCGGCTGCTCTTGCAGGTGGTGGCGGCGGTGCGCGATGCGGTCGGCCCTACGGTGGCGGTGGCGGTGAAACTGAACAGTGCGGATTTTCAGCGCGGCGGCTTTGATTTCGGGGAAAGCCTGCGCGTGGCGACGTGGCTGGAAGCAGCCGGTGTCGACCTGATCGAAATCTCCGGTGGCACCTACGAGCAGCCCCGGCTGCTGGGCGTGGAGGGGCTGGAGGCCCCAGATCCACAAAAAGTGGCGGCATCAACCCTGGAGCGGGAGGCCTATTTCGTCGACTTTGCCCTCGCCATGCGCCGCGAACTCAGGGTGCCGCTGATGGTCACGGGCGGCTTTCGCAGCCGCGAGGCCATGCAGGAGGCGCTGGCTTCGGGTGGTGTGGATGTTATTGGCCTGGGGCGGCCGATGTGTCTGCAGACCGATGCGCCCGCGCGGCTGCTGGCGGGCGCGGAGGATCTGCCCCGTTATGAGCAGGGCCTCGGCCTGCTCCCCGGCTGGCTGGGGTTTCTCAAGCACATCAAAACGTTGCGCACACTGGATACCTTCGCCGGCCAGTACTGGTTCTACGCGCAATTGGATGCCCTGGGCAAGCGCGGCGAGGCCGAGCCGGAAATCTCGGTGTTGCGGGCAGCCCTGCGGGTGGCCATCGAGCAGCGGCGTTTGCTGCGTGGGCGCACACCCAGGCCTTGAGCGACAGCGAAGGGTTGTTTAAACGGGTCACCTTGGCCTCTAAGTGAGAGTATGACCCTTTGGTGTCACACCTTCTGAACGCTGTCGATCCTGCTTGCGTTGTCGTGAGGCTCTTCTACTTGTATCAACCGAGTGATCATGAGGTAAATGTACACTGTTTGGCAGCCGGGTTGGCCCGGCGGAGTACTTCACGACATGCAGAGGCTTTTCTGGTCTACGACTTAACGCCAGATACCAGGTACATGATGGCCGATCCGGGTGAGTATAACGATTGCTGTTCCAAATCGTTTTTAGTGTCCTTTTTGCTTCTTTCAGTCTGCATTGCGACGTTGAGCCCGATGTCACCTAATACGCTTTCTGCTTTTCTAACGCGCGCTTGAATCCCAGCTGAGTCGAAGTTAGCGTCTTCTGTCTCAAGCCACCGCTTCATTGAGCGAATGGTGGCTAGCTGCTCTTCC
>DIBU01000010.1:28799-89000 GCA_002416125.1 Halieaceae bacterium UBA5044
TCCGTTCTGTAGGGAGGTATCAGCGGAACACATTTGTCTGATAGGTACGTTTTTATGTTGGTAAGACCACTGGAGTGAAAAAATAGTGGGACCAGGTCTCCTACTGAGTTATATCCTTCACCATTTAGGTATTTTCCGTATTGCTCGTACAAGCAAATCTTTGCAGATTCGAGAGTTTCGGATACTTTGTGTATTGACGCAGAGGAGTCTATTGAGAGACAGGTGGCCATGTTGTTCGGCTCTGCACATATAACTATGCCGCCCTTTTTGGTTACGCGCTTCATCTCTCTGATAACTCCCGCTGGGTCGGCTACATGGATCAGCACCGTTTGACATGTAACAACATCGAATGAATTATCTGGAAACGGAATCGATTCAGCGGACCCAAATAAAAGCTCAAGACGGTTTACGTTGTGGAATTTCTTACGAATTTTCGACAGATCATTGTTCGACCATTTTGAATCATTGTCGATGCCAATAACGTTAGGCGACTTCATGTGCGGACTTAATAAGCTGCTCCAGTGAAACTCGCCGCAACCCACATCGAGTAGCGAAGAGTATTCTCGTAGCCCCCACCGAATTGCCATCAGCTCCAGAAAGTCATTGTTCCACCAATGATCTCGATAATCCGAGAAGTATTCTTCGGAGTGTCCTTTTTGATCCCCACCAATCATGTTGCGCCTCGTGAGTTCTAAAGCTCTAGTATGATTCCGTGCGTCCAGCTATCTTCTCTTAAGATTGTAAGATTGTATTGGCGTCTGGGTTGGCACTAATTCTTTTGTCAAACGCTCAAGCTCCGCTTGCACCAGAACCCGGATCGAAAGTGTCGCGTATCTCGCTGTGCGCCTGTCGCTGCTCCTTAACACAATCCTGAATTCTCGTCCGTCTTCAAAATATGGACGCAGGTTAGCGGGGATCATTTCGCGGAGTAGGTACCGCGAGCCGTGACTCCTCGGCATTACCCCTCGGTGTTACAACTCCCCAGCCCAGATATGCCCCCTGATGGCTGTGTAAGCGACGTTTTTTGAAAGGCTGGAGCGGGTGATGGGAATCGAACCCACGCTATCAGCTTGGGAAGCTGAAGTTCTGCCATTGAACTACACCCGCGAAGACGTGAAAGATGGTAGCCCGAAGCGCCGGCGGCGTCAAAGCCGCAGTGGGTGTCCTGCGGGTGGCTACTGCAACTGCTCGTCCTGCTGCACTTCCACGATGCCCGCCGGATCCTGGTGGATCACCACGTCCGCGCCGGGCATGGCGGCGATAACCGCAGCCTCCACCTCGTCCGAAATGCGATGTGCCTTGACCAGCGGCATGCTGCCATCCAGCTCCAGGTGCATCTCCACAAAGTCGATGCGTCCGGCGCTGCGCGTGCGCAGGTCATGCACGCCCCGCACCTCCGGGTGGCCTTCTGCGATGGCGATGATCTGCGCGCGCTGACTGTCCGGTAGCTCCCGATCCACCAGCTCGTTGAAGGCCGAACCCATAATGCTGCGCGCCGACCACAGAATATAAAGCGCGGCACCGATGGCGAACAGCGGGTCCGTGCCCGGCCAGCCGAATTGCGCCAGCAGCAATGCCACCACAACCCCGGAATTGGTCAACAGGTCGGTGCGATAGTGCAGGGCATCCGCGCGGATGGCCGCGGATTGGGTGCGGCGGATGACATAGCCCTGAAACAGCAGCAGCACGGCCGTTGCCGCGATGGTCAACAGCATGACCGCCAGCCCGACACCGAAGGCGCCGATGGGCTCGGGGTTCAGCAGGCGTCGGGTGGCTTCCACCAGCAGTAGCACACCGGAAACGATGATAAATGCGCTTTGCGCGAGAGCTGCAATCGACTCCGCCTTGCCGTGCCCAAACCGGTGCTGGCGGTCGGCGGGCTCCAGTGCGTAGCGCACGGCGAACAGGTTGAGCAGCGATGCCCCGGAATCCATCAGCGAGTCCACCAGTGAGGCGAGAATGCTGACTGACGAGGTCTGCCAGTAGGCCACGGTCTTGGCCAGGATGAGCACGGCTGCTACGGAAACCGAGGCGTAGGTAGCCAGTTTCATCAGGCGCGCCGCCTGCGCGGGTGAGGCCGGGGAAGTCATGGGTCTGGATGTCCACTGCGGGAATAAACGAACCGCAGGATAGAGCAGCGGCGGGGTATTGGCAAAGCGTCAGGGTTGGCTGCGAGGCAGCAACCCCGGGTCCGCGATCCAGCCCTCAGTCGTCCCGGCTGACAGGGGTGCTCCAAATTGCGGCGGTCCCTGGCGCCAGGCCCATGCGGCCTGCACGGCGCACAGCAGGGCATCCAGTGTGTCTGCACCCGGGTCTTCCGCGAGGTCGTCCGGCGCGCTCACCTGCAGCCCGTAGCGTGCCAGCACGGGCTCACCACAGACTGCTCGCAGCAGGTCCTGTCGCGCCTGCCGCTGTGCCTCGGTCTGTTTGCTGCGCGTATCCTGTTTGTAGCTGCGCCTGCCGATACAGTGTCTGGCGAGCAGGCCGGGGTACGCCTCGACCGCGATGCGCGCAGGGTCGCCTGCATGCAGGCCGGGAATGGATGCCCCGCAGGCCAGCAGCCGTGGCGCGCCCTCGAAAAACATCAGCCCCACCGGAACGCCGTACAGCTTTTGCGGACTGATGGCGCCTGCCAGCTGGTCAGCCTGCCGCCGGTGTTCACGGTCGCCGGCCGGCCTGCCGCTGCGGTAGTCGTCCAGCGCACTGCGGAACCCCGCTCGCCCCAGACTCTGGGCGAGGCGCACGTAATCCGCCCATGCGGGTGGCCAGCCGATGTTGTGGATAAAGCGGCTGGACTGGCCGAAAGGAAAGTCCAGCCCCGCGATCCACGGGCCAGGGCGGCGCAGCAGTTCCTCGAACGCGTCGAAATGCTCAAGGCGGAGAAGCTCGCCGGCGGTCAGCTGGTTGCCCTGCAGGCAGCATCGCAGGGCCGTGATTGGCTTGCTTCGGCGCGGCCGGCTGGTGAAATCGATGCCCCAGATCTGCATGGCAAAGGGTGTCTCTTCGTGTCGGGTAGGCGCCTGCCATGTTAAACCGATCTGCTTCCAGATTCAGTGCAACATCGCGGCGCCCTGCCGGCGAGAGTAAGATGCAGCGGGATCCACAATAACAGGACCGTCTGCCATGGCCTCGACCACAACCCCCACGCCTTTCGACCCCGTGACCATCGGGCCCATCACCCTGCGCAATCGCTTTATCAAGTCCGGCGCCAATGAAGCCATGTGCCTGGAGGGCAAGCCCACCAAGGCGCTGGTCAAGCATCACCGGGACCTGGCAGCGGGCGGCGTGGGCATGACCACGGTGGCGTATATGGCGGTGGCGAAAGTAGGGCGGACGCTGCCTAACCAGATCTGGATGCGGCCCGAGGTGCTACCCGACCTGCGTGTGCTCACCCAGGCGGTGCACGATGAGGGCGCGGCGATCTCGGCCCAGATCACCCACGGTGGCTCATTTGTCACCGGTATGAAAGTCCCCGGACGTACCATCAGCTCCTCCTCCGGCTTCAACCCCGCCGGCCTGATGAAAGGCAATATCCTGCAGCGCGCGATGAACGAGGACGACATGGCGCGGGTGGAGGCGGAATTCGTGCAGGCCGCGGAACTGGCGCGGGAAGGCGGCTTTGACGCCGTGGAGTTGCACATGGGCCATGGTTACCTGCTCAACCAGTTTATTTCGCCCCTGAGCAATCGTCGCACCGACGAGTACGGCGGCAGTGCGGAGAACCGGGTCCGTTTTCCGGCCCGGGTGCTGGCGGCGGTGAAGCGCGCCGTTGGCAAGGACATGGCGGTGCTGGCCAAGATCAATGTGGCTGATGGCACCCGGCGCGGCGCCACGGCGGAGGACGGCGTGGTCACCGCAGGTGCGCTACAGGCGGCGGGTGCTGATATGCTGGTGCTGTCCGGCGGCCGCAACGTGGAATCCACCTGGTTCATGTTCGGCAGCAATATGAATCGGGAAATCATTGCCCGGGTGCTGAAGCAACAGGGTGAGTGGATTACGTCACTGATGATGAAGGCGGCGGCGTCCAGCGAACCCAAGATTGATTTCAAGCCCATGTATTTTCTGGAGTATTCGCGCAAGATCCGCGCCGCGGTCGACATGCCGCTGGCCTATCTGGGTGGCGCGCGTTCGCTGGCCCATGCCGAGCAGTCGCTGGCGGAAGGTTTTGACTGCGTGGTGATGGCGCGGCCGCTGATTCACGACCCGGCACTGGTGAACAAGCTGCGCAGCGGTGAGGTGATCGAGTCTGGCTGTGACAACTGTAATGGCTGTGTCGCCTACATTTACCATCCCGCCGGCACCTGGTGCGTTCACAACCCGCCCAACGACCCTGTGCTGAACACCATCCCCGCCGCGGCGGTGCAATAATCTCATCACTCAGGAGTGAATCATGGGCAGTATTCTCGATCGTTTCCGTCTCGACGGGCAGGTGGCGCTCATCACCGGAGCGGGGCGCGGTATCGGTGCCGCCACCGCGCTGGCCTACGCCGATGCCGGCGCCGACGTCGCCATCTCAGCGCGTACCCTGAGCGAATTGGAGGCCGTTGCGGAGCAGGTGCGCTCACGCGGCCGGCGCGCGCTGGTAGTCACCTGTGATGTGACCGATGGTGCACAGCGTGCAGCGCTGGTGGAGCGCACACTGGCGGAGTTTGGTCGCCTGGACATCCTGGTCAATAACGCGGGCGGTTGGGGCCCCAAGCCGGCGCTGGAGACCACGGATGAGGACTTCGATGCCTGCTTCCACTTCAACGTGACCTCGGCGTTTTCCCTGTCCCGTCTCAGCGCGCCACACATGGTGGCGACCGCGGGCAAAGGCGCTATCGTCAATATTTCGTCCGTGGCGGGCAGCCTGCCCCAGGCCGGTTTCGCCGCCTACGGCACCGGCAAGGCCGCGCTGTCCTGGCTGACGCGCGCACTGGCACAGGACTTCGCACCCAGGGTTCGGGTCAACGGCATCGGCGTTGGCGCCACAGTGACCACGGCGCTGGAGAACTTCATGACGCCGGAAATGGAGCAGACCATGTCCGCGCGCACGCCGCTGGCGCGCCTGGGCGAGGCCGAGGATATCGCCGCCTGTGCGCTGTATCTGGCGTCCCCCGCCGCGTCGTATGTCACGGGCGAGATCTGCGGTGTGAACGGCGGACTCACCTATTCCCAGGTCGAGATGCCCCGAGCCCAGTTCTAGCTGCGGCGCGGTTTTTTACGCGCGCCTGCCCTCGACGCATTGACCCCCGCAGCGGGCACGCGCACCATGGCAGCTCACGTTTCCGAACGGGGGCAGCATGAACTCGCTCAGTGTGCCCACTCTGTATCTGGTCATAGCCCTGGTGTCGGCGATGTGCACGCTGATCACCCTGATCCTGTGGCGCATCAACCGGGACATGGCGGGGGTGTTTCCCTGGTTCCTCGCCACGCTGGCCAACACCGTCGGGTTTCTGGTCGCGTTTCCATTCGCCGGTCGTGGCGGCATTGAGCACTACCTTACCGTCATCAACAACAGTCTGGCGCTGATCGGCGCCGCGCTGCTGCTGGAGGGGGCGTTACAGTTCCGTGGGCACCTCTCCCGCTGGCGTTGGCGTGCGGGTTTGCTGCTCATCCCGCTGTTCGTCTTGATTGCCTGGGTCAACCGCCTGGATCCGGTAGCGCGCCACCTCGCCCACGACCTGCTGTCCGCACCCCTGATGCTGGCGGCGGCGCTGGTGATGGTCTGGCGCACCCGGGGGGCGGCCTTCAGGGTGTATGGGCTGGCGGCACTCTTCCCGGCGTTGCTGGGCCTGGTGCTGCTGTACCGGGGTGCCTGGGCATTGCAGGAAACCCTGAGCCCCGGGGAGGGTATGGAGGCGCCGCGCGCGCTCGCGTTCCTGGCGGCCATGCTCTGCCTGATGGGCTGGACCTTTGGTATCACCGTGGCCTGCTATTTTCGCGCCCATCTCAGTACACTGCAGCTGGCTACCGAGGATGTGCTGACAGGTTTACCCAATCGCCGGCAGATTGACGCCACGCTGCAGCGCACGCTGCGCCGGGCGAAGCGCTATGCCGAGCATTTTGCCGTGTTGCTGATCGACCTCAATGAGTTCAAGCAGGTGAACGATCGCTTCGGTCATCAGGCCGGGGATCAGTTGCTGAAGGCGGTGGCACAACGCCTGCGCGGGTTTCTGCGGGAGGCGGATTTCGCCGGGCGTTTGGGAGGAGATGAGTTTCTCGTCATCCTGCACGGGGTTGGCGACAGCATTTCTGCGCAGGCTGCCCGCGATCGACTGCGCCGGGCGCTTGACGGTCCCCTGGAACTGCGCGGGACATCGGTCCTGGTGCGCAGCGCTATCGGCGTCGCTTTGTGGCCGGCACAGGGTGACAGCGCCGACGCCCTGATGCGCGCAGCCGACGCAGATATGTACAGGGATAAAACCGGGCATTCTTGAACGTTAGCAAAACATACTGTATGTTCAAATCTGCGCTGGGCGATCTGCTGCCCGTCCATTCATACGTTGTTTCGATCTGAAGAGGTGCCCTAGTGAGCGACCTGGAAAAATTTCGTGCCGACACCCGCGCCTGGCTCGAGGAAAATTGCCCCCCGGCCATGCGCGAGCCGGTGCGCGGCTTCGACGATCTTTATATGGGTGGGCGCAACCCGGAAGTTGACCACCCTGACCAGCAGGTCTGGTGCCAGCGCATGGCGGAGCGCGGCTGGACAGTGCCGCACTGGCCGCGTGAGTACGGCGGTGGCGGATTGAACAAGGAAGAGGCGAAGATCCTGCAGCAGGAGATGGCGCGGATAGGCGCGCGCCGACCGCTGGAGAGCTTCGGCATTTCCATGCTCGGCCCGGCGCTGCTCAAGTTCGGCACCGAGGCACAGAAGCAGGAACACCTGCCGCCCATCTGTCGCGGCGAGATCCGCTGGTGCCAGGGCTATTCGGAGCCGAACGCAGGGTCCGACCTGGCAAGTCTGCAAACCCGCGCCGAGGACCGTGGCGATCACTACCTGATCAATGGGCAGAAGGTCTGGACCTCGTACGCCGACAAGGCGGACTGGATATTCTGCCTGGTGCGCACCGACAACAGTGGCAGCAAGCATGAGGGCATCAGCTTCGTATTGTTCGACATGGCGAGCGAGGGCGTGACGACACGTCCGATCAAGCTGATCAGTGGCTCCTCGCCCTTCTGCGAAACTTTTTTTGACAACGTGCGTGCCGAAAAGCGCAACCTCGTTGGTGAAGAGGGCAAGGGCTGGGCAATCGCCAAGTACCTTCTTACGCACGAACGGGAAATGATTTCCGGCTTCGGTACGGCGCCGAAGAAGTCGCTGGGCTCTGTGGCCGTCGAGACCTACGGAGCGGATGCCAGCGGGCGGCTGCGCAACGGCATCCTGCGCCACACCATCGCCCAATATCAGCTGGATGCGCTGGCTTTCGGCGCCACCATGAGCCGCGTGGGCGACGAAGCCAAGGCGGGCCAGGGCCTGGGCGCCGCCTCATCCATTTTCAAGTATTACGGCACCGAGCTGAACAAGCGGCGCAACGAGCTCAACCTGGCCATCGGCGGTGAACCGGCACTGGGCTGGGACGGTGATGTGTATGAGGGTGGCGCCACCAGTCGGGACTGGCTGCGCTCCAAGGGCAACTCCATTGAGGGCGGCACCTCCGAGGTGCAGCTGAACATTATTGCCAAGCGCGTACTGGGCTTGCCGGACTGAGCGGGAGAGGACACTGACATGGCACTGGTACTGACAGAAGAACAGGTGATGCTTAAAGAGTCGGCAGCGGGGCTGCTGGCGGAGAAAGCGGGCGTGGCGCAGCTGCGCGCGCTGCGCGATGCTGATGATGCACTGGGTTTTGCGCCCGATGTGTGGCGCGACATCGCCGGGATGGGCTGGCCCGGTATCGCCATTCCGGAAGCCTACGGTGGCCTGGGCTACGGCTACACCGGGCTGGGCCTGGTGCTGGAGCAGGCGGGCCGCCACTTGAGCCCGGTGCCGCTGCAGTCAACCGTGCTGCTTGGCGCAACCCTGCTTAACGAGCTCGGCAGCGAGGCGCAGAAGCAGGCGCTGCTGGCACCCCTGGCAGCGGGCGAGCTGCACGTCACCCTGGCACTGCAGGAAGGGCCGCTGCACGCGCCGGAGGATACGGCACTGAAGGCGGAGGCAGACGGCGCGGGGTATCGCCTGCATGGCAGCAAGTGCCTGGTGCTTGATGCGCTGGCGGCGCAGCAGTTTGTGGTGATTGCGCGGACCTCCGGGGAACCCGGTGACAGTGCCGGGCTCACGGCTTTCCTGGTGCCGGCGGACGCCGCGGGCCTCACGGTGGAGCGGCGCAGCCTGGTGGACGCCCGCGGTGTGGGCGCGCTGCAGCTGGATGCGGTGCAGGTGCCTGCCGATGCGGTTCTGGGTGATGTGGATGGCGCCTGGGACGGGCTCAGCCGCAGCCTCGATATCGCCAATATCGGGCTTGCAGCAGAGCTGCTGGGTATCGCAACAGAGGCCTTCGAACGTACCGTGGGGTACCTCAAGGAGCGCAAGCAGTTCGGCAAGGTTATCGGGTCTTTCCAGGGCTTGCAGCACCGCGCCGCGGAGCTGTTTGCCGAACTGGAGCTGTCCCGCTCCCTGGTGCTCAAGGCGCTGCAGGCGATTGATGCAGATGACCCCCAGTTGCCCGTGCTGGCGAGCGCGGCGAAGGCCAAGCTCTGTGAGGTGGCCCAGCGCGCGACCAACGAGGGTATCCAGATGCATGGTGGTATCGGCATGACGGATGAGTACGACATCGGTTTTTTCATCAAGCGCGCGCGGGTGGCGCAGCATTGTTTCGGTGACTACAACTACCACCTCGACCGTTTCGCCAGACTGAGCGGTTTCTGAGGCGCATTGCCGCCGCTATGCAGACATCTGACGATCTGTTCGCCGCCCGGGTTGCCGCATTGACGGCGCCCGGGCAGCCCTTTGCCCTGGAAACGGTCACGGTGGGTAGCGTGGCGTATCGCTCCTACTGCAACATGCCCCGTAACCTGGGGCAGTACTGCGCGTTAATGCGCCAGCATGGCGATCGCTGCTTCGCTGTCTACCGCGAGCAGCGCTACAGCTTCGAGGAGGCCTGGGCGCACAGTGCAGCGCTTGCCACGGCGCTGCAGCAGCGCTTCGGCGTGACCCACGGCGACCGTGTTGCCATTGTCAGTCGCAACAACCCGGAATGGATGTTGGCGTTCATCGCGATTGTCTCGATCGGGGCGGTGGCGGTGCCGATGAACGCCTGGTGGACGAGTGAGGAGCTGGATTACGGCATCGAGGACAGCGGCAGTCGCGTCGTGATTGCCGATCCCGAACGGGTCAGCCGTCTGGCGCCAATCGCGGCGCGCCACGCGCTGTCGATCATCGCGGTGGGCGACTGCAGAGGTATTCCCGTGGAATCCGCAGCCTTCGACACCCTGCTACAGTCCTTCCGGGGTGCGGACATGCCCGAGGTTGCGGTGGCCCCCGATGACGACGCCACCATCATGTATACCTCCGGTTCTACCGGGCATCCCAAGGGGGCCGTTTCCACGCACCGGGCGATTCTGGCCGCGCTCTGGAGCTGGTTGCTGCAGGGTACCGTGAACAAGCAGTTGGCGGGTGCGACATCCAGGCCGCCTTATCCGCCCGCGGGCCTCCTGACCATTCCGCTGTTTCACTGCACGGCCAGCCACTCGGCCTTTCTGCTCTCGCTGTTGGTGGGCCGTAAACTGGTGATTATGCACAAGTGGGATGCGCAGGAAGCACTGCGGTTGATCGAGGCGGAGCGGATTACCTGGTTCAACGGTGTGCCCACCATGTCGGCGGAGCTGCAGGCCGCTGCCGCCGAGAGCGCGTATGATCTGGCCTCGCTGGCCGAGATCTTCTCGGGGGGTGCGGCCCGGCCCCCCGATCAGGTGGGGAAAATTGCGGGAACCTTTCCGGGGTCGGCACCGGGCATTGGCTACGGACTCACCGAGACCAATGCCCTCGGCGCCGTAAATGCGGGTGCCGCATACGTTGCGCGGCCTTCGAGTACCGGGCGCGCGGTGCCCGCAGTCACCGAGTTCAAGGTGATTGACGGCGCAGGTCACACTGTGCCCGCCGGTGAGCGTGGCGAGCTGTGCATCAAGTCTACGGCGAATGTGCGCGGCTACTGGAACAAACCGGAAGCCACCCGCGAGGCCTTCGTCGACGGCTGGTTTCACACCGGTGATGTGGCCTGCCTGGATGACGAGGGCTTTCTGTATATCGTCGATCGCATCAAGGACATCATTATCCGCGGGGGAGAGAACATCAGCTGCATCGAGGTGGAAGCGGCGCTACATCGGCACCCCGCAGTGCGCGAGGCCGCGGTGTTCGGCCTCCCCGATGTACGCCTCGGTGAAACGGTGGGAGCGGTTGTCACGGTGCGTGCCGGGGCGGCACTGAATGCGGAGCAGCTGCAGGGCTTTCTGCGCGAACACCTGGCGGCCTTCAAGGTGCCGCAGCGGGTCTGGCTGCAGGAGCAGCCCCTGCCGCGCATCGCCTCAGGCAAGATTTTCAAGCGTCAGCTGAAGGCCCAGTACAGTGCCGGGTTGACGCAGGCGGCCAAAGACGAATAGTTGGCTAATCTTAATCACACACAGCAAGAGCGAGCATGCCATGGATCTCGGAGTCAGTGACAAACTACAACCCCTGCTGGCGCAGGTAAGGGCCTTCGTCGCGGAGGAAATCGAGCCGCTGGAAGCGGAGTATATGGCGGAGATCGGTGTCGGGGACCGCTGGCAGTTCACCCCCCGTCAGACCGAGATCATGGAAACCCTGAAGGGCAAGGCGAAAGCGGCCGGCCTGTGGAACTTCTTCCTGACCGACGGCGAGCATGGCTCCGGCCTGACCACCGTGGAATATGCCTATCTTGCCGAGGAAATGGGCAAGTCGCATATCGCCGCCGAGGTGTTCAACTGTGCCGCCCCGGACACCGGCAACATGGAGGTGCTGCACAAGTACGGCAGCGAGGCGCAGAAACGCGAGTGGCTTGAGCCGCTGCTGAATGGCGAGATTCGCTCCGCCTACGCCATGACCGAGCCCGGCGTGGCCTCATCGGACGCCACCAACATCAGCACATCCGCGGTGCTTGACGGTGACGAGTGGGTCATCAACGGCGAGAAGCACTATATCTCCGGCGCCGGTGACCCGCGCTGCAAGATCATGATTGTGATGGTCAAGACCGACCCCGATGCGCCCAAGCACCTGCAGCAGTCCCAGATACTGGTGCCCATGGATACGCCCGGCGTAGAGAACCTGCGCGCGATGAACGTGTTTTCCATGGACGATGCGCCCCACGGCCACATGCACCAGCGTTACACCAACGTGCGGGTACCCAGGGAAAACATGATCCTGGGGCCGGGCCGCGGTTTCGAGATCTCCCAGGGGCGGCTCGGCCCCGGTCGTATTCACCACTGCATGCGTGCCATCGGGGCGGCGGAGAAGGCGCTCCAACTCCTGTGTGAGCGCGCGGTTTCCCGCACGGCGTTTGGCAAGCCTCTCGCGCGTCTCGGCGGCAATGTCGATATCATCGCCAACGCGCGCATGGATATCGAAATGGCCCGCCTGCTCACCCTGAAAACCGCGTGGATGATGGATAACGTGGACCCGAAGGAAGCCCGGGTCTGGATCTCCATGATCAAGACCGCGGTGCCCAATATCTCCATCCGCATTGTCGACCAGGCAATCCAGATGTACGGTGCACTCGGTGTCTCCCAGGATACGCCGCTGGCCACCATGTACATGGGCCAGCGCACCCTGCGCCTGGCGGACGGCCCGGACGAAGTGCATCGCATGGTGGTGGGCCGCAACGAGCTCAGGCGCTACATGCAGCAACAGGAGGTCAACGCGACCTTCCGCGACGGCTGAGGGGCAGCCCTGGCTGATTTCACAACCGATACACGTAACCGCAAGGACATACACATGACCATGAAAGTCGTTCCCAACAGCGAAATGGTGAACCAGAAAGGCCTCAAGCTGGAGCCCGGCCCCTGGATTACCCTGGGGCAGGATCGCATCAACGCGTTTGCCGATGTTACCGAGGACCACCAGTTCATCCACATCGATGAAGAAAAAGCCGCGCAGACGCCCTTTGGTGGCACGATTGCACACGGCTTTCTCACGCTCTCCATGCTGGTGAAGATGTGCGAGGGTGTCGGGATCATGCCCGAGAAGGTGCTGATGGGGATCAATTACGGCTTCGACAAGGTGCGTTTCCTGACACCGGTGCGCGCCGGCAAGCGTGTACGTGCCCACGTCGAGATTGTGGATGTGCAGCCCAAGGACGGTAACCGGTTCCTGATCAAGCAGGCTATCTCGGTCGAGATCGAGGGCGAAGACAACCCCGCTCTGGTCGCTGAATGGCTGTCCATGGTGGTTGCGGGCTGAATTGACCTGCCCGCCGCGCGGGCACACAACATCGAATCAAGGGAGAGTAGAGTGATGAGTATTCGCTATGACGGTAAGGTCGCCATTGTCACCGGAGCGGGCCAGGGGCTGGGCCGCTGCCACGCCATTGCGCTGGCCGCCCGGGGCGCCAAGGTGGTGGTGAACGATCTGGGTGGTGCGAAGGACGGCACTGGCGCTTCCAGCGACGCGGCACGCGCGGTGGTCGCCGAGATTGAAGCGGCCGGTGGCGAAGCGATTGCCAACGGTGCCAACGTGGCGCAGTACGCCGAAGTGGAAGGCATGGTACAGCAGGCCATGGAGAAATGGGGCCGTGTGGACATTCTGGTCAACAATGCCGGCATCCTGCGCGACAAGAGCTTTACCAAGGGTGGGCTGGATGATTTCCAGCTGGTACTCGACGTGCACCTCATGGGGACCGTGAACTGCACCAAGGCGGTGTGGGACATCATGCGCGATCAATCCTACGGGCGCATCGTGGTCACCACCTCCTCCAGCGGCCTGTACGGCAACTTCGGCCAGAGCAACTACGGCGCCGCGAAAATGGGTGTGATCGGGCTGATGAATACGCTGGTCCAGGAAGGCGCCAAGTACAACATCCGGGTCAACGCACTGGCGCCCACCGCGGGTACGCGCATGACCGAGGGGTTGCTGCCGGAGAAAGCCTTTGAACTGCTGACGCCGGAAACCGTCACCCCGGCGGTGCTTTACCTGGTCAGCGAAGACTCACCGAACCGCACCATCCTCGCCGCGGGCGCCGGCGCCTTTGCCGTGTCGCGCATCGTGGAAACCGAGGGTGCCTGGCTGCCGGTGGAAGAGCAGACGCCGGAGGGCATTGCCGCACACTGGGATGAAATCAGCAGCCGGGAAGGCGAGCGTGAACTCACCGCGGGTTTTGAGCAAAGCATCAAGATGGTGGGCAAGGCCGCGGAGAACCTCGGCATCAAACTCGACTGATACGCCCCATTCACACAACAGGGGCGCGCGTCTGTCATGCCCCGGGAGAACATTATGAAAGAAGCTGTAATTGTCGCCACCGCCCGCACGCCGATCGCCAAGGCGTTTCGCGGCGGCTTTAACAACCTTGGCGGCGCCAGCCTGGGCGCGGCCTCCGTGGCCGAGGCCGTGCGTCGCGCCGGCATTGATCCCGCCCGGGTGGATGACGTGATCATGGGCAGCGCCCTGCAGCAGGGCGCCACGGGCTCCAACGTGGCACGGCAGATTGCCCTGCGTGCCGGCCTGCCGGTCACCGTCTCCGGTATGACGCTCGACCGGCAATGCTCCTCCGGCCTGATGGCCGTGGCGACGGCGGCCAAGCAGATCATGTATGACGGTATGAGCTGTGTTGTGGGCGGCGGCCTGGAATCCATCTCACTGGTGCAGAACGAGCACATGAACCTGCACCGGATGGTCGACGAAGAGCTCATGGCCATGCATCCCAATATCCACATGCCCATGCTGCAAACCGCGGAAGTAGTGGCGAAGCGCTACGGTATTTCCCGTGAAGCCATGGATGAGTATGGACTGCAGTCACAGCAGCGCACGGCCGAGGCCTATGCCGACGGCCGCTACGAGGCGGAGCTGGTACCGGTCACCTGCAAGCGCATCGTGTGGAACAAGGAAACCGGCGAGCAGTCCGAGGCCGAGGCCACGGTGAGTGCGGACGAGGGTGTGCGCGCGACAACCGCGGAAGGTCTCGCCGGCCTGAAAACGGTGATTGAAGGCGGCACCATCACGGCGGGTAACGCCTCGCAGCTGTCCGACGGCTCATCTGCACAGGTGCTGATGGACGCCAAACTGGCAGAGCAGGAGGGCCTGCAGCCACTGGGCCTGTACCGGGGTATCGCGGTGGCCGGCTGTGAACCGGACGAAATGGGCATCGGCCCGGTCTTCGCCGTGCCCAAGCTGCTCAAGCAGCACGGCCTGTCGGTGGATGATATCGGCCTGTGGGAGCTCAACGAGGCTTTTGCCGTGCAGGTGCTGTACTGCCGCGACCGCCTGGGTATCGACAACGCCAAGCTCAACGTCAGCGGGGGCGCGATTTCCATCGGTCACCCCTACGGTATGAGCGGTTCGCGCATGATTGGCCACGCCCTGCTGGAAGGCAAACGGCGCGGTGTGAAATATGTGGTGATCACCATGTGTGTCGGCGGCGGCATGGGTGCTGCCGGCCTGTTCGAGGTGCTGTGATATGAGAGCGATTGTCTGCAAGGAGCACGGACTGCCCGATAAACTGTCCCTGGAAACTGCGTGGCCCGACCCGGAGATGGGCGACGACGACGTGCTGATCGATGTCAAGGCGGCGGGGCTCAATTTTCCCGACGTGCTGATCATCCAGAACAAGTACCAGACCAAGCCCGATCTGCCCTTCATTCCCGGCGGCGAATGCTCGGGCGTGGTCGCGGCCGTGGGCAGCAAGGTCAAGCGCCTGAAGCCTGGCGACAAGGTGATCTCCATGGGGGCACACGGTGCGTTCTGCTCGCGCATTGCCGCGAATCAGCACAGCGTGTTTCCCATGCCGGAAGGCCTGAGCTTTGAGCAGGCTGCCGGCGTTGCAATCACCTATTTCACGTCCTACCACGCGCTCAAGCAGCGCGCCAACCTGCAGCCGGGGGAAACCCTGTTGGTCCTGGGTGCGGCGGGTGGAGTCGGCACGACGGCGGTCGAGCTGGGCAAGTTGATGGGTGCGCGGGTGATTGCGGCGGCGAGCACCGACGAGAAGCTGGCGCTGTGCAAGCAACTCGGTGCCGATGAGCTGATCAACTACAGCGACGTGTCGCTCAAGGACGCGCTGAAGGAGCTGACCGGCGGCAAGGGTGTGGATGTGGTGTACGATCCGGTCGGCGGTGACTACGCGGAACCCGCCCTGCGCAGTATGGCCTGGAAGGGTCGCTACCTGGTGATTGGTTTCGCCAGCGGCCCCATTCCAAGCATCCCGCTCAACCTGACGCTGCTCAAGGGCTGTTCGATTGTGGGTGTATTCTGGGGCCGCTTCATGGGTGAGGAGCCCGAGGTGAATCTGCAGAACATTCACGAGCTCTGGGCACTGTTTGCCGAGGGTAAGCTGAAGCCGGTGGTGACTGATCTGTTTGCCCTGGAGGACTATGAATCCGCCTACGCCTGCATGATGGAACGACGGGCGCGCGGCAAGGTGATTCTCACCCTGTAGGAGCAGCGGATGCAGCCTTTCGTCTTCAACACCGTGCCGCAGCTGGTCTGCCAGCCGGGTAGCGCGCTGGCGCTGGCGGAGCGCTGCCGGAGCCTCGGCATCCGTCGGCCGCTGCTGGTGACCGATCCCGGCTTGTTGGCAATCGGCCTGGTGCAGCCCGTGCAGGCTGCGCTGGAAGCGGCAGGGGTGCAGGTTACGCTCTATGACCAGGTGTGTGAGGACCCGCCCGAGGCCACCGTTGAGGCGGCGGCGGCGCGGGGTCGCGGCGCCGAGGTCGATGGGGTGATCGCGGTGGGCGGGGGCAGCTCCATGGACGTTGCCAAGGTGGTGGCGGTGCTGCTCGCGGGCACGCAGCCGCTGCAGGCCCTGTACGGTGTCGATCAGGTCGCTGGTGGGCGCCTGCCCCTGATTCTGGTGCCGACGACGGCAGGCACCGGCTCCGAGGTGACGCCTGTTGCGGTCATCACCACCGGTGAGACAACCAAGGCCGGTGTGTCCTCGCCCGTTCTCCTGCCGGATATTGCGCTGCTCGACGCCGACCTGACGCTGGGCTTGCCACCGCGGGTAACGGCCATGACCGGCGTCGATGCCATGGTGCATGCCATCGAAGCCTACACGTCCAAACTCAAGAAGAACCCGTTGTCAGATAACCTGGCGCGCGAGGCGCTGCGGCTGCTGGCAGCCAATATCCGCACGGCCGTCAGCGACGGGGCCAACCGGGAGGCCCGTGCGGCCATGCTGCTGGGCGCCTGCCTTGCGGGGCAGGCGTTTGCCAACGCTCCGGTCGCTGCAGTGCACGCGCTGGCCTATCCGCTGGGGGGGCATTACCACATTCCCCACGGTCTCAGTAACTCGCTGGTATTGCCTTCGGTGCTGTCCTACAACATGCCGGCGGCCGAGACGCTGTATGCAGAACTTGCCGAAATCATCGTGCCGGCCGCCACGGGCAGCGCCGCCGCTCGCGCCGCCGCACTGGTGGAGGCCCTGCAGCAGCTGATTGCCGATGTGGGTCTGCCCGCCACTCTAGCGGAGGCTGGTGTGCCGGCAGCGGAGCTGCCCATGCTGGCAGCGGACGCCATGCAGCAGCAGCGCTTGCTGGTGAATAACCCGCGCGAGGTGAGTGAGGCGGATGCGCTGGCGATGTATCGCGCAGCGCATGGCGACGTCGCATGAGCAAGCGGCCGCGGCGGGATGCCTACAAGGTGTTTTACCCCATCAGCACGCGCTGGTCCGACAATGACACCTACGGGCATATCAACAACGTGGTCTACTACGCCTATTTCGATTCGGTGGCCAACCGCTATCTGATCGAGGAAGGTGGACTGGATATTGCGGAGGGTGCCATCGTCGGTTACGTGGTGAGCTCGGGCTGTGACTACCATGCGCCGGCCAGTTACCCGGAGGCGATCGAGGGCGGCCTGCGGGTCGATCGTCTCGGCAACAGCTCGGTGCAGTACGGCATTGCCATTTTTCGCGAGGGCGAGGATGAGGCCCTCGCTCACGGCCACTTCGTGCACGTTTTCGTGGACCGTGCAGCCAACCGGTCGGTGCCGATACCGGATGGCTTGCGGGCGGCGCTGGAAAAGCTGGTGGCCGGCTGATGCCGCGCTACTTCAGCAGATAGCGCAGCAAGAGGTTCAGCACCTCCCGGCGGAAAACCGGGTCCTCCAGGGCCTCCGGGCGCTCGGCAAGCGCCGACTGCAGGCTGGCATCCAGGCTGCGGCGGGCAATGAACGCCATGGTGTCGATCGGACCGGCCCGCAGCTGCTGCCGATGGCGCCGCAGGAAGCCCGGAAACCAGTCTTCCCAGGAGGGATTGGCAAGTGATTGGGTGAGCTGGTTCACGCGGGCGCGAATATCCAGGCTCTGCTGGTACTGCAGGTAGAAATCCGGGTACATGCGATACAGCTGCAGCAGCAGCGTGGCTTCCAGATCAATGATGGCTGCCAGTGTGGCCTCCACACCCTGGTCAGTGAGGGCGTGAATCCGCGCGAACTCACTCTCGGTCTGGGCCAGTAGGCCCGCCATGCGCTCTTCGTACAGGTCCGCCAGCACCGCCTCCTTGTTGGGAAAATACTGGTACAGGGAGGCAATATTCACCCCCGCCACATCGGCAATGCGCGCAGTGGTCAGCCGGTCGGGGCCCTCCTGTTCCAGGATTTTCAGGCAGGCTTCGCGGATGGCCTCGACCAGCGCGCGGGAGCGCTGCTGGCGCGGACGCTTGCGCGGTGCGGGCAGCTCGTTAGTGGGCACAGCACTGCGCCTGTGGTGAAAAATGTAAGGGTCTGTGCATGGGTATCCTGCGTGGCGTGAAAAACCTTGTAGAAACAACAGGTTGTATTCGGTCTTCGGCGCTGGAAACCGCAGTTGCCAGCGGCCCCCAAGCGGCTAGAGTACTGTATTCCTGACGCTGGGCAAGGCACACCATGTATTTCGATTTTGATTACTACCGGCGCCTCCTGCGCCATGTCTGGGGGTTGAAACAGTGGCCCGGACGCCGTCGCCTGCTGCTGCGCCTGCTACTGGTCACGCCGCTCGCCACACTGTTCAATACCCTGTGCTTTCTACTTGATTACATCTTCTTCCCCCGGCTGTGGACCCAGCGCGTCGTCGCGCCGGTGTTCATCGTGGGGCATGCGCGCAGTGGCACAACGCTCATGCATCGCCTGTTGTCGGCGGATGGCGAGCGCTTCAGCTATTTCCTCTACTGGGAAACACTGTTCCCGTCGCTGTTGCAGAAGCGGGTCATTCGCTGGTTGGGCACAGTAGACAGCGGTCTGCTGGGCGGCGCCCTGTATCGACGGATCAAGGCCTGGGATGACAAGACCTTCGGTCCGGTTTCGCCATATCCACAATATGAGCCTGTGGACTTCAGAGGAAGACCAGTTCGCCATGCGGGCGGCCTTCGTGACCCAGCAGTGGGCGACGGACCTGCCAGTGATGGATGTGCTGGATCTGTTCCATCTGGATCAGATGCCCGCCAAGCGCCGGCGCTGGCTGCACCATTACCGGGAGCTGATCAAACGCCAGCTGCTGCTCAATGGCGGTGACCGTGTGCACCTGAGCAAGAATCCGGTGATGAGTGGCTGGGTGGGTTCGTTGATCGAGTATTTCCCGGATGCCCGTATCGTGGTCATGCTGCGGGATCCGGCCGAGTGCGTGCCCAGCCTGCTCAAGCTGGTGGAGATTTCCTGGAAGAGCAAGGGCTGGGGCAAGGAAGATTACGCGCGCTCCCTCGACCTGTTGCTGGAAACCTCTTTCGAGAGCTTCCACAATCCTGCCCGCCAGCTGGCCGCACATCCGGACACGCCCCGTGCCGTGGTGGACTACCGCGAGCTGACCGCACATCCGCGGGAGACGGTGCACGCCGCCTACCGGGCCCTGGGCATGACGGTGAACCCGGAATTCGACGCGTTCCTGCAGGCCAATGCGGAACGTGAAAAGAGCCATCACTCCAAATTCGAATACAGCCTTGGCGACTACGCCCTGTCGCGGGAGCTGCTCGAGGAGCGCCTCGCTGACTTCTACGCACGGTATGCATGGCCCACCAGTACACAGGAAAGCGTTTCCACTCCGTCATAAGAGGCACAGGACATGTCCCAGCAAGACAGTAATCACGCCACCCGCGCAGCATTGCGCCAGGCCTTCGATGACATGATTCAGGGCTTCCAGGAGGCGCGCGATGCCATCGATGATCCAGCGCTGTATCCGCCGCCCCCCAGCGACCGCAATCTGGCGGAGGGCTACCGCTATGTGCTGGGTTTCATGCTCGCCGGCATTGAGCGCGCCCTAGGCGATCCACTGTATCCACGGTTTCGCCGCGCCATCCAGCCCATGAACCGCTCAACGATCGACAATGCCGATGCCGTTTACCTGGGCGTGGAGATCGACGGCAATTACAGTTACCGCATTCGCGGCCGCGCCGCCGACAGCCGACACTGGCGCGGGGAGCCCGCCGCGCCGGGCAGGACGGCCCCGCAGTATGTGATTTTCGAGCTGGCCAGCGGCTACGCGGGCGACAGCGGTGAGCTGTCGGAAATGACCCCGGGCACCCGCATCAACACTGGCACCCTGGACAGCACGGCGTTGCAAGTGGCGGAGGACGGCAGCTTCGACATTCTGGTCGCCCCGGAGAAACCCGACGGATACAAGGGCAATTTCCTCCTCAGCCGGCGCAGCAGCCGTGGTGTGGAGCACGTTGGTCGCTTTCTTACCTGCCGCGAGCTGTTTCACGACTGGGAAAACCAGGACCTCCTGGATCTGGAAATCCTGCGCATCGGCTGTGAGCAGGAGCCGCGCCCACCGATAGACCCGGAGGCTGCCCTGCAGATGCTGCGTGAGGTGGGCCGTGTCGCGCGCAACCAGGTACACTTCTGGAACGCTTTCAACGCGATCACGCTGGAGACCTACGGCCAGGTACCGGGTGGCCTCAGTGAGCGCATGGGCCTGGACAAGCCGTTCATGCCGGTGAACGACATGAACCCGCCGAACGCATTGGGCCTGGCCACGGGCGGCGGGCAGAGCAGCAATATCTACGCTGGTGGCACCTATCTGCTGGATGACGACCAGGCGCTGATTATCGAAACCCGCACTCCGGTGGAGCCACACTTTCTGGGCTTCCATCTCGCCAACCTGTGGGGCGAATCCCTCGATTTCGAGAGTTACCCCAGCAACATCAACGCGCACTTCGTCGAAACTGACCCCGACGGCGCCCGGCGCTGGGTGGTTTGCCACCGCGACCCGGGTGTGGCCAACTGGGTCAGCACCACCGGGGTCCCGCACGGCTATACCAGCATGCGCTGGACCTATCCGGAGCCTCCACCGAAGGAGGAGTGGCCGCAGCTGAAGGTCACGCTGGTAGCATTTGATGCCATCAGTGAGCACCTGCCGCATGCACGCCGGGTCGGCCCTGGGGAGCGCGCCGCACAGCGGCTGCTGCGTCATCGGCATGTGCAGCGGCGCTATCGACAGTATTGATAATCGATAACAACAAAAAGGAGTCTGCAATGGGACAACTGGAAGGCAAGACAGCGCTGATTACCGGCGCCAGTCGCGGCATCGGACGAGCCATAGCAACCCGCTTTGCGGCGGAGGGCGCGGCAGTGGTCCTGGTGGCATCACGCCTGGGCGCGCACGGCAATCTGGCCGGCACGCTGGAGGAGGCCGTGGCGGAGATCAACGCCGCGGGCGGCCGCGCGGCGGCGGAGGTCTGCAGCCTGCTCGACGCCGAGGCCCGGTCAGATCTGGTGCAGCGTGCCGCCGCACATTTCGGGCCGATCGATATTCTGGTGAACAATGCCGCCATGCAGCGCGCCGACATGCCCAGCCGGGTGAACACCGAGCAGCGCAACCAGATGTTCGACCTGAACGTCAATGTGCCGGTGGAGCTGGCAGCCCAGGCCCTGCCAGGCATGCGGGAGCGTGGGCGGGGTTGGATCCTGAGCATCAGCAGTGCCACGGTGCAGCAGCCGGTGGTGCCATACCGCCATACCCGCGAGAGCGCGCTGGTGATTGCCGCCTACGGGGCCAGCAAGGCGGCGCTGAACCGCTACAGTGAGGGTCTGGCGCACGAGCTCGCGCCGGAGAATATCTACGTCAACACGCTGGCGCCGGAGAGCATTGTGCTGACGCCGGGCGCCGAGTATGTACGCGATATCGCCCGCCAGTTCCCCGACTGGGCGGAGCCTGTGGAGATGATGGCGGAAGCGGCGCTTTCGCTGTGCTCGGGCACCCATGTGGGGCACACGGCCTACAGTCGGCAGTGGGTGCTGGGGCAGGGCCTTGCGGTGCGCAGCCTGGATGGCAAGACTGTGCTGGGTGATGCGTTCCTGCCTGTCGATCTCGGCTAGTTTACTGCACTCCCGCGCCGTTCCCGCTGCACCAGCAGCATCAGCACCACGAAAAACACGCTGGCGCTGAACAGCGGCGCCAGGGTGGGGTGTATCTGGTACAGCGCGCCGGCGCACAGTGGCCCGGCAACAAAGCCGATCGCGGGGCAGGCAGCGACCAGCCCGGCCACCGAACCCTGTTCCTCGGCGGACACCGCGAGTGATGCGCCTGCGGAAACGGAGGGCATGGTCAGGCCCAGGCCGGTGCCGAGGAAGGCCATACCCAGCGCCAGCAGCGGAAAATGATCGGCACTGGCCAGGATCGCAGCGCCGCAGAGCATCGCCAGCAGGCCCAGGCGAATGAATTGCCCCGGTTCCAGTTTCACCCGTTGCATTACCGTGATCTGCACCAGGAAGGTGAACAGGGCCGACACCATCAGCGCGGCGCCGGTCATCTGTGCGGTCTGTATGCCGTTCAGCGCCAGTTTGTCCTGCAGCGTGAAGCCCAGCGTCTGCTGGATCCCGGAAAAGCCCACGAACAGCCCGACGGCGGTCGCCAGCAGGTGGCGCACCCGCCGGTCGGTGAAGCGCAGGCGTATGCGCAGGTGTCGCGGGACGCGTTCGCGGCGCGGCGTTTTCGGCAATTGCCGCCACACCAGCAGTGCCGCTGAGGCCGCCAGCGCCGCGGCAAAATACAGCGGTGCCAGCAGGCCGAAGGTCGCCAGGGCGCCACTCACCGCGGGGCCCAGGATGGTACCCATGCTGTTGGCGGTTCCCAGGCGCGCCATGGTCCGGGTACGGTACTCCGGCCCGCTGTTGTCTGCGGCATAGGCGGTCGTGGCGGGGTTGGTGGCAGACATCACGACTGACTGTCCGCAGCGCGCCAGCAGCGCCACGGCATAGAGCAGGGTGCCGCCCAGAACGCCCGCCAGTCCGAGAGAGAAGACGCTGGTAAAGACCAGCGTGCCAACGGTGTAACCCAGCAGGCCGGTGATGATGATGGGTTTGCGGCCCACCCGGTCACTCAGGCGGCCCCAGTGCGGAGAGGCGAGGGCGAAAATGAGTGCCGAGATGGCGATAATGGAGGTGATCTGCAGTTCCGCAAGCGCGACTTCGCGGCCCAATGGGGCCAGTATCGCAAACACCAGCGATTGGCCCATGCCGGTTGCCATCAGGGCCAGAATGAGCACGGTCAACTGCCCGCCAGAGAGCCTGCCCGTGGTCATGGTACCTGCTGCCCGGATGCGCTCAAGCGAGGTCCTGTCCGATCTTGCCCAGGCCCGGCATAAAACGGGGATAACTGACGGGAAACAGCCGCGTCAGCAGATTGATGAACCTGGCATCGTTGCCGATCAGCAGGCGCGGCTGCCGCTTTTCCACGGCACGGATGATCTGCGCCGCGGCCGACTCGGCGGTAGTGCGCACATGCTGTGCGAACATTGCGGCCTTGTCCTCCTCGGTGACGTCGGCACCGCCACCGCGGCTGCGACGGGCAATGTTCGTGCCGACGCCGCCGGGGTGCACGCAGCACACGTGCACGTTGCTGCCCTGCATTTCCAGGCGCAGGGCCTCCGTGTAGCCGCGCACGGCGAACTTGGAGGCGTTGTACGCAGACTGCGTCGGCACACCAATCATGCCGAATATGGATGAAATGTTGACCAGGTGGCCCTGGGACGCGCGCCGGAGCAGGGGCAGGAAGGCCATGGTGCCATGGACAACTCCCCAGAAATTGATGCCCATCAGCCACTGCACGTTGGCATAGTCACAGGCGTCGACACGGTCGCTGTAGCCCACGCCGGCATTGTTGATCACGATGTCCACCGCGGGCTGTTGCGCCGCGATGGCGGCGGCCCAGGCGTCCATTGCCTGCTTGTCGGCGACGTCCACGCACTGTTGCCGTACCGGCACATCCGGTCGCTCCAGCCCTGCGACGGTGTCAGCCAGGCCCGCGGCGTCGATATCGCTCAGAAACAGGGCGCAGCCCTCGCGGTTGAGTTGCTGCGCCAGAGCGCGGCCGATACCGGAGCCAGCGCCGGTGATCACGGCGGTTTTTCCGCTGCTGTACGTCATGTCGGGGATGTTCCTGTTGTCCAGTGTGAGCGCCACATCATAGAAAACCCGGGGTGCAGCGCAACTGTTTTTTCCCGCGCGGCAGACCAGCGGGCCCGGTACTGCGCCGCTGGGGCCGTCATCTGCGCTACACTGTGCGCCCCCCGCAGAGCGGACGCTATCAGGACTCCCCGACCATCTTTATGAACCAGGCTTCAGGTATTTCGCTTCCGGTGATATTCGCCCTCGGCTTCACGATGATGCTGGGGCCTTTCGCCATTGATACCTACCTGCCCGCGTTTCCCCTGATTGCGGCGGCACTGGGCGTGACCATTCACGATGTGTCGCTCAGCATTTCGGTGTACATGATGGGCTTCGCCGTGGGGCAGCTGACCGGTGGCGCCCTGTCGGACCGCTACGGCCGCCGGCGCGTGCTGGCGACCGGGCTGGCCGTATTTGCGCTGGCCAGCTTTGCGCTGGCACAGGTGGCGTCGCTGGAAGCGCTGCTCTGGGGGCGTCTGTTGCAGTCTATCGGTGGTGGCTGGATTGGTGTATCGGTGCCGGCCCTGGTGCGCGATCGGGTGCAGGGTGTACAGGCCGCCAAACTGTTTTCAATGATTGGCATGGTCGCCATTGTGGCACCGGCTATCGCGCCGGCAATCGGCGCCCTGCTGTTGCAGGTGGGAGATTGGGGGCTGGTGTTCCTGTTCCTCGGCGCCTATGCCCTGTTCCTGTTGCCACTGCTGCAGGCCACGGTGTTTCGCGGGCCGCACAGGCCACCCGGGGGCGCTGATGGCCTCGGGTTTCTGGCGCGCTACCTCGGGGTGCTCCAAACCCGCAGTGCGCGGCCGTACATTTTCTGGCAGACGGCCTCCTTCGGCGGCCTGATCATATTTGTCACCTATGCCTCGTATATCTACCTCGGGCATTTTGCCCAGTCCCGGGCGGCCTTCACCGGCCTGTTCGCCTGCAACATTGTGGCAATTTTTGCCTGTAACCTGGGCAATCGGGTACTCCTGAACCGCTTGCAGCCGCGTCAGATCATGGTGGCGGCTACCTGGGTGCAGGCCGCCAGCGGTCTTGCGCTGCTGCTGATTGTGCTGCTTGATGGGCCGGTGCAGGCGTTTCTGCCCGCCATGATGGTATACGCCGGTATGCTGGGCGCAATCAGCCCGAACATCCAGGCCTGCTATCTGGAATCCTTCCCGCGCAGTGCCGCCTCGGCGGCCGCGGTGATGGGTGCTACCCAGTTCGGCCTGGGCGGCGCGGCGAGCGCGCTGAGCAACCTGTTGCCCGAGGCCCTGCTGAGCGTGGTTGCCTGTATTGCAGCCTGTGCGTTCGCGAGCCTGGGCTGCATGTTGTGGTCACGGCGCAGTGCCGGCCAGTAAGGCACCGGGCCCCGGCGGGCAGGCGGGGCATCGCCGCGGTGTTTGCTGGACAGGGCCGGGGGTATCCCCTACAATTCTGCCCCAGTTTTCATATGCCCGGGCCGCGCTCCTGGCATCGGTTTTATCTGCGAGTAACCAGAGCTGATTCTATGAGAAAAAGCGAGATGTGGTGTCCCCCATCTCGCTTTTTTTCAGCGCGCGCAGCAAAGGTTCGCCGCTGAATCTTGGAGGTGTTCTTGTCCAGCCCAGCCCTTTTGGCCCTTGAAGATGGCACCGTTTTCAGAGGTGTGGCGATTGGAGCGGATGGTGCCTCCGTTGGTGAGGTGGTGTTCAACACCGCAATGACCGGGTATCAGGAGATCCTCACGGATCCCTCCTACGCGCGCCAGATTGTCACCCTGACCTACCCCCACATCGGCAACACCGGGACCAACGCGGAAGACGAGGAATCCTCCGCCATCTGGGCCGCGGGGCTGGTGATTCGGGATCTGCCCCTGATGGCGAGCAACTACCGCAATCAGGAAGACCTGCAGAGCTACCTGCGGCGGCGCAATATTGTGGGTATTGCCGATATCGACACCCGGCGCCTGACCCGCATACTGCGCGACAAGGGCGCACAGAACGGCTGCATCATGGCCGGTGAACAGGTGGATGAAGCAGCGGCTCTGGCCCAGGCGCGCGGGTTTGCCGGGCTCAAGGGCATGGACCTGGCGAAGGAAGTCAGTGTGGACGCGCCCTACACCTGGCGCGAGGGCAGCTGGGTACTGGGCTCCGGTTACAGCGAACGGCCCGACACGGAACTGCCCTGGCACGTGGTGGCCTACGACTATGGCGTCAAGCGCAACATCCTGCGCATGCTGGTCGACCGCGGCTGCCGCCTCACGGTGGTGCCGGCGCAAACCCCGGCCAGCGAGGTGCTTGCCCTGCAACCGGACGGGGTGTTCCTGTCCAACGGTCCGGGCGACCCGGAGCCCTGCGACTACGCCATCACCGCCATCCGCGACATTCTCGAGACCGACATACCGGTGTTCGGCATTTGCCTGGGACACCAGCTGCTGGCCCTGGCCAGCGGCGCCCGTACCCTGAAGATGGGTCACGGTCACCACGGGGCGAACCACCCGGTGCAGAACCTCGATGACGGTACGGTGCTGATCACCAGCCAGAACCACGGGTTTGCGGTGGACGAGGCCGGCCTGCCGGGCACGCTGCGAGTCACCCACAAGTCACTGTTCGACGGCACCTTGCAGGGTATCCACCGCACCGACAAGGCGGCTTTCGGCTTCCAGGGGCACCCGGAAGCCAGCCCGGGCCCGCACGATGCCGCCCCACTGTTTGACCATTTCATCGCCTTGATGACCGCCAGAACCGGGAGCCGCTGAACCGCCATGCCCAAGAGAACCGACATTAAGAGCATTTTGATCCTCGGCGCAGGCCCTATTGTCATCGGCCAGGCCTGCGAGTTTGACTACTCCGGAGCCCAGGCCTGCAAGGCGCTGCGCGAGGAGGGTTACCGGGTCATCCTGGTGAACTCCAACCCGGCCACCATCATGACCGACCCGTCGATGGCGGACGCCACCTACATTGAGCCCATTGTCTGGCAGACCGTGGCACGGATTATCGAAGAAGAGCGCCCGGACGCGATACTGCCCACCATGGGCGGACAGACCGCGTTGAATTGCGCACTGGATCTGGCGCGCGAGGGTGTGCTGGACAAGTTCGGTGTGGAGATGATCGGTGCGACCAAGGAAGCCATCGACAAGGCCGAGGACCGCCAGCTGTTTGGCCTGGCCATGAAGCGCATCGGCCTGGAAACTCCCCGTGCAGCGCTGGCCCACAGCATGGAGGAAGCTTTCCAGGTGCTGGACCAGATCGGCTTCCCCTGCATTATCCGCCCCTCCTTCACCATGGGGGGCTCCGGCGGTGGTATCGCCTACAACCGTGACGAGTTCGAGCAGATCTGTACCCGCGGCCTGGACCTCTCGCCGACCAAGGAGCTGTTGATCGACGAGTCGCTGATCGGTTGGAAAGAATATGAAATGGAGGTGGTGCGCGACAAGAACGACAACTGCATCATCGTCTGCTCCATCGAGAACTTCGACGCCATGGGCGTGCACACGGGCGACTCCATCACGGTGGCCCCGGCACAAACCCTCACCGACAAGGAATACCAGATCATGCGCAACGCCTCGTTGGCGGTGCTGCGTGAAATCGGCGTGGAGACCGGCGGCTCCAACGTGCAGTTCGGTATCGACCCCAAAACCGGGCGCATGGTCATTATCGAGATGAACCCCCGGGTGTCGCGCTCCTCGGCGCTGGCCTCCAAGGCCACCGGTTTCCCCATCGCCAAGGTGGCGGCCAAGCTGGCCATTGGCTACACGCTGGATGAACTGCAGAACGACATTACCGGCGGCGTCACACCGGCCTCTTTCGAGCCGGCGATCGACTACGTGGTCACCAAGATCCCGCGCTTCGCCTTTGAGAAGTTCGGTGCCGCAGATCCGCGCCTGACCACCCAGATGAAGTCGGTGGGCGAGGTGATGGCGATCGGGCGCACCTTCCAGGAGTCCCTGCAGAAGGCGCTGCGCGGGCTGGAAGTGGGTTCAGCGGGCTTTGAGCACAGGATCGACGTGGACAACCCGGACCTGCGCGAAGAGCTGGTGTCGGAGTTGACCAACCCCGGAGCGGACCGCATCTGGTACATCGGTGACGCCTTTCGCGCCGGCATGACCGTCGATCAGGTGTATCAGTACACCGGCGTGGACCCCTGGTTCCTGGTGCAGATCGAGGACATCATCGCCACCGAGGACGCACTGAAGCCCGTGGCCCTGCTGGATATTGACCGCGAGCGCATGTTCCGCCTCAAGCGCAAGGGCTTCTCCGACGCCCGCCTGGCGGTGCTGCTGGGCGTGAGCGAGCGCGAGCTGCGCAAGCACCGGCATGCGCTGGGTATCCGTCCGGTCTATAAGCGGGTGGATACCTGTGCTGCGGAGTTCACCTCCGCCACGGCCTACATGTATTCCACCTACGAGGAGGAGTGCGAAGCCGCGCCTTCCGATCGCGACAAGATCCTGGTGCTGGGTGGTGGCCCGAACCGCATCGGCCAGGGCATCGAGTTCGACTACTGCTGTGTGCATGCCGCGCTGGCCATGCGCGAAGACGGCTACGAAGCGATCATGGTGAACTGTAACCCGGAGACAGTTTCCACCGACTACGACACCTCCGATCGCCTGTACTTCGAGCCGGTGACGCTGGAAGATGTGCTGGAGATTATCGATCTCGAACAGCCCAAGGGCGTTATTGTGCAGTTCGGCGGACAGACGCCGCTGAAGCTGGCGCGCGACCTGGAAGCCCACGGCGTGCCGATCATCGGCACCACGCCGGACGCCATCGATCGCGCGGAAGACCGCGAGCGGTTCCAGAAAATGATCCAGAAGCTCGGTCTGCGGCAGCCCGCCAACACCACCGTTCGCAGCGTGGAAGAGGCGCTGGAAGCGGCGTCGCGTATCGGCTACCCGCTGGTGGTGCGTCCGTCCTACGTGCTGGGTGGTCGCGCCATGGAGATCGTGTACCGCGAGGAAGACCTGCTGCGCTACATGCGCGATGCGGTGCAGGTCTCCAACGATGCACCGGTGCTGCTGGACTCTTTCCTCAGCGCCGCGATTGAAGTGGATATCGATGCGGTCAGCGATGGCGAGCAGGTGGTGATCGGCGCCATCATGCAGCACATCGAGCAGGCCGGCGTGCACTCCGGTGACTCCGCCTGTTCCCTCCCGCCCTACAATCTGGCCCCGGAGGTGCAGGATGCCATGCGCGAGCAGGTGCGGCAGATGGCGCTGGAGCTGGGTGTGAAGGGGCTGATGAACGTGCAGCTGGCCTGGCAGGACGACGAGATCTACGTGATTGAGGTGAACCCGCGCGCATCGCGTACCGTGCCTTTCGTATCCAAGTGCATCGGTGTGTCACTGGCGAAAGTGGCGGCGCGCTGCATGGCGGGCCAGAGCCTGGCATCGCAGAATTTCACCCGCGAGATTGTCCCTCCCTACTTCTCGGTGAAGGAGGCGGTGCTGCCCTTCAACAAATTCCCCGGTGTAGACCCGATTCTCGGCCCCGAAATGCGCTCTACCGGCGAGGTGATGGGTACCGGCGACACCTTCGCCGGCGCCTTCGCCAAGGCCCAGCTGGGTGCCGGAGAGCCGCCACCGCGCAGCGGCATGGCGCTGATGAGCGTGCGCGATGTCGACAAACCCGGCGCGGTGCGGGTGGCGCGTGAACTGGTGGCGCTGGGCTTCACCCTGGCAGCGACCAGTGGTACGGCCAAGGCACTGGAAGACGCCGGCCTGCAGGTGCGGCGTGTGAATAAAGTGCTGGAGGGCCGGCCGCACATCGTCGATATGATCAAGAACGACGAGGCCGACCTGATCATCAACACCACCGAGGGGCGCCGTGCGACCACCGACTCGGCGCCGATTCGCGCCAGCGCCGAGCAGCACCGGGTGTTCTACACCACCACGCTGGCGGCAGCGGAAGCGATGACCATGTCCCTGAAACTGGAGACGGACAAAACGGTACGCAGGCTGCAGGACCTGCACAGGAGCATCGTGCAATGAGTAAAGTACCCATGACCGTCAGCGGCGAACGCCTGCTGCGGGAAGAACTGGACCGACTCAAGCGTGTTGAGCGGCCGCGCATTGTCGCGGCCATCGCCGAGGCCCGCGAGCACGGCGACCTGAAAGAGAACGCGGAGTATCACGCCGCCCGCGAACAGCAGAGTTTTGCGGAAGGGCGTATCCAGGAGATCGAAAGCAAACTGGCCAACGCGCAAGTCATTGATGTGACTGCGATTGCGCGCACGGGCAAGGTGATCTTCGGTGTTACGGTCGACCTGATCAATGTCGATACCGACGCCACGGTCACCTACCGCATCGTGGGGGAAGATGAGGCCGACGTGAAGAACAACCTGATATCCGTTGGCTCGCCCATCGCACGCGCGTTGATCGGCAAAGAGGAGGGTGATGTCGTGGTGGTCCGGGCGCCGGCCGGCGATATCGAATACGAGATAGCCGAGGTGCGCCATATCTAGCGCGCATCCTCCGGCGGTCGCGCCAGATGGATGACGACCGCCGGGTGCGCTCTCTGCAGTTTCTGCCGCTGCTGTGCCTTGCAGCAGGCTTGTTTTACGCTTCTCTGGCCTCCGCCACCGCAACACCAGTGGCGTATCCTGACCGAACAGGTCACACAGTCACCCTGCACTTGTCGGCACAGGGCAACGCTGCACTGAATCTCGCCTGCCCTGCCTCAGCGCAGCTGCTGCATGTGCGCGTCGATCGCGGCGAGCTACTGAGCGCAGTGGCGCTGCAGCGGCTGTCGACGCGACCCGCAGCACATCGCGGAGAACGGGTGCCCGGCCCCTTCAGCGGCGGCGCGTTGCAGCTGCCGCTTTACGCGCCCGGGCCTGGGGAGCTGGCAGATTCGCGCTGCCGCATGCAGGTGCAGGGGCGGCCGGGGGCGCGGCTGACCTTCAGCGCGTTTGTGTGGCAACCCGTCACCCTGGGGGCGCGCCTGCGCGGTATGTGGAGCGACTGGACCGGCTATCGTTCCTGGCAGCAGTATTCTATCAACGCTCATGCAGCAGTGGTGCAGGCATGGCACGGCCTGTCCCCCAACGTGCTGCTCGGCGCGGTTTTCCTGCTGGTTGGGCTGCTGGGCTTCAGGCGCTGGCGCACACGTTTTCTGTTGGGGTGGATGCTGGCCTGCTGGCTGGTACTGGATCTGCCCTGGCAATGGCGCCTCCTGCAACAGGCGGAGGCGACCCGAGCGGTGTTTGCCGGGGTGGCGGCCGAGCGCCGACCCGGGCTGACTGAAGACGCCGCGCTCTGGGCCTTTGCCGAACAGATCCGCACACGGGTGCCCGCGCTTGAACCCCGATTCTTCGTCGCCAGTGCCAGCGATTACGCCGGGATGCGTATGGCCTATTACCTGTATCCGCGGAATGTGTACTGGCGTCGCGATGGTCCCGAGCTGCCCCCGGGGGATGCCCTGCACGGCGGGGACTATGTGGTAGTGGTCCAGCCCAGCGAATTGCGCCGCGAGCCCCAGTCTGGTGACCTGGTGCTGGCGGGTTTGCAGGCGCGGGTGCTGCTTGACGTGGGCGGCATCGCCCTGTTCGAGGTGCGCTGAGTGGACTGGCTGCGCCTGACGCTCGCTTTGCTCCTGCCGCTGCTGGTGGGCGTTCAGTGGGTCGCGCGGTTGATACCGGCGTCGCCCGGCAGGCCCTGGCTGGTGGCCGGCTACGGGCTGTTCGCTGGCCTCATGTTCTGGCCCCTGCTGTTGCGGTTGTGGTCGGCCTGCGGGCTGCCGCTGGGGTTCTGGCCGCCACTGGGTGTCGCCGCGCTGTTGCTTGTGGCTCTGCGCTGGTGGCCGCAGACGGCACTTCCGACCGTCCGGCAGGTGGCCCACTCACGCCCGTTGCCGGGTATCCGTCTGCTCTGCGGCGTGCTGCTGGCGTTACTCTGCCTGCGCCTGCTGTCGCTTGGCGCTGAGGTCATCTGGCGGCCGCTGTTTCCCTGGGACGCGACGATGCACTGGGCGACCAAGGCGCGCACCTGGTTTGAATGGCAGCGCCTGGTGCCCTTCGTGTCCAACGAGGCGTGGCTGCAGCTGGGCGGACAGGGCGTGTTTACCGACCACCACCCCGATTACCCGGTGACCGTGCCGCTCTGGCAGTATTGGCTGGCCACGGCGCTGGCGCGCTGGGATCCGGCGCTGATCAACCTGCCCTGGCTGGTCTGTTACTGCAGCCTGGGCATGGCATTCTTCGGTCAGGCCAGGGCGGCGGCAGCATCCGCCGCGGAAGCGCTGGTGTTCAGCTTTTTCCTGCTGACGCTCCCCTTGCTCAACACCCATGTGGCACTCGCCGGCTATGCAGACCTGTTCCTCGCAACAGCCTTCGGTCTTGCGCTCATGGCTTTGCACAACGGCAGCGTGGGCGGTCAGCGGTGGCAGTGGCCCCTGCTGGCGTTTTCCGCGCTGAGCTGCCTGCTGATCAAGAATGAGGGTTTTTTCTGGATGCTGACCCTGCTCCCCGGCCTCTGGGTCGCGCGGCGTCGCGATGCCCGGCGCGTCTTGCTGGCGATAGCCGGCATCGCAGTTGCTGTGCCTCTGGTGCTGTGGCTGTTCCCGCCGGACATTAGCGTCGCGGGGCATTCGCTGCACAGCCTTGACCTGGGATATCGCCCGGGCGCTTTGTCCGGTATTCTCAGGAGCCTTCTGGTGCTGGGCAATTGGCATATGTCGCTGTGGTATCTGATATTCCTGGTGGCCCTAGCCGTGTGGCAACGCCCCGGCCTTCTGGTGGCAGCCGGTCCACTGGTCACAGCGCTGTGCGTCGCCTTCCTGCTGTTCCTGTGGCTGTTCACGGTGACTGAATTTGCCATCGGTGCGATTCGCCAGACGGCGGTAGGGCGGATCGGTCTGCACCTGATGCCGGGCGTGCTGTTCCTGTTGTTGGTGATGCACGGCCAGCTGCGCAGGTCGGCGCCGCGACCGGCCTCCACTGAGTTGGCGGGTTAGCCGTGGTCGCGGCGGAACGGGGATGGCACCTCGCCTGGCTGCTGCTGGGCGGCCTATGCCTGATTCCGGCGACGCTGCCCCTGTCGTCGTTGCCCGTGTTGAATGACCTGTTGCCTGCACTCGCGCACCATGTCCTGCCGGAGAAGGCGCGTTATTCGCCCCTGGGTTACTGGCTGCTGTTGACGCTGGTCTGGCAGGCGCAGCGCCGGTGGCCAGTGGTTTCCGGGCCGTTCCTCTCGCTGGCATTGCGCCAGGACATGCTCTGGTACTTCACGACGATGGGGCTGCGCCTGCTGTTCCTCGGTGCCTGGGCGCATGCGGTGGTGGCGTTGTACACGCATTACCTGGGCTTCCTGACGCTCCCCGGTGTGGCCCACTGGCACCCCGCGGCCCAGTTCGTGCTCGGGGTGCTGTTGGCGGACTTCACCCGCTGGCTCAGCCACCTGATTCGCCACAAGGTACCGCTTTTCTGGGCGTTTCATTCGGTGCACCATTCCCAGCGCGATCTCAACCTGTTCACAGACGCCCGGGTGCACCCTGTGGACCGCATGGTGTCCTCGCTGATCACCAGCTTTGCGCTGCTGATTACCGGCAATGGTGTGCCGGCGGTGATTCTCTGGATGCTGATTGAGACCCTGTACCCGAAGTTCTACCACGCCAACATCCGGGTGGATCTGGGGCCGCTGCGCTACCTGCTGGTCACCCCGCAGTCTCACCGCGTACACCACGGCGTGGAGCACCGCTACCACGACTGCAATTTCGGTTTCCTGTTTTCAGTGTGGGACCGGCTTTTCGGCACCCAGCACCCCGAGCATCGCATCTGGCCGGCTACCGGCATTCCCGACACGGATTTTCCCGTGGAGCGCGAGGACGGCGTGATCGGCCTGCTGAAGACCCTAGGCCGCCAGCTCGTGTATCCATTTCTGTCGCTGCGCCGTCGGGCATGAAGATCGGCTTCCTGATCCAGCACTTTCCACCCCATCTCGGTGGGGCGGAATGCCAGGCACGCGATCTCGCCGAGGCGCTGGTGCGCGCCGGACACGGGGTTGAGGTTGCGACCACGCGCGGTGACCGGGCACAGCTCGCACGGGAGATGCGTGGCGGCGTTGCGATACGCCGCTGTATCAGCCCCGCGCCCCGCTGGCTGAAGCTGCCCTGGAATCTGGTGGCAGGTTTCCTGTTGGGCTGGCGCCTGGCCGGGAACTGTGAGCTTCTGCACGGACACTGCCTGTCGCCCTTCGTGCTCGGTGGCCTGCTCGCCGCACACTGTCGTGGGCGCCCTGTGGTGCTTAAGATCTGCTCCGTCGGGCCGATGGGAGACGTCGCGCGCCTGCGACACCCCGGGCTGTTGGGTGTGCCCTGGCGTATCGCTTCCTCTGCGGACGGGTTTCTGGTGCCCACCCGCGCGGTGGGAGATGAGTTGCAGGCAGCCGGGATCTCCCCCGCCATTATCCACCGGGTGCCGTCCCTGTTCCCGCAGGCGGTTTCGCCGCCCACCGAAATCCGGGCTGAAGACCGTCAGGATGTTCGCGAGGTGCTTTTCGTCGGCCGCCTGCATCCGCAGAAGGGTCTGCACACTCTGATGAAGGCCTGGTCGGCGTTGGGCGGGGCCGCGGGCTGGCGCTGGGTTATTGTCGGGGATGGGCCGATGCGCCAGGAAATAGGGGACTGGATCGTGCGCGAGGGCCTGCAGTCCTCGGTCGTGCTGGCCGGCTACCAGCCAGATCCCGCCCCCTGGTTCCAGCGGGCCGATGTCTTCGTGTTCCCCTCCCATTCGGAGTCTTTTGGCAACGTGCTGGTAGAGGCGCTTGCACACGGCTGTCACGTGCTGACAACAGAGGTTGGCGTCGTGCAGGATTGGCCGGATCACGCGCCCGTGGTGCGGCTGCCTGTGGAACAGCCAGCGGCCTGGGAGCGCGCGCTGCGAGACTGGGCCGAGATGTCGAGCGGGGAGCGGGAGCGCCGTTGCCGGCTGGCCAGGTCTTTCGCGGCGGAGCAGCACCACCCCGATGCCGTGCTGTCCTGCCTGCAGAACCTGTACGCCAGCATGCTGCCAGTTGGGGACGGGCGGCATGGGGCAGGGGGCAGCTGTTGAACGCCGGTCTGCGCCTGCAACGCCTCTGGTGGCAACTGCGCTACCTGCGGCCACGGCAGGTGGCGCAGAGGCTGCACTTGCGGCTGCGCCGTCCCGGCCGTTTGGCGCAGGTGGCAGCCCCCGCATGGCAAGCACCTGGGCAGCCCTGGATGGCGCCGGCGCCGCTCACTGCCCGTTGGGATGAAGACGGTGTTTTCCGGCTGCTGGGTGGCGAGTTGCGCTGGTCACCCGCATCCCTCTGGCGCGACCGGTCGCCCGGCAAGAAGCGCCTCATGGAGCTAAACACCTGCAACTGGTTATGGAGTGCCGGGTTGCCATCGGGGCGGCGCTTGCTGGCGGATTGGGTAGCGACCCAGAGCCGGCCGGACGGGCCAGGGTGGCACCCGTACATCACGTCCCAGCGCATCGTGAACTGGGTCAAATGGGGTCTTGCGGGGCATGAACTCGATAGCGCGCTGCGCGCGAGCCTGGCGCAGCAGGTGCGTTACCTGGAGCCGCGGCTGGCCTTTGACGAATGTGATCACAAACTCATCAACAATGCCAAGGCACTGCTGTTCGCGGGGCACAGCCTGGCTGACCCGCAGGCCTCGCAGTGGCGGGCGCGCGGTCTGCGTTTGCTCGCGCAGTATCTGCCCGAGCTGCTGCTCGACGATGGTGGCTACGCGGGGCGCAGCCCGATGTACCACAACGCCTTGCTGCTCGACCTGTTGGACATGATTAACCTGTTGCGCGCCTATGGTCAGCCGCTGCCTGACGGGTTGGAAGCGCGTTGCAACGCTGCGCTGCACTGGTCGCGTGCCCTGTGCCATGCGGACCATGAGCCAGCCCTGTTCAACGATGCGGCACTGGACGTGGTTCCGGGCGCGGATGCCCTCACGGCCTATGCCCGGCGACTCGGCCTGCAGGGTGCAGAGGATGACCAGGAGACCGCCAGCTGTTGGCTGCCGGCGTCCGGTGTGGGTCGTCTGCGGGCGGGCCCCGCGCTACTGCTTGCCGACCTCGGCCCCCTCGGGCCGGACCATGCGGCCAGTCACGGGCACGCGGGCACACTGGGTTTCGAGTTGTCGCTGGCGGGTCAGCGGGTATTGGTCGATACGGGACTGTCGACCTACGAGGACCTTCGCTATCGCGCCTACGAGCGCAGTACCGCCGCCCACAATACGGTGGTGGTGGACGGGAAGAACTCTTCCGATGTCTGGGGGCTGTTCAAGCTGGGACGGCGTGCACGGATCGTTGCTGCGGGCTATACGCCGAGTGACATGGGTGGTGTCCTGCATGCCTCGCACGACGGTTATTCGCGTGCCCGGTCGCGGCTGATTCATCACCGTGAATGGTCACTCTGTGCCGATCGCCTGACGATCGATGATGTGCTGGAGGGCGCGGGTGAGCACCGTGTGGATGCCTACTTTCACCTGCACCCCGACCTCACGGTTGAGCTGCGCGGACCCCATCTGGCCAGTATCGGTCTGCCGGATGGCCGGTGTCTTGAGCTGGCGGTGGATCCGCAGCTCACATTGGGTGTGGAGGATGGCTACCGCGCTACCCGCTTCGGCGAGCGCCAGCCGAGCAAAGTGCTGCGCGCACAGGCTGAGCTCACATTCCCTGTGCGTCTGCGGCATGTGCTCGCGGGATGGCGCTGCGGCTAACGACGCAGGGACCGACCCTCGCCCACTGTAGCGGGTCCGCCGCAGAGCTCGCTCAGGGTGGCTGCAATATCCAGGACGCTGCTGTCGGCGGGTAGCTGGCCTGGCATCGTGCGCGGATGAGCCAGGGGCTCGCGCAGGACAAGCATGGCGTGTTGATTGTGGGCGCCACTCCACTGCGGCGGGTGGGAAACCTCCAGCCGGGTCAGCCCCGACCCGGTTACGAAGCGCACGGGTGCGCGCTCGTTCCACTCCACCAACAGGTCCGGCATGGCACCCCTTTCGCCGCCTGGGTAGTGTTCGCAGGTTTTCAGGACACGGGTGACCAGAGGCTCGTCTGTCTCGGCGTTGCGCAGTCCGGCGAGCTGTCTGGCCAGGTGGTCCAGGTACGCCGGGTACGCCTGTGCGCTGACCTGGCCATTCGTCTCCCGGCCTTCAAGGTTGATGCGCAGCCCGCCGATATTGTCGTTGGAACGCACCGGAAAGCAGCGCCGGTTGCTGAAATCTGCGCCCTGCAGTTTCTGGTCAGCCCAGTGTCCGGCGCTGATCAGCTGCTTTCTCCAACCGGCGGGCAGTGTTCTCCACAGTTGGGTCAGGGTTCGACGCAGTGTGCCGGCTCCCCGCGAGGGCGCGGGCTCCAGGGCGTCCAGCAGTTCACCCATCAGCGCCGGGTGCACGTGGCTGGGCCCCATCCCGGGCCCGGCGAAGACCAGCAGCGCGCTATCGGCAGGCAGCTGCGCGATGATATCCCCCGCGGCACGGTCCAGTGCAGCATAGACCGAGAGTAGTGGGTCGCCCTGGGCACCGCCAGCATGGCCCGGATAGTCGGGATCATGGCAGTGCCAGAGCTGATGCCCCGCGCAGTGTCCGGCGCCAAGGCCCGCGACCAGCAGATCCCAGTCGCAGCACCGCATCCGGTTTAGTACCAGGTCGCGGCTCCCGGCGATGCTGTCCAGCAGCTTGTTGGCCACCACCCCGCCGTCATGCGCGGTGCTGTGGGTAAAGCGTTGCGCGATACAGGGGCAGGCGTCGGGCTGTAACCCCGCTGCGGCGAGCTCGTCCGGCAGGCTCTCGGGATACAGCGCCTTTTCCTCCCGGTAGTTGAAATGGCTGCGCCATCCAGAGACATAGCAGGCTTCCGATCCGCAGGGGGGCGGCGCCTTGGGTGCATCGAGCACGACCACCCTGCGCCCCTGTGCGGCCAGCGCTGCCCAGAAAGGCGGTGCGTTGCTGTCGGTCTGGTGGCTTTTCAGGGTGCTGTAATCATCATCGCCAAGCTGCTGGTGGTAGAAGCGCCCGTGTGCCTGTGGGGGCAGGCCGGTATACAGCGATGGCAGCAGGGCGTTGGCACCGATACCGGGCAGCAGGTTGATATCGCCCTGCACACCGCTTTCGCACAGGGCTGCCAGATGTGGCAGCTGTCCGCTTTGCATCCCGCTGCGCAACAGGTCCGGCTCCATGGCTTCCAGGATCAGCAGGCAGGCCCTGGCAGCGCTCATGGTGTACTCCGCTCGTTGGCGAGAATTGTCCGGGCAAGCTGGTGCCAGTCCTCCGTTCCGGCAGCGTCGCGCGCGGCCTGTTCCATGGGCTGGCGGGGGGTGCCGTCAAAGAATTTCGCGATGGCAGCCGCCAGCGCCGCCGGGTCTTCTGCGGGTACGACATAGCCCGTGACCCCATCGACGACGGCGTCTGGCAGTGCGCCGCAGCGCGTGACGACCACCGGGCGACCGTGGCTGTGGGCCATCCTGACCACACCCGAGCCGGTGGCAGAGCGATACGGCAGGGCCACGAGGTCGGCGCAGGCGAAGTAGATGGCGATGTCCTCTTCGGCAATGTAGCGGTTTTCCAGGCGGACCTGTTCGCACAGGTCCAACTCGGTAATCAGTGTATCCCACACACCTGCATCGCCCCAGATCTCTCCGGCGACCACCAGCTGGCAGGGCAATGTGGGCCGGAGCAAGGCGAGTGCGTGGAGCAGGGTGTCCAGCCCCTTGTAGTGCCGAACAAAGCCGAAAAACAGCAGCGTGGGGGCGTCTGCGAGGCCGAGTTGCGCCCTGGCGTCGGCGCGGTCTGGCGCCTCGCGGTCTCCCAGGGGGTAGGCAGGGTGGGGCTGGTAGTGTACCGCCCTGGCGCCCAGCAGTGCCTGCAGCGTGCGCTGCTCGCTGCGTGCATGGACGATCCAGGCATCGCCGCGGCGCAACACAGCCCGGGCCAGCAGCCGGGCGAAGCGCTGCTCCTCGTGCCCCACCGTGTTGTGCACCAGAAAGACGATGCGCGCAGCGGGGCAGCGCCGGCGCAGGAGCAGCAGCAATGACCAGACCATGGGTGTCCAGAACACATGCCACCAGGGAATGACGATGCAGTGCGGCCTGGCTCTGGCGATAACCCTGGCGCCTGTCCACCAGGACAAGGGGGACAGCGGTGCCAGAAGGCGCTGCGCATCCTGCTCGTACAGTGTCAGGTTATCGGGCGCGCGATCGTCACCGCCCGGATACAGCCAGCGCGGGTACTGGTGCCGCAGGCTGATAAACAGCGTCGGGCCGAGATCCCGCAGGGCGCGGTACAGGTAGGTGGTATGGCTCGCAATACCCCCCTTGAATGGCCATCCCGGGCCAATCAGGACAACGTTGTCAGTGCTGTTCATGGGTGGTCTGCGCTTGCCGGTCGCCGAGCTCGAGGCGGCGCACTTTCTCCAGGGTAAGCTCCTGGATCTGGCGGTTCTGGGAAATCAGGTCAGACAGCAGCCCCGCGACAAACAGCACGAAACCCATGGTCAGCAAGACGCCGCCCAGCAGCAGTGACTGGATATGGCCGGCCCCGTCGCCGCCTGCATAGCGAATCAGGAAGCGCAGCACGGGCAGTGAGCCCAGCACTGAAAGCGCGATCCCGGCTGAAAAAAACAGGCGCATGGGCCGGTACATGGCATACATGCGCAGCATGGTGATGAGCTGGCGGCTGACGAAATGTGGCGTGCTGCGAAACAGTCTCGAGGGCCTGCGGGCAGGATTCACCGCAATGGGCACGCTGACGACACGCAGTTGCTTGTGTGCGGCCTGAATGATCATTTCCACGGTATAGCTGAACGTGGAGAGTATGTTCATGCGCAGGGCGGCCTCTCGCGACAGGGCCCGGAAACCCGATACGGCATCGGGTATCTCGATCCCCGACAGGGCGACCACCGCGCGGCTTCCGAGCCGTTGCAGGCCGCGCTTCAGGCGGCTGAACTCAGGGTTCTGGCCGGGTCTGCGGTCGCCGATAACAATATCGGCCTCACCGGATAGCAGTGGCGCAACCAGGCGGGCGATATCGGCGCCGCGGTATTGGCCGTCGGCATCCAGGTTGACGATGATGTCAGCACCAAGTTGCAGCGCATAATCCAGCCCTGTGCGAAAGGCCCGGCCCAGGCCCTGGTTGTGGGTGTGGCGTGTGATGTACCTGACCCCGTGCCGGCGCGCGACGGCGGATGTGTCATCGGTGCTGCCGTCATCGATGACCAGCACGTCGATCGAGGTGACGCCGTCAATGCGCTCGGGCAGGTCTTTCAGGGTCTCGGGCAGGGTTATGCCCTCGTTGAAACAGGGAATCTGTATGACAAGCCGGGTCATGCGCGGTCTCCTGTGCAGCGATAGGGGTCTAACTGGCCTGCACGCCATTGTTTGGGCATCAGGCCGGTGTCCAACGCCAATGCAGCAGTGCCGCCAGCACCAGCAGCCCCAGTCCGACCAGGGTCAGGCTGGCAGCGGACGCGGTGGAGGCGCCAACGTGATGGACTGCGATAATCACGGCCAGCAGCGCGGGCGCCCCAACGAGGGTGCTCCAGGGCAGTCGTATGCCCACTGTCCCCAGTTGTTTCAGCATGGCCAGCACGCAGGCCCCATAGGCCAGCCCGAGACCGCTGAACAGCGCGGGCAGCGATACGGCGCCCTGTGCGACCAGTATCATCACCGTCAGTGCGAGCGTTGTGCTGCCCAGCAGCAGTGCGATGAGGTATTGCCGGTACAGCCCGCGACCGATCATCAGCAGGCGCAGGGTCTGAATCAACCCCAGCAGTATCAGTATCCAGCTGAACTGCGCCAGCAAGTCGCCGGCTGGCTGGAATGATGCGCCGAGCAGGCCGCTTACCAGTCCGGGCAGCACCTGTGTGCCCAGCAGGTAGCAAGCACCGCCGAGGTAGAAGGCGAGCTGCCACACGTTAACCGCGAAGCGCTGTTGGCGCCGGGTGATATCCTCGCCGGGTCGGGTGAGGAAGGGCAGCGTGGCGTTGGTCACCATGCGCAGTGCCTGGCCGAGCATCAGCATCACCTGGATCACCAGCGCGGCTTCACCGAGCGAGCGCCCGTCGCCGAGAAAGTGCCGCACCGCAATGAGCAGACCAGGGCCCATCCACGCGAGCAGGGCGGAGGCGACTGCGAGCAGCGCGCCGCCGGCCAGGAACTCCCGCACGAAGGCGGGCTGCCAGGCGAGGCGCAGGCCGCCGAGCTGTCTGCGGTAGGCCCAGGCGCTGGCGGCCAGGCCCAGCCACCAGCACAGGGTCTGCGCCACCGCGATGGTCAGCAGGCTGTGGCCGCCCCAGGCCAGTCCCAGCGCCAGTAGCACCTCCAGAAGGGATATGGGCATGCTGCTGTAGAGCGTCAGTTCGCTGCGTTCGTGACTGGTGAACAGCGCGTGGAGCCAGGCGATCAGGCTGCGCAGCAGCACGCCCTGGGCGTAGATGATGATCAGCCAGCGCAGGCCCGGATCGGATTCCAGCAAGGCCGCGCAGAGCATCACCAGCAGCGTGCCAGCGGTACCCAGTAGGAGGCGCAGGGTGAGTCCTGTGCCGGCCAGCCCCTCGCGTCGCTGCTCGCCAACGCCCTGCCAGCGGGTGAGCAGCCACTCGTGCATGCCCCAACCCGCCACCGAGAGCGCCATCAGGTACCAGATTTGTGCGTAGTGGTAGTGACCGTAGACCTCAACCCCGACGAGGCGCGCAAACACGATGATGTAGAGGGCGCGCAGCAGGAGGTACCAGGCCTGGGTCAGGCCCTGGAATGAGGTGTTTTGCAGGGCCTGGCGTGCGTGCCGGGAAAGTGGCGGTAGGCGGGGCACGGCCTGGCGGCTTTCGTCGCGCTCAGTCGAGCACGCGCATCAGGTTGGAGAGCCGCGGATCGGGCTGCCTGGCCCGTTTCAGCAGCAGGACCACATTGCCGATGCTCTGCACCAGTGTGGCGCCCGTCTGTGTGCACAGCGCCTCTGTGACGGCACGGCGCGTGTCGCGGTCGCCGACGGCGATTTTCACCTTGATCAGTTCGTGGTCACCCAGCGCCCGCAGTGCTTCCTGCAGCACAGTGTCGCTGAGGCCATTCCCGGCCACCGTCACTACCGGTTTCAGCTTGTGGCCGATGGCGCGCAACTGTTTGTGATCCAGGCTTGCTTTCTTGCTCATGGGGTTTCCGCGCTACAATGCCGGTTGCAGAGGGCGCTCAGTCTACACAAGCACTGGCCTTGCGCCTAGGTTGATCAGCAGAGTTGAGTGGCAAGAGCTCAGTGGAACAGGGCCGCGCTGGCGCGGCAGGAAGCAGCATGGCCAAGAAAAAATCTTCAAGCAAAGCGTGGCTCAAGGAGCATCGCGACGACCCCTACGTGCAGCAGGCGCAGCGCGAAGGCTATCGCTCCCGGGCCTGCTACAAGCTGCTGGAGATCCAGGAACGGGACCGCCTGATCAAGCCCGGCATGACGGTGCTCGACCTCGGCAGCGCGCCCGGGGGCTGGTCACAGGTGGCGGCGCAGCTGGTGGGGCACAAGGGGCGGGTTCTGGCCTCAGACATCCTGCCGATGGACAGCCTGGCGGGCGTTGACTTCATTGAGGGCGACTTCACGCTGGACAGCGTGTTTGAACAGATTCTGGGCGCCCTCGGCGACACACCGGCGGATGTGGTGATCTCCGATATGGCGCCGAACATGAGCGGAGTGAACGCGGTCGACCAGCCGCGGTCTATGTATCTGGTGGAGCTGGCGCTGGATATGGCGCAGCAGGTGCTCGCTCCGGGCGGGTCCTTTGTGGCCAAGGTGTTCCAGGGCGAGGGTTTCGATGAGCTCTACCGCGACATTCGCGGGGTCTTTGGCAAGGTGGTGACCCGGAAGCCGAAGGCGTCGCGCCCCCGGTCCCGGGAGGTGTATCTTGTGGCTACCCAGTTTCGCGGCGGCGAGGGTTGAAACATGGAGCCCCGGCCCCATGTCATGTACATTGGGCCATTGTCCACGTTGGTATTGAGCCCTTTTCAGGGCGCTGGCGTATAACCGGCTATAATCAGGGAGAAACTGGCTGTCTCGTCCACTCAGCACGGGTGGTTCATTCATGAGGAAACAGCGTTGAACGATATGGCGAAAAACTTACTTTTATGGCTGGTGATTGCCGCAGTACTGCTGTCGGTGTTCAACAACTTCAATATGCAGAGCCCGACGCAGCAGGTGGGTTACTCCGAATTTATCCAGGAGATCCAGAGCGAGCGCATCAAGAAAGTGGTTGTCGATGGTCTCACCATCAATGGCGAGCGCTTCGATGGCAGCCGCTTTGAAACCATCCGCCCGATGGTGGAAGATCCCAAGCTGATCGATGATCTGCTCCAGCATAACGTCGAGGTGATCGGCCGCAAGCCCGAGCAGCAGAGTGTATGGACACAGCTGCTGGTGGCCAGCTTCCCCATCCTCATCATTATCGCCGTGTTCATGTTCTTCATGCGCCAGATGCAGGGCGGTGCCGGCGGGCGCGGCGGGCCGATGAGCTTTGGCAAGAGCAAGGCGCGGCTGTTGGGCGAGGACCAGATCACCACGACCTTCGCCGATGTGGCCGGTGTGGACGAAGCCAAGGAAGACGTCAAGGAACTGGTGGAATTCCTGCGTGACCCCAGCCGCTTCCAGAAACTGGGCGGCCGCATCCCCCGTGGCGTGCTTATGGTAGGGCAGCCCGGTACCGGCAAGACGTTGCTGGCCAAGGCGATTGCGGGGGAGGCCAAGGTCCCGTTCTTCTCCATCTCCGGCTCGGATTTCGTGGAGATGTTCGTGGGTGTGGGCGCGTCCCGTGTGCGGGACATGTTCGACCAGGCGAAGAAACAGGCGCCGTGCATTATTTTCATCGACGAGATTGATGCGGTCGGTCGCCATCGCGGCGCCGGACTGGGTGGCGGGCACGATGAGCGCGAGCAGACCCTGAACCAGCTGCTGGTCGAGATGGACGGATTTGAGGTCAATGACGGCGTCATTGTGATCGCCGCCACCAACCGCCCGGACGTACTGGATCCGGCGTTGCTGCGCCCTGGCCGCTTTGACCGCCAGGTCGTGGTCGGGCTGCCCGACATCCGCGGTCGCGAGCAGATTCTGAAAGTACACATGCGCAAGGTGCCGCTGTCTGAGGACGTAGTTGCCTCGCGCATTGCCCGCGGCACACCCGGGTTCTCCGGCGCCGACCTGGCCAACCTGGTGAACGAAGCGGCCCTGTTCGCGGCGCGCGCCGGCGTACGCACGGTAGGCATGACCCAGTTTGAGCTGGCCAAGGACAAGATCATGATGGGCGCCGAGCGCAAGTCGATGGTCATGTCGGAGAAGGAGAAGCGCAACACGGCCTACCACGAGGCGGGTCACGCGATTGTGGGGCGCCTGGTGCCAGAGCACGACCCGGTCTACAAAGTGAGCATCATTCCCCGCGGCAGGGCATTGGGGGTCACCATGTTCCTGCCCGAGGAAGACCGCTACAGCCACAGCCGGCGGCACATTATCGGCCAGATCTGCAGCCTGTTTGGCGGGCGCATTGCGGAAGAAATGACGCTGGGCAAGGACGGCGTGACCACCGGTGCATCCAACGACATCCAGCGTGCGACAACAATTGCGCGCAACATGGTGACCAAGTGGGGCCTGTCCGAGAAGCTGGGGCCGTTGATGTACGATGAAGCGGAGGAAGAAGTATTCCTCGGGCGCTCAGCGGGCCACCAGTCAAAGTCACTGTCCGCCGAGACGGCGAAGCTCATCGACCAGGAGGTGCGCAGTATCATCGACGAGTGCTACGGCACGGCACAGCGTATCCTCGACGAGAATGTCGACAAGCTGCATGCCATGGCCGACGCCCTGATGCTGTACGAAACCATCGACGCGGACCAGATCGACGACATCATGTCGGGCCGGCCGCCGCGGGAACCCGCAGACTGGGGTGGCTCAGACGGCGGCGCCCCTGCCGGCTCGCGCTCCTCGAAGACCGCTGAAGATGCTGACGAGGCCGCCAGTCCCATTGGTGGCCCGGCCGGTGAACACTGACCTGCCTGTAGCGCGGTGAACAGGACACCAGCCCCGGTGCTCGACTGCGCCGGGCGCGTGCTTGATCTCTCGCACCCCCTTGTGATGGGCGTGGTCAACACCACGCCCGATTCCTTTTCCGATGGCGGCGCCCTCTACCGGAGCGGCACGCTCGACCTGGAGCGCGCCTTCGCGCACGCCCGTCGCCTGGTTGCGGAGGGGGCGGCCATTCTCGATATTGGTGGTGAATCCACCCGTCCCGGCGCCCTGCCGGTAACCTCTGCTGAAGAAGAAGATAGGGTACTGCCACTGGTGGCGCGGATTGCGCGTGAACTCGATGTTGTTATCTCCGTCGACACCAGTAACCCGGTGATCATGCGCGAGGCCGCGGCACTCGGCGCGGGCATGCTCAACGACGTGCGCGCCCTCGGGCGCGAAGGTGCCCTGGAAGCCGCGGCGGCGACCGGCCTGCCGGTCTGCCTGATGCACATGCAGGGCCAGCCCGACAGCATGCAGCGGGCCCCCACCTATACTGATGTGGTGGCCGAGGTGCGCGGCTTCCTTGCACAGCGGGTGCAGGCCTGTGCGGAGGCCGGGATTCCTCGCAGGCAGATCGTTCTGGACCCGGGTTTCGGCTTCGGCAAGACGGTGGCGCACAACCTGGAACTGCTTGACCGGCTTGCCGAGGTGGCCCCGGAAGGTGTCCCGCTGCTGGTAGGTCTGTCGCGCAAGTCCCTGATCGGCAAGGTATTGGGGCGTGAGACCCCAGCGGGTGACCGCGGCGTCGCCGAGGACCGGCTCGCCGGCAGCCTGGCACTGGCCGTGCTTGCAGTCGAGCGTGGTGCCGCTATAGTGCGAGCGCATGATGTAGCGGCGACGGTGGACGCGCTGGCCTTGTGTGTGGCAACGAAGCGATGGGGGCGATCTTGAGCAGACAATACTTTGGTACTGATGGCATACGGGGCACGGTGGGCGAAGCGCCCATCACGCCGGACTTCATGCTCAAGCTGGGTTGGGCCTGTGGCCGCGTATTCGCCCGCGGTGCCAGCCCCGGCACCCACAACCGGGTGATTATCGGCAAGGACACCCGGGTCTCCGGCTACATGTTCGAGTCCGCGCTGGAAGCCGGGTTGGTCGCAGCCGGCGTGGACGTCAAGCTGTTGGGCCCCATGCCCACCCCCGCCGTAGCCCTCATGACCCGCACCCAGAACGCCGTGGCGGGTATCGTCATCAGCGCGTCCCACAACCCCTACTACGACAACGGCATCAAGTTTTTTTCTGCCCAGGGTGCCAAGCTGCCCGATGACGTGGAACTGGCTATTGAGGCGGAGCTGGCCTGCGACCTGGTGGTCGTGCCTTCACGGGATATCGGCAAGGTGGTGCGGGTGGCCGATGCCGCCGGCCGTTACATCGAGTACTGCAAGGCCACGGTGCCGGAGAGCTTCAGCCTGCGCGGCCTGAAGATCGCGGTAGACTGTGCACACGGCGCCACCTATCACATTGCGCCCAATGTACTCGCCGAACTCGGTGCCGATGTGGTGAGCATGGGGGATCGCCCCGATGGCTACAACATCAACGAGGGCGTCGGTTCCACGGACACGGCACAGCTCTCCGCCCTGGTGCGCGAAAGCGGCGCGGACCTGGGAATTGCCTATGACGGTGACGGCGATCGCGTGATGTTCATCGATGCCGATGGCTCCCTGGTGGATGGCGACGAATTGCTCTACGTCATTGCCGTGCACCGCGCTACCCAGGGCAGGGGCGAGGCCGGCGTTGTCGGCACGCTCATGTCCAACCTGGGGCTGGAGCTGGCGCTGCGCGATATCGGCCTGGAGCTGGCGCGAGCCAAGGTGGGCGACCGCTACGTCAAGGAAATGATGGAAGCCCGCGGCTGGCGCCTGGGCGGGGAGTCATCCGGGCACATCATCTGTGCCGACCACACCACCACGGGCGATGGCATTGTCGCCAGCCTGCAGGTGCTGGTGGCGATGGCCGATTCCGGCCGCAGCCTGGCGGAGCTTCGTGCCGGACTGCGCAAGTGCCCGCAAACCATGATCAACGTGCCGGTGACTGGCCGCTTTGTACTCAGCGAGTTGCCGGCTGTCGTGTCGGCGGTGGCGTCGGTCGAGCAGGTGCTGGGCACCCGCGGGCGTGTGTTGCTGCGCCCCTCCGGCACCGAGCCACTGGTCCGCGTAATGGTGGAGGGTGAGGATGCGGCGGAGGTCGAAACGCTGTGTCAGTCGCTGGCCAGCGACGTTGCGGAGGCCCTGCGGGCAGGCTGACACCGCCCGCCGGCGCGCCTTGTATGTCGAGGCCTTCTTGGGTACCATTGCCGACCGTTTTTTGTAGCCGGGTGTAGCCAGTGCGCAAACCGCTTGTGATGGGTAACTGGAAGATGCACGGCTCCCGGGCCAGCGTGAAACAGCTGCTGGGCGGCCTGGTCCGGGAGGGTGGCTATCCCTCCGTGGACGTCGTGGTCTGCCCGGCCTTTGTGCATATCCCGCTCGCGGTCTCCCTGTGCGAAGGGTCCGGTCTGGGCGTTGGCGCACAGGACTGCAGCCACATGGCGGCGGGTGCCTACACCGGCGAAGTTGCCGCGGAGATGCTGGTCGACAGCGGGTGCCGCTGGGTGATTCTCGGCCACTCGGAACGACGCCAGTATCACGGCGAATCCGACGATATGGTGGCCGCCAAGGTGGCGGCAGCCTTGGCTGCGGGTCTTGCCCCCGTGGTCTGCGTTGGCGAAACCCGGGACGAGCGTGAGGCCGGTGAAGCACAGTACACCGTAGCGCGGCAATTGCAGGGCGCGCTGCGTGGGCAGTCCAATACGCGCCATTTGGTGGTGGCTTACGAGCCGGTGTGGGCCATAGGGACAGGCCTCACCGCGACGCCGCAGGAAGCGCAGGCGATGCACGCGTTCATTCGTGAGCAGCTTGCCGACCTCAAGGGTGTCGATGCGGCGGCGACGCGTGTCCTCTACGGGGGCAGCGTCAAGCCGGACAATGCGGCGGAGCTGTTTGCCGAAACGGATATCGACGGTGCGCTGGTGGGCGGTGCGTCCCTGGACGCGCAGGATTTTCAGGCGATTGTGGCCGCAGCACGGGGCTGACAAGCGCAATACAGACGTGTAGAGCCCGAGCGGGCAAGGGTGTTATGGAACAGATTATTCTCGTTGTGCATTTGCTGATTGCGCTGGCGATCATCGGCCTGATCATGCTGCAGCAGGGCAAGGGTGCCGATGTCGGTGCCTCATTCGGTGCCGGTGCCTCACAAACGCTGTTTGGCAGTGCCGGCAGCAGCAACGTGCTGACCAAATCGACGGCCTGGCTGGTGGTGCTGTTCTTCGCCACCAGCTTCGGCCTTGCCATGCTGGCCAGCAACAAAACCAAGGTTGTGGATGACCTCGACCTGGTGATACCCGCTGCGGAAGAAAGGGTGGTTCCGGTACTGGATTCCGACCTGCCAACTGTGGATAATGCCGAGCCGGCAGCCGAGGCTGCCGCAGGCGACGTTCCGGCGCTGTAAGCCGGGCGCGTAGCAATTTGCCGAAGTGGTGGAATTGGTAGACACGCCATCTTGAGGGGGTGGTGGGCATAGCTCGTGCGGGTTCAAGTCCCGCCTTCGGCACCATCTTGACGGTTATGGAAATTTCCAAACGTCCCTATTGAAGCCCCGCCAGGTCAAACACCGTGCGGTGATTACTGCGTGCCTACGAGAAGTCACCCGCAGAGAAGAAGTCGAAGTGGCGCCAGATGGCACCGTCGTTAGAACGGTCTACGTTGAAATATCGCCGTTCGGTCCGGCTGCCGCAATCAAGGCCATCAAGGAATTAAACGCTATGGACGGCGACCACACAGTGAAGCAACGCGCTCGGTGTATGTGGTAGAGCGAACAATTTCCAGTAAGATGCCAGACGCTATTCATATCAAACCGTCCTTCAAGCCACCCGCTGACGTTTCCTGAAGGATGGCTAGGGCCATATCCCCTAACGTCTCAGGGGGCCCTGTGGGAGAATCACTGGGAAGCAGTGGCAGCAACTCCAGCGCCGCGTGAATCTCGCTTATGTTTCTGGCCTTGCGGATAGCGGCTATAAACGCCTTTTCTTCTTCCTTGCTCATTCAGTGCACTCTCGTGTACGTCTCCGAGGTCGGCAGTGTAACCCTGATCTAGCGCCCGGCGCATTCTGGCTGCGGTAGACGCGTCAAGCGCGCGACGATACCCCGGCGGTGCCATGCTCTCCCTTGTCCATGCGCGCAACCGGCAGTACATTGGCATTACCATCTGAACTGGTAGCTGCAATATGGGGCGAACCAAGGACGAAGTCCTAACCATCCGCACCACCGCCAAAGTCAAGGCGTTGCTGAAGCTGGCCTCCGAGCGCGAGCGCCGCTCCTCCGCGTCGATGATCGGGGTTCTGGTACTGGACTGTGCCGCAAGCCACGGCCTGGTTGTGCCGGACCCCGACGACCCGGGAGTAAAGACAATAGCCAGTAACAAGAGCAGCGGCAACTCAGATAGAGAAGCGGGAATAACGGATGACAGGGAACGCCCTCCAGGACATCGAGCAGATCGAAGTTATAGGCGACGCTTTGGAGCTTGATAGCCGCGAAAAGGTTGGGCTGCAGACAGTATCCCGGGACAACGCGCGGGACCTGGCCGAAAACCATGTGTTGTCCAACGGGCTGGGTAGAGGGATTTCAAAGGTATTGTTGCCGGAAGAAATTACTGGGAGGAAACCCAACGTTTATGGTGTTGAACTGAAAAACTGCTGGGTGGCTTATGTTGAAGAATTCCAGTTTGCCGGACTGAAATCGAGCGTAGTCGTTCTCGTTGACCGAGAAAGCGGTACGGTCGTTTTCGGCGGTGATGCGGGAGACGAAGGGTAGCCCGTTCTGGCTGGGTGAGGATCGTACTTGTCGGGTACTTTTCGAAAGTTGAGCAACATCCTGAGTAACTGGCAGATCGTATTAGAAAAAATATATATAAAACAAATAGATAAGTTGGAAAATTAAGTCCCGTCTTCGCACCACCCACAAGCATCAGCCTTGCAGTGTACAACCCGCATCTCTGGCGCTATGGTCAGAGGCAGGGTTGTCGTGGTTGGGAGAAGCAATGCTCAGGCGTGGACGTGAAGTCAAGGACAGTGTGTCAGCGCACTTTGGCAGCCGCCTTTCCAGCGGTGAGGGCGTGCTGCAACTGGCGCTGCTGGGCCTGCTGTCCGGTTTGGGTACGGGCGCCGTTATCCTGTTGTTTCGCAGCGCGATCGAGTGGCCGCTGGAGTACTTCCTGCCGGGCGCTGACAGCGAGGCGTTCGAGCAGTTGAGTCGTGCTGCGCGTGTGTGGCTGCCCCTCGCTGGCGCGCTTGGGCTCGGTGCCTTTCTGCACTTCCTGTCGGTAACTGACCGGCGGGTCGGCGTGGCGCATGTCATGCATCGCCTGAATTACCATCAGGGCTATATGCGTTTGCGGGGTGCGCTGATCCAGTTCCTGCTGGGGGTCGGGACTGTGGTCACCGGTCAATCCGCGGGGCGTGAGGGGCCGGCCGTGCACCTCGGCGCGGCCTTCTCCAGCCTGCTGGGGCAGTGGCTGCGTCTCCCCAACAACAGTATTCGTACGCTGGTGGCCTGCGGCGTGGCCGCCGCCATTGCCGCGTCTTTCGATACGCCCATCGCCGGGGTGATCTTCGCCATGGAAGTGGTGATGATGGAGTACACCATCGGGGTGTTTACACCGGTTATCCTCGCCGCGGTGACGGCGGCGGTGCTGACCCGGGCGGTGTACGGTGCGGAGCCGGCCTTCGAGGTGCCTTTGGTCACCCTGCAGTCACTCTGGGAGATTCCCTGGATCCTGCTGGTCGCGGCCCTGATTGGCGTTGCCGCGGCCCTGTTCATTCAGCTGATTGAATCGGCGGGGCGTTTCGACAGTCGTCCCATCATGCTGCGCCTGCTGATGGCGGGGTTGTTCATGGTGCCGTTTGCCCTGCTGGTGCCGCAGGTGATGGGCATCGGTTACGACACGGTGGAACAGACGATCAATGGCCAGTTGGCGCTTGGGGTGCTGCTGGGCGTGGGCGTGGCGAAGCTGGTCGCGACCAGCGTGACCGTAGGGCTGGGCATGCCCAGCAGTATCATCGGCCCCACCCTGGTTACGGGTGCCACGCTGGGCGGTGCGCTGGGCCTGGTTGGCGCAGCGTTCATGCCGGAGCAGGCCTCCAGCGTCGGCTTCTATGCCATGCTGGGCATGGGCGCCATGATGGGGGCTGTGTTGCAGGCCCCGCTGGCGGCACTGATGGCCTTGCTCGAGTTCACCCATAACCCGCACATCATCATGCCGGGCATGCTGGCCATCACGGTTGCCAGCCTGGTCACCAGCGAGGTGTTCGGCAAGAAGGCGGTGTTCCAGAGCATGCTCAGGGCCCAGGGTCTGGGCTATGACACCTCACCCCTGACCCAGGCGCTGCGGCGTGTCGGTGTTGGCGCCATCATGGAGCGCAGTGTGAAAGTTACGCCGCGCCTGCTGGATGCGGAGGGCGTAGCTGCGGCGTTGTCGGCGGGCACCCGCTGGCTGCTGGTGGAGGGCAGCAGTGGCCCGGTGTCTTTGTTGCTCACGGCGGACCTGGCGCGTTACCGCGAGCAGACTGAAGTCCCGGGGCAGGAGGGTACTGATTCCGGCGCCGCCCCGCCGGTGGACTTGTTGGCCATCCCGGCCAAGCGCCAGGATGTGGCTGCGGTGTCGTATCAGGCCACGCTGGAAGAGGCGCTGCAGACGTTGCAGCGCTCAGGCGCGGAGGTGCTGTATGTGCGGCAGTACCTGTCCTACGGCATCGTGCGCATTGCCGGCGTTGTGCACCGGGCGGATATCGACAGCTACTACCAGGTGGGCGCCCCTATAAAGCCGTGATTCAGCTGGGTGCCGGCGCATCGGACACCGCGCTCGGCCGGTACCAGATTGGCGACGTCCATGCCCTCTCCTGCAGCGTGGGGGGAACGTCCTGCGGCAGCGGCAGGCCGGTGCGCAGGCTGTCCCAGGTGCTCCAGCGGCAGGTGGGGTTCTCCAGCACGCGGGCGTAGTAGAAGGCCGGTTGCTCCGGATCGAAGCCAGGGTCGCGCCAGCGGACGGCGATCTGGCCCTCGCCCCTGTGGCGATCATACTCACAGGTCTCCAGGGACACGGTAGCGCCGTTGTCCGGGCAGCGGTGGGTGCTCGGGTCCGGGCTGAGCCCGTCCGCACAGCCGACATCAAACACGGTCTCCCGGGTTGCGCCGTCCTCCACCCAGCCCTTGACGATCTGTACCCGCTGTAGCCAGGCGCTACCGGGATCTTTCGCGGCCCACAGCAGGAACTCGGGGCCGGCGCCGCTGGACTGCTCAAGTTCACCGCCCATGGCAACGCCTGTCGCGTAGGCCTGCTCCACCCAATCCGGACGGGTAAGCAGATCTGCGGGCCAGTCCGCGCCGGCAAAAAAGCGCACGCTGATGCGCGGCCCGCTGGTGCCGAAGGTCTCCCGCCGCGCCAGCGCATCGTACAGAGCCTCGCGGGTATTCTCGGTGGCCCAGACGCCGGCCAGTCCCGCCGAGCTGTATTTGATGTGGTGGGTGTTGATGAAGCTGCCACCCCGGCGCGTTTCCGGCGTGCCATCGGCGCTGCCGATCTTGCCGTGGTAGTTGTCCTCTTCCACCTGCGATCCGGCATTGTGGCTGTCGCTGGCGGCGATCACGCCGAAACGGTAGGGGTTGTAGCCCTGCTGCGCCTGCATCAGCAGGCCGGACAGCCAGGCGTCGCGGACGTAGCTTCCCTGCACCTTGCCCAGGGTGCCGCGGCCACCGAGCAGGTCTTCCAGCAGTTCGAAGCCGGCCCATTCATCGTTGGGAGACAGCAGCGGATGCGTTTCCGAGCTGCCCTTGATCTGGGCAATTTCCACCAGGGGTTCGTTGCGTTGGCGCAGGGCCGCATAGTCGGCATCGATGGCCGCGCCGCCAAACGCGACGTCGGTGGGAAACATCAGGCCGTTGCTCAGGTTGCTGTTGTGCGCAATGGCCATGCCTTCGATGCCGAGTGCGCGCTGCTCATCCAGCCAGGTCCAGAGCGCGCGTGGCTCAACACTGTCGAAGCTGGAGAAAGGCTGGGCGGGCACCTGGTTGCTGCGGAAGATGACGTTGCGGTGCAGGTTGACTTCATCCAGGGCGCCGGAGGACGTCCATTCGTAGCCGATCAGGGTGCTGAATTCTCCGGGCCGGTAATGGCGCTCGGCGCTGCGCACATACTCCTGCCAGATGGACTGGCGCAGTGCCTGGTCCACCAGCGCCGGCATGGGCTTGTTCTCGCCCAGGGTCATCAGCACTTCCAGCACAGCGGCCTGCCGTCGCTCCGGGTCTTCGTCGGCCAGGCGGGCGGCAATCGGCAGGCCTGCCAGCGCGCCCTGGGGCTCGAACAGGCGCGGCAATATGCCCATGTACTCGGAGTGGTCGGTGATGGCGATGAAATCGAGTGGCGCACGCAGCTGGATGGTTACGCCGCTGATGTGGGGAATGGCCTCGCCCCGCGCGAAGCGGTAGGCATCATCGGGTGTCGTCCTCACGTTCAGCATGAACGCGTCGGGGGAATTCATGGTGTGCACATGGAGCTCCCCGAAGAACGCGTGGGTACGCTGCGCGGCCGCTGGGGGGGTTGCCGCAACGTGCGCGACGGCCTGTGTCAGGCCGAGGCACAGTGCCACGCCCAGTTGCACAAAAGATCGTGTAGTGGCGTTCAGTGGCATGGGGGTCTCGCTGTGGAAGCCAGTCTGCAGGGTAGTGGCAGGATCTATGACGGGCGAGTCCCGGGTCGTGGTTCCTCGTGTGTGGTCTGGATACGCGGACCGTTAGCCAGAGTGGCGTGGCTTGAATCCGGGCATAAAGTTTCATTTGAAACTAAATGGTCCCGTGCCTATACTCTGTGGCAGCGGGCGATTTCGCGGCTGCAGCACCGGGAGGTACACCATGTCAGATCTGTTCGAGAACCCCATGGGCCTGGATGGGTTCGAGTTCGTCGAATTCACGGCACCCGCGCCGGGCGTGCTGGAGCCGGTGTTTGAATCCATGGGCTTCACCTGTGTGGCCCGGCACCGCAGCAAGGATGTGGCCCTGTGGCGCCAGGGTGACATCAATTTCCTGACCAACTACCAGCCGGGAAGTCACGCCTGGTACTACGCGCGCGAGCATGGCCCGTCGGCCTGTGGCATGGCGTTTCGCGTTCAGGACGCGACGCTGGCCTACAACCGGGCGCTGGAGAAAGGCGCACAGCCGGTCACCGTGGAAACCGGCCCGATGGAGCTGCGTCTGCCCGCCATCCGCGGCATCGGCGGCGCGATTCTCTACCTGATTGACCGCTACGCGGAAGGGCAGAGCATTTATGACATCGATTTTCACTGGGTGCCCGGCGCGGACAGAAAGCCCACGGGGCTGGGTTTCCACACCCTCGACCACCTCACCCACAACGTGTATCGCGGGCGCATGGCCTATTGGGCCCGCTACTATGAGGAACTGTTCGGATTCCGGGAAATACGCTACTTCGATATCGAAGGTGAGCACACGGGCCTCTTGTCGAAAGCCATGACGGCGCCCGATGGCAAGATCCGCATCCCGCTGAACGAGGAGTCCCGCGGTGGCGGCCAGATCGAGGAGTTCCTGATGGCCTACAACGGCGAGGGGATACAGCACATTGCCCTCGCCTGCGACGACATTCTCGCCTGCTACGACCGACTGCAGGCGGCAGGCATGACCTTCATGACCGCCCCCCCGGGCACCTACTACGAGATGCTGGAAGGGCGCCTGCCGGGTCACGGGGAGCCGGTGGCGGAGTTGCAGTCGCGGGGTATTCTTCTCGACGGCAGCACCGAGGGCGGCAGCCCGCGGCTACTCCTGCAGATTTTCTCCGCCAACCTGCTGGGGCCCATGTTCTTCGAATTCATCCAGCGCAAGGATGACGACGGCTTTGGTGAGGGCAACTTCAAGGCACTGTTCGAGTCTATCGAGCGCGACCAGCTCGCCCGCGGTGTGCTCAACGTCACCCAGGCCGGTTGAGGAGGCGCCATGCAGATCCGCCGTATTCATCATGTTGCATATCGCTGCAACGATACCCGGGAAACCGTGGAATTCTACCGCCGGGTGCTGAACATGCAGCTGGTTCTGGCCATTGCCGAGGACGAGGTGCCCTCCACCCGCGAGCCGGACCCGTACATGCACGTATTTCTCGATGCCGGCATGGGCAACGTGCTGGCGTTTTTCGAGTTGCCGAACTCGCCGCCGATGGGGCGCGACGGCAATACACCGGAGTGGGTGCAGCACATTGCCTTTGAAGTGGACAGTGAAGAGGCTCTACTGGCGGCCAAACGCGAGGTCGAGCAGCAGGGCATCCCGGTGGTCGGGCCCACGCACCACGGCATCTTCCGCTCCATTTATTTCTTTGATCCCAACGGCCACCGGCTGGAGCTGGCCGCCAATATTGCGCAACCGGGTGACCTCGATCGCCTGCGCGCGGTGGCGCCCGACATGATCGAGGAGTGGTCCCGCACCCGGCGGGCGCCGCGTCATGCGGCGTGGTTGCACGAACGCGAACTCGGAGAGCATTGATGAAACTGGCATCCCTGCGTGAGGGCCGCGATGGCGCACTTGTGGTGGTATCCCGTGACCTGCAGCGCTGCCTCGCGGCAGGCATGACCCTGCAGCAGGCACTCGACAACTGGGCACAGCACCAGCCCGCGCTGGCGGCCCTGTCCACGCGGGTCAACGCGGGTGAGGGGGTCGCGTTTGACCAGGCGGCCTGCGCCTCCCCCTTGCCCCGGGCCTTTCAATGGGCGGACGGCTCGGCCTACGTGAACCATGTGGAACTGGTGCGCAAGGCGCGGGGCGCAGAGATGCCCGAGAGTTTCTGGACCGACCCGCTGATGTACCAGGGTGGTTCAGACAGCTTTCTGGGGCCGCGGGACCCGATCGTGATGGACGACCCCGCCTGGGGCATCGATTTTGAAGGCGAGGTGGCGGTGGTGACGGGCGATGTGCCCATGGGTGCCAGTCCGGCTCAGGCCGGCGCTGCTATCCGCCTGATCATGCTGGTCAACGATGTCTCCCTGCGCAACCTCATTCCGGCGGAGCTGGGCAAGGGCTTTGGATTCTTCCAGTCCAAGCCCTCCAGCGCCTTCAGCCCGGTGTGTGTCACGCCGGAGGAACTGGGCGCGGCCTGGGATGGTGGACGGCTGCACCTGCCGCTGAGCGTGCGCTATAACGGCGAGCGTTTCGGCGAGGCGAACGCCGGGGTGGATATGACGTTTGATTTTCCCACCCTTATCGCTCATGCGGCGAAAACGCGTCCCCTGTGTGCGGGCACCATCATCGGTTCCGGCACGGTCTCCAACAAGGATGCCGATGGGTCACCGGGCAAGCCGGTGGCGGAAGGTGGCCTGGGCTACAGCTGTATCGCGGAGTTGCGGATGATTGAAACCCTGCGTGACGGCCAGCCCGCGACTGCGTTCATGCAGTTCGGTGACCGGGTATGCATCGAGATGAATGATGCAGCCGGCGAGAGCATCTTCGGCCGCATAGACCAGACGGTAATGGCTCCTGTCGCCGACTAGGGTCGCACGCCGCTGCCCTCGCGGCCGCCCCGCTGCGATGCTGGTTTAACTATGCATCAAACACGGAATATGCCGTAGCGGTTTCCGCGTGTGGCACGCGGTCGCTGGGTTAGCATGGTGCTCTTGCGCAGCAAAGGAGCAGGGGCATGAAATTCTGGCAGGCGCTGGTCTGGACTGAACCGGAACAGCTGGTACCTCTGGCACAGTTTGCCGAGGAACTGGGGTTCCACGGCGTGTTCAATGCCGACCATGCCGTATTCCCCGAAGAGGTGAAAACACCGTACCCCTACTCGGAGAATGGCGTGGCGCCGATGACGGCGGATGCGCCCTACCCCGACTGCTGGGTGAGCACGGCCTTCATGGCTGCCGCGACCCGCCGGCTGCACTTCACGACCTCGATTTACGTGCTGCCCCTGCGCAACCCCTTCGAGGTGGCGAAGGCCACCGGCTCACTGGATATCTTCAGCGGCGGCCGCTTCGCGCTCGGCATCGGCGCGGGCTGGATGAAGGATGAATTCGACATCTACGGCGTACCGTTTCAGGGCCGCGGTCAGCGCATGGATGAGATGATCGATGTCATGCACAAGCTCTGGCAGGGCGGCATGGTTGAACACGACGGCCCCCTGTTCCCGTTTCCGCGGTTGTGTATTGAACCTGCACCGGGCCACAACGTGCCGGTCTTTGTCGGCGGCGCCAACGAGGCTGCCCTGCGCCGCGCGGCGGTGCGCGGCGATGGCTGGATCGGCGCCGGCAACCACCCGGATGAAGTCCCGGCGCTGATGGCCCGCCTGCGCGCACTGCGCGCGGAGGCCGGGCGCAGTGCGGAGCCCTTCGAAACCATTGTCGGTCTGACCACGCCGCTGGAGGTTGCCACGCTGCAGCGTCTTGAGCAGGCGGGCATGACATCGGCGGTGAACCTGCCTTTCAGTTACGTCCTCGGCAAGCGCTCGACGCTGGATGCCAAGAAGCGTTTTATGGAAGACTTCGAGAAACGCATCATGCGCCCACTGCGCGGTTGAACCCCACCCCAAACGCTGGAGACCCTGTATGGTCGAGTGGCCCCTGGTACGTATACATGCCCCCGGCCAGCTGTCGCTGGATGCCGTAGCCGCACCGGAACCCGGCCCGGACGACGTGCTCGTTGCGGTGCAGCAGTGTGGCATCTGCGGGTCTGACCTTGGTTACACGGCGATGGGCGGTCTACCGGGTTATCCCCTGCCCATGCCGCTGGGGCACGAGCTGTCCGGGGTGGTCGAGCGGGTGGGCAGTCGCGTGCAGGGATTCGCCCCGGGCGATCGGGTGGTGGTGAATCCGACCGCGGGCGGCAATGCCATCGGCAACGGGGGTGCGGAGGGCGGGTTTGCGCCGCTGCTGCTGGTGCGCGGTGTCAGTCGGGACGCCGGTATTCTTTTCAGGTTGCCCGACAGCCTCAGCGACGAAGAAGGTGCGCTGGTTGAGCCGCTGTCCGTTGCCATGCACGCCGCCAACCGCAGTGAGCTGTCGGCGGGCGACAAACTGGTGATTTTCGGTGCGGGACCGATCGGCCTCGGTGTCCTGCTGGTCGCGCGCTACCTCGGGCTGGACCACTGCGTGGTGGTGGACCGCAGCGAGCGACGGCTGGCGCTGGCCCGGGCGCTGGGCGCCACGCCCGTGTCTGCCGGGGATGATGGGCTGGCGGCGCGCCTGTGCGCGGAGTTTGGCAGCGTGCAGTATCTGGGACAGACGCTGCCGGATATCGATGTGCTGATCGAGGCCACCGGCGTCGGTGCGGTGTTCGAGCAGTGTGTGCAACTGGCGCGCTTTCGCAGTCGGCTTACGGTGGTGGGTGTGCACAAGGCGCCCGCGCAGATCGACCTGCTCTCGGTGCTGGCGCGGGAGCTGCGCATCACAGGCTCAATGGCCTACCCGGATGAGTTTCCGGCGGTGATCGAAATGCTGGCCTCGGGCCGGGTTGACGCCAGCGCCCTGATCAGCCACCGCTTTCCACTGAGTGCGTTTGAGCAGGCCTTTGCGGTGGCCAGCGACCCCAACGAGGCCGTCAAGGTGATGGTGGACTGCCAGCGTTAGCTGCGCTCTGCGCGCGCAGGAAACTGCTGGAAATAGAAGCTGAAACGCTCGCGCAGGGCCTCCGGGTCTACCCCGAAATCCGCTTTCAGGTTGTACAGCACCCGGCCCTCCTTGCCCCGCGGGTGTGCGGCGATGAACGCCTGCATCTCGGCGCGTGCCTGCGCTGTCAACTCGACATCCGCGCAGGCGTAGATTTTCTCCACCATGCCCAGGTCGTCTGCCATGAACTCGTGAAAGGGGACATCGATGGTTTGCGCTGGCGGCAGGGCTGCGTGGTCGCGCACGCAGGCCCGCAGCAGGTGCTCCACGCGGTCCGCCCAGTAGTCGACGATTGCGCCTGTGTCGATGCGGGTGCGGCTCATCCGATAGCCGTAGGCAAGCATGGTGACGGCCGACTGGATTACAGCCACCGGATCGCGGTGTGTGATCACGTAGGTGGCGTCGGGGAACACCTCCCGCAACACGGGCAACTGCTCCAGATGCTGCGGGCATTTGAGTACCCAGCGATTCGGTCCCCGGTACCACTGCAGCAGTTTCAGCACATCGCGCATGTAGCGGTAGTGTGGCGTCTGGTCATGCGCGTAGTAATGATCGCGCCAGCGCGGACTGGGGGCGAGCCACTCGAAATTGTAGGAGGCGAAGTCCGGGCCCATCAGTTCCAGTTCCTCATGGATGTGCTCCGGGTTCATCGGGTGCATGGCCGCCAGCAGGGGCGTGACGGCCTGCATGCCTTCCCACGCCTCAGCGCAGCGCTGCATGCGCGGGTCGGTGCCGTCTGCCAGCGTGGCCTCTCCGGGCAGGGGGACCGGCTCGTAGGACTCCCAGAGCGGTAAGGAGCGAAATCGGGAGTCCGCCGCCAGCAGATTGAGCAGGTGGGTGGTGCCTGAACGCGGCAGCCCGGCGACGATGATCGGGCGCTCGATGGGCTGTGCCAGCGCTTCCGGGTGCTGCCGCCAGGCCTGCTGCAGCAGCAGCCGGTTGCTGGCGTAGCGCACCAGATAGCCGAACAGGTTGAGACGCTGGCTGGCGGTCATCTCGGCATCCTGGCCCCATTCGTCCAGCAGCAGCTGCAGGCGCTCCCGGAAATCCTCGGGCCCGAAGTCGCTGAGCCCGGTGCGCCGACGTGCCGCATCGAGCACTGCGCTTTCCGTGAATTCCAGCGGCTGTTGCGCGGCCCAGTCGAGGGCGGCGCGCTGCACCTCGGTCAGTTGCGGGGCGCGAAGGTCGTCGATACGCAGGGTGTGGGTCATGCCGCTTGTCGCGCTCCTGTGTCGGAATTTCGGGTGCCGGGTCGCCCCTCGGTGGGCGCGTCCGGCAAACGCGGGTGTTTCCACCCATGCTAAATAGGCCTTGATTGCGATGGCAAGCAAAAATACCATCGGGTACCCGAGGTGCCGCCCTGTCAGGAGAAGAAAGCGATGTCACACGACCAGCGTCTGCAGGCTCTCGGCCTGCCGCCGATCGACCAGATCGGATTTGTGGTAAAGGACATGGATGCCTGGGTCGCCCGCTTCGACCCGGTGTTTGGTCCGTTCTCCTTCATGGACGGCTCGGTGGCTGGTGCGGAGTTCCGTGGCCGCACCGAAGACGTGCAACTGCGGCTGGGGTTCGGCCGCAGTGGTGATATGGAAATCGAGCTGATCGAGTGGCAGTCCGGTGTCAGCCCGCACAGCGAATTTATCGAGTCGGGACGGGAGGGCATGCACCACCTGCGTTTCCGCGTTGAGGACACGGACCACTGGATAAGCGAGCTCGCCCGGCTGGGATACACCCCGTTCTGGTACAAGCGCTGGAGCAGCGATACGGTGTTTGCCTACCTGGAGTGCCCCGGTTTCCCGCTCTATCTGGAGCTGCTGCAGATGCCGCAGGCCGGCGCGGGCGCGCCGGGCTCGTGACGTGCCTCCCGTTGGCCAGCGGGGGCGTCGAAACAGGGCTTTTTTCTTTGCGGGGCTGTTGACCGGAAGGGCCCTGATACCTATAATGCACAGCCTCGAATTTGGGCCAGTAAAGTTGGTTTGGTCCACTGTGAAGTGCCAAGGGGCCTTCAAGTCGAGGAAGTTTTGATGCGGGGTGGAGCAGCCTGGTAGCTCGTCGGGCTCATAACCCGAAGG
>DIBU01000010.1:89144-189485 GCA_002416125.1 Halieaceae bacterium UBA5044
TAGCTCGTCGGGCTCATAACCCGAAGGTCGTCGGTTCAAATCCGGCCCCCGCTACCAACATACGTGTCGTCCGCTCCGAATTGGCGGCACGTTTCGTCAAAGCCCCTTCTTGGGGCTTTTTCGTATCTGCGAAAAATGTTTGTGGTGTATTCGCAAGGTTAACCGCCGCTGGCGGAAGTGGAGTCGGATTGACGGCCAGGCAACAGGAATTACAGGCGCTGCTGGAACCCACAGTGGTCGCCCTCGGCTTTGACCTCTGGGGCATCGAGTATGCCGCCCAGGGCAAGCACAGTGTATTGCGCGTGTACATTGACGCGCAGTCAGGGGTGACGGTGGATGACTGTGCCGCCGTCAGTGCGCAGGTGAGCGCTGTGCTGGACGTTGAAGACCCGATCACCGGCGAGTACACGCTTGAGGTGTCCTCGCCGGGCGTTGATCGCCTGCTGTTTCGCCTTGAGCAGTTCCCGCCGTTCTTCGGCGAGTGGGTCGAATTGCGTTTGCGCCGGCCTTTCGAGGGGCGCCGCAATTTCAAGGGTATTTTGCAAGGTATCGAGGGCGAGGACGTTGTGGTGCTGGTAGATGACCACGAATACCTGTTGCCTTACAGCGCCGTGGACAAGGCGCGTGTTCATCCCCGCATCGAGGGTGCGGCCAGCGTAACTGACGAGGCTACGAATGACTAAAGAAATCCTGATGGTGGCTGAGGCCGTCTCGAACGAAAAGGGCGTGTCCGAGGACATCATTTTCGAGGCGATCGAGCTGGCGCTGGCGACAGCGACCAAGAAGCGCTACGACGAGGATGCCGACATCGAGGTGACCATCGACCGCAAGACGGGCGACTACGTGACCGTGCGCCGCTGGCTGGTGGTTCCCGACGACGAAATGGCACTGCTGGGTACCCAGTTCACCACGGAAGAAGCCATCGAGAAAGATCCGGCGCTGAAGCCCGGCGACATCTATGAGGAAGCGGTCGAGAACGTCGGCTTCGGGCGCATTGCGGCGCAGACCGCGAAGCAGGTCATCGTGCAGCGCGTGCGCGATGCCGAGCGTGCGCAGGTCGTCGAGCTGTATCGTGAGCGCGTCGGCGAGCTCGTTGCGGGCACAGTCAAGAAAGTGACACGCGACAACGTGATCGTGGATCTCGGCAATAACGCCGAGGGCCTGCTGCCCCGGGATCAGCTGGTTGGTCGCGAAACCTTCCGCGTCAACGACCGGGTGCGTGCCATCCTGCGCGAGATCAGCGCGGAAACCCGCGGCCCGCAGCTGATGTTGAGCCGTTCCTGCCCGGAAATGCTCATTGAGCTGTTCAAGATTGAAGTGCCGGAAATTGCCGAAGAGGTTATCCAGATCAAGGCCGCCGCGCGCGACCCCGGCTCGCGGGCCAAGATCGCAGTGAAAACCAATGACCAGCGCATCGACCCGGTCGGCGCCTGCGTCGGTATGCGCGGTTCGCGAGTGCAGGCGGTGTCCAACGAGCTGGACAACGAACGCGTGGACATCATTCTCTGGGACGATAACCCGGCCCAGCTGGTGATCAACGCCATGTCGCCGGCAGAGGTCGAGTCCATTGTGGTTGACGAAGACAGCGGGACCATGGACGTCGCGGTAGCGGAAGACAACCTCGCACAGGCGATCGGCCGCTCCGGGCAAAACGTGCGGCTGGCCAGTGAACTGACCGGCTGGACCATCAATGTCATGAGTAACGAGGAGGCCGCCGAGAAGCACGAGGCCGAGGCGGGGCAGGTGATCCAGATGTTTGTCGAGCAGCTGGATATCGATGAGGAGGTTGCTGAAATCCTTGTTGAAGAAGGCTTTACCACGCTGGAAGAGGTGGCCTACGTGCCGCTGGAAGAGATGACCGCCGTCGACGGCTTTGATGACGAGATCGCCGAGGAACTGCGGGCGCGCGCCAAGGACGCGCTGCTGACCCAGGCGATTGCGTCGGAGGAGCAGCTCGGCGCCAACGAGCCCGCGCAGGACCTGCTGGAGATGGACGGTATGGATCGTCACCTGGCCTTTGTGTTGGCCAGCCGCGGTGTGATTACCATGGAAGATCTCGCGGAACAGGGTGTCGATGACCTGATGGATATTCCGGAAATGACCGAAGAGCGCGCCGGAGAGCTGATCATGACAGCGCGCGCGCCCTGGTTTGCCGAGGAGAGTGAATAGGCCAGTACAGGCGGTTCCACTCTAGGCATCAGGGTTTCACGGGATTAAGGAGAATTTTGCATGGCGCAAGTGACAGTACAGCAGCTCGCGGAAACAGTGGGAGCGCCCGTTGATCGTTTGCTGACGCAAATGAAGGAAGCGGGCCTGCCTCACTCGGCGGCGAGTGAAGCTGTGTCGGAAGAGGACAAGCAGACGCTGCTGACCTATCTGAAGCGCAGCCATGGCGAATCCACGGCAGCGCCCAAGCGCATCACGCTCAAGCGCAAGACGATCAGCACGCTGAGAACGTCCGGGTCGCAGGGCAAGAAGACGGTGAACGTGGAAGTGCGGAAGAAGCGCACCTACGTCAAGCGCGATGCCTCGGACGCCGACTCCGAAATGCAGGATGCGGCCAAGCTGGAAGCAGCGGCAGCGGCAGAGGCCGAGCGCAAGGCCGCGGAAGCCAAGGCGGCAGCGGATGCGGAGGCAGCGGAAAAGGCGGCCCGCGAAGCGGCGGCGGCCGAGGAAGAGGCGGCGGTTGCAGCGGCAGCGGCGTCTGTGCCGGAGCCCGAGCCGGAAGACGAAAAAGACCTGGATCCGGAGATCCTGCGCCAGCGTGCGGCGGAGCGTCGTATGGCCCGCGAAGCGGCCGAAGCCGAGGCCCGCAAGGCGGCGATGGAAGCTCGCAAGGCCGAGGAAGAGCGCGTCAAGGCGGAAGCCGCGGCAAAAGTCGAGCGGGAGAAAGAGGCCGCGGCGAAGCGTCCCAAGCGCCTGCACGATGCGCCGGCACCGCAGACCGAAGAACAGCGCAAGAAAGCTGTGCGCGGCCGGCTCGACCGCAGTTCACCGGGCGGCCGTGGCAAGCAGCGCGGCCACAACCTGTCACTGTCCGACCTTGAAGCGGCTGAGTCCGGCATGATGCGGCGCCGCGGCGGGCGCAAGAAGATGCGTGGTGGTTCCCATGCGGAACACGGTAAACACGGATTCGAGATGCCCACAGAGAAGAAGACACACGAAGTCGAGCTGGCTGACATGACCTCGGTCGGCGGTCTCGCGCAGCAGATGTCCGTGAAGGCCGGTGAAGTGATCAAGGAGCTGATGAAGCTCGGCGTCATGGCGACCATCAACCAGATGATCGACCAGGATACCGCGATCCTGGTGGTCGAGGAGATGGGGCACAAGCCGAAACTGATCAGTGCCGACGCCCTGGAAGAGAAGCTGGAAGAGACGCTCGCGCAGCACGAGGGTACCCTGGAGCCGCGCGCCCCGGTGGTCACGGTGATGGGTCACGTCGACCACGGCAAGACATCGTTGCTCGACTATATCCGCAAGGCCAAGGTGGCCTCCGGTGAGGCGGGTGGTATTACCCAGCACATCGGTGCCTACCACGTGGAAACCGGCCACGGCATGATTTCCTTCCTCGACACCCCCGGTCACGCGGCGTTCACCGCCATGCGCGCCCGCGGCGCGAAGAGCACGGACATCGTGATCCTCGTGGTGGCGGCAGACGATGGCGTCATGCCGCAGACCGAGGAAGCCGTGCAGCACGCCAAGGCGGCGAAAGTGCCCCTGATCGTGGCCATCAACAAGATGGACAAGGAAGGTGCGGATCCGGACCGTGTGAAGAGCGAGCTGGCAGCCAAGGATGTGATCCCCGAGGATTGGGGCGGTGATACACAGTTCATCGAGGTGTCTGCCCACACGGGTGACGGCGTGGACAATCTGCTTGACGCCATTCTGCTGCAGGCCGAGGTACTCGAGTTGCAGGCGCCGCGTGACGTACCTGCACAGGGCATCGTGATCGAATCGCGACTGGACAAGGGACGTGGGCCCGTGGCGTCGCTGTTGATCCAGAGCGGCACCCTGCGCCAGGGCGATATCGTGCTGGCAGGCCTGCAGTACGGCCGCGTGCGTGCCATGCTGGACGAGAATGGCAAGAACATCACCGAGGCCGGGCCGAGTATTCCGGTCGAAATCCTCGGTCTCGACGGTACCCCCGATGCCGGTGACCTGTTCGCCGTGGTGGAGAGCGAGAAGCGCGCCCGTGAAGTGGCGCAGTTCCGTCAGGAGAAGACGCGCGACAGCAAGCTGCAGCGCCAGCAGGCCGCCAAGCTCGACAACATGTTCGAGAGCATGACGGCTGGCGAGAAGAAGACGCTGAACGTTGTGGTCAAGGCCGATGTGCGCGGCTCCCTGGAAGCTATTCAGACCGCCCTGCTGGACCTCGGCAACGACGAAGTACAGGTGAACATTGTGTCAGGCGGCGTCGGCGGCCTCGCGGAAACCGACATCACCCTGGCCATCACGTCGGGCGCGGTGGTGTTTGGCTTCAACGTGCGCGCCGATGCGTCCGCCCGTCGTCTGGTGGAAAACGAGGGCGTGGATCTGCGTTACTACAACGTCATCTACGACCTTATCGACGATGTGAAGCAGGCCCTCACCGGGATGCTGGCGCCGGAAATGCGCGAGGAGATCCTCGGGATTGCCGAAGTGCGCGATGTATTCCGCTCGCCGAAATTCGGTGCGATCGCCGGCTGCATGGTCATCGAGGGCACGGTCTACCGTTCACGCCCGATTCGCGTGCTGCGTGACAACGTGGTCATCTACCAGGGCGAGCTGGAGTCATTGCGTCGCTTCAAGGACGATGCCAGTGAAGTGCGCAACGGCATGGAGTGCGGTATCGGCGTCAAGAACTACAACGACGTCAAGCCCGGCGACCTGATCGAAGTGTATGAAGTCAAGGAGTTTGCCCGCACTCTGTAGGCGGCCCTGTTATGGCGAAGGAATACAGTCGGACCCAGCGGGTTGCAGATTACCTGCAGCGCGAACTGGCACAGCAGATCCAGCAGGAACTGCGCGATCCGCGGATCGGGATGGTCAGCATCACGGGCGTGGACGTGAGCCGCGACCTGGGGCACGCGAAAGTGTATTTCACGCGCCTGGGGAGCGACTGTGCCGACGAGGCGCGTGAAGCCGCGGAGGTGCTGAACAAGGCGGCGGGGTATCTGCGCAGCCAACTGTCCCGCGACAGCAATATGCGCAGCGTGCCGCAGCTGCGCTTCTATTTCGACAGCAGCGTGGGCCGCGGACGGGATATGGAAGACCTCATTCGGCGTGCGGAGCAGGCGGACCGGGCCCTGGGTCTGCGCGACGACGAGCCGGGCGACGCATCCTAGTGGGCCGTCAGCGCAAAGGTCGCCCGCTGGATGGAATACTGTTGCTGGACAAGCCTGCGGGGCTGAGCTCCAACCAGGCATTGCAGCGTGCCAAGCGCCTGTACTTCGCCGCCAAGGCGGGGCACACCGGCAGCCTGGACCCGCTGGCGACCGGGGTGCTGCCCCTGTGCTTCGGCGAGGCGACGAAGTTCTCCCAGTATCTGCTGGACGCCGACAAGGCCTATGCCAGCACGTTTGTGCTCGGTGAGCAGCGCAGTACCGGCGATGCCGAGGGCGAGGTGCTGGCCGTGGCCGACGCCAGTGCCCTCACGCGTGAGCAGGTGGAGGAGGCGCTGGGCGCCTTTCGCGGCGCGATTGAGCAGGTGCCGTCGATGTATTCGGCGTTGAAGCGCGATGGACAGCCGCTCTACAAACTGGCGCGCAAAGGCCAGGAAGTGGAGCGCGCAGCGCGGCCGGTGATGATACACCGGTTGGAATTACTGGATTTCCGCCCGGGCGAACGGGCGGAGGTCGATGTGGCCCTCGAGTGCAGTAAAGGCACCTATGTGCGCTCGATTGCCGAGGACCTGGGCACCGCCCTGGGCTGCGGTGGCTATGTGAGTGCGCTGCGGCGCACCCGGGCAGGCCCCTTCGGGCTGGACCGATGCGTCACGCTGGCCGCGCTGGAGGCATTGAAAGACGCCGAGCGCCTGGCGGACATGGACGCCTTATTGCTGCCCGCGGATACGGCGCTGGACGCATTGCCGACGGTGCGACTGACCGAGTCCGGCGGGTATTACCTGCGCCAGGGGCAACCGGTCATGGTGCCAAATGCGCCCCACAATGGTATGGTGCGCGTCGCTCTGGAAACCGGCGAGTTTCTGGGGGTAGGCGAGATATTGGACGACGGGCGCGTTGCGCCGCGTCGCCTGATAGTCACCGGGAGGTGACGCGAACCTGTCTGTAAATCTGCACGGACAGGCTCTTTTTATTGATCTCCACCGGGCTGTGTAAAAGCGGGTGGAACACGCAGATTACTTGAGAGGAAACAGACATGGCTTTAGAAGCTGCAAAAAAGGCAGAAATCGTAAAAGAGTACCAGACCAGCGAGAGTGATACCGGATCGCCCGAAGTTCAGGTCGCGTTGCTGACAGCCAATATCATCCAGCTGCAGGACCACTTCCAGGCGCACAAGCACGATCACCACTCACGCCGCGGCCTGATCCGCATGGTAAACCAGCGTCGCAAGCTGCTGGATTACCTGAAGCGCAAGGATGTGACGCGCTACGCCGAGCTGATCAAGCGACTGGGTCTGCGTCGATAAGCGGTACCACATACCGGGGCCCTCTGCCCCGGTTGTCATATTCAGCATTGGAGAAATAATGTGAATCCAGTTAGAAAGACCTTCCAGTACGGTGGCCAGACAGTCACGCTGGAAACGGGTCGTATTGCCAGGCAGGCAACCGGCGCGGTTCTGGTTACCGTCGAAAACACCTCGGTTCTGGTTACGGTTGTGGCGGAAAAAAGCGCCAAGCCCGGCCAGCCCTTCTTCCCCCTTGCCGTGCACTACACGGAAAAGGCTTACGCGGTCGGCAAGATCCCCGGCGGCTTCTTCAAGCGCGAAGCACGCCCCAGCGAAAAGGAAACCCTCACCTCACGGCTCATCGACCGGCCCATCCGGCCGCTGTTTCCCGATGGCTTCATGAATGAAGTGCAGGTGATCTGCACGGTGATGTCTGCGGACAAGCACATCGATCCGGATATCCCTGCGATGATCGGCACCTCCGCGGCGCTGGCCATTTCCGGCTGCCCGTTCAATGGCCCGATTGGCGGCGCGCGCGTCGGCTTCAACGAGAGCACCGGTTACATGCTCAACCCCACCTACGACCAGCTGAAGGATAGCAAGCTGGACATGGTGGTGGCAGGTACCGAGCATGCGGTGTTGATGGTCGAGTCTGAAGCGAAGGAGCTGTCGGAAGACCAGATGCTGGGTGCCGTGCTGTTTGCCCACCAGGAAATGCAGGTGGTGATCCAGGCCATTCGCGATCTGGCTGCCGAAGCCGGCAAGCCGCGTTGGGACTGGCAGCCGCCGGCGGTGAATGAAGAGCTCACCGCTGCCGTTGAGGCACAGGTCAAGGCGGAGCTGGGCGAGGCCTACCGTATCACCGAAAAAGCGCTGCGTTACGAGCGCGTTGCCGAAGTGCGCAAGGCCTGTGTAGCGGCCCTGGCCGTTGAGGGCGGACCGTCCGAGGACGACATCAAGGATGTTTTCAAGACCGTCGAGAAAAACCTCGTGCGCAAGCGTATCCTCGCCGGCGAACCGCGTATTGACGGTCGCGATACACGCACCGTGCGGGCCATTGCCTGCGAAACCGATATCCTGCCCAAGGTGCACGGCTCTGCGCTGTTCACCCGTGGCGAGACCCAGGCTATCGGTGCGGTTACCCTGGGCTCAACCCGCGACTCACAGATCATCGATGCGCTGGAAGGCGAGCGGCGTGATCCCTTCATGCTGCACTATAACTTCCCTCCCTACTCGGTAGGTGAAGCGGGCCGCGTGGGCTTTACCAGCCGTCGCGAAATTGGCCACGGACGCCTGGCGCGCCGCGGCCTGGCCGCGGTGCTGCCGAACAGCGAGGACTTCCCCTACACCATCCGTGTGGTGTCGGAGATTACCGAATCCAACGGCTCCAGCTCGATGGCCTCGGTGTGCGTGGGCTCCATGGCCATGATGGCGGCAGGTGTGCCGCTGAGCGCGCCGGTGGCCGGTATCGCCATGGGCCTGGTCAAGGACGGTAACCAGTTCGCCGTACTGACCGATATCCTGGGCGACGAAGATCACCTGGGCGACATGGATTTCAAGGTTGCCGGCACCGCAGCGGGTATCACCGCCCTGCAAATGGATATCAAGATCGAAGGTATCAATGAGCAGATCATGGAGATTGCCCTGCAGCAGGCGCAGCAGGCTCGCCTGCATATCCTCGGCCAGATGAACGCTGTACTGGCCGAGCCGCGTCAGGTGCTCTCGGACAACGCGCCGAGCATGCTCACCCTGAAAGTCGATTCCGACAAGATCCGCGACATCATCGGCAAGGGCGGTGCGACCATTCGCGCCATCACCGAGGCCTCGGGTGCTACCGTGGATATCGACGATGACGGTACGGTCCGCGTCTTCGGTCAGGACAAGGCAGCCCGCGACAAGGCGGTGGCCATGATTGAAGAGATCACGGCCGAGGCCGAGGTAGGTGCTGTCTACAAGGGCACCGTGGCGCGCATCGTTGATTTCGGTGCCTTCGTCAACATCCTGCCGGGCAAGGACGGTCTGGTGCACATCTCGCAGATCGCCCACCAGCGTGTCGAGAACGTGTCCGACTACCTGAAGGAAGGCCAGGAGGTGGAAGTGAAGGTGCTGGATGTCGACCAGCGCGGTCGTATCAAGCTGTCCATCAAGGAACTGCTTGAAGACGATGCTGGTTCCGATGCTGAAAGCGGCACATCCTCAGACGAGGGCTGACCCGCAATCAACCAGACAAGGGCGCTTCGGCGCCCTTTTTTGTGCCCAGCGGTTTGCCCGGCCAGGTCTACCAGAGGCTGGCGACGGCCATACAGGTCAGCACCGCCAGCACCGGTATCACGACCGTGACAACACCCATGTCGCGGTAGGCTTCGCGGTGGGTCAGCCCGGTGATGGTGAGCGTGGCGACCACGGCTCCCGAGTGGGGCAGGGAGTCGAAGCCACCGGCGGCAATCGTAGCCAGCCGGTGCAGTGTCGCCGGCTCGATGCCCATGTTCAGGTAGCCCTCTGCCATGGTGGACATGAAGATCTGCAGGCCGCCCGAGGCAGACCCTGTGATGGCTGAGATCACGCTGATAGAGGTGAACATGGACAGCAGGGGAGGTAGGCTGGCGTCCAGCATGACGCCAGTGAACTGGGCAAAGCCCTGGGTTTGCGTGACCACGCCCGCGAAACCGATCACGGCGGCGGTGTTGATGAGCGGAATGATGGAATCCTGCGTGCCCTCGCCGATACTGTGCAGGGCGTGACGGCGCACTGCCGGGAACATGAGCACGGTCAGCAGTGTCCCGGCAAATAGCGCAAGGCTGGGCCATATCACGGGCTGTGCATTGGCGAAGGCCAGCAGCGTGTAGGCGGCGCTGTCGCCTTCCCCGAGGAATGCGGTAAGCACCCGCGGAAGCAGGATTGCCCCCAGGACCAGCACCGGTGGCAGCAGTGCCAGTGTCCAGTGCGGGTAGCTCGCTTCACCGGGGTCCTCGGCGATGTGTCGGTCACGCGGCCCGGCGACAAAGCCATCGCCCTTCGCGGCGGCCCGCAGGCGCTGACTTTCCAGATACCACATGCCCAGGCCGAACATCATGGCGCTAGCCAGAATGCCGAGCCAGCCGCCGGCGAACAGGTCGGTGCCCAGTGCGACAGAGGAGATGACGTTGTGGATGGACGGGGTGCCGGGCAGGGCGGTCAGTGTGAAAGTCCCCGCGCCGAGTGCGAGGGCGGCACAGAACAGTCTCTTTGGAATATTGGCCTGCTGCAGCAGTTTGATGCCCAGTGGATACATGGCGAAGATCACGACAAACACTACCACACCGCCGTAGGTGAGCAGTGCCGTTGACAGCACCGTAATCCACAGTGCGCGGTTTGGTCCCAGTTTGCGGACCATGGCGAGGGCGATACTGGACGCTGCGTGACTGTCTCCCATGACCCGGCCGAACATGGCGCCAGCCGCGAACAGCAGGAAAAACCTGCCCGCAAAGGTAAATGCGCCCAGTGGGCCGAAGGCGAAGTATTCCCCGAGACCCTCCGCCAGCGGCAGGCCATTGCTGACAATCACTACACCCGCGCTGAGCAACGCCGCGAATACGATATTGATACCGCGCAGGGCCAGCCAGATGAGCAGTGAAAGTGCGACGAGAAGCCCGGCGTAACCGAAAGCGCTGCTGAGAGCCATGCGAGAGGTCCCTTGTTATTATCGTTCGTGTCGCAGTATATCCCCACGCCCGCGCGGGGGGGAGTGTCGGCGTCAGTGGTTCGCGCGGGTGTTCAGGGTGAGGCGAGCATGCCCCAGTCGGAGACGGGGTTCAGGGTGAGCCTGACGTTGTCGATCAGGCGTGTGGAACCCAGCCGTGCGGCCGCGAGAATGGCGATCTCTTCGGTGTTTTCGTTCACCGCACGCAGTGTGCGAGCATCGCGAATGGCGAAGTAGTCCGGTTCGAACCCGGCCTGTAACAGTTGCATGCGGGCGTGGGACTCAAGCTGCAGGAAGTTGTCGAAGCCGCAGGCAACCGCATCGCGACAGCTGACCAGCGTGGCGTGGATCAACGGCGCCAGCTTGCGCTGCTCCTCCGACAGGTAGCCATTGCGCGAGCTCTTCGCCAGGCCGTCGGTATCGCGCGCGGTGGCAACACCTTCAATCTGGATCGGCATGCACAGGTCGGTGACCATCTTGCGGATGATGGTGAGTTGCTGGAAATCCTTTTCGCCGAACACCGCCACATCGGGCTGCACGATGTTGAACAGTTTGCTGACCACGGTGGTCACGCCGGTAAAGTGCCCGGGCCGGCTGCTGCCACACAGCGTTTCCGACAGGTCCGGTACCTGCACCTGGGTCTGCAGTGCCATGCCCTCGGGATACATTTCCTCGACATCGGGCAGAAACAGGTGCTGCACGCCCTCGCTGAACAGCTTTTCCTTGTCGGCGGCCAGCGTGCGCGGGTAAGCGTCGAGGTCCTCGTTGGGGCCAAACTGCAGCGGATTGACGAAGATGCTGACCACAACGATATCGGCGAGGGTGCGCGCGCGGCGCACCAGTTCGAGGTGGCCCTCATGCAGATTGCCCATGGTGGGCACGAAGGCAATGCGCTGGCCCTGTTGGCGGCAGCTCCGCAGGGCGGATTGCAGCGGTGCTATGGCAGTGTACGTTCGCATATCTACATAACCCCCGAAACACGGTAAAGGGTGACGCAAGACCGGAACTAGCTGGTCGTTATGGGCCGCGGATGGTGACCCATCGGCGAGCGGACGGGCAGTATGCCCCAAGCGCACACACCCGGCAATGGATCGAAATCAAAAGTCTGGACGATTTTGTTACCTGGGGAAGCAGGTTGTGGCGGGGGTAACACCGCTGTTACACAGGCCTGTGTTGGTGCGGCATGGCTCAGCTGTAGCTGTGCTCTTCACGCGGGTAGGCACCGGATTTGACGGCCTGCACAAAGGCGGCGAGCGCTTCCTGTATGCTGTTGCTGCCGGCCATGAAATTCTGCACGAAGCGCGCGCTGTGGCTGGAAAGTCCGAGCATGTCGTGCATGACCAGCACCTGCGCGTCCGTGCCTGCGCCGGCTCCGATACCGATCACCGGGATATCCAGCTTGTCGCTGATGTCCGTGGCCAGGTGGGAGGGCACGCATTCCAGCACCAGCAGGCTGGCGCCGGCGTCCTGGATTTCGACCGCATCGGCGAGAATGGACTTGGCTTCCTTGGGGGTCCGCCCCTGTACGCGGAAGCCGCCCAGCGCATTGACTGACTGTGGCGTCAGCCCCAGGTGTGCACAGACCGGTATGCCGCGCTCCACCAGCATGGATATGGTGTCGGAAAGCCAGGTGCCCCCCTCCAGCTTCACCATCTGCGCGCCAGCCTGCATCAGCCGGGTCGCATTGGCCATTGCCTGCGTGGGCGTGCTGTAGCTCATGAACGGCATGTCGGCGATCACCAGTGACTCCGGCGCACCGCGCACCACACATTCCGTGTGGTAGACCATGTGATCCACGGATACCGGGATGGTGCTGTCGTGGCCCTGCAGCACCATGCCCAGTGAGTCGCCCACCAGAATGGTTTCAGCGCCCGCCTCGGATACCAGCCGGGAGAAAGTGGCATCGTACGCGGTGATGCACACAAACTTTTCCCCGGCGGCCTTCATTTTGTCGAGGGTGCTGATGGTGATCTTGCCCATGCGCTGCACTATCCAAAGAACGTGGGATTGAAGTAATGGCGGCCGCTGCGGATGTCCAGCAGGTAGTCGACCAGGTGCCGGTAATCATCCTCGCCCTGGGCGAGGTCGATCTCGCTGGCGTTGACGATAAGTAAAGGAGCTTCATCGTAATACAGAAAAAACTCACTGTACACTTCGTTCAGGCGCTCCAGGTAGTCGCGTTCGATGGCTCTTTCGTGCTCGATACCGCGCTGGTGAATGCGGTCGAGAAGGATGTCCGTGGGTGCCTGCAGGTAGATGACGAGGTCTGGTGTGGGCGGTTCGATACGCAGTTGCTCGTAGACTCGCTGGTACAGCTGGAACTCGTCACTGTCGAGATTGACCCGCGCGAACAGCGGGTCCTTCTCGATCAGGAAATCAGACACCCGGGATTCCGCGAAAATGTCCCCCTGGCGCAGGTCGTTGATTTTCTGCGCGCGCTGAAACAGGAAGAAGAGCTGGGTGGCGAGCGCAGCGTGGCGCTGGTTGCCATAGAAACGTTCGAGGAACGGGTTCTGGTGTGCCTCCTCCAGCAGCATGGGATAGCCAAAGGTTGCCGCCAGGCGGCTTGCCAGGGTGGTTTTGCCAACGCCGATCGGCCCCTCGACGGCAATGTAGCCCGGTGGCGTGCGGCCCTTCAGGTCGACGCCAGTGGTGGGGGTGTCTGTGCTCAAGATCAGGGCTCCCGTGTGTCCTGCAAATGATAGTCCAGCGTGACCGCGCTGCGCGTCAGGCCGGTGGCCGGGCACTGGGCCACCAGGGTAGCCAGCGAGCCGAGCCCGGGCACCACAAGGTCGTCCGGGTAAATATCGAGGAGAGGATAAAGGACGAAGTGACGTTCCGCCATGCCCGGGTGGGGAACCTGTAGCCTCGGCAGGCGGATCTGCCCTGCATCGTACAGCAGGATATCCAGGTCCAGGGTACGTGGTCCCCAGCGTACGCTGCGTTCGCGGCCCTGTGCCTGTTCAATGCCCTGCAGCGCATCGAGCAGGGGGAGTGGGCCCAGCGCTGTGCGCACCGCGAGTACCGCGTTCAGGTAGTCGGGCTGCTGCCCCGGGCCCACTGCGGCACTGGCGTACACGCTGGAACCCGCAGTGATGTGGGTCCCCGGCAGCCTGCGAATGGCATCGACCGCCGTTTGCAGCTGCCGCGGAGGGTTGCCGAGGTTGCTGCCCAGCGCGATACAGGCGTCGGGCATCAGGGCGAGGGCGGGCGCCGTTTGCGCGGGCGCCGCCGGCGCGTACGGCCGCCGCTGTCGTCCCCCGCGTCGCTGGGCGTTTCCAGCATCGGCAGGTTCTGGTTCTCGGGGCGCTCCTGGAATTCGGTCCAGAATTCCCCCACGCCACCGGTGTCCTCTCCGGCCTCCTCACGCAACAGCAGGAAATCGTATGCGGCGCGAAAACGGCGGTTCTGCAGCAGCTCACGTGCCTTGCGGCTGTCGCCCCGCTGCAGGCGAAGCTGGAATTCCCAGATTTCCCGCATGGGCTGGCTGAAGCGCCGCGGAATGGCAATGGTGGCTACCGCGCCGGCGATCACCTGTTGCGCGGCGCTGTGCATGGCCGGCACGGGCGGCTCACCGCGCTCGCGCAGCTGTGCCGCAAGCTGGCTGGTCACCGGCCACAGCAGGGCGGCCAGCAGGAAGGCTGGTGTGACGGGCTTGTCCGCCTTGATTCGCGTATCGGTGCTGCGCATCGCGGCCCTGACCAGCGCCATGGCGGTCGGGTCGCGTCGCAGTGCCTCATCGCTTTCGGGGAACAGATACACCAGCAGGTCGTGCTCCAGCAATGCATCAAAGGTGCGCTCGGCGTAGCCGGACAGGAACAGCTTGAGAAACTCATCGAACAGTCGTGCGGAGGGAATTTCACGCAGCAGGGAGGCGCAGCGGGGGATGGCCGCAGCCGTCTCGCTGTCTACGCCGAATTCCAGCTTGGCGGCGAACCGCGCCACCCGCAGCATCCGCACCGGGTCTTCGCGGAAGCGCTGCTCCGGGTCGCCAATGATGCACACGCTGCGCCGCTCCAGGTCCTGCATGCCGTGCACGTGATCGTAGACGGCGAAGCTGGCGGCGTCGTAGTACAGCGCGTTCACCGTCAGGTCGCGGCGCACGGCGTCCTCTTCCAGCGTGCCGAACACGTTGTCGCGCAGCAGCAGACCCTGCTCGGAGCGGTGAGACGGACCCTTGACCTTGCCTGAGCGCGCTGGTGGCTCGCCATCGTGATGGCCGCGAAACGTGGTGACTTCAATGATTTCGCGGCCCATGCGCACGTGCACGATGCGGAACCGGCGGCCGATGATGCGCGAGCCGCGGAACAGTGCATGCACTTCTTCGGGGGTTGCATCGGTGGCGACATCGAAGTCTTTCGGATGCCCGCCGAGCAGCAGGTCGCGTACGGCGCCACCCACGAGGTAGGCCTCGTGGTCTGCCTGGCGCAGCCTCGCCATGACTTTCAGGGCGCCGTCGCTGATGTTCTTGCGGGATATGCAGTGTTGGTCCCTGGGAATGACCTTCAAGCGGGAGTTGCCTTTTGCGATAGAAAAACAGCGGCCAGTTTAGCACAGGCGAAAAGCTGTGGTCTTCAGGGTTTGAGGGGGCATGCAAGCGACGGGGAAGACAGTTGTCTTCCCCATCCAGGTCACAAGCGAATCGTTATTGTTATGCGGGCGCCGTTGTTCTTATCGCGGCTTTTGAGCCTGGAAATCGAAGGGGAAGAAACCTTCCCCATCCAGGTCCACAGTGTCTCTGTTATTGTTATTGGGGCAAGGGTGTTATTGTTATTGTTGTTGCCGGGCGGAACAATGCAGATGGCGTGCCAGAAAAATAAAAGTTCAATAAAAACAGTGTGTTAATAAAATCCGAAGGAGTTCCCCGGCACACAAAAATTTGTGTTTGTTACGCATCTACTCCGCTGCATGTTACAGCGGGCGATGCGGGTAACGCTCAGGAGCCCGTTTTCCGGCGCCGGGTGGACGCTGCGCCGCTCTTCTTGCGTGGAATCTCAAAGCGCTGGCGGCGTTCCCAGAGGCATTTGCGGCTGATGCCGAGCTTCTGGGCGAGTTCGGTCTCGCTCATCGAATCCTGGTGTTCGAGCACAAAGCGCTGGAAATAGTCCTCCAGCGACAGGTCTTCAGCAGGGTCCGAGGTGATATTGCGCGGGGCATGGTAGGCGTTCTGTATCGCCTGTCCGCCCTGACCCCGAATGCGGTTGACGTTGACCAGTTCCAGGTCGATGCCCAGGGCTTCGTTGTCGATTTCCGCATCTTCTGACAGCACCACAGCGCGCTCGATGGCGTGTTCCAGTTCGCGCACATTGCCCGGCCACTGGTAGGTGGTGATGGCCTGTATCGCTCGCGGCGAGAGCGTCATGTGGCCCTTGCCAAGGCGTTCGGACTGGATTTCCAGCATCCGCTCCGCCAGTTGCAGTATGTCCTTGCCGCGCTCGCGCAGTGCGGGGAGTTGCAGGCGCAGGACATTGATGCGGTAGTAGAGATCCTGTCGGAACAAGCCCTCTGCGGACAGGGCATGCAGGTTGCGGTGCGTGGCGCAGATCAGCCGCACGTTGACCTTGCGCGAGTGTACCGAGCCAATACGGCGGATTTCGCCCTCCTGGATAAAGCGCAGCAGTCGCGCCTGGGCTTCCATGGGCAACTCGCCAATTTCATCGAGAAACAGGGTGCCGCCGTCGGCTGCTTCAATCAGGCCCATGCGGCTGGCGTTGGCCCCGGTGAAGGCGCCCTTTTCATAGCCGAACAGCTCGGATTCAATCAGCGTATCGGGAATCGCCGCACAGTTGACGCAGATAAGGGTCTTGTCGGCGCGCTGGCTGTGCTGGTGCACACTGCGCGCCACCAGTTCCTTGCCGGTTCCGGTTTCCCCCTGCACCAGCACGGTGGAATCCGTGGGGGCCACCTTGCGGATATGCTCGGACAGGGTCACCATCGCGGGGCAGTTGCCGATAATCCCCGTTACCGGGTGACTGCTGTCCGCGCTGGCTGGCGCGGCGTCACCGCGCCGTGTGGGGTGGTCGGCAATGATGCGCTCTACCGCGGCAACCATGTCGCCGTGGTCGAAGGGCTTGGCGATGTAGTCCACCGCGCCCATGCGCATGGAGTCGACCGCCGAGCGCAGGCTCGCGTAGCTGGTCATGATCAGGACAGGGACGTCGCCAGCTTTCTTGATCAGGTCGGTGCCCGGCGCGCCGGGCAGGCGCAGGTCGGAAATGATCAGGTCGAAGTCGGTCAGGGTGTGCTTGGACTCCGCCTCCTGCACCGAGGCCGCTTCGGCAACGCCGTAGCCATTGCGTTCCAGCAGGCGCCGCAATGCCGTGCGAATGACCGACTCGTCCTCTACCACCAGAATCTGTTGCATGCGTTGTTACCTCCTGAACGCAAGCTACACAACATACCCTTGCCGCCTACTTTTTTCCAGTCGGTTCAGGCGCTTGGGTTGTCACCGCGTGTTACACCCTCGTGGGTATCGTAGTGCCCGCGAGGCAGTTGCAGGGTGAATCGTGTGCCCGGCCGCTCGGCGGGCCCGACCGGGCTCTGGATGTGAACAGAGCCCTGCATGTCTTCCATGATGCTGTAGACCAGGGCCAGCCCCAACCCGGTGCCTTCGCCGGGCTCCTTGGTGGTGAAGAAGGGCTCGAAGACCTGGCTCTGCAGAGACGCCGGGATACCGCTGCCCTCGTCCTCGACAGTGATCGCCACGCGCTCCGCCTGCGCAAGGGCGCTGACGGTGACCCTGGCGTCCGCCGGGCTTGCATCACGGGCATTCCCCAGCAGATTCACAAAGACCTGCAGCAGGCGCTGGGCATCGGCGTGCACCAGAATTTCGCGGTGACAGTGGTTCTCGAAGCGCATGGGCCTGGCCTGGTGGTCCAGTTGCAGCAGATGGATGGCCTCGTCCACGCAATCGGCGAGGTTGCAGGGCTCCAGGTGCAGATCGCCGGCGCCGGAACCAACGTGGGAGAAATTGACCAGGGAGTCGACGATACGGCTGATGCGGTCGGTCTGCCGCAGAATGTCCCGCGCCGCACTGCGGACCTCTGCGGGGTCATCCTCGTAGGCGAGATTCTGTGCCAGGCAGGCAATGCCGGTGACCGGATTGCCGATCTCGTGCGCGACGCCGGCGGCCAGGCGCCCGATCGAGGCCAGTCGCTCGCTGTGCAGCAGTTCCTGCTCCAGTCGCTCGTAGTCGGAAATGTCCTCGATCAACACCAGTTGGTCACCGTTGTGTGCACCGCCCGCGCTGGCCTTGTGCAGGCTGACCCAGCGCGTCGCGCCATCTTCCAGCACCACCTCGCGCTTCAACACCGTGTCGGCACCCTCGCTGAGAAATTGCCCGATGACCTGCCCCCAGGGGGGTGGCAGTGACTCCAGCAGAGAGCCGAGCACCGCGCTGGAAGCGATGCCGGTGATGCTTTGCATGCTGCGGTTCCAGAGCAGCAGCTCGCGGTCCGGTGCCAGCGAGCAGACTCCGATAGGCAGGTTGTCCAGTGTTTTCCGGTAGTGCAGGCGCAGGTTGTCGAGCTCTGCGGCGAGGCCTGTGAACTGCCCCCCCGCCCGGTCCAGCCGGCGTTCGATGAGGAACAGGTCCTCGCTGCTGCCGCCGGGGTTGTTGTCGAAGGGGATGCAGCGGCTGACGATGGAATGGGCCACGGCCGGCCCCAGCAGGCCCGACAGGTTGGCTTCGATGCGACCGCGCAGACGGCGCAGCGCGTAGGGCCTTGATTCGTTGTGATCAAACTGCAGCTCGCGCAGGGCCCGTGACACCTCCAGCTGCGCCGTTGCCTCACCCAGTGCCAGCGCAAGCTGCTCGGTGAATTCCTGCGCACTGCGCAGCGTCAGCGTGCGCCGCGGTGAGCGGCTCAACACATCCATGGAGCAGATTTCCGCAGCCACCCGCTCCTCATCCGAGGGTTGGCTGAGCAGTGATACCAGCACGAACAGCGCCACGTTGACGCCGAGTGCGGCAAGGCTCGCTGCGGCCCAGGCGGTGTCGGTGCCTGCAAACCAGCGCTCGGCCAGGGCAGCCATCCAGGCGGGCTGGTCGATCCCCAGCACGGGCAGCAGCAACAGGATGAACCACAGCAGCAGGCCGCCGGCGAGACCGCACACCAGCCCCTTGCGATTGGCGCCGGCCCAGTAGGGCGTGGCGACGATCCCGGGCAGGAAATGCAGCGTGCCGGAGAACGCCACCAGGCCCAGCTGCGCCAGGCTGTGCTTGCCATTGACGGCGACGAAGAAGCCGTAGCCGGCGAGGATCAGCAGCGCAATCAGCGAGCGGCGCAACCATTTCAGCTGGTCGTACAGCGACTGGTCGGTGCGAATCTGCAGCAGTTGCCGGGGCAGAATCAGGTGGTTCAGGCACATGTTGGCGAGTGCCAGTGTGGCGACAATGATCGCGGTACTGGCGGCAGACAGCCCCGCCACGAACGCCAGCGCGGCAAACCCTGGCGACTGCAGGCCGATGCCGATAGCGAGCCCGGTGTAGCCCGCTGGCAGGTCATGCGGCAGCCGCATGCCGGCCCAGGCCAGCGGCAGCACGGGCAGTGCGAGCAACAGCAGGTACAGGGGCAGGCCCCAGCTCGCGGCCCGCAGGTCCTGTGATTCCTTGTTCTCGGCAAAGGCCATGTGGAACAGGTGAGGCATGCACACGGCGCCGGCGAAGAACACCAGCAGCAGCACCCGCGCCGCGTCTCCGGCGACGGGCTGTTGGATCACCGCCTGCGCTGCCGGCGTGGCCGCGAGCCAGGCCTCCAGTCCTGCGAATCCGCCAAACACCTCCTTCACCGCAATGGCCATCATCAGCAGCATGGCGGCCAGCTTCACCAGCGACTCGAAGGCCACCGCGGTCACCAGGCCGATATTGCGCCGCTGCGAGGTGAGGTTGCGGGTGCCGAACAGGATGGCGAAGATGATAATGATGAGGCAGAACATCAGCGCCAGCGTGTCCTGTCGCTGGGCCGCAGGCATCAGCCGGTCCGGTGCGCCGGCAAGGATGTGTATGCTGTCGGCCACGGCCTGTATCTGCAGCGCGAGCAGGGGCATCAGGGTCAGGCACATCGCCAGCGTTACCGCGCCGCCCACGCGGTGACTGCGGAAGCGGAAGGTCAGCACGTCGGCCAGCGAGGCCAGCTGGTACACCCGGCACAGGCGCAGCAGCGGCAGCAGCAGGAGGGTCGCCATGAGAAACATCAGCACCACGCCCGTGTAGTAAAGAAGGAAGCCGTAACCGAAGCGGTAGGCGAGCTCGAAGATGGCATTGCTGGCGATGGCGCAGGCGATCACCGCCAGTGACAGGACATAGGTGGCCGGGTGGTGGGTGATGCGGCGCGGCAGGATGCCGCGGTCCGCGAGGTGCGCCACAAGGAACAGCACCAACAGGTAGCCGACAATGGCGAGCAAAATCTCCGGGAGGCTAAAGCTCATCGGTGTGGCGTCGGAACTGGTTGGACCAGGCGGCAACAATCGCCGCGAGCCAGAGCAGGAACGGCCGGTACCAGCCGGCATCCGCGGCCCACAGCCACTGCTCTATGGCAGGCATGAAGATGAAGGCCAGCCCCATGAGCAGGAGCAGGGCGCGGTTGATGTACATGTAAAGGCCCCGTCGTCGCCGTGGTCATGGATACTACGCAAGCTGCATCGCACGGTAAAGCGCGTGTCAGTGCGTGGCAGCTGCCGACACCACAGGCTGTGCGGGCACCGCCGCAGGTTCCCAGTGTGCCAGGGCAAACGCGAGCAGCGCCTCGACACTGGAGGCATGTGCCGGCGGCGTTGCCTGGCCGAGGGCGGCGAGGGCGGCACGCAGGTTGTGAGCCGGTGCCGTGGCCTCGAGTGCCGGGGCCAGGTTCTGCTTGCTCAGCTTCTGTCCGCTGCGGTCCGTGAGCACCGGGATGTGCGCGTAGCGCGGGGATGCGTAGCCCAGCAGCTGTTGCAGCAAGCGCTGCCGGGGCGTGGAATCGATCAGGTCGGCGCCGCGTACCACGTCGGTAATGCCCTGGGCCGCATCGTCAACGACCACGGCGAGCTGGTAGGCATAGAGCCCGTCCTTGCGTCGCACAACAAAGTCGTGCAGCGTCGCGCCCAGTGGCCAGTCCTGCATTCCTTGCCAGGTGTCCTGCCAGTGAGCCGAGAATGTGGCGGGTACCGCGACGCGCAGGGCATACGGTGAGGCGGGTCTTTCCGGCGCGCCCCCCCGCTGACGGCAGCCCCGCTGATGGCAGCCCCGCCTACAGTCACCCATGGGTCCGAGTTCACGGCGGCTGCAGGCGCAGGCGAACAGGTGTCCGTCCGCCTGCAGCGCGGCGAGCGCGCTGTCGTAGGCGGCACTGCGCTGGCTCTGCCAGAGCACGCTGTCGTCCCAGTGCAGTCCGTGGCGCTGCAGGCAGTGCAGTATCGCATCGGCCGCCCCCGCCTGTTCGCGTGGCGGGTCAATATCTTCAATGCGTAGCAACCAGCGGCCCCCGGCGTGACGCGCCTCCAGCCAGCTGGCGAGGGCGGCGAGCAGCGATCCCAGGTGCAGGGGGCCGGTAGGGGAGGGGGCGAAGCGGCCGCGGTAGGCGCTGTGGCCGGCGGTGGACATGAACTGGATGAAGCGTCGTCAGCGCAGGACGGCCGCTGGCGGCCCGCCTGCTGCGAGCCGCGCGGTGCCTGCGTTCGGGCTGTTAACCCTTTTCCTGCCTTTCCTTGATTTCATCAAGGGTCTTGCAGTCAATGCACAAGGTTGCCGTGGGCCGGGCCTCCAGCCGCTTGATGCCGATTTCCACACCGCAGGCATCGCAGAAGCCGTAGTCATCCTGGTTGATGCGCTCGATCGTGCTGTCGATTTTCTTGATCAGCTTGCGCTCGCGGTCCCGGGTGCGCAGTTCAAGGCTGAATTCCTCTTCCTGCGTGGCGCGGTCAGCGGGGTCCGGGAAGTTGGCGGCCTCGTCTTTCATGTGGCTGACGGTACGATCCACTTCCTGCATCAACTCCGACTTCCAGTTGAGCAGGATGCTGCGAAAATGCTCCAGCTGCTTGTCGCTCATGTACTCTTCGCCGCGCTTCGGCTTGTAGGGCTCGAAGTTCTTGAACTCCGTGCTCGCTGAGGTACTCGCGCTGGCGGTTTTTGCCGGCGCTTTCTTTGCTGCTTTGGGCATGGCTGGGTCCCCATATGGATCGGGTGGTTCGAAAACCCACCGGAGTGGGCACGTCGACGCGGGGCGCCGGCGATTAAGCGCCGAGAAACTACCAGATATCACCTCGCTTCGCCACAAAATTCGCAGCTGCGGGGCGCGTCTGCAGGTGCGACATTCCCGGCGCTAACACCGCGCGCCCGGCGTTGCTAGAATGGGGTCTTTGCCCAGCGTGGGGAGCCAATGACAACACCTTCCAGGGAATTTCGTTTCGCCGATCGCATAGCCGATATCGAGCCATTCCGTGTCGTGGAGGTACTCACACGCGCCTCCGAACTTGCCGCCGCCGGGCGCGACATCGTGCATCTGGCGGCGGGGGCACCGGATTTTGTGACCGCCGCACCCATCGTCGAGGCCGGTCGCCGGGCACTTGCCGATGGGCACACCCATTACTCGCCGTCGGGCGGTTTACCCGCGCTGCGGGAGGCGCTGTCCGCACACTATGCCCGTGACTACGGCCTCGATATCGACCCCCGGCGCATCATGGTGACGCCGGGCGCCTCGGGCGCACTGTTGCTGCTGAGTGCGCTGCTGCTCAACCCCGGTGACGGCATGCTGTTGACCGACCCCGGCTATCCCTGCAACCGGCATTTCATGCGTCTGGTCGAAGGGCGCGGACAGCTGGTGCCGGTGGATGCGACAACCCGGTTTCAACTCACCGGGGCCCTCGCCGCAGCACACTGGCGTGAGAACACCGTGGGCGCGATGGTCGCCTCGCCTGCCAACCCCACCGGCACTTCGCTTTCGCTGGCAGAGCTGGCGGACCTGTCTGCCGCGGTGCGCGCGCGCAACGGCCATCTGATTGTGGATGAGATCTACCACGGTCTGGGCTACGACGGCCCCACGCGCTCGGTGCTGGAGGTGGATCCGGACGCGTTCGTAGTCAACAGCTTTTCCAAGTACTTCGGCATGACCGGGTGGCGGTTGGGATGGCTGGTGGCGCCCGAAGCCGCTGTGCCCGGCCTGGAAAAGCTGGCCCAGAACCTGTTCATTTCCATGTCCACCATGGCCCAGCACGCGGCGCTGGCCTGTTTCCAGCCGGCTACCCGGGAAATTCTCGAGGCGCGGCGGGATATCTTCCGGCAGCGCCGCGACTTTCTGCTGCCTGCGCTGGAGAACCTGGGGCTCACCGTGCCCTGCCGACCTGACGGCGCCTTCTATATTTACGCCGATGCCGCGCGGTTTACCGACGACAGCGAAGCGTTCTGCTGGCGCCTGCTGGAAGAACACGGTATCGCGCTGACGCCGGGTGTCGATTTTGGCCACGTCCGGGCGCGGGAGCATATCCGGTTCTCCTACGCCACCAGCATGGAGCGTCTTGAAGAGGCGGTCGGCCGCCTGTCCCGGGTACTCGGCTAGTGCAGTTTCCGCCGTTGCTGCAGGGCCGCCTGCTGCGGCGCTACAAGCGCTTTCTGGCCGACGTTGAGCTGCCCTCGGGCGAGGTCCTCACCGCACACTGCCCGAACACCGGCGCCATGACCGGTTGCGCGGAGCCGGGTGCGCGGGTCTGGCTGTCGCAATCATCCAATGGCAAGCGCAAGTACCCGCACACCTGGGAACTGGTGGAGACGTCGCGTGGGTTGGCCTGTATTCATTCGGCGCTGGCCAACCGGGTGGTGAGGGCGGCACTGGAGGCCGGGGTTGTGCCCGGCTTCGAGGGCTACCCGGATATCGCGGCGGAAGTGCCCTACGCCGGTGGCAGCCGCGCCGATCTGTTGCTCAGCGGCCCCGCGGGGCGCGTCTTCGTCGAAGTGAAAGCCGTGACCCTGTGTGTCGAGGGTGGGCAGGGCCTGTTTCCCGACGCTGTCAGCGCACGCGGCCGCAAGCACCTCGATGCCCTGCGCGAGGTACTCGACCCGCGCACCCGCAGCGTGCTGCTGTTCTGCGTGTTGCACAGCGGCGTTGTCCGTGTGAGCAGCGCGGGCACTATTGATCCCGGCTACCGCGACGCGCTGCGGGACGCCGTGGCCGCCGGCGTGGAGGTGTTGGCCTGGCAGGCGGATGTATCCCCCCGGGGGCTGGCGCTGGCACGCCCGCTGCCGTTTTCGCTGGACCCACCGGGGTCGCCGCCATGCTGAGTATTGCCCAACTGACCGGTCGCGACGACAGCCATCTGGTCGAGGTCGACAGCGGACACCGGCTGCAGCCTGACGCGGCGGCCGCTTTCCAGCGCCTGCGGGTCGCGGCCCGCGCAGCGGGTTTTGAACTCGCCATTGCCAGCAGCTATCGCTCCTACGCGCGCCAGAGCCTGATCTGGAATGGCAAGGCCCGGGGGGAGCGCCCGGTCCACGATGAGGCGGGCGCCCCGCTCGATATTCGCAACCTGTCGGCGGCGGCGCGTCTGCACGCCATCCTGCGCTTCTCCGCCCTGCCTGGCACCTCGCGTCATCACTGGGGTACGGATCTCGATGTGTACGACGCGAAGGCCGTGCCGGCCGGGTACAGCGTGCAGCTGACGCCGGCCGAAGTGGCACCCGGTGGTCCCTTTGATGCGCTGCATCGCTGGCTCGATGAACGCATGGCCGCGCATGCCTCGGAGGGCTTCTACCGTCCCTACGCACGAGACCGCGGGGGGGTGGCGCCGGAACGCTGGCACCTGAGTTTCGCGCCGCTGTCACGTGAGCTGGCCGGGCGCGTTACCGCCGCGACCCTCTGTGAGTGCTGGGATTGCGCCGCCGAGCCACTGGCCCTGCGCGATGAGGTTGAAGCTGCATTGCCGGCGCTGTTGGCGCGCTATGTTGCCGTCGCGGACAACTGGTGTGAGTGAACCTGGTGTGCCGGGTTAGCGTCTGGCAGGCCGGGGCGCGGCACAGGGCCGGCCCCGGTGATCGCAATGGGATCAGCGGTCGATCTGGCTGGTCTCGTCGAAGTTGCGCACGGCATCGACGATCGCCTTGCGCGCCTCGTCGGCGGTGCCCCAGCCTTCGATCTTCACCCATTTGCCCTGTTCCAGATCCTTGTAGTGCTCGAAGAAATGCTGGATTTGCTGGATCAGCAGCGGGGGCAGATCCGTCGCTTCCTTGATGTCCTTGTAAGCCTTGCTGAGCTTGTCGGTCGGCACCGCAATCAGCTTGGCGTCGCCGCCGGCTTCGTCGGACATGTGCAGGATACCCACGGGGCGGCAGGGGATCACGCAGCCGCTGATCACGGTGTGCGGCGTGTGGACCAGCACGTCCAGCGGGTCGCCATCGTCTGCCAGCGTGTTCGGGATGTAGCCGTAGTTGCAGGGGTAGAACATCGCAGCGGTCATGAAGCGGTCCACCATGATGGCGCCACTGTCGTGGTCAACCTCGTATTTGACCGGGTCTGAATGTGCGGGGACTTCGATGATGACGTTGATTTCATCGGGAATGTTCTTCCCGGCGGGCACGAGGTGCAGGCTCATGGGCTTTCCTGTAGTGAGTGGTTGCTAATTGGGCTGCGGAGTATAGCAGGCTGTGTCTAAACCTTGAACGCCGACTTCAGCTTGCGTGGCACCGGCGTCAGGCGCAGCCGCACATAACGCGGCAAGCCGTTGCGGTAGTCCGGGTAGGCCTCGCCGGCGATCAGGGGCGCGAGGTAGGCCCGCGCCTCGTCGGTAATGCCGAAGCCGTCGCGACTGATGTAGCTTCGGGGCATTTTCTTTTCCCGATTGGCGACCGCCTCCAAGGGTGCTTCGCCGATGTGCCAGCTGTACTTCTTTCCCTTGCCACGCACGATGGCGGGCATGACGGCGTTGCGGCCCTGCAGGGCCAGTTCAACAGCGGCCCGGCCGACGGCGTACGCCTGGTCGAGATCGGTTTGTGAGGCGATGTGGCGGGCGGAGCGCTGCAGGTAGTCGGCGACCGCCCAGTGGTATTTGTAGCCCAGCTCCTGCTTGATCATGTCAGCGAGGGAGGGCGCCAGTCCGCCCAGCTGGCTGTGACCGAAGGCATCGGTGAGCCCCGACTCGGCAAGGAAGCGGCCCTCACGATCCTGCGTGCCTTCCGAGGCGACGATAACGCAGTGACCCCAGCGCTTGACCGTGCGCTGCACCCGCGCGAGGAACTTTGCACGGTCGAACGCCACCTCCGGGAACAGGATGATATGCGGGGCATCGCCCTCCTGCTCCGCGGCCAGGCCCGCGGCGGCGGCGATCCAGCCCGCGTGGCGGCCCATAACCTCCAGAATGAACACCTTGGTCGAGGTTGCACACATGGACGCCACGTCCAGCGCCGCTTCCCGCGTGGAGATGGCGACGTACTTGGCTACCGAGCCAAACCCGGGGCAGGTATCGGTCAGGGGCAGGTCGTTGTCGATGGTCTTGGGAATGTGAATCGCCTGCAGCGGATAGCCCATGGACTGGCTGAGCTGTGACACCTTGAGGCAGGTATCCGCGGAGTCACCGCCGCCGTTATAGAAGAAGTAGCCGATGTTGTGCGCTCGGAACACCTCGATCAGGCGCTCGTACTCGGCGCGGTTTTCTTCCAGGCTCTTGAGTTTGTGTCGACAGGAGCCGAAGGCGCCGGCTGGCGTGCTCAGCAGGCCGCGAATGGCTGTCGGCGTCTCCTTGCTGGTGTCAATCAGGTCCTCGCGCAGTGCGCCGATAATGCCATTGCGGCCAGCGTACACCTTGCCAATCTGTTTGCGGTTTGCCCGCGCGGTTTCGATAACGCCGCAGGCAGAGGCATTGATAACGGCGGTAACACCGCCAGACTGGGCGTAGAAGGCATTTTTGACAGGCATAGTGTGTCCGTAGTGTGGCGCGGGAAGTATCATTTTTTCGTCAGGTCGCGATGATACGGGAAACTGGCGCGCTTGTAGACCGTGCCTGTGACAGTTCCTGACGATGACTGCTGCGGCTGCCGGCTGCGTGCTAAACTGCGCCGCTTTACCAAAGGGAGCAGCGCTTGAGCGGGCACATTCATATTCTGGGTATTTGCGGCACGTTCATGGGGGGTATCGCCTTGTTGGCGCGGGAGCTCGGCTATCGGGTCACCGGTTCCGATGCCAACGTGTATCCGCCGATGAGCACACAGCTGCAGGCCGCGGGCATTGAACTCATGGAGGGCTACGCCCCCGAGCACCTGCAGCCGGCCCCCGACACCGTTGTCGTCGGGAATGCGATGCGTCGCGGCAACCCGGCGGTCGAGTACCTGCTGAACGCAGGGCTGAGCTACACCTCGGGGCCGCAGTGGCTGGCAGAGCACGTGCTGCAGGGGAAATGGGTGCTGGCGGTATCCGGCACCCACGGCAAAACCACCACCAGCAGCCTGCTGGCCTGGATTCTCGAAGACGCCGGCCTGGCCCCGGGCTTTCTCATCGGCGGCGTACCGGCGAACTTCGGCCAGTCGGCGCGCGGCACCGCCGGCAATTTCTTTGTGGTGGAGGCGGATGAATACGACACCGCGTTCTTCGACAAACGCTCCAAGTTCGTTCACTACCGGCCCCGCACGCTGACCATCAACAATCTCGAGTACGATCACGCCGATATCTTTCCCGACCTCGCGGCTATCCAGCGCCAGTTCCATCACCTGCTGCGCTGTGTGCCGGGTGAGGGCCTGGTGATTCACCCCCAGGGCGTGGGCGCGGTCGATGAAACGCTGGCAATGGGGTGTTGGACGCCGACCCAGGCGTTTGCCCTGGCCGAGTCGCCGGACTGGGCAGCGACGCTGCTGGCGGCCGATGGATCGCGTTTCTCGGTGCGCGACCCGTCCGGGGCGACAGAGGAGATTGCCTGGGGATTCCTTGGGCGACACAATGTGGAGAACGCGCTGGCGGCGCTGGCGGCGGCGCGTCATGTCGGTGTGCCGCTGCAGCAGGGTGCGCGGGCAGTATCCGCATTTCGCGGCGTTAAACGCCGGCTGGAACTGCTCGGCGAAGTGGGTGGCGTGACGGTCTACGACGATTTCGCCCACCACCCCACGGCGATTGCGACCACGCTGCAGGGGGTGCGGGCCAGCGCCACCGGGCGCGTGATTGCTGTGGTTGAACCGCGCTCGAATACCATGCGTATCGGTCAACACAGGGACGCCCTGGTCGCATGCACCCGCGATGCCGATGCCGTGTACTGGTTTCAGCCCCCGGGCATGGACTGGTCGCTTGACGCCCTTGCTGCCGAAAGTCCCGTGCCCGCTGCGGTGTCCAGTGATGTGGGCGAACTGGCCAGGCGGGTCGCCCGGGACACGCGACCGGGTGACCGGGTGGTGATAATGAGTAACGGCGGCTTTGGTGGCATCCACCAGCTTCTCCTCGACGAATTAAAGGCGGCAACCTCCTGATGCGCTCACACCCTCTGCTTCACGCCTACGATGCGCTGGTTCTGCGCAGGCCCTGGTTCTCCCTGGGCATGGTAGCACTGCTGCTGGCGCTCAGCGCTTCCCAGCTGGGCAAAATCAAGCTCGATGCCTCCGCCGATTCCTTGATGTTGCAGGGCGATCCGGCACTGGATTTCTTTCGCGAGGTCTCCGCCGAATATGGAGCCGAAGACTTCCTGCTGCTGACCTGGCAACCGGAGGCACCGCTGCTCAGCGACGCTTCGCTGGACCCGCTGCGGCGGATGGCGGACGAGCTGCGGGCGCTGCCGCGCGTGTCCTCGGTGGTGACGGTGTGGGATGTGCCCCTGCTGGAGAGTCCGCCGGTCAGCCTCTCGGACATCACCTCGGGTGACCCCCTGCCCAGTCTCAACGACCCGGCTGTGGATCGCGCGATGGCGCTGGAGGAGTTCACCACCAGCCCCATTTACGCCGAGTTGCTGGCCAGTCGCGCCGGGGACCTGACTGCGGTGCAGGTCAACCTGCAGCGCGACACGCGGTACTTCGACCTGCTGCAGCAGCGTGATGCCCTGCGCGCCAAGGCGGAGGCAGGCACCCTGAGCGCTGCCGAGCAGGAGGCCCTGCACGCCGTTGAGGTCGACTTCAAGGCGCATACGGCGCAAGCACTGGAGCAGCAGAGCGCGTTGGTGCAGTCGGTGCGCAGCATCGCCGACGGGTATCGGCAGCATGCCCGGATCTTCGTCGGCGGGGTGCCGATGATCACCGCGGACATGGTCAGTTTTGTGCGCAGCGACCTGGTGCTGTTCGGCAGCGCGATACTCGGGGTGATGCTGGTTGTGCTGGCTCTGATTTTCCGCCGCGTCCGCTGGACCGTGATTCCGCTGGCCACCTGTATCGCATCAGTGACCGTGATGCTGGGTCTGCTGGGCTGGCTGGACTGGCGCATGACGGTTATCTCGTCGAACTTCGTCGCCGTGTTGCTCATCATCAGCCTGGCGATTGCGATACACCTGGTGGTGCGCTACCGGGAGTTGCACGCGGAGGACCCGGAGGGGGATCTGCACGATCGCGTGCTGCAGACTGTGGCCCTGATGGCGGTGCCCTGCGTTTACACGGGCATCACCACCATTGTGGCGTTCATGTCGCTGGTGGTGTCCGGCATCCAGCCGGTGATCGACTTCGGCTGGATGATGACGGTGGGCATCCTGGTGGCCCTGTTCCTGGCTTTCGTTATGGTGCCCTGCCTGATCGAAGTGTGGCCCAGGGGACGTCCGTTCCGCTTTCGTCAGGAGGGCGAACCCCTGACCCTGCACTTTGCCCGGGCCACGGAGCACTTTGGCAAGACCATCCTGGTGGCCACCGCCGTGGTAATCGGCCTGACTGCCCTCGGCATCTCCCGCCTGCAGGTGGAGAACCGCTTCATCGATTATTTCAAGGAGACCACCGAGATCTACCAGGGCATGGAGCTGCTGGACTCCCGGCTCGGTGGCACCATTCCGCTGGATATCATTTTTTCCGGTCCGGAAGCCGGCGCCCCGCTGCCCGGCCTGGAGGATATGCAGCCGGCTCCCGAGCCGCCGGCGGAGGACGATCCGTTCCTCGATGACGAGATGGCAGATTTCGAGGCGGCCGGCGACCCGGGCGTCGACGAGTGGGGCGATGAGTTTGGCGGCGGCTTCGATGAGTTCAGTGGTGGCGGCGAAAGCTTCACCCCCAGCTACTGGTTCAGCCTGGAAGGCATGCGCCTGCTGGATGCCGCGCACCAGCATGTCGCCCGTCAGGAGGAGACCGGCAAGGTGCTTTCCCTCTCCACGACCTTCGCGGTGGTCAAGGACCTGCTGGGAGAGGATATCGGTAGCGTGGAGCTGGCGCTGGTGCAGAAAAGCCTGCCGGCGGATGTGGCCGAACTGATGGTCGACCCCTACTTTTCCGAAGCGAAGGAGCAGGCGCGGATTACGGTGCGGGTGAAGGAGACCAGTGAGGAACTGCGTCGGGATGCCTTCCTGTCGCGCCTGCACAGCGAACTGGTGGAGGTGACCGGCATGGCGCCGGAGCGCATCCGTTTCACCGGTATGCTGGTGCTCTACAACAACGTGTTGCAGAGCCTGTTCCAGTCACAGATTCTCACCCTCGGTGCGGTCTTTATTGCGATCATGCTGATGTTCCTGCTGCTGTTCCGCTCCCTGTCCCTCGCCTTTATCGCCCTGGCGCCCAATATCGTGGCGGCCGGCATGGTGCTCGGTGTGATGGGGCTTGCCGGCATTCCGCTGGATATCATGACCATTACCATCGCCGCCATCGTGGTGGGCATCGGCGTTGACGACTGCATCCACTATGTACACCGGTTCCAGCGTGAGTTCCCGTTAGACCGCAACTATGTAGCAGCCATGTACCGGTGCCACCGCAGCATCGGCCGTGCCATGTACTACACCACGGTCACCGTGGTGATCGGCTTCTCGATGCTGACGCTGTCCAATTTCAACCCGAGCATCTATTTCGGGCTGCTGACGGTGCTGGCCATGACCGTCGCGGTGATTGGCGCACTGCTGCTGCTGCCGAAACTGATTCTGCTGATGCGCCCGCTGGGGCCCGAGGCCGACACAGCGCCGGTGCCGGGGGGCGGCTGATGCAGTGTCGAGCCGGCTGCGGCGCCTGCTGTGTGGCGCCCTCCATCGTCACCCCGTTTTGGGGCATGCCCCGGGGTAAGCCTGCGGGGGTGGCCTGCGTCCATCTCACGCCGGAGCGTCTCTGCGCGTTGTTCGGGGACCCGAGGCGGCCTGACGTATGCAGCGCCTTTCAGGCCGACATCGCGGTGTGTGGTGACAGCCGTGCGGCCGCGCTGGCCAACCTGGAGCAGCTGGAAATCCTCAGCCGCCCTGACTGAACAGGAGTTCCTGATGTCCGCAACTGAACTGCCCCTCTTTCCGCTCTCCGCGGTGTTGTTGCCCTACGGCAAAATGCCCCTGCAGATTTTCGAGCAGCGCTATCTGGACCTGATTCGAGACTGTATGAAGAGCGGCACCGGCTTTGGTGTGGTCTGGCTGCGCCGGGGCGAGGAGGTGGCGCCCAAGGGGTCCCGCCAGCAGTTGGGCGACCTCGGTACGCTGGCCCGTATCGTTGACTTCGATCAGCTGCCCAACGGCTTGCTCGGGGTGACGATTGAGGGACGTGAGCGCTTTCACCTCAGCGGCACGCGGGTGGCCGCCAATGGCCTGGTGCTGGGTAATGTCGTGTTTGAGCCCATGCCGGAGCCGGCGGCACTCGATCAGGCCTGGCTGTCCCTGAGCGAAATCCTGGAGAACCTGAAGCAGCATCCACATGTGCGCCGGATGGGCCTGGAGATCGACTTCGAAGACGCCTGGCAGGTCGGCTATACCCTCGCCCAGCTGCTGCCGCTGGAGGAGTCGCTCAAGTACGCATTGCTCAACGCCGGCGATATAGCGGCGTTGATGGATCAGCTCGACCTGATCCTGAGCGACATCAGCGGCGAGGGTTGAACCGCGGTCTCTGTTCAGTCCGCTGACAGCTTGCTGAGCAGGGCCTCCGCCTCGGCCTTGCGAGTGGCATCGGCCGCGTCCCTGCCGGGCCGTGGCGCTGCGTTCAACACCCGCTGCAGGTGCGCCTTCGCGCGCTCGGTTTCGCCCTCGCTGACGAGAAACTCGGCGAGAAAGAAATTGCTGTCGATGCCCTCGGGGTTGGCCTCAAGGCCCGCTTCCAGGTATTGCAGGGCTTTTTTGCTGTTGCCAAAACCCACCGGCCAGCCGGGCACGCGGGCGTACAGGGTTCCCAGGCTGACCAGTGCGGCGCCTTCACTCACCGTTGGCTCGATTGCCACAGCGCGCTCAAAATCATCCCGCGCGGCCTTGGCGTAGCCCAGTGCGTCCAGACCACCGATTACACCAGCAAACGATGAGCGCACGATGCCACACCAGGTGAGTGCCTGCGGGTCATCCGGCTGTGCCGCCAGCAGCGTGTCGCAGCGCTCCAGCAGCTCGCCATAGGCGGCTTCCTGCTCCTGTGCGGCCAGCTCGAAGTTGACGTGCTCCCACTGTGTGCGCAGAGCCGCCACTTCCGCCTCCACCGAGCCAAGGCTCGGCAGTGCGGTGACGGCGAGAGCAAGAGCGCCGAACAGTGCGGTGCAGTGTTGTCGGATGTTCATGGCAGTGTGTCTCCATAGTCAGTAGCACTACTATACGAAGAAAACCTTAGCTTAGCCTTAGGGGTTTGCTGTCGGAGGGTTGCGGGGGCAGCGTGTCAATGCGCCAACTCGAGGCCGATGTGGGCCAGTGCCGTCCCCACGCACACCTGGAGCAGCCACAGGCTGGCGATGGCGGCCAGTAGTCCGGCGAGGTAGGTCGGGCGGTGGGGAGCCGCATTCAGCGCCCGTATGCGGTCCCGCGCAGCGTCAGCGGTGTTTTCTGCGCGTCCGTGATTGCCAGTCGCGGCGGGTTTTCCTTCGAGCCGGGCAATGACCCTCGCGACCAGGGTGGCATCGCCGCTGACCTGCAGCGCGGCCCTGTCGCAGGCCATCTCGGTGGCCGTGTGATAGTCGTGCAGCAACTGCTGTCGGAGACTCCCGGGCCAGAGGACAGTGGCGATGGCCAGGGCAGCGCGGCGCAGGTTATCCCTGCGCCGTTGGTGTGCGTATTCATGTGCCAGCACAACCCGCAGCTCCCGGGCGGAAAGGTCGTCCAGCATGCTGCGGGAGACGTACACCTGCGGTCGCCACCAGCCGACGCACCAGGCTGCGGGGGCCGCCCCGTCGATCACCTGGAAGCGTTGCGTGGCGGCGGCCCGTGACAGGGAAAACAAAGTTCTCAAGCGCCGCTGCACACGCCACGCCAGCAGCGCTACGGCGCCACACAGGGCCAGGGCAAGACCGCCGGTCACCGCCGCCACGCCGACGCGCAGGGCAGGGTGTGCCTCCGGCAGTGGTGGATGCGGCGCGCAGTTCAGGCCGTGACAGTGTACGGGTATCAGTGGCGCAGAAAGTGCGGGGTTAAGGACCAGCCAGGTCACCGCGCCTGCCGCAAGCGCTGGCAGTAGCCCCCACAGCAGGCGCAGGTCCGCCGCGCTAGCGGCGGAGACTGCTGCACTACGCCGCTGCAGCGGGGGATAGAGCAGGGCGTGCGTGATCGATGAAAGCGTGAACACGCCGCACCAGATCAGCACCGCGTCCGCCACTGGAGGCAGCAGTTCAGTCATCATCTGCAGCGTTTCCGTCGCCGCCACGCAGTGCCGCAATCGCCGATGCGGTCGCGGCGTCGTCGTCGGCAACATAGCGGGCAAAGCCGGCTATCACGGGTAGCAGGTCGCCACCGGCAATATCCTGCGTGATGTCGCGCAGCAGAATACGGATCAGTTCCTCGCGGTCGATGGTGTGGCGGTAAACGAAGGCGCGCGCCTCTTTCCTGCGGCTCACCAAACCCTTGCGGTGCAGCCGCTCCAGGGTGCTTTGCACGGTGCTCAGCCCAATGTCCGCGGCGGCCATGGCATCCAGTAGCTGCGCCGCCGACAGGCTTTTTCCGTGCCACAGCAGGCTCATCACGGCCAGTTCACGCTCCCCGAGGTGGGGTGCGCGACGCGGGCGAATGCCAAGGTGATGCAGCAGGCTGCGTTTCTGTTCGGTCATGAAAACCGACCTGTTATCGGTGTTGGGGGGCTGTGTTACACAATGCCACTGAATCAGGAAGGAGTGTAGCGTGATCGGGAGCATGACGGAATCCACAGGGTGGCGGGGGCGGGCCAGAGGTGCTGTGCGCTCGGCGGGGGTGCTGCCGGCGCTTCTGCTGGGCCTCAGTCCGGCTGCAGTGGGGCAGACACTGGAGACCGTGACCGTGGAGGGGCGGCGCGTCAGCCTGGTGGGCGAGGCGATAACGGCGTCGGAGGGCATTATCGGCCGCCAGGAGATTGCCCTGCGGCCGCTGCTGCGCACGGGCGAGGTGCTGGAGCTGGTGCCCGGCATGGTGGTCACGCAGCACAGCGGCACAGGCAAGGCGAACCAGTATTTCCTGCGGGGTTTCAACCTTGACCACGGCACTGACTTTGCCACCTTCATCGACGGCATGCCGCTGAACCTGCGTTCCCACGGTCACGGCCAGGGTTATACGGACCTGAATCCGGTGATTCCCGAGGCGCTTGCCACGATTGCCTACAAGAAAGGCCCCTATTACGCGGACGTCGGCGACTTCAGTGGCGCCGGCAGTGCAGACATGCGCACCGTGGACCGGGTGGACGAGGGACTCGCGGAAATCACCTGGGGTGAGGGCGGCTACCAGCGGCTGGTACTGGTGGACAGCCAGCGCGCCGCCGGTGGCGACTGGCTGTATGCCCTGGAGGGCAATCGCTACGACGGCCCCTGGCGAGGCATCGACGAGGACCTGTCGCGTGTGAATCTACTGATTAAGCATACGCGCGAGCTGGCCGGCGGCAGCCTCAGCCTGGCGGCGATGGCCTATGACAACAGCTGGAACAGTGCCGACCAGATTCCGGCCAGAGCTGTCACCCAGGGCATCATTGATGACCTCGGCGTCATCGACGACACCGTCGGCGGAGAATCCAGCCGCTACAGCCTGAGCGCCGGCTGGCGCAGTGCTGCCTGGCAGGCCGAGGCGTGGCTGGTGCGTTACGACCTGAACCTGTGGTCAAACTTTACCTATTTCCTCGATGACCCGGAGCGCGGCGACCAGTTTGAACAGGTCGACGAGCGTCTGCTCTACGGCGGTCGCTTGCGCTACAACCATGCCGCCACCCTTGCCGGGTTGCCCATGACACAAACGTTCGGCGTCGAACTGCGCGTGGATGACATCGATGAGGTGGGCCTCTATCGCAGCGTTGCGCGACAGCGCATCGGGCCAGTGCGCAGCGATGCCGTGGAGGAGTCCAGCCTTGGCCTGTTCTGGGAGCAAAAGCTGCAGTGGACCCAGCGCCTGCGCTCTGTCGTCGGGCTGCGGTACGATCACTTCGACTTCGATGTCAGCAGTGCCATTGAGCGCAACGTCAACGGCGTCGACCTGTCGGCGAATGGCGGCCACGCCAACGATGAGCTCTGGTCGCTCAAGGGCAGCCTGGTGTTCAGCGTGAACGACGCGTGGGAGACCTATGTGTCCGCCGGGCAGGGCTTTCACTCCAATGATGCCCGCGGTACCACCGCGCGTATCGATCCCGCCGATGGCTCAGCCATTGCTGCGGTTGACCCGCTGGTGCGCTCTCTGGGCTACGAGGCCGGAGTGCGGGGTTTCTGGCGCGAGCGCCTGAATACCTCGCTGGCCGTCTGGTACCTGGAGCTGGACAGTGAATTGCTGTTCGTGGGGGACGCGGGCAACACCGAGGCCAGCGGGCGCTCCGAGCGCAACGGGGTGGAACTCACTGCCTACTACGCGCTCTCGGAGGCCTGGACGCTGGATCTTGAATACGCCTGGACCGATGCGCGTTTCGCAGACGCGCCACCCGGAGAGCGGGCCATTCCCGGCGCGGTCGAGCATGTTGCACAGGCGGGCATCAGCCTGGACGATGGTGAGGACTGGTTCGGCAGCCTGCGCCTGCGCTACTTTGGCGAGCGGCCACTGGTGGAGGATGCGAGTGCCACGTCCGATGCCACCTTCTCGGTCAATCTCGGGCTGGGGCGACGCCTGGGTGACTGGACCCTGCGCGCCGATGTGCTGAACCTGCTGGATAGCGATGACCATGACATCGATTACTTCTACGCTTCACGACTGCCCGGGGAAGCGGAGGGTGGCGTCGAGGACCAGCATTACCACGTGCTGGAGCCACGTACTGTGCGTTTGACTGCTGCCTATCGCTTCTAGCGGCCGGTGCGGCCCCGGCGGCCGGCATCCGGCTCATCTTCCAGGGCGGCGCGCAGGGGTTCGAGCCACCGCTCGTAGTGGCGCCAACGCGCCTGTGCGCTGCGGAACAGCGGTTGTCGCACCTGCTCGGAGCTGGGTGTGCGCACCGCCCGGTCCGTGTCGTAGTAGCGCAGGCAGGCCGCTTCGAATTCCAGCCCGAGGAAGTCGAGCATACGTCGAATCTGGCCCTCGAGGTCGTCGAGCACATCCTCGTGCTGGACGCGCAGTACCTTGCCGGGCAGCACGCGGTCCCAGTGATCCATGAGCGCGACATAGTCCCGGTAGTACCTTCCCACATCCGTCAGATCGTAGGTGAATTCCTGGCCAGAGGCGAAGAGCTGGCGGTAATTGCCAAAACAGCAGTCCATGGGGTCGCGACGGGCATCGATGATGCGGGCGTTGGGCAATATGAGGTGAATTAGCCCGATATGGCGGAAATTGTTGGGCATCTTGTCGATGAAAAAGGGTGCGCCCTGGCGATGGATGCGGGTGGCGGCCAGAAATTGCTCGCCGTAATCGCGCAAGGTGGCCCCATCGAGGTTAGCCAGGCGTTCCGGATAGCCGTCGCCCTCGGCACGTGTGCCGTGCCCGTCCAGCCGCTGCGCCAGCGCCGGGATATGATTCAATTCCATGGTGCCATCAATGGCAGAGTGAGAGGACAGTATCTGCTCCAGCAGGGTGGAGCCGGCGCGCGGCATGCCCACAATGAAAATGGGGTCCGGGGCCGGGTGCCCACCACCGCCGCAGGCATCGAGACGTTCCCGGGTGAAGAACGCCTGTTGGCGCCGCAGGCGCCGCGCCATGCGTTCCGGCTGGTAGCCCAGCGTGGCATGCCGCAGGCGGTTGCCCCGCTCGTAGTAAGTCCAGGAGGCATCGTAGTCTGCGCGGTCCTCGCAGGCCTTGCCCAGGGCGAAACAGAGGTGAATCCGGTCTTCCTGCGCCGTGTTGGGCGCCGCCTCGCACGCCATCATCAACTCTCGGTCAGCGTCTGCAAAGCGGAAGGTCTTCAGGTTTGCCAGGCTCCACCAGGCGTCGCCGAAGTCCGGTCGCAGCTGCATGGCGGCGCGATAGGCGGCGATCGCCTGCTCCGCATCGCCGACGGTTTTCAGTGCATGTCCCAGTGTGAGTAGCAGTGACGGTTGGCCGGGGCTTTTTTCGAGCAGCCCGCGCAGGCGCGCGATGCCCTCGTCAAAACGGCCCACGGCGATGAGCTGATTGGCCAGGGTAGCTTCTATGGACGGGTTGCCCGGGAGTTTTTCCTGCAGCGCCTCGGCTGCGGCAAGCGCCTCCGTGAAACGTTGCTGCCGGTAGAGGACATTTACATGGTCCAGGCGCACCAGCAGGTTGGCCGGATTGAACTCGGCGGCGCTTTCCAGCAGAAATGCCGCCTCCTCCAGTTGGCCGTGCTGGACGGCAATGGCGGCGAGCAGGCGCATGCCTTCGGTATGCTGCGGATTGCGTCGCAAAAAGTGGCGGCACAGTGCTTCCGCGCGCTCCAGTCGGCCTTCATGCAGCATACTCTGGCCACTGAGTATCTCGGGCGGGAGTTGTGACAGTGCCCGCACCTGGATGTCGGCCTCACGTGCCAGCTCGCGCCAGGCCGGGTCGGTGCGGGTCAGCCTCGCGATGGCTTTCCAGCTGGCCAGCAGTGCCGGGTTGCGTGACACTGCGTCCCGATAGGCAGACAGCGCCGGCGCTTCATGCTGCAACGCCAGCAGGTTGTGGCCACGCTCCTGATAGAGGCGCGCGTGCCCGGCGTCGATACGCTGCAGCGCTTCCAGCGTTGACAACGCTTCGGTGTGCCTGTGCAGGTAGCGACGCGCCGTGGCCTGCAGATACAGCGCCTCGCTCGACGCGCCAGCGGCAAGTGCTGCGGTGGCAGCCTGCTCCGCGGCAGCAAACTCACCGCGTTGCAGGCAGGCCCTGGCAGCCTCGATGCTCACCTCAGAACAGGTCGTAGGCGAAACGCACACCAAACTCCAGCGGGCGGTTGGTCAGGATCTTGCGAGAGCCATCCTGCGTATTGATGTGTAACTGTGCGCGCTCATCCGTCAGGTTGTTGACGAAAAGCTCTGCACTCCAGGTGTCCTGCCGATAGCCCAGGGTGGCATCGGTGATGACGTAGTCGTCCTGCAGCTCGCGGCGTTGCGGTACATCGATGATCGAGCTGTAGGCCTCGTCGGAGTAGCGTGTGGCCAGCTGCACGTGCGCGGTGCCCTGCAGAACGTCCCACTCATAGCGCCCGCGCAGGCTGAACTGGAACTCCGGTGCCAGCGGCAACTGCGAGCCCACATCGGTCACCGCGAAGGCAAACGCGGGATTCAGGTCGACGATTTCCGTGTCGTTCCAGGAAAAAGCACCGAAGAGACTGAGATTGGCCGTGGCGAGCCACGAGACGTCACCCTCCAGGCCGCGTATCTCTGCATCACCGGCATTGTCCACGATGGTCAGGAAATCGATGTTCTGCGAGTCGATGTGGCCCACCTGCATGCCATCCCACTCGATATAGTAGGCCGCACCGTTGAAGCGCAGACGTCGATCCATGAACTCGCCCTTCCAGCCCAGTTCATAGTTGACCAGTTCGTCCGAGGCATAAATCAGCGGGATGCAGTACTCCGGAGTGCGCGAAACCTTGCAGGGTGCGCTGCCGTCTGCCTGCGGCTGTACCTCGCTGCCTGCCACTGCGCGATTGAAGCCCTGCGGCCGGAAGCCCTCGGACCAGGTCGCGTAGAACATCAGGTCATCGGACTGGCGCCAGCTCAGGGTCAGCCGGTGAATGGTGTCGTCAACCGAGGCGGGCTGGAAATCACCGATGTTCACCACGTAGTCGCGACCACCCGTGACATCGGGGCGCGTCACCACGTCCGGGTTGTTGGCGGCATTGCCGTTTGCGAGGTTTGGTACTGGCCGGTTGCCATATTTGAAGATGGAGAAGCCCTCAAAGCCGGCTTCCAGATCGTAGTAGCGGAAGCCGTAGGCGAGGGTGAAGTCCTGCAGGAAGTCGAAGGCCAGTTCGCCGAACACGGCAATCTGTTCCTCGGGGCGCGTGATGTCGTTGGAGAACTGGGTGGTGGCGCTGCGTTCGTTGGGATCGTTGGCGACCAGCGGGCCGCTGCCGCCATTGAGCTGCCCGGGGTCGGGGGCGTTCCAGTCCGGGTTGCCGTAATTGAAGTCGCCAACGTGCTGCAGCTCGACGTCCTCATAGAACACGCCCCCCTGGAAGCGTATCCAGCGCGCCGGATCGGTGTTGAAGCGCAATTCATGTGTGGTGCGCTCCATCTCGTTGCTGATGGCGGCGAAACCGGCACCGCTGTTGGAGCATTCAATGACGTCGGGGTCGCCAGAAAGCGTGGGGTCGAAGGTGTAACCCACGCCACCGCCGCCATGGTAGCCCGGGGTGTTGTACTCACACATGTAGCCGGCGATGTAGAAGCCCGTGTTGGCGTAGTTGGAATAGTCGATGATCTGGTCGGTTTCGCGTTTCAGGTAGGCGCCCGTGTAGAGAAGCTCCAGTTCCCCGAGCCGCCCCTGCAGGGTCCAGGCCGTCTGCGAGAAGTCTTCGGTGAGGCGGTCCGGGTGATAGCGCTCTACTTCCAGGTCGCCCACTTCCGGGTCGTAATCGAACACGCCATCAGCGTCCAGCTGCTGTTGGTGATGGGTGAGCAGAAGGTCCCAGTCGTGGTTGATCAGGTATTTGACCCCCGCACGGAAGCCCTGGTAGGTGGCGTCGTTGAAGTCCTCCTCGGCCAGCGCATCGTTGTTGCGGGATTCGTACTGCACCCCGTAGGCGCGCCCGGGCTCGGCATAGCTGCCGTCCGCGAACTGGTGCCCGGTGGGATCGCCCCCGCCGGGGGTAAAGACCACGCCGTCGGCAGAGGGCAGTGCGGGGTTGCGCGACGGATCCGGTGTGAACGTGCCGCGCACATTGTCGATGTAGCCGCCCTGGCGATCATTGAAGACCACGACCCGGGCGGCCAGACGGTTCTCGATCAGCGGAAAGTTGAACACGGCACTGGCATTGGCGCTGGGGTCGCCTTCGGGCATGAATGAGGTGCCGGCCTTGAAGGACGCCGAGAATTCGTCGATCACGGGCTTGTTGGTGATCAGGCGAACGGTGCCCGCCTGCGAGCTCGACCCGAAAACGGTACCCTGTGGTCCCGGCAGGACCTCGATACGCTCCATGTCGGCGATATAAACATCCAGATTGCGGCCCCCGGCGGTGACCGGCTGCTCATCCAGATACAGTGCGACGTTGGGGGCACTGCCGTTGGCTTCCTGTATGGTGGTGTTCATGGCCTGAATGGCCGCGCCGCGAATATAGATCTCGTTCTGTCCTGGACCGCGGCCACCGGCGGTGACGTTGGGTAGTGAGGCGATGTAGTCCGCAAAGTCAGTGATGCCCTGTTCTGCGATGGATTGCTCCGTGATGGCGGATACGGCGACCGGAACATCCTGCATGCTGGCGGTGCGCTTGGTGGCGGTTACCACCACCTCCTCAAGTTGCTGCGCCTGCGCCCCTGTCGCGGCGAGTGCTCCGCTCGTGACCGCGGTCATGACCGCTCGGGCCAGCGTGCGGAGTGGTGTGGCTGGCCTGGTGCGGATAGGTGTTGAATGCTGCATGCTGTTCTCCATTGCTGCCGACTTCCCCCTGTGAAAGTATTTAGACAAGTTATATTTAGACAACTAACTATAATACCGGCTTTACGGGGTCGCTTTGAAGTGGGCATTGTTCACATTGTGCGGCCGCAACGCTAAAATCTCCGCAAATACAAAGGTATTTCCATTAATCCAGCGAACCCGCACCGACTGGCAGCGGCGAGCTCTCACCTTGACAAGGTAGCGAATCATTACACAACAAAGTAATAGTCGGAGGCGCCGCGGCGTTCTGGACGTGGATGCCTGGGTATTCTGGCCCTCGCTGTTGCTGCTGGCCGCGCTGGTGGCCACAGCGGCTTTTGCGCCGCAGGCGAGCAGTGACGTGTTTCAGCAACTGCAGGACGCCATCATTCGCTATGCGAGCTGGTATTACGTGCTGGTGGTGGCGGTTATTCTGCTCAGTATCGTGATCCTCAGTGTCACGCGGTTCGGCGACATCAAGCTGGGGCCAGACCACTCTGTGCCGGATTATTCGTTGCCCTCCTGGTTTGCCATGCTGTTTGCTGCCGGCATGGGCATTGGCCTGATGTTCTTCGGGGTTGCCGAGCCGGTGATGCACTTTCTGCAGCCGCCACTGGGCGAGGGGGGCACAGTCGCCGCGGCCCGCCAGGCGATGCAGCTCACTTTCTTCCACTGGGGGCTGCACGCCTGGGGGATCTATGCGATCGTGGCGCTGGTATTGGCTTACTTTGCGTTTCGTCACGCACTGCCGCTGACGCTGCGTTCGGCGTTCTATCCCCTTGTCGGTGAGCGTATCCACGGGCCGTTTGGCGCCGCTGTCGATGTGTTCGCGATCCTCTGTACCAGCTGCGGTATCGCCACCAGCCTGGGTTATGGCGTCCTGCAGATCAACGGTGGCCTCGCCTACCTGACGGACATCGAGGTCAGCAGCGGTGTCCAGGTGGCGCTGATCTGCGGCATCATGGTGTTGGCCGGGATATCCGTGGCACTGGGTCTGGATACGGGCATTCGCCGCCTCTCCGAGTTGAATCTGCTGTTGGCGTTGTTGCTGCTCGGCGGAGTGTTGTTTGCCGGCCCGACCGTGACGCTGCTGCAGTCGAGCATCCAGAGCCTTGGCGTGTATGTGGGTGACCTGGTTGCCAAGACTTTCAATCTCTATGCCTATGAACCCACTGACTGGCTGGGGGGGTGGACCATTTTCTACTGGGGCTGGTGGTTGAGCTGGTCGCCGTTTGTCGGCCTGTTCATTGCGCGTATCTCCCGCGGTCGTACCATCAGGGAGTTTGTGCTCGGTGCCATGATCGTGCCCTGTGGTTTCACCCTGCTATGGATGGGGATCTTTGGCAACAGTGCCATCGAGCTGATTCTCCACGAGGGCCAGGCGGCGCTCGGCGAGGGCGTTTTGGCGAGCCAGTCCCAGGCCCTGTTCCAGTTCCTGGAGTATTTGCCGGGATCCCGCGTGCTGATCATCATGTCGCTGGTGATGGTGGTGGTGTTTTTCGTGACCTCGGCAGACAGTGGGGCGATGGTGCTGAATATGCTCAGCGCCCACGGTCGTGATGATACGCCGGTATTGCAGCGCCTGATCTGGGCAGCCGTCATCGGCGTGATCGCTATCGTATTGCTGCTGGCAGGCGGTCTCGCGGCCTTGCAGACGGCGGCGATTGCGAGTGCATTGCCGTTTTCCGTAGCGTTGCTGGGTGGTATCTGGGGGCTGGCGCGGGCGCTGCGACTGGATGTCGCACAGCGCGACCTGCACAACGTGGTTCCTGTCGTCCAGGAGCCGGGCAGTTGGCGTGGGCGCCTGAACGCACTGCTGGCCCAGCCCGGTGACGCGGAAGTGAATCGTTTTCAGCGCGACATTGTTGCACCGGCACTGCAGCAGTTCGCCGAGGCATTGCGCGAGCGCGGCGTCGGTGCGCGGGTCGATGCAGCCACCGGTGAGCGTGGCCGGGTGGGGTTGACCATTGCCGTTGCGGGTGAGCCCGAGTTTCGCTACGAAGTGGTATGCCGTCCACATGTGTCGTCGTCGGCTACGGTTGGTCAGGAGGCGGACAGGGTGTTTCATCGGGCCGAGGTGCACCTGCACCAGGGCGGGCAGGATTACGACGTCATGGGCTGGTCCCGCGAGCAGATCATTCACGACGCGCTGGGTCATTTCGAGCGCCATCAGCAGTTTTACCGCGCCCTGCACTAGGCCGTTGCTCGGCGTCGAACGCAGCGTTGGTGCATAATGGCCAACCCTGTATTGCCCCGTGCGGAGACCATGGTCCATGTTCGTGAATGATGTTCCCGTGATTGACCTCGCCGCTCCGCGCGGCGCGGTTGTTGCCCAGCTGGCGCAGGCCGCTGCAGATCCGGGATTCTTCCACGTGGTCAACAGCGGCCCGATCGCTGCATTGAAGCTCGATACCCTGGCCAGGGCGGCGGCCTTTTTCGCCTGCGACCCTGCGGTGAAGCGCGCCGTCTCACGCACGCGGGAGAATCCTTTCGGTTATTACGACCGGGAGCTCACCAAAAACCTGCGTGATCGCAAAGAGATTTTCGATTTCGCGCCGGGTGAGGAAACGCCCTGGCCGGTGGAGATGCCCGGCCTGCGCCCTGCACTGACGGCTTTCGCTGCGGAATGTCACTCACTGGCACTGCGCCTCACGGCCCTGCTCTGTGAAGGCTTGGGTCTGTCCCCCGACAGCATGCTGCAGCAACTCGAGCCGGACCACAGCAGCTTTCTGCGTCTGAACCACTACCCGGTTGACGACCTGCTGGCGGGGCAGGGTGTCCCGCCGGGGCCGCTCGGCATCAGTCCGCACACGGACGCCGGTGTGTTGACCGTGCTCCTGCAGGACAGCGTGGCCGGGCTGCAGATGCAGCAGAACGGTGTCTGGGTGGATGTGGTGCCGGTCGCGGACGCGTTGACGATCAACATCGGCGACATGCTGCAGGTGGCGGCCAACGACCGGTACCGGGCGCCGCTGCACCGGGTGCGTGCCAGTGAGGGCCAGTCGCGGCTGAGCATCGCCTACTTCCTCAACCCGGGCTATCACGCGCTGATCGAGCCGCTGCCCGGCCTGGTGTCGCCGGTCTCGCCGGCCTGCTATCGCGCCATCCCGTGGCAGGAGTTTCGCGGGTTGCGTGCGCTGGGCGATTTCGGGGATTACGGTGAGGAAGTGCAGATCAGCCACTACCGGTGTGACGGGGCACCGGCGGTGACGGCGGCGGAACATCCATGATGGATACCTTCACCCGCCGTTATGTGATGTTACTGCTCGCGCTGCTGGCCGCCGTGGCGGTGGCCTGGTGGCTGAACCGTGACGGGCGCGTGGCCGAGATTAATGCGTGGCTCGCCGCAGACCCGGAGTTGGCGGCCTACCCCTATCAGTTTACCGTCCGGGACATTAACAACGGAGTGGCGTTTGTCAGCAGCCCGCGCTCGGCGCAGGTGCCGGTCATGCGTTTCCTGCACAGTGCTTTTCCCGCCCTGCAGGGCAAGGATGTGCAGCACGCGGACATGATGGCGGCCCAGGACAGGCTGGTGGCGCTGCAGTCGCGGGCGGCGGAGCTGGTGCAGACCCATCCGGAGGTCAGTGCGGTGCGCTGGGTGCTGGACGAACGCTGGTTCGACGAGCGAGGTATCAACGTGGCGCCGTGAGGCGCCTGCCCTGACTGGGCGCGCAATGACAATATTGCGGCTGCCGCTTGCAGCCGAAGCAGGCCTTATGCTGTAATGCGAATCATTCGTATTATCAATTAAGGTGTGTTTCTATGTTTCGCCCACGCAATACCCTCGTCCTCGCCACCAGCGGAATCCTCTCATTCGCCGCGCCTGCCGCGCTTGCCGACAGCGAGCCAGCGCTGGAGACCGTGATTGTCACCGGTAAACTGTCGACCTTTGGGGCCACCAAGTCGAATATCCCCATTCTGGAAACCGCACGTTCGGTCGCCGTCATTCCCGCGGAGGAGTTTCTCGAGCGCGGCGCGCTGACGCTGGACGATACCCTCAACTATACCGCCGGCGTGGTGGGCGATACGTTCGGTTTCTCCACCCGGGGAGATTTCCCGCGTGTGCGCGGCCTGGATGTGCCCGAGTACCTGGATAACATCCAGGTACTGTTTGGCAACTACAACAACGCCCGCTCGGACATCTACACCCTGGAGCAGGTGGAAGTGCTGAAAGGGCCGGCGTCCGTGCTGTACGGGCAGGGCTCACCCGGCGGCGTCCTCAATACGGTGAGCAAGCGTGCCGGCCGGGATGCCATGGAGCGGGAACTGGTGCTGGACTACGGCAGCCATGATCGTATACAGGGCGCCGCCGACATCGGCGTGCGCCTCAGCGAGAGCGGTGACTGGAACGGGCGCCTGGTGGCTGTCTACCGCGACAGCGGCACCCAGCTGGATGTGGTGGATGACGACGCCCTGGTGCTGGCGCCGTCCATCACCTACGAGAATGACCGCGCGCGCTACAGTCTGCTGCTGAACTACACCGAGCGCGAGGGTGACACGGCGCACCAGTTCCTGCCGCTGTCGGTCAGCGGCTGCGCAAGTGGCAACGTGAGTATCTCGGAGCCGAATATCTGCGCGGGCAGTACCGGTGAAGAGGTACCCGCTTCGCGCTATGTCGGCGAGCCCGGGTTCAACCGCTATGACACCGAGTCGCTGTCGGTAACGCTGTTTGGCGAGCAGCGCATGAACGACTGGCTGGCACTCGAGGGCACCGCCCGCTACCGCGATAACGAGGCAGACTACCGGCAGACCTGGGTGTCTTTCCTGGGCGCGGGCAATCCGCGCACGGGGCCGGACGGCACGGCGCTGCAGCGCAGCTGGTACGATGCACCCGCGTCCTCCGAGCAGTTCGCGCTGGATGCCCGCGCGCGCCTCGACCTGCAGACCGGCCCTGTCGACCACGAGGTGCTGGTGGGTGTGAACTACCAGGATGTGAGCACCCTGCAGGAAGCCGCGTTTCTCTCCCGACCAACGACGTTCAATGTGCTGCGCCCCGTCTACGGTGCTGACCCGCTGCCTTCAGCCGCTGAGCTGGACGCGGCGCGCAGCCGGCGGAGCAGCGACATCGAGGCCATCGGCTATTACCTGAACACGCAATCCAGCGTGGGTAACTGGGTGTTTACCGCGGGGCTGCGCTACGACGATGTCGATACCGGTAATGGCGCCGTCACCCAGCGCGACGATGCCACCTCCTATGCGGTGGGTGCACTGTACAAGACGGCACTGGGGCTGAACCCGTATATCAGCTATGCGGAATCCTTCCAGCCTGTGGTGGGTACCGACGCGTTGACCAGCGCGCCCCTGCAGCCGCAGGAAGGCGAGCAGACGGAGCTCGGTATCAAGTTCCAGCCGCCGGGTACTCGCAGCTACCTGACTGCGGCCTATTTCGACATCGAGCAGTCGAACCTGCCCAATCCCGCCGCCCTGCCCAATGCCAGTACCCAGCAGGAGGGCGTCGCCACCATCACCGGCTTTGAGGTGCAGGCGCAGACTGTGGTCGGTGATGTGTATCTGGATCTGAGCTACAGCGTGCTGGACACCGAAAGCCCTGACGGAGCGCGATTCCCCAGCATACCGGAGGAGCAGGGTTCGGTCTGGGCCACCTGGCGCCCGGCTGCCGGCGCCCTGAGCGGGTTCAGTGTCGGTGCCGGCCTGCGCATGGCGGGCGGTAATGAGAGCAGTGGCACGGCATTCCTTGCCGCCAACGCGTTCGCACCCACCCCCGTGGTGGTCAGGACCGACGGCTACACGCTGGTGGATGCGATGCTGGCCTACGAATTCGCCCGCGCGTCGGTGTCCCTGAACCTGCGCAACCTGTTGCAGGAGGAGTACTACGGTACCTGCCTGGCCCGCGGCGACTGCTTCCCGGGTGAAGAGCGCACTGTGGTGGCGCGTGTGACTTACCGCTTCTGAGGCTGGCACAGGTGTTGCCCGACGTGCGTCCGGTGATGGGCGCTGCGCGGCAGGCAGCGAGCATTCAGCTGTAGCTGGGCATCCAGCCGCCGCAGTCTTTCCAGCGATTGACGATCTCGCAGAACAGGTCGGCGGTGCGCTCCGCATCGTAGGCCGCGGAGTGCGCTTCGGCGTTGTCGAAGGCGATGCCGGCTTCCTTGCAGGCCTTGGCCAGCACGGTCTGGCCGTAGGCGAGGCCCGCCAGGGTGGCGGTGTCGAAAAACGAGAAGGGGTGAAAGGGATTGCGCTTGATGCTGCAGCGCTCTACGGCCGCATTGACGAACCCGGCGTCGAAGTGTGCGTTGTGACCGACCAGGATGGCGCGGTTGCAGCCCTGGTCGCGAATCTCCTTGCGCACAATGCGGAACAATTCACCGAAGGCGTCCTCTTCGCTCATGGCCTCGCGAAACGGGTGCCAGGGGTCGATGCCGGTGAAGTCCAGTGCGGCCTGTTCGATGTTGGCGCCTTCAAAGGGTTTTACGTTGAAGCTCCAGGTGCGGTGTACCCCGAGGTTGCCGTCCTCATCCATGCGTACAATGGTTGCGGCGATTTCCAGCACGGCATCGGTGGCGGCGACGAAGCCGCCGGTCTCCACATCCACCACCACCGGTAGAAAGCCGCGGAAACGGTCGCAAATGCGATGTTCTCCCTCGTCGCTCAACGGCCTGTGGCCTCGCTGCACACCTGCCACTGTACCGATTCGCCTGCGCGCAGTGGGGTCAGGTGGGTGTCGGCGAGGGGAAGCTGGGTGGGTACGGTCCAGGCGGCCTTGCGCAGGGTGATGCGGTCCGTGTTGCGGGGCAGGCGGTAGAAGTCCGCGCCGAAGTGGCTGGCAAATCCCTCCAGCCGGTCCAGCGCGCCGGCGGCGTCGAAGGCCTCGGCATACAGTTCCAGGGCGGCGTGCGCCGTATAGCAGCCGGCGCAGCCACAGGCGGTTTCTTTGCGCCCGGTGGCGTGGGGCGCCGAGTCGGTGCCGAGAAAGAAGCGTGGGCTGCCGGAGGTGGCGGCGCGCAACAGGGCTTCCTGGTGCGTGTTGCGTTTCAGCACCGGCAGGCAGTAGTAGTGCGGGCGAATGCCGCCCACCAGCATGTCGTTGCGGTTGAGCAGCAGATGGTGCGCGGTGATGGTTGCCGCGACATTGCCCGGTGCCGAGCTGACAAAGTCGACTGCATCGGCGGTGGTGATGTGTTCCAGTACCACGCGCAGGCCTGGGAAGCGCTGCACAATCGGCGCCAGGTGACGATCGATGAACACCTTTTCCCGATCGAAGATATCCACGCTGTGGTCGGTGACCTCGCCGTGGATAAGCAGTGGCAGGTCTGCGTCCTGCATGGCTTCCAGCGTCGGGTACAGGGCGTCCAGTTCAGCGACGCCGGCCTCCGAGTTGGTGGTGGCACCGGCGGGGTACAGTTTTACCGCGTGTACGAAGTCGCTGTCTGCGGCGCGGCGAATTCCCCCAGCGTCCGTGGCATCGGTCAGGTAGAGGGTCATCAGCGGCTCGAAGCGGCGCGGCAGGTCGGCCATGGCGGCGAGGATGCGCTCCCGATAAGCGCTGGCGGCGGCCACCGTGGTCACCGGCGGGGTGAGGTTGGGCATCACGATAGCGCGGCCGAAATAGCGTGCCATGTCGGCACAGGTATGCGCCAGGGCGCTGTCGTCGCGCAGGTGGACGTGCCAGTCATCGGGGCGGAGAAGAGAGAGTTCAGTCACGGCAAACCACGGCAGGAAATGTCAGCGGAGATGGTAACGTAAAGGGCAGGCCACGGGAATACGGGCTGGGAATCCCGCCCTGCCACGCGTAAAATAGGCGTTTTGGCGCCTCAAAGCGGAGCAGTTTATGTCAGATGTGAAAAAGGTGGTTCTGGCCTATTCCGGCGGCCTCGACACTTCGGTGATCGTGCGCTGGCTGCAGGATCACTACGGTTGTGAGGTGGTCACGTTCACCGCCGATATCGGTCAGGGCGAGGAAGTCGCCCCCGCCCGTGCCAAGGCCGAGGCCCTGGGGGTCAAGGAAATCTACATCGACGACCTGCGTGAAGAGTTCGTGCGTGATTTTGTGTTTCCCATGTTCCGCGCCAATACCGTCTACGAAGGTGAGTACCTGCTCGGCACTTCCATCGCGCGCCCCCTGATCGCCAAGCGGTTGATCGAGATTGCCAATGAGACCGGCGCCGATGCCATTTCCCACGGCGCCACCGGCAAGGGCAATGACCAGGTGCGCTTTGAACTGGGTGCCTACGCGCTGAAGCCCGGCATCAAGGTGATTGCGCCCTGGCGGGAGTGGGATCTCACCTCCCGCGAAACGCTCATGGCCTATTGCGAAGAGCGAAATATCCCGGTGGATTACAGCAAGAGCAAAAAGAAGTCGCCCTACTCAATGGACGCCAACCTACTGCATATCTCCTACGAGGGCGGCATTCTGGAAGACCCCTGGTCCGAAGCGGAAGAGGACATGTGGCGCTGGAGCGTGAGCCCGGAAGCGGCGCCGGATACCCCCACCTATATCGAGCTGGATTTTGAGGGCGGCGATATTGTGGCCATCGACGGCGAGCGCCTGAGCCCGGCGACGGTGCTGGAGCGCCTGAATGTTGTCGGCGGCGCGAACGGGATCGGTCGCCTGGACCTGGTGGAAAACCGCTACGTGGGCATGAAGTCCCGCGGCTGCTACGAAACGCCCGGCGGCACCATCATTCTCAAGGCGCACCGTGCCATCGAGTCCCTGACGCTGGACCGCGAGGTCGCGCATCTCAAGGACGACCTGATGCCACGTTATGCCGAAATGATCTACAACGGCTACTGGTGGTCCCCCGAGCGGCGCATGCTGCAGGCCGCGATCGACCAGACCCAGGCCGTTGTGAACGGCAAGGTGCGCCTCAAGCTCTACAAGGGCAACGTGATCCTCGCCGGGCGTCAGTCGGCGGACAGTCTGTTCGACGCCAGCATTGCCACCTTTGAAGACGACGCCGGTGCCTACAACCAGAAAGACGCGGAGGGCTTTATCAAGCTCAACGCGCTGCGCATGCGCATCGCGGCCAACAAGGGGCGCAACCCGGCGTGAGTCCCGTGCGGGGAGAGTTCGTCGCATTGTTGCCGGACACCGACCTCGGCGGCGCTACCCGTCTGGCGGAGTAGTTGCGCGCGCCTGTTTGACTCTGGTGCTCGCCGCAACTCCGGGTTATAAAGCCAGGGGTATCTACCCGCCCTGTGCGGGTGTCTATCTGTCGCGGGTGCCGGTATGCGTGTTTTGCTGTTTTTCCTGATGTCTATGCTGTCCACCACTACGGCCTGGGCCGATGCCGATGCCGGTAGCAGTGGGGCCGCTTATTCGTCCGAGGTGTTCTTGCATGAGGCCGCGCGTGACGATGGCGTCATGACCGCGTCTGTGGTGCTGGATGGTGAAACCCTGTTCCGTGTGCGGGGCATCTCCGCGGCACCGGCGTCTGACCGGGCAGCGAGTATCCGTGAGGCGATAATCAATCTGGCGGATGATCCGACGCTGGACGCCCATGCAGGCGAGGTGGTGAGCGGCGGAGACAGGGTGGTCATCCGCATCGCAGGCCAGCGTATTGCAACGCTGTACCCGGCCGATGCCGCACTCGAGCAGGCCCCACTGGGCGTGCTGGCTGAGGCCAGCATGAACCGGATTGCGAATGCCGTCGTCCGTTACCGCGAAGAGCGCAGTCACCCGCGGCTGCTGGCCAGCACCGGCCTGCTACTGGTCATCACGCTGGCCGCCGGTGTATTGCTGTACGCCGTCAAAGCACTGTTCGGCTGGTTCAACCGCCTGATTGAAAAGGCCGTCAAGAAGCGTATCCAGGACATTGAGCGCGCGTCGCACCGGATTATCGACGCGGCACAGCTCTGGAGCTGGCTGGGTGGCGTGGTGCGCGGTACGCGCGCGCTGGCGCTGGTGGCCATCGTACTCGGCTGGCTGAATGCGTCGCTGGGGTTGTATCCGTGGACGCGCCCCTTCGCCAGCAATCTGTTCCATCTTATTCTCAACCCGCTGCAGAAAATGGGTACAGGGCTGCTGCAGTCGCTACCGGACCTCGTTTTCCTGGTGCTCCTGGTTATCGTGGTTCGTGCCGTGCTGCGCGCCACCAAGGTGTTCTTCGAGCGCGTTGATCGGGGCCGCATTCGCCTCGAGAATTTCGATCGCGACTGGGCCATGCCCACGTATCGCATCATGCGCATTCTGGTTATCGCCTTTGCGCTGGTGGTGGCCTACCCCTACATTCCCGGCTCGGACTCCGAGGCCTTCAAGGGCGTGAGTATATTTCTTGGTGTGGTGTTCTCCATCGGCTCGTCGTCGTTTATCGCCAACATGATTGCTGGCTACAGCCTGACCTATCGCGGCGCATTTCGCGAAGGCGACCGGGTGCGTATCGGTGACCACATGGGCGAAGTGGTGAACGTGCGGGCGCTGAGCACGCAGTTGCGGTCCCCCAAGAACGAGGACGTGAACATTCCCAACTCTGAAGTGCTTGGCTCCACCGTGGTCAACTACAGCAGTTTTGCCCGCGAGAAGGGCGTTATCCTGCACACCGATGTCGGCATCGGTTACGACGCACCCTGGCGGCAGGTGGAGGCCATGTTACTGATGGCGGCGGCGCGCACCGGCGGACTCGAAGCCGACCCCGCGCCCTTCGTGCTGCAAACGCAGATGGGCGATTTCACCGTCATCTACCAGCTCAATGCGTACTGCCGGGATGCCACGCGCATGCTGCAAACCTACAGCGACTTGCACGCGAACATCCAGGACGTGTTCAACGAGCACGGGGTGCAGATCATGTCGCCACACTACGAGCGGGACCCGGAAGTGCCCAAGGTGGTGGCCCCGGAAGACTGGTATCCGGCACCCGCGAGGGCACCGGAGCAGAGCTGAGGCGGGCCATGCCGGCCCGTCGGATCAGCGCAGGCTATAGCGCACCGGCATGGACTTGAGGCCGCCGACGAAAATGGCCTTGACCCACTCGGGTTCGCCGTTGAACTGCATGTCTTTCAGTCGCGGCAGTAACTCCCGGAAGAAACAGCTCACTTCCAGTGCGGCCAGGTGCTGCCCCAGGCACATGTGGGAGCCGTAGCCGAAGGCGAGTTGCTGCTTGGGGTCGCGCAACAGGTCGAGGCGGTTCGGGTGATCAAAGGCTTCCGGGTCGCGGTTGGCGGCCGGGTACCAGAGGGCGATGTTGTCACCGGCGTTGATCTGCTTGCCGTGCAACTCCAGCGACTCGGTAGCAGTGCGTACCATGTGCCGCACCGGTGATACCCAGCGGATAATCTCCTTGGCGGCGCCGATGTCCAGCTCCGGCTGTTCGCGCCACAGTTCAAGCTGGTCGGGATGTTCCAGCAGTGCCTTCATGCCGCCGCCGATCGCCGCGGACGTGGTGTCGTGGCCGGCCGTCGCGGTGATAATGAAGTAGCTGGCCTGGTCGAGCACGTTCATCGGCTCGCCATCCACCTGGGCGTTGGCGAGCACCGTCGCCAGGTCGTCTCGGGGGTTCTTCTTGCGGTCCTCGATGACCTCGCTGAAATAGGCGCCGAAATCGTTCAGCACGTCCAGCCCCGCGGTCTGGCTGTCAGCGCGCTGCAGGGACGGGTCCTGGCTGCCGAACATTTCCTGCGTCAGCTTGAGCATGGTGGCCTCGGACTCGCGTGGCAGGCCGAGGATGGAGAGGATGATGCGCAGCGGAAACAGCAGGGCGATGTCGCGGACGAAGTCGCATTCGCTCCCCATCTCCTGCATCTTGTCGACGAACTCTTTCGACAGCGCTTGCACTTCGGCACGCAGTGATTCGATGCTGCGGGGCAGGAACCACTCCCGGGTGACCTTGCGCAGCTTGAGGTGCTTGGGCCGATCCATGTGAATCAGCGTTTCCAGGCCGTTGCGCGTTCCAAAGCGGTCCAGCAGGGCCTCTTCAAACACCGTTGGAATCAGTACCGTGCGCGGCGCACTGAGGAAGCGGTCGTTCTCGCTGCCGATGCGCTTGATGTCGTCATAGCGCGACAGCGACCAGAAGGGAAGATAGTCGGGGTGTTCCACACGGGCCACGGGGTCGTTGGCCCGCAGATAATCGAACAGCGCGTACATGCTGCGCTCGTCGCCCATGATATGGGCATTGAGTACGTCGGCAGGCTTGAAGGGGGGCATTTGCTGCTGGCTGGCACCGGTCACGTTGAGCTCCTGTTGTTAGCGCAGTTGATGTTTGTGGATGTTGCCGCCTTTCATCACCAGGCCCACATCCAGCAGGCTCCTGATGTCCTCCAGTGGCGAGGCGGTGAGGGCGCGCGCGAATGCGGTTGGCATACAGTGCATGCGGGTGCTCTCCTGTGATGATTTGAAATTCAATGCGCGGCAGTATGCCAAAACACGGGGGGTTCGGAAGGGTCATTTATGGCCACAATACGGTTTGTCGGCCAAATGCACCGTTTACCCCGCGCACGCATGACAGCGGCCGGTGCGCTTGTCACAATCGAACACGAAAAACCTGCTGACGAGCGAGGTCGCGGGCCATGGCCGCATACAGTTCAAGCGTTGCACCAGGTCACTCGGCAATTGCCTGGTTGCCGCGGTGAGGGGGAATGATGGGGTGTTGACGCGCCTGTTCATTTCCCACGGTGGAGGGCCGCTGCCCTTACTCGGCGACCCCGGGCACGCAGAGCTGGTGCTTACCCTGCAGCGCATTGCCCGCGAGTTGCCGCGCCCGCGCGCGATCATTGTTGCAAGTGCGCACTGGGAAGCCGCGCAGCCTGCGGTGACGACAGCCGCTGCCCCCGACCTGTTCTACGATTACTACGGCTTTCCACCGGAATCCTACGCCATTGAGTACCCGGCCCCCGGGCATCCGGCGCTGGCGCAGGAGGTTCTGGCCGCGCTGCAAGGGGCGGGGCTGGTGGCGCGAGGGGATGCCAGCCGTGGTTTTGATCACGGCCTGTTCGTGCCGCTGAAAATCCTCTACCCGGACGCCGATATTCCCTGCATTCAGCTCTCCCTGCTGGCGTCGATGGACCCGGAAGCGCATTTGCGCATGGGGCGAGCGCTGGCGGCGCTGGACGGCGAAGGCGTGCTGCTGATTGGTTCAGGCTCGTCATTTCACAACGTGCAGGCCTTCTTCGGCCAGAGGGAGCCGGCACTCTACACCCGCAACCGTGCCTTTGAAGACTGGCTGGTCGACACACTGGCCGAGGCCCCGCTGGACGATGCGGAGCGCGAGGCGCGCCTGCTGCAGTGGGACAGTGCACCCCACGCCCGTTTCTGCCACCCGCGGGAAGAGCATCTGTTGCCGCTGCTGGTGTGTGCCGGGGTGGCGCCGGGGCCGGCGACGCGGGTCTGGCGATTCGGCGCCATGGGCATGCAGGGCAGTTGTTTTGCCTGGTAGTGTGGGGCAGGGGCAGGTAGGCACGGGGAGGCCGGTATGGTAACGCCTGAGGATATCCTCGCGTTCTGGTTTCAGGAGCTGGAGCCGCGTCAGTGGTGGGCGGTGGATGCCGCGCTGGACACCCGCATCGGCGAACGTTTTCTGCCGACGCTGGAGCAGGCCGCGCGCTGTGAGCTGGCGCCCTGGCGGGCCAGTGCAGCTGGGCGCCTTGCCGAGGTGATTGTGCTGGACCAGTTCTCCCGCAATATCTTTCGCAATACACCGGGTGCCTTTGCGCAGGATCCGCTCGCGCTGGGCCTGGCGCAGGAGGCAGTGGCCGGCGGCGCACTGGCACTGCTCGAGCCGGACCAGCGCAGTTTTCTCCTCATGCCCTACATGCACAGCGAATCACGACTGATCCACGAGGCCGCAGAGCCACTGTTCAAGGCCTGGGCGCCGGCCAACAACCACCACTTCGAGCTGCGGCACAAGGAGATCATCGACCGTTTCGGTCGCTACCCGCACCGCAATGCCATTCTGGGCCGCGAGTCCACGGCCGAGGAGCGGGAGTTCCTCACCCAACCCGGCTCCAGTTTCTAGCGCCCCGCAGGTGCGCTGCCAGCCTTTGTGCAGCGCGCGGCTCAATGGAAGTCACGGGATTGTGTGGGCAGCGACGCCAGCGCACTGCTGTGGTCCTCCAGCGCACCGGCGATGATGTGGGTGACACCGTCCCGGTGTTCCAGCGTGCCTTTTACCAGTAGCAGCCTGCCGTTCATCAGCGCCGCGCGAAAATGCGCCTGGGTGCGCGGCCACACCACGATATTGCTGTTACCGGTTTCATCCTCCAGCGTCAGGAACAACACACCAGAGGCAGTGCCTGGACGCTGGCGGCAGGTGACCAGGCCGGCAATCCGCACAAACCCCCGGTGACTGATGCGGCCCAGGTCCGCATAACGGCTGCAGCGATCAAAGGGCGGCTGCTGCCGCAACAGCGCCAGGGGGTGGGCGCGCAGGGTGAGGCCGGTGGCGCGGTAGTCCGCCAGTACCTCTTCCGCCACCCCTGGCGCGGCCAGCTGCACACCGTCATTGAACCAGGTGCCCGGCTGCCGCTGCTCCTCCTGCAGCAAGGGCCGGGGCTGCTCCAGCGCCATGATCTGCCACTGCGACTGGTGGCGGTTGCCGCTGAGCGAGGCCAGCGCATCGGCATCCGCCAGTGCCTCCATGTCCCCGCGCGTCAGCGCGGCCCGCTGGCGCAGCTGGCTGACCTGCTGAAACGGCGCCGGTCGGCGCGCCTCCATTACGCGCTGGGCAGCGTCACGGCTCAGACCCTTGACCAGCCGCAGCCCCAGCCGTATGGCCGGTTGGCTGCTGCCATCGCTGTCCAGCAGGCGGTGATCCCAGCTGCTGTGGTTTACATCGGCGGGCAACACCGTCACCCCGTGGCGTCGCGCATCCTGCACCAGCTGGGAGGGGGAGTAGAACCCCATCGGCTGGCTGTTCAGCAGGCCGACATAAAACGCAGCGGGGTGGTGGCATTTGAGCCAGGCCGACACCCACGCCAGCAGGGCAAAGCTCGCCGAGTGCGATTCCGGAAAGCCATAGCCGCCAAAGCCCTTGATCTGCTCAAACAGACGGTGAGCAAAATCCTGCGCGTAACCGCGGGCAATCATGCCCTGCACCAGCTTGTGCTCGAAGGTGAGCAACTGGCTGTTCTTGCCCCAGTTGGTGATGGCACGGCGCAGCTGGTCGGCCTCGCCACCTGAGAAGCCGGCGGCGACCATTGCCAGCCGAATCACCTGTTCCTGGAAGATGGGAACCCCCAGTGTGCGGTCCAGCACAGCGCGAATGGCTTCACTGGGGTAAGTGACCGCTTCCAGACCCTGCCGCCTGCGCAAATAGGGGTGCACCATGTCGCCCTGGATGGGGCCTGGGCGCACGATGGCGATCTGGATCACCAAGTCGTAAAAGCTCGCCGGCTTGAGCCGCGGCAGCATGGTCATCTGGGCGCGGGATTCTATCTGGAACACGCCGATGGAATCCGCCTGCTGCAACATGCGCCAGGTGGCTGCATCGTCGCGTGGTATATCGGCGACCCCGCGGATGTGGGGGTGATCGCGTGCGACCAGCGCCAGGCTTTTGCGAATCGCCGAGAGCATGCCCAGGGCGAGGATATCCACCTTCAACAGCCCGAGTGATTCAATGTCCTCTTTGTCCCACTGGATGACCGTGCGCTCCGCCATACTGGCGTTTTCCACCGGCACCATCTGGGAGATGGGCCCTCGACTGATCACAAAGCCGCCCACGTGCTGTGACAGGTGGCGTGGGAAGCCGAGGATCTGCTGCACCAGCGACTGAAACAGCGTCGCCACCTCGCCGTGACTGGCAACGCCCTGCTCCTGGAAGCGCTTGTGCAGGTCGGCGCTGCGGTCCCACCAGGCGAGGGACTTTGCCAGGTCCTCAACGAACACCGCATCCAGGCCCAGTGCCTTGCCCACATCGCGCACCGCGCTGCGTGCGCGATAGGTGATGACCGTAGCGGCGAGTGCTGCACGGCGCCTGCCGTACTTGCTGTAGATGTACTGGATAACCTCCTCACGGCGCTCGTGTTCGAAATCGACGTCGATATCCGGTGGCTCATCCCGTTCGCGAGAAATGAAGCGCTCAAACAGCAGTGACACCGCCTCTGGCGATACCTCGGTAATGAACAGGCAGTAGCACACCACCGAGTTGGCTGCCGAGCCGCGCCCCTGGCACAGAATGCCGCGTTCCCGGGCGAAGCGCACAATGTCGTACACGGTGAGGAAGTAGTACTCGTAGGACAGCTCATCAATAAGCTGCAATTCGTAGTCGATGCGCTGCTGTATGTCCGTGGGTACCCCTCTGGGCCAGCGCAGCGTGCAACCCGCCTCGACCAGCTGGCGCAGGTAGCTGCCCGCACTCTGCCCGGGTGGCACCACTTCCTCCGGATACTCATAGCGCAGCTCGTCCAGGCTGAACTGGCAGCGGCCGGCGATATCCAGCGTGGCGGCGAGCAGGGCGGGCGGGTACAGCTTGGCCAGTTGTTGCGGCCGGCGCAGGTGCTGCTGGCTGTTGGCCAGCCGCCGTCGGCCCAGCTGTGCCACGCTGGTGTTGTGGTAAAGCGCTGTGAACACATCGTGCAGCGGCTTGCGCGACGCAACGTGCATCCGCACCGCGCCGCAGGCAACCATCGGCAGGTTCAGCGTGTGAGCCAACGCGTGCAGACGGCTATAGCGGGCAACCTCGTCGTTGCCCAGCACGTGGGTGACTCCGAGCCAGACCCGCCCCCGGCACAGCCGCGCCAGCTGCTGCCCGTAGCCGAGCTCCGCCGTCGAGGGGTTGCTGCCTGTATCGTCCACGGCGGCGCCTGTGGGCTTCCAGATGATCAGGCAGCGCTTGAGGTGAAAAATGACATCCCGCAGCGCCACCCGGTACTCACCTTTCGGGCTGCGCCGCCGGGCCAGGCTGATCAGGCCGGACAGCTCGCTGTAGGCCGCACGGGAAGGTGCCAGCGCTACCAGCTGCAGCCCCTCCACCAGGTTCAGTTCACTGCCGATAATGAGCTGGATGCCCGCCTGCCTGGCAGCGATGTGAGCCTTTACTACCCCTGCGAGCGAGCATTCATCGGTGATGGCTATGGCCCGATACCCCAGTTCTGCCGCGCGCTCAACCAACTCCTGCGGGTGCGATGCCCCGCGCAGGAAACTGTAACAGGTGAGGGTGTGGAGTTCGGCGTAGGGCATGGGTTACGGACCATCCAGGGGGCTGACCACGCCCATGGCGCCTCGCCGAATCACATGGGTGTAGATCTCGGTGGTACGGACGTCACTGTGACCCAGCAACTTCTGGATGGTACGCAAGTCGTAGCCCTGCTGGAGCAGACGCGTAGCGAAGCTGTGCCGGAAGGTGTGGCATTTGATGGGCTTGTTGATACCCGAAGCTCGCCTGGCCTTACAGAGGGCCTTACGCAATGCGGATTCATGCAGGTGGTGACGCCGCAGGACCCCGGTTCGAGGGTCTTTGCCTATGCCTGTTGAAGGGAACAGGTATTGCCAGGCAAGCTCTTTGGCTGCATTCGGATACTTGCGGGCCAGCGCGTAAGGCATGTAGACATCGCCATAGCCCTCCCTCAGATCCTGCTCGTGTTGACAGGCTACACGCGTGATTTGTTCCTCCAGCAGTGGCTTCAACTGATCCGGGAGTATGGTGGTGCGATCCTTGTCGCCCTTTCCCGCGCGCACGGTGATTGTAGACAGCTCGAAATCAACATCCTTGATGCGCAGCGACAGCATTTCATTGAGCCGCATGCCGGTACCGTAAAGCAGCGCGACCATGGTGCGGTGCAAGCCATGAAGGTGCTCGATAACCAGCATGGCTTCCTGATGACTCAGCACTACAGGTAACCGAGGCTGGACCTTCGCCCGGGAGAAGCTCAGGGCATCAACAGGCACACCCATGAATTTCTTGTAGAAATAGACCAATGCGTTCAGCGCGATATGCTGTGTTGAAGGTGAGCAAGACCTTTCGTTGGCCAATGTGCTAAGAAATTGACTGATATGGGCGTCTGACAGACTGGCAGGGTGCTGCTTGCCGTGGAACAGAATATAGCGCCTGATCCAGTGGATGTAGGTCTTTTCGGTCTTCCAGGCATAACCGGCATCCCGCATGTGACGGCGGACCTGGTCGAGTAGCCTGGGCGGGTTGGCAGAGATGGCGGGTCTGATGTCATCCATGGGTTTTGCGGTCTAATACTGTATGTATATACAGTAGTCGGATGAGGGCGGATTGCAAGGGGCTTTTCACCGGAAGGGCGTGAGGTGGGTGAGGTGATTCTCTGTAACGCCCTGAATATTAATGAATATTTCTTGGCGTGATCGGGCGGATATGATGTCTTGCTAACTTCCAAATGGTCCGCCTAACAGGCGAGGTCAGTGAGGCAGGTATGCCAAGTTGTTGAATTTATGAGCGACGTCACTACCGGCGCCGCACGGCGTGCTGGAGTTAGCAAGCGGGGTGTTATACGGTCCGGTCTTTCTAATAAGCTGTTAAGTGAACAAGGAGATATACCCATGAAGAAAATTATTTCAATTGCATTTGTGATTTCAGTAGCTGCTTTCGCAGGGGAACAAAAAAGCACGGAGTCTGCTATTGAATGGCTTAATCTTATTGATTCAGGGAGCTACGAAAAAAGCTGGAATCAATCTGCGCCATTATTACAAAGTCAGGTAACGAAGGAGCAATGGATTCAAGCAATGAATCAAGTCAGGGCGCCACTTGGTGAAGCAATGTCTCGCGAAGTCAATAGCGCAGATGAGCATACATCGCTTCCGAATGTTCCGGATGGCGATTATGTAGTGATTACGCTGGTCACTAATTTTGAAAACAAGAAAGCGTCAATTGAAACGATTACAGTGAGTAAAATTGGCAATGAATGGAAGGCAGTGGGTTACTTTATTAAATAGTCCACTTAACAAGTCAATGGTGCATCGCCCAGCAAGCTGGGCTGGACAGCCTACGCGTTGCTTCGGCTGCCGCACATTGAGGCGTTATGTGTCCAAGTTACCCATGAAAAGTGGTAAGCAGCGAAAAGCTGAAATAAAAAAATCTAGATTAGAACGAATTGCAAAACGTGATAGCAAGGTAAATCCTTTCAAGGGACCGATACCTGAATGGGCGATTCCGGTTAATCCGGCGGAAGTAGTTCACCATTCAATGTTTCTTGATATACCACTGTTCTATATTGACAAAGAATTTGAGTGCAAAGATTGTGGCACTACCGAAGTTTGGACTGCTCGGCAACAAAAATGGTGGTACGAAATTGCAAAGGGCTACTTTGAAACCACCGCCGTAAGGTGTCGTTCATGTAGAGATCAACGCAAGAACGAAAAAGAAGCTCAAAGAAAGCATATGGAAGAAATGGCAAATAAGAAGCCATATCCAAATGAAGCATTTTTTAAAAACACATAACAAACCAAGCCAGCAGAAAGCGTGGGCAATGGCCTTGAAAAGCAGGCCATTAAGACGCCCACTTTTCTGCTGCTTGGAGCGTTAGGTGGCCTTGCATGGGTGCCAAAGAAGTAGTCGCGTTAGTGGTGCTACTGTTTTCCCTGCTAGCGTTCTCGGTGGGGTCAGCCGCTTTTCACGGTGCGCTTGCATTGACGATTTTTTCGACACCAATTGCGTTGGTTACGCTAATGTTGGGCGCCTGGCGGCTTTCTAGCTTAGCGATATATTTCGGCGGAATGGCCTGGTTAAGCTTGCCCCTTTCAAATCATTTGCAGTGGCGCATTGACTACATATTGTTATTCTCTTTTTTGGTTGGTTGTGTCCTAGGGGCAATATTCTATGCAAATTACCGCCGCACTGTATCGGCCACCTAACAAGTCGCCCAAGTTTGCTCCGGCCCTGCGGGCCTCTGCGGGACGGCGATACAGCGGCCGCCCCTTGGCTTGGCGTTATGCGCTCTGAGGCCTAGGAGAAGTCATGGAAGAAGAAAAATACATTGGCTACATCAAGTACGAGGGCGAGCTTGTTGACGACGGTTTGATGGATGCTCGTCGTCAAGCAAAGTCTCTCTTAGCTTTTGACTCTGCTCTCCGCTATTTCATCACTAAGCAGGCGCCAGATTTTCGAAACCTAGATTTTGAAATTCCTGTGCGCATACGGAAAGGTTCCTGGGAAGCGCTAATTCCAGAAACAGTTGCAGGTTGGGTCCAAGCTGGCCTGGGCGTTGTAGCTACGGCCTACTTCACCAAGGCCGCTCAGAAGATGGCGGAAAAGGACTTTGCAGATTTCGGCATAACCGATCTATTCAAAACCGCGATTGAATCTATCAAATGGTTCGCGCGCATCGGTAAACACATGGGTGATGTTGCCATCCGACAATTCAAAGATGTTCAGTTCTCAGATGACCGAGCGCTGGTCGGAATCGCTAATGCCGAAGGAAAAATCCTCTTTGTACCCAAAGACATCCTTGACCTATATGTTGCAACAAACCCTAGACTTCTAGAAGACCTCGCAGCAAACGTGCAGGCAGGCAGGACGTTGGCAATCGGTTCAGTAAAGAATGGAGAAATTGACGAAGAGATAGTCGGTCCAAATGAGAAAAACATATTCTGTGACGATGATGAAGAAATTGATGATGATGTTCTGTTCCCAGAACTTGTACACGGCGATTATGTTGTACTTGATGGTGAGGTAACTAGAGAAAACAAGACATCAAACTCAATGGGCTTCAAATATAATGAGCACATCCTCACATCTTATCCAGAAACAGGAAGTATTGTTCGATACAAGCCACTGTTATTTCTCAAGTGCAGACTCTTCGGCACTGTCGATCGAATCGACGAGAAAGGACGGATTGGAGCTAGGAGGCCAAAACTGTATTTTTCGAGCCTTGAACCTTTAGAAGACGATACTGGCAACGAGGAACTATTTGAGTGAATGCGCATAACAATTCAAGCCACGCGGACGTCAAAACCGCTGCGCGGTTTCGCCGCCCCTGCTTGAGGCGTTATATTTCGCTATGAGTATTCTGCTAGCAATTGCAGTTATGCTCTATGCCAGCCCTAGTCTGGCTAGTAGCATGATTGATATTTGGGAAATCCCTCAAACTAAAGTTTCCTACGAGATTAATGTACCTGCCCCTTTCGGTCTAACTAGAATCGAAATTGTATATGATGGAAGTGTTGATCAGTATATAGAGGTTGTGAAGGTAGTTTACGATGGTGAAACTTATCAAATCGGTAAAGATCAGTTGTCGTTTGGATTCTCTGCTGGTCTCGATGACAATAGATTTTACTACCGGAAGGGCGATATAGAGAGCGGCAAGCTAACGGAGTTCAATTTTACACTCCATTACGGCGCCCCAATAAAAGTTGAGTGCGGAATTGGTAACTTTGAATACGTTAGGCGGCATAAAAGAATTATAGTACGGCCTCGTTCGGAACTGCAGGTAGCCGATACTAACTGGTATATTAAATCTTGCGAAAAATACACCAAAGCTGAAAAACAGCAGGGAGAAAAATATTAACTTTGACGTGCGGCGAAAATATAACGAGGCGCTGTTGCCGCCATGCCTCGCATGGCTGGGACCAGCTTACGCTGGCCCCAAAGCTAGGCGTTAGCTGACAAGAAGCGATGGCATTCTCCGAAGCCAACTACTACCGTGAGTTCAAGCGAGTTCGAAACCGTTTTCGTCGGCACGCTCCGGTAGACCTAGTACTTCGAGCGATTCGATACGCCAATGGTGGCGAAAATAAATTAGAAAACTGCCGACGTGCCCCGTGGCTGATGATGCTCATGATCAAGTGGGTACTGACGGACGAAAATTTCGGGCATTGTGGACGTCCGAATGCAACAAACCAGCAAACGGACACGTTGTTCCAGGAGGCCTATGAGCTTTCCCGGTGGACGCGAATGCCCAATGAATATGAAAACCTTCACCTATTTATGCGGTCTGTTGCACATCAGCAGTTCATGTTCCAGAAGGACTTTTCATATGCCGACTTCGCTCGGCAGTTTGTGCTGTTCGCTGATCTGGACGATGGGCACCGGCTTAGTCGAGCTTTTTCTGATGCATACGGCCTGGAAATAGAGCAATTTCTGACTCTATCGCTCGGGCTTGTGGGCAAATATCTACGCGGAAATTTCGAACCCGTCAGGCAGCATTGGTTTTCTACTCTGGCAATTCCGGACGCTGCGCGGATTGTGCCTGTCTTTTTCAGCGCCCTCTCGGCAACGCCCGAACAGATGAGGGAATTCCTACTCGAAAACGGAACGAGGCAACGTGCGGCGGATGAATATGTCGAGCAGACCCCACTTACGGCCAAGCCATTTCTCCAAGTTGGCGAAGAATATTGGCCAGTTCACGTCGCCGTGCTGTTTCGAGCGCTTGAACATTACGTATACGACCAATTGAGGGCAATAGACCCTGAGTGGTTTATGCAGTCCTTTGGAAAAATCTTTGAACGGTACGTACACGAAGTTTTGGCACCTATCCACGCTCGCATATACATCGAGGACGAGCTGAAGCGCCTGCGCACTACCCCTGGCAAGGTGGTGGACTTCCTAGCCGATGAGGAGGGCGCAAATATCTTCATCGATGCCAAAGGAGTTGCCGGCACGCACGAAGCTATGGTTACTCACGCGTCTAGAACCCTGCGTAACAGAACCAAAGCCGCTGCATTGAAGGCAGTGGTTCAAGCAAACGAACTTCTTGGCGCAATGGTTGCCGGCGAAATGGCTGAGGGCGGACCTCCGCTGAAGGACCGAAACATTCTATTGGTAGTCACCTACAAAGACCTGCACCTCGGCAACGGAACGACCTTCGAGAAGGCAGTGGCACCTGCTGACATCGCAGAGATATATCAGGGGCGGTCAGCCGCCTCATCCATCCCATTGGATAACATCTACTTTATGGCAATCGATTCCTTTGAAGCGCTTTGCGGTGCCGTAATGTACGGTGAGCTGACTTTCTCGGATGCCATTGCCCAAGCACAGGCCGCAGATAGCGATGCTGCGACTAAAAAGTTTGACTTCCGCCAACATCTACAAGAAATGCAAGTAGCACAAAGGATTCCAGCGGTCGTTCGTGATCGGGTCGAGGAGGCCATGAACAGTTTGGCTGAGGGCTTAGGTGCAGATGTCAGCTAACAAATCGCTGCAGGTGACGTTTGACCCGCCACCCAGTTTTGCTATCGCAAAAACGGGCGTCGCCTCAAACGCACCTGATCTCAGGCGTTACATGCCATTCTGACCTTCGTGCCAATCTATGAGGAAAGGAGGTTCTGAGATGCCATATAGACCGATGCCAAGCTTGCGTCGCAATATTCGAGGAGTCATTTATCCACTTACTGAGGCCATTCGACGACTTTATGGCTGTCGTTCATCTGATGGAGCCTACCCCTTAGGTGCATTTTATCCAGTTAATGTTAGTACTTCCGTTTGGAGTGCTGCCGGAGGAATTTGGTATATACCAGAATCCGAATTCGACCTTAATGAAAGAAACCCGCGGGAAGAATCTGTCTTAGCATTTATGCAGAGCATTTTTACCGGAGAGCCAGTAGAGCTACCAAAGGGCGTTTTAGTCACTTGGGAAAACATTCCAGCATCGGCGGCGGGCTCCCTTCCGCCGGCTCAGGCATGAGTGGGCATGTAACAAGACAGGACTACGGACGCGCTAACAGCGCGCGCCGCAGCCTGCGGCGTTCGGCGTCAAGGAGGCCACGGTGAAGAAGGGGCTTTTTAAGGAAGGTGGACCTCTGGAGGTCAAGAACCTCGGCAATGACCAGTACCATCTGACAATTACGATTCCAAAGGACCGAGACGGCCGCATCGCTCGAGAATGTCCGAATAGCGAATGCTCGCCGGCCTACTTCAAGGTCACGCCGGGCACAGGGATTACCGGCGGACAAGATTCAGCCTTTTGCCCCTACTGTCGGCACGAGGCAGAGCCAAATGATTTCACTACGCAGGAACAGATTCGATACGCCAAGGACATGGCAATACGAGAAGCTCATGGCGGCGTTAACGAGATGGTAAAAGACGCGCTTGGGCTAGATTCACGCGGGAAGAGAAAATTCGGTGGCGGACTTCTTTCCATCGAAATGGATCTCAAACCTAGCCAACCTAAGCCGGTAAGACGACCGTTCGAAGATGAGGTGCGGAGGGATGTTGTTTGTCCACATTGCACCCTCGATCAAACTGTTTTCGGCTTGGCTGCATGGTGCTCTGATTGTGGTGAGGACATATTTCTAACCCACGTATCAGCCGAAATCGCAGTGATCCGCAGGATGCTCAATGATATTGGGCGTCGTGAGCAAGATTTAGGGCGGCGCGTGTCGGCTAAAGACCTCGAAAACTGCCTTGAGGACTCGGTTTCCTTGTTTGAAGCCGCATCAAAAGCCGTGACACGTCGCGCGTTAAAGCAACGTGGGGATGACTCCGAGGCCGTCGAGGTCAATCTCAAGAAAGTTGGCAATTCGTTTCAAAATGTAGATCGATCTAGGGAACAACTAAAGAAGCTGTTTGGCTACGAGCCGACTAATCGTGCAATCTGGGACCGGCTGGGAAGTTCTTTCGAGAAGCGACATCCCGTCACTCACAATCTCGGTGTTGTAGACAAAAAATACTTGGAACGTGCTCAGCAGGCTGAACGTGAGGGCCGCGAAGTCCGAATCACTGAAGCCGAGATTGAATCGTTGCTAAAAGATATTTTCCAGGTCATATCTGAATTGCATTCCGAGATCATTGGCAATGTCAGGTGAGTTGACGCCGAACAAATCGCTGCAGCGGACGTTTAACCCGCCGCCCATTTTTGCTTCCGCAAAAACGGGGGTCGCCTCAAACGCCTCTGAACTCAGGCGTTATGGGGCATCGTTACCCGGATGAGCTTTACTGCTAAGTTTATGTTCCTGGTGGTCATCACCGCGAGTATCGCCTGGGCTAAACCGGATGTTTTTCTGAAAACGAAAATGTACTTACCGTTTCTCCGATTTTCAGCATTGTACCCAATGGAAGCGGCGCGGAACCAGATAAGCGGATTCTGTACCTTGCAGTTCGATGTCGCGGAGAGTGGCGGTGTTGAGAATCCACAGGTTCTGGCTTGCAGCCCGGAAGGATACTTTGAAAGACCATCGATTGAAGCACTTTCCAGGTTCAGGTATCAGCCCTCGAGCTATAGAGTCGCTGGTGTAGTTGAAGCCTTTTGGTTCTCCGCCGAAATCAATTCAGAGTACAGCCACTGGAAAAACCTGGGCGTCTACAACAGGGTCAAGTGCAGAGAAGCCGTTCACGAGTGTCATGCAGTCTTGGCGGCCCCATAACAAGCAAAGGCAGCAAGGGCGCTTCGCGCCGGGACGCGCTAACGCGCGCCCCTGCTTGCGGCGTTAATTGCCCTCCTGAGCGTCAAAACGCTATAGCGCTATAATGTCTTAACGCTGTCTGGAGGTCATTATGAGTAATTTATCAAAGCGTTCAACTATCTATTTTGAGCCAGATATCCACCAAGCCCTGAAAGTACGGGCTGCTTCATCACATTTGTCCATGTCAGAGCTTGTTGACGAGGCAGTCCGCCTTCTTATGAATGAAGACCAAGAAGATTTGGCCGCATTTTCTGAGCGAGAGGGCGAAAAAGAGATCAGCTATGACGCCTTGCTTAATGATCTAAAGAAGCATGGCAAAATTTAAACTTACCTTTAAGAAGTCTGTTGCCAAAGACTTACGGAGCATCCCGTCAGCTGACGTTCAGCGCTTTCTACAGAGAGTCGAAATGCTGGCGGAGAACCCCAGAGGGGAAGGGTGCGTCAAGCTTTCAGTCCAGGAACGGTATAGGGTGCGCCAAGGCGTTTACCGTGTTGTCTACGAAATCCGTGACGAATCTCTCATTGTTTTGGTGGTAAAAGTTGCGCACCGTTCAGCCGTTTACAATGGCAATTAACAAGGCCATATTGCGGACAAATTCCAGTTGCCGCAAATGGCGGCGTTATGCAGTCGGGCGCGTCGCCTAATGCAAGAGATAAATTTCAGTATTGAAGTGAAAGAGCTCCTGGAATCCTATGGGCTTCCCGTAGCCGATATCCCAGGGAATGACCAAATTCGGCTTTTTGGTATTAAAGCGGATGGGGCGCTTACCGCAGTCGTTGGTATAGAGGTTTATGAGGAATATGCCTTAGTTCGGTCGCTTGCCGTTAAGCAGCAATTCCGGGGGAGCGGGATTGGACGAAACCTGATCGCTTCATTGGAGGACTGGGCGAGAACAAAGCGTGTGGCCAGGCTGTTTCTATTGACCGAAACAGCGGGCCGCTTCTTTGGGTATCAGGGATACAGGCCTATTCCGCGTTCCGAAACACCGCAAGTGATAAAAGATACATCTGAGTTCTCAGGTATATGCCCTGGTTCTGCGGAGCTAATGATCAAAGAGTTGATTGCTAGCAATGAGTCCACCGCGTACCAGGACAAAGCCGGCGCCAGTTAATTCGAGCGTTATGTGCCATTAAAGCTTCGGGGGCATCTTGAGTAAGATTCTGGTTTTTGGAAACTCTGGTTCTGGTAAGTCCACGTTTTCCAAGCAGATTGCACGGAAACTCGGTTTGGCTCACTTAGATTTGGATGTCTTGGCATGGCTTCCGACAGAGCCACCCAAAAGAATGCCTATTGAAGAATCCAAAGAAAAAATTAATGATTTCATAGCCGAGCATGAAAGTTGGGTGGTTGAGGGGTGCTATACCGATTTATTGGAACTCCTGAAACATGAGGCATCGGAAGTTGTATTTATGGATCTAACTGTTGAGCAATGTATCGCCAATGCCAAGAGTCGTCCATGGGAGCCGCATAAATACACGTCCAAAGAAGCGCAGGATGCCAACTTGGATATGCTGATAGATTGGATTAAGGACTATACATTCAGATCAGACTCATTTTCTTATGAATCGCATCGTAGATTGTATGAATCGTTCCATGGAAAAAAGATTGCTTATACGGAGAATCAAGCCCACACATGACGATGCGCTGTAGATCGAGGGCCAACTTCGTGCACTTTATGCGCTGTCGGTTAGCTCCGAATTTCGCGCACAAAGTTAACCGCGCCTAAGCGCGGCGTTAGGTGTAACCGGTGACCGCCGGTGAGAGTTGTCTCCACAGTTCGCAGAGGTTACGGAGTACTTCGACACCCACCTGGCGGGATCGGTCTTCGGCTTCGTATAGGATCCACGTTCCCGGTCAACTCTGCCTTGTCTATCAATCAACAGAGATAGGCGAAAGAGAAGGCTAGTTTGGCGTCGACCACGCGCAGTAGTCTAACGATCACGATCCAATATCGAGAGACAGAGGGACCAGATGATAACCGCCTACCAAATAGCCATCGTATCCGCCGGTGTATTCTTCCTCAACGGCCTGGTGACGGGTGTCTGGAAGTATTTGCAGATAGCCGCGAGCGACAACGCTCAGGCACATCCCTATGTGGATATCGCCCACAGGGCCTCATTGATGTACAGCTTCGCCACGATCCTGATTGCCGTGTTCGTGGACATCAGCCAGCTTCCAAACATGGTCGAGATTATGGCAACGCTTGCGCTCATTGTGTACTTCGCGCTGGCAATCGCCATCTACATGATCCACGGCTATCTCGGCGACACTGACAATCAGTTGCGCGAGATTAACGCTGTGACCCGCTGGTTCATGTGGACGCTAATAGCCGCCGAACTCGGCGGGTTTCTGATCTTGTTCTACGGCGTTCTGGTGGCCCTTTAAATCCGATTGATCGGCTGGTGATATCGCTCAATGCCGTAGGCGATGTTAATCTGCCCGCAGGCGATTGGCGGTTTCGGTACTACCTGATGAGACCAAAGGGAATGAATACAATTCAGAGACTGATGCGTTCGCTCTTGCTTGCCTCTGTCGCACTGAACATCAGTGCATGCGATCAAGTCTTCACTGAACCGCTCTTTGAAGCGGATGGCAAGCTTACCGTCGCCGAGCTGGACTATTTTCTCGGGGGAATGAAAGAAGCGGCCAACCTCAGTGAAGAGATGGACAGCTGTATCAAGGCGCAGGCAGAGCGTCGCGCGGAGATTGCGGGTGACCCGCAGACCATCGATCCAGAATCGCTGTCGCTGCCAGAGGAAAGTTGGGTGCCTTTGGGAAAGTCGGATAAGCGCATCATTCTGGCTCAGCTAGTCGTGACGGAGGCCAGTGTCTTCTGTTCGACAGGGCAAGAAATGTGAGTGCCTGGCAGCAGGACAAGCTGGCAGTGGACTAGCATCACTTTGATGGGCCATCGAATCACGGCGCTTTTTGGCTCTCGCCAGCTCACCTCAGAGTCCGCTGCAGGGCCTCAAAGGGAGATCCGCTCTTGACCTATCAAGCACTTGCCGATGCCGTTCTTCTGCTGCACTTCGGCATTGTCCTCTTTGTCGTGTTGGGGCTCCCCGCCGTCATCATCGGCAACCGGGCGGGGTGGGCCTGGGTAAATCAGTTCGCGTGGCGCCTGGCTCATCTTGTCGCTATCGTGGTGGTCGCTCTACAGGCCTGGCTTGGACAGTACTGCCCGCTCACGATTCTGGAGTCATGGCTTCGCGTTCAGGCGGGGGGCGCGGGCTACACTGGCAGCTTTATCGAGCACTGGCTGCAAAGCGTGCTGTATTACGAGGCACCTCTGTGGGTTTTTGCGACTATCTATACTGCCTTCGGCCTCATGGTGGCATGGGCGTGGTGGCGTTACCCACCTCGGTCGAGCAAATAGAAGGATCATCAAGCTTAGTTATGCGAACGTGACCGACAGCGTGTGTGGAACCCTTATCATTTTCAGACTATGAGTAGCGAACGCGTATGATGCCGTAATGATGCGGCGCTTCCTGGTTTGGCAAGCGTCCCGGAGACTCCCTGTGAAATTCGACATATCGAGTAATCTCAGAATCAGCCCCGAGGATATTTCCGGGCTGTTCACCATGGAGGGCGTGAACCGGGAGTTGCGTCCGCTCATCCGCATGACCGTCCCACGGGCGTGGGCCGGCAAGCCCATCGCCGAGTGGCCCACCGGCAGAGTGCTTTTCTCCAGTTGGATACTCCTGTTCGGAGTGCTTCCCGTCGATCGTCACACGTTCTTTTTCCAGCGCATCCACCCGCAGCAGGGCTTTGTCGAGGCATCGAGCTCTCTCGCCAACGCGGTGTGGCGGCACCAGCGGGAAATCACCTGGAGTGGCGCATTCTGCAGAGTCAAGGACACATTGGAGTTCCAGCCCAGATTGCCGTTCCTGGGCCGGGTTTTGGCACCGGTTTATCGATTCGTTTTCAGACACCGCCATCAGGTGCTAAGGTCGCACTATGACGTGGGCGACGGCTGATTCAGCCAATCGCCAGCGCGACGTTGCGGCAGTTCGACCGATGCGCCCCCGGACGTCATTTCCATATCAGAAGGTGGCGGGTGTTGAGTACACAGAATCAGGTTTCGCTCCGGGAGATTACGGCGGAAACGGTCCGGGCCGTGATGCAACTCGCAGTATCTGACGATCAGAACCGGTTTGTTGCACCGAATGCCTGGTCGCTGGGGCAGGCCTTGTTCTCACCGGAGGCGTGGTATCGGGCGATATATTGCGAAGAGGAGCCTGTGGGTTTCGTGATGCTTTCGGACCAGTCTCGGGTGGTTCCGGTACTTGAGGACCCGAAGGTGGAGGTGTGGCGATTCATGGTCGATGCGAAGCACCAGCACAAGGGTATTGGGCGGGCCGCGATGCGTCTGGTCATCGAGCATGTGCGACGCGCAGGTCTGTTCAGGGAATTGGGGATTTCCTATGTACCGGGTGAGGGAAGCCCCGAACAGTTCTACCGCTCCCTGGGCTTCAGGCCCACGGGCGAGGTGGAGGACGGGGAAATTGTCATGATGCTGTCACTCGGGAATGACGATGACTGAGCACGCCGGGTCTTGCCTGTGTGGCGCCGCGAAGTTCGTGGTGCACGGGGATTTCGACAGCTTTTACCTCTGTCACTGCCAGCGCTGCCAGAAGGACACGGGGTCTGCCCACGGGGCAAACCTCTTTTCGCAGTCAGCCACATTGACCTGGCTGGCCGGTGTGGATCAGGTGACGTCCTTCACCCTCCCCGGCACTCGACACAGCAGAAGCTTTTGCAGCCGCTGTGGTTCGGCTTTACCGGGCGTTCAGTCGGCGGGGTTGCTCGTCGTTCCGGCAGGGTGTCTGGACACGCCGCACCCGCTGTGGCCAACGGCGCACATCTTCACCTCCAGCAAAGCCGCCTGGGATAGCCTGTGCGATGACGTCCCCGCATTTGAAGGGCTCCCAACCCGTGTTTAGAGGCCAGGGGCTGACCAGGCCACGATGCATATCGTTACTCGGTGCGCCGGTGTTCGCCGTTGTGGTTGCACTCGGATCACATCTCTCTCCGGTGCTGGGCTATGTGTTTGCCCTGCTGGCGCTTGTCATGATTGTGGTTGCATTACACATGGAGTCTGTATGGCCCACACAATCGCGACAGGAGCATGCTCTGGTCTTCACGCTATTCTGGGGAACAATGCTCGGGGGTGTGGTACCGTTTATCGTGGCAGCCTTTCGGGAAGGCGGTTTGTCTGCGGTGATGAGCATCTTCACCTCATAGGCGCCACACCCACGGTGCTACGGAGAACACAATGAAGCAACAGGCGCTGCGAATCTGGCCGCTGCTCACGGGCACGCACCGTTATGAGAAGGTTGTATCGACCCGCAACCGGGGCCACGGCCAGTTCATCACCGCGCCCATTCTGGCCTACCTGATCGAGACTCCGAATGGCCGCATTCTGTACGATGTGGGCTGTGATTATCAGAAAATTGCCACCCCTGAACTGCGCTCGAAATACTACGACCCGATGCGTGATTTCTTCGACCCACCGGTGATGGACGACAGCCAGCGCATACCCAGCTACCTGCGGCGGCTCGGCCTGACCGCCCGGGATATCGACCTCGTGTTTCTCGGCCATCTGCACTTCGACCACGCGGGTGGTCTGTGTGATCTGCCGGGCTGTGAGGTTCACGTACATGCTGACGAGGTGCAGGCGGCCGCGACGCGGCTGGACAGCGGTGTTTTCGCCGACGAGGTGGCCGGCGCCAGTGGGTGGAACCTGCAGAGCGCGGAATACGAGGTTGCTCCCGGCGTCCATGCCCTGTGCACGCCGGGGCACACCGCCGGCCATATGTCGCTGTTTATCGAACTGCCCAAGGGTCGGCCGGTGATTTTGTGTGGCGACGCGGCGGACCTGACCGAAAACCTTATCGACGAGATTGCACCGGGCTATTGCTGGCAGGACAACGAGGCACTGGCCATCAGCAGTATCAGGCGCATGAAGTCGATCGCCGAGCATGAAGACGCGGAGCTGTGGCCAAATCACGATTTCGAGTTTTACCGCGGCCTGCCGGCGTTTCCTGCCTGGCGAGAGTAGGGGCAACGGCGCAACCCTGCGGGTGCCAAGCCGAAGATGCTGTTTCTGCGTATACCGATGACCCGTTGCCAAGCCTGGGGTAGGATAGGCGCACGGAGCAGGCGACAGGCCGGAACGGAACAGATTCCAGAACCTATACGGAGAATACACGATGCTGAATCATGTGATGATTGGCTCTGACGATATCGAAAAATCCAAGCGCTTCTACACTGCCGTCCTGGGTGTGCTTGGCGCAGGCGCACCCATTGAGCACAAGAACGACACCGGGCAGACGCGTCTGTTTTTCATGCACGATGGCTCCACCTTCAGTGTGAGCGAGCCCATCAACGGCAAGCCGGTCACCACCGCCAACGGCTCAACCATCGGCTTCGTCTGCAATTCGCCGGAACAACTCCAGAAGTTCCACGATGTCGCCGTTGCCAATGGCGGCACCAGTGTGGAGGATCCACCTGGTCCCCGCGAAAGCACCATGGGCGTTATGTATCTGTGCTACTTCCTGGACCCGGACGGCCACAAGATCTGTGGTATCCACCGGCCCAGCTGAACCCTTTCCAACAGCCATTCCCGGGAGGTGAGCATGGTAGAGCCCTGCGATGAAGGCGTTCTGGAAGCCTCGCTGGCGGCGCTTAACAAGCAGGCGTCGGCGGCATGGTGTCTGCAAGACGGCAAGCTGCACCGGGAATTCAAGTTTCCCGATTTCGTCTCGGCCTTTGCTTTCATGACACGGGTGGCACTGCTTGCCGAGCGGGCGAATCATCATCCCGAATGGTCCAACGTCTACAACACGGTTGTGATCGACCTGACCACGCACGATGCGGGCGGTATCTCCCCGAAAGATTTCGACCTGGCGCGCGAGATCTCGCTTGCTGTCTGAAGAGGAGACATCGCGCGTTATCGAGATGGCCTGGGAAGACCGCACGCCATTCGAGGCGATCGAGTCGCAATTCGGGTTGAACGAAGCCGGCGTGATTGCACTGATGCGCGTGAGCCTCAAGCCGGGCAGTTTCCGGCTTTGGCGAGCGCGTGTAACCGGCCGGGTGACCAAGCATGCCAGGTTGCGAGCGCCCGGTGTCTCTCGGGGGTACTGCCCTACGCAGTACAAGCCCCGGTAGTTGCTGCGGCGTCGGTGGTTTCACCGGTTCGCGGCCTGTACCATAGGCGATACCGCTTCCCGGGTGACGGCTCTTGACGACGACCAGACAGCAACCCAATAACCCACTGCATGGGATCACCCTTGAAAAGGCGCTGACCCGGCTCGTGGAGCATTACGGTTGGGACGGCCTCGCGCTGAGGATCGACGTGAACTGTTTCAAGAGCGATCCCTCTATCAGGTCATCGTTGAAGTTCCTGCGCAAGACCGAGTGGGCCCGCAACAAGGTTGAGCGCCTCTACGTTTCGACCTTCGATTCGCAATCTCCCTGGGGGCATTCCCAGCGCTGAAAGCAGGAGCCGTGTACTTATGAGGTTTATCACTACCTTGGCAGTGCTGGCGCTGTTGGCCGCTTGCAGTCATGAACAGATTTACTCCGCGGTACAGCAGAACCAGCAACTCGAGTGTGCCAAACTGCCGCAGAACGCGTACGAAGAATGCATGCGCGAAACCGGAACGTCCTACAGTGAGTACGAGCGCAAACGCCAGGAGCTACTCAAGGATGACTAACCCCCCGCCGACGCCGTCCGGCTGTTGAGCGCCGTCTATGGTGTCGAAAGCCAAGCTCTACGCCCAATTGGACCGTTTGGAGGACGAGCTGGAGGAGCGGCTGGTCGTGCATCTGGAGGCGGCAGCAACGGGTGCCAACGACTTTGCCTTCTGTGCAACGGATTTCAGGGCAGCCTCGCGACCCAACGATCGCATCGACGCGGAGGCCGACGCCCTGGTGCATCTCGGCCGACGTATCCTGACCCTGAGAGAGAAGCTGGGTGAGTCATCGGCGGGCACCCCGGCAGAACGTCTCTGCTGGTATTGCCGCAAATGGGGTGAGGCGGGAGATGACGGGCGGACAGCCGCGCGGGAACTCGCGAGCGATTTTCTGCAGGAGATCGGCCAGCGCCAGGCAGGCGAAGACTGAGTGCGGGTCGCAACGCGCAAGTGTGCACGCGCTGCGCAGTGGCTGCGACAGGGGTTCCGCCGTTCTACATGCTGCATATAGCGCTGCACTTTCTGGTTCCCCTGCTGGTGGCACGGCTGTTCTTCCGCCGCCGGTGGCAAACTGCGTTCCTGGTGATGGTCGCCACCATGCTGGTTGACCTCGATCATCTGCTGGCACAACCTATCTACGACCCCGGCCGCTGCAGTATCGGCTTTCATCCATTGCATCAGCTGTGGCTGATTGCTGTGTATGTGCTGCTCAGCCTGTTTCCCGCCAGCCGCCTGGTGGGCCTGGGTTTGTCGGTGCACATGCTGCTGGATGCAGCGGATTGTCAGGTGACCAGCGGGGTTTGGGTCCACCCGGGATGATCTCCCTGGGCCGTCCTCGTTGTCCGCCGCGGTCTGTCTGGTCTATTCTCTCCCTTTCGTTGGATGGATGTCGCACAGGGGCAGGGTATGGATTGGCGCGGCAGGCGGCGCAGTAGCAACGTGGAGGATCGGCGCGGTCAGCCGGTCCGCGCCGGCGGCGTGCCGGGCGCTATGCTCTTGCTGCGTATTCTGCCCTGGCTGCTGCGCAGTAAGGCCGGGCGCATCATGCTTGGGTTGGGTGTGGTCGCGTTTGTTGGTGCCCGGATGCTGGGTATTGACGTGTTGCAGGTTGCGCCAGACTCGGGCCCGGCGGCCACAGCGGCGCCCATCAGCGCACAGGAGCAGGAGCTGGCCGAGTTTGTTGCGGTTGTGCTGGCAGATACCGAAGCCACCTGGCAGGCAATATTCGACGCATCCGGCGCCACCTATGAAGAGCCGGTGCTGGTGCTCTTTCGCCAGCGGGTTGCCTCTGCCTGCGGTTCGGCCAGCGCCGCCGTCGGCCCTTTCTATTGCCCCGCGGATCGCAAGGTCTACCTGGATCTGAGTTTCTTCCGCGACCTCGATCGCCAGCTGGGGGCGCCCGGCGACTTCGCCCAGGCCTACGTGATTGCCCATGAGGTGGGGCATCACGTGCAGACCCTGCTGGGCATCAGCCAGCGGGTGCGCGCCAGTGGGCAGGGCAGGCCCGCCGCCGACGTGAATGCGCTGTCGGTGCGGCAGGAGCTGCAGGCGGATTGCTTTGCCGGAGTCTGGGGCTATGCGGCGCAGCAGTTCCGGCAGATGCTGGAGCCGGGTGACCTTGAGGAGGCGCTGCGCGCCGCGTCCGCCATTGGCGACGACCGTTTACAGCGCCGCAGCGGTGGTGACATTGTTCCCGACAGCTTCACCCACGGTACGTCGGCGCAACGGGTAGCGTGGTTCCGCCGCGGTTTCGAGACTGGCGATATGGTGCAGTGCGATACCTTTGCCGGCCCCGTGTAGCTGCGTCTACGCGATCATTCACGCATCAGGAGGGCCGGATGTCGGCTTTGCACCAACAGCACATAGACTGCCCGTATTGTGGCGAGTCCATCGAGGTGCTGATCGACGAAAGCGAGGCAGGCCAGCAGTATATCGAAGACTGCCAGGTCTGCTGTCGCCCGATTCTGTTCCACGTTGCCATGACCATGGATGGCGAGCTGTCGGTCTCAGTCCACGACGAGAACGAAGCGCTCTGAGCGCGTTGGTGTGTGGTGTGGTTAACCGCGTTATGATGGCCGGCCAGGCCGCAGGAGTGCGGCCGACTTGAGCGGTGCGGCTGCCCCTAAGGATCATTATGTTTGAAATTCTGCTGACGGAAGAGATTCAGGCCCCCCCTGAGGTGGTTTGGGAGGTGATCACGAATACCGCGGCCTACCCGCAGTGGAACACCTTTGTCGTTGCCTGCGAGTCCACGTTCCAGGTGGGAGACCCGATCCACATGAAGGTCCGGGTCCTGCCGTTCATGGTGCAGCCGCAAACGGAAACGATCTGGCGCAATGAGCCGGGCCGCTTGCTGGATTACGGTATCAAGGCTCCGCTCGGCGCACTCGCGAGTACCCGTCAGCATCGCCTGTCAGCAACACCCTCGGGGGGCACGCATTACGAGTCCCTGTTCCGGCTGGAGGGGTGGTTCTCGCCCGTGGTGGGGTTGCTCTTTGGCGCCCAGCTGCGCCGCGGCTTTGGTGAGATGACCCGCGGCATTGCGAACCGCGCAATGGACGTCAATGCCGCGGTCCGGGCCTGACGCTCAGGTGAAGAAAACACTGTGCAGCAGGCGCCCCGGCAGGGCGATCGCGCCAATCGCGGCGCCCACCGTACCCAGGTAGGCGCCGACGGCAAAACCGCGGTGGCGCCTGATGTTGCCGCGCCGAACCGCGATGACGGACACCACCACGCACACCAGCACCCAGATGGACAGCAGATGGATGGGCCCGTAGCCCATGAACAGGTTGCTGGGGCTGGTCAACCAGAATGATGAGAGGGCTGCGACGACCATCGCCAGCATCCAGGACCAGCCGATCCAGCGGTGGGTTGGCGTGCCTTTCGCAGAGGCCAGTTGCAGGCCCCCGACCGCCAGCACCCAGAGTGCCGCCGCAAGGTGTATGTAGACACTCATGGCGCGGCGGGAGTGCTTCCCGTTCTGTTGTGAACACGCATGATCTACGCCTCCTGATGATACGGTGAACTGCATGGTAGAGTGCGCGCGCCGACGCGGCAATGGCCTTGCTTGCGACCACCGAGCACCTCCCGCACAATGCAGGGCATTACGCTGCAACCCGATACCGCATCGCCGTGGCCACTGACGGAATTCTCTACATTGTTGTGCTGACCTTCGCCGCGGGCCTCTGCATGCCGTTGGGCGGCTGGATCGCCAGTTTCGAACGCATCCAGCGGCGCTGGCTGGAAAAGGAGGTGCGCCACTTTCTGATTGCCCTGGGTGGTGGCCTCTTGCTGGGTGCGGTGTACGAGGTGCTGCTGCCGGAGGGCCTGGCCCGGTTTGGCAATTCCGTTTCTGCGGTGCTGCTGTTTGTCGCGGGTGGCCTCGTGGTGTTTTTGCTGGAGCGGCTGCTGGCCGCGCGACGCCGCGAGGCGCCTCAGCTACTGGGTATGTTGCTGGACTATGTGCCGGAATCCATCGCACTCGGGGGGTTGATTGCGACTGATCCGTCGCTCGCACTGGTCCTGGCCATTGTGATCGGCCTGCAGAACCTGCCCGAGGGTTTCAATGCCTATCGGGAGCTTGCGGCGGCGGGGCGCGACTCCTCTGCGAAAGTGCTGAGCCTGATGTGCCTGTTGACCCTGCTGGGTCCTTTGGCCGGGCTTTCCGCGTATGTCTTTCTGGCCGATCTGCCGGCGGTGCTGGGGGCCATCATGCTGTCATCGGCCGGGGGTATCGTCTATCTGATGTTTCAGGACATCGCACCCCAGGCGCACCTGAACCGCCATTGGGCTCCACCGCTGGGCGCGGTGTTGGGGTTTGCGTTTACACTGTTAACGTCCCTCTGGTTGGGGCACGGTTAAGAGGTGATGCCATGTATCGTTTCCTGAGTTGTATGTCGCTGCTGCTTGTCACTACGGCCTGCACCGGTGCAGACAGCCCCGTGCCGTCAATGGCACTGTGCTCCGATGGCTGGGCACAGGGCGTCGAGTCGCAGTTGCAGACTGGCGATGGGCAGGGCCACGGGCCGGATATCGGCTCTGACGAGTGGCAGTCCGTTGTTGAGTTCCGGCTGGGTATACGCGATCTGCCCGGGCTGCCGGAGCGCGGCTCAGCGGCATGGTGTGCCTATGTCGACGCGCTGGCGATCAACAAGTCGCCGGTAATTTTCGTCTGTGAAGACGCAGCGGCGACGAAACTGGCCGTGCACTTCTTGCCCACCGAGCCGCGCACGCTAGTTGCCCGGAGCGGTGATCGCCTGGCATTGATGACACAGCAACGCAGTGCGAGCGGTGCGCAGTATGCGGGTGACGGTGCGGCACTCTGGGAGCATCACGGTGAGGCCACGGTAACCTGGGGAGCGGATGCGCCGGAGATGCGCTGTCAGGTGGTACGGTGATTTCGGGTGGCCGCTGTGCAGGTGTGAAGACCGCCTTCGCTAACCACCGTCCACCGCTTGGCGCACTGCTACGTGCGATGGCGCTCACGGTTCTGGGCCTGTTGACCGCCTGCAGCAACTACCCTGTGGGTAATCCGCAGGCGGACGTATCCTTTGACCGCTCCGGGGGCGCGCTGCCGCTCTCCCCGGTGCCCCTGTTCCCCGTGGTGGAAGTCACCGTCAACGGGGTGCCGGGTTTCCGCTTTATCGTCGATACCGGTGCAACGCCCACGGCCATATTCCTGCACCAGGGGACTCGTCGCCTGGGCCTGCGGGGCACGGAAACCATCGGTGTGGGCGGTTCCGGCGGTGATGCGGAGAGAGCCCAGGCCTTTCTGGCCACCGATGTCGACCTCGAGATCGGCCCCGTCGCCTTGCGGGGCATGACCGTCGCCGTCCTGCCCGCCGCCACCCTGCCGCCCCTGGGTACCGATGCCGATTTCGCAGTTGATGGCGTTATCGGCTACGACCTGTTCTCGCGCTTTGCGATCGAGGTGGATACCGCGGCCGGAACCCTGCGTTTCCTCGACTCCAGCGATGTGCAACGCCCGCCCTCCGCAGTTGAGCTGCCTTTGGCGGTTCGCGACTATGACGCCTACGTGCAACTCCCTGTTGTGCTGGAGAATCAGCAGGAGGAGGTGCTGTCTGACCTGCATCTGGATACCGGTATGACCGGCTGGATGTCGTTGATCCCGGATAGCACACCCGCCCTGAAGCGGCCCGAATCGGGTTGGCTGAACACCGGGCGCGGCGTACAGGGCGATATTCAGAGCCTGCAGCAGTTTGGCAATGCGGTTCGCGTCGGGGACAAGGTGCTTGGCCCGTTCCTCACCAGCTACTCCGATGATGGCACCAGCATGGGCCGCCAGGGCCGCCTCGGCTCGCGCCTGCTATCCCGTTTCACCTATACGGTGGATTATCCCGGTGAGCGTCTGCTACTCGTTCCGCGTGCCGACAGCTTTCGTGAACCAGAGCGCGGCTACCTTGGCCTCTGGGGTGTGCCGCACCAGGGCGGTATGCGGGTGTGGGTAGTGCAGCCCGGCTCCCCGGCAGACCTCGCCGGCATGCAGCCCGGACATTACCTCACTGTGAACGGCGAACCCTTTGCCGGAATGAGCTGGCCGGCGATGCATGACGCGCTGAACGGTGCACCGGACACGGTGGTCGAGCTTTGCCGAGCCACAGCTGCGGCGCCGGATTGCCGCACGGCGGTGTTGGCCGACGCGGCGGTGCCTCCGCCGCTGCTGCCCCGGCAGGCCACCGTCGTCCTGAGCGGCGTGTCGGTGCTGAAGTTCAGCGCGGAGGGGGCAGCGCTGGCGGCGGATCAGTCAGTGGTGATTGCCGCAGGCAAGATTCTGGCGGTCGGCGCTACGGGCAGTGTTGAGGTACCCCCGGGAGCGCAAGAGATCGCTGCCAACGGGCAGGTGCTGATGCCCGGGCTGGTCGATATGCACGTGCATGTGTGGGACGAGGCCGAATTGCCCGCCTATCTCGCCTATGGGGTCACCACCGTGCGCAATGCCTCGGGTATGCCCTTTCTGCTGGACCTGGCTGCCGCGGTGACGGTGGGTCGTCTCGCGGGGCCCGACATTGTGACAACCGGGCCGATTCTCAACGGCAGTGGCCCCAATGCGCAGCTCAATCACGTGATCGTGGAAACAGCGGCGGATGCGCGTGCCGCGGTGCTGCGCCAGCATGCACAGGGGTATCGGCATCTGAAGGTGTACTCCAATCTCGCCCCGGACGCCTACGCAGCCATCCTTGCCGCTGCGGCGGAGCTGGGCATGAGCGTCATGGGCCATACGCCCGAGGGGCCACGCCTCGACGGCATACCGGCACAGCGCCCTTTCGTGATTCCCTTCGCATCGGTGCTCGATGACGAGCTGGCCAGCATTGAGCATGTGGAAAGCATTGTCTGGCACGGACTCGGCGAGCGACTTGACGAAACCGCGATGTGTCAGCTTGCGGAAGACATCGCTACTGCCGGTGTACCCGTGACCCCGACGCTGGTGGCTCACCATAATCTCCTGCAGGTTGCACGCAGTGATGGCGCCTATCTGCAGCGTGAGGGTGCAGATACCCTGAACCCGTTCATCGCGCAGATGGAACAGCCGGTGTATCAGTTCTGGAGCGCCCAGCCTGCGGATTACCGGGTAGAACAGGATGCGTTTTACCTGCGGGCGACGAACTGCCTTTATCAGGCGGGTGTGACCCTGCTGGCGGGCTCCGACGCGGGTATTTTTGTCAACGTGCCGGGCCTGTCGCTGCTGGATGAACTGGAACTCCTGCAGGCATCCGGCCTGCCGCCGGCCGCGGTGCTGCGCACTGTCACGGTGAATCCCGCACTGGTGCTGGGTCGCGCCGACAGTCATGGCCGCGTGGCGGCCGGGTTCGAGGCCGATCTGCTGCTTTTGCCCGGCGACCCGTTGCAGGACCTGTCGGTGTTGCGCCAGCCGGTGGCTGTGATCAGCGATGGGCGTTGGTATGATCGCGATGCGCGCGCGCGTCTGCTGCAACACGCTGCGGCAGCGCGTTCCCTGCAGCGCAGCGAACAGCGTGTTCTGCAGGCGATGGCCGAGCAGGGCACATCACTGGAAGGTGTACCAATGCCATGAGTAATCTGCCGGCCTGCCCCGAATGCCATTCCCCCTACGCCTACGAACAGGGCGCCTTTCTCGTGTGCCCGGAATGCGGACATGAGTGGCATCCCGCCGACACCGCTGACCCGGCGGATGAGCCGCAGGTTGTCTGCGATGCCAACGGCAACCCGCTGGCGGATGGCGATACGGTTACGGTCATCAAAGACCTCAAGGTAAAAGGCTCTTCGCTGGTGGTGAAAGTCGGGACGCGAGTGAAGAATATTCGCCTGGTGGCGGGCGACCACGACATCGACTGTAAAATTGACGGAATAGGTGCAATGAAGCTGAAATCCGACTTCGTGAAGAAAGCATGACGGCCCCGGCTGATGCGGAGCGCTTCATGCGCCGCGCGCTTGAACTCGGTCGTCACGCGGCGGATACCGGGGAGGGCGGCCCTTTTGGCGCGGTGATCGTGCGTGACGGGGAGATCGTGGGCGAGGGCTGGAACCGGGTGATTGCGTCCAGCGACCCCACGGCTCACGGTGAGGTCATGGCCATTCGCGACGCCTGTGCACAAGCGGGCCTGTTCAGCCTGGAAGGCTGTGATATCTACACCAGCGGCGAACCCTGCCCGATGTGCCTTGGCGCCATTTACTGGGCCCGGCTGCGTCATGTGTATTTCGGATTTTCCATTGAGGACGCGGAACGCGTGGGTTTCGACGACAGGCGTTTCTACGCCGAGCTGGCACTGCCGCCTGCGCGGCGTGCTGTGGGCCAGACGCAGATTCTCGGCGAGGAGGCCTGCGAGGTACTGGACGCCTATCTGGGCCAGCCTGATCGCGCGCGCTATTGAGGGAACAGCCTGTGTCAGAACTTATCCTGCATCACTACGCACTGTCGCCCTTCAGCCAGAAGATTCGCAGCATGCTGGGTTACACCGGGCTGGCATGGCAGTCCGCCCTGACGCGAGAGATGCCACCGCGCCCCGGGCTGGCGCGCCTGGCGGGCGGCTACCGCAAGATTCCGGTGGCGCAATGTGGCGCCGATGTATTCTGCGATTCGCGGACCATCGCAGCTGAAATTGCCACACTGGCAGGCAACCCGGCACTGGCGCTGGAAAACCTCGATGAGGAAGCCGCGGCCTGGGCGGTGCGGGCAGATGGCGAGCTGTTTTTCCCCTGCGTGCTGACCGGCGGCACCCGAGCACTGCAACGCAAGGTGCGGGAGCAGATGTCCTGGCTGGATATCGGGCGCTTCATGCTCGATCGACTCTCCATGGGCCGCAAGGCGGCGGTCAGGATGCCCGGGCGCGGCGAAGCCCGGACGCTGGTGATGCAACACCTCGCCGCCATCGAGGCGCAGCTGCAGTCGCACTTCCTGTTCGGTGCCGAGCCCAATCACGCCGACTTTTCCACTTACCACGGCCTGTGGTTCATGCGGGAACTCGGTGAGTCGCCGTTGCTGGAGGACTTCCCGCGGACCCTTGCGTGGATGGCACGCATGGGGTGTTTCGGCGTTGGCAGCCCTCACGAGATTACCGTGGATGAGGCCCTGCTGGCTGCCGCAGCGGCGGAGCCGCGTCCGATCCCGGCGGCACAGCGGCGCGGCGCGGATGTGGGCAAGCCGGTGCGCATTGCGCCGCAGGATTACGGCCAGACGCCAACGGATGGCGTTCTGGTGGGTGTTGCGGCCCAGCGCTGGATTCTGGCGCGCGAGGTGCCTGGCCTCGGCACTTTGCATGTACACTTTCCACGACAGGGTTATACCCTCACCCGCGTGTAAGCACGGACAGACGAGCAGGCAATGGATGACAGGAATACAACCCGGCTGAAGCACAGCCGCGCCTACGCCCGCGCCAGCCGTCGGGCGCGGGTCGTTATGGAGCAGCCGGGTGGGTTGTCGGCGCTGGCGGCGTCCGCGGGCAAGAAAGCGGCGGCCCGCAGCGGTGCGCTTGCCGGGATCTGGCAGTCGGTTCAGGATGCCCTGCGGCTGGTGCGCGCCTATGCCAGCGGCACTTACCGGGAGATACCGTGGCAGTCACTGCTGATGCTGGTAGCCGCTGTGGTGTACTTCGTCATGCCGGTGGATGCCGTGCCCGACATACTGCTGGGCTTTGGTTTGCTGGATGATGCGGCGATCCTGGGCTGGACACTGCGCACGCTGGACGGTGACCTCAAACGCTTTCGCGCCTGGGAGGCACGCAACGAACCCGCGACGTCCGCTCCCGGCGCCGACCCAGGTGCGGCGGGGGATATCGATACCTGAAGCGCAGGCACGGTCGCGTGCTGCCAATCTATTGAACCAGCCGCCGGTGATGCGCCAGCCTGCGCGACATATTTGATCGCTGCTGGCTACCATGGGGGCTTCACGCCGACAGGACTCCACTATGACACTGGCCATGCTCCGCCCCGTTCGCCTCGGGGCGATAGACCTGAAAAACCGCATCCTCATGGCGCCCATGACCCGTGCTCGTGCGCCCTCCCGCGTGCCCACGCCGTCAATGGTCGAGTACTACCGCCAGCGAGCTGGCGCGGGCCTGATTATCACCGAGGCGACGCAGATCTCACAACAGGGCACGGGTACCCTGGCCACACCGGGGATTCACACGTCGGAGCAGATTGCCGGTTGGCGCGCGGTCACAGAGGCGGTGCATGGCGCTGGCGGCCGCATTGTCTGTCAGATATGGCACTGCGGGCGCGTGTCCCACAGCGTATTCCAGGAAGGGGGCGCAGCACCCGTGGCGCCCTCTGCGGTACGGGGAGCCATTCGCACCTTCACGGAAGAAGGTTTTGTGCCGACATCGCAACCGCGCGCGCTCTCACTGGATGAAATCCCTGCCGTGGTGAACGACTTTCGCCAGGCCGCTCGCAATGCCCTGGACGCAGGCTTTGATGGCGTACAGATCCACGGCGCCAACGGCTATCTCATCGACCAGTTTCTGCGCGATGGGGTTAACCAGCGCGAGGATCGTTACGGTGGCAGTATCGAGAACCGTTGCCGGTTTCTGCTGGAGGTCACGGACGCGGTCATCGACGAGGTGGGCGCGGACCGCACCGCGGTGCGCCTGTCGCCCTTCTCGACCACCTGGGATTGCCATGACAGCCAGCCGGCACCGCTGTTCCAGCATGCCATCGCGCAGCTTGGGCCGCGCGGTCTGGCGTTTCTGGAAATTGTTGAGCGTGTCTATGAATCCTCCGTCAGCGGCAGCGCTGTAGAAGCACAGGAGGGTTTCGGCATTGATGACCTGCGGGCGGGCTATCGCGGCCCGCTGGTGCTGAACGGTGGCTACAACCGCGAACGCAGCGAGGCGGTGCTGGCGGCGGGCGGTGCGGCGGCGGTGTCCATTGCGCGGCCCTATATGTTCACGCCCGACCTGGTGCAGCGCTTTGCGATCGACGCGCCGCTTAATCCCCCGGGGGACGACGCCGCGGTTTACGGCGGCGGCGATGCGGGTTATATCGATTTTCCGACCCTGCAGGGCTGAGTGCGGCCCTGTGGGCTCTGTCGCTACAGGGTGACCGTCGTTTGCGCTGGCGCGGCGCAGGGGAGCTGAATGGCAGCGGTGTTTGAGGTGTTCTGGCGCTTTCTGCTGCTCGGCTGTGTCAGCTTTGGCGGGCCGGCGGCGCACATCGGCTATTTCCAGCAGGTTTTTGTCCAGCGCCTACACTGGCTGAGCGCCGCTGATTACGCGCAGCTGGTCGCCCTGAGCCAGTTCCTGCCCGGCCCGGGGTCCAGCCAGGTTGGCTTTGCCCTGGGTCACCGGCGCGCCGGATTGCCGGGCGCACTGGCGGCATTCGTCGGATTCACGCTGCCGTCGTTTTTGCTCATGCTGAGTCTGGCGCTGTTTGCGGCGCAGTCTGCCGAAGCGCACTGGCTGGATGGCCTGGTGCGGGGCCTGAAGCTCCTGGCCGCGGTGGTGGTGGCGGAGGCGGTGCGCAGTATGGCGTTGATGTTCTGCCGTCACTGGCTGGGGGCCGCGCTCGCGGTTGCCACCGCGCTGTTGCTGCTGTGGAGTGCGGCGGGGTGGTTGCCGTATCTGGCGCTGCTGGTGGCAGCCCTGTTGGGGGCCGCAGTGCTGCCTGCGCAGGTCGACCCAACGGCGCCGGCACCCTCAACTGCAGGGCCGCGTTGGTCACCGCTGGTCGTGTTTTGCCTGCTCTTCGGGCTGCTGCCCGTGCTGGCCGATGTCAGCGCGGAGTGGCGGCTGTCCAGTCAGTTCTATCACAGCGGTAGCCTGGTGTTCGGCGGTGGCCACGTGGTGTTGCCCCTGCTGCAGCAGCAGGTGGGTGACGCGCTGGGCGAAGACCGCTTTCTGCTGGGGTATGCCGCAGCGCAGGCAGTGCCCGGGCCGATGTTTTCCCTGGCGGCATTCCTCGGCGCTGAGCTGCTCCCTGCGAGGCCGGTATGGGGTGCCCTGTTGGCCACCCTGGCGATTTTCCTGCCGGGATTTCTGCTGGTGTTGGGTTTGCAGACGGCCTGGCGCGCGGTGGCGGCACGCCCGCGCGTGCTGGGCCTGGTCGCGGGGGTCAATGCGGCAGTGGTGGGCCTGCTTGCTGCCGCCTGGGTGAACCCGATTGCCGGCAGTGCCCTGCACGGCTGGCTGGATGTGCTGCTGGTCACGGTGGGTTGGGCAGTGCTGCTGCGCTGGCGCCCGCCGATACTGGTGCTGGTGGCGGGGTTTGCCGCTATCGGTCTGCTGATGGGGGCCGCATGAGCCGCTGTCGCAAGCCGTGCTTTGGCACCGGCAACGTCCCGCGTTACACTGGCTGAATACGGTTGTAAGCAGCGTTTGCTGTTGTCTTTAACTTTACGGGAAGCCCATTATGTCCAACGAAGGTTATCACGAACCCATTGCTGAACTGAGCGACGAGACCCGCGATATGCACCGCGCCATTGTGTCCCTGATGGAAGAGCTGGAGGCGGTGGATTGGTACAACCAGCGTATGGACGCCTGCAAGGATCCAGAGCTCAAGGCAATACTGCGACACAATCGCGATGAGGAAAAAGAGCACGCGGCCATGGTGCTGGAGTGGATTCGCCGGCGTGACCCGGTCATGGATAAAGAGCTCAAAGACTACCTGTTTACCGACAAGACCATCGCGCACGAGTAAGCCGGCAGCGTCCCTGGCTGCCGGCGCGGCGGTCAGGGCATTGAAATGCCCATCAGCTGCCATTCACCCGCCTGGTCATCGTGTTCCGTGTAGCGGTACTTGACCTTCGCGCCATCGGGCGCGTTTTCGATCATGGCGTTTTTGGGTTCCTTGAACTGGATGCGGCTGCGGCGCTCAAGCTGGCACTTGCTGCCGGATTCAGCCCGTTGCGACGAATGGAACGCCACATAGACGTCGCGCCCCATCTGCTCGGCCTTTTTCTTGTCCACGGTCCCTTCCAGGATGCAGTCCTGTGTCACTTCCGCAACGCTGACTGCGGAAAACAGGGGCAGGCTGGCGATGATCAGTGCCTTGCTGATGAACCTCATGGTGTACCTCCTTGCGGCGTTTCCCAACGCCGTTGTTATAGTGGCAGGCAGTTGTGCTGCAACCTGCGTAATCTTGTCCTCAGCTTAGAGCGAATACTGCCTGCTCATCTATCGCTGTCACCTCAATGTCACAATAAATTCACATTTGTAGTGTAGGCGGTATTGCGCGGACGCGGGGGGGGTCAGGCAAACAGGCCGTGCAGGTACCAGCAGCGCTGGCGGCGGTCGTGGAAAAGCCAGTAATACTGGCCGCCATGGCCCCGTGCAATGTAGTAGTCGCGGCTGACAGGCTGCTGCCACCAGAGGTCCTCGATGCGCTCGGGGCCCCCCACCAGCTGCAGTCGCCCGCCCCAGTACAGTTCGCCGCCATTGCGGCGTGGCAGGGGCTGCGGTTCGGGCAGCAGCCAGAAAGGCCGGTGTGCACCCGTGGGTGCTGTTGTGGGCGCCTCGCCGGGTTCGGTGCCCACATGCAGGGCGCGTTCCGGCAGGTGTTCATCGCGACAGCCAATGGCGCATATCGCCTGCAGGCCCAGTCGGCTGCGCAATCGGTCCAGCAGGGCATGCAGGGGCTCGCGCTGGTTGCGCGGGCTGAACAGGTCGATGTCTGAGCTGTGCCCGGCGAGCAGCTCATGGCACTCCAGTACCAGCCCTTCGATGCCGGTGCGCAACGTGAGGGTGTCCAGCTGCAGGCGGGTGAGCTGGTACCAGGTGCTCCAATCGCTGTGGCGACTGCTGCTGCGCACTTGCAGGCTCCGGGACTGGCGGTCCACGGCCACCAGCCGCCAGTCGATGCACCCACTTTGCAGCTGTGTCTGGCGCAGGAAACCGCACAGTGCATGCAGTAACTGCTCCACGGCAGGCAGCAGTTCCGCCGTGGTTTTTACCTCATAGCCGAACCAGTACTGGTCGCTGAACTGCTGTGGCGGCTGATAATCCGGCTCAAGGTCGTTTTCCCGGCCGGTTAGCTGACGCAGGTAGTGTACGAATGGCTGCCCGCAGCGGCGCGTGAGCGCTGCCTCGGGCAGGGCCAGTATGTCGGCGAAACGGCGCAGCCCGGCGCGTTCCAGTGCTGCGACAGCTTTCGGGAATTCGTCCAGCAGGCCCAGGGGCAGGTGGCCGATGCGTTCCTGCCAGGCCTCGGTGTGGCGCGTGTCACAGCCTTCCTCATGAAACGATAGCAGCCAGGCGGCCTTGGGTGTGGGCGCGAGCCCGGCCTCGACCTGGTAGCCTCGGGCCTGCAGGGCGCGCTGTACCTCCTGCAGCAGGTTGTTCAGGCCACGGTGCAGGGTGAGGCAACTGCCAATTTCCAGTTGCAGGCAGTCGTCTCGCCAGATGTACAGGTGCGGGCTGACGCTGTAAGCCCAGCAGCACAGTTGTTGCAGGCAGTCCTGCTCAAGGGCACGGTTGCGGGTCAGGAGCTGCACAGGCAGGTCCTGCGCCAGTGCGCGCACGCTGGCGGTTGCCATACCGGCCCGCACACCCAGGCTGCTGGCGCAGTCGTTGGCGCGCAGCACACGCTGCTGCTCCAGCACCACGACGGGCTGTGTTTCGTCCAGTGTCTGGCACTGCAGCGGCAGCTGTGGAAAGCGCAGGCACAGCCAGAGGCTCACAGGGCCTCCGGGCGCAGGTGCAGAAACGGGAGGGGCAGATACCCCAGACTAATACTGTACATATATACAGTATTACGCCCCCCCGGGCCCCTGTCCAGCCCGAAGTATGTTTGGCCTTGGCGGCCATTTCCGTCATCATGGCGCCCATTTTCCGCACCCGGCGGGTCGCGGGAATCCCTTTTCACCATTATTGAGGTTGCAATGACACTACAGAAATACAAGCTAGCCGTGCTGCCCATGGCGCTTTCCACACTGTTGCTGGCCTGCTCGCGCGATGAGGCGCCTGAGCAGGCCGCCGCGCCGGAGGTTGCCGACGTCGCCGCCGCGACACAGGACGCCGTGCCCAAAGCCGCCGAGACGGCCGCATTTCGCACCTACCTTGAGGAAAACTATGCGGTGGATATGGCGCGCCTGCCGTATACCGCCAGCTACCGGGGAATCAAGACCAACCACGACCAGTGGGATCCCGTATCCGAGGAGTTTCTCGATGAAACCCTGGCGATCAACGAGGCCCGGTTGCAGCAGCTGGCTGACTTCGACCGCGCAGCGCTGTCACCCGCGGAGCAGATCTCCTACGACCTCTACAAGCTTGACCTGGAACGGCGCATTGCCGCGGATCGCTTCCGTCACCACCAGTTTGTGATTGACCAGTACCGCGGCCCCCATACCGAGGCGGCGAGCAGGTTGGTGAATATTCATCGCGTAGGTGACCTGGCGGACGCCGAAGCCTATATCGGGCGCCTGAATAACATCGCAGTCTGGTTTGACCAGGTGATCGAGCAGATGGCTATCCGCACCGAGAAGCAGCTGTTACTGGCCGACTGGCAGTATCCCCAGATCATTGAGGCAGCGCGCAATGTGATTCAGGGGGCGCCCTTTACCGAAGAAGGGGGTGACTCCACGCTGTGGGCCGACTTTCAGGGCAAGGTCAATGCGCTGGACATCACCCCGGAGCAGCGCGCGCGCCTGCTGGCCGAGGCACGCAAGGCCCTGCTGGAGTCAGTGCAGCCGGCCTACGAGCGCCTGATTGCTGCGGTCGAAGCGCAATCCGCACTGGCCAGCGGTGACGACGGGGTGTGGAAGTTCGATGAAGGCGAAGCCTTCTATGCGGAACGCCTGCGCTGGTTTACCACGACTGAGCTCAGCGCCGAGCAGGTGCACGCCATTGGCCTGCAGGAAGTTGCCCGCATTCATGACGCCATGCGCGAGGTGATGCAGGCGGTGGCGTTCGATGGCGACCTGCGGGCGTTCTTCGAGTTCATGCGCAATGACCCGCAGTTCTACTACCCGAACACAGAAGAGGGGCGCGCACAGTACCTGGCGCAGGCCGAGGCGGCGATTGATGCCATGTACAAGCGCCTACCGGAGCAGTTTGGCCTGCTGCCCCGGGCGGAGCTGGTGGTCAAGCGTGTGGAGGCCTTTCGCGAACGCTCGGCAGGCAAGGCTTTCTACAATGGCCCACCGGCTGATGGCTCGCGCCCCGGCATCTATTACGCCAATCTGTATGACATGAACAGCATGCCGATCTACCAGCTGGAGGCCTTGGCCTATCACGAAGGCGTGCCGGGCCACCACATGCAGCGCGCCCTGTCGGCTGAGCTGGAAAACCTGCCGGAATTCCAGCGTTATGCCAGCTTCACGGCCTTCACGGAAGGCTGGGCGCTGTACACGGAGGAGCTGGCCAGCGACATGAACATGTACTCGGATGCCTATTCCGAGTTTGGTCATCTGGCCATGGAGCTCTGGCGCGCCTGCCGCCTGGTCGTGGACACCGGCCTGCACAGCAAGCGCTGGACGCGGGAAGAGGCCATTGAGTATCTCGTTGAGAACACGCCGAATTCGCGTTACGACTCCACCAAGGCGATTGAGCGTTATATCGCCATGCCGGGCCAGGCCACGGCGTATATGATTGGCAAGCTGCGGATTCTGGAGCTACGGGAGAAAGCCCGTGCGGCGCTGGGTGAGCAGTTTGATATCCGCGCGTTTCATGACGAGGTGCTCAGGCATGGTCCGGTGTCCCTGTCCATTCTGGAGCAGAACATAGAGCGTCTGGTGGCCGATACGCTGGCCGCAAAAGCCTGATGCAGGCACCGTGTTCGCCGGCGTCGCTCAGACGCCGGCGTTCTCCAGCAGCCAGGTGATGATGACCTTGATCAGGAAGCCAAAGATTCCCATCGCCAGCCCCACGTACAGCATGATGGTGCCGAATTTGCCGGCGTTACTGCGTTTCGCCAGATCCCAGACGATAAAAACCATGAATGCGATGAGCGCGCCAACGCCCAGAGTGACGCCGTAGTCACTTAGCCACTGGTCCACGCCGGGCTACTCGCTGTGCACAACAGGCAAGCGTTCAGCGGCGCTGTTCAAGCGGCTGTGTCGACGCTGGCGTGCAAGTGCATGTTGCTGTTCAGGGAGTTGCTCACCAGGCAGTTGGCTTCCGCTTTTTCCAGCAGCTGTTTGGCCCGTTCGGCGTCGGTGCCCACGGGCACGGTGAGCTGTGCGGTGACGGTAATGTCGGTAAAGCGTGTGACGCGGTCAACCCGGTCCAGTGTGCCTTCGGCGCTGCACTGCAGTGCCACCCAATCCAGCTTGGACGCACGGGCAATGGCGCGAAACGTGAAAATAAAGCAGTCGGTCACGGCGCCGACCAGCAGGGCCTCCGGAGACCAGTTGCCACCCGGCCCACCAAACTCCTTGGGTGGCGCGGTGTCCAGCGCCGGGATGTCTTCGCCGGACAGTGTGACGCTGCCTTCAGCTGTGGCCGTAGCGGCAACCCGGTAGTGGTGAGGGAATTCCTGCATGCGCGTTCTCCGTGACAAGGCTGTACCAAGATGACCTCCCAAGGGCAGTTCATCCGCAGGACCCTATGCTAGCGGTCAGCCAGTCGGGAAACAATTGACCTGCCTCAACCGGCACTCATTGCGCTGCTGCCCGCCACGGTGGCCGGCCAGGCCGGCAATTCCCACAGCTGTGGCTGGTGCGGCAGTTCGTCGCTGGGTGACAGGTTCACATCCACCTGCTGCTGGCCGCCGCGCTGCTTGAGGATATGCACCTTGCGGTATTCGCGCATTTGCAGGCGCAGACCCACGGGCGAGCTTTCCGCAGCGGCCTGCTGTGAACGAAACAGTACACACAGGGTGTCGCTGTCCGCTGCGGCCAGCTGCAGTTTGCGCAGCTCGCTGTAGCGGTACTGGCTGTTGCCCAGCCAGCTGAAAACTGCGCTGCAGGTGCTGCTGCGCAAGGCCTGCTCAATGCTCCAGAGCAGATCCTCGCGGCTGCGGGGATGCACCAGCAGCACCTGCTGTGTGTCAATACCGCGAGCGGCCAGCAGGGGCGCATAGGGCGTCCAGGGGGGGGCGATAAACGCCTGCCAGCGCCCCTGCGCGCTGAGCCGCTCCATGGCGGGCAGGAACAGGCCCATGGCGCCCATGCCGGAGCTGTCGCTAAGCACTTCGACGGCAGTGGCTTCCGGCCACCCGCCCTGCAGCAGTGCAGCATCCAGCGCCCGGTAGCCTGTTTCCAGGCCACCGCTGTGGGCATCGCTGTTGGCGGAGTGTGGTAGCCCGCCGAAGTGGCCGCTGCGTCCGCGCCAGGTATCGCGGCGGAGAATAATCTGTTTCAGTGCTTCGTTCATGATGGCTTGCCTCCGAAGATTTTCATACTGTATGCATGTACAGTAGTTGCCCTCCGAAGGGAATGCAAGTGAATCTGCTGGCTGGTGACAGGGGGCAGCCTGAACCTGCCTGTCTGGGCGACAGGTCGACACGCTGTACTACTGTCTTCGCCAGACGGATGGCGACAGGCCAAACCAGCGGCGGAAGGCGCGGCCGAAATTGGCCTGTTCCCGGTAGCCCAGTATGTCTGCCACATCGGCCACACTGTAGCGCGCATCGCGCAACAGTTCTGCGGCGCAGTTCTGGCGCAGCTGTTCCAGAATGTCGCGATAGCTCGCCCCGTCCTGTTGCAGGTGGCGGATCAGGGTGCGTGGCGTGAGGTGCAGTTGGTCTGCCAGCTGCTCCAGTGTCGGCGGCGGGGCAGGCTGCAGGCGACTGGCCTCGAAGTGGCTGCGCAGCAGCATCTGTACGCGCTGTGACGCACCCATCTGGCTGGACCTGCCCGCCAGGGTATCCTGGCAGCGCGCGAGGTTACTGCGGTATACCGCTTCGTCGTACAGGGGCGAGGGCAGGGGCAACCAGGTGGCGGGCACCGACAACGAGGCGACGGGCGCAGCAAACTGCACCCGGGCCGCATAACAGGCCGCCAGCGCCTGTGGATCCCGTGGCGCTGCGCCGCTGAACGCCAGTATCACGTTGTCCCCCACCGGGTGACCGAGGATGGCGCTGAGCAATGACTCCAGCACTTTGAACACAATGGCCTCGATCCAGTGGGCAAACAGCGGGTCACCGGTTTCATCCTGCATCGTGAGCAGAAAGCGGTCTGCCTGTGTTGCGGTGGCCACTGTGACCGTGGTGATGCGCACGGCGGTGTAGCGCGCCATGACATCCAGCGCCGCACCCAGCGTCGGCGCGCTCAATGCGGCGAAGCCCAGTGGCCCGTGTGCCGCCATGCTGAACTGTTCGCCGAGTTCGGCAGGCCAAGCAGGTTGCGCCTGCTGGCGGGCGAAGTTGCGAAACAGGCGCGCCAGCAGGCGCCAGTCGATGTAGTCCTCACCTGCCAGCCGCGCTGCATTCAGGCCAGTGCCCTCCAGCAGCAGCGGCAGCGGGCAGCGGTCCGAGTGCAGCAGCAGGCGAGCGTAGGTGGCGGATACGTCCAGCGTGCGGGTCACAGGGCACCAGATGTCATTAAATGACTAATGATATGTCATTTAATGAAAGTCTGCCCGGGCCGCTCCCGTACTACACTGCGTGCAAATAACAGTAAGGATAGAGCAATGAGTGTCACCTACCGGCTGCAACACCCCGAGCAGGGGTTGATTGAATACACCGACCACAAGCGCTACCTGTGGATGTCGTCCCTCTTCATGCCGCTGTTCCCCCTGTTGGGCGTTGGCCTGTATTTTTACTGGGGCGCCGAATGGCTGCTGCTGGTGCCGCTGCTGTTCTCCTACCTGGTGATTCCCGTGCTGGATTACGCCCTCGGTTCCGACACCAACAACCCGCCCGAGGAGATCGTGCCGCAGCTGGAGGACGATCGCTATTACCGGCTGCTCACCTGGTTCACGGTGCCCATGCACTTTGTGGTACTCATCGTCATTGCCTGGTTCGTGGGCACCCAGCCACTCAGTGCCTGGTCGGTGATTGTGATGGCAATCACCGCCGGCAGTTACAGTGGCCTCGGCATCAACACTGCCCATGAGCTGGGGCACAAGAAGCCGGAACTGGAGCGGCTGCTGGCCAAGATTGTGCTGGCGGTGCCGGCCTATGGCCACTTCTGCATTGAGCACAACCGCGGCCATCACCGCGATGTGGCGACGCCTGAAGACCCTGCCAGCGCGCGCATGGGGGAATCCATCTACCGGTTTGTCTGGCGCGAGATCCCCGGTGCTTTCCGGCGCGGCTGGGCGGTTGAGAGCGAGCGCCTGCAACGCCTCGGCAAAAGCCCCTGGAGCCTGCACAACGATATCCTGCAGTCCTTCGCCATCAGCCTGGTGCTGCAGGGTGGACTGTTACTGGCCTTCGGCTGGGTGATGCTGCCGTTCCTGGCGGTACACAATGTCTGGGCCTGGTTTCAGCTGACCAGCGCCAACTACATCGAACACTACGGCCTGTTGCGCCAGCGGGAGGCCAATGGCCGCTACGAGCGCTGCCAGCCGCACCACAGCTGGAACGCGAATTACATCTTCAGCAATATTGTGCTGTTTCACCTCGAGCGCCACTCGGATCATCACGCGAATCCCACCCGGCGCTACCAGAGTCTGCGCAATTTCGCTGATATTCCCGAGTTGCCCAACGGCTATTACGGCATGTATCTGCTGGCCTACATTCCGTGGCTCTGGTACCGGGTCATGGACCCTCGCCTGCTGGCCCTGCCGCATATCCGCGGCGACCTGAGCAAGGTCAATATCGATCCTCGCCACCGGGCGGCTATCGAAGCCCGTTACGGCGATGCCTCCGCGGCGGTGGAGGTAGCCTCCGCGGGCTGAGCCTCCTGCAGCACATTGACTGTGCGGTCAGCCAGCCCGATGCCGGCCTGGTTCATGGTGAGGTAGGTGTGCGTCGCCCCGGCGTCGGTGATGCGCTCGACGTGATCTTCGTGCAGCGCGTGGGAGATGATTGGCCCGGTGAATCCCTTGGCGCGCAGGCTGCGCGCCGCCACCACCTTGGAGCCGATGTCATCCATGGCCAGTACCGCGGCCTTGATCTGGCTGATATCCACACCGCGCCAGAAGTTGCTGTCCTCGGCATCGGCAAACACCACGTTGCGGCCGGCCTCCGCGTGTGCCCGCGCCTTGTAGGTATCGCCATCCAGCCCGGCGGGTTGCAGCCCCTGTTTTTTCAGCTGGTCATAGGCGGCGGTGCCCGTGCGGCCCATGCCGAAAATCAACACGTCCGCGTCCCCCAGGCTGGTGGGTTGCTCGTCGGGGTGTATGGTGATGCGCTCAAAGGGCTGCAGACGGGGTTCCAGACGCGCGTAAAGGCGATGAGCCGTGCGGTTCAACGGCGCCGCGATGACAAAGGAGACCGACACGGCTATGGCCAGCGGCACGATCCACTCGGGCAGCAGTATCCCGGCGACGATGAGGCCGAACTCACTGTAGGCAGTCAGGCTGATGGCGGCGAGGAAGGAGGTGCGCGCGCGCAGGCGGAACGCCGTGAGCAACAGGAAGAACAGCAGGCCCTTCAGCGGCAGCATCAGGCCCACGCCCAGCGCAAACAGCAGCGCATCGACATCCGGCAGGCCAGACATGCCGATCTGCAGGAAGAAGCCGACGAGAAACACCTCGCGCAACCCCCACAGTGATTCGGCCAGTTCCTGTGAGCGGCGGTGGTTGGAGAGCAGGACACCCATCACCAGCGCACCGATCTCGGAGCTGAGGCCCATGGCGGTGAAGCCCATGCCGCCGATGACCAGTGCCAGCAGCATGCCCATCAGCACCAGCAATTCATCGTGGCCGGCGAAATCCAGCAGCCAGTACAGGAAAGGGCGTACGAAAGGCAGCAGGAAGATACCCAGTGCCCAGATATTGGGGCTCTGCCCGCTGAATACGGCGAGCACCACCAGTGCGATAATATCCTGCACAATGAGAATGCCGATGGCGGTTCGGCCGTGAAACACCGCCAGTTCCCGACGCGATTCGAGCAGCTTGGCGGCCAGTACCGTCGATGAAAAGGACAGCGCAATGCCCAGCAGCAGGGACGTCTGCCAGTCGGTTGCCAGCAGCAGGTGCAGGCCCGGGGTGAAAACCGCAACGCTGATACCGAAGTGCAGCAAGGCACCGCCGAGTACCTGGGGCTGGGCGATCTGGCGCAGCTTCAGCTTCAGGCCCACAGTGAACAGCAGGATCAGTACACCCAGGTGGGCAACGTGGTTGAGAATGTCGCCGCTTTTGCTCGGCATGCCGAGGCCGGGCCCCAGCAGGTTGATGGCAAAGCCGGCCGCGAGGAAGCCGACCAGCGGCGGCAGCCCCACCTGGCGCACGGCGAGGCCGAAAAAGAAGGCAAAGGAAATACAGACGACTTCGAACACGCAGTGGCCCCGGCGGCACTCTTCCGATGGTGAAGCCGATACTACCGCACTTTCAACAGCCCGTGTTCCTCCAGCTCCAGCATCAAGAGCTGCTGCACGATAAAGTCACGACTGCTGTCGGGGTGCATGAGATGGATGCGTTCCAGCCAGGGCCGCGCGGCCTCCTTGTCGCCGCGGTGCAGCAGCGCGCGCAGGACTTCCCGCAGGAATGTCGCCGGCTCATCGCTGAGGGCCTTGATGCGCCGCAGGCTGGCGCTCAGGGTGAGCTCCTCCGGGGTGAGGTCGGTGCCGAAGGGGTAGGCGGGCAGGCGTCCATCTGCGATGTGTGAACTGAGGGCCTTGGCGATGCGGTAGGGCGTGTTGTTGCGGGCGGCAGCCGGGACCTCGTAGTCTGCGGGCAGTTTGCCCTGTTCGATGGCCCAGTCGGCCAGTTCCTGCTGGAAACGGCTGTCGGCAATGGCGATCAGGCGTCGAATGACCTCGGCATCCGTCTGGCCACGCAGGTCTGCAATGCCGTACTCGGTGACGATGATGTCGCGCAGGTGACGGGGGATGGTGGTGTGCCCGTAGTGCGTCACAATGTTCGAGCGCAGTGCCTTGCCCTTGCCCCGGGTGCTGCGTATGCACAGCACCGAGCGTGCGCCGGGCAGGTCGTGGGCCATGGCAACAAAGTTGTACTGGCCGCCCACACCGCTGATCACGGTACCGTTCTCCAGCGCGTCGGAGGTGACGGCGCCGCTCAGGCTGACCATCATCCCGGTATTGATGAAGCGGGCGTGGCGCCTCTGGGCACAGTACAGCGGGTAGTCCAGCAACAGCTGGTTGGTGCGCAGTACGCTGGTCATGCAGATGCGTTCCTGTCCGGCGTCATCCAGGTCGCGCAGTTTCTGGTAGAAATCCCGCGGCCCGAGGAAGAAACCGCCGTGCAGCACCCGGCCGTGACGCAAGCGCCGCCCCTCACCGGCTTTCACGAGGGCGGCCCGCGTAGCCGGATCCTCCATGCTATTGGCCAGGGTAGCGCCCTCCAGTGACAGTCCGCCCTCGGCCAGTTCCAGTGTGTCTGGCAGAATGCCCCAGTACTGCAGGGTTTGCAGGCATTCGGGCGTCAGTTGTTCGGGCAGCACATTGCAGCGGCGCAGATAGTCCAGCAGGCGGGCATCGATCGCTTCTGAAATCAGCCCGTCATTCAGACCCTGTTGCAGCGCGAGCAGGTCGTAGACCCGGCGCTTCACGACCCCGGCCTCCATCAGGTGCAGCATGCCGTTGACGAACATCTCCGTGGAGACGTAGAGGCCCTGCTCGAACGGGCCGTGTTCGGTTTGGCAGCCGCTGTCGATACGGGTCAGCCTGTCGACCGCGTCCTGCCAGGCGGCGGGCTCTTGCTGGCGCAGGATAAGCGCATGGGCGACCGCATCGCCCAGGGCGCCGATACCGATTTGCAGGGTGCCGCCGTCCACCACCAGCGTGCTGGCATGTAGCGCGGTGGCGTAGTCGGCGGCGGGTACAGCGGCGTTGGGCACGGCAAACAGGGTGCGCTGGTACGCCGGGTTTTCTACAACGCCGTCAAACAGGGTGGCGGGCACTTCCGCGTCATGGCGCATGAAGGGGAGATCCCGGTGAACCTGGGCAAAGCAGAGGAAATCGTTCTGCCCTTGTGCGCGCTTGCTGCGAATGACATCCAGCGCCACGTCCGGGTTGCAGGACAGGCTGAGTGACAGCCCGTGGTCCGTATCGCGCGCGGCCACCAGTTGCAGCAGCACGTTCACCCCGGCGGCCATCATGTCGCGGGCAATGTGCGTGTAATTGCTGGAGATGTACTGCTGCTGCGCTGCGGGCATGTTTTTCATTGATCCGGCTTTGAAGTACAGCTCGCTCACCTGGATGTTGGGCGGCAGCCCGCCAGCGCGCTGGGCCTCCATATACGCCAGCGGTTCATAGTCGCCAAAAATACGCTCCACAATGGGGCCGGCCAGCTCCGCCTCAATGTGACTGGCGGGCTTGGGCACCTCCAGCGACAGAGCGGTGTAGATGTGCAGCTCAATGTCCGGATCCTGCTCGGCACGCCGGAAAAACGCATTGATCAGCTGCACCGGTTTGCCCAGGCCGAGTGGGGCACCCAGTCGAATTGTCTTACCCAGCCTGGCGATTGTGTAATCGACGCAGGCTTCCGCTGTTGCAAACCGCTCTGTCATGGTCATCTCGCTCTTTGCCAGTTTTTTTGGTGCAGGAACAAGACTATCAAAGCACAGGCGCCAGGGGGGTATCTTGATCTGGCGCAAGGCCGGCAGCCGCCGGGTGGCCGGAAGGGGAGATCAGCCGGCGAGGGTCAGCAGGAGGCGGTCCAGGCGATCCCAGGGGTTACCGTCGGCATAGCCCTTGACGCTGCCATCGACCTGCAATGCATCCTGCAGCAGAGCGCCCAGAGTGCGACTGCTGTGGCGTCGCAGGGCGCGGGTGACGGCAGCTTCGCGGCTCTTCCAGACCCGGTGACTGTTGAGCACGGTGCCCAGCGGCTGGCATGCCTCGACCTCGAGCTGCAGCGCATACAGCGTACGAATTTCCCGTGCCACCGCCCACAGCAGCGGCACGACATCGGTGCCCTCGGCCCGCAGGCCGTGCAGCATGCGCAAGGTCGCTTCGGGTTTGCCGGCCAGCGCGGTATCGACCATGGTGAAGAGGTTGTAGCGCGCGTTGTCCAGCACAGCGGTAGTGACTGTCTGCAGGGTGACGTTATCCCCGCCGGCCAGCAGTTTCAGCTTTTCGACTTCCTGTACGGCTGCATACAGATTGCCCTCGAGACGTTCGGCGAGCAGTTCCAGTGCATCCTCATCAATGCCCAGACCCGCCTGGCCCAGTCTCTGGCGCAGCCAGCGGGGCATGTCGCGCGCGGTTACGGGCCACACCTGGACCACGGCGCCGACTTTGTCCAGCGCCTTGAACCACTTGCTGTTCTGGGACTGGCGGTCGATTTTGCCGCTGATGACGAGGAGTACGTCGTCGCCGCTGGCCTGCTCCAGGTAGGCACAGAGCGCCTTGCTGCCCTCGGCGCCCGGCTTGCCGTCCGGGAGACGCAGCTCAATCACCTTGCGCTCCCCGAACAGGGACAATTCCGCGGCGCTGTGCAGCAGTGCTTCCCAGCTGAAGTCTTTGGGTGCTGTATCCAGCACCTCGCGCTCCGTGCATCCGGCGGCGCGAGCCGCGCTGCGTACGAGGTCGGCACACTCCTGCAGCAGCAGCGGCTCATCGCCCGTCAACAGGTAAACCGGCAGGCACTGGTCCTGCAGGTGTTTGGCGAGTTGCTCCGCCTTGAGCTGCATTATTGGGCTGCGGCGTGGAATCCGATCCGGCGCAGAATCTGTTGCGCCAGTTCGCCGCGCATCTCCGCCTGCAGGATGCGAATCTCTTCCGCTTTGCCCACCACATTGCTGGGATCGTTTTCCATCTGCTTGGTGACGACGGCCTCCGAGGGTTCCATAGCGATCGACCCGTCCGGTGCGCGTACCGTGAAGCGGGTTTGCAGGGTGAGTTCGAATTCCGCTGCCCGCGCCTCACTGGTGAGCGACAGGTTGCGCTGGCTGAAGCGCTCGGGCTCGAGCTGCAGGATATAGGCGGCGTCCTTGCGATCCACCCATTCGATACCGTTGGCAGAGAAACGGGAGCGCAGTTCCCGGGTGAATTCGCTGTTCGGGCTGCCGGTTTCCAGGTGCAGTTGCCGCCACTCGGCGGGGAGTCCGGTGGAGCTGGCAGCGCCCCGCAGCTGGAAGCCGCAGGCGCTCAGCAGGATGGCCAGAAACAGGGTCGATGCTATGCGTACCATGGGTAACGTCCCGGCCATCAGTTAGCCACTATGTTAACGAGTTTCCCCGGCACCACAATCACCTTGCGCACAGTCACCCCCTCCAGGAACCGCTGCACATTGTCCTGGGCCATGGCTTCTGCCTGCACGGCTGACTTGTCCGCATCTGCCGGCACGGAAATCTGCGCGCGCACCTTGCCATTGACCTGTACCGCCATGTCAATGCTGTCGCGCACCAGCGCTGACTCATCCACGGCGGGCCAGGGTGCGTCCAGCAGCGGGCCGGTGCCGTCCAGCAGCGGCCAGAGGTGGTGGCAGATATGCGGCACAATGGGGCTGAGCATCAGCACCACGGCCTGCAGGGCCTCGCGCACGACGCTGCGCGCCTCGGCGTGTGACTGGTCGAGTCGCGCGATGTCGTTGCACAGTTCCATGATGGCGGCGATCGCCGTGTTGAAAGTCTGTCTGCGACCGTAGTCATCGCTCACCTTGGCGATGGTTTCGTGGGTCTTGCGACGCAGCTGGCGCTCCGCGTCGCCGGAGGCCGCTGCGGGCTGCCCCGCTGCCGGGCCGGCTTCCAGGTGCGCATGCACCAGCTTCCACAGTTTGCGCAGAAAGCGGCTCGCGCCTTCGACACCGGCATCGTGCCACTCCAGTGTTTGCTCCGGCGGTGCAGCAAACATGGTGAACAGGCGTACCGTGTCCGCGCCGAAGGTCTCAACCGCGGAGTGCGGGTCGATACCATTGTTCTTGGACTTCGACATCTTGGTCACGCCACCGGAGATCACGGCCTCGCCGGTGTTGCGTTCAACGGCACGCACCACGCGCCCGCGGTCGTCGCGCTCCACGTCGACATCCGTCGGTGCCACCCAGACCCGGCTACCACCGGGGCCCTCCCGGTAAAACGATTCCGCCAGCACCATGCCCTGGCAGAGCAGGCGTTCAAAGGGCTCGCTCGAGGTGACCAGGCCTTCGTCACGCATCAGCTTGTGGAAGAACCGGGCATACAGCAGATGCAGAATGGCGTGTTCAATGCCGCCGACATACTGGTCAACCGGAAGCCAGTAATTGGCCAGCTCCGGGTCCAGCATGCCATCTTCGAAATCGGGGCAGGTATAGCGGGCGTAGTACCAGCTGGACTCCATGAAGGTGTCGAAGGTATCGGTTTCACGCTCCACGGGCCTGCCGTCGAGCTCGTCCTGACGCCATGCCGGGTCGGCCTTGATCGGTGAGATAACGCCGTCCATCTGCACGTCTTCGGGCAGCAATACCGGTAATTTATGCGCTGGTACCGGAATTTCCCCGCCCTCGGGCAGGTTGAGCATCGGGATGGGCGCGCCCCAGTACCGCTGTCGGGAGACGCCCCAGTCACGTAACCGGTAATTCGTGGTGACCCGACCGCGCCCGGCTTGTTCCAGCCGGTCGGCGATGGCGGTAAACGCTTCCTCCGACGTCAGACCGTCAAACGCGCCGGAGTTGATCAAGGTGCCCTTGACGGTGGCCGCGGCCTGGCTGAGGTCGGCTTCGGCGCCGTCTTCTGCGGCTATCACGGGCCGTATCGGCAGCTTGTAGGTGCGGGCAAACTCCCAGTCGCGCTGGTCGTGCGCCGGTACCGCCATGATCGCACCCGAGCCATAGTCCATCAGCACGTAGTTGGCCACCCACACGGGCACCTGCTCACCGTTGAGCGGGTTGATGGCGCGCAGCCCCGTATCCAGTCCGCGCTTTTCCATGGTGGCCATATCGGC
>DIBU01000010.1:189830-244097 GCA_002416125.1 Halieaceae bacterium UBA5044
GACTTGCCGATCCAGTTGCGCTGCATGGTACGGACCTGTTCCGGCCAGTGCGGCAGCTGCTCAAGGTCCGCCAGCAGTTCCTCGGCGTAGGCGGTGATGCGAATGAACCACTGGGGAATTTCCCGGCGCTCCACCAGCGCGCCGGAGCGCCACCCGCGGCCGTCGATCACCTGCTCGTTGGCGAGCACGGTCTGGTCCACCGGGTCCCAGTTGACCGTGGCCATTTTCTTGTACACCAGCCCTTTTTCGTAGAGCCGGGTGAAGAACCATTGCTCCCAGCGGTAGTAGGCTGGCTGGCAGGTGGCGAGCTCGCGCGACCAGTCGAAGCCGAATCCCAGGCTCTGCAGCTGGCCCTTCATGTAGGCGATGTTCTTGTAGGTCCAGGCGGCGGGAGCCGTCTTGTTCTGCACGGCCGCATTTTCGGCCGGCAGCCCGAAGGCATCCCAGCCCATCGGGTGTAGTACGTTCTTGCCGAGCATGCGCTGGTAGCGGGAAATGACATCGGTGATGGTGTAGTTGCGCACATGGCCCATGTGCAGTTTGCCACTGGGGTAGGGGAACATGGCGAGACAGTAGAATTTCTCCCGGCTGTCGTCCTTGTGCACGGCAAAACTCTGCTCGGTCTGCCAGTATTCCTGGGCCGCCTGTTCGAGGATTTTGGGCTGGTAATGGGGGTCCATTGCTTCGGTGTACTCAACTGGTCCGGGCACGGACCTCTGGCAACCGACATGCGGCGGCTGCGGGTCCGGTGCAAAAAAACGCGATTCTATCAGTATTCAGTGCGGGCGGCGAAGGCCGCGGTGCGGGGTGTGCAGCCCGCGCCGCACATCAGGCGAGGTGCAGCAGTGGCAGTCGGTCGCGCAGTGCAGCCCCATCGCCGACAAGATCAGCGAGACTTGTATCATCAAGCTCCCGGTAGAACGCCTCCACGCCCCGGTGGAAAAGCCCCGTTAACTTGCAGGCTCCTGCCAGCGGGCAGCTGTTGGTGGCGGGGTTGAAGCACTCTACAAAGTCGCCGCTGTCCTCGAGTTTCCGCACCACCTCGCCAACTCGTATCCGCTCCGGGGCCATCCCCAGTTGAATGCCACCATGTCGTCCGCGCATGGTCGACAGGTAGCCCAGTTGCCCCAGATGCCGTGCGGACTTCAGCAGATGGGCTCTGGAGATATCGAAGGCGGCTGCGATGTCGGCGATGCGCACCAGCCGCCCTGGGTGGCTGGCACAATACATGAGAATGCGCAGGGAATAGTTGGTGTAGGCAGTGAGGCGGATAGCGGCGACTCCTGAAAAATTTATATTAGTGGTTGCTTATATCGGCCGAATTATAAATACTATATTAGATATCACTTAATGCCGAAGCAAGGGGTTAACCGTGTTTGAATTTTTCGACGCATCGATGCTTGCGCGAATCCAGTTTGCCTTTACTGTGTCTTTTCACATCATTTTTCCTTCGTTTTCCATTGGCCTTGCCAGCTATCTGCTGGTGCTGGAGGCCCTGTGGTTGAAGACGGACAACCCCGTGTATCTGAACCTGTACAAATACTGGCTGCGGATATTTGCCGTGGCATTTGGCATGGGCGTGGTGTCCGGTCTGGTGATGTCCTACCAGTTCGGGACCAACTGGAGTGTATTTTCTGACAAGGCAGGGCCGGTCATTGGCCCGCTGCTTGCCTATGAAGTGCTGACAGCGTTTTTCCTTGAGGCGGGATTTCTGGGCATCATGCTGTTTGGCATGGAGCGCGTAGGTCGGCGGCTGCATTTCCTCGCCACAGCCATGGTCGCGTTTGGCACGCTGTTGTCAGCAACCTGGATCCTGTCGGTCAACAGCTGGATGCAAACGCCCACGGGCCATGCCATGAATGCGCTCGGGCAGTTTGTGCCCGAAGACTGGCTGGCGATAATCTTCAATCCCAGCTTTCCGTATCGCCTGGTCCACATGACGCTGGCTTCGTACCTGACCGTCTCGTTCGTGGTGGGTGGTGTTGGGGCGTGGCACCTGTTGCGGGACACGGCTAACCCGGAGGCGCGCAAGATGTTCTCAATGGCCATGTGGATGGCGACTTTCGTCGCACCGATGCAGATTTTTGCCGGCGACCTGCACGGTCTCAACACACTTGAGCATCAGCCCATCAAGGTAGCCGCCATGGAAGGGCATTGGCAGCGACAGACCGGTGCACCGTTTCTCCTGCTGGCCTGGCCTGATGCGGCGGCAGAGGAAAACACGTTTGAGCTCGGCATTCCCTACGCGTCTGCACTGGTGCTCACCCACGATATCAACGGTGAGACTCCGGGCCTGACTGACGTACCGGCAGCGGACAGGCCTCCGATCGGGATGGTGTTCTGGTCTTTCAGGGTCATGCTGTTGATTGGCACGCTGATGGCACTGATCGGCGTGTATTCCGCCTGGCTGCGCTTGCGTGGCCGACTGTACGACACGCGGTGGTTGCAGCGCGCTGCCGTGTGGATGGGCCCTTCCGGCTTTGTCGCTGTGTTGGCGGGTTGGATTGTAACTGAGGTCGGGCGGCAGCCCTTCACCGTGTATGGGCTTCTGCGCACCAGCGAATCCCTCGCACCTGTGGATGCACCTGCGGTAGCGGCCTCGCTGTTGGCCTTCATCGTCGTGTATTTCGCCCTGTTCGGGGCCGGTACCTATTACATTATTCGCATGATGCATGCACCGCCTGATGGTCAGGGGCCCGAGGCGGGGGCTCCGCTGCGTGCTGCGGGCACAACCCCCGTGGCCTCCCTGAAAACAGCTGCCAGCAAAGGAGGCGCCTGATATGTTGGATTTACCCGTGATCTGGGCCGGGCTGCTGGCCCTGGGCATCTTTATCTACGTGGCGCTGGATGGTTTCGATCTGGGAATTGGTCTGCTATTTCCATTCCTTGCCACGGACCAGGACCGGGATACTGCGATGAACACGGTTGCGCCGGTCTGGGACGGGAATGAGACCTGGCTGATCCTTGGCGGTGGCGGCCTGTTTGCCGCGTTCCCACTGGCCTACGCGGTTGTCATGCCCGCGTTGTACGCGCCATTTATCGTCATGTTGCTGGCACTGGTGTTTCGCGGCGTGGCGTTCGAATACCGCTGGCGCGACAAGGCGCATGAGCGGATATGGGACGCCAGCTTTGTCTTCGGTTCCGTCGTCGCAACCTTTATGCAGGGTGTTGTTCTGGGCGCATTTGTCCAGGGCATTGAAGTTGAAGGGCGCGCCTATGCCGGCGGCTGGTGGGACTGGTTGACCCCCTTTACACTCACGGTTGGTGTGGCGCTGTGTGCGGGTTACGCCCTTCTGGGGGCTGGCTGGCTGGTGTTGAAAACGGATGGAGCGCTGCGCCAGCAGGCGTACCGTCTGGTTAAAAGAGCCGCCATGGGCACGTTCTTCTTTGTCGGCGTGGTCAGTCTGTGGACGCCGTTTCTGTCTCCTGACATCTTTGCGCGCTGGTTCACATTGCCCCATTTTTATTGGTTGGCACCCGTGCCATTGCTCACGATCGGCATCGCGGGCCTCGTGGCCTGGGGCATCCAGCGGCAGCGGGATGCGGTGATCTACCCGGCGACCCTGGGGCTTCTGGGGCTGTGTTTTATCGGCCTCGGTGTAGGCTTCACACCCTATATTGTGCCCCGCGCGATTACCGTCCACGAAGCCGCTGCACCTGATTCCAGCCTGCTCTTCATGCTGGTGGGCGCAGTGATCATGTTGCCGCTCATACTCGGTTACACCGCGTATTCCTACTGGATTTTCCGCGGCAAAGTGCGTCATGGCGACGGAGGCTATCACTGATGCGCGACATTGAAACGCGGCCTGAAGAGGGCAGCCTGGGCAGAAAATGGGCCTGGTTTATAGGCCTCTGGCTCTGCGGTGTGCTGGTGGTGGGCACTGTATCGGCTCTGTTACGCTGGATTTTGCTGCCGTGAGCACACGGAAGAAGGAGGCAATGTGAATATGAGGCTTTGCGTGATGGTGTTTCTGGGTGCCTGCGTCGTACCCCTGGCAAGCGCTGCACAGAACACTGTGGAGGTCGCCGGGCGGTCGGCCGACGCGGCGCTGGATCAGGCCCGACTAACAGCGGGCTTTCAGGCGCTGGAGTCAGCGTGCTTCAGTTGTCATAGCCCTGATGCGTCTGCGGGAAACCGCGTGGCGCCGCCCATGGCGGCGATCAAGAAGCATTACATTCAGCCGGGAACCTCCTACGAGGCTTTCCGGGATCGTCTGGTGAGTTTCGTGCAGGATCCCTCCGCGGAGAATGCGCGCATGCCCGGTGCCATCGACCGGTTTGGCCTGATGCCCAAGATGCCTTTTGACCAGGTGATGGTGGAGGAGATTGCCTACTACATCTACCACAGTGCGTTGGAGGCCCCGGGCTGGTTCGAACAGCATTTTCAGGCCGAACAGCAGCAGCGTCGGCGCCTGGGGCAACCGACGCTGGTGACAGACGCGGATTACCTGCGCCGCGGCAGAGAGGTTGCGATGAGCGCCAAGTCGACTCTCGGCAGTAACCTCCAGCAGGCCATCAGCGCCGGCGGTCCGGTCGCGGCCATCGATTTCTGTCACGACAGTGCGATTCCGCTGACCGAGGGGGCTGCGGCGGAACAGGGCGTTGCGGTTCGACGCGTCAGTGATCGCCCACGCAACCCCGCGAATGCGGCCACTGCCGCGGAGCTGGCCTACATGGCAACGGCGCGGTCTGCGCTTGCGGCAGGCACCGAACCGGCACCCGCCGTGCAGCGAGTGAAGCAGGAGGTTGTGGCGTATTATCCAATCGTCACCAACGGCCTGTGTCTGCAATGTCACGGTAGGCCGGGAGTGGAGTTGCAGGCCGAGACACAGGCCGCGCTGCGGGCGCGTTACCCCGACGATCAGGCAGTCGGTTACGGGGTCAACGAGTTGCGCGGTATTTTTGTCGTGTCCATGCCAGCGCAGTAGCTAGGGGCGGGAATCGCGGGTGGCCTGGCCACCCGCAGGGGCTGCCGGTCTCAGTGCGTGTAGGCTCGGGGCAGCGATGTGGCGGTTGGCAGGTAGCGATCGCGCAGCTCCGTCTGCCGGCTGCGCATTGGCTGCAGGCGGCCGCCGAGGATCACCTGCTCGGCCGATTCCACCAGCTCCAGCGGGTCTCCACTCCAGAGTACCAGGTCGGCCGGGGCGCCGCGTTCGAGGCGGCCGCCGGGAAACCCGAATATCTCCGCCGGATTGCGTGTCAGTGCGGCCAGCGCGGCTTCGGGCCCGAGGCCATTGGCCGCGGCAACGCCGGCCAGCTGTCGCTGCTTGCGCGCATGGTGGGTGCCGGCGCCGGAAAAGCTGACTGTCACCCCAGCTGCGTGCAGCCTTGCGGCGTTGTCCAGCCGTGCGCCCAGCATGTCGAAACTGTCGGGCAGATTCTGCAGGGGATCCAGCAGCACCGGCACCTGCGCCTCGGCCAGGGCGTCTGCCACCATCCAGGCTTCGGCACCGCCTTCAATGACGGCGCGCAAACCGTGGCGCTCGGCAAACGCGATGACCTGCAGAATATCGCTGGCGCGATGTGCGCTGAACACCACGGTCCCGCTGCGCTGGAATGCGTGCAGCGCGGCGCGGCCTTCTCGGGTCAGCAGCGTGTGGTCGCCGTGACGCGGCGTCGATTCGCTCTCGGCGATGGCCTGTTCCAGCACCATCCATTGCGCGGCGCGTGAACCGCCAGCGAGAGTGGACGCGCTTTCGCCCAGCGCGATGAAGAGCACGGGCTCGCCAACGAAGCTCCGGTAGCCGCCGTCCAGAACCACGGTGCGTCCCTGGCCGCCGATGATCGACCCACCGGCCATTGCGCCGAGGAGGCTGTAGCCGAAGCCCTCGATGCGGGTAATCGGAATCGGGCTGGAGTGCGGGTTGTAGGCACTGACCACGTTGAATTCGGGGCGCATGGGTGGTGAGCCCACCTGAGTGACCGCGGAGTCTACAGAGGGCCAGACCATATCGATTTCGTTCAGCCCCAGCGCCGTGATGCCGGCAAACAGGGCGGGGGTCACTGGTCGTCCGGCGGCGTCGAGCTCGGTGCTGTCTGCGGGCGCCCGCAGATGATTGCCAAGTTCCGCAATGCGCCCGTCGCGAATCAGGATGTCCGTAGCGGGCAGCGTACCGGCATCGGTCATCGTGTGTACCAGGGCATTGCGAATCAGTAAGGTGTTGCCGGCGGCCGCGGCCTGGCAGCAGAGCAGCAGTGTGGCGACGATCCATTTGAATCCATTCATGGCTGCACCTCCTGCAGCTGCCCCAACTCAAAGTCGGACACCGGTTGCCGGGCGGGGTCCTTGCGGTCATACAGCAGGGCCCCATCGATGAACACCAGGTCTGCCTTGCTGTAGATACTGAAAGGGTTGTCGCTCCACACAACCACATCGGCCATCTTTCCCGGGGTCAGGCTGCCGGTCATGTGCTCAATACCCAGTGAGCGTGCGGCGTTGGAGGTGATCCAGGCAATCGCGTGTTCAGGAGCGATATCCATGCCGGCGCGGCGGCCCTTGCCCATGGCCTTGGCCGCCTCCTGGTTAAGCCGCTGGATACCTTCAGGAGAATCCGAGTGCACGATCGCGCACCCCCCCGGCGGGCGGTCCACCAGGGCGATGTTCTCCTGAATGCCGTCATAGGCTTCCATCTTGAAGCCCCACCAGTCGGCCCAGAGCGCGCCGCAGACCTGCTGCTGTGCCAGTTCGTCGGCAATCTTGTAGGCTTCGACAGCGTGGTGGAAGGTGCCGATGCGGTACTCGAACTCCTCGGCCAGGGCCAGGATGGTCATCATTTCATCCGCGCGGTAGCAGTGCATGTGGACAATGATCTCGCCCTGCAGCACCCCGGCCAGGGTTTCCAACTTGAGGTCGCGCAATGGTGCGGTCGCTTCCTCGTCACCGGCGGCGAGCTGCGCTTCGTAGCGAGCCCAACGATCGATATAGTCCTGCGCGGCGATCCACTCGGTGCGGTAGTGGGCGACGTTGCCCATGCGGGTGGAGGGCAGCTTGTTGCGCTGCCCATACACGCGTTTGGGGTTTTCGCCGCAGGCCATCTTCAGGCCATGGGGTGCCCCGGGGAACTTCATGCCCTGGTAGCTGGTGCTGTAGACATTCTTCAGCGTGACGCCCCGGCCGCCGAACAGGTTGGCCGAACCGGGAAGGATTTGCAGGGCAGTGACCCCGCCGGCGAGAGCCTTGCCGAAACCCGGGTCCTGCGGCCAGATACTGTGTTCGGCCCAGATGTTCGCGGTCACGGGGTCGCTCATTTCGTTGCCGTCCTGGTGTGCATCGACAGAGGGGCTGGGATAAACACCGAGGTGGGAATGCACGTCAATCAGCCCCGGTGTGATCCAGCGCCCAGAGGCATCGATTTCCCGGGTGCCGGGTGGGACATCACCGTTGCCTACCCAGGCGATTCTGCCGTTCTCGAGCAACAGATCGGTCTGTTCGAGCCGCTGCCCATCACCCGTGAGCAGGGTGGCGTTACGCAGTAGCGTGGGAGCTGAGATGAGCGGGGTGTAGGTGGAAGGGAAAGCGCTTTCTGCCTGCAGGGTGCCGCTGGCACCGAGCAAAAGCAGCGCTGCACAGGCCTGTTTCAGCATGCAGTGGGCTCCGGTTTGGCGAAAAGGTGCGCTTTTTACCAAACCGAAGACGAATATTCCAGTGTCAGTGGCGCTTTCTGTCTGCGGTGTTCAGTCCCGCTCGCGCCACACCGTGTGGTACACAACCAGCATCAACAACAACAGCAGCACGCAACCGCCAAGCACGGGTCGCGGACCGTAGATGGCTGCCGGCGTGCTGCCCAGCATGATGTGGGCCTCGCCGCTGAGCAGCGCTTCCTCAAACTGGGGGCTGCGCTGCAGGACCCTGCCCTGATGATCGATAATGGCGGACACACCGTTGTTGGTGCCGCGCAGCAGGTAGCGCCCGCTCTCCAGTGCACGCATGCGCGCCATCTGCAGGTGCTGCAGCGGGCCGATGGAGGCGCCGAACCAGCTGTCGTTGCTGATCGTCACCAGTACGTCCGCATTGCGTGCGCCCCGAGCGACGAGCCCTGGGTAGACGATTTCGTAGCAGATAAAGGGCGCCACCCGCACGCCATCCGCCAACAGCAGGCTCTGTCCCGGTGGCCCGGCGGAAAAACTCGACATGGGCATGTCGAAGAAGGCGATCAGGCCGCGCAGCCAGTGCTCCAGCGGCACGTATTCGCCGAAGGGCACCAGGCGCTGCTTGTGATAGACGCCGCTGCCGGCACCGAGTGCGACGATGCTGTTGAAGTAGTCTGTACTGCCCGGCTCCCGCCAGGGAATGCCGGTGATCAGGGTACTGTTGCGGCTGGCAAAGCCCGCGGCTACCGGATCCAGGTAGTCGCGGGCCTGCTGGTAGAAGCGTGGCAGTGCAGATTCCGGCCAGACCACAATGTCGTGGTCGGCCTGCGCCGCAATAGCGCTGCTGTACTGCTCCAGAATGCGCGGGTAATAACCCGGCTGCCACTTCAGCGCCTGCGGGATATTGGGCTGGTACAGCGCGACGCGCAGGGGTTGTTCGGTGGCGGGAACCACCCACTCCACACTGCCCAGCGTGCGCCCGCCGAGCCACAGGATGGCCACCACGGTGAGGTAGGTGAGCAGGCCTGCAGGCTTCGGGTTGCGCCAGGCCAGGAACAGGCAGGAACCGCTCACCGCCACCGCGAAGGACAGACCGTACACGCCCACCGCGGGCGCCCAGCCTGCCAGCCAGGTATCGATATGGCCGTAGCCCAGGTAAAGCCAGGGGAAGCCCGTCAGCAGCCAGCTGCGCAAGCCCTCGAACAGCACCCACAGCGCGCCGAAGCCGGCCAGCATGCCGCCGGGCAGGGGGCGCACCCAGCGCACGTAGCACCAGGCAAAGAGGCTGTGCAAAAGCGCGAGCCCGGCACAGAACAGCACCGTGAGAAAGACAGCGAGCGGTACGCTGGCATAACCGTAGACGTGAATGCTGACGTAAACCCAGGACACACCGCTGCCGAACAGGCCCAGGCCGAACAGCCAGCCGCGCCACAGGGCCTGGCGTGGCGTGCAGGTGCTGAGCAGGTAGCAGTAGAGCGCGCAACTGGCGATGCCCGCAGGCCACAGGTTGAAGGGGGCAAATGAGAGGGTGACGAGGCCGCCGGCCAGCAGTGTCAGCAGGGCTATCCAGGCCGGGCGCAGGCCGTGTTCAGGCATGGTTCAACTGCTCAGTGGCCGCATGCGCAGGCTGTGGATCTTGCGCTGGTCCGCGTTGATCACCTTGAATTCGAAGTTTTCGATGCAGGTGACCTCATTGCGCGCCGGCATGTGCCCGAACGCCTGTATCACCAGGCCGCCGATGGTGTCGAACTCTTCATCGCTGAAGGTCGTGCGGAAATGTTCGTTGAATTCCTCGATCGGGGTCAGCGCCTTGATGAAGTAGTCGCCGTCGTCGATGGTGCGAATGAAGTGGTCCTCGTCGACATCGGTTTCATCCTCGATATCGCCGACGATCTCCTCCAGCACGTCCTCAATGGTGACCAGGCCCGCAACGCCGCCGTACTCGTCGATCACGATAGCCATATGGTTGCGGTTCTCCCGGAACTCCCGCAGCAGCACGTTCAGTCGCTTGCTTTCCGGCACCACAACCGTGGGGCGCAGCAGCGTTTCCATGCGGAACTCGCTGTGATCCTTGTTGAGGATTTCCGGCAGCAGGTCCTTGGCCAGCAGTATGCCCTGGATGTCATCGGGGCTCTCGCCCACAACCGGGTAGCGTGAGTGGGCAGAGCGGATGATCTGCGGCAGGATCTCTTCCAGCGTCGAGTCTGCCTTGATCACCACCATCTGGGCGCGCGGAATCATGATGTCGCGGGCCTGCATGTCGCTGACCTTCATGGCGCCTTCCATGATGCTGCGCGCGTCCTGGTCGATCACTTCGTTTTCGGCGGCGATCGCAAGAACGCCCTCCAGATCGCGGCGATTGTGCGGCTCTGACGAGAACAGCAAGGCTATTTTCTCGAGCCAGGAGCGGTCTCCTGACTCGCTGCCAAATCGATCTTCGCTCATGGGGTTACGGGCTCCTCGGAGACGGTGTCTGGGTAGGGGCAGGGAAATCCAAGCGTGGCCAGGATGGCAGTTTCAAGGGCTTCCATTTCGGCGGCCTCGGCCGCTGCAATGTGGTCGTAGCCCAACAGGTGCAGCGCCCCATGTACCGCCATATGGGCCCAGTGCGCCTGCAGGGACTTGCCCTGCGCGGCGGCCTCCCGGGCTACCACCGGGGCACAGATCACGATGTCTCCGAGCAGTGCCAACCCCAACCCTTCCGGCAGGTCAGCGGGAAAGGAAAGCACGTTGGTCGGGCCCTGCTTGCCACGGTAGCTCTGGTTCAGGTGGGCCATTTCGTCTTCGCCCACCAGGCGCAGGCAAAGCTCCGGTGATGGGCTGGGCGCGCGGCCCTGGAGGGTGGTGTGCAGCCAGTTCCTTAAGTCGTCTTCCTCGGGAACCGGCTCGCTACAGGCCGTCTGGATGTCGATGTGGCTGTTCATGGCCGGGTCTTGTCGAGGGTGGTCGCCCTGTCCTCAAACGCGTCATAGGCCTCGACAATGCGCTGCACCATGGGGTGGCGCACCACGTCCTTGTTGCCGAACCAGGTGAAGCCGATGCCTTCGACCTCGGCGAGAATATTGCCCGCGTGGGTGAGTCCGGACTGGATGCCCTTGGGCAGGTCGATCTGCGTGGCATCGCCCGTAATCACGGCCGTGGAACCGAAGCCGATGCGGGTGAGGAACATCTTCATCTGTTCGCGGGTGGTGTTCTGCGCCTCGTCGAGAATGATGAAGGAGTTGTTCAGCGTGCGCCCGCGCATGAAGGCCAGCGGGGCCACTTCGATGATGTTGCGCTCGATAAACTTGTTGACGGTTTCGAAACCCAGCATCTCGTACAGGGCATCGTACAGGGGGCGCAGGTACGGATCGATCTTCTGGCTCAGGTCGCCGGGCAGAAAGCCGAGCTTCTCGCCGGCCTCTACGGCAGGGCGCACCAGCAGGATACGCCGCACACGCTCCTCCAGCAGGGCCTCCACAGCGCAGGCCACGGCGAGATAGGTCTTGCCGGTGCCCGCGGGGCCGATGCCGAAATTGATGTCGTGCTGCTTGATAGTGCGCACGTAACCCTGCTGGTTCTTGCCGCGGGGCTTCACCGATGCGCGCTTGGTGCGGATCACCTGAATGGCTTCGACGGGGGCACCACCGGGCTCTTCGCTGAGCACTTCAATGCCCGCCTGCTGCAATTGCAGGTGCAGTGACTCCGGACTCAGGCCCACGCCCTGGCAGAGCTCGGCGTAGAGGCTTTGCAGCAGTCGCTCGCCCGCGGTCACGGCGGCCGCTGGGCCGCTGAGCAGGAACTGGTTGCCGCGCGCGGCGATGCTGATGCCGAGACGGGACTCGATCTGGCGCAGATGGCCGTCGAACTGGCCGCAGAGCATGGCCAGATGGCGGGTGTCATTCGGTTCCAGGGTGAGGCTTGACTGTGTCGACTCGGGGGTCGGAGATTCGCTGTTCAAATCGCTCGCGGGCCGCTAGGGCATGTGATCATGGGGTTAAGGATATACGCCTTGGCCGACTAGTCAACCGCACGCATCCGGGGTGATTGTGCCAGCTGGCCGCGCAGGGAATTGGGCAAAGCATCGACAATCTCCAAATCGGCGAATTCGCCGATCAGGCTCTGGTCGGTGCAGTGGAAGTTCACAACACGGTTGTTTTCGGTGCGACCCTGCAGTTCACCGGGGTCTTTCTTCGAGACGCCCGTGACCAGAACCCGCTGCACTGTGCCGACCATGCGGCGGCTGATCGCCTGTGCTTCCTGCAGGATGCGCGCCTGCAGGATCTGCAGGCGCTGCTTCTTGACGCTTTCATCCGTGGTGTCCGGCAGCTCCGCCGCGGGGGTGCCGGGGCGCGCGCTGTAGACAAAACTGAACGAGGTATCGAACCCGATCTCCTCCACCAGCTTCATGGTGGCCGCAAAGTCGGTATCCGTCTCGCCGGGGAAGCCGATAATGAAGTCGGAAGAGATACTGATGTTCGGGCGTATGCGGCGCAAACGCCGAATCTTCGATTTGTACTCCAGCGCCGTGTGCCCGCGCTTCATGGCCATCAGGATGCGGTCCGAGCCACTTTGTACCGGCAGGTGCAGGTGGTCGACCAGCTGCGGGATCTCGGCATAGGCATCGATCAGGGCGTCGCTGAATTCCACCGGGTGTGAGGTGGTGTAGCGGATACGGTCGATCCCCGGAATGCGCGCCACCAGGTGCAGGAGTTCGGCGAAGTCCACGATCTCACCGAGGTGGTTGGCGCCCCGGTAGGCGTTCACATTCTGCCCCAGCAGGTTGACTTCGCGCACGCCCTCTCCCGCCAGGTGCGCCACTTCAGCGATCACGTCATCCACCGGGCGTGAGACTTCTTCCCCGCGGGTGTAGGGCACAACACAGAAGGTGCAGTACTTGCTGCAGCCTTCCATCACGGAAACAAAGGCCGTGGGCCCCTCGACACTGGGTTCCGGCAATCGATCGAATTTCTCGATTTCCGGGAAGCTGACGTCGACCACCAGCGTACCCCCCGGGCCGCGCTGCTCCATCATCTCCGGCAGGCGGTGCAGGGTCTGTGGCCCGAAGACCAGGTCGACATAGGGTGCGCGTTTGCCGATTTCGGCCCCTTCCTGACTGGCGACACAGCCACCCACCCCGATGATCAGGTCGGGGTTCTTCTGCTTCAGGTGTTTCCAGCGGCCGAGCTGGTGGAAGACCTTTTCCTGGGCTTTTTCACGGATCGAGCAGGTGTTGAGCAGCAGAACATCGGCGTCCTCGGGGTTGTCCGTCGGGGTCAGCCCATGGCTGGCCTGCAACAGATCGCGCATGCGCGCCGAGTCGTACTCGTTCATCTGGCAGCCGTGGGTCTTGATGTACAGCTTTTTGCTCACTGGGCCTCGTCGGCGCACCGCAGTGGGTGCCTCGCCGGTTGCTGGAAAAAGGGTGGGAATTATACAGAGTTGGCCGCGGGAAACATAGCATTGCGCGGATCCCGGTAGTGGTAATTTATGATGGGAGTGTTAACATTGCGCCCCCCCGGATTCCGCGCAACCCCAGCGGGACCGCCCGGCGCAACGCCCCACGAGGACAGCATGGCCAACCAACCGGTGTACAAGGTGATATTCCACAACGCCAACCAGGTGTTCGAGGTGTTCGCGCGCCAGATCTACCAGAGCGATATGTGGGGTTTCATCGAGATCGAGGAATTCGTCTTCGGCGAACGCTCGCAGATACTCGTAGACCCCGGCGAGGAGAAGCTCAAGCACGAGTTCAGCGGGGTCAAGCGCAGCTATATTCCGTTGCAGGCGATCATCCGCATCGATGAAGTCGACAAGGAAGGGACCGGCAAGATTTCCGAGGCCACGCCCGGCTCGCGCAGCAACGTGGCCACATTCCCCGTGCCCGGTATGCAGCCGCACCACAGCAGCGACGACTGACCTCGCCGGCGGGCGCGGAGCCCGCTGCTGCGGGCCCCCGCCGCCTTTCTTCAGCTATCCAGCCGCTGCTTGATCGAGGCGATTTTCACGCACAACACAAACACGTCCACGCTCGCCTGCACATCGTCCAGTGCCGGGAAACTCGGTGACAGACGGATATTGCTGTCTTCCGGGTCCTTGCCGTAGGGGAAGGTGGCGCCGGCCGGTGTCAGCTTGACTCCCACGTTGGCCGCAAGTTCGACGATTTTGGACGCAAGCCCCGGCAAAGTGTTGAACGATACGAAGTAGCCGCCCTGTGGCGTCGTCCAGTGGCCCATGCCACTGGCTCCCAGTTCGCGCTGCAGGGTGTCGAGCACCGCGTCAAAGCGTGGCTTGAGAATTGCCGCGTGCCCGGCCATGTGCGTGTGCAGCGTGGCCTCGTCCTGCAGGAAGCGCACATGACGCAACTGGTTCACTTTGTCGGGGCCGATGGTCTGGAAAGCCAGGTGTGCCTTGAAGGTGTTGAGATTGCGCTCGCTGGTGCCAAGGAATGCGACACCTGCACCGGCGAAGGTGATCTTGGACGTGGAGCCGAACTGGAAGATACCGTCCATGGTGCCGAACGCCCGCGCGTGGGTCGTGATGCTGTCCAGCGCAGGTGCGTCATCCTGCAGGGTGTGGACCGCATAGGCGTTGTCCCACATCACGACAAAGTCGTCTGACGCGGTTTGCGGCAGCCGTGCCAGACGTTTGACAGTGTCCGGGCTGTAGACGCAGCCGGTGGGGTTTGAGAAGCGGGGCACGCACCAGATGCCCTTGATGTCCGCATCAGTGCTGACCAGCGCCTCTACCTGGTCCATGTCCGGGCCGGAGTCCAGCAGGGGCACGGGGATCATCTCGATGCCCAGGTATTCACAGACGGAAAAGTGGCGATCGTAACCTGGTACCGGGCACAGGAACTTCACCTGGGCACGGTTGCCCCAGGCTGATTCGGCGCCTCGCAGACCCTCGCGCAGGGCAAAATCCATCACCTGGTACATCAGCGTCAGGCTGCTGTTGCCGCCGACCAGAGTCTCTTGCGGTGCTGTCCCCAGAACGTCGGCGAACAGCGCGCGCGCTTCGGGCAGGCCCTCCAGACCACCGTAGTTGCGGGCATCGGTGCCGTCCGCGGCCCGATAATTGCCCTGCAGAATGCCGTCCAGAGCGTCGGACAGTGCGACTTGCGCGGCGCTGGGTTTGCCCCGGGTCAGGTCGAGGTTCAGTTTCTTCGCTGCCAGTGCATCATACTGTTCATGCAGGTCGGCAAGCGCGGCGCGCAGTTCGGCTTCAGTGGCCTTTTCAATATGCACTGTGGACTCCTGTGTCGGACGTGCGGTAGACGGGTCGGGCTCAGCCGCCAAGTATACTCCGCGTGCCGGTCACTGAAAAATGCTGCGGGGTCAATCTCTTGAAATACGCGCCCGCGCGCCCATATCTGGCGGATACCCACAGCATTGGACACAGGCAGCCATGAGCAAGCCCCAGCAATTTGCCGAGGATGAGCGCGACGCGAACGCGTCGGGCAACCAGGCCCCGGCGGTGGCAAACGATATTCTCCCGGATACACTGTACGTGATTCCGGTACCGCAGCGACCCTTCTTTCCCGGGCAGATACAGCCGGTCGCGATCAATCCGCAGGAATGGGCCCCGACACTGGAGGCGATTGCCGCCGAGGGCCACGGGTTGGTGGGCCTCAGTTATGTTGACCAGCAGGGCCCGGACAGCGTGGGGCCCCGCCAGTTCCCCGAGATCGGCTGCGTCGCACGCCTGCACAGGCCGCCGGGCACCACCGGCCCCGGTCAGTTCCTGGTGCAGGGCGTGAAGCGCTTTCGCATCCTGCGCTGGCTCACCGACAAGGCGCCCTACCGGGTTCAGGTTGAATACCCGCGCAGCACGGGAGACCGCGACAGCGACGAAGTGAAGGCCTACGCGATGGCTCTGATCCAGCAGATCAAGGAGCTGTTGCCGCTCAACCCGCTGTACAGCGAAGAGCTTAAGCACTACATGGCAAACTTCAGTCCCAACCAGCCCAGCCTGCTGGCGGACTTCTCGGCTGCGCTCACGACGGCCAAGGGTGACCAGTTGCAGGAAATCCTCGACACGCTGCCCTTGCTGGCCCGCATGGAGAAGGTTCTGCTGCTGCTGCGCAAAGAGCGCGAAGTGGCCGAGATGCAGACCCGCATCACCAGCCAGGTCAATGAAAAAGTCTCCGAGCAGCAGCGGCAGTTCTTCCTGCGCGAGCAGCTGAAAGTCATCCAGAAGGAGCTTGGGTTGTCCAAGGACGACCGCAGCACCGACCTTGAGCTGTTCGAGGAGCGCATGGCGGCCCTCAAGCCACCAGAGCCCGTGCGTGCGCGCATCGCCGAGGAAATACACAAGCTATCGGTGCTGGAGACGGGGTCACCTGAATACGGCGTGACGCGCAATTACCTCGACTGGGCTACACAACTGCCCTGGGGTATCACCTCGGCGGACAAGCTGGAGCTTGCCCATGCTCGGGAGACACTGGACGCGCATCACGACGGGCTGGACGACGTGAAGCGGCGCATACTCGAGTTTCTCGCCGTCGGGGCATTCAAGGGCGAGATCAGCGGGTCCATTCTACTGCTGGTAGGGCCGCCCGGGGTGGGCAAAACCAGCATCGGGCGCTCCGTGGCAGACGCACTGGGGCGCGAATTCTACCGTTTCAGCCTGGGTGGCATGCGCGACGAAGCGGAAATCAAGGGCCACCGCCGCACCTATATCGGCGCCATGCCCGGCAAGTTTGTGCAGGCGCTGAAGGATGTGAAGGTGGCCAACCCGGTGATCATGCTCGACGAAATCGACAAGATCGGATCGTCGTTCCGGGGCGACCCCGCTTCGGCACTGCTCGAGGTGCTGGACCCGGAGCAGAACGCGGAGTTTCTGGACCATTACCTGGATATGCGGGTAGACCTGTCCAAGGTCCTGTTCATCTGCACCGCCAACCAGCTGGACAGCATTCCCGGGCCGCTGCTGGACCGGATGGAGGTGCTGCGGCTCGCGGGGTACATCGCCGAGGAGAAGCTGGCCATCGCGCGCAACCACCTGTGGCCGCGGCTGTTGCAGCGTCACGGTGTCAGCGCTGACCAGCTCAAGATCAACGACGCCGCGCTCAAGACCGTAATCGAGAGTTATTGCCGGGAGGCCGGTGTGCGCAACCTGGAAAAGCAGCTGGCGCGTATCATCCGCAAGTCCATCGTCAATCTGCTGGAGGGCGGTGAACAGCGCCTGCGCATCGGCAAGAAGGATATCGAAACACTGCTTGGCCAACCGGTGTTCCACAGCGAGAAGCTGCTGCGCGGCCCCGGTGTGGCTACCGGGCTGGCCTGGACCGCGATGGGCGGTGCAACCCTGGCGATTGAATCCTCCAAGGTGCACACCCTGAACAGGGGGTTCAAGCTCACCGGACGCCTGGGGGAGACCATGCGGGAATCCGCGGAGATTGCCTACAGCTATGTGGTGTCGCACCTGCGTGATTTCGACTGTGACTACGATTTCTTCGACACCAGCCTTGTGCATCTACACGTGCCGGAGGGTGCCACACCCAAGGATGGCCCCAGTGCGGGTATCACCATGGCGACGGCACTGATTTCCCTGGCGCGCGATGAGCGGATCAAGCGCCCGCTGGCGATGACCGGTGAGCTGACCCTGACGGGCCAGGTGCTGCCGGTGGGTGGCATCCGCGAGAAGGTGATTGCGGCGCGGCGCATGAAGATTCCGGAGTTGATTCTGCCCGCGGCCAACCGGCGTGATTTCGACGAGTTGCCGGCCTATTTGCGGGAAGGGCTGGAGGTGCGCTTTGCGCGCAACTACCGGGAGGTCTTTGAGTATGTGTTTCATGAGCATCGGTTAGAGAAGGCGTTGCATTGAGCACAGGGCTGGGCTGTGCTCTGGCTTCCGGGCTTCCGGGCTTCCGGGCTTCCGGGCTTCCGGGCTTCCGGGCTTCCGGGCTTCCGGGCTTCCGGATTTTGGCTTTGGAGTGGTGCCGGTGGGGGCGGTGCGGGCGCTGGGGGGACACGCCGCAAGTACGTCCATGTAGGCTCGGCGGCGGCCATCCATGGCCGCCGACGGTCCCCCCAGCGCCCGCACCGCCCCCACCGGCACTTGCGGCTTGGGTGGTGAAGTCTGGCATTGAAGGGGCGGGGTGGGGCAGCGCCCGGGAGCAAGTTCTGGCACCGCAACCAGATGAGCAGGGCGACGCGGCGCTTGAGAGTAAGTTCTGGCACCACAACCTGATGAGCAGGGCGGCGTGGCGGATGGGGGCGAGCAGGACTGTAGGAAACAGGGATGCTTCCTTCAAGCCCCCATGGATGGGTTCACGGCGTGTCCTGGTCGCCCCCATCCGTCGCGCCGTCCGCCACCGCAGCCCAGCCCAGCCCAGCCCAGCCCAGCCCAGCCCCAGCCCAGCCCCAGCCCAGCCCCAGTCCAGCCCCGTCGAGCGCCGGCAGCGCCCATCTGCCTCACGGCGCCCGAGCCGTCACCACAGCCCGCATGGGTGCCGGATACCCCTCGATCGTGCGCGTGGCATCCTCGGGGTCGAGGAAGTCAGCCAGCGACTGGAAACGCATCCACTCGGTCTGCCGCTGTTCTTCCACGCGTGTGATCGAAACATCCACCAGCGCCACATCGCGGAACTTCAGTTTGCGCAGCCAGGACATCAGCGTGTCCGGACTGGGCAGGAACCAGACATTGCCCATGCGTGCATAGCGTCCTTCCGGTACCAGCGTGGCGCCCAGCGGTCCGTCGATGACCAATGTTTCCAGGATCAGCTGTCCGCCGGGTCGCAGGCAGTCACGCAGCTCCTGCAAGTGATCCATGGGTGAACGCCGGTGGTAGAGGACGCCCATGGAAAACACGCTGTCGAACGCCTGCAGATTGGCGGGAACGTGTTGAATGCCCAGCGGCAACACCCAGACGCCGGGGTGCTGCAGGTATTTCTGCAGGGCCCAGTACTGCACGACGAACAGTGGAGTGGGGTCGATGCCGATGACCTCTCGCGCACCGGCGCCCGCCATGCGCCAGCAGTGGTAGCCGCTGCCACAGCCGACGTCCAGTACACGGCGGCCATTCAGGTCATCAATGTGGTTCTGCAGTCGCGCCCACTTCCAGTCCGAGCGCCACTCGGTGTCGATATCCACGCCGAAGAGGTTGAAGGGACCCTTGCGCCAAGGATGCAGGCGCTGCAGGGTGGCGCGCAGTGCTGCCCGCTGGTTGGCATCAAGGCCGGGCTCCAGGCTGGCTCCGACCTGCGCGCGATCGAGATGTCGGGCGCTGGGGGTGAGGTCCGGCAGGTCCTCCAGGGCAGCGAGCCAGCGTGGCAGGTCACCGTAGCGTTCAGGCGCAAGACCGGCGGCAATCTGTGCCGGCAGCTGCTCCGCCCAGGGGGCCAGTTCGCCTCCCTGCCAGCGCCGGATGAGCGGGCCGTAGTCAATCATTTCAGCGCAATCAGGGAGGCGAAGTTGAAGCACTGGAACCAGACGTCGCAGCTGCTGAAGCCGGCTTTGCGGCAGCGGTCGCGGTGCTGCTGCAGGGTTTCGCGGCGCAGGTAGCCGTCCAGGGCATCGCGTTTCTGGGCAATTTCCAGGTCGCTGTAGCCATTGGCGCGCTTGAAATCGTGATGCAGGTCGATGTTGAGGGCGTCCAGGCGCGGGTCTTCGAAGGTGACTTTCTCGGAGAGCACCATGATGCCGCCCGGGCGCAGCCCGGCGAAGATCTGTTCGATGACGGCGTCACGTTCTTCGCGGGCGATAAACTGCAGGGTAAAGTTCAGTACCACCACCGAGGCATCGGCGATCTGCACATCCTGCAGGTTGCTGCACACGAGATCGACCGGTATCTCGTGGCTGTCGGTATCGATGACGCTGCGGCAGCGCTCCAGCATGGCGGTCGAGTTGTCGACGCTGATAATCCGGCAGTCGGTGTGCTGCAGGTTCTGGCGCATGGCGAGGGTGGAAGCGCCGAGTGAGCAGCCGAGATCGTACAGGCGGCTGCCCGGAGTGGCGAATCGCCCGGCCAGCAGGCCCGTCATGGCAATGATGGTGCTGTAGCCCGGCACTGAACGACGGATCATGTCGGGGAAGACCTGGGCCACGCGGTCGTCGAAGCGAAACGGTGTGGGCTCGGGCACGGGTTGCGCGTAGATGTTGTCGCGTGGTTCGGACACGGGAGTGGCTGCCTGGCGCTGCTGCAAGTGGCGGGATTTTATCATGGATGTACTTGCCGCCCGAATAGCGCACAATATCGCGCGCTGAAACGGTTGGAGCTGGAGCATGAAAGGCACGCACGAATATGCGGGGGATCCGCGCAACGAGACGATTCTGATTGACATCAACGGCACGATTTATCCGCGTGCCGAAGCACGGGTGTCGGTGTTCGACTCGGGATTTATCCTCGGCGACGGGGTCTGGGAGGGGCTGCGCGTTGAAGGCAATACCGTCCTCTTCCTGGAACGTCACCTGGAGCGGCTGTTCGAGGGCATGAAGACCCTGGATTTTCAGCCGGATTTCAGCCGCGAAGAACTGGCGGCGCGGCTCTACGCGCTGCTCGCGGCCAACGGCATGAGCGACGGTGTGCACATCCGCCTGATGGTGTCGCGGGGCGTGAAGGCAACCCCCTACCAGGACCCGCGCATGACCATCACGCCGCCCACTGTGGTGATCATCCCCGAGTACAAGCAGGCGCTGCCCGAGGTGGTGGAAAAGGGCGTCAGGCTGTACACAGTGTATGTGCGGCGCGGGTACTCGGACGTGCAGGACCCGACCCTGAACACCCACTCCAAGCTGAACTGCATCGGGGCCTGCATACAGGCGACCAAGGCCGGTGCCGATGAAGCGCTGATGCTGGACCCGCATGGCTTCGTCGCCACCTGTAACTCCACGCACTTTTTCATCGTGCGCCGGGGCGAGATCTGGACCTCGACCGGGGACTACTGCCTGGACGGTATCACCCGCGGCAAGGTGCTGGAGATGGGACGTGAGCTCGGCCTCACGGTGCGCGAAACCAATTTCACGCTCACCGATGTCTACAATGCGGAGGAAGCCTTTGTGACGGGAACGTTTGCCGGCCTGGTGCCGGTGACGGAAGTCGATGGCCGCCAGATTGGCGAGCCCGGTGCGGGGCGCCCGATGATCCAGCGTCTGCAGGCACAGTACCGGGAAACCGTCGCCCGCTATATCGCCGGCCCCGGCCAGCAACACCCGCGGGGCTAGTTCGATGGAGACTCTACGACTGGCCATGTGGTCTGGCCCGCGCAATATCAGTACGGCATTGATGCGCGCATTCGAGAATCGGCCCGACTGCGCGGTGGTGGATGAGCCGTTCTATGGCTACTACCTGCAAGCCACCGGGCTGGACCATCCCGCCGGGGATGCGGTCATGGCCAGCATGAGCTGCGACTGGCGCGAAGTAGCACGGCAATTGTGTGAAGAGCTGCCTGCGACGGCGGACCCGGGCGCCTGCACGCTGTTCTATCAGAAGCACATGACCCAGCACATCCTGCCGGCCATGGACATGGCATGGACCGACCGGCTGGTGAACTGCTTCCTGATTCGCGAGCCGCGCAGAATTATTGCGTCCTACGCCCGGGTGCGGCCGGAGTTCGCGCTGGAGGAGTTGGGTTTCCCGCAGCAGTGGGACCTGTTCCAGCGGGTTGCCGACCGGCTGGGCACGGCGCCGCCGGTGATTGACTCTGCCACCACACTGGCCGACCCGGAAGGCGTGCTGCGTGCGCTTTGCGCACGCGTGGGTATTCCCTTCAGCAGCGCCATGCTGCACTGGCCCGCGGGTCGCCGGGACAGCGACGGCGTCTGGGCGCCTCACTGGTACGCAGCGGTTGAGGCCTCAACCGGCTTTCAGGTCGTGAACGAGCTGCCCTTGTCCGAGGTTGAACTGCCTCCGGCCTGCGAGGCGATGTGCGAAAAGGCCGAGGCAATCTACGCGAAACTGATCCCGCATGCGCTGGGCCGCGAGGCCCGGGCCTAGCGGGAAGGGATGGTAACGGCGTGCTGCTCCCAGTCGGCCAGTAGCGCGTCGATAACCTTCCTGCCCACCTGATAGGCGTTTTCCAGAGCCGCATCCAGGCCGGCATAGCTGTCATGCTGCTCTTCCAGCAGATAGGCCGCGGCGGATTTCCCGGGCGGTGGCAGGGTGAAATTGGAGGCGGTGCGCAGGACCATGACCCGGTTCTTGTCGACCTTGCCGGCTGCGTGCAGGTAGGTCAGGGACTGAAACGTGCCGGTATCCTCCATGGCCGAGCTGACAAACTCACCCTGGCCATCGGTCCAGTACTTGACCCATTCATTGGCCCAGTCGTTGAGCTTTTCCCCGTGCCAGAAGGTCATGGCGGCCAGTTGGTCACCCTTGATCACTCGCGGTGGCTGCTGGCCCACGGGGTAATCGACATAGGGGGCGCGCGCTTCCTTGAGCGTGGGGTGGTCGGGCAGTTGCATGTCTTTGGTCAGCGCGTAGGCCCAGTTCACCAGGCCTGTGTTGAGCCGGAACACCTCGCCCAGGTTGTAGCTCTTGCGTGCTGTGTCATTTGGCCCCTGGCTGAACAGCGGAAAGTAGCCGTGGCGCCAGTTTTCGGGAATTTCCCGGGCATCGATCTCATGCGCGAGGTCGCCGTCGACCAGCCACTCTGCCCAGGCCACCGAGCCCAGTGACGCATCCGCCGGGTCGAAGCCGGAAATGCCGGCAACCAGCCAGTAGGCCCGGCTCAGGTCGAAGCGCGGGTCCAGGCCCAGGGCCATCACGCTGGCGGCGGCGTTGGCGGTGCCCATACCCGTCACAATCCCCAGCACACCTGATTCCAGGTTCATGTGAATGTCGTGGTGCATGTGCGGTGCGGCAAACCGGGTATCCAGGGGCACGCGCTCATACCAGCGCTGGAACTCGCCGGCCTTGTCTCCGGTGTCGGCGTCGGTCTCGAACATGGTGACAACGACCACCTTGACGGGAATGGGGCCGGTGCCGGGCTCTTCAGCCGCTGCCGGTCCCGCCAGCGCGGCGATGAACAGGGTCAGCAATGCGAATTTCATCATGGTGAATGGATGTCCTCGTTGGAGAGAAAAAGGGCGGCGCCGACCGGGCAGGTCGGGCGCCAGCCTGCCAGGGAAGCGGGCCGGGGGGGAGCCGCCGGCCGCTTGCCCTGACGCGTTCAGAACACGCTGGACAGCGACAGCCCCCATACGCGCGGCTCGTTGGTGAAGCCGGTCAGGTTGTTGAAGTCGATGGCCCCCTGCACGTTTTCCTCATCGGTGATGTTGCGGCCAAACAGGGCGATTTCATAGCTGCCATCCCGCAGGCGCCAGCCAAGACGCAATCCGCCCTCAAACTGGCCATCGGTGACGAACTCCACAGCATCGTACAGGAACAGCTGGGTGTCGCCCTGGTAGGACCAGTCAGTGAAGGCAAACACTTCCGACTCACGGCCCACGGGCATGCGCCAGGAGGCACTGAAGTTGAACGTGGTTTCCGGTGCCTGGGGGAAAGGATTGCCGTCTACAGCCACCAGCCCATTGGCATCAATGGGGTTCAGGACTGTGCAGGCGCCGCTGCCGCAGGGGGCTACGCGCAGGCTGCTGTCGTTGATCTCCGTGTCCGCATAGCCGGCGCCGAAGGTAAGCGACAGCGTGTCGGTCACCGCCCACTCCACGTCCAGTTCGCCGCCCATACCGGTGCCCTGGTCGGCGTTCACCAGCTGGATGGCGTTGTTGCTGCCACCCACAGCCGTGAACTGGATATCGTCCACTTCATAGTAGAACAGCGCTGCGTTGAGGCGCATGCGACCTTCCAGATACTCTGCCTTGTAGCCGAGTTCGTAGGAGGTCACGGTCTCGGAGTCGGCGATGGAGGGCGCGGCACCAAAGGCGACGTCGCGGCCCTGGATGGTGGGCGCGCGGAAGCCGGTTCCCACTTTCGCCCAGTACAGCGACGCGTCATCCGCGGCAAAGGACAGTGCGAGGTCACCAGTCACCTGGTCGTCAGATACGCTCTCCTGAAAACCGGGTGCGAAGAAGTCCTTCTCGTCATCGGTCCAGCGCAGGCCCGCGGTCAGCGTCCAGGCCTCGGTGAGTGCGTAGTCGGCCTGGCCAAAGACGGCAAAGGAGGTGTTTTCGTGCGTGACCGTCGTCGCCGGCACGAAGAACGGGCTGGTTTCGACATCCAGATCGGAATCAAAATAGAACAATCCGGTTTGCCAGTTCAGGCGCTCACCGCTGTTGCTGGCCAGACGGAATTCCTGGGTGAACTGCTGTACATCTGCTGCATCCTGCGTTTGCGAGGGGAAAGGAATGAAGCCCGGACCCATGAAAGGCAGGAACGAGGCACCAAAACCGCCGTCGATGTCGCCCAGGCTGCGTCCTTTGGCGTCTTCCCCGGCGGTGATGGAGGTGAGCGTTACCGCGTCGAAAGCGTATTCCAGCTTGAGGTTGAGCCCGGTATTCCGGTATTCCTGCGGGTTGTTGTCGCCCTCGTCAAAGAACACGGTGTCACGGATGTAGTTTTCATTCAGGCGGTTGCTGCCGGTGTCGAAAATATTCGCGCGAAACACCGCGGCCGTGCCGTCAAGATCCCGATGGTGCGCGCCCAGCAGCGCGCTCAGTCGATCGTTGGGTTCGAACAGCAGGAAACCCTTCGCGGCTTTCTCGATGAATCCGCCGAGCGCATCGCCCTCGCCGGTGAAGCCGTTGTCGATCCAGTCACCGCGGCTCTGGTAAAGCACGGCAATGCGAGCGGCGACCGTTTCTGTCAGGCCACCGCCGACGGCGCCTTCAAAGTTCAGGGTCTCCAGCTCACCGATATCCACCTTGGCGCGGCCCTCGAATTCCTGGGTCGGCTTGCGGGAGTCGAATTTGACGATGCCGGCCGTTGTATTCCTGCCGAACAGCGAACCCTGGGGGCCGCGCAGTACTTCTACCTGTTCGATGTCGAACAGCGGAAAGCTCTTCAGGACCACGTTTTCCTTCACGATGTCATCCATGATGATGGAGACGGGCTGTGAGGCGGCCAGGTCGAAGTCAATGTTGCCGAGGCCGCGGATGTAAAAGCGCGGCGCTACCCTACCATTGGAGGATTCCACATACAGGCCGGGGACCCGGGCAGAAAGGCCCCGGATATCGGCACCGCCCTCAAAAATGGCGCTGAAACGCTCTCCGGACAGGGTGGCAACGGAGAGCGGTACGTCGAGCAGGCTCTGCTCCCGCTTCTGTGCCGTCACAATGATTTCTTCCAGCTGCGCCATGGCCGGGGCGGTTGCAGCGGTGGCAGCGGCGATGGCTGCGGTGAGGGCCAACCGGGATACGGTTATGCGCTTCATGAGTAGATCTCCTGAATGATCGGGATGGGTTCGTTAGTTACTGGCTTGCAGAGCGCAAATGGGGTCTGGTGCCCGCGGGTGGCCTTGACGGCGCATGGGGCGAAATTTACGCTGTTGCGCGCGGGGCTGCAGCCCCGCGTGGGAAAAATACCAGTATTTGACCATGTTCAATCGGCCGCAAGGCTGGCGGCAGGCGCTGGAAACCCCGATTCTGGGCGGTGCCCCGACGCAACGGGGAGGAGGAGTTCTGTCTTGAAGCTGTTTTATGCCGTTTTTGTACTGGGCCTACTGGCATCGTCCCCAAGCGCGCTGGGCACGCCTGCGCAGCAGGCAGATCTCATCGTGTATGGCGATTACCTGCTGACCATGGACCCGGCGCAGCCGCGGCTGCATGACGCGGCTGTTGTCGTGCAGGGAGATATCATCGTCGCTATCGGCACCCGCGCGGAGATCGAGCGCAACTGGCGTGCGCAGGTCACGCTTGATGGCGAGGGGCGCGTGCTGATGCCGGGGCTGGTCAATGGCCACACTCACTCGGCCATGACACTGTTTCGGGGTATGGTCGATGATCTCGACCTGATGACTTGGCTCAACGCCTACGTCTTTCCCATGGAAGGGCGTTTCGTCACGCCCGAGTTCGTCCGGGTAGGTGCCGAACTGGCCTGCTGGGAGATGATTCGCGGCGGGACCACAACCTTTGTCGACATGTATTTCTACCCGGACGAGATCGCCGCCGTGGTCGAGCGTTGTGGCCTGCGCGCGGTGGTGGGTGCGCCGCACATCGATTTCCCCAGCCCCGGCTTCCAGGGCTGGGAGGATTCCTTCGCCGCCGCTGACGATTTTGTGCGCCGCTGGCAGGGCAGGCATCCGCGCATCACGCCGGCCTTTGCGCCGCACGCGCCCTACACCGTATCCCCGCAACACCTGCAGGCAACCGTTGCCAGGGCGGCAGCGCGCGGTGCGCCGATCAGCATGCACCTCGCGGAGGCGCCGGCAGAAAGTGAATACGTGCAGGAACAGTTCAGCACCAGTCCGGTGCAGCATGTTGCGGGCCTGGGAATGTACGACGCCGCCCTGATTGCTGCGCACATGGTGCAGCTGGACGCCGCTGATATCGCGCTCACTGCTGCTGCGGGGATTGGCGCGATACACAACCCCACGTCGAATATGAAGCTGGGTGCGGGTATAGCGCCGGTCAGCGCCATGCTGGCTGCGGGGGTCAACGTGGGTCTGGGCACCGATGGTGCTGCCTCGAACAACGATCTGGATCTGTGGGAAGAGGTTCGCATGGCGGCGCTGCTGCACAAGGTGGCCAGCGGCGACCCCACAGCGTTGCCGGCAGGCCAGGCGCTGGCGATGGCGACCCGGCTGGGTGCAGCGGCCATTCGCAAAGGCGATGAGATCGGCCAGTTGAAGGTTGGCATGCAGGCAGACATGATCCAACTGGATGTCAGCCAGACCCGGCACCTGCCGCTGTATGATGTGGAGTCACACCTCGTGTATGTGCTGGACAGCAATGACGTGCAGACGACCGTTGTGGCGGGCCGGATACTGATGCGGGATCGCAAGGTGCTGACGATCGACGAGTCCAGCCTGCGGGCACAGGTCACCGCGGTGAGTGACCGTATCCGTGGAGCGCTGGCCAGCCAACAGGAGAACGCATCGTGAAAAGAGGTGTTGCCACAGCAATGGCCTGCGCAGCAGCGGCCGCTGCGGTCAGTGCAGGGGAGGTCGGGCCGGTGCCGGATAAAACGGCCATTATCGAAACACTGGGGCTGGAGCCGCATATCGAAGGGGGCTACTTCGTGCGTACCTTCCAGCCCGATCACCGGGCCAAGGTGGATACCCCGGCCGGACCCCGCTACACCATGACGGCGATACATTACCTGCTGACCGACGACTCACCCATCGGGCATCTGCATCGGAACCAGTCTGACATCGTGCACTTTTTCCACATGGGCTCACCCGTCCACTACTACCTGCTGTACCCGGACGGGCGCCTGGAGACCGCGGTGCTGGGGCAGGACCTGGCGGCAGGGCAGCGACTGCAGCTCACAGTGCCGGGTGGCGTGTGGAAGGCCTCGCATTTGCCGGAGGGAGCGTACGGCCTGATCAGTGAAGCTGTGGCGCCGGGCTTTGACTACGCCGACATGGCGCTGGCAGAGCGCGCTGCGCTGCTCGAGGCGTTTCCGCAACACGCCGGTGTGGTGCGCCGTTTCACTCGCGACTAGCGTTGACCTGCACCCGACAGTTGCTGTTGCAGCGAGGCCATGATGCTGGCGAGTTCGGGCTTGTTGGCGCGAATCTCCTCAACGGTCAGGCCGTGCAGCTCGTGCGGGAACACCAGCCAGTCGGCGGTTTCGTGGATGTAGTAGTCGGGAACGCGATCGGTCTTGTTGTTGCCGGGCTTGTAGTAGGGGGTTGCGATGCGGATCTCAGGCGTGTTCTTCTTGCAGGCTCGATGCAGGTCGTGAATCACCTGGTCGATGGACAGTCCCGTATCGTGCACGTCATCCACGATCAGCAGAGAGTCCTCTGACTCGAGCTGCCTGATGATGTAGCTCAGTCCATGCACTTTGACGTGCCGGTCGCGCTCGCCGATGCCGGTGTAGGATGAGGTGCGTATCGCAATGTGGTCCGCGGTGACGCCGAGCACATCGAGCAGTTCCTGTACAGCGATGCCCACCGGCGCGCCGCCGCGCCAGACGCCGACAATGTAGTTGGGGCGATAGCCGCTCTCAAAGACCTGCCAGGCTAGCTTGAATGAGTCTTCCAGCAGCTGCTGGGCGCTGATGTAGTGCTTGTGCATGGTGTTCCTGTTCCCGTTCATGTGGTTGCCGCGCAGCGCAAGGCTAGCATACACGTGCGCGGGCCGCGTGGAGTATGGTGCCGTCGGTGGCGATTGCGTACACTTTGTCTTCCCGCGCCCAGCGCGCACTCCCAGCGGAACCAGGCCACTTCATGAAACAGGCGCAACCGGCCAATGGCCTCCTTGAACGCGTTTTCAGGCTGACTGAGCACGGCACTTCGGTGCGCACCGAGGTCATCGCCGGTGCGACAACGTTTGTCACCATGGCCTATATCATTTTCGTCAATCCGCAGATGATGGCCGCCGCGGGGATGGATGCCCCCGCCGCCTTCGTTGCCACCTGCCTGGCATCGGCGCTGGCCTGCTATTTCATGGGCCTCTACGCCAACTGGCCGGTCGGGCTCGCGCCCGGGATGGGGCTCAACGCGTTCTTCACCTATACGGTTGTGGCAGACATGGGCTACAGCTGGCAGGTCGCACTGGGGGCAGTATTCCTGGCCGGCGTGCTGTTTGTCATCATGAGCGTCACCCGGCTGCGCCGCTGGATGCTCGACAGCATACCGATGAACCTGCGTGTCGCCATGGGCGCTGGAGTGGGGCTGTTTGTGGGCTTTATCGGCCTGAAGAGCGGCGGCCTGATTGTGGCGAGCGAGGCAACCTTCCTCACACTGGGGGACTTCACACGCCCCGAACCCTTGCTGGCCGCTGCAGGGTTTCTGCTTATCGCCGTGCTCTCCGTGCGTCAGGTGCCCGGCGCCATTATCGCCGGTATTTTGGCGACCACCGGGGTGGGGCTGGTGTTCGGGCTGGTGGAGTACCAGGGTCTGGTCGCGGCACCGCCCAGTCTGGCGCCCGTGTTCATGCAACTGGATATCATGGGTGCCCTGGACCTGGCCATGACCAGCGTGATCATCGCGTTTCTCTTCGTGAACCTGTTCGACACCGCAGGCACCCTGCTGGGTGTGGCCAGCAGGGCCGGCCTGGTGGACGCGCAGGGCAATATCAAACACATGGATCGCGCCCTGAAAGCTGACAGCAGCTCCAGCGTGGTGGGTGCTTTTCTCGGCTGTGCGCCGGTTACCAGCTACGTGGAAAGTGCCACGGGTGTCGCTGCCGGCGGCCGCACGGGGCTCACGGCCGTGGTGGTCGGCACGCTGTTTCTCGCAGCCATTTTCTTTGCGCCCCTGGCCGGTATGGTGCCGGCATTTGCCACCGCCGGTGCGCTGGTTTACGTCGCCATGCTGATGCTGGGCAGCCTGGAGGGACTGCTGTGGGACGACCCCACGGAGCTGTTGCCGGCACTCGTCACCGTGGTGATGATTCCGCTGTCGTTCTCCATCGCCAACGGGATTGCGGTGGGTTTCATCAGCTATGTCGTGATCAAACTGTTTGCCGGCCGCTTCCGCGATGTCTCGGTGGGGGCGTGGTTCCTCGCTGCCATCTTCATCGCCAAGTTCGCACTGATATAGGCCCGATAGACGCGAGGGGGTAACCATGAAACCGCAGGGGTTTCCGCTCGATCCAGAGCATATCTGGGAGCATTTCTACCAGCTGACGCGGATCCCGCGGCCCTCCAGGGCGGAGGCCGCCGTCCGTGACTACGTGATCGGCCAGGCCGAGGCCCACGACTGCCGTTGGCAGCTCGACGCAACAGGTAATCTGGTGGTCTACGTACCCGCCTCCCCCGGGCGCGAGCGGCACCCCACGGTGATCATCCAGAATCATCTGGATATGGTGACGGTGAAAACCGGTGACAAACAGCACGACTTCCACCGCGATCCCCTCACCCTGCAGGTGGAAGATGGCTGGTTGCTGGCGGATCGCACCACGCTGGGCGCGGATAACGGTGTGGGCTGCGCCGCGGCGTTGGCGCTGCTGACCGACCCGGATGTGCAGCACCCGCCGCTGGAGTTGCTGTTCACTGTCGACGAGGAAACGGGCCTCGGCGGTGCACTGGGACTGGATGCGTCGCTGCTCAGTGGCCGTGTCATGTTGAACCTGGATACCGAGGACTGGCACGAGCTTTACGTGGGCTGCGCCGGTGGTGCCGCCTGGGTGTTTTCACGGGAATATCCGCTGCAGCCTGCAGCGGAGGGTACCCGTTGCTGGACACTGGAAATCAAGGGCCTTGCCGGTGGGCATTCGGGTATCGAGATTCACCTGCAGCTGGGTAACGCGCTGAAACTGCTGGTCGAGGCCCTCGCGGATGTGGCCTCATGCCAGCTGGCGGCGGCCAGTGTGGGTGTCGCGCACAACGTGATCCCCCGGGAGGGCTGGATCCGTTTTGCCTGCGACGATGTCGATGCCGGGGCGCTGCAGCAGCGGCTGGAGGCCTTGCAGCGGCGCTGGTGCAGCTATCTGCCGGCGGCGGACCAGGGAGTTGAGTTGCTACTGCAGCCCGGCGAGCCCGCCGCGGTGATGAGCGCCGAGGACAGTCGGCAGCTACTGCAGGTCATCGCGGCGCTGCCCCACGGGGCACAGGCCTACAGTCCGGCCCAGCCGGCGGATCTGGTCGACCTCAGCGTCAACCTGGCGCGCCTGCAGCTGGGCGAAGGGCGCCTGGAGCTGGAATCCAGTATCCGTTTCTTCAATCCCGAGCAGGCTGCCGGGCTGCGCCTGGCGGTGGAAGGCCTGGCGCAGCTGGCCGGGTTGCACATCCGGCGCATCGACGGCTATCCCGGGTGGCAGCCAGACTTTGCCAGCCCACTGCTGGCCCGCGCCAAGGCCCTGCATGAACGCCTGTTTGACAGCGTGCCTGCGGTCAAAGCCATCCACGCCGGCCTCGAATGCGGTATTCTGAAGAGCAAGCTGCCGGACGCCGATATCCTGTCCTTTGGCCCCACTATCCGCGGTGCGCATTCGCCGACCGAACGCCTGCGCATCGCTACCGTGCCGCCTTTCTGGCGCTACCTCACCGCCCTGTTGGCGGAACTCTGACCCAGGAGACTGTTGCCATGCTGGAATGCCTACCCCAGGTGCCGGAAGATTCCATCCTCGGACTGGCCGCCGCGTGTCGCGCCGACCCCAACCCGCATAAGGTGGATCTGACCGTTGGCATCTACATGAATGAAGAGGGCCTGTGCCCGGTGTTCGATGCCATCCGCCTGGCCCAGGAGGCTCTGGTCGGGGAAGAGCGCACCAAGGCCTATATGCCGCCCGCCGGTGACCCCGGCTTCAACAGTGGCATGCAACAGCTGTTGCTGGGCACGGGCAGCCGGGCACTGCTGGAAGGTCGGGTGAGCAGCCTGCAGACACCGGGTGGGTGTGGTGCGTTGCGCATTGGCGCCGAAATTATCCAGGCCGCGGCGCCGGGTGCCAGGGTCTGGGTGTCCGACCCTACCTGGCCGGTGCACATACCGTTGCTGGGCAGCGTTGGCCTGCAGTTCGCGACGTACCGCTACTACGACCCCGCCAGTCACGGGGTGAATTTCACCGCCATGGTGGAGGACCTCAAGGGCGCGCGGCAGGGTGATGTGGTGCTGCTGCACGGCTGCTGCCACAATCCCTGCGGCGCGGACCTCGACCTCGAGCAATGGGCGCAGATTGCCGCGATGGCGGAATCGCAGGGTTTTCTGCCTTTCGTTGATATTGCCTACCAGGGCCTGGGTGACGGTCTCGAGGAGGATGCGGCAGGCCTGCGACTGCTGGTGGAGCGGCTGCCTGAAGTCTTGATTGCGGCCTCCTGCTCCAAAAACATGGGACTGTATCGCGAGCGTACGGGAGCCACGGTATTCGTCAGTGCTACAGCCGCCAGCGCCGAGGCCCTGCGCACCCAGGCGCAGGTCGCGGCGCGTCGCATCTATTCCATGCCGCCAGCGCACGGCGCCCTGCTGGCCGCGCGCGTGTTGCAGGACGACGCATTGAATGCCAACTGGCGGGATGAGCTGCAAGCCATGTGCCGACGCATCAATGGCCTGCGCACGAGCCTGGTCAGCAAGCTGGAGCTTTGCACGGAGCGCGATTTCAGCTTTATTGAGCGTGAGAAAGGCATGTTTTCCTTCCTCGGCCTGACCCCCGGGCAAGCGCTGGCGCTGCGTGAGCAGTACAGTGTGTATATGCTGGATTCCTCGCGGATCAACATCGCGGGTATCAACGGCGCGAACATCGATTACCTGGCGGAATCGGTGGGCAAGGTGCTGCAGTCGCCCTGAGCAGGCCGTTGCCTCCTTCGGCGAGGTATCAGGACTCCAGTTCCGCCCAGCGCTCGATGGCGGCATCGAGGGCGTCCTGCACACCGCTGAGTTCCGCCAGCACGGCGTCCACCGCGTCGCGACTCTGCTGGTAGAACGCGGGGTCCGCGGTGCGCGCTTCCAGTGCAGCCTGCTGTTGCTCGAGCGCTTCAATCCGCGCGGGCAGAGCATCCAGTTCGCGCTGTTCCTTGTAGGACAGCTTGCGGCGTGCGGGGGTGCTGGCGGCGGGCGCTGATGTCGCCGGCTCCGGTTTGCTCGCCGGCATCTGCTGGCCCCTGGTTTCGGGCTCCACCAGCTGGCCGCCGCGAGCTTCCCAGTCGCTGTAACCACCGGCCTGTTCTTCCACTGTGCCGTCCCCGCGCAGGATCAGCAGCTGTGTCACTACATGGTCCATAAAGTCGCGGTCGTGGCTGACCAGAATCACCGTGCCGTCGAAGGACAGCAGAATGTCCTCCAGCAGCTCGAGGGTTTCGATGTCCAGGTCGTTGGTCGGCTCGTCGAGCACCAGCAGGTTGGCCGGCTTGCTGAACAGGCGGGCCAGAATGGCGCGGTTCTGCTCGCCGCCGGACAGGGCCTTGACCGGCGTCCGTACACGCTCTGGACTGAACAGGAAGTCGCCGAGGTAGGAGATGGCGTGGCGACGCTTGCCGTTCAGCTCGATGAATTCCTGTCCCCCGCAGACATTGTCGATCAGGTTCTTCTCGGGCTCCAGCTTGCCACGCAGCTGGTCCGAGTAGGCGATCTCCAGCTTGGTGCCCAGGGTTACGCGGCCTTCGTCAGGCTGCAGTTGCCCGAGTATCATTTTCACCAACGTGGACTTGCCCGCACCGTTGGGTCCGACAATGCCGACCCGGTCGCCGCGCTGAATAATGGTGGAAAAGTCGCGTATGACGGTTTTCCCGTCGAAGCGCTTGCTGACCTGTTCCAGCTCCGCCACGACCTTGCCCGAGCGGCTGGCTTCCTCGACCACAAAGTTGGCGCTGCCCACCCGCTCACGGCGCTGCTGGCGCTCACTGCGCATCTTCTCCAGCGCCCGCACGCGGCCCTCGTTGCGAGTTCGCCGCGCCTTGATGCCCTGGCGAATCCACACTTCCTCTTGCGCGAGTTTCTTGTCGAACAGTGCGTTGGCCCGTTCTTCGGCCTCCAGCTCCTGTTCACGGTGGGCGAGAAACCCCTGGTAGCTGCCCTCCCAGCTGGTGAGGTGGCCGCGATCCAGCTCGGCGATGCGTGTGGCAACGCTCTGCAGGAAGCGGCGGTCGTGGGTGATCAGCACGATCGCCCCGCGGTACTGTTGCAGCTGGGTCTCCAGCCACTGGATGGCGGGAATGTCGAGGTGGTTGGTGGGCTCGTCCAGCAGCAGGATATCCGGGTCGGCCACCAGGGCGCGTGCCAGGGCGACGCGCCGACGCCAGCCGCCCGACAGCTCGCCCATTTTGGCGTCCTGCGGTAATTGCAGCTGGGTAATGGTGGTTTCCACCCGCTGCTGCAGGGTCCAGCCATCTGCCGCCTCCAGCGCCTGCTGTACCGTGCTCAGGCGATCGAAGTCGATGTCGTCGCCCTCGTGCAGCAAGCGGTGGTATTCCGCCAGCAGCTTGCCGGTGTCTGCCAGGCCCTCGGCAACCACATCGTACACAGTGCTGTTGTCGGCGTCCGGCAGCGTCTGCTCCAGCCGGGCGATGCGCACCCCGGGACGTACCCAGCGCTCACCGGAATCGGCCTGCAGTTCGCCTGCAAGAACCCGCAGCAGGGTTGTCTTGCCTGCCCCATTCCGCCCCAGCAAGCCCCAGCGCTCGCCGCGACGAATGGTCAGGCCGACGTCGTCCAGCAGTACCTGGGTACCGTAATGAAGCTGCAGGGATTCGAGTTTGAGCAGGGGCATGAGCACGCTGTCGTTGAAACGGGGGCTGCATTCTACGGGCTGTGCCCGGCGGGGGCCAGCGGTGCGGCATCGCGGGCACCCCAGCTGGATCGATCGCGACGAGGGGACCGGTCTTCAGATCACCCAGCCGGAAGCGGCTAGAGCAGGTTTTCGCCCCCTTCGGGCAGACGCGAGGCCTGCGCCTGCCTTTCAATGTCACTGTCGGTATTTTTCAGGTCGCCCTCGGCGATATGTGTTCCAACGTTGTCTGGCGCGGTGGGGGTTGAGTCGGAGGGGAAGGTGACACCTGCTTCCCCCGAAGGCTCCTGCAGGTCGACCCGCAGGCCCGCGGGGAAAGTGATCTCCCGGACCTCGCCGGGCATCGAGATCCCAGCCTGCTCAAACGCGGTTTTGACCAGACGAATGGCGGCCGAACGGACCTTTTGCGCATCATAAGTCGCAGTGTTGACCCAATAGCTCAACCGGAGGTTCACCGTGGAAGCCGCCAGTTCGTCCACCAGCACCAGCGGTTCGGGTTCATCCAGTATGGCGGGATGCTGGCGCAACACGTCCAGTGCCGCGGTTTGTGCCGCGGCAATAGCGTCTTTGTACGCGATGCCTACAGTGAATTCCTGTCGCGTGCGTGGGTTTGCCGTAAAGTTGACGATTTCATTCTTGTAGATGATGGCGTTGGGGATCTGCACATGGTTCCCATCGCGGGTCATGATCAACGTGGCGCGGGTATTCACTTTTTGCACGAATCCCCGGTGGTTCTTCACCTCGATAAAGTCGCCGACGGCGAAGGGGCGCTGCATGCTGATCAGGATGCTGGCGAGAAAGTTCTCGGCGATGTCGCGAAAGGCGAAGCCTATCGCCAGCCCCAGTAGCCCCGTGCCGCCTACCACCGTGACCGCGAGACTGGTCAGGCCGGCAATACGCAGCACGATATACAGTCCGAGTATGAACACCAGCGCGGCGCTTGCCCGGGAGAGCATGTCGCGAAGCAGGCGCGTGCGTACCCGCCTGATCAGCAGGCGGCTTGAGGCTGTCGCTGCCAGGCCCGCCAGCAGCCAGGTGAAACCGAGCAAGGCCAGTGCCAGTAGCGCCAGCGGGAGCGCGCGGAAGGTGGCTGCCGCCATGGCTTGCAGCTGCGCATACGTCGGAGACAGATCCCAGGGCGATGACGTTGCCAGGGTGATATTGTTGACCACCGCGACCACGCCCTGCGCATTGCGTGCCAGCGTGCCGGCCCAGGCCTGATGTTCCGGTTTCTGTGCCTCGCCGGTGAGGAAGACAATGCCGTTGTCGACGCGCACCTGCACCGACGCGAACCAACCCGTTGCCCCGAGGATCGCCCGCAGGCGGTTGGCGATGGCATCGTCCGCGGTTACGCGCTCAACGGCAATTGAGTCGGCGACTGAGAGTTCGCTGGACGTTGTCGCAGCGCGCGGCTCCCCCGGTTCCGTATCCGCAGCGCCGGCGAACGCTGCAAGCAGGCATGGCAGCAGCACAAAGAGCAGAGATGTGCGCCGTAAGTGTTGCCGTGGCAGGTTAAAACTATCCATGAGCCTCGCACGCTTCTTTCAGGGCAGCCGGTCGGGCGGATGCAGTGTAAACCCAATCTGGGCACAAGTGCAGGTGTGCTGCACAGCTGCTGTCCGTGATTGAATTCCGCGGCGTCCGGCGGCATGCTGGCTGCCGGTATCGATACAGGATTTACGGATGTCAGCGCGGCCCCTATGGAAGCCCTCCCCGGAACGGCGCGCGGAGGCACAGCTCACGCGGTTTGCTGCGCAACTCGCGGCGCGCGGTGCACTCCCTGAGCATGCGGACTACTTTGCCGTGCATGACTGGGCGCTTGCCCAGCCGGCGCGGTTCTGGCGTGCGGTGTGGGATTTCACCGGCGTGGTGGGCGAGCCCGGGACAGACGTGCTGACGGACGGGGATCGGTTCCCCGGTGCGCACTGGTTTCCACAAGCACGGCTCAACTTCGCCGAAAACCTGCTGCGGCGCCGGGATGATCACCCCGCGCTGGTGGGCCTGCTGGAGAACGGGGAGCGGCGGGTCGTCAGCTATGCCCAGCTTTACCGGCAGGTCGCGGCCCTTGTTGCCCGCCTGCGCGCCCTGGGTATCGGGCCGGGTGACCGGGTGGCTGGCCTGATGCCCAACGTGCCTGAGGCCGTTGTCGCCATGCTCGCCACGACAGCCCTGGGTGCCACCTGGACCTCGTGCTCGCCGGATTTCGGCGCCAGCGGCGTGATTGACCGCTTTGGGCAGGTTGCGCCCAGGGTGCTGTTCTGTGCCGATGGCTACTACTACAACGGCAAGGCCTGCGACTCACTGCAGCGCCTGGAGGGCATTCTGCAGGCCATCGACAGCATCGAGCAGCTGGTGGTCGTCCCGTTGCTGAGTGCCCGGCCCACCTTGCCGCAAGGAGCGCCTGCGGCCCTGTTTGGGGATTTCCTCGAAGACACGGCAGCCGCCATCGAGTTTGCCCGGTTGCCCTTCGATCACCCCGTGTACGTGATGTATTCATCCGGTACCACCGGTGCGCCCAAGTGTATCGTGCACGGTGCCGGCGGCAGCTTGCTGCAGCATCTGAAAGAGCATCGCCTGATGTGCGACATCGGGCCCGGGGACGTGTTCTTCTATTACACCACCTGCGGCTGGATGATGTGGAACTGGCTGGTGAGCGGGCTCGCCAGTGGCGCCACCCTGATCCTGTACGACGGCTCACCCTTTGCCGGTGAAGGCCGCCTGTTGCTCGATGCCATCGACGCTGAGGGTATCTCGGTGTTCGGTACCAGCGCGAAATTTATCGCGGCACTGGAAAAAGCGGGTATCCGGCCCGCGCAGACCCACCGCCTGGATACGCTGAAAACGATTCTGTCCACGGGCTCGCCACTCCTGCACGAGAATTTCGAGTACGTGTACCGCGACTTCAAGCAGGATATCTGCCTGTCCAGTATTTCCGGCGGTACCGACATCCTCTCGTGCTTCGTGGGTGGGTCGCCGACCCTGCCTGTGTATGCCGGCGAAATTCAGGCTCCGGGTCTGGGTATGGCGGTGGAGATCCGGGACGCGGACGGCAACTCCGTGCAGGCGCAAAAGGGGGAACTGGTGTGTGCCGCGCCGTTCCCCTCTTGCCCCCTGGGTTTCTGGAACGATGTCGACGGTGAACGATTCCGTGCCGCGTATTTCCAGCGCTTCCCGGGCGTGTGGGCGCAGGGTGATTACGGCGAGGTCACCGCCAACCGGGGTTTCATCATTCACGGTCGTTCCGATGCGGTACTGAACCCCGGGGGCGTGCGCATTGGCACCGCCGAGATCTACCGGCAGGTGGAGCAGTGCGATTCGGTGCTGGAGAGCGTGGTCATCGGTCAGCAGTGGCAGGACGATGTGCGGGTTGTGCTGTTTGTCGTTTTGCGCCCGGGGCGGACCCTGGACGCAGCCCTGGAGGCGGAGATCCGCCGACTTATCCGCAGCAACACGACCCCACGGCACGTGCCTGCCCGCATTGTCCAGGTGGCCGATATCCCGCGTACCCTCAGCGGCAAGATCGTCGAACTGGCGGTGAGAAACGTGGTGCACGGGCTCCCGGTCAGCAACACGGATGCGCTGGCCAACCCGGAGGCGCTGGCGCTGTTCCGGGATTTGCCCAGCTTGCAGTGCTGACGTTGAACAGGGGAGTGCCGCTGGCACGCCGCTCGCGGTTGAAATTCGGTTATCATTGCGCCCCCTGATGCAGGCAGGCAGGCCGAGGCAGCGCGATGGTACTTACGCAACAGACACACTACGACCGGCAGGTAGCCGGGTGGCTCATTCTCTGTGCCGCTGTGATTTTTGGCATGATCCTTCTGGGTGGCGTGACGCGTCTGACCAACTCTGGCCTGTCCATGGTCGAGTGGCGTCCGATCATGGGCATCATACCGCCGCTCACCGACGTGGCCTGGCAGGAGGTCTTTGACAAGTATCGCCAATCACCTGAGTACCTGAAAATCAACCGCGGCATGTCGCTGGACGCCTTCAAGACCATTTTCATGTTCGAGTACCTGCACCGGGTGCTCGGCCGCCTGATTGGCATACTCTTTTTCTTTCCATTGGTCTTTTTCGCGCTCACCGGGCGGGTGCGTGCTGGGTTGATGCCGCGCCTGTGGTTATTGTTCGTGCTCGGTGGCTGCCAGGGCCTGCTGGGCTGGTACATGGTGAAGAGCGGGCTGGTCGACAACCCGCATGTCAGCCAGTATCGACTGACCGCACACCTTGGACTGGCGTTTGTGATTTACGCCCTCATGTTCTGGGTGATACTGGATGTGCTGGCGGGGCGGCGACCCGCTGCCGGACAGCCACATGCGCTGGCGCCCTGGGGCGCGGTGTTGGCAATGCTGGTGTTCCTGATGATTCTGTCCGGTGGTCTGGTGGCGGGCACCAAGGCCGGGTTTGCCTACAGCACCTGGCCGCTGATGGGTACGTCGTTTCTGCCGCCGGGTCTGTACAGTGGTGAGCCGGCCTGGCTCGACGCCTTTGAAGACATCACCACCATCCAGTTCAATCACCGCATTTTCGCCTACCTGCTGTTTGTGTTGATCCACCTGTTTGCCTGGCACCTGTGGCGCTCGGGCCTCGGCGCGCGGGCGCGGCTGGCGGCGGGTCTGCTGCTTGCGGCACTGTGGTTGCAGGTCACCCTGGGCATCAGCACCTTGCTCCTGCACGTGCCGATCAGCCTGGCGGCGGCGCACCAGGGTGGCGCTGTGGTGCTGTTGTCGGCAACGCTGTACGCGGCGCATCTGCTGCGTCGCGGCGCCCCGGCCGCCTGAGGCGGCGCCGACCAGGTCGCTACCAGAAGCGCAGGACGGTGTCGTCTTCCCGGCGCCCGGGGCGCAGCCGCCGGTCCTCGTTTTGCGGGTCGAAGCGCACCGTGGCGCGGCGATCAGTATTACTGCGGCGGTCCAGCCTGCGCCGGTCCGGCCCCGCGTATTTCTTGTTGCCTTGCCGGTCAGCGCAAAACGCTGGCGACAGGTCTCGCGCCTCAAACAGCGTGGGTTTGTCTGACATCCAGTAGCCTCCTCAATCCCGGGGTCCTCGGGCCTTCCGGCCCCGGTAATTGCTACAGTGTGGACTCCTGCAGTGCTTCCTGCACGGATTTGGCGCGGTCTTTCTGTGATGTTGTGACCTGCGTCACATAGCAATTCACCCCCAACTGACTTATCCTCTCATCATTAATTACTAAAATATTCAGTAGCTTAGAAGGCATTGGTGATATTGTTTTAAAGGCTGCGAAGAAAGGGGCACGCGGAACCGATGACTGCCAGTATTGACGACCCACTGCTACAGAGCCTGCTGGCCCTGTGTCGGTATCATGGTGCCGCGTCTACCGCCGAGTCCCTGGTCGGCGGCCTGCCGCTGGATGAGGGGCGCCTGACGCCGTCCCTGGTGCAGCGCGCAGCGAGCCGTGCGGGGCTGGTCAGTCGCATTGTTGAACGCAGCGCGCGGGCGGTCGAGCCAGCGCTGCTGCCGGCGATTGTGCTGCTGCGCGACCAGCGTGCCTGCGTGTTGATGGGCTGGAGTGCCGACGGCGCTGAGGCCACGGTGATCTACCCGGACCTGAACGAGGCAGCAGTCAGCGTGCCTTCCGGGGAATTGCTGGCGGACGAAATGGGCAGTGTGATTGTCTGCCGGCCGCGTTTCCGCTTTGACCAGCGCACACCGCGCACCGGCACGTCGGAGCGCGGCCACTGGTTCTGGGATGCCATCCGCGCCAACATGCCCATCTACCGCGATGTCCTGCTCGCGGCATTCTTTATCAACGTCTTCGCGCTTGCGCTGCCCATCTTTACCATGAACGTCTATGACCGTGTGGTGCCCAACTACGCGGTGGAGACACTCTGGATGCTGGCGATCGGTGTCGTGATCATCATGCTTGCGGATATCGTGCTGCGCACCATGCGCGGTTACTTTCTCGACCTGGCCAGTCGCCGGGTGGACGTCGAATTGTCCGGCAAGATCATGGAGCGGGTGCTCGGTTCCCGACTGGAGAACCGCGCTCTGTCTGTGGGTTCCTATGCGGTGAACCTGCGTTCCTTCGAGACGGTGCGCGATTTCATTACCTCTGCCTCGGTGACGACCCTGATCGACGTACCCTTCGCCCTGATCTTTGTCGCCGTGATCGGCTGGATCGCCTGGCCGGTGCTCATTCCCCTGCTCCTCGGGCTGCTCGTGGTCCTGGGTTACGCCCTCGCGACGCAGGGCAAGCTGCGAGAGCTGTCGGAAACCACCTACCGCGCCGGTGCCCAGCGCAACGCCACCCTGATCGAAAGCCTGGTCGGCCTGGATACCATCAAGGCGATGGGTGCCGAATCGCGCATGCAGCGCAAGTGGGAGGAGAGCACGGCTTTTCTGGCCCACGTGGGGGTGCAGCTGCGGCTGGTCTCGAATTCCACTATCAACGTGACCCTGTGGGGCAACCAGATGGTTACCCTGTTTGTGATCATCACCGGTGTCTACCTGATTTCTGCCGGGCAGCTGAGTATGGGCGGGCTCATTGCCTGCAGCATGTTGAGTGGCCGGGTGATGGCGCCTTTCGGTCAGGTTGCCGGGCTGGTCACCTCCTGGCACAACGCCGAGATTTCCCTGAAGTCCCTGGACGAGGTGATGGCCAAGCCGATGGAGCGGGCCGAGGGCGCGCAGTTCCTGTCGCGGGAGATGTTCCAGGGCGACATTGAATTCCGCAACGTGTCCTTCGCTTACCCCGGCGCCGAGATGGAATCGCTGAGCAATGTGTCGTTCCGCATCCGTCCCGGCGAGCACGTCGCCATTCTGGGGCGCGTTGGCTCAGGCAAGTCGACTTTGCAGAAGCTGGCCATGGGCCTCTACCAGCCAACGGCGGGTGCGGTGATGGTCGACGGTATCGACCTGCGCCAGCTGGACCCCAGTGAGCTGCGTTCGCGTGTGGGCTATGTGCCGCAGGACGTCACCCTGTTTTTCGGGAGCTTGCGCGACAACATTGCGCTGTCCCACCCCAACGTCAGTGACAGTGATCTGGTGCGGGCGGCGGAAATCGCCAGCCTCTCGGACTACATCAACCGTCACCCCAAGGGCTTTGACATGCAGATCAGCGAGCGGGGTGACTCGCTTTCCGGTGGGCAGCGCAAGTGCGTGGCGCTGGCGCGGGCCATGGTGCACGAGCCGCCGATTCTGTTGATGGACGAGCCGACCGGGTCCATGGACCACTCGACGGAGGTGGCGGTGAAGCAGCAGCTGTCAGCCTGCCTGAAGGGGCGGACCTGGCTGGTGGTGACGCACCGCAATTCCCTGCTGGAAATGGTGGACAGGATTCTGGTCATCGACAATGGCAAATTGGTGGCTGACGGGCCGCGGGACAGCGTGATTCAGGCCCTGCAACAGGGCAAGATAGGAGCGGCCCGATGAGCGAGGAGCAGGTGACGACAACCGGAGCGGTGGCCGAGGCCGCATCTGCGCGGCCGCGCCGCTACCTCGCGGACTTCGTTTTTGCGCCCTGGCTGCGCAATGCGGCGGATGCCACGGGGAACTGGGAGCAGGATGTTCACCGCGCCTATCTGGAGCAGCAGCCGTTGCGCGCGCGCAACCTGCTGTATGTAGTGGCGGTTATTGTCATCGCACTTGTGACCTGGGCGGCCTTTGCCGAGGTCGACGAGGTGACCCGAGGCGAGGGCAAGGTCATACCCTCGCAGCAGATCCAGGTCATGCAGTCACAGGACGGGGGGGTGGTCACCGAAATACATGCGCGGGCGGGTGACGTCGTCGAGGCGGGGCAGTTGCTGGTGCGGCTGGATCAAACCCGTTCCACCTCTAACCTGCGGGAAAACCAGGCCGAGTTTCGTGCCCTGTCCGTGCGCGCGGCGCGCCTCAGTGCCAATCTGGCGGGCACCGAATTCATACCGGAGCCCGAGTGGTCGCTGCAGGCCCCGGGTATCGTCGAGCAGGAACAGGCTCTGTATACCTCGCTGCAGGCGCAGCTGACCCTGCAGCGGCAGATTGCCGAGGAGCAGTTGGAGCAGCGGCAGCAGGAACTGGCGGAGGTGACGGCGCGGTCACGGCAGCTGGCGCGTTCGCTGGAGCTGAGCCGCCAGGAGTTGAGCGTTACCCGTCCGATGGTCGCTTCGGGTGCGGTCTCGCAGGTGGAGATTCTTCGCCTGGAGCGCGAGGTGAATCAGCTTAGCGGCGAGTACGATCAGTCCCGCGCCCAGCTCAAGCGCATTGATTCCGCTATCGCCGAAGCGCAGCGGCGCCTGAGTGAAGTGGAAGTGGAGTTTGAGAATACGGTGCGTGAGGAGCTGACCGATACGCTCGCGCGCATCAACGGCCTGCGTGAAGCGGGAGAGGGTCTCAGTGATCGCGTGCGTCAGACCGAGGTGCGCTCGCCGGTCAAGGGCACAGTCAACCGCCTGTACTTCAATACCATCGGCGGCGTGGTACTGCCGGGCAAGGAAGTCATTGAAATTGTCCCGCTGGACGACAGCCTGCTGGTGGAGGTGCGGATTCGTCCCAAGGATATCGCCTTCCTTGTGCCGGGGCAGGAGGCCCTGGTGAAACTGACGGCCTATGATTTCGTGGTGTATGGCGGCCTTGAGGGCGTGGTCGAACACATCGGGGCCGACACCATCATGGATGAAGAGGGCAATCCCTTTTATGAGGTGCACGTGCGCACCAAAGAGTCGGGATTCGGCGAAGACATGCCGATCATGCCCGGCATGACGGTGCAGGTGGACGTGCTCACCGGCAAGAAAACGATCCTCGCCTACCTGATGAAACCTGTGCTGCGCGCGAAACAGTACGCGCTGACGGAGCGCTGATGAAACATGTGTTTGTGACGCCGGCCAACACGCTGCGGCCCCGGTGGCGCGAGGCATTTCCGGATGCGCTGGTCGTGGCAGCAGTCGAGCAACTCGCCGTAGACGCGCCGGCTGCCGAGGTGGCCTGGCTGGAGGCAAGCCTGCTGGACGCGGCGGCGCGCAACGCCGCCCTGGCCGCCGCAAGTGCCGCGGGGTATCGCGTTGTGCTGATGACGGCGACGCCCGCGGAAGCCGATGCCTTTCAGGCACTCAACGCGGGCGCGGTAGGCTATTGCCACAGTGAGTCGGCACCGGAGCAGCTGCGCGAGGTCGGCCTGGTGGTGGCCCACGGAGGTCTGTGGATGCCCCCCGAACTGGTGCAGCGCCTGATGGCCCTGTCCCTGCGGGTACAGCCGCAAAGCACGGGTCCAGGGCCGGACCTGGGTGCGCTCACGCCACGGGAGCGGGATGTGGCGCTGCAGGTGGCGCTGGGCGCGAGTAACCGGGAAATCGCCGCGTCGCTGGCAATCACTGAGCGCACGGTCAAGGCGCACTTGTCGGCGGTGTTCGAGAAACTCGGCGCCAGGGACCGGGTGCAGCTGGCGCTGATGATGAGCCAGGGTGCGTTTTGATCGCAGGCGATTGAGCCATCCGTCACCGTTTATTGCCGCTGGTCAGAGCCTGCTGGTATTGCACATCCGCATCGGGATACTGAAACCTGATGTAATTGCCGGTATCAGGAGCAGTCACGGCGTGAGTAGAGTGACCACAGTGTTCAAGCACCCATCGGGGGGGTTCAGCCTCATCGAGATGATGGTCGTGCTGGTGATTCTGGCAATATCCCTGTTGCTGGCCGGCCCCGCCTTTACTGATCTCATCCGCGACAATCGCCTTGTATCCAGCGTCTACAGCGTTCGTGCCACCCTCAATCTTGCTCGATCTGAGGCGCTCGCGCGTCGCGATCGTGTGGTGGTATGCCCCAGTAACGTCACGGGCACGGGCTGCGTCGACAGCAGCAACTGGAGTGCCGGCTACATTGCGCTCATGGGCAGTGATGTGAGCGCCGCTGTCGATGCAGCCAATCCGGGGGGCACTCGGATTCACTGGGAGAATGAGACCAACCCCGCTGTCACGGTCAGTTTTGTTCCCAAGCTGGTGGTGTTCGATACCATCGGCTCTGCGCTGGGCAGCGCGGGAACCTTTGTGTTTTGTGATGAACGCGGCGCGAGCAAGGCTCGGGGATTGGTTCTGACCAACGCCGGGACGGTTGCCGCCAGCGTCGATAGCGACGCCAATGGCATAGTTGAAGACGGAGCGGGTAACGATGTTTCTTGCTAGAACGGGGTCGCGGCCAAGCCGGCAATCCGGCGTCACGCTGATTGAAGCGCTGGTGACCTTTGTCATCCTGTCTGTCGGACTGCTGGGCATTGTCAGCCTGCAGGCGGTCTCCAAAAGTGCCCAGCACCAGGGGATCCAGCGCAGCAAGGCAGTCATGCTGGCCAATGACCTGGTCGAGCGAATTCGTATCAACCCGGCGGGTCTGGCGACCTACACGGCGGGCGGCCTGACCACGCCCCTGGGCGGCGGTACCCTGAGTGCCCCCGGGACCGATTGCGCCACGGCGTCGTGCACCCCCGCCCAGCTTGCGGCTTACGACCTCTGGCTGTGGGAGCAGGGTATCGATGGCGCCACGGTCACCGTAACGGGCTCTGATGCCGTGGTTCGCAATGCGGCGGGCCTGATTGCACCACAGGCCTGCGTACGTTTCACCGCAGATCCCGGCATGGCGCGTACTGGCCTGGTCGAGGTGATTATTCAATGGCGCGGGCTGGGTGAGACCGAGGACGCTGTGGCCGCTGTCGGCGGGGAAGCCTGTGGTGGTGCCGCTGCAGGTGCGGACGATTACCGCAGGCAGCTGGTGGTGAGCACCTTTGTCATCGACGAGGCCGAATTATGACAGTGGGCAACACAGGCGTGTATCAGCAGCGCGGATTCTCATTGGTCGAGTTCATGGTCGCCATGACGCTGGGCTTGATCCTGATTGCGGGCGCGGTGTCGGTGTATCTGGGCACCAAGCGGTCGTATAACGAAGTCGAGCAGGTAGCCAGCCTGGCGGAGAACAGCCGCTTTGCGGTACAGGTGTTGAACGACGCCTTGCGCCATGCCGGTTTCTTCGGCGGTGCGCATCCGCGTGATATCGTGCCCGACGTCTCGCTGGGAACGGTAACCGGCGACTGCACGGGGGATGCCGCCTTTATAGAGGTGGGCAACTATCTGCTGGCCGGTGTGCCCTCGGCAGCCGGCGCCGCGTTTAACTGCGTGACCGACGCACTGCCGCCTGCCGCGGGCGCGCCACCGCGCGAGGTGTTGGTGGTCAAGCAGGTATTGCCGCGGCCGCTGTATGACCGCGATCCTGATGACGCGGCCGCCGCGGTTGACGGTGTGATCAGTTTTCCCACCGCGATGAGTGGGCAGGAAATCTACGTCATTGCCAACAGTGAACGCGGCATTCTGCTGGATGGTGCGGACACGGCGCCGGATGTGCGCGCGGGGAACCCCTTCGCACTGGCCGCCGCCTGGCCCTATCGGCTGCAGGTGTACTACATACGCAACCTGCCAACACCGACCTTGAGTCGGCGTGTGCTGGCCTGGGATGCCACGGCCGGCGCCATGGCCATGACCACGGAAGATCTGGTGCCCGGGGTTGAATCGCTGCGTTTCCGGTTTGGCGTGGATACCACCGGCAATGGCGAGGTCGATCGCTTTATGACCGTGGCAGAGATGACGGCGACACCGATGTGGGATACCGCAGAGGCGGTCGAAGTGTCGCTTCTGCTGCGTGCGCCCGCTGAAGACGGCAGCTATGTGGACGGGCGTACCTATACCATTGGCGGCGTAACGGTTACGCCCGGCGGTAACTGGCGCCGCCAGCTGATTCAGACGAACGTTTCGCTGCGCAACCCGAAACTCATGATTCGCGGAGGTTTGTGATGACTCGGCAACGCTCCCAGCGCGGTGTCGCGCTCGCGGTGTCCCTGCTTTTCCTGCTGGTGGTGACCATTGTCAGCATCACTGCAGCGACCAACAGTTCCATGGGGCTGCGTATGGCCGGCAATCTGCAGGACAACTTCGAATCCTTCCAGGCAGCGGAGGCCGGCGTTTATGGCGCCCTGGCCCTGGCGGGTACGGCGCAGGATCCCTTCCTGCGCGTGGATGACGATACGCCGTTCGCCGGCCTCAACGCCTCGACAGAGCACCCGCTGCGCCGCCTGCGCGATGGGGTCGGGTCCGTGGATGTGCGGGTTGCGGTGGTGGGTGTGGCGCGGGAATGTCCGCGTCCGCCGGGTGAAACCGGCGGCAGCAGTATTGGTGTGTTTGATTGTGACTATTACCGGGTGACCTCGGAACACGATGTGGCCGGCAAGGCGCGTTCGCGCGTTGAGCTGGGTGTGGTCAAGACGGTGGTGGGCGAAGCCGGATAGGCATTGATTGAGCCTGTGTGAAACAGGGGGCGGAACTATGAAGATGGCAACGGGTATGTGGAACGCAGTTCGGATCACGGCAGCGGCAGCGGTGCTGCTGTCGGCGGGTACGTTTCCCGTGAGTGCGGACGACACGGAGATCTACAAGGCCGAGTTCAGCGCCAGCACCGGGTCCCGGCCCAAGGTGCTGGTGGTGTTCGATGATTCGGGCAGTATGGCGACCATGGTGGACCAACAGCGCCCGCCCTACGACCCCGAGGCGACGACCTACCAGCACACCTTTGTCTCGGGCGGCCGTCCATCCAACTGGTCGGATCGCATCTACTGGTCCACCGATGGCAATGTGCCGCCCAAGCGTATCGGTGGCCAGGCCAACCCCAACTGGTTTCTGAAGAGCAAGAACCGCTGCGCGTCCTCCTACGACAGCCTCGCTCTGGATGGTCGCTTTACGGCAGACCGGGCGCGGCGCTGGGTGGATTCGCGCCTGGTGGAAACGGCAGGCTATTTCCGCTGCGAAAACTCCGATGAGACTTTGCAGGGCAATGGCTGCTACAAGTTTGTTGATGTTGACGTCACCACTGAGATTTGTCCTGACCCCGTAGTTGTCGAAGTTACACGGTCTGAGTGGGAGGCATGGCCGGGCGAAAAGACCCGGGATTGCCCCGACAAGCGTGTCAGCAGGTGTGAAAGCGGCGCGGTTGCCTGGGACTATTTCATCGTCAGGCAGGATCCCTGCACCACGGAAACCGTGACAGAGTCCACCTGGACGCGCATGCGCGATGCGGTCTGGGTGCCGCCCTCCACAGCGCTCAGCTTTGAAAGCTGGCAGCCTCTTACAGGCGGTGTCACCGAGCCGCCTCACGTGGAGTGCCTGAATGACGTGGCCTCCGGAATTGCCAACAATGGTGCGGGTATTGGCCCGGGTTATCCCCAGGATGGCGTGCAAACCGGCAATGAGTACGGCCCGAACCCGGACCCCTCGATGAATTGGGGTACTGGCGCGTATACGTTCTATACCGGCCACTACCTGGACTGGTACTACGACGATTCACTGGAGGAGCCCCGCAGCCGTATCGACATCGCCCAGGATGTGGTGTCGACGATCATGCGCAGCAACCCCGGCGTCGACTTCGGCCTGATGGAGTTCAACAGCAACCAGGGCAGCAGTAATCACGGTGGACGCGTGGTCAGCCGCATCATCGCAAACATGACGGATGCCCAGCGCACCAACGTGATCAACATGGTGAATTCGATGACGGCGGACGGGGCTACGCCTCTTTGCGAGTCGATGTATGAGGCCTACCGCTATTTGTCGGGGGGGCAGGTCCTGTGGGGCGATGATCGCCGCACGGGTGACAGCTGGCCGCCGGATGATGCGTTGCCGCAGGATCCGCTGGCATCCAGTGGCGGTACGTATATCTCGCCGAGTACTGACTGCGCCTACACCTATGTCATCCTCATGACTGACGGTCAGCCGACCAACGATGACCGAGCGAATACGTTCATTGAAACGCTCACGGGCAAGACCTGTAACAACTATCAGCATGATAGTGGGCAGGGCATGCGCAAGAACTGTATGCCCGAACTCGCCGAGTATATGGCCAATACCGATCTGGACGACGACACGACCAACGGTAACCAGTTCGGTATCACCTATACCATCGGTTTTACCACCGACCAGCAGTTGCTGGCAGATACGGCCGAGAAGGGTAAAGGCGAATACTACACGGCGAACAACGCGCAGGAACTGGCGGCGGCATTCCAGGGTGCAATTGTCAGTATCCTCGCAACGGATACTACGTTCACCTCGCCGGCCGTGGCGGTAGATACCTTTACCCGCACCCAGAGCCGCGATGAGATTTTCTACGCGATGTTCAAGCCGGGTGAAACCGTAGACTGGCAGGGCAACATCAAGAAACTGAAGCTGCGCATCGACGACGGTGAGGCCGTGTTGGTGGATGGTAACGGTACGCCTGCCATCGATGCCGCCACCGGCTTTATCAAGGACAGCGCGGTAACGTTCTGGGGTTCTACTGCCGATGGCGGTGGCGTGGAGAAAGGCGGGGTCGGCGGACTGCTTGCGGCACGGAGTGCCGGCTCGCGTTCGCTCTATACGAACACCGGATCGGGGGGTGCCTTGCAGGCGCTGGAGTCCGATAACATCACAGCGAGCGCCATGGGCGTTGCCAATGACGCGGAGTTGTATAACCTGTTCGGTGTGGCTTCGGACGTGGCCTTGACCCGGCTGATCAACTGGGCTCGCGGCTTTGACGCCTATGACAAGGACGGTGATGGCGACAGCACGGATACCCGCAGCTGGATCATGGGCGATATCCTGCACAGCCAACCGCTGGTATTGAACTACGGTGCTCGCAGCGGTTATACCCAGGCGGCTCCGGACATTCGCTTGTTGGTGGGTACCAACGCGGGCTTCGTGCACATGTTCGGCAATGACAACGGTCAGGAAGACTGGGCATTTTTCCCCAAGGAGCTGGCATCCATTCTCCGTGCCCGCAGCCAGAACGCGCGCTCTTCGCAGAACATCTACGGCATGGACCTCACGCCAGTGGCCTACACACTGGATGTGAATGGTGACGGCACGCTGAATTCCGGCGCCGGCGACAAGGTCTGGGCGTACTTTGGCATGCGTCGGGGCGGCGATGGCTACTACGCGCTGGACATTTCTGACCCGGATAGTCCGTCCTTCCTGTGGCATATCGACGCGTCCACCACCGGCTTCACTGAAATGGGGCAGACCTGGTCGGAGCCGGTGGTAACGCGTATTCCGGGCTACACGGACGGCAGTGGCGTACCCAAGCCGGTGCTGGTGTTCGGTGCCGGGTACGATACGAACAAGGACAGTTCCGGGGTGGCAACGCCGGACAGTAAAGGCCGTGGTATCTTCATTGTTGACGCCCAGACCGGGGCGCTGGTGTGGAGCGTCACGCCGGCGGCCAACAGCGTGAAGAACCTGCGCGAGTCGGCGCTGCAGCATTCTGTGGCGGCACCGGTCACGGTGCTGGACGGCAACGGGGACAAACTCACCGATCGCATCTACTTTGCCGATACCGGTGGGAACATCTGGCGGGTGGACCTGCCGGGCAACACGTTGCCGACCGCGAGCCAGACCACCTGGCAGATCAACCAGCTGGCCAGTCTGGGCGGTGGAAATGCCGCGAATGACCGGCGCTTCTTTAACGCGCCGGATGTCGTGCGCATCCGCTTTGACGGCAATCCGATTGATGCGATCCTCATAGGCTCTGGTGATCGCACCAACCCGAATGCAACGGATGTCAATAATCGCTTCTACATGATCCGGGATCTGGCGATTGGTGCTTACTCCACTCCCAGGCCCAGCACTTCGGACTGTGCCGACGATGACATTGCCGACTTCCGCTGCTTCCTGCCGATCAATAATGCGGGCCTGTATAACATCACCAACAACCGTCTGGTAACGGGCACCGATGAGCAGCGTGCCACCGCGCTGGCGGCACTGAAGTCTGCGCTTGGTTGGCGTCTGGATCTGACGGGTGACGGTGAGAAGGCGCTGTCCAAGTCGATTACGCTGAACGGCAAGGTGTTTTTCACCACGTTTACACCGAGCAGTGTGCTGGACGACATCAACGTATGCGAACCCGTGTCGGGTGTTGGGCGCCTCTATGTGGTGGATCTGTACACGGGCGACCGGAACACGATTGCCCTGGGTGCCATTATTCCGGATACACCCTCGGTGCATTTCGGCGAGGATGGCCAGATACGCCTGCTGCTGCCACCAGGCACGCCGCAGGGTGATACCGACGGCGACGGCGAGCAGAATTGCGAGGCCGGTGTGTGTGATATCGGTGTGCCGCTCCGCGCACCCTATGGTGACTACTGGTTCGAGGAGGGCTACTGATGCCAGGGGTCGCATTGAGCGTTGCGCAGCGCAGCGGAGTGGCGAGGTGCAGTGCCACAGGAGGCTTCACACTGATGGAAGTCATGATTGTGGTGGTGATCGTTGGGATCCTGATGTCAGTCGCCCTGCCGGCCTATCAAGGCAGCTTGCAGAAAGGCCGGCGTAGCGATGCGATGTCGGCACTGCTCGACGCTTCCAATCGGCAGCAGCAATTCATGCTGGATCAGGGCCGCTACACCACCGACATGCAGGAGCTGGGTTATGCGGCCAGCCCCATGATTTCCGATGAGGGTCACTACAGTGTCAGTGCGGCAGCCTGCACCGGTGGCGTGATCGCCAACTGTTTTCAGCTCACTGCCACGCCAGTGAGCGGTTCACCGCAGGCCAGTGACACGCGCTGCACCACCTTTATTCTGGATTCATTTGGCACCCGCTCTGCAACGGGTACAACTGCCGCCGAGTGCTGGTAATGCGGAAACGAGTAGGAGAGAGATGATGAATATAGCAGGTCGTTGGAGCGCGCTCGCAGTGTTTTGTGCCTTGTCTGTTTCCACAGCGCTGGTGTTTGCGCAGGCGAAGATGCCGCAGGGTGAGTTTGTCTGCCAGGTGAAAGATGCAGATGGCGAAACACGCTTCGTCGGTATACAGGCCTCTGATGTGAACAGAGCCAAGGCGATTGCCGAGGGTAAAGCGAAGTGGGCGGTGCCGGCGGGTCGCGAGGTGGTCGAGTGTATTAATCCGAACACGCAGACTTTCAGGCAGCGGGAAGCGCAAAAGCTGTATCGGGAAGACGTTCGCTAGTCGCGCAGTGCTCACTCGCTGTTTGTCCTGCCCCCGGCGTTGCTGTTCGATTCAGGGCGACGCCTTTTCAGTGCTCCGTTCCCTCCGCGTCCAGTGATAGCAGGGCGCGGAGTGTCGGCATTTACCTCTCTGGTCTGCGGTATCAGCGGCCCGCCATTATGAGCAGGGACGCTGGATTTAGCTTCGAGCGGGGCGCGGAGTGATTAGCTACGCGCTCTCCGGCGCGCTGATGATTCTGGCATCGCCGCTGGTCAATGCCTGGCCGCTGGTTGCTGTCGCGCTGGCACCTGCGATAGCCGGTTTCTGGCAGGATTCCGGGTTGTCGGCCAGTGCAGCACAGCCCCGTCGGTATTGGCGGATGGTTCTGGGCGGATACCTGGTTGGCCTCTGCTATGCCGCGTCTCACTTCTACTGGCTTATAGAGTTCAAGCCTGCGTGGCTGTTCCCGGTGCTGGCTGGTTTTGCACTGATGCCTGCCATCCTTGGTCTCGCCGTGTCGCTTGCCGTTGGTGCGGGGCTGCGCGGTTTCGCACTGTTAGTGTGGACGACTCTAAGCTGGACGGCGATTGAAGTACTGGCCTCGGACCTTTGGCTTGGTTTGCCGTCCTATGCGCTGGGGTATTACCTGTGGCAGGCCCCGCTGTTGCTGCAAACTGCAGACGTGGCGGGGGTGTTCGGTATCAGCTTCTGCGTCATGGCAGTGAATGTACTGGCAGCGCAGTGTTGGCGGGCGCGCGGTGTCGGCAGGGTCTCCTGGTGGTTGCTGACGCTGTGCCTGAGTGCGTCAGTGTTGGGCTATGGTATGTGGCGCCAGGCGGCGGTCGAGGGCCTCATTGAAGCGGGGCCCAAAGTGCCGGTACGTGCCCTGCACACCGATATTACGCTGGAAGAAAAACACGATGAAGCGAAAACCAGGCGCATGTTCGCCGAGTTTATCAGGGTCACCCGAGAAGCCGCAACCGGGTCTTCTGCTGCCGCGTTGACGGTGTGGCCGGAAACCAGCCTGCCACTGTGGCTGCGCTCTGCAGAGAATCTGGACATCCTGCAGGAGTTGTCGCTGGCTGCCGCGGACACACACACACCCATACTGGTTGGTGCCTATTCCATGACCCTCTCGGCCGCTGGGAAACCCCGGTTATCCAATTCCGCTTTTCTGGTTCCCGTTGCCGGCGACATTACGGAGGAATATCACAAGGTGAAGCTCGTGCCCGGAGCCGAGCACAATCCACTGGAGGGCTGGCTGCCGGAGCGCTGGCTAGAGCGGTGGCCGTCGCGCATGGCGCGGGGAGAGACCAGTCGGCCGCTTGACGGGGGCGCGCTGCAGCTTGGCGTCTTCATCTGCTGGGAGGCATTCTTCCCGCAGCATGTTCGTGCGCTGTCCCGTGCTGGTGCTGATCTGCTGGTTAACATGTCGAACGATGAGGCCGCTTTCGGTCCACTGCGCCGCGCGTATTCCATTCCCCTGCCGCACCTTGTCTTGCGAGCGATCGAAAACCGCAGGTTTGTTGTGCGTAGCGCCAACGTCGGTGCTTCGTTATTCATCGCACCCACTGGCGAGATCGTTGCCACTTCGCTGCCAGCCGCCACCGGGATAGTACAGGCGCTGGTCACGCCGTTGCAGGAGCAGACCTATTTCACGGAGTACGGGTTTCAGATCGCTCGAGCCGCGCTTCTGTGCTGGCTTGCCTGGACGTTGTGGTTGGTGGTCCGCTTGGGGCTTCGCCCCGATGTGCGTCTCTAGCGTTTTCCGCACGCAAAGACGGTCTCTCCGGGCCTGTTGGTTTTCCAGCATCTGAAGGCCTTTCCTGGCCGACCGCACCGGCCCCGGGAACACTGACAACGCCCATCCAAGCCTGCGTACGATCACTGTATTGATGCGAAAGGGCAGGATTCACCCAGTTCTGTGAAGAGCATCACCTTTCCACGGCGGTTCTTGGCCTTTCGTACAATGCCGGCCATCGTCTGTTGTTTTACGATCAAGATGTTGGTCAATGCACGTGAATCGCGTGCCTACGGTTTCAGGAGAACACATCATGGCAAGTCAGCCGATTGCAACAGTCGTCTCGGTTTCAGGCACCGCCTACGCGCGCCGCCCGGACGGGGACTTGCGAGAACTCCAGCCGGGTGATGTCCTGCTGGAAGGGGAGACGGTGGTCACGCCGAATGGCGGTGCGGTGGAACTGCTGCTGGAAGATGGCAGCACGCTGGCGGTGGCCGAAGTCCCCGAGTTGCTGCTGACGCGCGATATCGTGGCTGAGCGTGCCGCGACCGCCGATGAGAGCGCCGTCGAGGACGAGACGATAGAGGCCTTGCTGGCGAACCTGGACGGCGACGGCGATATTCTGGACGGCCTCGAGGCTCCGGCTGCCGGTGCCGAGGGCGGCGGCGTCAGTGAAGGGCACGGTTTCGTGCGCTTGGCCCGCATTGTTGAAAACACGGAAGAGTTCCATTCGGTTGCCGTCTTCACGCCTGACGAGAGCGTGCTGTTTGCCGAAGAGCCGGCCCTGCTGACAGTCGATGCGGTTGATGATGCCGAAACGACGGAAGAGGGTGTGCCCGTAGTGATTTCCGTCAAGGACAATGATGTCTTTGTCGAAGGCTCCATCATTACCAACGTCAGTCAACCGGCCAACGGTGGCGTGATAGTGAACGCCGACGGCACGGTCACCTATACCCCAAACGAAGGGTTTGTCGGTACCGACACGTTTACTTACACGGCGACGACGCCGGATGGCAATAACGGTGATACGGCGACGGTGACGGTCGTAGTGACAGCTGGGAGTCCATCGGCGCCACCGGTACCTCCGGTGCTGTCGGTGAGTGACGTTACGGTGGTGGAAGGTGATGTGGCCGAGGTGGTCATCAGTCTTTCAAAGCCGAGCGATACACCGGTGACCGTGCAATTCCAGAGCAGTGACGGGTCGGCAACAGTGATCGGTGGTGACTACGACCCCCAGTCCGGCACCATCACCTTCGCGCCGGGGACTACAAGCGTCACCGTGCAGTACCAGACGAATGCAGATGCCCTGCAGGAAGGTACCGAGCAATTCACCGTGAACCTGAGCAACGCCGCCGGAGCGACTATCGGTGATGCACAGGGTGTTGTGACCATTCTCGACGATTTTATCCCCGTCATTCGCATCAATGATGTGACCGTGACCGAAGGCCAGACGGCTGAATTGACCCTCAGCCTGTCAGGGCCCAGTGACCAGCCGGTGACTGTACAGTTCGCGACGGCAGATGGCAGCGCGACGGTGGTTGGCGGTGATTATGATGCCGAGACAGGGACCATCACCTTTGCACCCGGACAGACAACGGCGACGGTGTCTGTCCAGACCAATGATGACAACCTGGAGGAAGCTACCGAGCGCTTCTTGGTGAATCTCAGCAATGCCACCGGCGCAACCATTGCGGATGCGCAGGGCACAGTGACTATCCTCGATGGCACTGAACCGCCACCGCCACCGCCACCGCCACCGCCACCGCCACCGCCACCGCCACCGCCACCGCCACCGCCCGGCGACACTGAGCCGACGGCGAGCGATGGCGCGGCGACGACGGGTGACGCGACCCTGGGC
>DIBU01000010.1:244356-244646 GCA_002416125.1 Halieaceae bacterium UBA5044
ACGTTCAGCGCGGTGTACGACGGCGGCCTGGGTGCGGCGACGCAGTCCAGTGCCGGGGGAGTGACGACGCTGGCGGCGGATGACGGCAGCTGGACGCTGACCGTGAATGAGGCCACGGGTGCCTACGTGTTCACGCAGAACAGCGCATACAGCCATGCGGTGGGTGCGGACAGCGCCAGCGCGGTGGTGGACATCACGCTGACAGACAGCGACGGCAGTGTGGCGACGCCGCAGCTGACGCTGACCATCAACGATGCGGGTCCGACGGCGGTTGCAGATACGGCGACGGC
>DIBU01000010.1:244883-245180 GCA_002416125.1 Halieaceae bacterium UBA5044
CAGGCCGGCGCTGACGGTGGCATCACGGTCACCGGGGTGAACGGTGCGGCACTGGCGTCGGGTACCTCGACGACGGTGGCGGGCACGCACGGCAGCCTGACGCTGGCGAGTGACGGCAGCTGGAGCTACACGCCGAACGGCAGCGTGCCGGCGGGCTCCACGGACCAGTTTAGCTATGAGATCACGGATGCGGACGGCGACACGTCGAGCACCACGCTGACGCTGAGCTTTGCCGGTGACGGCAGTGCGCCGACGGCGAGCGACGGCGCGGCTGCGACGGGTGACGCGACCCTGGGC
>DIBU01000010.1:245462-245752 GCA_002416125.1 Halieaceae bacterium UBA5044
ACGTTCAGCGCGGTGTACGACGGTGGCCTGGGTGCGGCGACGCAGTCCAGTGCCGGGGGTGTGACGACGCTGGCGGCGGATGACGGCAGCTGGACGCTGACCGTGAACGAGGCCACGGGTGCCTACGTGTTCACGCAGAACAGCGCGTACAGCCATGCGCCGGGTGCGGACAGCGCCAGCGCGGTGGTGGACATCACGCTGACAGACAGCGACGGCAGCGTGGCGACGCCGCAGCTGACGCTGACCATCAACGATGCGGGTCCGACCGCGGTTGCAGATACGGCGACGGC
>DIBU01000010.1:246008-251658 GCA_002416125.1 Halieaceae bacterium UBA5044
CAGGCCGGCGCTGACGGTGGCATTACGGTCACCGGGGTGAACGGTGCTGCACTGGCATCGGGTGCCTCGACGACGGTGGCGGGCACGCACGGCAGCCTGACGCTGGCGAGTGACGGCAGCTGGAGCTATACGCCGAACGGCAGCGTACCGGTGGGTTCCACGGACCAGTTCAGCTATGAGATCACGGATGCGGACGGCGACACGTCGAGCACCACGCTGACGCTGAGCTTTGCCGGTGACTCCGTTCCCGTGCTGCTGGTGTCCAACGACGCCATGGTGGACGAGGATGACCTGCCGGGCGGACTGGGTGACCAGGCGCCAGGCGACGATGATCCCGTCACCACCGGACTGATTGAATATGATACGGGCGCAGATGGCTTTGCCGGCATTGCCTTGTCAACGGCCGGCGGCACCACACCACTACTGACCAACGATGGACAGACCGTCGACACCTTCTGGGATGCCGGCAGCAATACCCTGATTGGCTATATCAGTGGCCAGGATCCCATGGCTGCGGGCAGTCAGGTGTTTACGGTTGCGTTGAACACGATAGGTGCAAGCTCAGCATCTTACGCGGTCACACTGCTGCAGCCGGTGCGTCATGCCCCGTCTGCAGAAGAGGACAATGTGTCCTTCTCGGTGGACGTGCAGGTTACAGACGGCGACGGCAGCGTAGGCAGCGCGGCCTTCACCGTCAGCATCGATGACGACAGCCCGCACGGCGCCAGCCAGACTGCACAGACCCTGGTGGTTCCACTGAGCGAGCTTGCCGTGGGATCCCTCAGCGCAAGTTGGCAGAATATCACCTCGACCAGCGGCAGTGGCAGCATCGCATCCAACGCTGACAGTGGCGGTATCGGATTGCAGTGGGGTGGCAGCAGTGGCTCTGGCTACGACTTCGACTACGTGCCCTCGCTCATCGGCAATGCACCCGTGCAGGCTGACAGCGTGTTTACGGTGGGCAGCCTGACCCACAATAACTTCCCCATCTCGGCAAGCGCCAAAGTGCTGCAGACGGTCGATCTTGGCGTGACGTTCACGCTGGTGATTGATGGTGTGCCGACGCAGGTCTCGACAACAGTTTCGTTGCGGCATACCGAAACCCCGAACAATGTCTCGCCGTCCTCGAACCCGGCGAATGACGACTTTGTCAGTATCACGAATCCGAATCAGGTACAGACCATTACCGTGGGTGGTCGCGAGTTCGAGCTGGAAATTCTTGGCTTCCGCGACGCGCAGGGGAACCTGGTCAGCTCTGTGCGCACGGTGGAGGGGCAGTCCACCACTTACGAACTGTTCGCCGAGGTGCGGTCGATGGATGACCTGCCCGAACTGCAGGGCACTGTGCCCGGCAACTGGGGCGCGGACGGTCCGGGGGCCGGTGGCTCATTGATCTGGGATGGTGAAAATGCGGGTCAGGTGCAGGGCAGCTTCGGCACGCTATCGGTGGATGGCCAGGGCGGGTACACCTATGTGCTGTCGGCTGCCGCCCGGGACAGCTTCAGCGTGGGAGAGACCCGTCAGGAGACGTTCACCTATACGCTCGTTGACGACGATGGCGACAGCCAGGTCTACACGCTGACGCTGAATCTCGACGGTGTCGCCAACGCAAGCATTGTGGACGGTGTTGTTGAGGGCATGAGTTACGAAACCTCCTCTGGCCTCTCCGGCCTGACCGATGAAGACGGCGGTTTCCTCTACCGGCCCGGTGATACGGTGACGCTGCGTGTTGGTGGCGTGCTGCTGGGCTCATTCGTCGCCGAGGAGGCCATTGCCGATGGCAAGGTGTTCCTGCAGGAGATTGCGGGCGTTGGCCTGGGTGACCTGAATGACGATCATGTGGAGAAAATGGCCGTGTTCCTGCAGTCCATCGACAACGACCCTGACCCCTACAACGGTATCGTCATTACCGACGCCGTGCGGCAGGCGCTGTCCGATGATGTGTTTGACCTCGACAGCATCAGCAAGTCGGAGTTGCAGGCGCTGCTGACCGAGAACGGCTACGCGCCGGTCAACGAGGATGACGCCATGCAGCACGTCAAGGACATGATCATCGAGCATGCCGGCGAGACTGAGTTTGATGCGCGTCTTGCCGATGGCGGAAACTTGCTGGCAAGCCCGGGCGACGATGTCTTTGCCTTCTCACTCGCTGATGCGGGCAGTGTGGCACCCGAGGTCAGCATTGTTGGATTTGGTGAAGCGGGCAACGATGTGCTCGACTTGCGTGACCTGTTGCAGGGCGAGGAATCCACCGCGGACCTCACCAGCTACCTGAACGTGACCTTTGATGGCACCGGTACGGTCATCGAAGTCAGTGCAACAGGGGCCTTCACCGGTGGCGAGCGTGACGCCAGCGCAATCAGCCAGACCATCCATCTTGAGGGTGTTGACCTGGTGAGCGGCCATGATGATATGGCGTCGGTCATCCAGAGCATGCTGGACAGCGGCAGGTTGACTGTCGACCAGTAGAGGATCTGGGCTATGATGACCCCGGCGGCCGCAGGGTTGCCGGGGTACTATAATGGAGTACAGCCACGATGCCTTTTGTTCAACGGGATTCTGCGCAGCGTATCGTCGCGGTCAGCCAGCTCCCGCAGGATGGCCTGGAACCGGTGGCGGCAGACGATGCCGAGCTCCTGGAGTTTCTGGCGGCGCTGAGTGATGACGCCAGCCGCATCAGCGCGACCGACCAGGATTTCGTGCGCGTGCTTGAGGACGTCGTGGAGCTGCTGGTCAGCCGCGGCGTCATCCTGTTTACGGACCTGCCCGACTCCGCACAGCAGAAAATGCTGTATCGACAGCGCCTGCGCAGCGTACTGCCGGGCAGCCTCGATTTGTTGGGCGACGACTGATTAATCGGCTGTGCGTTGCGCAGCCAGTTCGCTGATTGCTGGTCCGGTCGCGCCATCGAACCCAAGTTCCCGCAGTTGTGCCCATTCCGCCGCACTGCGCACACCTTCCGCGATAACGGTGACTCCGATGGAGTGGCCCACGGTGCAGAGGGTCCTGAGCAGGGCCTGGTTGCCGGCATTGCTGTCGATCTCCCGGATGAATGCCGCGTCGACCTTGAAATAGTCCAGACCCACATCGTGCAACTGGCCAATGTCGGCCAACTGGTGTCCAGCGTGCTCAATGCCGACCTTGCAGCCGTAATGGCTGGCGTGACGGGTGAGCAGGCGGAACGCATCGAAGTGACGGAATGCCATGGACTCCGGTACCTCCAGCCAGAGTCTGCCGGCAGCGCTACCGGCCTTGGACAGGGTCTGGTCGAGCCAGTGCAGGAAGGCCGGTTCCACCAGTGCACCGACAGACAGGTTCACCGCCAGTGGTGTGGTAGCTTCGCTTTCGGCGCTCGCCAGGGCCATCTCGATGACGCGCTGGTCGAGATCTGCCGACATTTCCAGCCGGTTGATCCAGGGCAAAAAGGTCGCAGCCGGCAGTTCCTGCTGCTCCTCGCGCAGCCTCACGGGTGCTTCCATGTGCATCAGGCGCCCGTTACTGTCCAGCACCGGGAAGCCTGCCAGACTGAAGCGGCCCTCCAGGAAAGCGCTTTGCAGAATCCCCCGCCAGCGCGTCATCTGCTCCCGCACGGGCAGCATCTGGATGTCGCCTGCAAAGGTGATGTTGATCTCTGAACTGCCCGCCTGATGCGCCGGGATCAGCGCGCTGTCGAGGCGTGTGAGCAGGGCGCTCAGTGTGTCTTCGTGGGTATACAGCGTGGCCGCCGAGGGCAATGCGCTGTCGGCCTCCATGCTGTGGGCGTTCAGCGCCTCCTCCATCACCGCCTGCATTTCAAGCACCAGCTCCCGCGGGTTCGTGGCGCGCGGTGCCATGATGGCAAAGTCGGAGCCGTTCAGGCGCGCGGCGGCCCAGCGGCTGTGTCGGCTGACGATTGTGTTGAGTGCGGTGCCGATATCCTCCAGCACCCCATCGATCACCTTGCGCCCGTAGGTCTGATTCAGGTGGCTGAGTCTGGCGATGCGTACCAGGGCCATGCAGCCGGTCGCGTTGACGTCGTCGCTGCCCAGGGCTGCGTCCAGATTGCGCAGAAAAGGCTCCCGGTTCAGCAGTCCGGTGAGTCCGTCGGTATGGGTTTCCTTCTGCCACTGGTTCAGGCGGCTGGCTTCCTGCTGCAAGGCGCCGCGTATGCGTTTTGACAGGGTGTTCATCGCGCTGACCAGGCGTTTGAACTCCAGCGTCTTTGGCTCTGGCAGGGTGACGAAACGCCGCTGTCCGATGGCCTCAGCCTGATTCACTACGTCGTTCAGCGGAGTGATGATTTTCCGCAGCAGCAAGCTGCCCAGCAGCCCGCTGACTGCCATGGTGCAGAGAAACAGCAGCGCCAACAGGCGCGTGCTTTCCCACAGGGCCTGGTAGGCAAAGCGCGAGTGGCTGCGCACGGTCAGCGTGCCCACCTGTTGCCAGCCTTTCTGCACCTGTGCGATGCCCGGCTCCACCTCCAGCGGCAGCAGCCCGGGCAGCCAGGCAGGGGCACCGCTCGCGGGCCGCCGGTCCTCCCGGCGGATCAGTACCTGGCCATCGGGGTCAGTGAGTGCTATCAGTTCGTAGTGCCCCGTATCGAACTGCGCGGCGAGGGTCAGTTCCAGCAGAACACCGTCGGCCTCCTGCTGGCTCAGGGACAGGGCGAGCGCTGCGGCGTTGTCCACATTTTTCATGTACAGCTGCTGCTGAAGGTAGCGCTGCGCCGCGAGGCTGCTGACCACCAGGCTGCTGCCGAAGGCAATGGCGAGTAGCAGAATGATGGCGAGCCAGAGTTGCTTGAAAAGTGACATGCCGATAGTTCCTCAGTTGTCCCGTGTCAGCCCAGCCCATCGGCTGCCATGCGTTGCAGGAGATCGCGCCAGCGCGAGAGCCGCGCGGCGGGGTTTTGGATCGACGGCGTACTCGCACCTCCGACCCAAATGCCCTCGCTGTTGAAACCGAAGACCGGTTTCAGGTCGTCACGCCGTGAGGCGGGGCGCACCTCGGAGATCATGTTGTCGAGAATCAATGGATCCGCATTCGGTGTCGGGTAATACGCCAACACCATATGGGCTTGTGTGACGGTGCCGTCAACGCCCCCCAGCCGGGCTTTCACGTAGGTTATTCGCATTTTGCCCACCTCGACGCCGGACAGCAGCAGGGTCATGTACTTGGCGATACTGAAATCCTCGCAGTCACCCTCGCGCTTGGCCATGAGTTCGAGTGGCGTGGCCCAGTAGTCGTGCTGCTGCCAGACATCGATGTCCTGACGCCAGCGCGCGAGCCGGTTGAAATAGGCATTGACCCGCTCAATCTTCTCGCGCTCGTCGAGTGTGCTGATATCCTTGAGCATGGCGCGCCACAGGCCTACTACCTGTGCAGTATCCGCCCCGTGACGGCTCAGTGCGAGGCGCTCCATCCGGTCCAGATCGGCCCAGGCCAACAGCATCGCGCCGGAGAACAGCAGGACGAGGGAGAGAGCGATCAAGCCCGGCGCGCGCTGAAGAAGGTTGGCCAGTGAGAGCATTGCGTTAATCCAGTGCTGGCCAGCCTCTCGGCGCGGCCCTTGAAATGCGCCAGTGATCCCGATGTTCCACGAGCACAGCACCGAGTCTACGGGATTTTGTCGCAATTCTGGACTTTTTAATGGTTCATCGCGCATTTCCGG